>NZ_JAVIWL010000001.1:4034211-5378949 GCF_034314045.1 Glaciimonas sp. CA11.2 | reverse complement strand
GTAGTATCGCCCTTCGGGTTGCGCTGGACGCTCCATGCTTTTCCGCTTTGGTCGAGTGCCCGCTGGCTGCGGGTCCTGACGACGGCAGCAAGGCACACTCTTTTGCCGCTGGGGCGGACGCTTCGCTCAAAAGAGTTTGGCTGCACTTGGGCGCAGCCATCCTTGCTTGGTTGCCACTCTGAACGAGTGGCAATCTTGAGCACACTGGCGTGAGCTCAAGACGGGAACAGCTATTTTCCGCTGGGGCGAAAACATAGCTTTGCTCGCCTTGGGGCTCTCATCCTGCCCTCCGCGCGTTGGCGCGCTACGCACATAAAAGCGGCTGACGCTCGCCTTTCTGTTTGGTTAGCTTCATTTTTAAACAACAAATTCTCCAGCGCTAACTGGTTGAATGCATAATGTATCTATTAAATTAAGCGGTATTTTCGCGGACGCGAAAATCCATAAATAGCGCGTGAATATCCAAGCTGGACCTAATGCTGTATCCGTATTTGCGGAGCTCCACTGTCAGCACGAGCGATGCTGGATTAAGAGCGGTCATTCGATGTGATTGGAAATTCGGCAACGACTCACGTTTTATCATTCGCAAAAACATTGACATCGCCTCTAATAAATCTCAGATACTTATCTGACGTGATTATGAGCTATAAATGCCGCGTGAATAATGTACCGGATAGCGCACTTGAAACGGCCGTGAATGGCGCGTTAAAAGTGTACCAATCCCAGCCTGTAGTCTTATGCCCTTGATGGTGCATAAGAAAGGCGGAAAGGATGTTTCCCGTGGACATATACGTCAAAGTACGTCGCGCCGTGATGGTCGAGAACAAGAGTGAGCGTGCGGTTGCGCGCTACTTCGGTATCCATCGCAATACCGTCAGGAAGATGTGCCAGTTCGCGGCACCGCCGGGATATCGGCGAGCGCCGGCCCCGGTCTCTCCGACGCTGGCACCGTTCGCAGCCATCATCGACGCCATTCTCGAGGCCGATAAGCAAGTCCATGTGAAACAGCGCCATACGGCGGTACGTATCCGCGAACGATTACGTGACGAGCATGGTTACGACGGTAGCTACACCCTGGTGCGCGAGTACGTCAACGGTGTGGCCAGCCGGCAGAAGGAAGTGTTCATGCCACTGGCGCATCGCCCCGGCCATGCCCAGGTCGATTTCGGCGAAGCCGACGGGTACATCGGCGGCAAGAAGGTCCGCTTCCACTATTTCTGCCTGGACATGCCGCATTCGGATGCGTGTTTCGTCAAGGCGTATCCGACCGAAGACACGGAAGCCTTTCTGGACGGTCATCTTGCTGCCTTCGCGTTTCTCGGTGGCGTGCCGCAATCAATTCTGTACGACAACACCAGGATTGCAGTGGCCAAGATATTAGGCGATGGCCAGCGCCGACGGACCCATGCCTTTGCCGAATTGCAGAGTTATTACTTGTTTGATGATAAATTCGGACGTCCCGCCAAAGGTAACGACAAGGGTAAAGTGGAAGGACTGGTCGGCTACAGCCGACGCCACTTCATGGTGCCATTGCCGGTGGCAGATGACTTCGCTGCATTGAATAGCCAATTGCTGGACGGCTGCCTGAAACGTCAGCGTGCCGTGCTGCGTGGTCAATCTGACACCATCGGCCAGCGCCTCATCCATGACCGGGCGGCATTGATGCCGTTGCCGGTAACGCTCTATGACGCCAGTCACAAGCAAACCAGCCGGGTATCATCGCAATCGTTGGTCCGTTACCGCACCAACGACTATTCGGTACCGACGCAATACGGTCATCAGGCGGTGCTGGTCAAAGGCACCGTCGACTGGGTCGACATCTATCTGGTTGGCAATCCGGAGTGCATTGCGCACCATCGTCGCAGTTATGCCAAAGCGGACTTCGTGGTGAACCCGCTGCACTATCTGGCGTTGCTGGAGAGGAAGCCGCGTGCGCTTGACCAGGCTGCACCGCTGCAAGAGTGGGCATTACCAGCGGCCTTCGAGCGATTGCGACGCCTGCTGGAAGCGCGCATGGACAAGCGTGGGCGCAAGGAATATATCCAGGTCCTGCGGTTGCTGGAAACCTTCAGCATCGGGCAAGTCGAGCGTGCCATTGGCCAGGCCCATCATCTGGGCGTGCTCAGCTTTGATGCCATCAAACACCTAGTATTGTGCGCCATCGAACGACGACCACCCAAGCTGGATTTAACCCTGTATCCGTATTTGCCGAACGCCACGGTCGGCACGACCGATGCCGGCAGCTACCTCAGCTTGCTCAGCGGGAATGCGCTACTGACGCAACCTGTTACCGGAGACCTCGCATGAACGCCAACAGCGCGGCGCTGTCCGAGACCACCACGGTGGCACCGCAGGTACTGTTGGTCAACCACTTCAAAGCCCTGAAGCTGCCGACCTTTGCCCGGGAGTATGAGAAGGTCGGCGCCGACTGCGCGCGTGAAGGCGTAGATTACCCACGCTATTTATTACGGTTGTGCGAACTCGAACGTATCGACCGTGAACGCCGCACGATGGAGCGGCGCATCCGTCTGGCCAGGTTTCCGGTGACCAAGAGTCTGGATACCTTCGACTTCATGGCGATGCCAACCTTAAACAAATCCCTGGTGCTCGAACTGACACGCTGTGAGTGGATTGATAGTAAGCGATCAATCATCCACGTCCCTTGCGGCATAAATTGATTTATGCCGGTGCCTGGTTCTTCAGCTGCAGATTCCAGGGCAACAGCGCTTCGTAGTCATCGACAGTATTGGCATAAGGCAGTGCCGTGAACATTTCGGTGAGATATTGGTAAGCGTCAATATTTCCCGCCTTGCACGTTTCAATCAATGAGTACAGATTGGCACTGGCTTTTGCGCCACCAACGGTATCGGCAAATAGCCAATTCTTGCGCCCGATCACGAACGGCCGAATCGCGTTCTCGGCCACATTATTATCGATCGGCCAGGTGCCGTTCTCGACATAGCGCGTGAGTTTGGGCCATTGCCCTGCCAGATACTGCAAGGCTTTGCCCAGCAATCCGCTCGGCGCAGTCGTTGCCAGATGATGGTCGAGCAAGACTTTGATCGCTGCCAACACCGCTTTGCTGTATTTCATGCGCAAACGTTGTCGTTGCAGCGCCGTCAATGTGCTGGCACGAGATTCTGCCGCGTACAGTTTACCGATCAGAGTAATGAATTGCGTGGCTGGCTGCTGCGCACTGCGCGCTTCCCTGGGCAGTACGGCTTCGGCTTCAATAAAATACCTTCTCACATGCGCCCAGCACGCTAAATGGACAAGTCCATTGACGGCCGATATCGCGTTATACGGCGCATAGCCGTCGGTCATTAACGCAGCGCCCGTGCGCACGCCGGCCCAGAGATCGGCCCCATGTTGGGTACTGCGTCCTGGCGCATAGCCGAATAGCCGTACCGGCGGACCGACGCCGCCGTTCATCTGAATCCACATATAACTCCTGGTTTGGGCTGCGCGCCCGGGCTCCTTGAGTACCTGCACCACCGTTTCATCGCCAAATACGACCTCACTGTCGAGCAAATGATCGCGCAGTAAATTAATCAGCGGTTGAACAGCAATCCCGATGCGCACCACACTGGCGGCCAGGGTATTGCGCGAGATATCGCCGCCAAAGCGTTTGATTAACGCCGCAATCCGGTACAGCGGCAAGCCGTCGATGAATTTGGCGGTAATGAACCAGGCCAGCGCGGCTTCGGTGAACAATCCCTTGGGAATAATGCGCAAGCGAGTCGGGGTAACTTTGATGCTTTGATCGCAGCAGGGACAGGCATATTTCACCCGCTCATGCCGGATCACGCGTACTTGCTGCGGAATAATATCGAGTTGTTCGCTGACTTCCACGCCGATTTTCACCAGTATCGCGCCATCATGCGCGCAGATACGGGCCGATTTTGGCAACGTGGTGCGAATGACTTCACGTGGCAATGCCGGGTCCAGTGGCTTGCGGCCCGGTTTCTTGCGCTGATGACCTGAAACGGGAATGTCTACTTCGCTCTCTTGCGATGGCAGGGCAGCGTGTGCGGCGAGCGCCTCCGCCTCATTGAGAAACAGGTCGCGTTGATCGGCGCTGCGCGCTTCGCTCTTTGCGCCGAATAATCGGCGCTGAAAGGCTTTGAGCTGTTCCTTGAGCAGATCGCGCTCGACTTGCATGACACGCAATTCACCGCGCACGATATCCCGTTCGCCCAGCACAGCATCGCGTTGCGCCAACGCAGCGTCGCGCTCGGCGATGAGCGTCTGAAATGCATCAGCGGTAAGCGAGGAGTGGAGCTGTGTAGGTGCCATGACTGACAACATACCGGAATGTCGCGCTAAATAGGTTTACGTCATTTCAACATAAGGGCGTTACCCGTTGTTTACCGACAACAATCGAATGAAACTGCACTATTTGTCTTAGCTCGCCCGCGCATAGCTGCGCAGCGGATGTTTGTGCATGGCGCTGAGGTCAATGCCATCGAGCAGCCAGTGTAATTGTTCGACGCTCAGTTCCAGCAGCGCGGCTTCACGCGGCCAGGCGAAGCGGTCTGCCTCAAGCCGCTTGAACATTAACCAGAATCCGTTGCGATCCCAGAGCAAGAGTTTGATACGGTCGCGCCGCCGGTTACAAAAGACATACACGGCCCGGGCAAACGGATCGAGTCCTAGCGCCTGCTCGACGATGGCCGCCAGTCCGTTAATGCTCTTGCGACCATCGACCGCATCCCGGTGCACATGCACCTTCAGTCCCGGGTCAAGGCGGAACATGGCAACTGGCAAAGCATCTCAAGGAGCGACAATATCTCGTCGCGGGTCGTGCAATTGGCATCGATATCAATGCCGTTGGGCAATCTCGCACGCAGCGTGGGCATCGTCACGGGCGTTGCAGTGTTAACTGTCACCACAGGAATAAATGCAGAAAGCAGTGCCGGGACACGCGTCACCTTCATCGGGGCCGCACCGCTTTTGCGTTGATATTGGACAATCCACTTACGTAACAAATTGGCATTGAGCGTATGCTGGTACGCCAGTTTGGCCACCGATACCCCAGGCTGAAAACTGGCTTCCACTAATTCGCGTTTGGCCCGTGGGTCATACTGACAACGACCATTCCGTAAGCGCTTGACAATCAAAGTACACGATAAGCCGAAGTGATTCTCTTCCATAGCTGTCCCCTTATTGTGGACACCATCATCACGATTCTCGGTACGATTTACCAGACGTACTCAAATGATCGCTTACGATTGATAAGCGCGAGAACGTCATCGCGTTAGGACCTTCGGGTGTTGGCAAGACGCATACTGCGCTGGCACTAGGATTAGCTGCCTGTCAGAAAGGACACAGCGTTGCCTTTACGACGGCCGCCGCCCTGGTCCATGAACTGATGGAAGCGCGTGACGAGAAACGACTGCGTGCCTTGCAAAAGCAACTGACTAACGTGAAGTTACTGATTATCGATGAACTGGGCTATGTGCCGTTCACAGCGGTCGGTGCGGAATTGTTGTTTGAGGTCTTTAGCCGACGCTATGAGCACGGTGCCACGCTGGTGACCTCGAATTTACCGTTTGACGAGTGGACCAGCGTCCTCGGTTCGGAGCGGCTGACTGGCGCCTTGCTTGACCGGCTTACCCATCACGTCCACATCCTGGAAATGAACGGCGAATCGTATCGATTGGCCACCAGCAAGAAACGGCAACAGCGCAATGTCAAACCAAACAGCACTGCTGAAAAAGGAGGGGCCAACCCGTAAAAGCAACGTCTTGAGGGAACGGGCTACGCTGCGCTGCGCCCGCCACCCCAACTCTGCAGAGTATAGAAATGTGCATTGAAAAGAGAATAATTCAGGCCCTCAACGGCTCTATTTATTAACCCGGATTGGTACACTTTTAACGCGCCATTTGGTACATCTTTACTCCGGCATTGACAGAATAGTCCCTTTACGACGAAATGCTCGCTGCTGGTGCCGTAAAGGTCGGAAAAACGGGAGCGTAGCTCCGCTTGGTTGTTTGTGGTGTATGTGACCACCAGCACTCGCCCACCTGAGGTAGTCTGAAAAAAACGGACACACGAATTTGATAAACTGAGTTCAAAGGAGTGTGGATGAAAACGCAAAAGAGATACAGCGACGAGTACAAAGCTGAAGCGGTAAAAATGGTATTAGGGGTGTGGGGAGCAACGGAACAGAAACTGCGATTAAGTCTAAAAGTCATATAAACACTAGATAGCCACAAAATTTTCATATAAAAGGTTACGGAATAGACTCCCTATCCGTATCGCCCGGCGACCTAAGCGGTCGCAATTCTCCGCGAAGCACAGATTCTGGAACCGCGAAAGAATAGCGTCCCATCATGTTGATATGCTCATGAATCAAGGGTGACAATCGCGCCACATCTTCGTCTATCACCACGTAACCTTCACAGCGTAGTTTGTTCAAAATCGCTTCCATATAAATGGTATTCCACAATACTATGACATTGGCGACCAGCCCCAAAGCACCCAGTTGGTCTTCCTGGCCTTCTCGATAACGCTGATGCAACTCGCCACGTTTTCCGTGGAATATGGCCCGCGCAAGAGCGTGGCGGCTTTCGCCACGGTTTAGCTGAATCAGAATATTACGGCGTTTGGTTTCATCATCGATGAAGGTCAGTGTGTGTAACGATTTCTCAATACGTCCGAATTCTGCCAGGGCTTTGGCCAGTCGCGTAGGCCGGTCGCCGACCTGCAGCGTGCGCATGATCCCTGTAGCCGGTATCCGTCCTAACTTCAGCGAACCGATTAAGCGCAAAATATCGTCCCATTGCTCAGCGACCAGTGCCATGTTGACCCGTTGTTTCGCAATCTTGTCGAGCGGGCCGTAATCGGCATCGGGGTCGATGCGCCAAAACCGCGTGCCACCGACATTGGCAAGGCGAGGACTGAAGCGATATCCCAGCAATCTAAACAGACCGAAGATGATGTCCGTATAAGCGCCCGTGTCGGTCATGATGTGGGTCGGCTGCAGCTCGGTTTGCTGTTCCAGCACGACGGCTAGTAAGACCAGGCTATCGCGCAATGTACCGGGTACCGTGATGGCATTCAAGCCAGTAAATTGGCTGGACAGCATATTGTACCAGGTAACGCCGCGGCCTATACCAAAATACTTGGGATTTGGTCCGGCGTGCACGGTGCGCACCGGAACTACGAAACGCATGCCATCAGCAGAAGCGACTTCGCCTCCGCCGCAGGCATGCGCCAATCCGATCTTGTTTTGCGCCGACACCAGACGCATGTTCACGGCAATCAGCGTTTCATCGCGAATGTAATTTTGATTGACCCAAGACAGTCGATCACGTCGCAGGGCCGCGACATCTTGCCGCACCAAAGGCTCAAATCCGGTGTTGCACGATTCGGCCAGTAATACGGCGCAGACACTGGTGACCAAGTCGGCCGCCCGCGCCTCGCGTTCGCTCACATGCGTGAACGCCTCCGCAAAATCGGTACGGGCGGCAATCTCAAGCAGAATTTCCGCCACATCGACACGCGGCAGACGCGCCGCCACTTCTGCTCGCAATGCCAGCAAGTAGGATGGCTCTTCGATCTTGTCAAGCGGACTCAGAACGAGATCATGTTGCTCGTTATTGCACACAATGCGCACAGCCGGATTTTCCGGCAGGCGTGCCGCCACAGCGCGATACGTTTGATCCAGTTCTGTCGCCAAGCCCGCCAGCACCGGTGTGACGTCCGAAGAAAATCCGAGCGTGCGGCAAATAACCGGTCGCGTCGCCGTCCAGTCGGCGTCTGACAATAATCCTTTGCGCGGATCGGCGTAGCGCCAACTTGGCTCAGCAAATACATCGCGTCGCCGCAATGCAGAACGCAACTGATCAAGCGCACAAAACATATACGCTCGTTGATCCAGTCGGCCCTCTCCCGGGATCACATGCGGTAACCATGCTTTCGTCACGATCGCCATCGGAGGATCGATCTTCCGTTTATGATCGATTTCATGCACATGCAGATATTTGATGGCTTCCAGCACAGTGCGGCCGGCGGGTCCGGCACCAACATGTATATGTTGTAGTAGCGAAGGCAAAAACCGCCGCACCCTAAGATAACGGGCGTGTAGTTCCCGATAAAAAACGTCTTGTGGCGGCCGAACTAAGGGGCTCACCTTTTGCATAGCTTCAGCGAGTCGTTCCTGTTGAATTTTCTCGAACACCGTTGCGCGCAACTTTTTATCGGGCAATTCGACGTCGAGCAGAAATGCACAAGCCTGCGCCAACACCGTCGCTGCCGCATCCAGATCTTTCAGACTTCGCAGGCGCGCTTTTTGATCAACTTTCATCGCGCCGCTGAACAACTGATGCAGCAATATTTCCATGACTTCCAACGCATCGTCCTGCGCTGTGGCTTCCAGCGTATAAACGAAAGCCACCAGCGTTGCCATGCGGCGTGCCTCAGGCAGTCTAGACACCACCGTGACTTTCGATGTGTTGGCGAAGCGGGCCAACGCGGCAATGCGACTCGGCGGAATTTTTGCCGTCCCCGGCAACCTAATTTCTAACGCACGAATGGCCTCGATGCGCAAAAGAGCGCGCACCAGCGCCGAGGCACTGACCATAACCGGACCGGTACGCAGTCGGTCAAGCGTCGAATTGCGGTTGCCTGCCGGAACCGTGAGTAAGTCATCTAACCGCATACGCTGTTCGAGACTCAGTCCGTGCGCCAACATGCGCCAGAGCCGCGTTTCCACGCGCTGCCGTAATCGCGCGATAAAACGTTCCAGCACGGTCGCGCCTGGCAGTAGAACCTTGCCGGTCAATAGCCAAGTAGTGGCGTGCTCGAACAGCACGCTCGGCCGATCGGTTCCGGTCCAGCACAAGGCATAGAGCCATCGCCCCAGACGGAAACCAACCGGATACTCGGCAAATTCCCGGTAACCGTAATGCCTGCGTATTTCAGCCGCGTGTTCCCAGCGTTGCCGACTATTGCGGTATTTTGAAAGGTAATCGCCATCGTCAATCGCCAGTTGCTGGCTCAGTATCCTGATAACTTCGTTGGGGACGTCCGCCGGATCATCGAGAAAGGTACCGAGAAACCGGACGGTGGCGAGTTGAAGTGCAAATCCAAGCCTGGTGTGTTTTTCCCGACGCGTATTGATTAACGCATGATCGGTGTCGTCCAGATGAAAATAGCGTGAGAGTTCGTCTACGGTAGGCGGACCATCGTAACGGCCATGGCTCCGAATCTGACTAGGAGTAAGAAAATTAACAGGCACAATAAATGATCATAAGAACGTGGGTCGAATGGGTCGAATTGGTGTCACATTTTTATCGATTATAGCCCTTTGTATGTCATACAATAAATAACGGGTTAAGTGACAAATTTTGTTGAAGAAGTAATACTGCGGGACAATGTCACATAATCGACCGTATAAGTGACAAGTGAGTGACAGGTAAAAATATGCTAGTTGGCTACATGCGCGTATCAAAGGCGGACGGCTCCCAGAACACCAACTTGCAGCACGATGCTATGGTGGCTGCTGGCGTCGATCCAAAACATCTTTATGAAGACCAAGCTTCTGGCAAACGAGAAGATCGCCCCAGCCTCACCGCGTGCCTCAAAGCATTGCGCGAAGGCGATACCTTGGTGGTGTGGAAACTGGATCGGCTCGGCCGGAATTTACGTCATCTCATCAACACGGTGCATGATCTAACCGGTCGAGGTGTGGGACTCAAGGTGTTATCCGGAGATGGTGTAGCAATAGATACCACGACCGCCGCTGGCAAACTGGTCTTTGGTATCTTCGCCGCGTTGGCTGAGTTCGAACGAGAACTCATTTCCGAACGTACCATTGCCGGACTGGCTTCGGCACGCGCCCGGGGCCGAAAAGGTGGGAGACCATTCAAAATGACACCTGCCAAGCTGCGTCTGGCAATGGCTGCCATGGGGCAGCCTGAGACAACCGTAGGCGATCTTTGCGACGAAATGGGAATTACCCGGCAGACGTTGTATCGGCACGTTTCTCCTCAAGGAGAACTCCGGCCGGACGGCCAGAAATTGCTATAAAAGGGCTAATTAGGTGTGAGTCTTATAGTCCACCCAAAATCTGTTTCATAAGGTTGATTGCTCGACAAAATCAAATTATCGATCACATATCAAGTCAACTTTATGACGATTCATTTCCTGATTTCGCTATTCCATGCTAAATCCTTATCTACCTTTCCTGCCACCGAATACAGTGCACCTGGCGCATTGCGCGTCTGGCGAAATGTATCCAATGATTCGCCGCGCATGGCGGCATAAATATGCAGGTTGGACACTCCGACGACTGCTCCTAGCTTTTCTAACAAAAAGAAAATAACGCCGTAGTGAATCATGGCCCGCCAGTCGCGCTCAGTAATCATCTTCCTCTCCACCTCGGTCAACCCCGCTTCCTCAAAGGTGCTTTCGGCATCGCCAAGAAAACGTACCCGAAATTCTGGCTCTACCAGTTGATGGAGATACTGGTTTATGCGGTAGGTTCGGACACTGGTCTCAAGGCTAAAAGGATAGGTTCCTGGTAGTTTTTCGATACCCGCTAGCTGATGATTCATGTGGTTCATGTGTTCTTCACGTGCGCGCGCAGTGATAGTCTCTGACGCGGTAGCATCGTTCTCATACAGCGCAACGGCGATGCCGGTCATGGACGGCAGGTAGTAGTCTTTATGCAGGCACTTGATGTGACTTGACATAGCGCCGCGCATGATCAACCACATGATGACCTCGGCGCTTTCAAATCCGCCTAGCCGCGCAAAATCGGCATGGGTCATGTTGGTGAGGGACTCAGGGTCGTTTTCAATCAGGTTCAGAAATTCGTGGTCCCACGGGGTATTGTTAAATCCGGCGCGCTCACCATGTACTTGGTGAGATAGTCCACCGGTGGCAACCAGTACGACCTTTATATCGTCGGGATAGCTTTCAATTGCACGTCGTAACGCATTACCCAGCTTGTAACAACGGCGTGCGGATGGCACCGGGAATTGCAGCACGCCCACCTGCAGTGGCACGATGGCACCGGGCCAGCTTGGTGTGTTTGGCCACAGAATAGAGAGCGGAGAAAAGCAGCCGTGGTCCAGCCCTTTATCCTGGAAAAAAGACATATCGAACTCGTCGGCCATGAGCGACGCACCGATATGCCGCGACAGTGCGGGATGGCCGTCCACTGGCGGCAATGCACGCGCACCGCCGCCTTCATCTGCAACCCGCCAGGAGTCACCGATGCCGAGCGCGAACGCAGAATAATGATCGAAAAAGAAAGAGGTGACGTGATCGTTGTAGATCATCAGAATCACATCTGGTTTTTTTTCTGAAAGCCATTGCCTGACCGGTTCGTAAGCCTTGAAGATGGGCGCCCAAGCTGGGTCCTGTTGTTTGCCGGTATCCAGCGCAAAGCCAATCGTGGGAGTGTGGGATGACGCTATCGCGCCGATGATGTTGGCCATAATGAGCTCCTAATCCGCGCGCAGGCACGGACATGATGTGTGGAAAGAAAAATGCGATAGTCATATTGCGCCAGTGCCAGTGGAATTTCCGATCAAACGGAGAGCGAGGCGTACCTGCTCAACGTTCATCCGACATGTCTTATGCGCTCGCGGCGCGGGGGGCAAACCTGGTGAAAACAATTGAAAATGCTGCAATCATCGCGGGCACTGCAAGAATAGCGATGACCGCGCTGAATCCCCATCCCATCGATAGCATCAGACCACCGGCAAATGAGCCAGAGATGCTGCCAAAGCGGCCTATACCCAACATCCAGCTCACGCCCGTCGCTCTCACCGCAGTCGGATAGCACGCCGGTGCAAAAGCATTCATGCCGGTCTGCGCGCCGCTCATGCAGAAGCCAGCAAGCAGTACGTAGACGCCGAACAAGCTGGAGATGGCGCTACCCGAAGCCAACAGCACAATGAATATCGCGCCGCCGATATATGCCGTTGCAATAACACGGTTCGGCGTCAATTTGTCCATGTAGTAACCTACGGCCAAAGCCCCTACGGTGCCACCGAGCTGGAACAGTGCGGTGAGATTAGCGGCACGCTCGATTGGCAGGCCAGCATCTTTAATGAGCGTCGGCAGCCAGCCGCTGAGAAGATAGATGACCAGCAATCCCATGAAATAGGTAACCCATAGCGCGATCGTCATCTTGCGATAGGACGGCGACAGTAATGCTTTTACAGGCATACCTTTTTGCACCGGTGGTTCATTCAGGAGGAAGCGCGTGCCGCTGGAAAAGCTGCCACCGCAAACTCTTCGTAGAGTACGCGCGATCTTGTCACTGGGAAAGTTTCGTACCACCAAAAAGCGTGCTGATTCAGGTATGAGCCACAAATAAAATGGCAGACAGGCCAGAGGAATCGCACCGCCGACCATCAACACCGTACGCCATCCGTAATGCGGCAACAACGCCGCGGCACCGAACCCGACCAGTGCCGAACCGAGATTAAAGCCGGTGAACATCAACGCCAACAACGTGCTGCGCGACCGCTCGGGCAGATACTCTGATAACAGCGTGGTAGTACTCGGCATGGCCGCACCTAACCCAAGTCCGGTCAGAAAGCGCAGCACGGATAACGATGTCACGCCTGTACTGTAGGCGCTAAGGATGCTGAATATACTGAACAACGCCACGGCGGTCATTAATAGTTTTTTGCGACCGAATCGGTCCGATAGCGGGCCGACAAGCAATGCGCCGATAGCCAGCCCGAGTGGGGCGGCGCTCATCACAAGACCAAAGACCGCACGGCCAATACCCCACTCTTTGGTGATGCCCGGTGCGAGAAAACCCATGATGGCGACATCCATACCATCAGTCGCCACGATGAGAAAGCAAAGCCCAAGCAATAACCATTGGTAACCGGTCATTTTCCGGTCATTAATATAAGCCCGAACATCGAGCGTTTGAGAAGTAGTCATTTCGTCTCCTGAGAGAAATTCAATTATTGTTTTTGTAATTTATGGGGCTAATTACCGCAGTAGCGGGCCACCAAGACGCTGTTACTGCTGGCATGCAGATGTAGTAACTTGATAATTGAAGTCTACGCAGAGTGCCTATATGTCGCATTGCTCTCAGCTTCGAGAGCGTTGCAACTTACTTATTGGAGGTAGGTGGCCCACTTCAATTCATTGACTAAATATAGATGTATTTCGTCTCACGCTGCGAAATTATTGCTTCAAGTGCAATGACAAATCTTATCGAGGTGAGACCGTCAAAATATGCGCTATTGCCAGATTTTGGCCACGGATTGAAGTTCTGCCAGCAGCGCATTTGCACCGGGAGACAAGTACGCGCCAGCACGCGTTGTCACGCCAATTTGCCGGTTGAGACCATCCATTGGAAACCGCAATACCGTCAACTGCCCAGTGGTAATTTCATAATGCAGCTGATGGGCAGACAGCACAGTGATCATATCGCTTGACACAAGCAGTCCGCGAAGGAGGGCAAGGTCTCCTGTTTCTGCTGCGGGTTGTGGCGATTTTCTACCGTGGTCTTGAAAAAATTGTTCCAGCGACGCTCGCAGCGGCGTCCCGGCGCGGGACAATACCCAAGCGTACTGTTGCAAATCATCAAAGCTCAGCACAGACTTTGATGCCAACGGATGGTCGGCTCGGGCAATCACTGCCGTCTCGTCCTGCAGCAAGGTCGATGCTTGCAGCCCGTTCTCGGTTGGGGTTCGTAGCGCGCCGATAATGAAATCAACCCGACCGCTAAGCAGTCCTGCGGTGAGTTCTTCGTAGGTGCTTTCCAATGAACGCACCCGCAGTTGCGGATACTTTTTCAGTATGGATGTGATCGCAGTGGGCAGCACCAACGTGCGCGCAAGCGGAAGCGCACCCACCGTGATGACGCCTTCGAGCACGCCCTTTAGCGCGGCAACGTCGGAAACGATATGATCCAGTTCCACCAGCGCGCGATTGAATCGTAAAATCCAGCGTGTTCCAGCGTCAGTAGGCATCATCCCTTGCGCGGTACGACGGAACAGCGTCTGCCCAAGAGCGTCCTCCAGTTTTGTTATCGCCTGGCTAATCGCCGACTGCGACATGCCCATCACACGTGCCACGCTTGGCATGTGATGCACGTCAGCCAGCAGGACCGCGCTCTGCAGGCGGCGCTCATTAAACAGTGCTTCCATGCTCCCAACAAAGCCGCCTTCGCGCGCAGCAAACCGCACCGCGTCATCGCGAACATCGCGCAACTCCGCCTCGATAATGTGGGCCCGCAAGCGCACGGTTTCTCCGGCCGCCGTCAATAGCATACCGTTTCCTTTGCGCTCAAACAGCTGAATTTCAAGGTGTTTTTCCAGCGCCGCCACCGATCTCCCCACCGCAGAAGACGCGCGATACAACAGGTCCGCAGAGCGACGTATCCCTCCCGTGGCAGCAACGGTGCTAAATACATGAAGATGGTGAAGGTTCAGGATAGGCATGGAGTAGGAGGATAGCTGAAGACGCGCTCACTGATACAACTTGATAAGCAAATTAGAACGCTTATCACGGTATAAGGCAACCAAAAGACGCGCTTACCTGCAGATACTAGACACATTCAAGTCAGATGACCTTTTTACCATGACCACCACATTTAACACTGAATCTGATCTGCTTCCAGTGCCTTGCATGCTGATGCGTGGTGGCACCTCACGCGGACCATTCTTCCTCAACTCCGACTTGCCGCAGGATCGGGCCTTGCGCGACAGCATATTGCTGGCCGTCATGGGTTCGCCGGACCGCCGCCAGATTGATGGACTGGGAGGGGCTCATCCGCTGACCAGCAAAGCTGGCATCGTAGGCCTCAGCAGCAAGCCCGGCGTTGACCTCGAATTCCTGTTTGCGCAATTGCAGCCCGACAACAACACGGTCGATACCACGCCTAACTGCGGCAATATGCTGGCCGCCGTTGTCCCGTTCGCGCTAGAGCGCGGCATCATCGTTGCCCAAGGCGACACCACGACCGTCAGAGTGTTGACCCTGAACACCGGCATGCAATGCGACATCACAGTCCAAACACCAAACGGTCGGATGCAATATGGCGGCGATGCCAGAATCGACGGCGTACCCGGTACATCCGCACCCGTCACTATTAACTTCCTCGATACAGCCGGTTCAGTATGCCCTGCGTTGCTGCCAACGGGACGCGCACTGGACACCATCGCCGTGCAAGGTAGTAACGTTGCGCCTTTCACCATCGACGCGACACTGATTGACAATGGCATGCCGATGGTGCTGGTAAGGGCTGCGGATCTCAACCGCAGTGGTAACGAGACCGTGGCACAGCTAGACGCCGACACCGAACTGAAGGGAAAACTAGAAGCCTTACGGCTACAGGCAGGCCCGATGATGGGACTGGGCGACGTCAGTAAAAAAAATTATCCAAAGATGTGCCTGCTTGCCCTACCACAAGCCGCAGGTAATATTATTACCCGCTGTTTCATTCCTCACGTCTGTCACGACGCCATCGGCGTACTAGCCGCAGTGACCGTGGCCACCGCTTGCGTACTGGAAGGATCGGTCGCCCAAGGCTTGGCTGTCGTCCCGGATGGCATCACCAAAATCATATCTGTCGAGCATCCGACCGGTGAATTTAGCGTCGAACTCGGACTGGATCCTGCTCATCCACAAAGCGTTACCCGCGCCGCCCTGCTTCGCACCGCTCGTCTGATCATGCGTGGCGAAGTCATGATTCCCGCATCAGCCTGGAAAGGAAAATAATATGCAACATCCGTTAATCATTGATTGCCACGGCCATTACACTACCGCCCCTAAAGCGCTGGAGGATTGGCGCAATCGCCAGATCGCCAACCTTGCGACTCCGAAGCTTGGACCGAAACCTTCGGAGTTACGAATCAGCGATGACGAACTGCGCGAATCGATTGAAACTAACCAGTTGCGTCTAATGAAGCAGCGTGGCCTGGATATGACGATTTTCTCGCCGCGCGCAAGTTTCATGGCGCACCATATTGGCGACTTCAACACCAGCGCCACCTGGGCTGCGATCTGCAATGAGCTGTGTTACCGGGTATCGCAACTGTTCCCGGATAACTTTATCGGCGCGGCGATGTTGCCGCAGTCAGCCGGTATGGATCCGAGCAGTTGCATTCCCGAGCTTGAAAAATGCATGGCCGAATACGGCTTTGTCGGCATCAATCTGAATCCCGACCCTTCCGGTGGCCACTGGACATCGCCACCACTGTCGGATCGCCACTGGTATCCCCTTTATGAAAAGATGGTTGAGTATCAAATTCCGGCAATGGTCCATGTCAGCACCAGTTGCAACGCGTGCTTTCACACCACCGGCGCGCATTACCTGAATGCCGACACCACGGCTTTTATGCAGTTCTTGTCCAGCGACCTGTTCCATGACTTCCCCACGTTGAAGTTCGTGATTCCGCACGGCGGCGGCGCCGTGCCTTATCACTGGGGCCGTTTCCGTGGGTTGGCGCAAGAAATGAAGAAGCCGCTACTGAAAGAGCATCTGCTCAACAACATCTTCTTTGACACTTGTGTCTATCACCAGCCGGGGATCGATTTACTGACCAAAGTTATCCCGGTTGACAACGTTTTGTTCGCCTCCGAAATGATCGGCGCGGTACGGGGGATCGATCCCGAGACCGGCAACTATTTCGACGATACCAAGCGTTATATCGAAGCGTCAGTCCAGCTAAGCGCTGAAGACCGCTACAAGATTTACGAAGGCAATGCCCGCCGTGTATTCCCGCGTCTGGACGCTGCTCTAAATGCTAAAACGAAACAAGAGGATACACAACATGTCACTGAATAATCTCGGCATCGTCAAACGCAATATCCAACGTGCAAGTAAGGCCGACGTCGAAGCTCTCTCAGCGTTCGGCTCCGCTACCATTCATGAAGCCATGGGGCGGGTTGGCCTGATGTGGCCGTACCTCCGTCCTATCTATGTCGGTGCATACATGTGCGGCACAGCGGTAACAGTGTTGCTACAACCTGGCGACAATTGGATGATGCATGTCGCCGCCGAGCAAATTGAACCGGGAGATGTCGTAGTAGCAGCCGTTACGGCGGAATGTACCGATGGCTATTTCGGCGACCTGCTCGCGACTTCCTTTCGTGCTCGCGGCGCCAAGGGTCTTGTCATTGACGCCGGTGTACGCGATATCAAGGATTTGACCGCGATGCAGTTTCCAGTATTTTCAAAGGCGATCAGCGCCAAGGGCACCATCAAGGCGACCTTGGGTTCGGTCAACATACCTGTGGTCTGCGGCGGCGCGATGGTCAATCCGGGTGATGTGGTGATCGCCGACGACGACGGCATCGTTGTGGTACCCGCCCAATTTGCGGCCGCGACTGCGGCGGCGGCGGCGGCGCGCGAAGCTAATGAAGCCGAAAAAAGGGAAACGCTTGCCAGCGGCGTCCTGGGCCTTGACATGTATCAAATGCGCGATTTACTAGCCAAGGCAGGGCTGCGTTACATCGACTGATATGACCTGTACCATGACAAATAATTATATTGGAATAATCGGCTATGGCGAGGTCGGTAGGATATTTGCTGCCGGGCTCAAGGGACAGCGTGGGATTACGTCCGTCACAACCTACGACCGAAAGCTTGAGAATTCTGGTACGGAGCTGGAGCTTTTAAAGACTGCCGCTCGCGCTGGCATCGACGCTGGCATCGATATTGCCCCCAATTTGGGAGCCTTATGCGACGCGGCAACACTGATTATTTCGGCGGTGACCGCTTCTAATACGCTGGCAGTGGCACAGGAAGCAGCCCGACATATTCGGCCGGGTACCCTATTCCTAGACCTGAACTCGGCTTCGCCCGGTACTAAACGTCAGGCGGCGTAGGCCATTGAAGAGGCAGGAGGCCATTATGTGGAAGCCGGGGTGATGAGCTCGGTACCGCCGCATGGCATTAGGGTGCCAATGCTTCTTGGTGGCGCAAGAGCCGACGAGCTGGCACCTGCGCTGCGCGCCTGGGGCATGGATGCCACGATAGTTGCCGTCGACATCGGTGTAGCTTCCGCAATCAAAATGTGCCGCAGCATCATGATCAAAGGTCTGGAGGCGCTGGTCATCGAAAGCTACAGCACCGCGCTGTACTACGGGGTGGCCGACAAGGTGCTGCCGACGCTGGCTGAAACCTTCCCGCAAATTGACTGGTCGGCCCAAGGTACTTATTTCTTTAATCGTGTTGTACAGCATGGCAAGCGGCGGGCTGAAGAAATGCGTGAATCTGCCGCCACAGTGCGCGAGGCCGGATTTGCGCCACTGATGGCCGTCGGCATCGCAGAAAAACTTGACTGGGTCGCTACGCTGGCAAGTGACGGCTTGTTCGACAAAGTCCCAAAGAGTGCGTCATGGCAGGAGTATGCGGAACGACTACTTTTTGCAGGTAAAGAAGAGATGACAGGAGAATTGACAGCACCGCAACCGGTACTTAATGCGACCGCTGACTAGTGACGATTATCAATGACAGCGGCATCGTTTCACAAATGTCCGCTGGCGAAAATTCGAAAGTGTACGCGGTATGCGTGCAATTGAAGGATGTGGTGAAACGTGATGTTTGTAAGGAAGTATTTTTTAATAAAAAAGAGGAGATTAGACATGGCTAGCAACATACATATAAGCGGCGTTGAAGGCAACGGTGATTCGACATCATACGCTTCAGAAATGCCGAGTTGGAAAGCAATCATACGCGCCGGAGTGATCGCTGGTTTGACCGGCGGAGTAGTTATCTGGATCTACGAAGCCCTTGTTTGGGTAGGAGCGCAGCATTTATTGCCACTGGCTGGAATTCCTAGAAACGCAACGGGCTTGGTGTTCGGAAAAGAGGTCCAAGAGTCGATCGGCATATGGGCTTACATCATCGGTATTGCCATCCACTTTATTTTCTCAAGTGCCTGGGGTGTCTTATTTGCCGCCATTTGGCCGTATTTTTGTCGACGCGGGTATGAAGCAACGCTAGTAGCGCTTTTTTACGCCATGTTTGCCTGGATCATCATGCATGTGGCGATCATGATCGCCTCCGACAACCACCCTAATTACTATGATCCTGTCGTGATCATCGGGGGATTCATGTCGCACTTCTTCTTTACGGTGCCCTTGGCACTGACTGTCAAGCGCCGACTGTCTATTCAATAAATACGCTAGCACTACTTTGTAAATACTTTACGTGCGGCGCTTTAACGATCATTACCCATTGTGCGATAAGTGCAGGCTGCTTGTCGCGTGGAAAGCGATTTCACCGCCGTCTTTTTGGAGATTTATGGACGGATCCTTGAGTGAGTAAGGCGCGAAGTGCGTGACGACAGCTTGTTGCGCATTAAGAATAAATGATGGCGTTGTCTACACGCCAAAAAAATATCGAATCAACCTGTTGCACCACTCCGAAGAAGAATACAAATATCTTTTGAATGAAATGCGTCAAATATATATATAGAAAAGGGGAGAACTTATGAAAAAGAATATCAACATTACATTAATGGCCGCATCGCTGGGAATGGTCGCTAGTTCAGCCGCATTCGCACAGTCTTCGGTAACACTTTACGGCGTACACGATATGTTCAGTGGCTATCAATCGTCAACGGTCGGAGGTAAGCACACTTCACTGACGGTGCTCGGTAACAACGGTGAAATGACAAGTCGCTTGGGCATCCGTGGTAATGAGGATCTCGGTGGCGGTTATAAGACCACGTTCGATCTCGAAAATGGATTTGATCCAGGTACAGGCCAACAACAAAATTCCTTCCGCTTGTTTGATCGCCAGGCTTGGGTCGGCATTTCAGGTAATTTCGGTGAAGTGCGCGCCGGGCGCCAGAACACACCAATGTTCGCTTATAGCGGGAACATGGATGCATTCGGTGCAGCAACCTATGGGTCTGCTTACAACAACTTTTCCAATTGGCTGGCGCGCGTCGATAACGACATTAGCTATACTTCGCCGAAAATTTATAATTCACAAATTGAATTGCATTACTCGCTGGGCGAAAAAGCTGGCAATATTGCGGGCAATGCGGTCTATCAGGCGGCGGGACAGACGCAGCAGGGGCCTGTTTTCTTTGCGTTGGCTTATCTGATCGCGGCAAATGCTACCAACACCAATCGCGTTCAGGAATTCATGGCCGGCGGGAATGTGGACTATGGCCACGGAAAAATCTATCTTGGCTATTTCCGTGCGAATGAGGTGATTTCGGCGACGACCGGCAACGCGCTCAGCAATCCTGCGGGAAAATACGATCCGACCGTCGGTCCGGTAAGTAACACGCCTGGTAACTATCATAACACTTATAGCGTTTCCGCAGATTATCGCGTCAACCCTGTAACGACGATTGCTGCTGGCTATGGCTTGATCAAGGATAGCTCTTCTTTTGGGAATAATGCCAGACAGGTCAGCCTGATCGTGAATTACGATCTGTCTAAACGGACGCGACTTTATTCCGTTGCGTCGCGATTGAATAATTCCAATACCGCGCAGTTAAAGATGGCGGGTGCCAGCATCACGACTGGATCTTTTCTGACGCCGGGCGCCGGGCAAAGTGAAACAGGTGTTCAAGTCGGAATCCGTCATTTGTTCTAATTATTGAAAAAAAGGCATTCACACAGGTGAGGCATGGTGCCTCGCTTGTGTAGAGACGTGTTTCTACGCATTGCCACCAACACGGCTGAACGCGGGTTCATTCGCAACTATCTCTGGTTTGATGTGAGGGCACACCGTTAATTCTGGTCGAAAAGATAATAAAAATCTACAATATATAAAAAATCTATAGTTGGGAAGAAGCATTATAACTGTAACGCTTAACCGTAGTTTCTGTTCCGTTACTCCCCATACCCCTATTAGAACAAGGTCTGTCAGGAAGAGAGGCGGCCATGCGACTAGGGATGTCGCAAAGTAATTTGAACAAATGGGTAGTTCTTACCATGGGTAATAAGTCTGGCAAAATGATGACAGTGGCTGGATCTCGAAGTGTGGCGGAGCTGGAAGAAGAGCTAGCTAAAATGCGGCGTGAACTGCATGAAACGCGCCAGGAACGCGATATATTAAAAAAAGCAACGGCGTACTTTGCACGGGAGTCGCTACCCGGTACGCGCACGTGAAAACATTGCAACTCCACTATCCTGTGAAGCTACTGTGTAAAGTATTGGTCGTATCACGCAGTGGTTTTTACGATTGGCTGACACGTGTTCCGAGCGAGCGCAGTTGCGAAGATGAACGGTTAAAAATAGCAATCAAAGTAGCGCATCGACGTACCCGTGAAACGTATAGCGTAAGACGTTTGCAGCCTGAATTGGCAAATGATGGATTTACGGTTGGGCGGGATCGGCTCACGAGATTGCGTCGTCAGTTAGGCATTGTTTGCAAGCAAAAGCGGCAATTTAAAGTGACGACCAATTCCAATCATAGCTTTCCAGTGGCTGACAATTTACTGAATCAAACGTTTAATCTGACTCAACCGAATCAAGTATGGGTCACTAATATCACCTATATTCCGACTCAAGAGGGCTGGTTATATTTGGCTGGTATTAAGGATGTCTTTACCTGTGAAATCGTCGGTTATGCGATGGGTGATCGGATGACGCAAACGCTAACCAGCCGTGCTCTATGGCGTGCAGTAGCACTTCAACGACCATCCGCTGGACTGATCCATCACTCTGATCGTGGCAGCCAATATTGCGCCCATGCTTATCGCCTGTTGTTAGAGCAATTTGACATGCAAGCGTCCATGTCACGCAAAGGAAACTGTTATGACAATGCACCAATGGAAAGTTGTTGGGGCAGCTTAAAAAATGAGCTGGTACATCATCGGCGATATGCCACCCGTGCCGAAGCTGAGGCATCTATTGGTGAGTACATCGAAATCTTTTATAACCGTCAACGAAGGCATTCACGATTGGGGTATTTATCCCCAGCTGCTTTTGCTGATAATTTTAACCGGCAGAAAACATCTGCTTGAGACGTGTGTCCGGGATTGACAGTTCACCTCATAACAGGGTGAACGGAAAAAATAGTACGCTAGGATATGTGTTAAAGCGTGGTCAATACGGTCGCTGCAATGCTCGAACTTAAGATAAAAGTGTCCGTCGTCCTGGGCGGCAATTTCGCCACGACGACCCCTGATACCTATCGCACGTGGGACGCCCTGCGCTCGTGTGACCTAACCGAACACATAGCGACGAAAGTCAATCGCAGTCATCCGGTCCACGGCAAGGACATCTTTCTCCTTGCTGTAAAGCCGATCACGCAGTCTTTCTGGACGCCAGCTGGCGCAGCACATAATGCAGGATGCCGCCGTGGCGGAAGTACTCTACTTCCTTTGGCGTGATCAACAACACCTGCGCTTTGAAGGAAACCGGGCGACCATCACTGCTGGTGGCGACAACGTCGGCGATTCGGCCAGCACCATCTCGCAGACCGGCAATGTCGAACGACTCATCGCCCGTCAAGCCCAGGGATGCGCCATTCTGACCGGCCATGAATTGCAGCGGCAGCACCCCCATGCCGACCAGATTGGAGCGATGGATGCGTTCGAAGCTCTCGGCGATCACTGCCTTGACGCCTAGCAGCAAGGTGCCCTTTGCCGCCCAGTCGCGCGATGAGCCTGTGCCGTATTCCTTGCCAGCGATAACCACCAACGGCACCTGGTCGGTCTTATATTTCATCGCCGCATCGTAAATCGCTAGTTTTTCTTTCGACGGATAGTGGATAGTGTTACCGCCTTCCTCACCGCCGAGCATCAGATTCTTAATGCGGATGTTGGCGAAGGTTCCGCGCACCATCACGTCGTCATTGCCGCGACGCGAACCATAGGAGTTAAAGTCCGCGGGCTGCACCCCTCGCGATTGCAGGAAGCGACCGGCCGGCGAGTTGGCCTTGATGTTGCCGGCGGGGGAAATATGATCCGTGGTGATCGAGTCGCCGAACAGGCCAAGCATCCGCGCAGCGTGAATATCGTCGATGCTGCCAACGCTCATCTGCATGCCTTCGAAGTAGGGTGGGTTCTTGATATAAGTCGAAGCCTCGTCCCATGCGAATGCTTCTCCATCGGGCGAGGAGATCTGGTTCCAGCGGCTGTCACCGGCGAAAACATCGGCATAATTGCGCGTGAACATGTCCGGGCTGACGCTGCGCGCGATCAAGTCACCGACTTCCTTGTTCGACGGCCAGATATCATGCAGATAGACCGGTTTGCCGTCGCCGCCAGTACCTAGCGGGTCACGAGTCAGGTCGATGTTTACCGTGCCGGCCAGTGCATAGGCCACGACCAGCGGTGGCGACGCCAGATAATTCATTTTCACTTCCGGATGTACACGGCCTTCAAAGTTGCGGTTGCCGGACAAGACCGCAGCCACGATCAGGTCTTTGTCAGCGATGCGACGGGACACATCGTCGGGCAAGGGGCCGGAATTACCGATGCAAGTCGTGCAACCGTAGCCGACGATGAAGAAGCCGAGTTGTTCCAGGTCAGCGAGTAGGCCTGCCTTGGTCAAGTAATCAGTCACCACTAATGAACCTGGAGCCATGGAAGTCTTGACCCATGGCGCAGCCTTTAAACCCTTAGCCAGAGCATTGCGAGCGACTAGTCCAGCTGCCAGCATCACCGCAGGATTGGACGTATTGGTACACGATGTGATCGCGGCGATAACCACTGCACCGTCTTTCAGCTCAGTATCGTGCCCGTTCATCAATACTGGACTCGAAGCGTGGACTGAGGTGTCATGCTCGACGGCGGTGTCGCCGCCCTCGTCTTCGAAGCGTTGAGTGGATTGTTTGTCCGGCTTGCGGTTGGCGGTGAAGCCCACGAGGTTGGTCGTGAAATTGTTCTTCATGTCCGATAACTGCACGCGGTCCTGCGGTCGTTTCGGACCGGCGAGCGATGGTAACACCGTACCCATGTCCAGATGCAAGGTTGCACTGTAATCGGCTTCCTGGTCGCTGTGCCACAGGCCTTGGGCCTTAGCGTAGGCCTCGACGAGGCCGATATGTTCTTCACTGCGGCCGGACAGGCGCAGATAACTCAAGGATTCGTTATCGATAGGGAAGATCCCGCAAGTGGCGCCGTATTCCGGTGCCATGTTGGCGATGGTCGCTCGGTCAGCCAGTGGCAAGTAGTTCAGGCCGTCTCCATAGAACTCAACGAATTTGTTGACCACGCCAAATGCACGCAGCATTTGTGTAACAGTCAGCACGAGATCAGTCGCGGTTGTGCCTTCGGGCAGCTTGCCGGTAAGCTTGAAACCGACCACTTGCGGAATCAGCATCGAACTCGGCTGCCCCAGCATCGCGGCCTCGGCTTCGATGCCGCCAACGCCCCAGCCGAGCACACCCAGCCCATTGACCATTGTGGTGTGTGAATCGGTGCCAAACACCGTATCGGGGAACGCGTACTTCACGCCGTCAATAGTGCCCTCCATCACTACGCGCGCCAGATGCTCGAGGTTCACCTGATGCACAATGCCGGTGTTGGGCGGCACAACCTTAAAATTGTTGAAGGCTTTCTGGCCCCAGCGCAAGAAGCTGTAACGTTCGCCGTTGCGGGCAAATTCCATCTGACCGTTAATCTCGCGGGAGTCGGACTTACCGAAGGAATCGACCTGTACCGAATGGTCAATCACCAGCTCGGACGGGATCAAGGGGTTGATGTTGGCGGCCGAACCACCTAGCTTGACCACTGCGTCGCGCATCGCCGCAAAATCGACGATGCAGGGCACTCCAGTGAAGTCCTGTAGCACGACGCGCGCCGGCATGAAGGCGATTTCTGTTCTGGGTTCTTCCGTTGCTTGCCACTGAGCGACTGCCTCGATCGAGGCTTTGGTGACCGACACGCCGTCTTCGCCGCGCAGCAGGTTTTCCAACAAGATTTTCATCGAAAACGGCAGACGGGCCAAGTCGAAGCGCTGGCCCAGTTTCGCCAAGCTGAAGATGGCGTAGTCGGTGCCGTTAACGCTGAGAGTGTCGCGGGTGGAGTAAGAGTCGTTCATAGTTTCTCCCGAAAAATGCAAAAAATGCAAGACCGGTAACACTCATAGTCTGCCAATTAATATACTCTCTTAGAGATAGCAAGCCCAAACCGCCGGAATTTGTCCTACCTGCCAACATTGGCAACTTATATGTATTGACCCGTCAACCCCAAGAGGCTGACGATTGCAAGTCATTGGGGTTTCAAACGCGAGTCACTACAACTACTGGCCGGAGTTCGGCAAGGGCACGCCAGGCTCCTCCAGGATGCGGTAAGTACAGCGGCGATCGCCAGCGAGGAAGTGCTCGACGCGCTCAACCGTGACACCGACGCCGAGAACCGCACGGAACACCGTCAGTTCGCCGCCGCAGAGCTTGGTACAAAGGTGCGCTGCTTTGGCGATCGCGCAGTGATTCTCGACGAGTTCGATCACGCCAGTCTGGGCGGGGCCGCACTCGGCCATAAAGCCTTCCTCACGGCGGATCCTGACCAGTGCGGCCACGCGCTGGGCTAGTGGCAGGTCTGGGCTGGGCATCCGTGCGCGATAGGCGACCACTTGTTGGCGCGTCCATTCGTCGGTGACTCGTTCCAGGCCTTCTTCGCCGAAGACGCTCTGAACCACCTGCAGCATGTCAACCGCGAGCTGGGCGTGGTGATCCGGGAATCGTTCATGGGCCACGGCTGTCAGCTGCCAAATACGTGCAGGTCGCCCCAGTTTGCGCTGCTCGTCGCTGAAATCGACCAACCCCTCTGCGTTCAAGACGGAAAGGTGCTGGCGGACGGCCATAGCCGTCACGGTCAACTGTTGTGCTAGCGCAGAGGTCGACTGAGGTCCGTCCCTCTTAAGCAGGAATAGGATGCGATCGCGACCGGAACCGGGCTCTGACGCGCTCACGTTGGCAGCTTGCATAGTCACCTATCTTTCCATTCATTTAAAATTGAATTATTGATAATTTTCCCAGCTTTTGCCCAGAAATTATTTAGATTATAAAGTATTTACTAGTCAAATGACATAAGCATATAATATACTTTGCAAAGTATCTTAAAGTTCGACGAGAAGGCGACCAGGGTGTCGATGACACCACCTCCAGCCGTCATGCTCTGCCGCGCCGTAATAAGTAGACGTAACCAATGACGACGCAAGGAACTAATGGACATCTCGGCTTAAATACTTGGCGATATAAGCCCAATTTGAAAGGCAAATAGTTATGACAATCACTTTGACGGAAAAAGCAGCAAAAAAAATCCTGGCGCAGGTGGCGAAAAACGGCAGCGGGGTGGGCTTGCGAGTGGGTATAAAAAAGGTCGGCTGTTCCGGCTTTGCATACACATTCGACTACGCCGACGAAGTGCGTGCTGGAGACCAGGTGTTCGAGTCGCATGACGCAGCGCTGGTGGTCGATGCTGTCAGCCTGCCATTTCTCGACGGCTCACACGTTGATTTCGTCAAGGAAGGATTCAATGAGACGTTCAAGTTCGACAATCCCAACGCCGAAAGCGAGTGCGGCTGTGGTGAAAGCTTCAACCTGAAAAAATAAATCCGGTTCGCAATGAATGCTCATTGCGTGGAAAACATTGAGGTAAATAGTATGAGTGTGGCACTGCAAAATCTAGTCAACCAACCCTACAAGCACGGGTTCGTGACCAACATCGAATCAGAGGTCGCGCCTAAGGGCCTCAATGAAGACATTATTCGTATGATTTCGAGCAAGAAAAAAGAACCCGAATGGCTGCTCGACTTTCGCCTCAAGTCGTACCAGGCATGGCTCAAGATGACAGAGCCGGAGTGGCAAAATTGCCATCATCCTGCCATCGATTATCAGGCCATCAGCTACTACGCCGCGCCCAAGCTGAAAGCTAAGTTAGCCAGTATTGATGAGGTTGATCCTGAATTGTTGCGCACCTTCGAAAAGCTGGGTGTACCGCTGCACGAGCGCATGGCGCTGGCGGGCGTGGCGGTCGATGTGATTTTTGATAGTGTCTCGGTAGCTACCACCTACAAGCACAAGCTGGCTGAAGTCGGTGTCATTTTCTGCTCAATGTCGGAAGCGGTACTGGAGCATCCCGAGTTGGTACAAAAGTATCTCGGCAGCGTAGTACCGAATACCGATAATTTTTACGCTGCGCTTAACTCGGCAGTATTTACCGACGGCTCGTTTTGCTTTATTCCCAAGGGCGTCAAGTGTCCCATGGATTTGTCGACCTACTTCCGCATCAACACCGAAGAGTCAGGGCAATTCGAGCGCACCTTGATCATCGCCGAGGAAGGTGCCTCAGTGTCCTATCTGGAAGGTTGCACCGCACCGGCGTTCAGCACTAATCAACTGCATGCGGCGGTAGTTGAATTGGTCGCCCTCGACAATGCCGACATCAAATATTCCACCGTGCAGAACTGGTACGCGGGCGACGAAAATGGCGTCGGTGGCATTTACAACTTTGTAACCAAGCGCGGCCTGGCCAAAGGTGTTCACTCGCGTATCTCGTGGACCCAGGTTGAGACCGGTGCGGCGATTACCTGGAAATATCCATCGGTGGTTTTGTTGGGGGATAACTCGATCGGTGAGTTTTATTCGGTGGCGGTGACCAATAATTATCAGCAAGCCGACACCGGCACCAAGATGATCCACATAGGCAAAAATACACGCAGCACGATAGTGAGCAAAGGAATTTCCGCAGGCAAGTCGAACAACAGTTACCGCGGGCTAGTCAAAATTGCTGCCAGCGCCAGCGGTGCGCGCAATTATTCCCAATGCGATTCGATGCTGATTGGTGAAGAGTGCGGTGCCAACACCTTCCCGTATATCCAGGTACTCAATAACAGTGCCCAGGTTGAGCACGAGGCGTCAACCTCGAAGATAGGCGAAGACCAAATGTTTTACTTTGCCCAGCGTGGTGTCGATGCCGAGGCTGCGGTATCGATGATCATCAATGGCTTCTGTAAAGACGTATTTCAACAATTACCATTGGAGTTTGCGGTCGAGGCGACCAATCTCCTCAGTTTTAAACTCGAAGGGAGTGTCGGATGATTTACCCAGACAGCAAGGTATTGCTTGAGGTACGCGGACTGTGCGCGAGCGTCAATGGCGTTGAAATTCTGAAGGACCTTGACTTCACCGTCAGGAGCGGTGAAATCCACGCGATCATGGGCCTCAATGGTTCTGGCAAGAGCACTTTTGCCAAGGTGCTTGCCGGTCACCCAGCCTATGAAGTGACCAGCGGCAGCGTGCTGCTCGAAGGCCAAAACCTGTTGGCGTTGAAACCTGAAGAACGTGCGCGCGCCGGATTTTTTCTGGCTTTCCAGTATCCGATCGAGGTGCCCGGCGTCGGCAACAGCCAGTTCCTGCGCTTGACGTACAACACGGTTCAAAAACAGCGTGGCAAGGAAGAACTCGACCCACTTGAATTTGATGATTTCGTGCGCGAAAAGATGAAGCTGCTGGAAATGAACCCCGATTTTCTCGACCGTAGTGTCAATGAAGGCTTCTCCGGCGGCGAGAAAAAACGTAACGAAATATTGCAGATGGCGCTGCTGGCTCCCCGTCTGGCCATTCTTGATGAGACCGATTCTGGTCTCGACATCGATGCGCTCAGGGTCGTCGCCCAAGGTGTGAATCAGCTCGCTAAACAAGACAATGCGATGGTGATGGTGACCCACTATCAGCGTCTGCTGAACTATATCGTGCCAGACTACGTGCACGTGATGGAAGCCGGGCGCATTATCAAGACTGGCGGCAAGGCGCTGGCAATGGAACTGGAGACGCGCGGTTACGAATGGGTCAGCGCCGAGCACAAGGTTGCTGCGAGTGTGCCCGCATGAGCGAAACGACCCCATTGGTGCCGGCGCTTGCCGGACATTATTTTACCAGCCTGATGGCAGGGCAGCCGCAACTGCAAATGGAGGCGAGCCAATCGGCGTGGCTCAAGGCATTGCGCGCGCAGGCGGTTGAGCGCTTCGGCGTACTCAAGCAGCCCACTACCCGTGACGAGGATTGGCGCTTTACCGATATTTCCCTGCTGAGCAAGATGTCGTTTGCACCAGCACTCAGTGCAAGTGCAATCGACGCAGCTGATGT
The DNA here is from genome assembly GCF_034314045.1 of Glaciimonas sp. CA11.2. Classification (NCBI taxonomy): domain Bacteria; kingdom Pseudomonadati; phylum Pseudomonadota; class Betaproteobacteria; order Burkholderiales; family Oxalobacteraceae; genus Glaciimonas; species Glaciimonas sp. CA11.2. The sequence continues at coordinate 5,349,947 of NZ_JAVIWL010000001.1, read as the reverse complement.
TGCTCATTTTTACATTGAAGAAGCAACTACCAGGCTGGTCTTTGTGGATGGACTTTATGCGCCGCATTTGTCCAGTGCCAATGAAGGTGACGGCTTAGATAGTGGTGTGATGGTGTCCAGCCTGACGGCAGCAATGGCTACCCACAAAGCGGCGCTAGAAGCCCATCTTGGCCGCCACGCCGCATTTAATAACGAGGTATTTACTGCACAAAATACCGCATTTTTGCATGATGCTGCCGTACTCATCTTGCCGCGTGACATAGCGCTGGCAGCGCCTGTGCATGTACTGTTTATTGCGACCCAAAAAGAGGTGGTCAGTACGCCGCGTTGCCTGGTACTGGCTGAGGCTGGCAGTGCCGTGACCGTGATCGAGGATTACGTGGTGTTGTACCAACCGCGCTGGCAAGAAGAGCCCCACTTCACCAACGCGGTGACCGAAATCGTGCTCGAAGAGAGTGCGCATGTGAATCACATCCGGGTGCAGCGCGAAGGTAGTCAAGCGTTTCATATTGCGAGCTGCGCGGTGTCGCTTGGGCGCGCCAGCAATTATCAGTCGGTGAGTGTCGCGCTGGGTGCGCGCATTTCGCGCTATAACCTGAACGTGCTGCAAACGGCCGATGGCGCCACCTGCGCACTTGACGGTCTGACGCTAATCTCAGGCAGGCAGCTGGCTGATACGCATACCTGTATGGATCATGCCCATCCACACGGTACCAGCCGTCAGCAGCACAAGTGCATCGTCGGCGGCAGCGCGCATGCCGTCTTCAACGGTAAAGTCATGGTGCACAAAGGTGCACAGGGTACCGATGCAAAACAGTCCAACCGTAACTTGCTATTGACTACCAAGGCGCACATCGATACCAAGCCGCAGCTAGAAATTTTTGCTTCCGATGTTAAATGCACGCACGGTGCAACCATAGGCCAGCTCGACAGCGAAGAGGTGTTTTATCTACAGAGCCGCGGCTTGACCGAGGCGGCGGCGCGCAATCTACTGACGTATGCGTTCGGCGCCGAGATCATCGACCGTATTCCGGTTGCCTCACTCAAACTTCAACTCGAGCAGACCGTGCTCGAACAAACGACGGGCTCGCCATGAGTAGCCTCCAAATAGTCCAAAAAATAGCGCTTGAAGCAGCAACCGACGCCAGCTTCGACGTCGAGCGGATACGTGCCGATTTTCCCATCCTCAAGCTGCAAGTGAACGGCAAACCTTTGGTGTATCTCGACAATGCGGCATCTAGCCAGATGCCGCAGCAGGTGATTGATCGCATGGTGCGTTATCAAAGCACACAACACGCTAATATCAATCGTGCGGTGCATACTCTTTCGGAGATCGCGACTAACGAATTTGAAGAGGCGCGGCGCAAGCTGCAACATTTCATTCACGCGCGGGAAGAACGCGAAGTGATCTTCACCAGCGGCACCACCGATGCCATCAATCTGGTGATGCACGGCTACGGCCGCAAGTTCATCGGGCCAGGTGATGAAATCATCCTGACCACGCTCGAGCACCATTCCAACATCGTGCCGTGGCAAATGCTGGCAGAAGAAAAAGGCGCAAGGATTCGTGTAGTGCCGATCAATGACGCCGGCGAGCTACTGATAGACGAGTACGAGCAGCTATTTAATGCGCGCACTAAATTTGTCGGCGTCATGCACGTCTCGAACGCGCTGGGCACGATCAATCCGATCAAGCAGATGATCGCCTTTGCCCATGCACACGGGGTGCCGGTGCTGGTCGATGGTGCACAGGCCGTGCCGCACATGCCGGTCGACGTACAGGATCTGGACTGTGACTTTTATGCATTTTCAGGTCACAAACTATGCGGTCCGACTGGCATCGGCATTCTCTATGGCAAGGCTGCATGGTTAGAGCAGATGGCTCCGTTCAAGGGCGGCGGCGACATGATCATGTCGGTGACGTTTGAGAAAACCACCTACAATACGATCCCGCACAAATTTGAAGCTGGGACGCCACCGATCGCGGCCGCCATCGGGCTTGGTGCCGCAGTGGATTATTTGTCGGACATCGGCATGGACACCATTGGCCAGCATGAACTTGCTCTGCTCAATTACGCCAGCGAGCAGATGGTTCGGATACCGGGAGTGCGCATTATCGGCACCGCTCTGCACAAGGCCGCAGTGTTGTCGTTTGCAGTTGACGGTGTGCACCCGCACGACATCGGGACCTTACTCAATCAAGAAGGCGTCGCTGTGCGCACCGGGCATCATTGCGCGCAGCCAGTAATGCAGCGCTTCAAATTGCCGGCCACCTCGCGCGCCTCGTTTGCGTTTTACAACAGCATGGCAGAAGTCGATGCCCTGATCGCCGGTATCCGCACCGTGCAGAAAGTGTTTGCATAATGGCCGATCCTAGAGCTTTATATCAAGAGGTTATCCTCGACCATAACAAGAAGCCGCGCAATTACGGCATGCTCGCGCATGCCAGTCACCATGCGGCAGGCCACAATCCGCTGTGTGGCGACCACATCGACGTAGCACTGAATCTGTGTGGTGAATGTGTCGACGGCATCGCGTTTCAAGGCGCCGCGTGCGCAATCTGCAAGGCCTCGGCATCGATGATGACGGTCGCTGTCAAGGGAAAAACCCGGGGTGAGGCAGAAGTATTGATCCACGAATTTCTCGACATGGCGACCGGCAAGCTCGATCTGAACGGCGCTCACCACATCGGTCGGCTGACGGTGTTTGCCGGGATAGCCGAGCTGCCGACGCGCGTCAAATGCGCGATTCTGCCGTGGCACACACTGCAGGCAGCATTCAACGCCATTGAGAACACGACGACCGAGGCGGAACATGACCCTATGCACGCGGCAATCGGCGCTGCCTGAGCCATGAAAATAATTTTCCCGATAGGAACACACAGAAGTTTTGACGATTGCATCGTTCCTGTGGTCCTTGTAGGTGTTCCGGGTAACTTTACATTGAGAGTAGACGATGCTGACAGCAAGTGATTTAAGAAGCTACATCATAGATGGATTGCCTAGTGATTACGTCGAAGTGAAGGGCGATGACGGTCAGCACTTCGAGGCGGTGATCGTTAGCCCGCAATTCAACGGCAAGAACATGGTGCAGCAACATCAATTAGTATATTTGGCACTAGGCGAGCGCATGCGTTCAGAAATTCATGCACTGTCAATACGAACTTTTACGCCTGAGACTTGGCTCAAAGATGGCAATTAAATTGCCGAGGAAAAGAATCATGATAGACACGCAAAAAAGAATTAAGCAACAAGTAACTACTCACCCAGTCGTCCTATACATGAAGGGGTCGCCCAACTTCCCGCAGTGCGGCTTCTCCGGTGCGGCAATCAAGATGCTCGCAGCTTGCGGTGGACCCACGCTGTTCACGGTGGATGTGTTGGGCGACCAGGCAATCCGCGATGGCATCAAGACCTACGCTAATTGGCCGACCATACCGCAGCTGTATATCAAGGGCGAGTTTGTCGGCGGTTCCGACATCATGCGCGAGATGTTTGATCAAGGCGAACTGCAAAAATTGCTGCAAGCGGCAGTCGAATCAGTTTAAGGAAATTGCCATGCCAAAAATTGCTGAAATTGAAGACACGCCCAACCCGAATGCGGTGAAATTTACGCTCCACGAGCCACTCACCTGGGGTATTAGCCACTCCTACGAAAACGCCGGACAAGCCCGGGACGATGTACTCGCCTCGACACTGTTCGAGATTGAACACGTAAGCAATGTGTTTTACGTGGATCGCTGGCTCACCGTAACGCAAGATGGCGAGGCCGACTGGCCCGAGTTAGTGCGCTTAATTGCCGTGCCACTGCGCGCCGCACCGGCAGCTGCTGCGCAATCGGCTGCCACGCTTGCGCAAGCGCGCACTGCCATCGCCGACCTCAGTGACGAGGATCAGGCCCGTCTTGAACACATCACCGAGCTGATTGATGAACAGATCCGCCCTTCTTTACAAGGCGATGGCGGTGATCTGCACATAGTTGGTTTGGCGGGCAATTATCTCAGCATTCACTATCAAGGTGCTTGTGGCACCTGCCCGAGCTCAATCGCGGGGACGCTCAAAGGCATCGAGAATCTGGTGCGGACGATAGAGCCGAATATCGAACTGATAGCGGTGTAGAGAAGAAAAAATGAAGACTTTAAACGCCTTTGAATTGGCCGCATGGCTTGCAGATGATCTGCGTTTGCAGCCCGTCTTACTTGATGTCCGTGAAGAGTGGGAATTTCAAGCAGGTCATATTGACGGCGCCGTACCAATGCCGATGAATACCATTTTCGACAGACTGTCTGAGCTGGACAGACAGCAGCCTATATTCTGCATCTGCCACCACGGCGCCCGCACCATGCAGGTGGCGTTATTTTTAGAACGGAATGGTTTTACAGAGATGATAAGCCTGCCAGGTGGCGTCCATGCATGGTCACAACACGTTGACAGCGCGTTGTCGATGTATTGAGGCATGCTCAACTTGCCGGTTGCCTGACTTAGCGTAATTTAACCCTAAACTAAAAACACAAGGAACTTGCGCCATGCAAAGCACTGAACAGTCTTACCGCCCACAGCAGGCGCCAGTCGCCGCATCCCAAGCGGGGGTTGATGCTGAAAAACTGCCAGGGATACGGCATATCATCGCCGTCGGCAGTGGTAAGGGTGGCGTCGGAAAATCCACTGTCAGCGTCAATCTGGCACTCGCACTGCAACAACTAGGCGCGCGGGTCGGCATAGTTGATGCCGACATCCTTGGCCCTAGCATCCCCGGCATGCTCGGTATCCCGACCGGTGAGCTACCAGCGATGACCGCGGAGAACATGATGATCCCGGCAGAACGGCACGGCCTGAAGGCGGTATCGATGGGCATGCTCACCGGAGACGATAAACCGGCCGTTTTGCGCGGACCAATGGTGGGAAAATATCTGAAGATGTTCGTCGGCGGTGTGCAATGGGGAAGATTGGACTACCTGATACTCGATCTCCCGCCAGGCACTGGCGACACCCAGTTGACGCTGGCGCAGAGCATGCCGCTGTCGGGCGTGGTGATCGTCACGACACCTCAGGCCGTGAGCCTCAAGATCGCGCGGCGCGGCTTGCGCATGTTCGAGAAAGTGCAGGTGCCAATTCTCGGTATCGTCGAAAACATGCGCAGCTTCACCTGCCCGCACTGCGGCGAGAGCACGGATATCTTCCGTCACGGCGGCGGCGAGCAGATGAGCCAGGAGCTCGGCATCCCGTTTCTGGGTGCCTTACCGCTTGATGCCGATGTTGTCACTTGCGGTGATGAGGGTAGACCTATCGTAGTGGATCAGCCGAAGTCGGACAGCTCCTTGGTGTATGCCGCCATCGCAGCAACGCTGGTGGCAAAGCTGCACACGACGGTCGTGGCGTTGAAACCCTTTGTCTGGAAGTGGGATAGCAACGAGGGCGCGCCAGCCTGGATGGAGGGCACGGCGCGGCCTGACGGTGCGCACAACATTCCCATCGGATTTGCGCGCCGCGATCCGCGTACCTTATCCATCCTCTGGGAGGATGGCCATCGCGACGAGCTTGATGTGCGTGAGTTGCGTCTGTCGTGTCGTTGCGCCCTGTGCGTCGAGGAGATGAGCGGACGCCCCTTGCTCGACCCAAAAACGGTGCGCTCTGATGTCAGTCCGCAACAGATACAGAGCATCGGCAACTATGCGCTCGGCTTCCATTGGAGCGATGGTCATAACACGGGAATACATGCCTTCAATGACCTGCGCGCCTTGGGCGCTGCGGCGAAGGACGTCGAAAGTGTCTAACACAGGCAGCATGCTGGTAGAGCAGCCAGTCAGTATCCGCGCGCAGACTTCTCTGGCCGACCCTGACACCTGCAAGTTCACCGTGAGCCGCAGCTTACATCCCGGCGGCCCTTTTTTTTTCGGTAGCCAGGAACGATCTGCCGGGTCGCCGCTAGTCGAGCGACTGTTCGCGCTTTCTGGTGTGGCCAATGTGCTCATCGCAGAAAATGTGGCGACCATCGTCAAGCAAGCGGGCACCTCGTGGGCAGAACTGAAAACGGCCATCGCAACGGCGATCCGGATGCAGTTGCTCAGCGGCGTGCCATCGATCCTGGAGATGGCGGCTTGCACCAGCCCGCAAGGACGATCCGATGTCGAACTTGGCGTACTTGTCCAGCAACTGCTGGCCAAGGAAGTCAATCGCTCTGTAGCGAACCACGGCGGAAAAATTTCGCTGGTGGAGGTCCGCCAAGGCAAGCTTTTCATCAGCATGAGCGGCGGCTGCCAAGGCTGCGGGTCTTCTCAAGTAACCCTGAGGCAGGGCTTGGAAGTGATGGTAAGAAGAGTCGCCCCAGAAATCCTGGAAATCGTCGATGTGACAGATCACGCCGCAGGTAAGCAGCCGTTCTACTCGCGGGCTGGGTAGATACCAAGATAAATATCAGGGCAAAAATCAGGCCAATACATGCAAAATCGACTATTCCACGAAATCTCCCCAACCATCGCGACGCTCGACGATCTTGCAAAGTTGGCAAACTACTCGCTTATGGACGCGCTCAACTGCGATCCTGACGCGAAAGCAGACGGAGCCGACCACGCGCCGCGACAAGTTTTTACGGGCCATTATGTCCCCATCAATCCCACGCCAATCAAAGACCCCGAGTACGTCGCTCACAGCAAAAACTTTTTTCGCGAACTTGGCTTCGCCGACCGCATGGCACAGTCGGGCGACTTCGTCCGCATGTTCTCCGGCGACATCTCGCACGTTCCGAAGCCGATGCGCAAGGTGGGTTGGGCGTGTGTGTACGCATTGTCCATCTTCGGCACCGAATACACCCAACAGTGCCCGTTCCAAACCGGCAACGGATACGGCGACGGTCGCGCAGTTTCCGTGCTTGAGGCCGTCATCAACAGTCGACGCTGGGAAATGCAGCTAAAAGGTGGCGGCCGGACGCCATACTGCCGCGGCGCGGATGGTCACGCCGTCCTGCGCTCAAGTGTCCGGGAGTTCTTAGCGCAGGAGCACATGCATGCGCTCGGTGTGCCAACGTCACGGTCTCTGAGTTTGTACGTTTCAAAAACGGAGAAGGTCAAGCGGCCGTGGTATTCGGAGGGCTCGCGCTCGCAGGATCCCGACATGCTTATATCGGAGGCAGTCGCTATTTCGACGCGGGTCGCACCGTCGTTCATTCGGGTCGGTCAACTCGAGCTCTTCGGTCGCCGTGCGCGCAAGAAGGAACACCCGAAAGCGATGGAGGAGCTCGAGCAGATTGTGTTGCACTTGATCGATCGTGAGTACGGTAACGTCATCGACAAGAAACTAAGCACTGCCGAAAAAGTGGTGTTGCTCGCGCGCGAGTTACGCAGCCGCCTGACGTCGCTTGTGGCGAACTGGATCCGCGTCGGCTACTGCCAGGGCAACTTCAACAGCGACAACTGCGCGGCCGGTGGCTTCACACTCGACTACGGTCCATTCGGATTCTGCGATGTGTTCAACCCGCACTACCAGCCATGGACGGGTGGCGGACATCACTTCGCGTTCCTGAACCAAGCCGTGGCAGCGGGACGCAACTTCCACATGTTTTGTACGGCGTTGCGGCCGTTACTATCATCAATGACATCGCTGTCCTCGCATCAGGACACTCTGCGACAGCTCGACGAGATTCAAAGTGGCTTTGCGACAGTGATGCAAGCGCAAATGGAGAAGATGTGGGCTGCTAAACTTGGACTCGGCACTTTTAACGCGCCATTTGGTACATCTTTACTCCGGCATTGACACGGTCCTGCAGAAACACGAAACAATGAATTGTAGAAAGCATTTATGAGCGCCATACCGTTGATCCCAAAAAACGCTCCGTTCTCTACGGAGGAGATTAGCGTTTTGAACAAGGTCGTGTCGCGAACGACGTCGCTGCAGCGGAGCTGGCTCGCTGGTTTTTTCGCGGGCTTCGAGGCGGCACAGGGCGCTGAGGCGGTGCCGGCGACTACGGCTAGGCCGCGGGCATCTCTGACGGTCCTCTACGCCACCGAAAGTGGCAACGCCGAAAGCCTCGCCATCAAGGCGAAGAAGGCCGCACAGAAGCATGGCCTCGATGCACGCGTCATCGACATGGCGGACGCCGACATGGGTCTTCTCGCCAAGACGAAGAACCTCATTGTCTATGCGGCGACATGGGGCGAAGGCGATCCTCGCCAACATCACGGCCGAGGCGCGAGCGCAGATCGAGGCGATCCGCTAATCGTGCAGTACGCGAAACAGCGGAACGAGGGCGAACGCTTCGGCGACTTCGTGATCCGCGCTGAATTCGTCACGGCAACCTTGGCCGGCAACCGTTTCCACGCAGAGGTGGTACTTACCGATTATTAGTAGCTATACGAAATTAAATTCTTGTAACTATGGTTTTTAAACGCTACTATATCAGCATGATCAAGGAGCTAAAATGGATAGTCGTGGCATTGCAGAGCTGTTCTTGCACTTGGGGCGCATAGGATTCGGCGAAGGGTTTGCGAAGGGCTTGACGGCGGCACAGTGGACGGTGCTCAGATACTTCGCGCGAGCCAACCGCTTCTCGCGGACGCCTTCCGCTTTCGCTACGTTTCATGGCACGACCCGGGGCACAGCGTCGCAGACGATCAAAAACCTCGAAACACAAGGTTATCTGACGCGGCTACGCTCTGAGATCGACGGGCGCAGCGCCCGGCTCGATCTTACCGATAAAGCCACGGCCGTTCTTGCAAACGACTGTTTTGAAGTCATGGTTCGTGCGGTGGATGCACTGCCAGCCGGAGTGCGTGGCGACTTCGCGCATACCTTGCAGCGCATGCTTGGTCAGGTGACGTTGGAGAAGGGTATGCCTCCCTTTGGCACCTGTGCATCGTGTAAGTATCTGGAGGGTGATGGCTGCTGCAGGGAGGGGCAGGTACCGTATGCGTGCGGGTTCGTGAATGTGCCGCTGCTGTTGAATGAGGTTGACGAGCTTTGCATCAACTTCGCCCCGGGTAAGCCTGCGGCGATGAAGGACGCTGCCGCCGGTGTCGTATCGAGATGATCTCTGCATCAGCCATCACCCTCACAGAATATGCCGAATCAAAATGTAATGTAGTTCACCTAGGAACCCAATGAACGCAACACCGAAATTCCTGTCCACCACCGCTACGGTGGATGAACGTGCAATCCTGCCACTGCCCAATTCGCGCAAAATCTATATCGAAGGATCGCGCCCTGATATCCAGGTGGCGATGCGCGAAATCAGCCAGTCAGATACCGCCGCTCCCTACGATGTTGAGAAGAACCCTTCGATTGTTGTCTATGATTGCTCCGGACCGTACACCGATCCCCATGTCAGTATTGACATCAGCTCCGGTTTGCAAACGCCGCGCACGCCATGGATTATTGAGCGGGGCGACACCGAGGAGCTATGCGGCCCGAGTTCGGCTTACGGCATTGAGCGCATGAATGCCCCGAAGCTGGCCGACATGCGATTTAACCTCACGCGCAAGCCGCGTCGCGCATTGCCAGGCAAAAATGTGTCACAGATGCACTATGCCCGCCAGGGCATCATCACACCAGAGATGGAGTACGTCGCCATCCGCGAAAATATGCGGCGCAAGGAGTATCTGGAAGAATTAGAATCATCCGGACAGTCAAGCAAAAAAATGGCTGCATTAATGGGTCGCCAGCATCCGGGCGAATCATTCGGTGCCAGCATTCCGGCCGAAATTACACCTGAGTTTGTGCGCGAAGAAGTTGCCCGTGGCCGCGCCATCATCCCGCTCAACATCAACCATCCAGAAATTGAACCGATGATTATTGGTCGCAATTTCCTGGTGAAAATAAATGCCAATATCGGCAACTCTGCCACCACCTCCAGCATCTGCGAGGAAGTCGACAAACTGACCTGGGCGATCCGCTGGGGTGCTGACAATGTGATGGATCTGTCCACCGGCAAAAATATCCACGAGACGCGCGAATGGATTATTCGCAATTCCCCCGTGCCGATCGGCACCGTGCCGATTTACCAGGCGCTAGAGAAAGTCAACGGCAAGGCCGAAGACCTGACCTGGGAAATCTACCGCGACACGCTTATCGAGCAAGCCGAACAGGGCGTCGATTACTTCACGATCCATGCCGGTGTCTTGCTCGCGTATGTGCCGATGTGCGCCAATCGCATGACTGGAATTGTTTCGCGCGGCGGCTCGATCATGGCCAAGTGGTGCATGGCACATAATCAGGAGTCATTCCTGTACACCCATTTCGAAGACATCTGCGAGATCATGAAGGCGTATGACGTCAGCTTTAGTCTGGGTGATGGCCTGCGTCCCGGTTCGATCTTCGACGCCAATGACGAAGCGCAGTTCAGTGAATTAAAAACCTTGGGTGAGCTGACCCAGATCGCATGGAAGCACGACGTTCAAGTCATGATAGAAGGCCCCGGTCACGTGCCGATGCACATGATTAAAGAAAACATGGCATTACAGTTGGACAAGTGCCACGAAGCACCGTTCTACACCCTCGGGCCGCTGACTACCGATATTGCACCAGGCTATGACCACATCACTTCTGGCATCGGCGCGGCCATGATCGGCTGGTACGGCACTGCCATGCTGTGCTACGTCACGCCCAAGGAGCACCTCGGCCTGCCGAACAAAGATGATGTCAAGACGGGTGTCATCACCTACAAGATTGCGGCCCATGCGGCCGACCTTGCCAAGGGACACCCCGGCGCTCAAATCCGCGACAACGCCTTGTCCAAGGCACGCTTCGAGTTCCGTTGGGAAGACCAGTTCAATCTCGGTCTCGATCCAGACACGGCGCGGGAATTCCATGATGAAACCCTACCAGCGGAGGGTGCCAAGTCAGCACATTTTTGCGCGATGTGCGGACCCCATTTCTGTTCAATGAAGATATCGCAGGACGTGCGCGTCTACGCCGCCAACTAGCGCATCATGGAGACAGGGACATTGAATATCTAAACGTGAGTGGGCAGGATCCACAGGAATCCCTGTCCGTGACCAACAAGCTCACGCAGAAGTTGAGCGAGAATCACCTGATCGGACAAGGTATGAGGCGTGGCGAAGAGATTAATAGGAGGCATGAGAATGACTGACGAACTCAATGCGCTGAAAGCTTTTTTGACGTGGGAAGAATCGGCGGAAGTATTACGAACTGACGCTAGCTATGGCATAGCCCGCGCACAACGTTTGCTGGCGATACGCTACCTGCGCGGCCGTGGCGTGCGTAAGGACGAGGCCATCGCCTTTTCTTGGATGCAGCTCGCAGCACAACAACATTTCGCTATGGCGCAGCGTGGTCTTGGCGAGTTGTATGAATTCGGTTTAGGTATTGCGGCGGACATTAGCCAGGCATCACACTGGTATCAGCTTGCAGCACTGCAAGGTGATTTCACTGCTAATGAACATTTGCAACGCTTGGCACAAGCAAAGACGGTATGAAAAAACAAACACTCCAGGCGACAAAGCCTCTATGAGCACGACGCTCATTCCCGTAGTTGATCAGCGCGCCGTCAGCCGTGTGGCCATCATTCCGGCGCACGCGTTTAGCCTAGGTGGTACGCTGGCGGACACGCGTGGTCGGCTCTTGCGTGACCTGCGCATTTCTGTAACTGACCGCTGCAATTTCCGCTGCACCTATTGCATGCCAAAGTTAGTATTCGACAAGGACTATCAATTTTTGCCGAAATCCGAACTCTTGAGCTTTGAGGAAATCACGCGCATGACGCGCCTGTTCGTCGCCCATGGCGTCGAAAAAATCCGCCTCACCGGCGGCGAACCTCTGCTGCGTAAAAACCTCGAAGTGTTGATCGAGATGCTGGCCGCCCTCAAGACGCATGACGGAAAATCACTAGATCTGACCCTCACCACCAACGCCTCGCTATTATCCAAAAAAGCCCGCGCGCTCAAGGCCGCAGGCCTACAGAGTGTCACCGTCTCCCTCGATTCGCTCGATGAAGCAGTATTCCGCGCCATGAATGACGTCGATTTTCCGGTAGAGGATGTGCTGAGAGGCATAGACGCTGCGCACGACGCGAGTTTTGCGCCCATCAAGATCAACATGGTGGTGAAAAAAGGGGGCAACGATCAGGATGTTGTTGCGATGGCGCGACGCTTCAAGGGTAGCGGCCACATCGTTCGCTTCATCGAATTCATGGACGTGGGCGCTTCCAACGGCTGGCGCATGAACGATGTCATTCCCTCGGCTCAGATCGTGCGCATGATCGGCGCCGAGATGCCACTCATCGAAGCCGAACCCAACTACACCGGTGAAGTTGCCGAGCGCTGGATCTATGCCGATGGTAGCGGCGAAATCGGCGTCATCTCCAGCGTGACGCAAGCCTTTTGTTCCACTTGCACGCGCGCCCGCCTCTCGACCGATGGCAAGCTGTACACCTGCCTGTTCGCGCAGTCCGGTCATGATTTGCGCGCACTCATCCGTGCGGACAAGAGCGACGCACAAATTGCCGCTGCCATCGGATTGATCTTGAGTCAACGTGAAGACAGGTATTCAGAAATTCGTACGGAAGAGACTGCACAAAGTAAAAAAATTGAGATGTCTTATATCGGTGGATGAAAATTTCATGCGCACCGAATATGAATTCGCCGACGCAGCCCGATCCGTTTCGGCGCTACGCGGGAGCGAATTTCGTATGACACAAGGCCGTACCGAACACACAATTTGACAGGGGGAGTTGGATGAATGAAGGCTTGCAATGAGTGAATGGGTCACAGTAGCGCGGGCCGAAGAAGTCGCGCCAGGCGAGCGACGGGTTATCGATGTAGACGACACGCAGATCGTCGTATTTAATCTCGACGGCCAGTATTACGCCATCGAAGACGTCTGCACCCACGATGGTGGCCAGCTTACCGGCGGCACCGTCGAAGGCGACCAGATCATTTGCCCGCGCCACGGCGCACGCTTCTGCATCCGTACCGGCGTGGCATTGTCTGCTCCCGCTTACGAACCGACCAGCACCTTCCCGGTACGCATAGAAAATGGCGAGGTTCAGGTACGCGATAACCGCTGGGATTGATGCACCTCTTGTCTGGCTGACAGTAAGCAGACAAAAAAAGTGAAGATTTATGTATTTGATATTTAAGCATTACGTCGCTTACGACTAAAGGTCAACAAACCGCATGAATAACACGTTCACAACACGAGCAACATCGACAGAAAAAATACCGAGTCCGGAGCAGCAATTTACCGAGCACGATTGGCGTCGTCTTCTCATCAGCTTAGGCGAGGATCCAGATAGAGCCGGCCTGGTAGAAACACCGTCCCGTGTTGCAAAAGCCTGGAAACACTGAACTTCTGGTTATGCGCAAGACCCGGCTGAGCTGCTGAAAGTGTTTGAAGACGGGGCGGAAGGGTACGACGAGTTGATCCTCATACGGGGCATTCCGGTCTACAGCCATTGTGAGCACCATCTGGCGCCGTTTTTTGGTACCGCCACGATCGGCTATGTTCCAGACGGAAAAATAGTCGGTCTATCAAAGCTGACGCGCTTGGTTGATTGCTTTGCCAAGCGATTGCAGGGACAGGAGCGACTCACCGTTCAAATTGCCAATGCTTTCATGAGCCATCTGGAGCCAAAAGCGGTTGGCGTAGTCATACACTGCCGACACCTGTGCATGGAAAGCCGGGGTATCCGCACACAAGGAGAAGAAACCATCACCTCAGCCATGCTGGGCGAACTTCTGTCTAATCTGGCGCTGCGCACGGAGTTTCTGGCATTGGCGAACGGACGATAATGTTATTTATGGACACATCTACAAGCTTAAAGGCGAGGACAGCAGCACGATGACTATCGAAACCATCCGCTTTAGAAATGTCGTGTCTGTGGTAGCGCAGACAGCATCGCCCAATACTCGGCGCGATCAACAAAGGGGCTCGCAGAAGACCAAACGTGACGACACTCTTGCCGCGGAAAGATTGCCAAAACCAAATTGGATACGCGTCAAGGCGGCGTCAGCCTCAGGCCGCTACAAAGACATCAAGGAGATCGTGCGCACCAATCAGCTGGTGACCGTGTGTGAAGAAGCCTCTTGCCCTAACATTGGTGAATGTTGGAGTAAGGGTGCCGCGACCTTCATGATCATGGGCGACAAATGCACGCGGCGCTGCCGATTCTGCAACGTTAGCACCGGTCGCCCCAACCCGCTCGATAGCACCGAGCCGGAACGGCTCGCCGAGACGATCGCCTTGATGAAACTCCATTACGTCGTGATTACCTCAGTGGACCGCGATGATTTGATTGACGGCGGTGCTGGCCATTTTGTTGAATGCATACGCCAGATACGGTCACGCTCACCCAACACGCGCATCGAAATCCTTACGCCTGATTTTGGCGGCCGGCTGGATTTGGCGCTCAGCATCCTCAGCACCGCGCCGCCGGACGTATTGAACCACAATATCGAAACCGTGCCGCGCCTGTACAAAGAAGCCCGCCCCGGTGCAGATTTTCAAAACTCACTCAACTTGTTAAAAAATTTCAAGCACGCGCATCCCGCCATACCGACCAAGTCCGGTCTCATGGTGGGGCTGGGTGAGACCGATGCCGAAATCTTGCAAGTGATGCGTGATTTGCGTGCGCACGCTGTCAGCATGTTGACCATCGGGCAGTACTTGCAACCGTCCGGCGGTCACATGCCGGTGCTGCGTTATGTGCACCCGGACACCTTCAAAATGTACGAGGAAGAAGCCTACAAAATGCACTTTGTGAATGCCGCCTCGGGCCCTATGGTGCGTAGTTCATACCATGCCGATCAGCAGGCATATAAGGCAGGAATCGTTGCCAGTGATCAGCAGTAAATGAAACAAAGCAGTTGCAGTAAAACATCCACCGTTAATAGCTGCACTGAACAAGACAAAAAGTGCGCCATTAACGGTTCATTTGAATATTTATCTGGAGTCATCAATGAACGCCATTACTGAAATGCCAGCACCGATTATCTTTAGTGATAACGCCGCAAGAAAAGTCGCCCAATTAATTGAAGAAGAAGGAAATGCAGAGCTAAAGTTACGCGTATTTGTGCAGGGCGGCGGTTGCTCAGGGTTCCAATACGGCTTCACTTTTGACGAAGTGGCCAATGAAGATGATACGACGATGGTTAAAAATGGCGTTCAGTTGCTGATCGATTCCATGAGTTACCAGTACCTGGTCGGCGCAGAAATCGACTACAAGGATGACTTGGAAGGGGCGCAGTTCGTCATCAAGAATCCTGGCGCGACGTCAACCTGCGGCTGCGGCTCTTCTTTTTCGGCCTGATTGTCAACATGACGACGCATTACGACCGCATCGGGGGCGTTGAAAAGGTGCGTGCCCTAGTCACGCGCTTCTACCAGCTCATGGATGAGCTACCCGAATCTTATGGCATCCGGCAACTACACCCCGGCAACTTGCGCGACTCTGAGGACAAGCTGTTCAAATATTTGTGTGGCTGGATGGGCGGACCAGCGCTGTATGTACAGGAGTACGGCCATCCGATGTTGCGTCGTCGGCACCTGCCATTTCCTATCGGCGAGTCTGAACGCGACCAATGGCTGCTATGCATGAACTGGGCATTGCGTGAAGAGGTAGAGAATGCCGATCTGCGCCGTGAGTTGTCGAGCGCATTTGCCAAAGTCGCCGACCATATGCAAAACAAACAAGGGCCTGTTTAGTAGAGAATTAAGCTGGTATGAATTTACTCAATGACATTAACAGCCCAGTCGATTTGCGTCGACTGTCGCATGCGCAACTACCAATACTGGCCGAAGAGCTGCGCCAATTCGTCCTCGATTCGGTGTCCCAAACAGGCGGTCATTTGTCGTCTAATTTGGGGACGGTCGAACTGACCATCGCGCTGCATTATGTCTTTAATACCCCGGAAGATCGCCTGGTTTGGGACATTGGCCATCAAACTTACCCGCATAAAATTCTCACTGGGCGGCGTGATCAGATGAAAACCTTGCGTCAGTTGAATGGCATTTCCGGATTTCCACGACGTGATGAAAGTGCCTACGATACCTTTGGCACAGCCCACGCATCGACCTCAATTTCGGCGGCTCTGGGTATGGCACGGGCAGCGCTGACCAAAGGTGAAATGGAGCGTCGCGTGATCGCGGTGATAGGCGACGGTGCCATGACTGCCGGAATGGCGTTCGAAGCGATGAACAACGCCGGCGTGTATGAGGATATTAATCTATTGGTGATTCTCAACGACAATGATATGTCGATCTCGCCACCGGTCGGGGCCTTGAATCGTTATCTGGCGCGCTTGATGTCCGGCCAGTTTTACGCCAAGGCCAAGAATACGGGTAAGGCCATACTACCGGAGCCGGTGTTCCAATTGGCCAAGCGCTTTGAAGAGCACACCAAAGGCATGGTTGTACCTGCGACGCTGTTTGAGGAGTTGGGTTTTAATTACATAGGACCGATCGATGGCCATGATCTGGACTCCTTGATTCCGACTCTGCACAACATAAAACATCTGAAAGGCCCGCAATTTCTGCATGTCGTGACTAAAAAAGGTAACGGCTACAAACTGGCAGAGGCTGATCCGGTGCTCTATCACGGCCCGGGGAAATTCAATCCGCTCGAAGGTATTCAGCCAGCGACTTCCAGCAAGATGACCTACACCCAGGTGTTTAGCGACTGGTTGTGCGATATGGCCGCGCAAGACGATAAGCTCATAGGCATCACGCCCGCGATGGCCGGTGGTTCTGGGCTGATCGAGTTTGAACAGCGCTTTCCCAAGCGCTATTACGATGTCGGCATTGCCGAGCAGCACGCAGTGACCTTTGCCGCAGGTCTCGCCTGCGAAGGTCTAAAGCCGGTCGTGGCCATTTATTCCACCTTCTTACAGCGTGCCTACGATCAGCTGATACACGACGTCGCGTTGCAAAATTTGGATGTCACATTTGCGCTCGATCGTGCTGGCCTGGTTGGCGCGGATGGGGCTACCCATGCGGGCAATTACGACATCGCCTATTTGCGTTGCATCCCCAACATGGTGCTCATGGCAGCTTCTGACGAAAATGAATGTCGGCAGATGTTAAGCACCGCCTACCACTACCCAGGGCCGGCTGCGGTGCGCTATCCCCGTGGGGGCGGATTGGGTGTCGCCATCGATAAGGCATTGACTGTGCTGCCGTTTGGCCAAGGTGAATTACGGCGTCAAGGTAAGGGCATTGCGATTTTGGCTTTTGGTACGATGCTGGCGCCAAGTCTGTGCGTTGGCGAAATACTCAACGCCAGCGTCGCCAATATGCGTTTCATCAAGCCACTCGATATAGCGCTACTGCTTGATCTGGCACATAGCCATGATGCCTTGGTCACGGTCGAAGAGGGTTCGATCATGGGGGGAGCCGGTGCTGCGGTGGCAGAAGCACTGGCTGCTGCTGGATGTGTCAAAGCGCTATTGCACTTGGGCTTGCCAGATCGCTTTATCGATCACGGTGATGCGACGCAATTGCTGGCCATGTGCGGATTGAATACAGAAGGTATTACAACGAGTATCCGTCATCGTTTTGGTAATGAGTCGGTCTGCTTGCTCGCCACTCAGAACCAAGTCACCTTAGGGTTGGTTAGGAAATAACATGAACGCCATTAAAGAGTTTTTTGCCAGTTTGATGCTACGTGACTTGATCAAGGGGCTAGCTCTGACTGGACGTTATCTGTTTGCGCGAAAGATCACGATTCAATTTCCCGAAGAAAAAACGCCACTCTCCCCGCGCTTTCGTGGTCTGCATGCATTGCGTCGCTACCCGAACGGTGAAGAGCGCTGTATCGCCTGCCAATTATGCGAAGCAGTCTGTCCGGCGCTGGCCATTACGATCGAATCGGAACAGTGTGATGATGGTTCACGTCGCACGACACGTTACGATATCGACCTGACCAAATGTATTTTCTGCGGTTTTTGCGAAGAAGCCTGTCCGGTCGATGCCATCGTCGAAACGCATATTCTGGAATATCACGGTGAAAAACGCGGCGATCTCTACTTCACCAAGGAAATGTTGCTAGCGATCGGGGATCGTTATGAAACAGAAATTGCGGCAGCGCGAGCAGCGGACGCGCCCTACCGTTGATTCACGTGTTGGCTGACCGTGGTTTAATTTTAACTATCTGTTTGTGGTGCGCGTCGTTAATGTTAAAGAAAGAATAAACGGTAGATTAATGGACATACTAAGAAAAAATGGATAACGAAATACTGCTCGCGCAGCCACGCGGATTCTGTGCTGGGGTTGACCGGGCAATCGACATTGTCAAGAGAGCCTTGGCCCAATTTGGCGCGCCTATTTATGTGCGTCACGAAATCGTGCATAACGCTTATGTTGTCAATGGCTTGCGTAATAAAGGCGTTATTTTCATCGAAGAATTAAGCGAAGTTCCACCTGGTAATACGGTCATTTTTTCTGCGCACGGAGTCCCTAAAGTAGTGGTCGCCGAGGCTGCCGAACGCGGCTTGCGGGTGTTCGATGCGACTTGTCCGCTGGTCACCAAGGTGCATAGCGAGGTCGCCAAGATGCGGAGCGAAGGACGCGAAATTGTTATGATAGGTCATGCTGGGCACCCGGAAGTGGAAGGCACGATGGGACAGGCCAACGAGGGCATTTATCTGGTTGAGACAGTCGCCGATGTCGAGAATCTTCAGGTGAAAATGCCCAACATGTTGGCCTATGTAACGCAAACCACATTGTCAGTCGACGATACTGCCGACATGATAGCGACATTAAAACGCAAATTCCCCACGATTGCGGAGCCTAAAAAAGGCGACATATGCTACGCCACTACGAATCGCCAGGAAGCCGTCAAATTCATGGCGCTGCAGGTTGATGTAGTGATCGTTATCGGTAGCCCGAATAGTTCCAATGCCAATCGTTTGCGCGAAGTTGCGGAAAAAAAATGGGCGCTGGCTTATATGGTAAAGAGCGCTGCGTAAATCGATCCAGCATGGCTAGGAGGGAAAAAGCGCATCGGTGTCACTGCTGGCGCTTCCTCTCCCGAGATTTTGGTGCAGGGGGTAGTCGATCGCTTGAAGGAATATGGTGCGAAGAGTGTGCGGATATTGGAAGGAGTAGAGGAGACAGTTGTTTTTCCACTGCCTAGAGGGCTGAGTCCTGTTATCGGGGTTTAAGGCGCATGTGCGGATGCTGGATATGCCGGTGCGCCAGCGCTATGTTCAATCGAAGCAATTGGTTACATTGCGCGCATAAAGAGACAGCAGTAATGAAACAAAGCAATAGCAATTGCAGCAAAACATCTACCGTTAATAGTTGCACTGAACAAGACAAAAAGTGCGCCATTAACGGTTCATTTGAATATTTAATTTGAGTCATTAATACCTTCGCCGCGCTCGACGTGGCTTCAATCAACACTAGGCTGGCGCCGACTTGAGAAGCCGGCGCTGCGTTTTACCCTATTTTTTTATGAAGCAAGGAATTGTAATGAGCCAATTATCTTTAGATAAATCAAAAATCCGCTTTCTGTTGCTGGAAGGTGTACATAAAAATGCCGTCGATGTCTTGAGCGGCAATGGTTACACCAATATTGACTACCTGCACACGGCGCTCGATGAAGATGCGCTGATCGAAAAAATCAGGAACGTCCACTTCGTCGGCATCCGCTCGCGCACCAAAATTAATGAAAGAGTGTTGCAAGCGGCCGATAAACTGATTGCCATTGGCTGCTTCTGTATCGGCACCAACCAGGTCAATCTGCGCGCAGCGATGGCCAAAGGCATTCCTGTTTTCAATGCGCCCCATTCCAATACTCGCTCTGTGGCTGAACTTGTGCTGGCCGAAGCCATCCTGCTATTGCGCGGAATTCCGGAGAAAAATGCACTGGTGCATCGCGGCGGTTGGTCGAAATCTGCGGAAGGCTCGTTTGAAGCCCGTGGCAAGACACTGGGTATTGTCGGTTATGGCAACATCGGCAGTCAATTATCCGTGCTGGCCGAAGCGCTGGGCATGCATGTAATTTATTATGATGCCATCACCAAACTAGCACTGGGTAATGCCCGTCAGCTGGGCACACTGGACGAGCTCTTGGCGCAAGCCGATGTCGTATCCCTGCATGTGCCTGAAATTGCCTCGACCGAAAACATGATGGGGGCCAAACAATTTGCAACAATGAAACCTGGCAGCATCTTTATCAATGCAGCACGTGGTAGTTGCGTCGATATCGACGCGCTGGCTGAGGCGCTAGAAAGCAAACAACTCGGTGGCGCTTCTATCGACGTGTTCCCAAAAGAACCGAAAGCCAACGATGAAGAATTTCTGTCGCCGCTGCGTCGATTCGACAACGTTATTTTAACGCCGCATATCGGTGGCTCGACGTTGGAAGCCCAGGCTAATATCGGTCTAGAAGTGGCCGAGAAATTTGTCCGCTACTCCGATACCGGCGCCACGCTGTCCGCCGTGAACTTCCCGGAAGTGGCGGTGCCGCTGCTTGCAGGAAAACACCGTTTGCTGCACATACACAAAAATATTCCCGGTGTATTGTCAGCCATTAACCGCATTTTTTCCGAAAATGGCTTCAATATCGCTGCACAAAGCCTGATGACCAACGATGCGCTCGGTTATCTGGTGATGGATGTCGATGCCGACTACTCGACCGTGGCGCTGCACAAGCTGCAGGAAGTCGAGGGGACGATTTGGGCCCGCGTATTGTATTGATGAATCGACACCAGACCATGATTGAAAAACTGCAAGCCATCGTCGGCGCGACGCACGTCAAAATCGATGTCGACAGCCTGGCAAACTGGGCTTGTGACGCAAGCCGCCAATATGCGCCGGCCGCCACAGCCATTGTGTTTCCAGCCAGCACCGAAGAAGTGCAAGCCATCGTCAAACTGGCCAATCTGAAAAAAATCGCTTTGGTGCCATCGGGTGGCCGCACCGGCTTGTCGGCCGGCGCCGTGGCCGCGCATGGCGAAGTCGTGGTCAGCTTCGACCGGATGAACAAAGTGCTCGAGTTCTTACCTCTCGATCATATGGTGCGGGTCCAGGCTGGCGTGCTGACCGGACAACTTCAGCAGTTTGCCATCGAGCAAGGGCTGTATTATCCGGTCAATTTTGCGTCGGCCGGTTCCAGCCAGATCGGCGGCAATATTGCCACCAACGCCGGCGGAATCAAGGTGATCCGTTATGGCATGACCCGCGACTGGGTGCTTGGTTTGACCGTCGTCACCGGCAACGGCGACATTTTGCACCTGAACAAGGGTATGACGAAAAATGCGACCGGATATGACTTGCGGCATTTGTTTATCGGTGCCGAAGGCACGCTCGGTTTTATTACCGAAGCGGAGATCCGACTGGAACGCCAACCGCACGATTTGTGTGTGATGGTACTGGGTATGCCGGACTTCAATTCGATCATGCATGTCCTGGAGGCGTTTCAAGCCAGGCTGGACTTGACCGCATTCGAGTTTTTTTCGGAACTGGCGCTGCAATGCGTGATTGCCGGTGGCGATGTGGCCCGTCCGTTCGAGGATGCGACACCGTTTTATGTGTTGCTCGAATTTGAAGCTTCATCGCCCACCGTTGAAGAGCAGGCGATGCACGTCTTTGAAGCGTGCATGGAGGCCGGCTGGGTACAAAATGGCGTGATGAGCCAGAGCGAAACCCAGGCCAGGCAGTTATGGCGCCTGCGTGAGGACATTTCGGCGACGATCGCCAAATTTACGCCGTACAAAAACGATATTTCCGTGTTGATTACGCATGTTCCGGCATTTATTGCCGACATCGACGCTATCGTGCAGGCCAACTATCCGGACTTCGATATCGTCTGGTTTGGCCATATTGGGGATGGTAATTTGCACCTGAATATTCTCAAGCCTGCTAACTTGGGCAAGGACGAGTTCTTTGCCAAATGTCAGATTGTGAACCGATCGGTGTTTGAAACCGTGCAAAAATATGACGGTTCAATTTCTGCTGAACACGGTGTCGGCATGACCAAGAAGCCGTATTTGGGCTATACCCGGTCAAAGGAGGAAATTGCGTATTTACAGGCGATCAAGCAGGTGTTTGATCCGAACAGCATCATTAATCCGGGCAAAATTTTTGACCTGACATAGACAGCATTTGCGCGCACTGACTGTTCTGCAACTATGTGTAGCGCCCTCAAACCGGCGGAATTTGTCCATCTCAAATCACCAAACCAGCGATGGGATCTACATTGATCGGTTCGTCCTACGTTCGAAGTTGCTGCGGAGTTGTTTTAAGTTTTTCATATTGAAAAAGGTTATTGATTTTTACAGGACAAGCCTGATCGGTCTGATTTCGGTGTCTGCGGCCCGTCGGTAAACAGTTGTTTGGCGACAGGTCAGTTGCAAATGCTGGAGGCGGCGGCAACTGCCATCGAGCTGATCGAATCGAACATTTTGAATCCAGGCGGAGAGTTCGCTGGCTTGTTCGTGCAAGAACCGCAGAGTGAGGTGAACTGTCAATCCCGGACACACGTCTCAAGCAGATTTTTTCTGCCGGTTAAAATTATCAGCAAAAGCAGCTGGGGATAAATACCCCAATCGTGAATGCCTTCGTTGACGGTTATAAAAGATTTCGATGTACTCACCAATAGATGCCTCAGCTTCGGCACGGGTGGCATATCGCCGATGATGTACCAGCTCATTTTTTAAGCTGCCCCAACAACTTTCCATTGGTGCATTGTCATAACAGTTTCCTTTGCGTGACATGGACGCTTGCATGTCAAATTGCTCTAACAACAGGCGATAAGCATGGGCGCAATATTGGCTGCCACGATCAGAGTGATGGATCAGTCCAGCGGATGGTCGTTGAAGTGCTACTGCACGCCATAGAGCACGGCTGGTTAGCGTTTGCGTCATCCGATCACCCATCGCATAACCGACGATTTCACAGGTAAAGACATCCTTAATACCAGCCAAATATAACCAGCCCTCTTGAGTCGGAATATAGGTGATATTAGTGACCCATACTTGATTCGGTTGAGTCGGATTAAACGTTTGATTCAGTAAATTGTCAGCCACTGGAAAGCTATGATTGGAATTGGTCGTCACTTTAAATTGCCGCTTTTGCTTGCAAACAATACCTAACTGACGACGCAATCTCGTGAGCCGATCCCGCCCAACCGTAAATCCATCATTTGCCAATTCAGGCTGCAAACGTCTTACGCTATACGTTTCACGGGTACGTCGATGCGCTACTTTGATTGCTATTTTTAACCGTTCATCTTCGCAACTGCGCTCGCTCGGAACACGTGTCAGCCAATCGTAAAAACCACTGCGTGATACGACCAATACTTTACACAGTAGCTTCACAGGATAGTGGAGTTGCAATGTTTTCACGTGCGCGTACCGGGTAGCGACTCCCGTGCAAAGTACGCCGTTGCTTTTTTTAATATATCGCGTTCCTGGCGCGTTTCATGCAGTTCACGCCGCATTTTAGCTAGCTCTTCTTCCAGCTCCGCCACACTTCGAGATCCAGCCACTGTCATCACTTTGCCAGACTTATTACCCATGGCAAGAACTACCCATTTGTTCAAATTACTTTGCGACATCCCTAGTCGCATGGCCGCCTCTCTTCCTGACAGACCTTGTTCTAATACCATTTTTACCGCTTCAGCTTTGTACTCGTCGCTGTATCTCTTTTGCGTTTTCATCCACACTCCTTTGAACTCAGTTTATCAAATTCGTGTGTCCGTTTTTTTCAGACTACCTCATAACGCGGAGCGCGTCCTCCGCCGTCATCGTAATAGGGCATTTCCACAGTGTGAAGGGCATCGGGTGTTTCTAGCCCTTTCCACTGAAAGTAGCGCTGCCACAGTTCTGCGGGTGAGGGGAAAGCATCCAATGCCAGTTCCTGCTCGGTCCTTTTAGCCAGCCCAGTACGGTCATGCATCAGGAAGGCATCGCCATTGGAGCTAAACACAAACGGTACGCCGAGGGTTTCGGCATAGTTCAAAGCCTGTTGCATGCCAGCCCCGACGCTTTGAGCGTTTTCCTCGGCTTCGATGACTGCTAGCGGGATATTTGGCTTGTAGTACAAGATGTAATCTGCGCGCTTTTGTTCACCACGGGTATGCAGTTTTGCGTATTCTGGTCAACGTGACCGCTCATTCTGGCCGATCGTGACCGCTGCGCCTGCGATGTTGTTACGCGGTTAAATTGTAATGTCTGCGGTCACGATGGGTCGATAGTTTTCTCCTTTTTGCTGGTTTTAGGTCGTTCTGCGCCACGCAGTGAATCGCCGGTCAGTGTCAGCCGATGATTGCGCTGCAGAATGCGGTCCAGGATGGCGTCGGCAATAGTGGCGTCGCCAATCCAGGCATGCCAATGGTCAACAGGAAGTTGACTGGTAATAATCGTCGCTCTGTTTGCCGCCCGGTCGTCAATCATCTCCAGCAAGTCGGAACGGGTCGTGCTGTCGATCGCGCCCATGCCCCAGTCATCAAGTACCAAGACATCGATCTTGGCGAGTTGGAGCAGCCATTTCCCAAAGCTGCCGCTGCCGTGCCGGATGCGTAGTTCTTCCTGTAGACGGGGTACGCGTTGATAAACAGCAGAGTATCCGCGCCGACAGGCGTACTGTGCCAGTGCGCAGGCCAGCCACGATTTGCCAGCACCGGTCGGTCCGGTAATGAGAATGCTGTGGCCAGCACTGACCCAATCTCCCAGCGCCAGACTCATCACTTCACGGCGGTCGATGCCACGCCCCGAGCGGGCATCAATGTCTTCAATCGCCGCTTGTGCGTATTTCAGGTGGGCGTTCTTAAGCAGGCGCAGGAGCTTGCGGTCATTGCGGCAATGGACTTCGCGATCAACCAAGAGTGCCAGACGTTCCTCGAAACTCATCGCCGCCATACTGGCCTGCGTCAATTGTTCCTCCAGTCCGGTCGCTAAGCCATCGAGTTTTAAGGTCCGCAATTGGGCCAGAGTGGTATGCATCATCATCGTTGACATCCTCATTGATAGTAATCAGGGCCACGCACATGGGCATGGTCAGGACTGACCCAATCGCCAACTGGGGCACACGGTGTGCGATCACGGTTATTTTTGAGAATGTCACGGACGTGGCGGTATTGGCAGGCACCGAGCTGTAAGGCCAGCATGCATCCTGCTTCAAGACGTGGCTTGCCGTAGCGCTTGGCCAATGACAGCAGACCAAGACAGGCACGGTAGCCGTGCTCGGGATGTCTGTTCTCGGCCATCAGACGCGTCACCGCCTCCGCTGTCGCCGTACCGATGGTCTGTCCCCAGTGAATCAGTCGCTGTGGCGTCCATTCCAATTGCGCACGATGCGCCACCGGCATATGCAGGGTGTCGGTGGTGAACCCGCCTTCGCCACTGTTGCGCGGATGACTGGCGACACGTTGACCGCGATGCAGGATTTCCACTGTCGTCGCTGTCATCCGGGCTTCCAGCACCTGACCGACCAGGGCTTGCGGCACACTGTAGTGATGGCGGCCGATCTCAACGTGGTAATCGTTATGCACCCTGACAGTCTTGAAATGCGCCATCTCATAACATTGCAATGGCAAAGGCCGTAGCGCCGGGACATCGAGTTGGGCAAACGCACTGGCGCGACTACCGGGTAGCTTCTGAAACGGCTTATCGTTAAGTACGCTCAGCAGCGGTGCGATGGCGACATCGACCTCGTGGACGCTGCTAAATTGCTGATGTCGCAGACGCGCCATGATCCAGCGCTCGACGATCTGCACTGCTGATTCGGCCTTCGCTTTATCCTGAGGATGACGCGGACGGGCTGGCAAGATGGAGGTGCCGTAGTGGCGCGCAAAATCGCGTACGGTGTCGTTACTGCGTGGTTCGTAGCGATTGGCGTCGGCGATCATAGCCTTCGGATTATCGGGAACAATCAACTGCGGTACCCCGCCGAAGAAGCGCAGCGCACGCGCTGTCGAAGTGAGCCAGTCGGCCATCGTCTCACGCGGCGTAGCACAGGCATAGGTGTAGCTCGATGCGCCCAGAGCAGCGACGAAGATGTGGGCACGGCTACCATCAGTGAGACCGATAGTCGGACCAGCATAATCAATGAACAGTTTCTCGCCAGCCCGGTGAATCTGGCGCATAGAGCGTTTGAGCTGTTTGGCAAACTGCCGGTAATTCACGCAGAACTGTGAGTAGGCATAGGTCTGGTGCTGGGCATAATCGGCACGATACTCTTCCCATAGCAACATCAGCGTCATCCCCTTGCGCCGCAGTTCGTGATGCAGCCTGGCGTAATCTGGCTGGACATGGTCTCGGGTCCGTTCTGGCGTGACCAAAAGCCGGTGCGCCAACTCGGTGTCGTCTACATCTTGCACCGCCGACCAGTCCAAACCGGCAACGGCGGCCAGGCCGACATACTTGGTGACGACTCCTTTTGAAATCCCCAGTGCTGCGGCAATCTGCTGGTGCGATAGTTTGGCATCCAGTTTTAAACGTAATACGTCTTTTATCTTACGCATAGTGATCCTTTGTACGGGCACGTTGTCTCCAGACAAACTGGAAGCGTACCCGTTCGGTTGCTCTATGCGTAACATCATCACGGTGCTGTACGACACCATTCCGGTATCGTGACCGATGATTCTGCTATCGTGACCGCCGATTCTGGTCGGGCTTGAAATCGGTCACGATAGACCGGAATGAGCGGTCACGATGCGCCAGAATGGTCGGTCACGATAGACCAGAATCGGTGGTCACGATCGGCCAGAATACCCACAGTTTGCCGCGCACAATCACGCGCCCCTTGGTAAAGCTCACTTCCTCGCGAATCTGAGTATGCAGATCCCAGCCTGCGGCCGTTATGGCCGGTGTGATGTACTTGGAGCAGATGTCGCGTTCGGAAAGGCTTTTCTTGTCAACGATAGGAAAGGATGTCCTCGTGTGTATCCGGGCAGTTGGCTTGCTTGCAAAGGTAGTGTTATTTAACTATTTGCAACATTTTATCTTACCAGAGGACTAGTTTATTGATGTTTTCAAGCATTATCGAGATACGTATACCTTCAATCTATTTCTTTTTGAAAAAACTCCATACAGTGAGGATTAATTGCTGATTCCCAACTTCCGATGCGGTTGTGAAAGTGCAGACTTGCATCAAGCATTATCAAAGAAATGGATTTCCCCTAAATTAGTGGCACTTAATAGTGTCTACTGAATTAGGGGAAGTCCAGCTAACTCACTATTCATGATGCCAATTCATGTGCTTACTTAGTGGAGTTTAGGCCAGGATCATCAGTTGCTTGCCTTGGAGGCGCTTTCACCGTGACGAATTAAATAAATTATTACATTGGAGTTGCTATATAAATGGTGTTATCGAGAAATTGAAGTCGAATCTGTACCCAAAAAAATCGAAGCAGGGCACTATCCGAGCTTTTCTAAAAGGCTTTCCGGTTTAAGGTGTGTGTATCTTTTGAGCATTTGCATACTTTTATGTCCAGTGATGCTGGCTACCTCCATCGGGTGCAATCCTTTTTCGAAGAGGCGCGATGCAGCTTCGTGTCGCAGATCGTGCCAACGCAGGTCTTTGATTTGAAGTTTCGCAAGGGCGCGTTTCCAAATACAAATGACTGCATTTGCAGTGGTATCCAGCACGAGTCCAGAGTTTGACAACGCGATTTCGCCTTTGTCATCTCTTGGACAGATCGCATGTAATGTCTTGATAGCATGTTTCGATAACGGTAATATCGCAGGCACGCCCTTATTCGCAATTTCTATAGCACCGGCCGGAAACCGTATCATGCGTGCCGATAGATCTATCCACTCCCACCGAAGTTTAAATAGCATACCTTGTCGCAGGCTTGTTTCAATGGCGAGATCGAAGGCGCATGCGGCACACTTGTTCTCACTTGCATTCAAACGTTCAAGGATCAGATCGTATTCTCCGATTTCCAAGCGGCGACTGCGGGCACGACTGCCAGCGGGCTTTCGAATATTTTGTAGGGGATTGGGAAGGCTTTCCATACCCCATTCTTTGCGAGCAATCTCGAATAGATGGCTGATGAGCTGGAGTTCCAGTCGGATTGTATTTTCTGCTCGACCGGCTTCTCGCCTAGCGTCCCTATAACGGGCAAAATCGGCACCCTTAAGGTTCGCCAGGGTTCGGTAGCAAAGGTCATTTTGCAGCCACCTGTTAATGCGACAGGTTTCTTGGTAGGGGTGGCGCTTGGTTGGGACGATATCTTTATTGTAGCGCTCAAGCGCCTCGCGTAGGGTAGTACGTTCTGCCTCGGCCCTATCAGCGTATAGACCCGAGTCCATTTCCGATTCAATACGGCGTGCCCATTGTTGGGCCTGCTTCTGAGTATCGAAGGTGCGATATGTCGGTTTGTATCCTTTGCGCCGAACTTCAGCTCTCCAATAGGCCCCGCGTTCCTTGATATATGCCATTCCAGTTTCTCCGATCGTTAATAAGGCGCTTGGTCTGGATTCTTTCATTCCGGCAGATTTCCGGCAAAGGCCAGTTTTTGAATCTAATCGGGAATAGATAGACGAAAAAAAAGCACTCCGATTTCTCGTAAGTGCTTGATTCTCTACTACTAGTGTTCTGGCTCCCCGACCTGGACTCGAACCAGGGACCTGCGGATTAACAGTCCGTCGCTCTACCAACTGAGCTATCAGGGAAAAGAAAGAAGCAGAATTATAGTCTCGAAAGATTCAAACTGTCAAATTTTTCGTCATTTAATTTGCAATCTTTTTTGGCCGAAAACGTTTTAAACTCAATATCGTCTTCGTCCAAAAGAGCCCGTATATTAAAGGACTTTTGCGATTGACGCTACAACATAATCAATATTTTTCGTATTTAATGCAGCAACACAAATACGACCGGTATCGATGGTGTGGATTGAGTACTCGTCGCGCAGTTTTTCTACCTGTGCTTTGGTGAGGCCTGTGTATGAAAACATGCCGCGCTGTTTGGTGACGAAGCTGAAATCGTGGGCGGGTGCTTGTTCTTTTAATTTCTTGGCGAGCAGTTCGCGCATTTCGCGGATACGTACGCGCATGCCTGCCAGTTCTTCTTCCCATAATGCACGCAGCTCTGGCGATGCCAGTGCGGTGGCGACTACCTGACCGCCGTGAATCGGTGGGTTGGAGTAGTTGGTGCGGATGACGCGCTTGAGTTGCGACATGATGCGACCGGCTTCTTCTGCGGATGTGGCGACGATGCTTAATGCACCTACGCGTTCGCCGTACAGTGAAAACGATTTAGAGAATGAGTTCGAGATGAACAGTGGGCCGCCAGCGTCAGTGAAGCGACGTACGACTTCGCCGTCAGCGTCAATGCCGTCGCCAAATCCTTGATAGGCCATATCGAGGAAAGGAATTAATCCATTTTGCGTGACAACCTGAATGACTTCGGTCCATTGGTCGCTGCTTAGATCGGCGCCAGTTGGGTTGTGGCAGCAAGCGTGCAACAAGACAATCGATCCGCGTGGCATTGCCTTCAATGCGTCGAGCATGGCCGCAAAATTGACGCCGCGTGTAGCCGCGTCGTAGTACGGATAGTTGTTGACCGTGAAGCCTGCAAATTCAAACAATGCGCGGTGGTTTTCCCAGCTTGGATCGCTGATCCATACCTGCGTATCTTCTGCAGAAAAGCGTTTGAGAAAATCTGCACCTAGCTTCAACGCGCCAGTGCCGCCGATGGCTTGCACGGTGATGGCGCGCTTCTCTTTAATTACGGCACTGTCGGCCCCAAATACTAGTTCTTGGACAGCTTTGTCGTACGCGGCTAAACCGTCGATAGGCAAGTAAGTACGCGGTGACAGTTTTTCTATCAGTTGCGCCTCGGCTTTGCGTACGCATTGCAGTAGCGGTACTTTGCTATCGTCGTCGGAGTACACGCCAACGCCGAGGTTGATTTTGTTCGGATTTTTGTCAGAGTTGAAGCCGTCAGTGACGCCAAGGATAGGATCGCGTGGCGCCATTTCGATGGCGGTGAAGAGGGAGGCTGAAAGAGGAGCGTTCATCGTGATAACATAAAAAGTTGGCTGCCAACAGGAGGTTTGCAGCTAGGAGTTTGCCGGACTATGGAAATCGACTACAAAATGACCTGGGCGGTCCGTATTTCACCAGTTTCTTGACCAATAGCATGCTATTGGCGCTGTGAATCCGGCAAAATCTATCCTCGCCCAGCCCATTTCTCGCTTCGACTCCCACAGTCCGACAGACTCCAGGTTGAATGCTGTGCCGGATCACAATCGAGGCGGCGCGAAATAACATCATATTCTACCAAAGGTCGACGCTCATGGCTGACAAATCACAAGTTGCACAGGTTTCTAACAAGATTGATGATTCGAAGATCGTCACGTTTCCCAATTCGCCTTATAAATTGTTCCAGCCATTTTTGCCGGCTGGTGATCAACCAGCGGCGATCGATAAGTTGTCTGAGGGCATTGAAGACGGACTGTTTTACCAGACTTTGCTGGGTGTAACGGGCTCGGGTAAGACTTATACGATGGCTAATGTGATTGCACGGATGGGGCGTCCGGCGATCATATTTGCGCCTAATAAGACGCTTGCGGCGCAACTATATAGCGAGTTCCGAGAATTCTTTCCGCAGAACGCGGTGGAATACTTCGTTAGTTACTACGATTATTACCAGCCGGAAGCCTACGTACCGCAGCGAGACTTGTTTATTGAGAAAGATTCATCCATCAATGAGCATATCGAGCAAATGCGGTTGTCGTGCACAAAATCGTTGATGGAGCGGCGCGATGTTGTAATCGTTGCAACTGTATCGGCTATTTACGGTATTGGTAACCCGAGCGAATACCATCAGATGATTTTGACCCTGCGCGTGAGGGATAAGGTGAGCCAGCGGGATCTGATTGCGCGGTTGATTCAGATGCAATACACCCGCAATGAAATCGATTTTGGGCGCGGTACGTTCCGCGTGCGTGGCGACACGGTAGATGTGTTTCCGGCTGAGCATGCGGAGTTGGCGTTGCGCATTGAGATGTTCGATGACGAAATCGACAGTCTTCAACTATTTGATCCGTTGACCGGGCGTGTCAAGCAAAAGATTCCACGCTTTACGGTTTATCCAGGTTCGCATTATGTGACGCCACGCGGTACGGTGTTGCGCGCCATTGAGACTATCAAGGATGAGTTGCGTGAGCGGCTGGATTTTTTCCGGCGTGAAAACAAGCTCATCGAAGAGCAGCGTATTGAGCAGCGCACCCGATTCGATCTGGAGATGATGCAGGAAATTGGGTTCACTAAAGGAATTGAAAATTATTCGCGCCACCTAAGCGGTGCGAAAGCGGGTGATCCGCCGCCGACTTTAGTTGATTATTTGCCAAAAGATGCATTGATGTTTCTGGATGAGTCGCACGTGCTCATTGGGCAACTTAATGGCATGTATAACGGCGATCGCGCACGAAAGACCAATCTGGTCGATTATGGATTTCGTTTGCCATCCGCGTTGGATAATCGGCCGCTGAGGTTCGATGAGTTTGAGGGCAAGATGCGGCAGACGATTTTTGTTTCGGCGACACCCGCCGATTACGAAAAACAGCATGCTGATCAGGTGGTGGAGCAGGTGGTGCGTCCGACCGGTTTGGTCGATCCGTTGATCGAGGTGCGCCCAGCGTTGAGTCAGGTGGATGACCTGATGACCGAAGCGAACGCTCGCATTAAAAAGGGTGAGCGGGTTCTGGTGACGACGCTGACCAAGCGCATGGCGGAGCAGTTGACTGACTTCTTGAGTGATAACGGTATCAAGGTGCGTTATTTGCACAGTGATATTGAAACGGTCGAGCGCGTTGAAATTATCCGTGATTTGCGTTTGGGTACGTTTGATGTGCTGGTTGGGATTAACTTGTTGCGCGAGGGTCTGGATATTCCAGAGGTATCGTTGGTGGCTATTCTGGATGCGGATAAGGAGGGATTCTTGCGCTCTGAGCGAAGCCTCATTCAAACAATTGGTCGCGCCGCCCGTAACCTGAATGGTACGGCGATTTTGTACGCGGATCGGATGACGGATTCAATGCGCCGTGCAATAGATGAGACCGAACGACGTCGTGCCAAGCAGGTTGCTTTCAATTTTGAAAATGGGATTACGCCGGTTGGTATTCGGAAGGAAATTCGTGACCTGATCGATGGCGTGTACAGTCCTTCGGGCGCGCGGGAGGAGTTGCATGCGGCACAAGATCGCGTGAAGTATGAGTCGATGAGTGAAAAGCAAATGAGTAAAGAAATCAAGCGACTGGAGAAGCAGATGAGTGATCATGCGAAAAATTTGGAGTTTGAAAAGGCGGCGCAAGTGCGGGATCAAATGCATCAGTTGAAGCAGCAGTTGTTTGGTGCGCCGGGAGTGGATAATGTGGTGCCAACTTGATATGCTTTATGTTTAAATTGCGTCGATATTTGAGCTTGAATCAGATTGTAAAAAGACTGAATATAAATTTGAGCATTCATTCAAAAATTAGAGTGAAAAATTGTTATTTAAAATAATTTTTATGCATTATTAGGCATGTTATTAAGCGCAATATTAAGGCACCTTATTGGGCCTTAATATTGTCTCGTTAGGCAACTTGATGAAATTGATTTTAAATGATGAAGCTTGATCCATCTGATGCTGTTATTCCTTCGGATATCCATGTAGCGTTAGAGGTTGCTGATCCCTCCTGGCGTCCAATTTTGTTGGAGGGTTTGTCGGCGATGGCGGCGCTATATCCTGACTATCTGCCTGATTTGGTAAGGTCTGACTTTTTGCCGACGCAAGGGCGTTTGTTTGCTGCTTTTGCGCTGCCTTTGGATGAGGTTGAGTATGTGTTGGTCGGCGAAGGGCCTTATCCGCGGGATGCGAGTGCAACGGGGGTCTGTTTTATGGATGGTGCGGTTGGTGCGTTGTGGTCTGAAAAGGGCCTGTCAAAGCCCGTCAATCGTGCAACGTCGCTGCGTAACTTTATGAAAATGTTGCTGGTCGCGGACGGTCAGTTAAATATTGAGAGGACCGCGGGTGATGCGATGGTGGGGGTTGCATTGCAAGCGCAAAATAGTGCTTCTGCGACAATTCAGACTCTGGCTGAGCTGCAAAAAAATCTGACTGCAAAGGGATTTCTGTTGCTCAACGCGACCTTGGTGTTTCGATCTTCTGTGCCGCCGGTCAAGGAGGCTAAGCCGTGGTTGCCGTTTTTGCAAGTTGTTTTGCGCGGACTGGCAGATCATAGTGTGAATGCGGCGCCTGAATTACCGACGCTGGTGTTGTGGGGAAAGATTGCCGAGCAAGTCAATGCGCTGGCTGTGGCTGCGCAATTCCCGAAGATGATGGCAGAGCATCCTTATAATCTGAGCTTTATCGGAAATGCGCGTATGCAGGGCCTGTTTGGGCCGATGCACTTGTTGCGGAAGGCTTGATTACGTTCTTGTTTTAGGTAGCCTTAATATTGAATGATCATTCAAATTAGACTCATTTGGCGAAGGTCTAATTCAACCGTATTTTCGTCGGTTTCTGATGTGTCGTCTGGCTCTGGGAACATTGATGGCAAAGCTGGCAACCCTTCTGGTTCGCTAGATTTTTTTCCGGCTTTCTTTTTTTCTGGTTTGAACAGATTGGATTGGCGGAGATCGTCTTCGGCTTTTTGGGCTGCTTTTTCCGTCACGGGACGCGCAACCGGTAGTTTGGTTTTTTGGTCTGTTGTTGTTTTAGGTGATTTGTCCTGGCTTGGGTCGCGGGTCAGCCAGCTTGTGAGCATATTGTCAAACAGGGCTAATAACGCTTCTGGCGGGTTTGGTGTGTAGGCTTGCCGTATAACAAGGCCGTCCCACATGGCAGTCAACAGTAGTGCGACTTGCCCTGCATCAAGTTTGCGATCAATTTGTTTGCGTTTTTGTGCCGTGCGCAACATGTCAGCGAGGCCGTCGACCCATTCTGATTCTGCTTTTTTAATGATGGCGCCGACTTTTTTGTTGCGCAGTCCTTCGGCGTAGATTTCTGTCATCAACCCCGCGTCGCTGGTTGCCGCGTAGCGTAAGGCAAAGGCTTGGGTAATGGCAGATAGCGCTTGCGGCAAATTATCGGTGTCATGAAATTCGCTCAGCATCGTGCGTGCCTGACGTCGTTCGTCCTCGGCCATGGCGGCGATAATTGCGTCTTTGCCGGTGAAGTAGCGATAGACGGCACCCGGTCCAAGGCCGACCTCGTTGCAAATTTCTTGCATGGAGGTTTGATGGAAGCCAGTTTTGCGGAAGCATTTTCCGGCCGATTTTAAAATATCGGCGCGTTTCTTCTCAGCTCTATGGGTCGGTGACTGCGGTGTTTTGGATTTGCGGGTGGCCATGCGTCTGTGCTTCTAAATATTTATACCGGAAGGGGCGATATTATAGTGCTATCGATGGCTTGCTTGCGGCCTCGTTTAAAAGAAATGCTGATCTTTTTTGTCTTGCCCGGCGGTATCCTGTGAATGTGATCATTGCAAGGCAGAATAATCCGAGTGACTGAAAGAAATATCGTCAAATAGTGCGCAAATTAGAATAGATTTTGCTATAGAAATATCGTGCAAGTGATTGAAGTTTATATGAATTTTTGAAAATAGGGTAATACCTGACGGATTCACTCAAGTTTGTTATACTAGACAAAATTATTCAGGTATTCCGAATAAAGAATGAAAGAGTGTTCTACGAACGGAGATTCCATGCGGTTGACTACGAAAGGCCGATTTGCAGTAACAGCAATGATCGACCTGGCATCGCGCCAAGGTAACGGCCCTGTCACATTGTCAGCGATCAGCGAGAGGCAAGAAATTTCGTTATCCTATCTGGAGCAGCTGTTCGGAAAGTTACGACGCCACAAAATAGTGGAGTCGGTACGTGGACCTGGTGGTGGCTATAATCTGGCCCGACCAGCAAAAGACGTTACAGTCGCCGACATTATTATTGCCGTCGATGAACCGCTGGATGCAACACAATGCGGCGGGAAAGAAAATTGTCACAGCTCTGATCAAGGCGGTGGTCGATGTATGACACATGATCTGTGGTCGACGTTGAATGCAAAAATGGTTGAATATCTGGATTCGGTTTCGTTGAAAGACTTGGTGGATCAGCAAGAAGCGCACCAAAAAGCGCACCAAAAACCGAAAAACCCTGAACAAAATGTGGTGGTAATGCATCGTTCCCACCTGGTTGCTTGATTGGAGCTTGGAAAAAGTATGAACGCACCCCTGGAAAAAAGCCTGATAGATACATTGAAGGCACCGCACTTCCCTATATATATGGATTACTCAGCAACGACGCCGATTGATCCGCGTGTTGCCGATAAAATGATTCCGTACCTGCGCGAGCAATTCGGTAATCCAGCCTCACGCAGCCATATGTATGGCTGGACTGCAGAGAAAGCAGTTGAAGATGCGCGTGCGCAAGTTGCTGCGCTGGTGAAGGCTGACCCACGTGAAATCATCTGGACATCCGGTGCGACCGAAGGTAATAACCTTGCGCTAAAAGGTGCCGCGAATTTTTACAAAACTAAAGGCAAGCACATCATCACGGTCAAGACCGAGCACAAAGCGGTGCTGGATACCGTCCGTGAACTCGAGCGCCAGGGATTTGAAGCAACTTATTTGCAACCGCAAGATAATGGCTTGATCACCATCGAGCAATTGGAAGCGGCGATTCGCCCAGATACCATTTTGATATCGGTCATGCTGGTGAATAATGAAATTGGCGTGATTCAGCCAATTCAGGAAATCGGCGAATTGTGTCGCAAGAAAGGTATTATTTTCCATTGCGATGCGGCTCAGGCAACCGGCAAGCTTGAAATTGATCTGGAAAACTGGAAAGTCGATCTGATGACTTTCACAGCACACAAAACTTACGGTCCTAAAGGGATTGGCGCGTTGTACGTACGCCGCAAGCCGCGTGTCCGTCTGGAAGCGCAAATGCACGGTGGCGGTCATGAGCGTGGTTTGCGTTCGGGTACATTGCCTACACACCAAATTGTGGGTATGGGTGAAGCGTTCCAGATTGCACAGGAAGAAATGGCGACTGAGCTGGTGCGTATCCGCGCTCTGCGTGATCGTCTGGCGACTGGTTTGCAAACGATGGAAGAAGTGTATGTGAATGGCGACATGGATCATCGTGTTCCGCACAACCTGAACATCAGCTTCAATTACGTCGAAGGCGAATCGCTGGTCATGGCGATCAAAGATATTGCAGTGTCGTCGGGTTCAGCTTGTACTTCAGCTAGTCTGGAACCATCGTATGTTTTGCGTGCACTTGGCCGTAACGACGAATTGGCGCATAGCTCGATCCGTTTCACTATCGGTCGTTTTACGACTGAAGAAGAGATTGATTTCACGATTGATCTCATTAAAGGAAAAGTCGCTAAGCTGCGTGATTTGTCGCCGCTGTGGGATATGTATAAAGACGGGATCGATATTAGTTCGATCCAGTGGGCAGCTCACTAAAAGTTAGCTGATTCTAGTATTTTTTTCGGCTCGTAGTTGACTGACTACTATGCTGCAAGATCCATAACAAGGAGTAGCAAAATGTCCTATTCAGAAAAAGTTCTCGATCATTACGAAAACCCGCGCAATGTTGGTGCCTTCGAAAAGGGCGATGACACTGTCGGTACCGGTATGGTCGGCGCGCCAGCATGCGGCGACGTAATGAAGTTGCAAATCAAGGTCGGCGCAGATGGCGTGATTTTGGATGCAAAGTTTAAAACCTACGGCTGCGGTTCAGCGATTGCATCATCATCGCTGGTCACCGAATGGGTCAAAGGCAAAACGCTCGATCAGGCAATGTCGATCAAAAACACGCAAATTGCCGAAGAGTTGGCACTGCCGCCAGTCAAAATTCACTGCTCAATTTTGGCAGAAGATGCGATTAAAGCGGCAGTTGAAGACTACAAAGCGAAGCATGGAATCGTAGAACACAAACAAGCAGCCTAATTTTCGGACTTACGCAAAGTCGCCCCAGCGGCGTTGTGCTTTCCTTGCCGCACTCACGTGCTGTCTGCGTCGGCACGCCTTGCTGGGACGGCTTTGCGTAAGTCCGAGTTAGTCGTTGTTGATCTGGCTGAGAGCAGCTTCTCCGTGTAGTTGTAGTTGCCGGAACAATGACAACAACTAGCTAAAAAGTAACAGAAAGAGATGACAGGTTATGGCAATTACTCTCACTGAAAAAGCTGCAAAGCATATCAATCGCTACATCGAAAGACGTGGCAAGGGTATCGGCTTGCGTTTTGGTGTGCGCACGACCGGGTGTTCGGGACTGGCTTATAAGCTGGAATACGTTGACGAGAAGACGACTGAAGATGCGGTTTTTGAATCGCACGGGATTCAGGTTTTTGTTGATCCTAAAAGTTTGCCTTACATTGACGGTACTGAACTTGATTTCGCCCGTGAAGGATTGAATGAAGGTTTCAAGTTTTATAATCCGAATGTTAAGGATGAGTGCGGTTGCGGCGAAAGCTTTACCATTTGATGTGACCGGTCGGGTATCAGGCCAAGCAGATTGTGTTGCTGCTCGTTAGGCTTATTTTGAAGCCATAGCGAGTGCAGATGGTTAATTAATAAGTCTGTCGTGTTGTATCCCTCATGGACTAACTAAGCCTGTTGCAGTAGAACAGGCTTTTGTTTTAAGTAAATATGCAAAATCACTTCGATCTGTTCCATCTTCAGCAGCAATTTTCGCTTGATCTTACGGCGCTAGAGCAGGCGTATCACGAGGTTCAGAATCAGATCCATCCGGATCGGTTTGCGAATGCCACCGGCGCTGAAAAACGCGTCGCGATGCAGTGGGCGACGCGTGCCAATGAAGCCTATCAGACTCTCAAAAATCCGTTTAAACGTGCCGCCTATATGTGCGAGCTAAACGGCGTTGACTTGCAGGCTGAATCGAACACGGCAATGCCGGGTAGTTTTTTGATGCAGCAGATGGAGTGGCGCGAGGCCTTGGAAGATGCGCGGGACGCCAAGGACATTGAAGCCTTGGATCGGCTCGATAAGGCATTACGTTTAGCTCGAACCAAAGATTTGATTCAGATTGCCGCAACGCTGGATGCACAAGATTTTGAAAAGGCCGCGCAATACGTGAGGCAATTAATGTTTCTGGAGAAGTTTGGGGAAGAAATTGGTAATACGTTCTCGCTTCTCGAGTCCT
Source organism: Glaciimonas sp. CA11.2 (assembly GCF_034314045.1). NCBI lineage: Bacteria > Pseudomonadati > Pseudomonadota > Betaproteobacteria > Burkholderiales > Oxalobacteraceae > Glaciimonas > Glaciimonas sp. CA11.2. The sequence goes on along the minus strand of NZ_JAVIWL010000001.1, from coordinate 5,311,897 downwards.
GAAATTCACCATGTCTATAACGCAAACAGAAAGCAAGTATGCCTGAAGTCTGGTTGTTTTTACTTGCAGCAATGACGTTGACGCTGGCTCCCGGTCCGGACAATATCTACGTTCTAACGCGTGGTATTGCGCAGGGTAGAAAAGCTGGTTTGGTCGCAGCATTGGGATTTAGCTCTGGTTTGATTTTTCATACGATGTTGGCGGTATTCGGATTTGCGGCATTGATTAAAGCGTCGCCGTCTGCTTACGCATTGCTGCGATATGCAGGTGCTGGCTATTTGATTTATTTGGGAATTTGCACGCTACTGTCGACCGCCGCGATCCAGACCGAGGGTGTATCCAGCGCAATCAAGCTGTCCCGTATTTATTGGCAGAGCGTGATCGCGAATATGTTAAATCCTAAAGTTACCTTATTTTTTATCGCCTTTTTACCGCAGTTTGTGAATGCACGTGCCGGCCATATTCCGGCGCAGATGCTGTTGCTTGCGGTTGTGTTTATATTGCAGGCACTCGCTATTTTTAGCGTGATTGCTTGTTTCTCTGGAATGGTCGGCGCTTTTTTTCAACGCAAAGCATCGGCCGCCACTTACCTGAATCGATTGGCCGGCTCGGCGTTTATCGCCCTCGGTATCCGCATCGCTCTCCCGGAATAAAACTATGGCTCTCCTTCAAATCTCTGAACCTGGCATGTCCACCGCACCGCATCAGCATCGTCTGGCGGTGGGGATTGATCTTGGTACCACCAATTCGCTCGTGGCGACGGTACGTAACAGCATTCCCGAAGTATTGAACGACGAAGAAGGGCGGCCTTTGATGCCGTCAATCGTACGTTACTTGCCTAACGGCCACGCGCACATCGGCTATAAGGCACAGGCCGCGCAAACCAGCGATCCAAAAAATACGATTCTGTCGGTCAAACGCTTTATGGGACGCGGCCTCAAAGATATCGCCTATGTTGAAAATCTGCCTTATGATTTTCAGGATATGCCGGGCATGGTGCAAATCAAAACGATTGCGGGTATCAAAAGTCCGGTTGAAATTTCTGCGCAGATTCTGGCGACGTTACGTCAGCAAGCGGAAGATGCATTGGGCGACGATTTAGTTGGGGCGGTGATTACCGTGCCCGCATACTTCGATGATGCGCAACGTCAGGCGACTAAAGATGCGGCGCAATTGGCGGGTATTAATGTTCTGCGATTGCTCAACGAGCCGACTGCAGCTGCGATTGCTTACGGTCTGGATAACGCGTCGGAAGGTATTTATGTTGTCTACGATTTGGGCGGCGGTACTTTCGACATATCCATCCTGAAATTGACCAAAGGTGTGTTCGAGGTCTTGGCAACTGGTGGCGATTCGGCACTTGGCGGTGATGATTTTGACCATCGTATTTTCTGCTGGATCAGTCAGGAGTCTCAACTCGCACCTCTCTCCGATAGCGACACGCGGGTCTTGATGGTCAAAGCCCGCGAAGCCAAAGAATTACTCTCGTCAAAAACAGAAGTCACCATTGATGCTGCGTTGAGTTCTGGTGAGCAAGTACATTTGACGTTGACCGCGGGCATCTTCGGCGAGCTGACTGCACACCTTGTTGCCAAAACATTGACGCCCACCAGAAAAGCGTTGCGCGATGCGGACCTCACTGCGGATGATATCGATGGCGTCGTGCTCGTCGGCGGCGCAACGCGCATGCCAGCGATCCGCAAGGCGGTGGGCGATTTTTTCAAGACGATCCCTTTGGCGAATATCGATCCCGACAAAGTCGTGGCGTTGGGCGCTGCTATTCAAGCTAATTTGTTGGCTGGCAATCGCGCTCCCGGCGATGACTGGTTGTTGCTTGATGTGATTCCCTTGTCGCTTGGAATTGAAACAATGGGTGGATTAGCTGAAAAAGTCATCCCGCGTAATTCAACGATTCCGTGCGCGCGTGCTCAAGAATTCACCACATTTAAAGATGGTCAAACCGCGTTGGCGGTACATATTGTGCAGGGCGAACGTGAGCTTGTGAGCGATTGTCGTTCCCTCGCACGTTTCGAATTGCGTGGTATTCCGCCAATGGCCGCGGGTGCAGCGCGGATTCGAGTGACGTATCAAGTCGATGCAGATGGCTTGCTATCTGTTTCTGCGCGTGAGTTGCGATCCGGTGTTGAAGCGTCGATCAACGTGAAACCGTCGTATGGGTTGGAAGATGATCAGGTTGCAAAAATGTTGCAGGATTCGTTCACCTCGGCCGACGTTGACATGCAGTTACGGGCGCTGAGAGAGGAGCAGGTAGAAGCTGAGCGAATCGTGCTGGCAACCGAGTCGGCACTGACTAGCGATGCTGCCTTGTTGTCCGAGCAGGAAAATGTGGCGATCGCAGCGTTGATCGTCGAGGTGCGCGCCAAGGCGCAAGGTGATGATCATCTTGCGATCAAGGCGGCGGTCGATGCGTTAGCGCGTGGGACCGAAGAGTTCGCGGCGCGGCGCATGGATCGTAGCGTTCACGATGCGCTTACTGGTAAGACGCTCGATCAGATTTCATAATTTTTTGCCGTTAAGTTTTGAATTAGTCCATAACACCCAAATATTGTAGAGGTAATTACCGTGACTCAAATTGTCGTACTGCCCCATCCTACTTACTGTCCTGACGGCGCTGTGTTGCAGACTGTTGCTGGCAAAACGGTGTGTGACGTCCTTCTCGCAAATGATATTGACATCGAACACGCCTGTGAAAAATCGTGTGCTTGCACTACCTGCCACATCGTCGTGCGTGAAGGCTTCGCTTCACTCAATGCGCTTGATGATAAAGAAGAAGATTTGCTTGATATGGCTTGGGGACTGGAAGCAACATCGCGTCTATCGTGTCAGGCGATTGTCGGCGAAGAAGATCTGGTGGTCGAGATACCAAAGTATACGATCAATCATGCGAGCGAAAATCACTAATAGGTTGATGTCGGTGATTGATGCGCTTATCGATGTTCGGCGTTGACCAAGGACATTGGTAAGGTTATGGTTGAAAGTCGATGAGTGAAGAGTGACAATCGGCTGTTCAGGCAACGGATTAAATGCCCAACGTGTGATTGAAATAATATTTCGACGCCGCCGGTTTGCAGTTTTAAAAGGATGAGCGTAATGAAATGGATTGATACACTGCTAATTGCAGAGTCTTTGTATGACAAGTTTCCAGATGTTGATCCGACGACGATTCGCTTTACCGATTTGCACCGTTGGGTCTGCGAACTGGATGGATTCGACGATGATCCTAATCGGTCAGGCGAGAAAATTCTGGAAGCTATTCAGTTGGCGTGGATAGACGAGGCTAAGTAAGTACGGCAAATAAGTACGCTTTATTCCTGAGGTAATAGAACCAAGTTCAAAAATGGTTTGATCGGCCCATGTTAGCGCAGGCTGATAAGTTGGTAAGGCATTAAAAAAACCGCTGTCACTACATTTTGTAGTGACAGCGGTTTTTTTTGTAGCAATCTTTTAAGCGTTTAGCCGCGTCCTTCCAGGTGACCATCCACAACACGTACCGGATCGCCAACGCGCCATTCTTGTGCCGACTGTGGAAAACTCCGCAATTTACCGTTTTCCATCCGCACTTCTACGCGGTAGCTGGTTGTGGTGCGGGTCCGACTTTCAACCTCATTACCAGCAAAACCGCCGCCGACTGCACCGGCAACAGTCGCCAGTGTGTTGCCGTTTCCGTGGCCAACCTGATGCCCGAGGACGCCGCCTAATATTGCACCAGCGGCGATACCTAAGCCACTTGGTTTAGCTGCCTGTTGAATCGCTTGTATCGATTCAACGCGGCCACAACTATAACAAACGGGCGCGGGAGGAGGAGATTGTTGCTCGTTCGCATAACGTTGCGATGGAGGCGGTGCATGGCGTTGCTCAGCAACATAATTAGATTGTGATGAGGGTGCCGGATTGTTGTTTTGATTCGCCGCTAGTGCGGGTGTGGGTGCAATATTCGAATTGTTCATGGATGGTTGATTGTCGACCCCAGGCGCTGGTGCAGACATCGCTGCTACCGGTGGCGCACTGCTATTAGAGGTGGGAATCAAGCCGGTGATGGCCGCAACGCCCACCAGGCAAACCAGCGTGACAGCAACCGCGGCGGTTGCGACAAGGGGATGAATACGGCGCTTGATTGGATCAGACATTTTTATCTCCTCTAACAGTTTTTATTCAGTGGTTTCATTATCTATGATTCTTTCATGCAATTTTAGCAGCAGAATGTTTCAGATGTAATTGCTTGTAACACATTGTACAAATATGTTGGATTTTGACCAAAAAGTGATTTTTATAGTTATGTAGGGCAATATTTTAGATATTTATGGCGCTATCTGACGCCAATTCACGATCGATGTGGTTTCGAACAGAAAAATAACGAATCACCATGGCGTGAGGCGCACAGTTGATGACCGACTCCAAGCCTGAGCCCAGCAGGTGCTTTGCTAAATAGTAAAATACAGGTGTCGTCAGTGCAGATGTAAACGCAAATTGCCACCAGCGTGAAGCTGGCGGCAATTGGTTGATACGCCGGTTTAATCGGTCTGCTTATTACTAAGGACTAATCTTCCCGACGCAGATGTGGGAACAAAATAACATCACGAATGTTCGGCGAATCGGTGATGAGCATCATCAGGCGATCGATGCCAATTCCGCAACCGCCAGTCGGTGGCAAGCCGTATTCCAGCGCACGAATATAGTCGGCGTCGTAATACATGGCTTCTTCATCGCCCGCATCTTTGGCGGCAACTTGCGCCTGGAAACGCGCTGCCTGATCTTCGGAGTCGTTCAACTCCGAGAAGCCATTGGCGATTTCGCGGCCTGTCATGAATAGTTCGAAACGCTCGGTGATACCCGGTACAGTGTCCGATGCGCGGGCCAACGGTGACACTTCGACCGGATAGTCGATAATGTAAGTTGGGTCCCACAATTGGGCTTCTGCGGTTTCTTCGAATAGCGCCAGCTGCAACGCACCGAGTCCAGCGGTGGCGAATGGCTTGACGCCGAATTTTGCCAATTCAGTTTTGATGAAGTCAGCATCGTGCAGCTGTGCATCTTCGTAATGTGGGGCATATTTGTTGATCGCACCAACAATTGTCAGCCGTTCAAACGGCTTGCTCAAATCCAGTTCGCGGCCTTGATAGGTCAGGGTTGCGGTACCGTGGGCATCGATTGCAGCTTGTCGGATGACTTGTTCGGTGAAGGTCATCAACCATTGGTAGTCGACATATGCGGCATAGAATTCCATCATCGTGAATTCCGGATTGTGGCGCGGCGACACGCCTTCGTTACGGAAGTTACGATTGACTTCGAACACGCGTTCAAAACCGCCGACTACCAAACGCTTCAGATATAGTTCTGGTGCGATACGCAGAAACATTTGCATGTCGAGCGCGTTGTGATGGGTAATAAACGGCTTCGCGGCAGCACCGCCGGGAATCGTGTGCAACATCGGTGTTTCGACTTCCATGAAGTCATTTTTTTCCATGAAGCGACGGATCGATGACATCGTGGCAGTGCGTGCCTTGAATGTGCGACGGGTTTCTTCGCTCATGATCAGGTCAACGTAACGCTGGCGATACTTGGTTTCCTGATTGGACAGTCCGTGAAACTTGTCTGGCAAAGGGCGCAAGGATTTGGTCAACAAACGCAGGACGCTAATCTTGATCGATAACTCACCGGTTTTGGTCTTGAACAATGTGCCTTCTGCACCAAGAATGTCGCCCAGATCGTAATGCTTAAAAGCTTCATATTCCGCTTCACCAGCGAGCTCTTTGGTGATGAATAATTGGATACGGCCATCGGCTTTTGGACCTGATGCATCTTGCAAGGTCGCGAAGGAGGCTTTGCCCATGACACGTTTCAGCATCATTCGTCCGGCGACGACAACCTTGACCTCGGCGGCGTCCAGCGCTTCTTTATCGAGTTCGGCGTATTGCGCGTGCAGATCGGCGGCTTTATGGATGGGGCGGAAATCGTTTGGAAATGCGACGCCTTGTGCGCGTAGGGCAGTTAATTTGGCGCGGCGTTCGGCGATGATTTTGTTTTCGTCTTGTGGGACAGGTTGCTGCTGATTATCTGTCGTCATGTCAGGCTCTTTTTGATAAATACGATGAAATAACGGGTACTGATTGTTGGTGTTGAATGCGCTCGTGAGAACGTGGACATTGCGCACAATAAGCACGTTGCGCCAAATAGTTACTGGCTTCTGGCGCAACGTCGGCGCTTATCATGTTGCTGTTAAGTCTTTAATTGCTCTGTTCGCAATCTCAGCATCTCAGCATAATTAGCGCATTGAACATGTTAAACGCCTTGTTTCAGCGATGCCGCAATGAAGTCATCCAGATCGCCGTCGAGAATCGCCTTGGTATTGCCGCTCTCGAAGTTGGTGCGCAGATCCTTGATACGGGATTGGTCCAGTACGTACGAGCGAATCTGGTGACCCCAACCAACGTCGGTTTTGGAATCTTCCAGTTTTTGCTGCTCGGTCATACGATTGCGCAACTCCAGCTCATACAACTTGGCTTTCAGCATGTCCCACGCTTCGGCGCGGTTACGGTGTTGGCTGCGGTCGTTTTGACATTGAACAACGATACCGGACGGGCCATGCGTCAAACGCACCGCTGAGTCGGTCTTGTTAATATGCTGACCACCGGCACCGGAGGCGCGATAAGTATCGACGCGCACATCTGCCGGATTGACGTCAATATCAATAGAGTCGTCTACTTCTGGATAAACGAACAGGCTTGAGAAGGACGTGTGACGGCCATTGGCTGAGTCAAACGGCGATTTTCGCACCAGGCGATGGACGCCAGTTTCTGTACGCAAAAAGCCATAGGCATAGTCGCCTTCTACTTTCAAGGTCGCAGTTTTAATCCCGGCAACCTCGCCGTCAGACTGCTCCATGATCTCAACTTTGAAGCCTTTACGTTCGCAATAGCGCAAATACTGACGCAACAACATCGATGCCCAATCCTGTGCTTCAGTTCCACCAGCGCCGGCCTGGATATCAATGAAGCAGTTATTCGGGTCCATCGGATTGTTGAACATACGGCGGAATTCCATACCTTCGACTAGCTTTTTGAGCTCTTCGGTATCGGCTTCCACGGCTTCTACCGTTTCTTCGTCCTGCTCGTCGCGCGCCATCTGGAACAGATCGCTGGTATCGCGCAGGTCGGCTTCAATCTTGGTCAAGGTGACGACGATTGATTCTAATGATTTCTTTTCTTTCCCGAGTTCCTGGGCGCGTTTCTGGTCACTCCAGACGTCCGGGTCTTCGAGTTCGCCATTGACTTGATCGAGTTTCTCTACCTTGGTATCGAAGTCAAAGATACCTCCGTAATTCAATCTCACGTGACGTGAGGTCTGAGAGGAGGGCTTGCAGGGAATTTAAGCGTTCGGCTTCCATGATGATGTCTCTTGCAATAAACCCTAAATTATACGCGAGCCATTGGTTATCGAATGCAAAACGATGAAGGGGAGTCGATTTGTAGGCGCGATTTCATCCCGATTCGTTGGGTCAAGGTGAACTTTTGTTAAATCGCCAGTCTCTGAGCATCAGCAAATTACAATCAGAACGGCTCCTGAATGCTTTCTCCGCATCTTTACTGTTATTTAAGTTGAATAGAATCATGTCAAAACAATCATCAAAACTGGCTGCCCGTAGTGTGGCGCTCAGCGTTGGACTAGCCATATCACTGAGCGGATGCGGACTTTTTGCGCCGATCCCCGCGCCGCGTGGAGAGGTGCAAGGCGCATCGGTCAGCGCGGGCGAGTTAGCACAGTCGGACGTTAACCGCGTGGCAACATTGGCGATGCGCGACAATCTTGACAGCTTATATCGCTTATTGGATAAGTTGTATCGACGCAACCCAGCCGAGTGGAAAAAGACGGCAACTAGTCGGGACGATGCAATCAAACGTGTACGGGTTGCGATAGAGGCGCGCCAGCCTTGGGCAGAGTTGCAGGGGAAGCATGATATTGCGGCATTGTCGTTGGCCCTTGATCCAAGCTTTCAGGGCGATCGCGCAGCGGCGTTTATTTATGCCACGGCCGACATAATCATTACCGCGCATGGTGGTAAAACCACTTTTTATCTTATTGATGGCCTTAACGCCCAGTTTTTATACAACGCGGCCCGCAACCTCGAAGTTGCTTCATGGATACTTGGCACGCGACGAAATCCTGCTGGCCAGCTATTGCTACTGTCTAACGATATCTCTGAAGGTGAGCACAATCTAAGCTTTGAACGGGAGTTCGGCAAGATCATTGGTCGTATTGATTTGTTGGCGGTGGTGATCACCGAAAAATACCGGCGTGCCGGAATCAGCTATGTACAGAATTTGCTCGGCGGGACATTCCTGCAATTTTTACCTGTGCGATAAAATATTTTTTTCCGTCTTCATTTGAGTACTTCGCTTCCGGCTTGCTTGTCACGATTACTTTCTTGGAAGCTGGCAACAAACCATGCACTTGTACACGCATTAGATTTGATCGGTAGCGACCGCATCAGCTGGGTTTGGCGGATCGCGGCGAACGGTTGTTGCCACGCTCATGATACGGGCGCGGACCACGCTGATGGCTTGTTTCAGGGCGTAAACGTCGCCAAAGTATTGTTGTGGAATACTGATTTGATTGGCATTGGCGTCAATTTCTTCGATCTCATCGCGCCATTGATTGACACTTTCAACAGTCGGATTTTTGGTCGCCCATATTTCATCTTCAAGCGATTTTATTTCTCGGTACCACACCACCAACCGCTTTCTCATCGTGGCCGCATAGATTCTTGGTATTACTTGTAGCAAGCCAAATAGCAGCGCCATAAAAGGCAGCAAAATAATAAATCGGCGCTCTATGAAGTTAGCTAACCAAAACGGTAAGTAGCGCTGCAAGAAAGGACGACCAGATTTGAAATAGCGTTTGGTTTCGTCAGAAATAGGAAAATCTTCGGCGTTTTGATTGGGGAAATATCCGCGTGGCGTGAAGTAATCTTGCGCTCCGTGAATTTCATTGGCGCCATCGAGTAACAAATAAACCAATGCCGGATGGAGTGTGTCTTTCGATACGAGTAGTGCCGTGGCCGCCAATAAGGTCACGTCGGTGTGTGGCAGATCGTCGGCAAGACTGGTTGAAGCACGTGGAAAGGTGACTTTGGATAGCGATGGAAATTGACGTACCAATGCATCGGCTTGAACAAAATTCATCAGCTTAAGATCGCTTTTGAGCAACCTCTGCATCATTTCGGAATCTGGTCGTCCTATGAAGAAAGCGGCATCGAGTGTACCGTTTTTTAATGCCTCATACGCTTTAGCCGAACCCAGTTCTTGTAGCTTGGTGTTTTGTTTGTTAAGCCCATTTTGCTTTAGCAGATCAGCCGCCACGATACGTAACCCGCTGCCGGGAACGCCGATGGAGACCCGCTTCCCCTGCAGTTGGGATAAACGCTCAATGGTGGTGGATGCCTGGTAAAAGACCCAGATCGGCTCGTAGGATACGGCGGCAATCGTTTGTAGATTTGGCGCGCGGTTAGCGTCACCAATACCAGACTGAATCAAGCCTACTTCATATGCGCTATCGGGGTTCTTCAACCGATCAAAATTTTCTACAGCTCCGGATGAACTGCGTATATCAAGCGTAATTCCTTCACGTTTTAAAATTTTGGCATAGCGCTCGGCAAAACCACGATAAATGCCGCCATCTGCACCGGTGGTGATCACGATGGTGCGTTGAACCGCTGGCTGCACAATGGCAATTGCAAGCCAGACTAAGCCAGCCAGTAACACGACACTGCCGATGATAATGAACCGCAACCGGCTACTCGTCATCAACGGTTTTTGAATGCGGTGGAGTGGCGGGCGTGTACGGGGCATAGGATGTGATTTGGTCCGTTAGTATCAAAACACTGTCGCTGGCCTGACTAGCCTTACCAGCTAACGAAAAATCACCGCAGCTAACTGTGTGATAGAAGCGCAGCGGTAATCCCCAGAATTGCCATGATATTAACAGAGGTTTTTATCCAAAGTTCGAACCGGCTAAATGTCGACAGATCGACTATCTACTAAGTAAGCTATTAAGTAAGCGCCTCCGCATGCTCCACCATTAATTGTACTTTGGTAACGCCGTTGTATTCATTGGCATCAAGACGGAAGGCTACCTTGGCTTTGCCACCGAGTGCGTCGGTGTGCCCAAACCAGATTGCATCGTATCGTGTGCCATTTCTTTCTAACAAGAGTTTTAAATGTTTCTCTTTGAGAATACGCTGGCTGATGACCTTGAATTCGTCGCAGAATACCGGTGGTGCAAAGCCTTGGCCCCACACCTGGCCTTCCATCTGCTCGATGAATTGCGTGGTGTAATAGGCGTCTTCTAAAGGGCCATCGGTTTCGATGATTCGTTCAAGTTGATGTTTGCCGAGCCAAGCGCTGCCGACTTTTTCGAACGCTGCTGAGAAGGTCTCGAATGCATCCGCACGTATTGTTAATCCGGCAGCCATGGCGTGACCACCGAATTTTTCAATCAGACTTGGGGCATGCTTAGATACCAGATCCAGCGCGTCGCGCAAATGGAAACCGGGGATCGATCTGCCTGAGCCTTTGATCATGCCATCGCTGCCAGGGGCAAAGGTGATAGTTGGTCGAAAAAATTTATCTTTTAGTCGCGAGGCAACAATCCCGATGACACCTTGATGCCACGAAGCATCAAATACACTGATCGTATTACTGTCAGCCGGACTGAAATTATCGAGTAATGCGAGTGCGGTGTCTTGCATTCCAGCTTCGATTTCTCGACGTTCTTTATTGATGGTATCGAGTTGTTGGGCAATGACCCAGGCGCGGCCTTCATCGTCGGTGGTCAGGCATTCGATGCCTAGCGCCATATCGGCCAATCGTCCTGCAGCGTTCAGGCGTGGACCCACGGCAAATCCGAGATCGAACGGCGTGGCGCGGCGCGCCTCACGTCCTGCGGCCCGAAATAGGGCGGCAATCCCGGGGTGCATTCTGCCTGCACGCATCCGTTTTAAACCTTGGGCGACCAGAATCCGATTATTTGCATCCAGTTTAACGACGTCGGCAACGGTACCAAGTGCAACCAGATCGAGCAACACATCTAGTTTAGGCTGGGTTTGTGCATCGAATATGCCACGCTTGCGCATCTCTGCGCGCAACGCCAGCAACACATAAAACATCACGCCGACGCCTGCCAGATTTTTGCTGGGGAAACCACATTCGGGCTGATTTGGATTCACGATCACGCGTGCTGCGGGTAATGTATCGGCAGGCAAGTGATGATCGGTGACGACAACTTCGATGCCACGCCGATTGGCTTCGGCCACGCCATCAATGCTGGCGATACCGTTGTCGACGGTGACGATAATGTCAGGCGACTTTTCTCGTGCAGTCAGTTCAACGATTTCCGGCGTCAGGCCGTAGCCGTATTCAAAACGATTCGGCACGATGAAGTCGACGTTGGCACCCAGCAACCGCAATCCGCGCAGACCGACCGCACAGGCGGTCGCGCCATCGCAGTCGTAGTCGGCAACGATGACCATTTTCTTTTTCGCTGCAATGGAATCAGCTAAAAAGATGGCGGCGTCACCAATATGCAACAACCCGCTCGGTGCAATCAAAGAGCTTAATTCGCTTTCAAGTTCTTTTACGTCGAGCAGACCGCGTGCCGCATAGACGCGGGCCAGGACTGGATGAACGCCACTTTGACGTAAGCGCTCGGAGTCGCGAAATGGATAGGGCCGAGTAGTGATGCGCGTCATTGCACTGGCTCTTCCGCAGTCGTGGTGAAGGCCTCGTTCAACGAAGGCTTTATCCAGAATTTTTTAAGGGAGAGAGGCGTGGTGGTCAATTCGGTGATCCGGGTATTGTCGGTAAATGTGAGTGTCAATTGTTTCAGTTTGCCTTGTTGCACGGCGTTTAAGAGCGGGGCAAACCAGTCACGTTCCATCGCTTGAAATGCCTGTATCCATTCTGACCATTCGCCGGTCAGCGCAGGAGCGATTAAATCATCCAGTAACAGCAGGCCACGCTCGCCGCTAGTGGCGATAAGCTTTTCCGCATCGCCCATCACGTTGGCGTTAGGCTGGCTATCTTGCCCAAAAGCGCGCGACCAACCGTGCAAATTAAAGGTGTGGCTATAAAAAGGTAAGGCGCTTGACCCATCAACGGGCTGTGCGCTGGCGCCGCCCCACATCCATAAGGCATTCACAGCTTGCTGACGCGTTGCAGCGCGTTGTTCGTTGACGCTGTTTTCAAACCATTGCATTTGTACTTCATTTTGCAATTTGCGCCACGGGCGTGCACCTTCTCCGTGCGGCATCCAGATATCGACGTTATGGCCGCATGCCGCATCCGGTGTTGAGGTATTTAATTGCTGCCAGTCATCGGCGCGCATAAACCATGTATTGGCATCGCCATACAGCAAGATGCGGTTCTCGCCATCGAAAAGGGATTTAGCCTCTTCAAATAATGCGCGAGAATCCTTTTCGGACAGGCTTACCTGTCGAATATCGGTCAATACCAGATGGTCGCGCGCAATGTGAATGTGGGCCGGGTGAAGCATGAACCAGTAACCGTCGTCTACGGTCAGACCACATGCGCGCATGGCAGCGACTGCGACTGGAGGGCTTGTCGGTGCGTTGTTCGAATTATGCGGCTGAATGTTTTGGTTGGTGCTTAAACCGAAGTGTTGCGATAACCACCCTTCATGCGGCAGCGCCCTGGCAAATTCATCTAGAATCTGTTGTTGTTTACTGCCGCCTTTGGCGCGAGCAACAAGCGTGCTCAGCGCAGGCAGTTTTATTTCACGCAATATGTCGCGTGTCAGTTCAGCGGGCGGTAGGCTGAATGGTAGAAGAATGTCGAGATGTTTCATGCCCGAATTGTATGGCATCTCTGTAGCGGAAGTGGAAAAACCGTTATCTTTAGATTGCTTTACCTTTTTAAGGTAAGTGCATCTCCGCAGTTCTTTGACAAAAGAGCTTAGATCCATTTCCCAACATCTCGAGATGTAAATGGTATTTTTAATCGATAGTGCCGGTTGTTTTTATGGGTTTATCTGCCCGTTAACATCACTGGCGAATTCTGTGAAGTTTCCTATACTGTTTATTTTCAAGGAGAAAACCATGGGGCCAGAGCTGATAATGGATATGTGGGGCAATACCAGTCGGCAAATACCGCGTGCTACTTTTGAAGACTTAGTGGAAATGTTAGCGACAGAAATTGCTAAAATTTCCGATAAGTTATCAGAAGATGAACTTTATCGCATCATCGCCATTGGCGCGCTTTTTTACCAGCGCGGTTTTAAGGAAACGGGCGGATTCAGTACCGAAGATTTGCTCATTAAGACGTTATATGAAGGTGGCAGAGCATGACTGCGCTATCGAACTGGGTTCTGGTCTAGGGACGCCGCATTTAGGTGCATGTGTCAGATATCGCTAACTCGGCATTTAATAATTCATCTTTCATTATTTATCGCTGGTTGATTCAATTGACTTATTAAATTTGCACCAAATACTTTGGCAAACGCCTTTAAGTGTTTGAATTCGTTACAAAACGTTATAAGACTTCTGAATTATGGCAAACTGCTTGCTGATTTCAGGAGCCTTGCATTGAGCATTTTTAAAAATATACCGTTTGAGTGGTTGGTCGGCATACGCTACACCCGCGCTGGCAAGCGGAGTGGCCGTAATAGTTTTATTTCCTTCATATCGTTAATATCGATGGCTGGGATCGCGCTTGGTGTGGCGGCGCTGATCGTGGTGTTGTCGGTGATGAATGGTTTTCAAAAAGAGGTGCGGGACCGCATGCTGTCGGTTTTGGCGCACATCGAAGTATTCGATGGCTCCGGTGAAATGCCAAATTGGGAAGAGGTCGCCAGGCAGGCTTTCAATAACAAAGAGGTCATTGGCGCTGCGCCATACGTCGAGGCGCAAGCCATGTTAACGCGTGATGGTGAAGTGCGCGGGGTTGGCATCCGTGGTGTGATGCCTTCAGAAGAGCCAAAAGTCTCGGATGTCACCAAGCAAATCAAACAGGGCGATTTCAATGCATTGAAGCCGGGTGAGTTTAATATCGTGCTCGGTAGTGAATTGGCGCGTGGGTTGCACGCAGGTATCGGTGACAAAGTTACTATGCTGGCTCCGCAAGGGCAGGTGACGCCCGCTGGCGTAGTGCCGCGTCTGAAGCAATTCAATGTCGTCGGGATATTTGAAGCCGGTCATTATGAGTTTGACTCGTCGCTGGCTTTTATCCAGATGGAAGATGCAGAAAAAATGTTTCGTCTGACTGCACCGTCCGGTTTGCGTCTCAAGATTACAGATATGTTGCGGGCGCCAGAAGTCGCGCAGCAGTTGGCGAAGACAATGCCAGCTAATTTGTATTTACGTGACTGGTCGCAGCAAAACAGTAACTGGTTCGCCGCGGTTAAAACCGAGAAGCGCATGATGTTTATTATACTCACGCTGATTATTGCGGTCGCGGCCTTTAACCTGGTTTCGACGCTGGTAATGACAGTTACCGAGAAGCAGGCGGATATTGCTATTTTGCGCACGCTGGGTGCTTCACCGGGTTCGATTATGAAAATTTTCATGATTCAAGGCGCGTTGGTGGGATTGATCGGCACCGCGCTCGGGGTGGGGTTTGGGGTGTTGATTGCGTTGAATATCGATGTCATCGTCCCGGCGATAGAACACGCGCTGCATGTCCAGTTTTTACCGAAAAGTATTTATGTGATCAGCGAGTTGCCATCTGATTTGCGCTGGCCTGACGTCTATACCATTGGCGGTGTTGCGGTAATATTGGCGTTTGTTGCCACCTTATATCCAAGTTGGTGGGCCGCACGGGTGAAACCAGCGGAGGCGCTGCGCTATGAATAACTCACTGAAATCCAACAATGACGGTAACAGCATGAACGAAATTATCTTGTCGAGCCGCGGCTTGGGAAAAACCTTTACCCAAGGCAGCTACTCCGTCAAGGTGCTAAATGGTATCGATATCGACGTCGTTAAGGGTGAGCAAGTCGCGATCGTCGGTGCGTCTGGCTCGGGTAAGTCAACTTTGCTACACCTTTTAGGCGGTCTTGATACACCGACGACCGGTGGCGTCACGTTGCTAGGTAAAGATTTGAGTAATTTGGGTGAAAAAGCGCGGGGCGATTTGCGCAATACTGCGCTTGGCTTTGTTTATCAGTTTCATCATTTGTTGCCGGAGTTTTCGGCATTAGACAACGTAGCCATGCCATTGATGATTCGACGCCTGAGTCGCAAGGACGCCCAAGAGCAAGCGCATGCAGTGTTGTCACGTGTGGGTTTGGCAAATCGTGTGATCCATGTTCCGGGTGAGTTGTCCGGTGGTGAACGCCAGCGCGTGGCGTTAGCGCGGGCTTTGGTCACGCAACCGGCATGTGTGCTTGCAGATGAGCCGACGGGGAACCTTGATCGGGCCACGGCACAGATGACATTCGATCTGATGCTGGAATTGTCGCAAACAATGGGGACCGCATTTGTGATCGTCACCCACGATATCGAACTGGCGCGACGTTGCGGTCGTATTTTGCGTTTGTCCGACAATGGCCTGGAGCCTTACGTCGACTAAGGTCTTATCAGTGGTCTGGGCTTAACGGTCTGGATCTACGACTAAATGATCAGCGCGCCCGGCACGATTAGCTTGATCGGGGCTGGGGACTTGCTGATCACGAAGGCTGCCGAAATACAGCGCATATTGGCGTGTGAACTGCGCCCCAAAAAAGAAAATCTGCGCTGAATAGTAAATCCACAGAAGTAACGCCATCACCGATCCGGCTGCGCCATAGCTCGACGCCGTGCCACTGTTACCCAGATAAATTCCGATCAACATCTTTCCTACGATAAACAGTGCGGCAGTGCCAATTGCGCCAATGCAGACATCGCGCCAAGGTAACTTGGTTTGTGGCAACAGCCGATAAATAGACGCGAACAGCGCCGCAATGACGGCAAACGAAAATAGCGAGGATATGAACGGCAGGACGATAGGGATATCGCCAAAAAAACCACTCCAATATTTTTGCAAGACCGCCAGCGCCGCGCTAATTACCAAAGAGACCAGCAACAAAAACGCCAGGACCAGTACTAGCCCGAATGAAAGTAAGCGGGTTTGTATCAGCGTCATGAGTCCCGATGACTGATTGCGTTTCACGTACCATATTTCATCCAGACTATCCTTGAGTTCAGAAAATACGGTGGTTGCGCCGACGATTAAAGCAAGGGACGCAATAGTGGTCGCAATCACACCTGACTGACTGCTATGCACGGCGGCTAGTAACAGTTGAATCGCGCTTGCGCCAGTGGGGCCGATCAAGCCGGATAGTTGACCGACAATCTCTCCTTGCGCCGCTTGTTGTCCAAATACGGCACCAGCGATGGCTATTACCAAAACCAGGACCGGTGCCATGGAAAATAGTGTGTAAAAGGCTAATGCGGCACCTTTGCTGCCCGACCGTTGATTTAGCCATTCTTGAACCGTGCTGATAAGCATGGCGCGAATGCGAGGCGGAATCAGAAATTTTGGATTCATTTTCATGGTTTTTTGCCTAAGGGAATGTCTTCCATTGGGTGTGTTTATTTATTACCAGAGTCAAGTCCTCACGAAAAGAGCCTATCAAATTCTACAATTTGGCTTACCGAGTGCTTTCACCCTACTCAAAGTTGACAGTTATAGCCCAAAACGTGAGTGTTCAAAGCGTGGATCTGGCCCATTTTCAAGCTTTTTGACGATACCAGCCTCATCAAAGTACACCGTCATCAAGGAGTTCCAAACACCGCTTTCTTTAAAGCCGTAGTTCCAGCCTTCCAGTTTGACACGGCTATAAAAGATGGTATCAAGCGGATGTCCGACGAGGCGCAGGACGTCGTTCTTTGATTGACCGACCTTGATTTTGGCGAATTGCTCCAGGGTTAAGACTTGCGTATAGGAAATCAGGCGTCCATCCGGGCTAATCCGCGCCATATGGGTTTCCTGCCCGAACGCACCCTGATCGTATTCAAGCAGGCGTTCATTGCCGTCTTGATATGTAGCAGTGGGCTTGCCGAGGCGACTGATGACTTGGGTTTCAGGGTCGCCCGGATTTACTGGAACAGAGCAGCCTGCCAGAATGACTGCCAGGCTGATAATAAGGGCGCTTGCGAGGTTTTTCATAATGATTCCTTATTGATAAAAGTACGGAATGACCTCTAAAGGAGCGAGCAAGGATTACCTTGCTAGGACTGCATTTAGGAGGCTTAATTCCGTACGCGATGCAATCATTTGGATCCGGTTAAAGTAGTTTGGCAATAACCATATGATAATACCGGTCTTATAATATATAGGCAGACGTGATAACGGCGTCAAGTGATTGAATCCGTAGAAGTTTTGCTATATACTGCGCCTCTGGTCTATGTGGGCCATTTTTAATTATGTAATCACGGTATATGGGGTTTCCACTCTGTGTACCGCTTGTGAAAGGTAAGTATGACTATCGAAAAAACAGCTAAAGCCGCTATTGTCGCTGACAATGCACGCGCGCAAAATGATACTGGTTCGCCAGAAGTGCAAGTCGCTTTGTTGACAGCACGTATCAACGACCTTAATGGTCACTTTAAAGCACACGCTAAAGATCACCATTCACGTCGCGGTCTGATTATGATGGTTAACCGTCGTAAGAGCCTGTTGTCATACCTGAAAAGTAAAGATCTTGGCCGTTATCGTTCGCTGATCGAAAAACTCGGTTTGCGTAAGTAATAGGCTTGTTGATAGGCTTGTCATTGATCTCCAATACTTTGTCTCGATATTTCGTGACTGTATTGTTGCTTAATCGATAGGTAAAATGCCTGCGTCAGTCTCTGATGCAGGCATTTTTGCTTTTTGCGAAGCGTATTTGTTCATAAGTGCAATTGTAAGAAACCGGATTTAGCGCCTAAATTAGTGCAACGCATTGGTTGACTGACGTGTCTTATCCGGAAGTATTTCGTAAGGAGACGATTTTTTTACTTCAATATGAAGTGATCAAACCGTCTGTGGTGAGGTGAACGACAGCCCCTGAAAATCTGTCGGTAAAATTAGAGAGGAAATATCGTGTTTAATAAAGTTACTAAGACTTTCCAGTACGGCCAGCATCAAGTCACGTTGGAAACAGGCGAAATCGCTCGTCAAGCTTCTGGCGCAGTATTGGTATCGATTGAAGATACCGTTGTTCTGGCTACCGTGGTTGCACGTAAAGATGCTAAACCAGGTCAAGATTTTTTCCCATTGACTGTAGATTATGTTGAAAAAACTTACGCTGCTGGTCGTATACCAGGCGGTTTCTTCAAGCGCGAAGGTCGTCCTTCGGAAAAAGAAACACTGACATCGCGTCTGATCGATCGTCCGATCCGTCCGTTGTTCCCAGAGGGTTACATGAACGAAGTGCAAGTGATCATTCACGTGCTGTCGGTCAATCCTGAAATCGATCCAGATATCGCTGCGATGATCGGTGCATCTGCTGCATTGTCAGTCTCTGGCGTGCCATTTTCTGGTCCGGTCGGCGCTGCCCGTGTTGGTTACATCGACGGTCAATACGTCCTGAACCCGACCACGACACAATTGAAAACATCGTT
Organism: Glaciimonas sp. CA11.2; assembly: GCF_034314045.1. Classification (NCBI taxonomy): domain Bacteria; kingdom Pseudomonadati; phylum Pseudomonadota; class Betaproteobacteria; order Burkholderiales; family Oxalobacteraceae; genus Glaciimonas; species Glaciimonas sp. CA11.2. The sequence continues at coordinate 5,293,284 of NZ_JAVIWL010000001.1, read as the reverse complement.
GCTGGATCTGGTTGTTGCCGGTACTGAAGCAGCAGTGTTAATGGTTGAGTCCGAAGCCAAGCAATTGTCTGAAGAAGTCATGTTGGGTGCAGTTGTCTACGGTCACGATCAAATGAAAGCGGTTATCAACGCGATTCATGATCTGGTACGTGACGGTGGCAAACCAGAAATCCAATGGAGCCCAGCGCCAAAGAACGATGCGCTGATCGCTCGCGTTGCGCATTTTGCAGAAGCTAAATTGCGTGAAGCATATCAAACTAAAGACAAACAAGCGCGTACTGCCAAGCTAAAAGATGCGACTAGCGAAGTTATCGCTGCGTTGGCTGCTGAAGCTTTGTCGATGAACGCTGCGGCACCGGATAGCTCCGAAGTCGGCAATATCTTGTTTGATCTGGAAGCCAAGATCGTTCGTTCGCAAATTCTGGATGGCGAGCCACGTATTGACGGGCGCGATACACGCACTGTGCGTCCAATCAGCATCCGTACTGGTGTTTTACCACGTACGCACGGTTCAGCCTTGTTCACACGCGGCGAGACACAGGCATTGGTGATTGCTACCTTGGGTACTGCCCGCGACGAGCAAAAAATTGATGCATTGATGGGGGAGTACTCGGATCGCTTCATGCTGCATTACAACATGCCTCCGTTCGCTACTGGCGAAACAGGTCGTGTCGGTACACCAAAGCGTCGCGAAATCGGCCATGGTCGTCTGGCTAAGCGTGCGCTGTTGGCAGCATTGCCAGCACCGGAAGATTTCAGCTACTCCGTCCGTTTGGTATCGGAAATTACCGAATCTAACGGTTCATCGTCAATGGCTTCGGTCTGTGGCGGTTGCCTGGCATTGATGGACGCTGGCGTGCCGATGCAAGGACACGTTGCTGGTATCGCTATGGGTTTGATCAAAGACGGCGGTAAGTTTGCGGTGTTGACAGACATTTTGGGTGATGAAGATCACCTTGGCGACATGGACTTTAAAGTCGCTGGTACTGCAAACGGCATCACTGCGTTGCAAATGGATATCAAAATCCAGGGTATCACCAAGGAAATCATGCAAGTCGCTTTGGCGCAGGCTAAAGTCGGCCGTATCCACATTTTGGGCGAGATGGAAAAAGCTGTTCCGAGCGGCACTCAATCGGAATTGTCTGACTTCGCTCCACGTCTGATCACCGTTAAGATCAATCCGGAAAAAATCCGTGACGTGATCGGTAAAGGCGGCGCTGTGATTCGTGCGCTGACTGAAGAGACAGGCACACAGATCGATATCAGCGATGAAGGTGTTGTCACCATCGCTTCTGTCGACGCAGCTGCCGGTCAAGAAGCGAAGCGTCGTATCGAAGAACTGACAGCTTCCGTTGAAGTGGGCAAGATCTACGAAGGTACAGTATTGAAGTTGCTGGACTTCGGCGCGATTGTGCAAGTGTTGCCAGGCAAAGACGGTTTGTTGCACATCAGCCAGATTGCCAACGAGCGCGTCAATGCGGTCGCCGACTATCTGAAAGAAGGCCAGCAAGTCAAAGTCAAAGTGTTGGAAACCGATGACCGTGGTCGCTTGAAATTGTCGATGAAAGCTGCACAAGAAGCCGGTGATGTTGCTCCGGTTGCGCATGTTGCTGCATCGACTCCAGCTGCGCCTGCCGCACAATAAGCTGATTTAATTTAGCTTTGAACAAACCGTCCGAGATGCTGATTGCATGTCGGACGGTTTTTTTTATTGTCTGGTGAGAGAATAATGGCGCGATTTTCTCGTTTCAATCATTGACGATCCTCGCGCACTGTCACCTGCTGATCTCCATCAATGATCAATGGTGCGGAATGAAGGCTGTTTTAGCCCTCTCGATTTTCAACCGTTAACTTTCGGCGATGCCTGTGAATCAGCTAAAGTGACACAAGCCCAGTCAAAGTAGTAAGAGTTAAAAATAAAAAATAAAAAATAAAAAACCGTCAAGGTAAACTACCTTGACGGTTTTTTTATATCTCGAAGAGAAGGGCTATAAAGCCAGAATTCACCCCAGTTATTGCGCTATATCAACGAGTAATCAACTAATAATCAATCAAAGACTGGTGACTCAACACCCAGAATTTTGTGTAATTTAGGCGAAGTAGTGGTGTATTGCATGTGAATCTTCTTGTCAGGGAAAATGTACGGTGCAGCACCAAACGCAGCTAACGCGGCTTCATGGAAACCAGACAAAATAAGCTTTTTCTTGCCCGGATAAGTGTTGATATCTCCGACCGCAAAAATCCCAGGGATATTGGTTTCGAACTTCTCAGTATCGACGACCTTTAATTGTTTGCGTTCGATATCCAGGCTCCACTCGGCGATAGGGCCAAGTTTTGGCGACAGGCCAAAGAAAACCAATAACGTATCCAATGGCAGACGACGGGTTACGCCATCAGGACCGGTTACCTTGATCTCTGATAGCTTGCCGTCTTTAACTTCGTGCCCAGTGACCTGACCGACCAGAAATTGCATTTCAAATTCTTCACACAACTGCTTCATTTTAGCAACCGAGGCAGGCGCAGCGCGGAAGTCTTCACGGCGATGCAACAGCACGACTGATTCTGCTTTGCCGACCAGATTTAAGGCCCAATCCAGTGCGGAGTCACCGCCGCCACAAATGACTAAATTTTTGCCGTGAAACTGGAGTGGATCTTTGACCCGATAAAACAATTGAGAATTGTTGAACTGGTCAATACCTTCGCTTTTGATCGTCCTTGGTTGGAATGACCCGACACCGGCCGCAATAAAGATGGTTTTGGTGATGAAGCGGGTGCCGACCGATGTTTCGACATTAAAGCGATTGTCTTCACGACGCTCGACCACAGTGACTTCCTGGCTAAGATGGAAGGTCGGATCGAAAGGAGCAATTTGCTTTAACAGGTTGTCGGTTAGCTCTTGTCCGGTACAGACAGGCACAGCCGGGATGTCGTAAATCGGCTTGTCGGGATAGAGTTCGACGCATTGGCCGCCAACAACTGGCAGTGAGTCGATCACGTGAGCTTTAATCTCAAGCAGACCCAGTTCGAATACCTGGAACAGACCGACTGGACCAGCGCCGATAATGACGGCGTCCGCTTCTATCGGTGCGTTGTTGCTATTGTTGATAACGGGGAGAGTAGATGCATCAATCTTGGCGCTGGTTTCCATACGACTATCTGATTCCTGTTTGGTTTGGGTCCCCCAATCGTTACTGCGAGCAATAACGAATGGCATTGACCTGTTTGCGGCACAAGCGACGCTGAGTTGCTTGCGACGTATATCGATCACATTTTTTTGGCTAGCGATCAGCTACGAGGACTTTTTCTTCGTACCTGAGCGCATTTGGCGAAAAATGCGGAAAACACTTTAGGGCGTTCATTTGCAATACTTCGCAATACTATTAATGCTATTTAAATTTAACGCTGAAGAAGATGCAACTTCTCCGTAACGTCTTTAAAGTCGTCAGCGTCGGGCAACGGTGGAATTGTCTTGGTGATCGACGGCCAGAAGCGCGACAGGTCTTCATTTAATTTAATGAATTGCTGTTGATCAGCGGGAACGTCTTCTTCTGCGTAAATCGCATTAACAGGACATTCAGCGACACAAACGGCGCAATCAATGCACTCATCCGGATCGATTGATAAAAAATTCGGGCCTTGGCGGAAGCAATCAACCGGGCAAACATCTACGCAATCGGTATAGCGACAGCTGATGCAAGATTCGGTCACAACGTGGGTCATAACAACAGTCCAATCTGTAAGTATTACTTGAAGCGGCAACGAGTCAAAGGTCAGGCTAGATGGCGGTGTTAGCCACCAGAGCATAATCTTGGCGCGCTCTTAGTTGCAAAGCACTGTATTTTAAGGTAATTCGGTATTTCCTACAAACGGCGGTTATATAGAATTCATATAAGCAAATTCACAATTCTGCTTAAGACGGCGTTGGCGGGTCTTTTCCATAGCGAGATATGCCGTTATGCTGCAACTTATCGGGTTTTAAGTGTTGAACTTCTCTCTGTCGATGCTTTGACGGAGCATAACAATAAAATCCAATCGCGGTTGCGTGAGGGCAAAAAATTAGCTAGTGTGTCAACTTTTGCAGCACCTTTAACCGTTAACCCATGGCGTCAAAAAAATATGGCATCCCATAACGAAGGTTCAACCAAGGCGATTTTTTACGCTTTAGCGGCTAATGGCGGTATTGCTCTCGCCAAATTTGTCGCGGCTATATTGACTGGCTCCGGAGCGATGCTGGCGGAAGCAATTCATTCGCTCGCTGATTGCACCAATCAGGTTTTTCTCCTGATAGGATTGAAAGAGGCCAAAAAGCCGGCGAATGACTCTCACCCGATGGGATACGCGCGGGTGGTGTATTTCTGGGCGATGATGGTGGCGATATTGTTGTTTTTTGTCGGTGGCGCGTTCTCGGTTGTGGAGGGAATCAAGCATCTGAGAAGCCCCGAGCCAATTAATAATCCCTGGGTTGCTTTAGGGGTATTAGGCATTTCGGTCGTATTGGAAGCTTTTTCCCTGCGTGGCGCGATGATTGAAATCCGTAAAATTTCACACGGGAAGTCTTTTTTTAAATGGTTCCGTGAAACGCGCCAGTCTGAACTCATGGTGGTAGCGGGTGAAGACATTGCCGCGCTGGCTGGGTTGGCATTAGCATTTGTCGCAGTGGTCCTGACGGTCTTGACCGGGAATCCATTATGGGATGCCTGCGGTTCGATTGCGGTCGGATTATTGCTGATGATCGTCGCGGTCATCGTGATGCGGGAAGTTAAGGCGATGGTGACCGGAGAGTCAGCCGCCCCCGAACTGCATGCTGCGATTGAAGCGCATATTGCAGCGCATCCGGAAATCGATCATGTAATGAACCTGATATCGATGCAATGGGGTCACCAAATAATGATCGCAGTCCAGGCCGAAATGCGGCCGCAGACATCGGATATCGCGCTGGTCGATGCTATCAATGCTATTGAAGCTGACATCCAATCACGCTGGCCGCAAGTGGTCTGGTGCTTTTTTGAGCCGGACCGGAAGAAGCCGCCTGCAGCGGTAACGGAGACCGAATTGTCCAGCTATCCGTAGCGTGCCGAAAATGATGTTAAAAAAACTCCTTAAGCCTTAAGCCTTAAGCCATTAACTATTAACCGTAATATCGAAGTGATATTAGCAAAGTCGATACTACGAGTTGTCCCGATGGCTCACACACTATTTATATTTGGCACACCATGATCATTCGCTCCCTTCTCGATACCGATCTGTATAAATTCACCATGATGCAAGTGGTATTGCATCATTTCCCCGCAGCAGAAGTTGAGTATCGGTATAAATGTCGTAATGACGGGATTGATCTGACGCCGTATGTCGACGAAATTCGGGATGAAATTGCCGGATTGTGCCGACTGCGTTTTCAAGACGAAGAACTGAAATATTTGCTGAGTCTGCGCTTTATCAAAAGTGACTTTGTCGATTTTCTAAGTTTATTTCATCTGCAACAAAAATATATTACGGTGCAACCTTCGCCATTGAACAACGGCGAAATTGATATCTTGGTAAAAGGTCCATGGCTGCACACGATATTGTTTGAAGTGCCGGTCCTTGCGATTGTCAATGAGGTGTATTTCCGCGCTACTCAAAAAAATCCTGACGTTGAAGAAGGGCGAAAGCGTTTGCACAACAAAATGGCGCTCATCCGCGACGATCCTGCCATGTCTGGTTGTAAGGTGGCGGACTATGGAACCAGACGCCGGTTTTCACGGAGTTGGCACGAAGAAGTGGTGCAGACCATGCAACGCGATTTTGTTGAGCATCTGGCCGGTACATCGAACGTCCATTTCGCGATGAAATTCGGATTGATTCCGCTTGGAACGATGGCGCATGAATACTTGCAAGCGTGTCAGGCACTTGGGCCGAGACTGCGTGATTCGCAAATATATGCCTTTGAAATGTGGAGTAAAGAATATCGCGGAGATTTGGGTATTGCTTTGTCCGACGTCTATGGAATGACTGCTTTTCTTCGCGATTTTGATATGTATTTTTGCAAACTCTTCGATGGTGCGCGCCACGATTCTGGCGATCCGTTTGATTGGGGAGAGCGCTTGATCCAACAGTTTAAAGATAATCGTGTTGATCCTGCGACGAAGACCTTGGTGTTTTCGGACAGTCTTGATTTTGGCAAAGTGACAGCTTTGTATTTACGCTTCAAGGACAGGACGCGGATTGCGTTTGGGGTTGGTACCAATTTGACTAATGATTTGGGTTATACCCCGCTGCAAATTGTCATGAAGATGGTGCGTTGTAATGGGCAACCTGTCGCTAAATTGTCGGATACTCCATCAAAAAACATGTGCGATGATGCGGCGTATGTGAACTATTTGCGGCAAGTATTTGAAATTCCCGACGTTGCTAAAAATTCATAATTGTTATTTATAATAATGAATTAAGTTAATGTCAGACAATGTTATTTTAATCACAAATTTTTGTGTAATTTAAACCCGCTTAAAATAGTGCACTTTTATCTGATTCGAAAGATGCAATTGCTCAAAAAGATCCTCATCACGCTTGCCAGTTTTCTTCCTATTGCAGCCCACGCCGCCGAACTTGATGGCGCTCAATTATCCGTATGGTGGGGGATTCCCTTCATGGGCTTATTGGTCTCAATTGCCATGGGGCCGCTACTGATACCAGGATTTTGGCATCACCATTTTGGCAAAATCGCGTTGGGTTGGTCAGCGGCATTTTTGATTCCCTGCGCTATCTGGTTCGGTGTCCCATTGGCGGCGGCAGGCGTGGTGCATGCTTTTATGGCCGAGTATTTACCTTTTATCATTTTGCTGACCGCGTTATTTGTGGTGGCGGGTGGTATTTGTTTGCGGGGCAATTTGCACGGCACGCCCGCCCTTAATACCGGATTGTTGGCACTAGGAACCGTGCTGGCGAGTCTGATGGGGACCACAGGCGCTTCGATGTTGTTGATTCGGCCGTTGATTCGAGCGAACGACAATCGTAAGCATGCTGTCCACATTATTGTATTTTTTATTTTTTTGGTCGCAAACGCTGGTGGCGCACTGACACCATTAGGCGATCCACCGCTATTCCTCGGATTTTTGAAGGGCGTCGACTTTACCTGGACCTTTAAAAATATATTTTCCGAAACCATTTTCATGTGGGTTGCTCTGCTGGTGATTTTTTATTTTCTGGATCGTCATTATTTCAACAATCGCGAAGAACAATTGCCGCCGGTCCAAGATCCAACGCCTGACAATCCGAAATTGCGTTTCGAGGGGAAATTTAATTTTATATTGTTGATCGTTGTGATTGGTCTGGTATTGATGAGTGGGTTGTGGAAGTCGGGTATTACGTACGACATTTACGGCACGCCGGTAGAATTGCAAAATTTGTTGCGCGATGGATTGTTGCTGGTCGTGATTGTCGCGTCGTTGTGGCTAACCCCGAAAATTGCCAGAGAAGGTAATAATTTCACATGGGAGCCAATGTTGGAAGTTGGTAAGCTATTTGCTGCGATTTTTATTACGATTGCGCCAGTCATCGCCATGTTACGGGTTGGCGTACAAGGCCCATTTGGCGCGATTGTGGCGGCGGTGACGGGACCGGACGGACAGCCCAATAACATGATGTATTTTTGGGTCACAGGAATATTGTCATCATTCCTCGACAACGCGCCGACCTATCTCGTATTCTTTAATACGGCGTCTGGCGATGCTATCGAATTGATGGGTAAATTGGCCGGCACTTTAGCGGCAATATCTTGCGGTGCAGTGTTTATGGGCGCCAATAGTTATATCGGTAATGCACCTAACCTGATGGTCAAGGCGATTGCCGAAGAACGTGGTATCCGTATGCCTTCCTTCTTCGGTTATATGGCATGGGCATGTGTCGTGCTGTTGCCACTTTTCGCTATTATGAGTTTTATTTTCTTCCGCGCATAAAACTATGCGCGACCAAGCATTGAAACCGAACAAACATTAAGGACGTTGTCATGGGGAATACATTGAATGCATTAAATAAGCCAAAAATTTTGCTGGCCCGTGCCATTTTTCCGGAAATCATCACGCATCTGGAGCAATATTTTGAAGTCGAATCGAACCAGATCGATCGTATTTTTTCTCCTGCAGAACTGATTGAAAAACTGCAGGATAAGGATGGTTTGATCGCTACCGGCAGCGAACCTGTTTCGGCTGCGGTACTAAGCGCCTGTCCCCGCCTCAAGGCAGTGTGCAATCAGGCGGTTGGCTATAACAATATCGACGTAGCAGCGGCTACCAAAGCTGGTGTCATGGTGACTAATACACCGGACGTGCTGAACGAAACGACCGCCGATTTTGGTTGGGCGTTATTGATGGCGACGGCGCGTCGCATTACAGAATCGGAGCATTGGTTAAGAGCTGGTAACTGGAAGCAATGGCGCTTCGACAGTTTCCTAGGCGCTGACGTGCATGGTGCGACACTCGGCGTCATTGGAATGGGACGGATTGGTCAAGCCATAGCCCGGCGCTCAATCGGTTTTGACATGCAAGTGCTTTATCATAATCGCTCCCGCGTAACGCCGGAATTGGAAGCGCGTGCCAACAATGCCCGTTTTGTCAGTAAGGAAGAATTACTACGTCAGGCCGATCATGTGGTTCTGGTGCTACCGTACTCGAAAGAGTCGCACCACACTATTGGCGCTAAGGAACTGGAGATGATGAAACCCGGCGCTACGTTGGTCAACCTGGCGCGTGGCGGGATTGTGGACGACGTGGCACTGATCGCGGCATTACGCGCCCAAAAAATTGCGGCGGCTGGACTGGACGTGTTTGAGAACGAACCGGCCTTGCATCCCGACTTTCTTACGCTGTCTAATGTTGTACTCACCCCGCACATCGCCAGCGCCTCAGAACCAACGCGGCGCGCAATGGCGCTATGCGCAGCGGCCAATTTACTGGCAGCATTGTTGCCAGCCACGGTTGGGGCTTTGCCACCGAATTTGCTTAACCCAGAGGTAAGAAGGGGTTAAACAAGAAGGGGTTGAAACCTGCACTACCGAAATAAAAAAAAGGCCGCACTACTTTTATAGTCGTACGGCCTTTTTTCTGCATGATCGGTTTGCGTGGGAATTAACCCAATAAACTGTCAGAAGATGGGAGGCATGGTTACGCTTGCAAGTCTTTTACAAAATCAATATATTGTTGTTTTGCAACTTCTTGGGATGTGCCTTTCAATGCATTCCAGGCATCCCATTTTGCGCGACCAACAAAGTCTGTCATGCCGGGACGATCTCCAGTTGCATCGCCTAGGCTACCTTGCTTGTAAATGGCGTACATCTTTAGCAAAGTCATATTATCAGGACGTTCAGCGAGGTTCTTGGAGTCGGCTAATGCCTGGTCGAATTCAGTTTGCAGAGTCATAGGATAGTTGGGTAAAAAATGGAAATGCCTGAAGCAGGCAGATTGATGAGAATGTAAACGGTGGATGGGTCGCAGGACGCATAGGCTGTGCCATGGATTGTTTTTGAGATAGCCTGGTCAACTGATTGGCTAAATTAAAGTTACCATTTTAGGCATATTTTTTGCTCTACGGCGTGCAAACACTTAATCAACAACTGCACCTACCACTGCGCCGCCAGCTTTCACTGTGCCACTCACAACCGTACTTGCCACGCTAACGGCAGCAGATCCAACTGCCACCGTCGCGCCAACGACAGTTGTTGCCACACTGACCACAGTACATCCGCTCAACGTAATTGCCGCAAATAGGCCCGACGCTAAAATAGCGCTAAACGCAATACCAGACGTATGTTGCATAAGTGGAATAAGTGGATTCGATACGATGTAGGCAGTGGCCTAGCGTATTATTTATACGCCGAGCAGTTCTACTTCAAAAATCAGCGTTGCGTTTGGTGGAATCGCACCGCCAGCTCCACGGGCACCGTAGCCGATTGCCGCAGGAATCACCAGTTTGCGAACACCACCGATTTTCATGCCTTGTACGCCTTCGTCCCAACCTTTAATGACATGGCCAGCGCCCAGCGGAAACTCAAACGGATCGCCGCGATCTTTGCTTGAATCAAATTTTTTGCCTGCGCTGCCGTCGCTATTTTGTAACCAGCCGGTGTAATGAACGCTGACGTGGTCGCCAGCTTTGGCTTCTGCGCCTGTGCCGACAGTGGTATCTTCGTATTGCAAGCCAGAAACGGTAGTAGTTGACATTGCTTTCCTCTTTGATTGGTTAATATGGATGGCAGTGTAAACCAAAATCAACGGTTTAACAGAACGAAGTATTGTAGTAGTAGTCTACAAATAGGTGTACCAGGGTTTGATATTTAGTCTGGTTGCCACGCTTTGGTATGTCACCTTGAGATCAGGCTGAGTATTCAAGCTTTGTTTTGTAACGTTCTTTATATTGTGATTTAAGTCAAAGGGCGCAGCATCGTTACGGCTTGCGCGGTAAAATATCTTTTTTGCTCTTCTGAATGTTGCCATGTCCGATTTTGCTGGCCTTACCACGCGTTCTACATTTTCTATCCGGTCACTAGCCACCGCCTGCGGATTGCTGACAGTATTGTTTGCATTGCCCGCACTTGCGGTGCCACCGGGCGCTGTTTCCCCCATTGTTCCACTCGCAACTGCTCCTACTGTCGTTGTTGTCCTGAATTCGCGTGATGCGACTATTAGTTTGATCGATCAGAATACATTTAAGGAAATCGGATCGTTTCCGGTTGGTAAGGAGCCACACCACCTGATGCCGACGCCAGACAATAAGTCACTGATCGTGGCTGCTGCTACCGGTAATGAATTGTATTTTTTGGACCCTAAAACGGGGAAAATACAGAGTCTCGTAAAAGATATTGCTGATCCTTATCAAATCGGTTTTTCGCCCAATCAAAAATGGTTTATCTCTAACGGTTTACGTCTGGATCGCATTGATATTTATGGCTTCGATGGTAAAACGCTAAAGCTGGCCAAGCGTCTGCCGCTGCCTAAAATGCCAAGTCATATGACCTTCAGTGCGGATAGTACGTTGGCTTTCATTACACTACAGGGCACGGATGAGATTGCAGCCGTTGACCTGGCCACCCAAACGGTCAAGTGGACCATGCCAATTGGAAAGCAACCGGCTGGTATCTACATGACGCCTGACAATAAGTATCTGTTGGTGGGTGTCATGGGTAGCGATTATGTCGCCGTAGTGGATTGGCGTACGCAAAAAATTGTCAAGAAAATCAAGACCGGCGATGGCGCGCATAACTTCCGCCCACAAGGCGATAAGCGTCACGTGTTTGTATCGAACCGGGTTGCCGGTACGATCAATATTCTGGATTTAGAGACACTTGAAAATGTTGGTGTGATTAACGTGCCAGGCGGTCCGGATTGCATGGAAGTGACGGCTGATGGCAAGACGATGTGGGTCACGCAGCGCTGGGTCAAGCAGGTTTCGGTGGTGGATATTGCTAGCCGTAAAGTGATTAAAACGATCCCGGTAGGTCGGTCACCGCATGGTATTTATTTTGCCAACCGCGCTTCGGAATTGTGATGACCCGTTCTTCGATAAAGTCCGGCAGGCCTCGTACCCGGTTGGCTACCATAATGACGGTGGCAAGTTGTGCTGGCCTTCTGTTCTTGTCACAAGCGCAAGCGCAGGGGACCATTCCTGCCACCGCCTGCAAGGGTACGTTGTACCTGACCTTTGATACCGGTAGCCAATCGCAGGCAGAATTTATCGCCCAGACATTGCGTCGTCATCACATTAAAGCCACTTTCTTTATGGCAAATGAAAAAACCATCAACGGCGACTATTCTCTTGATCCATCGTGGGCACCTTTTTGGAAGTCATTGGTAGCGGATGGTCATGCCTTCGGCAGCCATACTTTCGATCATGTGTATGCGAAGCGTGACTTGGCAGATGGAAACATTGAAATGAAGCCCCAGTTTGGCGCTAATGGTGGCAAATTGTTATCATGGACGCCTCAGCAATATTGCGAAGAAATCAATCGTGTTGAGCAGCGTTTTCATAGTTTGACGGGTGCCCATCTTGATCCATTCTGGCGCGCTCCTGGCGGCCACCTGACGCCACACACCTTGGCTGCGGGACAAGCTTGTGGTTATTCGCACGTGGCGTGGGCCGATGCCGGATTTTCAGGCGACGAACTCCCCAGCGACAGATGGCCCAATAAACTGTTGTTGGGGCGTGAGTTAAAAAACGTCAAGGACGGAGACATCCTTATAGCGCATCTGGGTATCTGGTCGCGCAAAGATCCATGGGCACCGGCGGTCCTCGAACCACTTATTACTGGATTAGAGAAAAAAGGGTTTTGTTTTGCTACCTTAAGAGAGCATCCTGCCTATAAAATTTCAGCAGAAAAAGCGAAAGGCAAAAGCCCCGGTCCTTATGACATTGCCGCAAGCGCTAGTATCGGTAGAAAGCAGCCAGCATCATGATTGATAGTCTGATTAATCTGTTTTCCAATGTGCAGGCATGGATATTTCAGGTTGCCGTGCAACCGTTGATGTTTCATCTAGGTTTCAGTGAATACATTGAAGACGCGTTTGATGGCGTCGAGTGGTTTTTGATCGGGGTGTGCGAATTGATTGTCTTATTCATCATTTTGCGGCCATTGGAATCTGCTATCCCGGTCCATCCAATAAGCGACAAACGGGCTCGTTGGATTGATTTTTTGTACACCGTGATTCAGCGTCTGGGCGCATTTTCAGTTCTAATATTTTTTCTGATCGATCCGGTTGTTGCGCAGCTGACCGAGTGGTTCCATCTGGAAGGCATACATCCTTTCAATTTAGAGAATCTGTGGCCTGGCATCACTGATCGACCATTGGTCACTTTTTTGGTGTATTTGGTTGTTCTCGACTTTTTCGATTACTGGTACCACAGGGCTCAGCATAGTTTTGGCTGGATGTGGGGTTTGCATAGTTTGCACCACAGTCAGCAAAACATGAACCTTTGGTCGGATGATCGTAACCATCTGTTAGACGACTTAATTCGCGATATTTTCATGGCCCTGATCGCCATCGCGATTGGCGTCGAGCCATCGCAATATGTGCTCTTGGTGGCCGCGTCCCGCATGCTTCAAAGTTTGCAACATGCCAACGTCAGGATTCATTTCGGCAAGTTGGGCGATGCTATCGTAGTTTCACCACGCTTTCATCGTTGGCATCATGCGATTGGAATCGGGCATGAAAGTAAAGGTAAAGGATCATTAGGCGGTCATAATTTTGGTGTCTTATTCTCCTTTTGGGATGTGCTATTTCGCACCGCTTTTTTTGGAAAAACGTTCGAACGCACCGGCATTCGGGATCAGTTGCCAATTCCGCTCGGCAAAGAACGTAACTATGGCAGCGGTTTTTGGGAGCAGCAATGGCTGGGATTAAAACATATGGTTGAATTTGGCAGAAAGCCCCGTCGCTGATGCGGCCCGTCATCGTCGCATTCGGTCGGGCGCTGCTGTCGCAACTGCATTTTCGGATGTTGATACTGACTTTTTTACCATTTTTGCTATCCGTGATAATTTGGGGTTTGGCATTGTGGCTGGGTTTGCAACCTTTGCTTGACTGGCTGCAAAGTTATTTGGTTGGTAGTACCGGGATGAATGCCGCGGGCGGCGCCTTGAGTTGGCTTGGTCTTGGTGCCTTAAAGGCAGTTATTGTGCCTTGGGTAGCATTGTGGTTGCTGTTGCCGATGATGATTCTGACCGCGCTGGTATTTGTTGGATTGTTCGCATTGCCAGCTGTTGCCCGCCATGTCGGTGGCCGTCACTATGCCACATTGTCACAGCGCAAGGGCGGCTCTTTGTTCGGCAGTCTTTGGATTTCAGGCTCATCGTTTTTATTATTCTGCGTCTTGTGGCTGATCACCCTGCCATTGTGGTTGATTCCCCCATTGGCTTTCATTATTCCGGCGCTTTTGTGGGGTTGGCTGACTTATCGGGTGATTGCTTACGATGCACTTTCTGATTACGCCGATAAAGATGAACTAAAGGCGATTTTGAAGATTCATCGTTGGCCACTCCTGACAATCGGTATTATTACAGGCATGCTGGGCGCTGCACCGACTTTGTTATGGTTGGGAGGAGCGCTTTGGTTGGTTATCCTTCCTTTTATGGCTGCCGGATCAATCTGGTTATACGTACTGATGTTTGTGTTTACTGGTTTGTGGTTTGAGTATTATTGTCTAGAAGCGCTGAGCAAGTATCGCGCTGGCAAGTTGGCTACAATTATCATTGCCGAGCGTGGAACTGATGCCGTCGATAGCGATGCTGCAAGTGGAAATGGCGCTAACAGCGGACTTTCGATCGGCGATGAAGAGCCGCGTCGTTTAATGTGAATTTCAGGAAACTTCAGTGGGCTTCGGTAAACCTCGGTAAATTTTCATCGATTTCGGTAATTTCCCCCCTTACTCATCGTAAAAGAACCTCTTATGGCAATCGGACTAATCATCATCGGCGACGAAATTCTGTCTGGCAAACGGATTGACAAGCACTTTCCAAAAGTGCTCGAAATGTTGACTGCGCGAGGCCTGACCCTGAGTTGGGCCGAGTATCTTGGAGACGATCCGGCGCGCATCATCGCCACATTGCAACGTACATTTTCTAGTAACGACATAGTGTTTTGTACAGGCGGCATCGGTGCTACCCCCGACGATCATACGCGTCAATGTGCCGCCGCTGCGCTTGGTGTTCCACTGGTTTTGCATCCTGAAGCACGTGAAAAAATTCGTGAACGGGTCGCCGATACTGCACGTGAAGCGGGTCTCGAGCCAGACTATGAGACGCCCGATAACCTGCATCGTCTTAAAATGGGTGAGTTCCCATTGGGTGCCGACATTATCCCTAACCCGTATAACAAAATTCCTGGATTTTCATTCAAAAACAAGGGAAAAGCGCCAGGCCAAGCGCAAGGTATACACCATTTTGCACCGGGGTTTCCGGTTATGGCATGGCCTATGTTTGAGTGGGTGCTCGATACCTATCACGCAGACTTATTCCATCAAAATCCGCAACTTGAGCAGTCGGTATTTGTGTACGGTGCGATGGAATCTGTTCTGACGCCTTTGATGGAGGCGATTGAAATTGAATTTCCATTGGTAAAGGTGTTTAGTCTTCCGCACGTAGGCGACGCTGAGACGCAGCGCCACATCGATCTCGGTGTCAAGGGCGAGCCAACCCAAAGTGCTGCGGCGTTTATTAAGATGTTGGCAGGACTGGATCAGCTGCACATAGCTTATCGGTTAATTGGTTAGTTGACTCGGGTTCTTGCGGATGAGGTTTATTGTACGAAGCTAACAATTCTTAAGCCGATTGGTGCTCGATCATTTAAACTGCTGCTGGGCATGCTTGACGGTAAATTAAGCGCTTTGAAGGCTAGTTAATAGCGCTTAATGCTTAAAGTAATTATAGTTAAGCGCTGATTATCGGCGCCGTACTTATTTTCTTATTTTCTTTTTTCGGATTTCAGACTGTGTCAGAAATCAGTTGCGCCTCTATTTGATTGGTATCTATTTTATGTTCGGTTTTCTTTTTAAGCGTGCAGGTCGTTCTGCCGCCGCGGCACAATCAATGGTGGTACAGAAAGCACTTCAGCAAACGGAACTTCGCGTTGCCAGTGCGCAAGCCATCGATAGTGCGCGCCAACAGGCATTAAAACAAGCGGCTAGTTTGACGGAAGAGTCTTCGGCGGTGGTCTTTATCCTGAAAGCCGAATTTGCCGATGCGCGATTGCAAGCGGCGCAATGGGTGCATAGCGCTAACGGCCTGGAGCAAGTGTTGAAAGCGATGCGGAACGTCGATCGTCGTGTCGTAAAATTGATGCTATCCAGACTCGATGTATTGCGTCGTCAGCAACAAACCTCGGCGCAAGCAGTTCTTTGCCTGCAAACCGCGCAAGAATTGCTGAATCAAGAGCAGCTATTGCCGAATCAAGTCGCAGAACTGGATCGCGCCTGGCAGCAAATCGAAAACCCGCTTGAGATGCAACAGCAAGAATTCCGACAAATCAGTGCGGCTTTGGCGAGTCGGTTATCCGCGCAAGCTGAATTACAGCGGGCCGTGCTGGGTTTGCTAGCGCGTTTACGGCAATTAAATCAGCAAATTAACGACGATCCGTTGGCACACACTGCAGATGAGGTCGCATTCCAAGCGGCCCAAATAGCCGAGCACATGCAGCAGCATCAGACCAATGTTGAGGCAATAACTTTACCGAAACAACTGGCGTCAGAATATGCGGTCGCCTTCCAAGTCTTGCAACAGCGCCTCCAGACGTTGCTGAAATCGCAGGAAACACTCAATGCACGGCTTGCATTGTTGACGCAATGGGAGTCAATGGCAGCCGAGACCTTGAAGCCTGAACTGTTGCGCCGCAGTTGGACTAGCTTGGGTGTTCTTTCAGCAAGTCAAGCATCTGATCAGATTGCTGAGCAACGTTACGAAGCGTTATTGAAACTGAGTATTGCTTCAGCTCAGCCAGTAGTTTTACCTAAAAGCGCACAGCCACTTGTCGGTGTTGAGCAGCCGACTGATACGGATAAAGTCGCCTCGCATCAGCAGTTTGTTGCTGCGTTAGAGGGCTTGGAGGCCGCGCTGGAAGAGGGTGCTTTGCAAGTCGCAATGGATTGCGACAAGACGTTACGCGCGATGGATTTCAAAGCGCTAAAAATCACGCCACCACAAAATGCACGATTAGTGCAGGCACGTGGTGAGTTAGGACGCTTGCAAGGCTGGGCGCGTTGGGGCGGTAATGTCTCGCGCGAGGAGCTGATGAAGGCTGCGCAGGAGTTGTCTGATCAAGGTTTAGCGGTGATCGAATTAGCCAAAAAAATTGGCAGTTTGCGGGCACGCTGGAAGTCACTTGATAGTTCGGCCGGCTCCGCGCCAAAAGTGCTATGGGATGGTTTTGATGCAGCGTGTACAGCCGCCTATTTACCGGTAGCGGCACATTTTCAGCTGCTGGCTGAAGAGCGTCAACGTAATCAGATCAAGGCGCTGCTGTTGATTGATGAGATACAACAATATGCGGCGGTAGCACTGAACAATACTGATTCGTATCGCAGCACCGGTTCTGTTGCTGGACTGCCGGATTGGAAGGCCATTGCACAATTCTGTCAGCAGAAGCAGCAAGCCTGGAGAGGTCTCGGAGCAATTAACCGGAGTGAAAAGAAGTCACTCGATAAGTCGTTCGCCAACGCAAGTCAACAACTGCTGGCGCCGTTGTTGGTGCAACAGCAGCGAGAGATTACCAATCGCGAAAAGCTGATTACTGAAGCCTCTGAACTGCCGGTAAATCAGCGTGATACTGCCGAACGTCTGCGCGAATTGCAGCTACGTTGGCAAGAGCAGGCCAAGGCGCTGCCCTTGTCGCGACAGGATGAACAATTGTTGTGGCAGCGCTTCCGTATTGCTTGCGATACGATTTTTACGCAGCGTAAAGAGGCCGCGTCGACCGCCGATACTGAGCGCCGACAAAATTTGCAAGTCAAAGAAGAGTTGTGTACCAGCCTTGAAGCGGCAATCAGCCAAATAGAAGTTGCCGTGCCGAGTGTTTTAACCGGAATGTTGCGTCAGACACAGCAAGACTGGAGCCGGACTGGCGCGGTCCCACGCGGTGCAGAAGCGCAAATAGAAGCGCGCCATAGCGCTGCGGTTGCCAGCTTGCAGGCGCACATCGATCAAGCCAGACATAATGCCGTGATCGCCGAGGCGCATGCACTGTGTGACAAATTGGCGCTTTGCCAGTTGGTCGAGGTTAGTTTGGGGTTGGATGGCGATGCCGAACCGGAAGGCAATCCAGATCGTTGGGATGCCAATTGGCAAGCGATGCCGACGTTACCGAGTGTGTTTGAAAAAACAATGCGGAGCCGTTTTGATACCGCTCTTCAATTACATCGGGTTGCGGAGCGGCCCGCGATAGATGCCTATCTCATGACGCTTGAAAACAATCGCGAAAAACTCTTGCAAGAGCTATTGCGGGCAGAAATTATTACCGGTGTTGATAGTCCTGCGACGCTGACGCGCGAACGTTTGCAGGTGCAGGTAGAAGTACTGCAAGCAGCATTGAAAGCCGGTACTTCAGGGCTGAGTAGCAGCGATCAGCTATTGCGTGCATGTGGTTTGCCAGCATTAATGGATTATGTAACGCGGGAACGGGCCGAGCATCTGATTATGTCAGTCAAAGGACGGGCAGAAGTGGCAAAGGCTTAAAACTGGTTACGCCGTTTGGGAACGGCGTAACCGCGACTTGATGAACATAACAAATGAGGAGGGCCGGGCTTTCACCTGGCACCTCCTCATTTTTCATTTTCATTTACATTTATTGCCATTCATTCGCGCTTTTTACGTTTCCCCTTGGTGCCATTCGCTACTTTAACTGTGGGACTTATTTCTTGATATTGACGGCAGATGCTTTGGCTGCGGTTTGTGATAGCTGATCGACTGCGGTATTGACATTACTTTCCATCGTGTCCATCGCTTGCTTTGCGCTTTTAGTGAATTGTTCGTATCCGGCGCTGGCATTTCCGATCGCAGTTGTAATGAAAGCAATCGCGCTTTCACTGCCTGCCGGAGCACTTTTCGATGCTTGTTCAAATAACTCCATGACCTTACGCTTGGTTTCGGCAACTTGTGCGTCTGCCGTTTTGCTAAGTTCAGCTTTAGTTGACGCAGCTATAGTCGCTAAATGACGGCTGTACGCAATGACTTTTTCAGTATTGGGTTGTGCATGAGCCAGGCTCAACGACAAAAATTCCTGAGGATCTTTCGCTGAAAATAGTTTTTTTGTCGCAGCACTCGAATCCTCAAAAGATGCTTTTGCAGCAGTCACATTGAGTTCTACCAGTTTTTCCATGCCACCAAATGCTTTAGCTGTGAAATCAGTAAAGAGTGCCAGATTGGCTTCAAAATTGGCTTTAGCTGCGGAGGAAAATTGTTCGGCGGGTGTAGACATAAGAGCTTCTCCAGAGATGCTATACAGTGTGAGTGAGGAACAAATGGATATTGCAAGCGCTATTGACTGATGCGTAGTAACCACCGTGTGTGCCGGAGCAAAATACGCCTTGTGCGATGCAATAATTAAATTTATTCCCATTGCATTTGCCTGTCAAGTAATTGTTGGTGCGACGCAGCAAATGGATGGAAAGTTTGAAATAGGGGAGTCATCACGCAATGTGGTACAAGGCATTTCTCACGTGAAATCTTCTCATGGTTTTGAATCTGAAGAGCATCGCTTAAGCTGATAAACTGAATGCCTTATTGTTACGGCCATGGTTTAAACGTGAAAGCCTTTTACAGCGACCATTTCGTATTGCCTCTGCCGGTTGGACATCGCTTTCCAATGCAGAAATATCGATTGATACATGAAGGTGTACAGGCAACTAGTGCTAGCGGGGGTGGCATTACGTTGCACGAAGCGCCATCCACCACTGATGGCGTTCTTGCGCTGGCGCATCATCCTGATTATATCGAGGCCGTTTCTGCAGGTAGTTTATCCACGGCAGCACAAAAGGAAATAGGTTTCCCCTGGTCAGCAAAAATGGTTGAACGTTCTCGACGCTCGGTCGGTGCGACGATTGCTGCTTGTCGTGCTGCGCTAAGCTCCAGTGATCAGATTGCGGTAAATTTGGCTGGTGGAACGCATCACGCCTATGCCGATCATGGTGGTGGTTTTTGCGTGTTTAACGATTCAGCAATAGCGGCGCGCCTGATGCAGGCTGAGCGCCATGTTCAGCGGGTGGCTATTGTTGATCTGGATGTGCATCAAGGCAACGGTACTGCGTCAATCCTGGCACGTGACGACTCCATATTTACCTTGTCGCTTCACGGCGCGGCTAACTATCCGTTTAGTAAAGAGTGCAGCGATCTGGATGTCGGATTGCCGGACGGTACAGGAGACATTGAATATTTACAAGTATTACAGGATGCGCTTGATCAGATGTTTCGTCTTTTTATGCCGCAATTAATCATTTACCTCGCTGGCGCAGATCCCCATGAGGGCGATCGGTTGGGACGTTTAAAACTCACTTTAAATGGCTTGGCGCGACGCGATCAAATGGTATTTTCCGCAGCCGGTCAGCGCGCAATTCCACTAGCGGTCACAATGGCTGGCGGTTATGGCAAAACCATACAGGACACGGTAGCAGTTCATTTACAAACGGTCGCTCTGGCGGCGCAGCATGCGAGTCGCCAGGTCACTTATCTGGCGATGCCCTCGGACAATGCATCGCCCTTTACTTCAGGATAGATATTTCTTTTTATGCAGCCAGTTAATCCTCCCTCTTTAGCGACTTCTACGGTGGTGCAATCAACAAATCTTAAATCTGGAAGTGGCTTATTACGAGGCTTACTTTTTGTGATGCCGATGGTGTTTGTGCTGCTGTGGAGTACCGGTTTTATTGTCGCCAAATTTGGCTTGCCTTACGCACCGCCACTCACTTTTTTATTAATGCGGTTTGCGGGCGTCCTGATAGTGTTAGTGCCGCTGGTACTCATCCTGAAAGCACCGTGGCCAGTCGGGACAATTAGGCATATCGCTGTGGCAGGAATATTGCTACAGGCCGGTTATCTTGCTGGCGTCTGGTGCGCGATCAAATTAGGCATGCCAGCGGGATTATCGGCACTTATTGTTGGCATGCAACCAATACTGACTGCCGTTGCCGCAAGATGGATTGGAGAGTCGGTCAGTCCACGCCAATGGATCGGTCTGTTACTTGGACTTGGCGGTGTCGGTTTAGTCGTGGCGGCCAAAATCAGTCTGGTGGGATTGTCTTTGTCCAGCATTGCCTTCGCTGTCATGGCGCTTATATCTATAACGATGGGAACGCTTTACCAAAAACATCACTGCCCGCATTTTGATTTGCGCACCGGCACCATCATTCAGTTTAGCGCTTCATTCATTGTGATCTTGCCGTTTGCTATTTTTTATGAACATCTTTCGCCAGGATTGTCCTCGGTGCAATGGACTCCCAGTTTTATCGGGGCGCTGTTGTGGTCAATATTTGCGCTATCAATTGGGGCGATCTTTTTACTCTTTACGTTAATTCGTAATAGCGCTGCCACTAGCGTGACCAGTCTGCTATATCTGACCCCGCCGACGACCGCCGTAATGGCGTGGTTGATGTTTGGTGAGGCGTTTAATTTGTTAGGAATTATTGGTATGTTGGTGGCCATTGCTGGGGTCGTCTTTGTAGTGAAAAAATAATCTCGGGACCGCGGCTATTTTGGAAAAGAATTTGTAGCCGTTAAGCGTATATCGCGTACATCGATGTTATTACCTTCTTTTCAAGAGAGATAAGAATGAAAAGTGTTGACACCAACAGCCCTGACGCAACTCTGCGTAAACACGATCAATTGGTTACCGAACAGTTTGGCAGCACGGCCACGGCCTATTTAACGAGCACCGTTCATTCGCAAGGTGTCGATTTGCAGGATATTGCTGCTTACGCGCAAGCATTCCATCAACCAGTTGCGCTTGACATTGGCTGCGGTGGCGGCCACGCCAGCTTTGCGCTGGCACCCCACGTTGCAAAAGTGATCGCTTACGACTTGGCGGAAGAAATGTTGCGCGTGGTTGCTGGCGCTGCCCGCGAGCGCGGTTTGGAGAATCTTGAGGTGCAACAGGGCAGTGCCGATCTTCTGCCTTTCGCTGATGCGACATTTGACTTAGTGTGTACTCGCTACAGCGCTCATCATTGGACAAATCTGCCGCAAGCACTAGCCGAGATGGCGCGTGTTTTAAAGCAGGGCGGAAAGTGCATTGTTGTTGATACCGCTTCGCCGGATAACGTGTTGGCTGACACTTACCTGCAATCTATCGAGTTGCTGCGCGACGCTTCGCATGTGCGCAATCGCAGTTTGCCAGCCTGGCGAGAATTGTTAAGCCAGGCAGGCTTCAAAGTCATGTCCGATAAAGGTTGGAAGTTGCCTTTGCAATTCGATAGTTGGGTTGCCAGAATGCGAACGCCAAGTGAGCGCGTAGTTGCTATTAAGTCATTGTGGGACAGCGCGCCGTCAGAAGTGTGCAGCTACTTTCAGCGGGAAGCTGATTATTCATTTTCGATAGATTCCGTGATGATTGTAGTTGAAAAATAGACAAGTTTACATAAAATACAACTAATAGGTGGTTATGTTGACAACTATTCAAGAGGATTTTGAGTGCTGTCGATATGCGCAATGAGAAAAGTGTTTAAATACGACTGCTAACTCCTTAATTCTCTTGCGATTTTTGCTTGATATGCCTACACTTTGACAGATTATTTGCTTGTTGAATCAGGAGCCGTCCATGGCCAAATCCGCGCTTGTCATTTTATTATCATTATTCTTTGCAGTTGCAACAGCATCTGCGGCGCCGGATAACGATTCGACCACATCCAAAGCAGGAAAGGCCTCCTCTGCTAAAAGCTTGAAGAGCAAAAACGCCAAGGCTGCATCGAAAAAAACAATTGCGACCAAATCTCATCGGTCTAAAAATACCAAAGGTGATGTCGCCAGCGCCCCAAATAAACGTGAGCGTATCGCTAACCGTGCATCCGGCAAAAAATCAGGCCAGCATAATCTCGCCTCACTTGAGCAGCGCGAAGGTTTGGTCCGAAAAGTGGTGTATGTCAAAGGCCATCGGAAGGTTGTCTTTCAACGGACCGCTTACACTCCGCCAGCCGTCATCATCCCGCCGATATTAACAGCCGGTGAAATCGCAGGTTTAAATTTAACGC
Source organism: Glaciimonas sp. CA11.2 (assembly GCF_034314045.1). Lineage (NCBI taxonomy): Bacteria > Pseudomonadati > Pseudomonadota > Betaproteobacteria > Burkholderiales > Oxalobacteraceae > Glaciimonas > Glaciimonas sp. CA11.2. The sequence goes on along the minus strand of NZ_JAVIWL010000001.1, from coordinate 5,270,595 downwards.
ACGATCCGCTTGAGTTGAAGTCGAACGTTGCATTGGTGATTGATCAAACCACCGGTCAGGTTCTGTTTGACAAAAATTCGCAAGTGTCCTTGCCGATTGCCTCGTTGACCAAGCTCATGATGAGTATGATCGTGGTCGAAGCGCGGCAGGATATGAATGAGATCATCACCGTCACGGATGATGATATCGATCGCGAAAAGCATAGCAGTTCACGTTTGCGTATTGGCTCCCAACTGAGTCGCACGGATATGCTGCATATCGCGTTGATGAGTTCTGAAAATCGTGCTGCGTCGGCATTGGGACGTAACTATCCCGGTGGATTGCCAGCATTTGTCGTCGCAATGAATGCCAAGGCTAAACAACTGGGCATGACTGGCGCTCATTACGTTGATTCCACTGGCTTATCGCATCTTAACGTGGCAAGCGCGCGTGATTTGGCCAAGTTGGTGATTGCGGCTTACCAGCATCCCATTATTCGTCAATATTCTACCGATTCCAAATACCTCGTAGAGCCGGGTGGTCGTCCATTGCAATACAATACGTCGAACCATCTGGTTGAAAATCCAGGATGGCAAATTGGCCTTCAGAAAACCGGCTACATTAACGAAGCTGGTCGTTGCATGGTCATGCAAACAAATATCGAAGGTCGCTCTATGGTGATGGTATTTCTCGATGGACGTGGAAAATATTCGCGTCAGGGGGATGCCGATCGGATCAAAAAATGGTTAGCAGAAAATAATTCCCCGCTACCTACATTGACAGGCTCCAAGATTGCATCAGGTCAAAGCTAAGTAATAGAATTTTGGAGAAAGCGCTCTTTGCACAGAGCGCTTTTTTATGTGTGGTTCTCATACGCGCTTGTTCTTGTTCGTATTCTTATTGGCGCGACTGTCTATAAAATATAGTTGTGATTGTTTGTGAGTTTTAATATGCGCCCTTACATTACATCTTGTGATATTTGGCGACATTAACAGAATGCTTTATTTTTTTTAATCAGCTTTATTAAATAGCCTCTTTCTACCTTGATTGCAGTGCGCCGTACCTTTCTTATTCCACTTATCGTAGCCTGTGCGTTGTTCATGGAAAACATGGACGCGACTGTGATTACGACGTCATTACCGGTACTCGCCCATGATCTCGGGCAGCAACCCATTACACTCAAACTGGCACTCACTGCCTATGTGGTTGGACTCGGTGTCTTTATTCCCATTTGTGGTTGGGTGGCAGATCGTTTCGGGGCGCGGACCGTATTTCGTGCCGCCATTGGCGTCTTTATGGCCGGATCGTTGTTGTGCGCCGCATCGAGTTCCTTATTAGCATTTGTCGCTGCACGCTTCTTGCAGGGAATAGGAGGTGCGATGATGGTACCAGTTGGGCGGATTGTGATTTTCCGGTCCGTGCCACGTTCGGATCTGGTGACGGCCATCAGTTACCTGACCATACCGTCATTGCTTGGACCGGTAATCGGTCCACCGTTGGGCGGCTTTATTACAACGTATTTTCACTGGCGCTGGATTTTCATTATTAACGTGCCGATTAGCCTTCTCGGCATTTATCTGGCGGGTCGTTTCATCGAAAATTTTCGGGCTGATGAACAACAACCGTTGGACGTAAAAGGTTTTATTTTGTCTGCTATCGGCAGTACGCTGTTGATGCTGGGGTTGTCGCTGATTGATGGCGAGTTGGTCTCGGCAAAACTTGCGGGCGGCATGTGCGTGATTGGCATAATCTTTTTATTGCTGTACTTACGTCATGCGCGTACTGCACCATTCCCGCTGCTGGATTTGAGTTTGCTCAGAATTCCTACCTTCCGTGTCAGTGTGCTGGCCGGTTCATTGTTCCGGATTGGTCTTGGAGCGGTGCCATTTTTGTTACCGCTATCATTACAAATCGGTTTGGGAATGACAGCTTTTCATGCCGGCACGATCACGTGCGCATCGGCTTTTGGTGCCATTTTCATGAAAGCGATAGGCGGCTCGGTGTTGCGTCGTTTTGGGTTCCGTTCGGTACTGATCTGGAATGCATTCCTTGCCGCATTAGCACTGGCGTCCTACGGCCTATTCACGCCAACAACCCCCTATTTGGTAATGGTTGCCGTGGTGTTGTTGGGCGGTTTTTTTCCGTCAATGCAATTTACCTGTTTCAACTCGATGGCATACGCCGATCTCGACAGCGCTGACGTCAGTCGCGCTACAAGCTTGTCGAGTGTGGTACAGCAAATTTCTCTGGGTCTTGGCGTCACTATTGGTGGGCTAGCGATCATTTTTTCAAGCCGTCTGCAAGGACATGCGACAGTTGTCGCTGCCGATTTTTGGCCTGCATTTATCGTCATTGCCTTATTCTCGCTGGCATCGATACCCATCGCTCGTCGCTTGCCGCTGGATGCCGGAAGCGCGTTGACTGGTCATGTCAGGCCTAAAACACAGTAGCTATTGTCACTCATGAAGCTTGCGGTTGTGATTCCCGATGCGCTGAACTTCGTCTGACAAATCGACTCTACGTTATAGAGCCAGTTTTTATCTGATAGCCTGATATTTGCTAAACGCGGCCCGTACACGCTGAAGATCAACGCTGACAATAAATTGTACTCGTCATCTTCACGGTCCCAAGACCATGAAGATGTTTCGCGTCGTCGTTCGACTAAATGCGTCAAAGTTGGTGGCGCTGATGCTGCAGATACTCAATGGGTTCTAGTCTATCGCTTCGCAAACATGGTTTGATACGTTCTATAAACCCTTGTTGAGTCGTTTTCCTTATCTGATATATTGATAAAATTATCAGGAGGTCACGCTAATTACGAGGAGTTATTGCTATCGATTACTCTCTTATCTGGTACCTGATCGTCGGCACCTTGTTACTGTCAATGGGATTATTGGCATCGCTTTTAGAGCGTTTGCCAGTCAGTCCTGCGATGTTTTATTTGCCGGTTGGTTATATTTTAGGGCCCGCCGTCAGCGGTTTGATTAACTTCGTCCCGACTGAACACGCTTTGTTGCTGACAACGGTGGCCAAAATCGCCTTGCTTCTATCGTTATTTACTGTCGGCCTTAAGTTACGCATGCCTTTTCGTGACAGCATTTGGCGCTTACCGATGCGTTTAGGCGTACTGGCAATGTTGGTCACTATTCCGCTCGTGGCGGTGGTGGGACTTTTTTTATGTGATTTGCCATTGGGTGCGGCGATTTTGCTGGGCGCAATTTTGGCGCCGACTGATCCTGTATTGGCTTCGGACGTCCAGATCAAAGATATCGGTGATCGAGATCGAATTCGATTCAGTCTCACCGGCGAAGGTGGTCTCAATGACGGTACCGCTTTTCCCTTTGTGATGCTTGGGCTGGCCTTGCTTGGCGTACCGTCTGCCGCCTCTTTTGCGAATGCCTATACGGTCCCGCATGTGCTGTGGAGTATTGTTGTCGGGCTTGGTGGTGGTTGGATTTTGGGATGGTTGGTGGGGCGATTGGTGATTGGGCTACGTCGACGCTTTCGTTTGGCTTTGGGTATGGAAGAATTTCTCGGGATTGGGTTAATCGCGCTGGCTTATGGTGCTACCGAACTGATTCACGGCATTGGTTTTTTGGCCGTCTTTGCAGCCGGCTTGGCGATGCGCCGCATTGAGTCTACCAATAGCGGTCAACGTAGTGCTGATCGCGAGCAAGGTGAGGCGCTGGATGAGGCACTTGGTAAAGGCGACGAAGAACTTGCCACGCATCCAGTAAAAGCGTCTGCGTACATGACTGAAACGGTATTAGGCTTTAATCAGCAACTCGAAAATTTTGCAGAATTTTTGATGGTAATACTCACCGGCATTCTGTTATCGCACATCGGCTTTTCAGCAGTCGGCGTCGTGTTGGCGTTACTCCTCTTTTTTGTCATTCGACCGCTATCGGTCGCCATCGCTTTAACAGGTGCCAAGGTCACAACCTTGCAGCGACGTCTGATGGCATGGTTTGGTATAAAGGGAATCGGTTCTATTTACTATCTTGCATTTGCACTGCAATATAAATGGATTGCCCCAGCCGGTTATCAGGCGGCAGCATTAGTCCCGCACGTCAGTTCTATCGTGTTGACGGTAGTAGCAATGTCTATCGTCATGCATGGCATTTCCGCAACACCATTGATGGAAATGTATCAACGCCGACGTCGGCGTCAAAATCAAGGTTGAGGTAGAACTCTACTGAGTTATTCGGAGTGAAGCCGATTTTATCATCCGCTTTTCACATTACCAAGATGCCGCTTAACGCTTGCTGGATCATTGGAATGATCGCGTCTCGGGGCGCCGAAATCATCGTTTAGCCAGCATTTAAATGCATTTTCGATTGAATCCACAGTGGTCGATACGTTATTATGCGGAATCTACAGTTGGTTTTAGGAAAGTACCCCTAATCTCTACTGAAAGGCCTCTCTTTCTTCGTTGGTAGCGATGCATGAAGCAGTTCGGCAGCATGGTCAAGTTGGTTGATAGTTGGATCATCCCAAGCTTGATTACATCCGAATGGATGCCGAATGGTCGCGCCATTACCTCAGCGCAACTCATCCCATAGCAATTTTTTTTAGGAGACTATCAACATGCCGGCAGTAGAGTTGTTCATCCAGGATTTGGCAGTGATCATGTTGATCGCAGGAGTGGTCACGGTGGTATTCAACCGCTTCAAGCAGCCGGTCGTTCTCGGCTATATCGTGGCCGGGATTATCATCGGGCCTTACACTCCGCCTTTCCAGTTAATTCAGGATGAGCACACGATTCATATCCTGTCAGAGCTTGGCGTGATTTTCTTGCTGTTTTCTTTAGGGCTTGAGTTCAGTCTCAAAAAGCTTGGCAAAGTCGGTGCAACCGCCTTTTTAGTGGCACTGGCAGAAATTAGTCTGATGCTCTGGGTCGGTTACGAGATCGGTATGTATTTCGGCTGGAAGACAATGGATGCAGTTTTTCTCGGTGCGATGTTGGCGGTCTCATCAACCACGATCATCGTCAAGGCATTGACCGAGCTGAAGATGAAAGAGGAGAAATTTGCGCAGTTGATCTTCGGTATTCTGATCATCGAAGATATCCTCGCGATCGGCATGATTGCCTTGTTGTCGGGAATTGCGGCAACAGGTTCCGTGAATGCAATCGATGTCGCAGGAACGGTTGGGCGTCTTTTATTATTCATGATTGTAGCGTTGGTATTAGGCATTTTGATCGTGCCACGCCTGTTGGCTTATGTCGCGCAATTCCGAAACAAAGAAGTTTTTTTAGTCACTGTCCTCGGTCTTTGCTTTGGTTTTTGTCTGCTCGTGATGAAGCTTAATTATAGCGTCGCCTTGGGTGCCTTTATTATTGGCGCAGTCATGGCCGAATCCCGGCATTTGCCACAGATTGAGCGCCTGATTGAACCGATACGGGATATGTTTAGCGCGATCTTTTTTGTTGCCATCGGATTGTTGGTCAATCCAACGGTTCTGGTGAAATATTGGTTGCCTATCCTGGTGATTACGATTGCCGTAGTATTGGGTAAACTGGTTAGTTGTGGCATCGCTACTTTTTTGTCCGGTCACAACGGCAGGACTTCCATGCGGGTCGGCATGGGTCTGGCCCAGATTGGTGAGTTCTCGTTCATTATTGCGGCGTTAGGCGTCAGTCTGAAAGTGACCAGTGATTTTCTGTATCCAACGGTCGTCGCCGTATCGGTCATGACGACGTTGCTTACGCCGTATCTGATTAAGTTGGCGGACCCACTGTCAGCACGCTTGGCGAAGTCGATACCGGTCAAATTGTCAGCAGTCTTCGGTATGTATTCGACCTGGCTCGAGAGCCTGCAACCGCAAGGCGACCGCGCCGAACTGTCAAAAATCATTCGACGCATTCTGTTACAGGTGACCGTCAATTTAGCAATGGTAGCGGCAATTTTCATTATCAGCGGCTACTTTTCCGACACGTTGGGTAGCGCTATGTCTGCCTGGATTGCGGACTTGCAAATTCAAAAAGCAGTCGTTTGGGGCGGCGCACTGCTCATCTCGTTACCATTTTTGATTGCGACGTATCGTAAATTACAGGCGCTCAGTATGTTGTTAGCCGAAATGGCAGTACGACCAGAGCACGCCGGTTTGCATACATACGCGGTCCGGCGTGTGATCGCCGAGGTGATTCCAGCATTATCGATCATCGGCATTATGTTATTGATCGTGATCTTGAGCAGTAGAATTTTGCCGACAACCAATTTACTTATTTTAGTATTGATTGCTGCAGCTGGATTGGCGTTTCTATTGTGGCAGCGGTTTGTGAAACTTCACTCGAAATTGCAGATTGCATTGTTTGAGACATTGGATGAGCAACCAGACGAAAAGCACTAGGCTCGGAGCTGCGAAAAATCGCCCCAGCTGCGTTGTGCTTTCCTTGCCGCCAACGTGGCTCGACGTACGCGGCTCCGCACATTCGTACTGTCTTCGTCGGCACGCTTTGCTGGGACGGTTTTTTGCAACTCCGGTGGATACGTATTTGAATCTTGCGAAGCGCAGTTTACGGGACCGTTGCGGCGTAGCCTAATACTGCTGAAATCTGTTGCGCGGTGGTCATCAAATCTTCTACCCATTCTTCTTGCAGACGATCGGCTGGGGCTGAGATCGACAGGCCGGCTATTAGTTTGCCTGAATCATCACGGATACCGGCGGCCATGCAGCGCACACCGAGTTCGAGCTCTTCGTTATCACGTGCATAGCCGAGCGAGCGTACTAATCCTAGTTCGCGTTCGAGTTTGCTCAGATCGGTTATCGAGTTTTTATTATGACCTGCTAAACCTGTCCGTGTCGCATAGGCACGCACCAGTTTCGGATCATCTATCGACAAAAAAAGCTTACCGGTTGAGGTCAGATGCAATGGTGCGCGGCCTCCGATTGCACGAACTACTTGCATTCCTGAACGCTCGGAAAATGCTCGGTCGATATACACAATTTCGTCACTTTGACGTACCGAAAGATTGACGGTTTGATTGGTTTTGCGATGAAGAGTACGCATAAAATCAAGCGCTGCTTCGCGCACGTTTAGACGGCTTTTGACCACGTTTCCAAGTTCCAGCAATCGCATGCCGAGTCGATAGGTTCCCGGTTCGGAGCGATCAACAAAACGCTTCAGGACCAAGTCATTCAGAATGCGATGTGCGGTCGAAGGATGCAGGTTGGTTGCCGCCGAGAGTTCTTTCAGGCTAACCGGATCGGGATAAAGCGCGAGCGTATCCAGCAATGACATCATGCGTTCAATGACCTGAATCGAGGTCTTGCCAAGGTCGTCTGCGGAAGCTGGTTTCATCGGGATTTCTGGTTTCGGGTGAGTAGTTAAAATATTGCACTGCAATGATACGTTATATCACAATGTGAAAAACTGAGAAATGCTATTCTCATATTCACAACAGTTACCCGTAATGTTGCCATAGTAAAAAATGGCTAATCAGGCTTTTTAAGGGCTTGCTGCCTTGTACTGCCTATCTTTAAACAATCGAACGATTGATTTTACTTTTGGATTATTGAATCTTCCGGAGTTTTTTTTAGATTACCTATTTTCCCCTGGCCACTTGATTGCCCTCCGATATGTTGGATGGTTCAGCACCTATTAAACGACACTGTTCACTACTTGTCAGATCGTCACTGTCGAGTTTGTCCTACCCGAGTAATGATGCCGTTTTTGAAACCGGCGTATCATGAAATGAGCTTGCCTCCGACCATCACCACCTAGCCGGGCTGTCATAGAAGCAGGCCCACGCAACAGAATGATGCCCGCAGCGAAGGCTGCTAAACCAACATGAAGGTTGCTGATGCCACTTCCTATTGAAGAATATGCAATGATTGGTGACTGCCATACCGCTGCCTTGGTCGGTCGTGACGGTTCCATTGATTGGCTTTGTTTGCCGCGCTTCGATTCGGGCGCTTGCTTTGCAGCGTTGCTGGGCGCGCCGGAACACGGTCGCTGGCTGATTGCACCAAAAGCCGAGATTCGGTCCACCCAACGACAGTATCGCGACGGTACCCTGATTTTAGAAACCGAGTTCGAGACCGTTGAAGGCATTGTTCGCATTGTCGATTGCATGCCGGTGTCGGATGAACGCTGGGATGTGTTGCGTATCGTTCAAGGCTTGAGTGGACGGGTGGCGATGTCCATGGAGCTCATCATTCGGTTCGACTACGGGTCTATCGTGCCTTGGGTGCAACAAGTCGATGATCTATTGTTAGCAACAGCTGGACCACACACGTTGGAACTGCGAACGAAAATCCCGGTCCATGGCGAAAATATGAAAACAGTCGCTGAGTTTTACGTGAGCGAGGGCGAGTGTGTGCCGTTCTCGCTCAACTATCGACCTTCCTACGAAGCGACGCAAAAGGTGGTTGATCCGGAACTTGCGCTAAAGGCAACCGAAAACGGATGGCGAGAGTGGTCCGGACGCTGCACTTACGAGGGGCGCTGGCATGATGAGGTGGTGCGGTCCTTGATTACGCTGAAGGCGCTTATTTACCAGCCTACTGGTGGAATCATTGCAGCGCCTACGACTTCGTTACCCGAACAACTGGGCGGCGTGCGCAACTGGGATTATCGCTATTGCTGGTTGCGTGACGCGACCTTCACGTTAAACGCGCTTTTATTGGCCGGTTACCATGAAGAGGCGATTGCGTGGCGTGAATGGTTGCTGCGTGCCGCTGCCGGCAGCCCTGAAGACTTGCAGATACTGTATAGCGTGACCGGTGAGCGGCGGCTGGATGAAGCGGAGTTGGATTGGTTGCCCGGATATGGCAATGCTGCACCAGTACGCATCGGCAATGCGGCATCCAGGCAATTTCAGCTTGATGTCTATGGCGAGGTGATGGACACGCTGCATCTGGCAAGATCGGTAGGGATGGAGTCGGATCTTGCAGCATGGGGAATACAAGTCAGTTTGCTTCACTATCTGGAATCGAACTGGTATTTGCCGGACGAGGGTATTTGGGAGATTCGTGGACCGCGCCTGCATTTCACGCACTCTAAGGTGATGGCTTGGGTAGCCTTTGATCGCGCAATTAAGGACGTTGAAGTGTTTGGTCTGGAAGGCCCGGTTGCGCGTTGGCGCGAGGTGCGCGACGCAATCCATGCACAGGTTTGCGCCGAGGGATACGACGCGCAAAATAATACATTTGTTCAGTCTTATGGCGCGTCAAATCTTGATGCAAGTTTACTGCTGATGGTGCAGGTTGGATTTTTGCCTTGCGACGATCCGCGCGTGCGTGGAACAGTGGAAGCGATTGAGCGCAACCTTTTAGTGGACGGGTTAGTGCTGCGCTATTCAACAGGTAGTAATGTAGATGCACTGCCACCGGGCGAAGGTGTGTTTCTACCTTGCTCATTTTGGCTAGCTGACTGTCTTGTTTTGCTGGGCCGCCGTGAAGAGGGCGAGGCATTGTTTGAGCGCTTGCTGGCCTTGCGCAACGATGTTGGATTGCTATCCGAGGAATACGACGTGCACGGTCAACATATGCTGGGTAATTTCCCGCAGGCGCTGACCCACATGGCGTTGATTAATACCGCCAGATTGCTCTCGATACCAGTTCAACAAGCTACCCGCGTCGGCGAGAAAGCGGAGCGTCCCGGGGCCGTTACGCGGACATCATGAGTACCAAAAAACTGTTAAAGGACAAACCGATGAAAATACTTGTCATTGACGTTGGCGGCTCTCACGTTAAATGTGTTTCTACTGATCATAAAACGCCCGTTCGATTTGAGTCTGGCCCTAAGATGACGCCCGAACAAATGGTGGAAAATGTCCTGAAGATCACAAAGGGCTGGAAATTCGATGCGGTCTCGATGGGTTATCCCGGCGTGGTCCGACGTGGTCGCGTGGTGCGAGAGCCAGAGAATCTTGGTCCGTGCTGGGTTGGCTTCGATTTTCAAGCCGCGTTCGGGTTGCCGGTGAAGGTCATCAATGATGCTGCAATGCAAGCATTGGGCGGCTATGAAGGCGGGAAAATGCTATTTCTTGGCCTGGGAACGGGTCTGGGTTCAGCATTCATCGTCGATGGCGTCATAGCGGCAATGGAACTGGGACATTTGCCCTACACGGATGGACAAACGTACGAGGATTATCTAGGTGAATTGGGACGTGAAAAGATGGGAAACAAGAAATGGCGTCGCATGGTCGAGGATGTCGTGAAGGGTTTTCGCAAAGCATTGTTGCCCGATTACGTGGTGTTGGGTGGCGGCAATATCGCGCACCTGAAGCGACTGCCGCCGCACACACGCCGCGGAGACAACGCATTTGCCTTTCTTGGCGGATTTCGACTGTGGGAGAGAAAAGATCAGAACGCGCCTGGGAAAGTACAGATTGACTGGACCGTCGCCGATGAAGGTGACTGGCACGAACCGGTGACCAATCCTTCGCCGGTTGAAACGGCGAATTGAGGTTATTCGATCTGGGCGCATCGTTTTGCCAAGGTGCTGATCTTTCGATCTCAAAGCCGATGTTTTCGTGGGCTTGAGGGTAAGCTTGTCATATGAGGCTGTTAAAATTCGTCAGCAGCACCAAAACGCCTATTAATGTCATCGGCAACCTTTTCCGAAAAATCAGATTTGAAGCGAAGTTCAGCATGCGTAAAAAATCCCAGATCCGACCACCCACTTCGCGAGAAATGCCTAAATCCAAACCGCTCGGTCAAAGAACATCAGCGACTGCAGAACAACCTATCAGCGAATTTAAGAGCACCAAGGGTCTCAAGCGAATATTTTCCGCGCTCTTTTATTCTTTTGATGGATTGAAATCCGCCTGGAAAAACGAGAACGCATTCCGGCAAGAACTGATGGTGGTCATTCCAGGCATTATCATCGCCTTTTTTTTGCCGGTCTCAGCCATTCAAAAATTGCTGCTGATTGCCGTTCTGGTCTGGATCATTATCATTGAGCTGATCAACTCAGCTATCGAAGCGGTTGTAGATCGGGTCTCATTAGAGCGAAATCCCTTATCAAAAAATGCAAAAGATTTTGGTAGTGCGGCGGTTTTGCTGACTTGCATTGTCGCCGTCGCGACGTGGGTCGTGATCCTTTATCCTTTATTGTAGTAGTAACGGCCCTCCCTTATTCATTAGGGTTGTTCATGCATATCTGTTTTTCGCATAACGAGAGAAGAAAGAATTCGTTCTTTTTTCTTTCCACTCTGATTAATCTGTCTTCTCCAAAACAAAAAAAGCTCAGGGAAGCAGATCATGTTGAAACAAATCGTCCGGTCAGTCATTACTATCGCATTGGTCGCGCAAGTGGGCATCGTCGCCCCCATCGCCCATGCCGCAGATTTTTCGATCTTGAATGTCTCCTACGATCCGACCCGCGAGCTTTATCAGGAATATAACAAAGCGTTTGCCAAATACTGGAAAGAAAAAACCGGCGATAACGTCACGATCAAAGCGTCCCACGGTGGCTCTGGCAAGCAAGGACGTTCCGTCATTGACGGTCTGGATGCAGACGTCGTGACGCTGGCGCTGGCCTATGATATTGACGAAATTTCAGCTAAAGCCAAACTGCTTCCGCCCGACTGGCAAAAGCGTCTCGCACACAACAGCACACCTTATACCTCGACTATCGTCCTGCTTGTACGCAAGGGAAATCCGAAAGGCATCAAGGATTGGGATGATATCGCCAAGCCCGGCGTATCAGTAATCGTCGCCAATCCAAAGACATCCGGGGGTGCACGTTGGGCTTATCTGGCAGCTTACGGCTACGCACTCAAAAAGAACAATAATGACGATGCCAAAGCACGTGATTTCATTAGCCGCGTGTATAAAAACGTTCCCGTGCTGGATTCTGGCGCACGCGGATCAACCGTCACCTTCGCTGAACGTGGCGTAGGCGATGTCTTGTTATCGTGGGAAAACGAGGCTTATCTTGTGCAAGCGGAGTTTGGCAAAGACAAGTTTGACGTGGTGTTTCCGTCCAGCAGTATTTTGGCAGAACCTCCGGTTGCCGTCGTGGATAAAGTGGTAGACAAGCGCGGTACTCGCAAGATTGCGGAGGCTTATTTGCAATATTTATATTCGCCTGAAGGTCAGGAAATCGCCGCGCACAATTTTTATCGTCCTACTGATCCAAAGGTCGCGGCCAAGTACGCATCAAGATTTCCGAAGTTGAATTTATTCACTATCGATACGGTTTTTGGTGGATGGCAAAAAGCGCAGAAAACTCACTTTAGCGATGGTGGCGTATTCGATCAAATTTATCAACCAAGTGCTAAGTAAGGTCTATTTTTCTTATCGCCGATAGCGTTACGGACCGCAGCGGCATACGATATTTTTTGCAGGTCTGCCGCTTTTTCCTCTTGTTTTAGAGCATCGTTTAAAAAGTACGATTAAAAATGACTATCTTGTTATTGGCCGGTAGCCCCTCGGCACCTTCTCGCTCGACCCGGGTTTTGCATCACATTGGAGAGAAACTGGCATTGTTGGGACATCGGTATACCAAGCTAGATGTGCGGGATTTGCCGGGCGATGCGGTAATGCGCGCCGATTTTGGAAATCTGGCAATTCAAACCGCATTGACACAAGTCGCAGCCGCTACTGCGGTGGTGGTTTCAACGCCTGTGTACAAGGCGGCTTACAGCGGTGCATTAAAGGCATTTTTGGATTTGTTGCCGCAATTCGGGTTGCAAGACAAGTTGGTGTTGCCTTTGGCCACGGGCGGCGGTCAGTCACATATGCTGGCTTTGGATTATGCGTTACGTCCGGTCTTGTCATCGCTGGGTCCACGGCACGTATTGCAAAGTATTTATGCGACAGAAGCACAGGTCGGTTGGTCGGAAGAGGGAGGTCTGGTGCTGGCAGAAGAAATCGTCAGTCGAATTAACGAGGGTGTTGATCAGTTGTCTAACAGCCTGCTGGCGCTGCATGCATTAAACGGGAACCGCTTCACCTCCATTCCATTTTCTCAAATTCGATGTAGCGTTTAAACTACGTGACGGTTATGAGGGCAGAAGTTTCCCAGAAGATGCCTTCGCCCAACCTAATTAACATGGACATTATTTTCCTGACCGTATCGTACGGCGATGCTTATAAGCACGCGTGATCGTGGTGGGGAGCGGTTTTTTTAAAAATTGATATTTCAGGATGCGTTATGAACGAATTCAAGCAAAAAACACTTACGCGTCGTCATGCGCTGGCAATGTTATCTGCCGCCGGAGCCGGAGTTCTCACCAGTTTTGTTCCGCAATTTGCACTTGCACAGGACAAGAAAGCCAATCAAGGTCTACTGCGGATCGGGTATCAGAAAGCAGCTAGCACACTCGTATTATTGAAAGCGCACGGGACGTTGGAAAAACGTCTGGCGCCGCTGGGTATCGAGGTTAAATGGGCGGAGTTTTCAGCCGGTCCGCAATTGTTGGAGGCTTTGAACGTCGGCTCGGTCGATTTTGGTTATGTCGGTGAAGCCCCGCCGATTATCGCGCAGGCGGCAGGTGCCGATTTTGTGTATAGCGGCTATGAAATTCCAACACCATTAGCAGAAAGTATATTGGTCCAGCAACATTCACCGATCAAAACCGTCACGGAATTAAAAGGTAAAAAAATTGCCTTTAATAAAGGATCGGACGTGCACTGGCTAGTCATTAGTTTATTGAAAAAAGCCGGTATTACTTATTCAGAATTTCAGCCCATCTACCTTGCACCTGCGGATGCACGTGCAGCATTTGAGCGTGGTGCGGTTGACGCGTGGGCTATTTGGGATCCGTTTCAGACTGCTGCCATCAAGCAACTAAACGCCCGGGGTTTAGCCAGCGGTGCAGGCGTGGTTAGTCATCATCAGTTCTTTTTGAGCGCACGAAAATACGCAGAAAAAAATCCAGCGATCATTAGTGCCATCCTTGAAGAAGCGGGCAAAGAAGGACAATGGATACGCGCTAATTTGAAAGATGCGGCGGTACAACTAGCGCCGATTCAAGGATTGGATAAGGATGTTATTGAAATCGGTTTGAAAAATTACGCGCATATTTACAAGCCTATCGATAGCAAAGTACTCGATGAACAACAGAAGATTGCCGATACTTTTTTCGAACTGAAGCTGATTCCTAAAAAAATCTCGACGCGTGATGCGATGCTGGCTACTCCGTCGCCGAAGGGTTAGATGAAAACGACCATGAAAAAATCCGTTATTCATCGGCGCTTCGACTATTCCGCATCTTTTAACGTGTTGCGCGCTTTTGCTTTGTTCGCGATTTTGTCGTTCTTTGGTACGTCGGCAATGGCGGCGGTGGATAAAAAAGACCCAGAGCAAATTCGTATCGGATTTCAAAAAAGTGCTGTCAACCTGGTGATTTTGAAGCAGCGTAATATTCTGGAGCAGCGCTTTAAGAACAGCAAAATTGTCTGGCTCGAATTTCCAGCCGGCCCGCAATTGCTGGAAGCGTTATCAGTTGGTAGCCTGGACTTCGGTTTGACTGGTGACAGTCCGCCTGTCTTTGCACAAGCTGCCAATAAAGACTTGCTCTATGTCGGCGCAGAGCCGCCAAAACCAGAAAGCTCGGCCATTATTGTGCCGTCCAACTCCACCATTAAGACGTTGGCGGATTTGAAAGGTAAAAAAATCGCTCTACAAAAGGGTTCCAGTGCACATTTTCTTTTGGTGCAAGCCGTAAAAAAAGCGGGCTTAGCGTGGACGGATATTCAGCCGATTTATCTCGCGCCAGCGGACGCACGTGCAGCATTTGAACGCGGCAGTGTGGACGCGTGGTCTATTTGGGACCCTTATTATGGTGCTGCCGAATTGGCGCTGAAGCCGCGCGTACTGACTACCGGCAATGGCCTGACGAATAATAATTCTTTCTATCTGGCATCGCGTTCCTTTACCCAAAGTTATCCGAATACTGTATTGCGCTTATTGGATGAGCTGACGAAAGCAGATCAGTACGTGCAAGCAAATCGAAAAGAAGTAGCGCAACTTATTTCTGATCTAAGTGGTTTGAATCTGGCGACGGTTCATCTGTTTTTGGCACGGCGGCCCGGACCATCGCCGACCACGGTGTTGCATGCAGCCATGGTGACAGATCAACAGCGTGTCGCAGACAGTTTTAAAGAAATTGGCCTCATACCTAAGGCGATCAAAGTTGCCGATATCGTTTGGCAGCCGCCTGTGCTGCGCCCGCGATAGCTAAATAAAGTAACAAATCTCATCAATTTGATTCACATTTTTAATACGGAATCTGCAATGAATGTTTTCTGGTTTATCCCAACGCATGGCGACAGTCGCTATTTAGGCACCTCGCAAGGTGCTCGCCCGGTTAATTACGACTATATGAAACAGGTCGCTGTGGCTGCCGATACGCTTGGCTATGACGGCGTGTTGTTGCCGACTGGACGTTCGTGCGAAGACGCATGGGTGGTTGCATCCAGTCTTATCGGTGCAACCCAAAAGCTCAAATTTCTAGTTGCCATTCGCCCCGGTCTCAGCAGTCCAGGTTTGGCGGTTCGGATGGCTTCGACATTTGACCGGCTGTCCAATGGGCGGCTTCTGATAAATGTCGTGACGGGTGGCGATCAAGGTGAATTGGAAGCTGATGGGGTATTTGCCGAACATAGCGAACGGTACGAAATTTCGGACGAATTTCTGCGTGTCTGGCGTGCCACGATGGCTGGCGAGGGCGGCGCTGCCGGTTACAGTTTTAGCGGAAAACATATCACCGTAAAAGGCGCAAAAACGCTTTATCCACCAATCCAGAAACCTTATCCTCCACTGTATTTTGGCGGATCGTCGGGACCCGCGCATGAACTGGCGGCCGAACAGGTTGACGTTTATCTGACGTGGGGTGAACCACCGGCAGCGGTAGCCGAAAAAATCGCCGATATGCGCGCCCGAGCAGCTAAATATGGGCGCACCGTTCGGTTTGGTATTCGCTTGCATGTGATTGTGCGTGAGACCAATGAAGCCGCCTGGAAAGCCGCTGAAGAGTTAATTAGCTATGTCGACGACGATATTATTGCGCGGGCGCAGGCCGCGTTTTCGAAGATGGACTCAGAAGGTCAGCGCCGTATGGCGGCCTTGCATGGTGGCAAGCGCGACAAGCTGGAAGTATCACCCAATTTATGGGCTGGTGTCGGGCTGGTTCGCGGCGGTGCAGGAACAGCGCTGGTGGGTGACGCTGCCATAGTGGTAGAGCGGATGAAAGAGTATGAAGCACTTGGGATCGATACGTTTATCTTGTCCGGTTACCCGCATCTCGAAGAATCATATCGCTTTGCTGAACTCGTTTTTCCATTGTTGGGCAAGGGTCATGCCGCTGATGGTGCGCATTCCTTAAGTGGTCCGTTTGGTGAAGTGATGGCAAACAATATATTGCCCCAGGCGGTAGCTGACCAAGAAACGGCCACCCTTACAGCAACTAGTGTTGATTAACTACTGCGGGCAATGTGATCGAACAAAAAAGGATTATCAGGTCTCCCACGACAGGTAATCAGCACTATTTTATGAGCACTAAGCAGCACCCCACATCCGTTGGATGGAAGGATATCACTATGAGTACCGTTGTTGGCCCATCAGCCGCACCAAGATTCACCGCTTCTCCCATCAGTCCAAAGCAGAAGAGAGCTGTTCCGAGCGCCCGCTCGACTGCGTGGCGTGCGGGACTTCTACCTTGGTTAGTCCCTTTGCTACTTATCGCCGGCTGGGAATTGGCAGCTCGGGTTGGCTGGCTTTCGAGTCGTATCTTGCCGGAGCCTTTTGCAGTAGGCCGTGCGGCATGGTCGCTGACGTTGTCAGGTGAACTTTGGAAGCACGTATCGGTGAGTGCATGGCGAGCGATTTCTGGCTTTGTCGTGGGTGGTGGTTGTGGGTTGTTGCTGGGTTTGCTAACCGGAACGTTCAAGAATGCTGAAACACTGTTGGATACGACGATTCAGATGATTCGTAATATTCCTGCTCTAGCGCTGATTCCATTGGTCATTCTGTGGTTTGGGATTGATGAATCGTCGAAATTGTTTTTGGTATCAATTGGCGTATTTTTTCCTATCTATTTGAATACTTTTCATGGTATTCGCTCGGTCGATAAAGGATTGATCGAGATGGCTAAAAGTTATGGCCTATCCGGCTGGCCGTTATATCGGGATGTGATCTTACCGGGGGCATTACCCTCGATTTTGGTCGGCGTACGATTTTCTCTAGGCTTGGTGTGGGTGCTGTTGATTGTCGCAGAAACGATTTCTGCACAAGCGGGAATCGGTTACATGACGATGAATGCACGTGAATTTTTACAGACCGATGTCGTATTGGTAGGGATTCTTTTGTACGCGTTACTAGGCAAATTGGCTGACATGCTGGCACGTGGCTTAGAACGCTATTGGTTGCGGTGGCATCCGGGCTATCAGTGAAATGTCAAACCTGATTTCTGATGCCACTTAACCCGCTGCGTTGAAATAAAACTGGCAGAAACATTTACCAAAAAACGGATATGAATATGCAAATTGACTCTGTTGAAAACGCTCACGTCAAAGCCGTGGTGGACCATTCCATCACGCCACGCCGTGGCATTAGCATCGCCATTCAGTCGGTGTCTAAATCCTACGCGGGACGCGATGTGTTGAAATCACTGGATGTTGAGATCGGTGCTGGCGAATTCGTGGCCATTGTAGGTCGTAGTGGTTGCGGAAAAAGTACGTTATTACGATTGATAGCCGGACTGGAAACCGAGAGCGCTGGCGAGATTCAGTTTGGAGTGGAAGCCGATCTTAAACAAGCGCCCGAAATTCGGATTATGTTCCAGGACTCGCGCCTGCTTCCGTGGAAAAAAGTATTAAACAACGTCGCATTAGGTTTGCCATCCAGATCATCTGCCGTGATAGCGGGTAAAGCATTACGTCAGGTCGGATTAGAAGATCGCGCCAACGAATGGCCGGCAGTATTATCCGGCGGTCAGCGTCAGCGCGTAGCCCTCGCAAGAGCGTTGGTGCATAACCCAGCGCTGTTATTGCTGGATGAACCGTTAGGCGCGCTCGATGCCTTAACCAGAATTGAAATGCAGCAACTGATCGAATCACTATGGCAGACCAGCGGCTTCACTGCAGTATTAGTCACGCATGATGTGCAAGAGGCCATTGCGCTTGCCGACCGCGTGCTCCTAATTGAAGAGGGCGAAATAACTCTAGACGAACGCATCGATTTACCCCGCCCAAGGACACGCGGGAATCTGATATTTGCACAACTGGAAGAAAAAATTCTAGCGCGCGTATTAAAACATCCGGCGCCAGAAATTGACAAGACACTAGGTGATATTTCCCTCCATCGCACAGTAAGCCAAGTGAGCTGGGCAATCTAGGCTAAACCGTATTCTCACGCAACATTCCATCCGTATTTTTAAAATTCAGGAGAAGTCATGAGTATTCAAGCAATCAATGTCCGCAATCAATTCAGAGGAAAAATTATCAGCATCGTTGAAGACGAGGTCCTCTCGGGCCTAGATATCGAAACCCCGATAGGCATCGTATCGTCCGTCATCACAACCCGCTCAGTAAAAGACCTCGGACTAGTAATCGGGTCAGAAGTCGTGGCACTAATTAAAGCCACCGAAGTATCCATTGGAAAATTGTCCTAGTTGTTACTAATCTGTAGAAACACAGACCTATATAGTCAATGCCAAGAATTTCCAGCCAGAATCAAACGGTAGTTTGTAGTTTGTAGTTGTAGTTGCAGTTGCAGTTGCAGTTGCAGTTGCAGTTGCAGTTGCAGTTGCAGTTGCAGTTGCCTTTGTCCTTGACCTACCCCGTCATTGGCGCTGCCAAGTATTTCAGCTGTCAGTCGGGAATTATTGGAAGACATGTTTGAGCCTAGCGAGTTGGTCTTTCAATCCGACTGGCGGCTGAAATGCTTGGGAACCCGAAGGGCAGCGGCTCTGTGGTCGCCTTTTCTTTGGTTACTTTCTTTTGGTGGGGAGGGGCGCCTAGCCAAGCAAAAGAAAGTAACTAGCTGTCGGGCCACCCCCGACTAGCGTCCACGGAGCAGTAGCCGTACTGGTTAGCAAAGAACGAAGAACGAAGAAACCAATTGCACCACTTAATCAAACGAAATTAATTTAAGGAAACATCATGTCCATCCAAGCCATCAACGTACGCAATCAATTCAAAGGCCGCATCAAAGCCATCATTGAAGGCACAGTAGTCTCCGAAATCGATGTCGAAACACCTGCCGGCATTGTCACCTCAGTGATCACCACGCGCTCGGTAAAAGATCTCGGACTAGTCATTGGAACCGAAGTAGTCGCACTGGTGAAGGCCACCGAAGTATCCATCGCCAAGATCTAATATTTTAAGATTTCAACCTGGGTAATCCATGTTATTTCCTACTTTGGACAAATACCTGGCTCGCCTGCATGACAATTCGGTCCACAACGGGCGAGCTTCAGTGCAGTCAGGCCAGTCTCCATCAATAAGCGTAAACCGGACACATCGCGTCTGGCTTGATGCTGATGGTCGCGTGCAGGGAAGTTATTTCAACACCGCTCTCACCAGTGTCTTTCAGCCGATACGTCAGATAGCAGTTGGCCCGGAACTAGAAGTCACTAATTCAAACAAGCACGTCAATGAGATTATCGGCTACGAAGGTTTCGCGCATAGTTACTCTCCCAATGACAACGGATTGTACCTATGGAAACTACTCGATCATGCTGCCAGCGACGACGAGTCGATTGAACTTGATCGCCTATGTCGCATGCTGCATTCGATCAACTTTTACCGTCAATCTCCGGAAGGCGACCCGCGTGTTCACCTGACCCAAAATACCGCTCTCTATCTCAGTGTGCACGCACGCCTGTTAGCGGCAGTCGATAGTAATCATGGAACGGCGTTCCGTCGAATTTTGAAATTGTTGGGATTACCGCATGAAAATATTGTTCTGCAATTACCAAAGATTACACCCACGCAAAGCTGGTTATTAAACTATGTGATGGATAATTATCGCCGCAATCAATTTCGTCTGGCAATCAATGCCGATACCGTAGCAGAGGCGCATAGTCTGCTTGAGCGCGTAAGACCTGACGTCCTAAAAATTGATGGGCGCGGAGTAATAAACGATGATGCGACCCGACGTTTGCTGGATCTTACTCAGCAACGCGGGATTCAGATTATTTTTAAACGTCTCGAAAAATTACGTGATTTTGAAAGTGTACAAAAACTGGCGCAACAGGCATTTGTTGCAAATGGCGCGCGCATTTCGGCACAAGGGTTCTTCTGGGATCTGCCGCAGGCTTCATTGGATGCATTTTCAACGACTCAGCGCGCGGACAAATTCGCCACAGCATCAACGTTGAATGGTGTCCCTCATTAAAAGGGCTAACTCCTTAACTATGCCTAACTTATCGTTGAAGCGCTCACTGTCTGATTTTTGGGTATTGATCGTGCCTGGATTAAATAACAGCGGGCCCCAGCATTGGCAATCCCGCTGGGAACGCCTATACCCTGCATTTGAACGGATCGAACAGAAGTATTGGGATCAACCTGATTTGGCGATTTGGTCGCAACGTCTGCGGGATGTATTGGCGAAAAAAGCGGCGCTGAACAAACCGCTTAAGCCAATATTATTAATTGCGCATAGTTTTGGTTGTCTGACGACGGTTCATAGCGCGCTGGCTGAAGGTCCGCTGGTGAAAGAGCTGATTGCAGGGGCTTTGCTTGTTGCGCCCGCTGATCCAGAAAAATTTGAGGTGAGTGCGGGATTGGGAGCAAGTTTGCCCTTTCCGGCGACTGTAGTCGGGAGTCTGAATGATCCCTGGATGGAGGCCAGCGAAACGGTTAAGTGGGCGAAACTGTGGGGCGCAGAGTATGTCGATGTTGGTGCGCTGGGTCATATTAATGCCGATTCTCAGCTAGGCGACTGGCAGGTTGGACAAGCCGTGCTGGCGCGGTTGGTGCAGACGGTGAGAGCGAATTAATACCATTTCCGACCGATCACGGACAGCGCGTCAGGGCATCATAATGCATCTTGTAGTTTTGCTTGGCTAATCCACAGCCATTAAATATAGGTTGTTATAAGTGCCACAGTATCGACCTTAACGCTTCCAAGACGTTAAATACGTCCCCTTCGTTGTTCTTTCTTTAATGGCGTCATGACGTCCTCGGCCTGCTTATGCGGAATCAATCTATCTACATGCAAAAAAGTTCGTTCTCTTTATAACAATCAGATGCGATTATCGACCTTCGTTAGCTGTATTTGTAATAAGGGAATTTTTTATGCTTGGTCAGGCCGCTTTATCGACACCGCATTCGGTGAAGTCTGCAACCCCATTTAGGGTTATGCCGGGATTTCGTTTGTCGCTCGGCTTCACACTATTTTACTTAGCGTTGATTGTGTTGATTCCGCTATCGGCGGTGTTTCTCAAGACCTTCACCATGACGTGGGCCGATTTTGTCATTGCGGTGACGTCCCCTCGCGTGATGGCGTCGTATCGGTTGACGTTTGGGGTGTCGTTGCTGGCCGCGTTGCTGAACGTTGTGTTCGGTGGCATCGTTGCCTGGGTCTTGGTACGGTATACATTTCCGGGCAAGAAGCTGATTGATGCGTTGGTCGATTTGCCGTTTGCATTGCCAACTGCGGTTGCCGGTATTGCGCTGACGGCGTTGTATTCGGCTAACGGCTGGTTTGGGCGCTATCTGGAACCGTTAGGGATTAAGGTCGCTTTCACGCCATTAGGGATATTGGTAGCGTTGACCTTTATTGGTTTGCCGTTTGTGGTGCGCACGGTGCAGCCAGTACTGGAAGATGCGGAGCGGGAGTTGGAGGAGGCCGCCGCCAGCCTTGGTGCCAGTAACTGGCAAACTTTTTCCCGCGTTATTTTTCCTACCGTTCTACCTGCGTTGATGACTGGCTTTGCGTTGGCTTTCGCGCGTGCTACGGGCGAATACGGATCTGTCATTTTTATCGCTGGCAACATGCCGATGGTCTCCGAAATCACGCCCTTGTTTATCATCACAAAGTTGGAACAGTACGACTATACGGGGGCTACCGCAATTGCCGTAGTGATGCTTACTGCGTCATTTTTGATGCTGTTGACGATTAATATTTTGCAAGCCTGGACCCGCAAGCGGGGTCAGTCGGAAAAAGTTTAACAGAAAGTTTTAGCCGCTATGAGTGCCGTTCCATCAAATGACAATCTCACTTTGACCGCATCGCCAACTGCGTCCTTGAGCAAAGGTGCGGTTACATTGCACGCCAAAGGTGAGCCAATTCATGTGCCGCACGCAACGCAAGAGCCGTTCTGGGTGCGGACATTGCTGATCACAGTGGCGCTATTATTTTTGACGTTTTTCTTAGTCGTTCCGCTGGTGTCGGTGTTTGTTGAGGCCTTTAAAAAAGGATGGGAGGCTTATATTGCCGCCATCATAGAACCGGATGCAGTCAGCGCCATTAAGCTGACTTTATTGACGGCGGTGATTGCTGTGCCGCTAAATCTGGTATTTGGCGTCTCCGCATCGTGGGTCATCGCCAAGTTTGATTTTCGCGGCAAGAATATCCTGCTGACGCTGATCGATTTGCCATTTTCAGTATCGCCAGTGATATCTGGTTTGATTTATGTATTGTTGTTTGGCGCGCAAGGTTGGTTTGGACCATGGTTGCGCGAGCATGACATCAAAATTTTGTTCGCGGTGCCTGGCATCGTGCTGGCGACCGTATTCGTGACTTTCCCCTTCGTTGCACGAGAGTTGATTCCGCTGATGCAGGCGCAGGGCAGTGAGGAAGAAGAGGCCGCGCTGGTATTGGGCGCATCGGGCTGGAAGACTTTTTGGTACATCACGTTACCAAACATCAAATGGGGTCTGTTGTACGGCGTGATTCTCTGTAACGCCCGGGCGATGGGAGAGTTTGGCGCAGTGTCTGTGGTGTCCGGTCATATCCGTGGCGAAACCAACACCATTCCTTTGCAAGTCGAAATTTTGTATAACGAATATAACTTTCAGGCAGCGTTCGCCGTGGCTTCATTGCTAGCATTTCTGGCATTGGTAACGCTGGCGCTCAAGTCGTTTATTGAATGGCGTTTGCGTGATGAAATTGGCGGTGAAAAGTCTACCAGCGTATCGGTCCAACCCGCAGTTGCATCGCTGTAAATAAAACGCAAACGCAGACGCGACCATCAGGAGAATGTCATGGGCATTGAAGTAACGAATATCAATAAAAAGTTTGGTCAATTCACCGCACTGAATGACGTCTCTCTCCATTTTCCTACGGGAGAGTTGACTGCCTTGTTGGGACCATCCGGCTGCGGAAAGACCACGCTTCTGCGGATTATTGCCGGGCTTGAAGGACAGGATTCCGGACGCGTTTTATTGGATGGCGAGGATGCTTCGTCGCGCCATGTGCGCGAACGTCAGGTTGGTTTCGTGTTTCAGCATTACGCGTTATTCAAGCATATGACGGTGTTCGAAAATATCGCCTTTGGCCTTCGTGTCAAACCACGGGCGCAGCGGCCTTCCGAAAGTGTGATCCGCGAAAAAGTCACAAAACTACTCGAATTAGTGCAACTGGATTGGTTGGCGGATCGTTTTCCCCCGCAATTGTCAGGCGGTCAGCGTCAACGGATTGCCTTGGCACGCGCTCTGGCGGTTGAGCCGCGGGTGTTGTTGCTGGACGAGCCTTTTGGTGCGCTGGATGCCAAGGTGCGTAAAGAGTTGCGCCGTTGGTTGCGGCGTCTACATGATGAATTGCATGTGACCAGTATTTTTGTGACCCACGATCAGGAAGAGGCGCTGGAAGTGGCCGATCAGATCGTGCTGATGAACAAAGGGCAGGTGGAACAAATCGGTTCACCGCAAGAGGTCTACGAACATCCTGCCTCGCCGTTTGTGTATGGCTTTTTGGGTAACGTCAACCTGTTCCATGGCCGCATCAACCAAGGTGTGCTGGATACCGGTGGAGTGCGTTTCGATGCACCGAATCATGCGGAGGCAGAAGATGTCGCCGGAATCGGCTATGTTCGGCCTCATGATCTTGATATTGACCGCTACACGACGGGGGCAGAAGGCATTGTGGTACAGCTGAAACGGGCGCACGCGATTGGGCCATTGGCGCAATTAGAGTTGGAACGCGATGACAACGCAGGGCTGATCGAAGCAGTTATTTCCTCAGATCGCTTCAAGCGGCTTGATTTAAAAGAGGGTGAAATATTAGTGGTACGTCCGCGTCGTTTGCACGTCTTTGCGGACCAACCATCTCACAACAACCAGGATGCAAGATGAATTTTCAACAATTAAGATCGATCCGGGAGGCGGCACGTTGCGGCTTCAACTTGACGGAAGTCGCTAACGTTCTGTTCACCTCACAACCTGGCGTCAGTCGCCAGATTCGTGAACTGGAAGAAGAGCTGGGCGTCGATATTTTTGTACGCAATGGCAAGCGATTGATCGGGTTGACCGATCCCGGTAAAGGTATTTTGCAGATCGTCGAAAAGCTCTTGCAAGAAGCTGAGAATCTTCGTCAGGCCAGCAAGGAATACTCGGGTGAAACGACCGGCACTCTGACCATTGCCGCAACTCATACGCAGGCGCGCTACGCATTACCACGCGTGGTGCAAGGCTTTCGTGCGCGTTTTCCTGACGTACGCATTGCGTTGCAACAAAGTTCACCGGAGCACATTGCGGATTGGGTCATTTCAGGCAAAGCTGACGTGGGCATTGCGACGGAAGGTTTGTCACAATTTAAGGAACTGATTTCTTTCCCATGTTACGAGTGGAGTCACGTGGTCGTGGTGCCACAACATCATCCCTTATTATTGGTTGAGCGCCCAATCAGTCTTAGCGATCTGGCGGCATATCCATTGATTACTTACGATGTGGGTTTTACCGGAAGGGGACATATTGACGCGGCGTTCCGTGCCGCTGGAATTAATCCCGACATTGTGTTGACGGCTATGGATTCCGATGTGATCCAGCAATATGTGTCGTTGGAGTTGGGCGTTGGGATTGTGGCTGCCATGGCGTCCGAACATACCCGTCAAAACGGGTTGCAAACTTTGGAAGTGTTACATTTATTTGCATCTAATGTGACGCGGCTAGCGGTCCGACGCGGCGCTTATTTGCGGTCATACACGATGGATTTTATTTTGCAGTTCGCGCCACAATTAAAGCGGGCGGATATTATCGAGGCGCTACAAGCTGAGACGCATTGATTAGGCGAATATATAAATGCTGAGTGGTAAGGTGTGGTTGGGGTTAATCGGCCACACCAAGATGTGGGTATTCGTTAGTTAAAAAGTAATTTTTTTGCTGTATATTTCTATTTTGATAATTTAATTTTATTCATGCGTCTGCTTGTGCGGTCACTATTGCAAGGGCGCTTCGGCGGTGTTCGATAACGTCGGACGTATAATTGAACCAAGTAAACTAAAACTAGAAATTTTACGCATGTCAAATGATGATGCATTAACGATTAACCCGATGACAGAAGACGGTGCAGCGTTGCTTGCTGTACTTCCTGTTCTGCCTGTCTACGAAGGAATTGTTCTTTCGGACGTGCGGGTTATTCAGTCTTCAGCAGACGCGGTGCAAGCACTTGCCGTGATGATGGCGACTGATGTGATCGGATTTGATACTGAGTCCAAACCGACCTTTAATAAGGGCGAGTTGTCAGATGGACCACATTTGATTCAGTTGGCCGCAAACGACGTTGTTTTCTTATTTCCGATAGGCCGCGGCGGTGTGCCTCCCTCTTTTCGGGCAGCGTTGAAAGCCATACTTGAATCGCCTGAAATAATGAAGGTAGGATTTGGGCTGAGAGATGATGTTAAGCGTTTGCAGCAAAAGTTGGGAATAGAGTCGGCTCATACGCTGGATTTATCCCGTGCATTGCGGCAAGATGGCCGCAATGATGTTGGTGCTAAAAGTGCGGTGGCGCGATTTTTTGGTCAGCGTTTAAGAAAATCCAAGAAGACGTCTACCAGTAATTGGGCCAATTCACCTCTTACCGAGCGCCAGATTTTGTATGCTGCTGATGACGCCCAGGTTGCCCTACGGATATATCGACTGTGGCAAAAAGCAGCTGAAATCGATTGAAAGTGCTTCTCCGTGATATGCTTCTCCGCTTGAAATTATAAATGTCTTTTTGCTTTCAGAAAATATGCCAAGTCCTACTTCAAGTCCAGTTCCTAGTGTTTCCCCTGATCCAGTTGTTCCTGCCACGCTTGCTCCGGCCCAAAATGCCCGTATTTTGCTCAAGGAATTGCAAGAAAAATTCGCTGCTTTTCGCGAATATATGCCGTTGGCGATTGGTATCGACAAGCAACTGATCGCACGTTGTCCTGAACTCAATCGCAAGGTAATGCGGATGGCATTGGGGATGCACGTGAATTCATTGCGTTATCTCAAAGGGATGGAAAAAGCGACGGTTAGATTTGATCTGGACGGCAAACCTTCAGACGACGTAACGGACGTCCATCGGACGCATGCTTCCGAGATTTTGCGGGAGCGTTTCAAGAAAAATGCTGATCACCGCAAAGCCCAGCGCGTCGCAGAAGAAGCGGCTCGTGTAGCTGAGGCCGAAGCGCTTGCACGCGCCGAAAAGCTAAACCAGTTGACCGCGAAGTTTTCACGCAAGGGCTGATTGCTTCTGTTGTTTGGTTGAACGAATGCCAGTCAGATGGAACGTTCCCATGCCTTAACGGTGCTCATCACGATGTCAGATGTGGCACCGATTCGGACAACCATCCCAGGCCATTAACGTGACGGTATGTAAAAACGTGACGTCACCCGGCAACAGCGATCTCTCGCAATACGCGCTCGAATTCGTCCGTCGGTTGGCCTCCTTGAATCAAGAAGCGCTCATTGATAATGACGGCCGGTACGGAGTGGATGCCATTATCAAGATAGAGTCGTTCTTGCGCTTGGACCTCTGTCGCAAACGTATCGGACGATAGAATCTCTCTGGCTTTATCGCCATCCAATCCCACTGTTTCCGCCAGCGCTATCAAAACCTGATGGTCGCCTGGATTTTTGCCATCGGTAAAATACGCGGTGAATAAGGCACGCTTAAGCGCCATTTGCTTATTTTCCAACTCGGCCCAGTGTAGTAAGCGATGCGCGTCGAAAGTGTTATAGATACGGCTCCGTTTATCCGTGTTAAAAACAAAACCACCTTGTGCGCCGCGCTCGCGGATCATGTTACCGATTTGCTCGCGCTGTTCTGGCGTCGAGCCGTACTTTTCGGCTAGGTGTTCATTGATATCCTGACCTTCCGCTGGCATTTTCGGATTCAGTTCAAAAGGTTGAAAATGGATGTCGACAGCGATTTCATCCCCTATCCTGGTGATCGCTTCTTGCAAAGAATTCAACCCGATCACGCACCACGGGCATGAAACGTCGGAAACAAAATCTATCTTTATTGGTGTTGTCATTTGATATCTCTTCATTTGGTAAGTAACGTGCTGTACCCGTTTTCTTTGCGGGTGCGTTAATTATGAATTAATTCGGCCGCGCCCGCTTTTTCCGGTGGGTTTTGTGCTCCCTTTTCATTGCTTTGCCGAGGTAGCAAAATGGCGTTGGTACGCGGTCTTGCGGGCTGGCACGCGATTAATCAGAATTCATCAACGATGCGACAGAGTCCATTGTTTGCGCTAAAGGGCGTATTAACGTTCTGCAAGTGATGTAGTGGAGAATTTTGCGATCGCCAAAACGCGCCTATGAGCGTCCTTGTTTGGATTAGCTGCCGCGTTTGACTTGTTCGAACAGCGACGGCGTAACATTCCGACGTTCGTGATCTGCGGCGAGGACACGCAAAACATCGCCGTCCTCAATATAAAACAGGCGAAATGGGAATCGATGCGGCGACCAAGTGCGGATTTCGGCTACGGAAAGCAGATAGGCAAAGCGCAGAGAGCCTACGTCGGGATTCTCGGCGAGAAACCGGCATGCATCCCGGAACTCGTCGCGAAAGCGGCCAGGGATGGCAGGCGATGCTTCCTTGACGTAGTAACGCACCACGTCCTTGACTTCCAATTTGGCAAATGGGGTGATTTCGAGGCGAATCAAGGGCGGTTAGTGTTGAGAGACGATAGCGTCGAGTTCGGCAAAAAATGCGTCGTCTATAGGAAGCGCTGGACCGCTCGACATTCCTTCCAGCATCAAGGTAAGCACGCGCCGGTCTTCCTCGTTTCGCGGACCGTAGCTTTCCGGTACGTCAGGAATGGGATCGAGTTCGACCGGATTAATGGTCGTAAGATTGAATGCCTGCATGCATTTGTTTATACGGCCAGCCGGCAGAAAATCAAACCGCAGTCGGAATGCGTGTATGTGTTTACTGAGAGGTGACGCGACCCCAATCCCAATTTAGCCCATTTCAGCAATATGGTTAGAGACAGCGATACGACGTCAGCGCTAAATATTGCTGATACCGAAACGTTGCTGCGGTTTGCATTGACGTCAGCTCAGATGCTGGCGCGCATTGCGGAGCTGCGCATCGACAAGCTAGGTGACGGCGCTAGCAAGCTGACGGAATAATGGCGTAGACACAGGAGTTTTGCAGAATACCGGACTCCGCAAGACATCAAATTATTTCCTAT
The DNA here is from genome assembly GCF_034314045.1 of Glaciimonas sp. CA11.2. Classification (NCBI taxonomy): domain Bacteria; kingdom Pseudomonadati; phylum Pseudomonadota; class Betaproteobacteria; order Burkholderiales; family Oxalobacteraceae; genus Glaciimonas; species Glaciimonas sp. CA11.2. Next base: position 5,242,105 of record NZ_JAVIWL010000001.1, on the reverse strand, counting down.
AGGCGTCACTTTGCAGGCTGCGTTAGGTTTCTCTAACCTGTACAACGAGGCTGTCGGATTGCATGGTGATAGCGCCAGGTTCAAATGTTTTTTGCCCGATCCGCAATTCGTCCGGTTTGAACGTGTAAATGGGATAATTGTTCAGAATCTGTTCTGCCACGACTGCGCCGATGGCGTTGAGTTGTTGCTCATATTGCGCACCGATACCACCTACGTTCACGTTATCAACGCGTGGTGCATCTAGCCGTATGGCTTTGGTTGGCGCATCATATTTAAGGCGACTACTGAGTGTGATGGTGCCGGTTACGGGTGCAACCAGCAAAAAATTGCTTGTGACTTTCAAATTCAGTAACGTAATAATGCGATTCTCTGCCACGTTCATCGTCAAGTGTGGCTTGCTTAGATAGACTTCAAATACTTGTGCGTATTGTAACGTTTTCGGGAATTGTTGCTCGATAGCCCTTTGCAAAATAGGTAAAGGCAAGGTGTATTCATTCGTCCATACGTTATAGGCGGCGTTTGCTTTTTGCGAGACGGTCATGCCGATCACTGTTCCGGTTCCGGCGATAGCGGTTGTCACCATTATTTTTATCAAGTTACGTCGCTTTACTTGCATGTGGTTGTCGCTTTCTGGTGGTGGCACAAAATGGGGCGCGGGCGTCTCGGTTTAATGTGACTAGTGTAATAGACATGCTGAGTGGTCGCGTTGTTCCGGGGGCGCGTCATTTCCTTATTTGATTGACCACTATCAGGTGATTTCTCCCGAGCACGTGCGCTGGGAAACTGTATACTGCGTGCACCAAGCAAGTGGTGCAAAGGAAACGGATAACGTCTCTATACTGGGAGTCTGCAGGATTGGGCCCTTTAGAATGCCCCTTTGCTATGACGCTGATGTACGAGCTGCCTTGATGGCTGATGTAAGAGTTGATGTAATAGCTTATTTTTTTGATATTTTTGTCCAGAGCCAGACCATGCCAGATAATCGCCGCCCAAGAACGTTACTTCGTAAAAAATTCGCAGCATGAAGTATCCAGCCCTTCTCCCGTTTGCAGATATCCTGCCGCAATTAAATGATTTTGATGCGATTATTGACGCGCGAAGCCCGTCCGAATTTGCCGAAGACCATATTCCTGGAGCCATAAATTGCCCCGTCCTGGATGACGCGCAAAGGGTGCGCGTCGGTACCATGTATAAACAGGTGAATACCTTTGAAGCCAAAAAGTTAGGCGCGATGCTGATTGCCAGAAATATTGCTGATCATATCGAGGCTTTGTTCATTGATAAACCGAAGGATTGGAAGCCGCTGATTTATTGCTGGCGTGGCGGTAACAGAAGTGGGGCAATGTCTCACATATTGGCAAAAATCGGTTGGCCGGTGATTCAACTGGACGGTGGATACAAAGAATACCGTCGGCACGTGAGTGCGACCTTGGCTGAACACGCTGCGCGTTTGTCTTATACCGTGGTGTGCGGACCAACAGGAAGCGGTAAAAGCCGCTTATTGCAGGTCTTGGCTGCGCAAGGTGCACAGGTTCTTGATCTGGAACAACTTGCCGCGCATCGTGGCTCCGTTCTGGGAAATTTGCCGACGACACCGCAACCATCGCAAAAAGCGTTTGAAAGTAGCATATGGAATCTGCTGCGCCATTTTGATCCGGCGCTTCCGGTGTTCGTTGAGTCGGAAAGCAAAAAAGTCGGTAATTTGCGCGTTCCGGATGCCTTAATGGAAAAAATACGCGGATCGCGTTGCATTGCACTTGGGCTAGCGCAGGCAGACCGGGTTAAGTTGCTGATGGATGACTATTTGCATTTTGTGGCCGATCCTGCTTTATTGAACACGCAGCTTAGTTGCCTGACTGCGTTACATGGCCGCGAGACGATTGATCGTTGGCAAAAAATGGCGGTCGATGGTGATATGCAAGAACTGGTCGAGGAATTATTGGTGAGGCATTATGATCCGGCTTATTTGCAGTCGATCAAACGTAACTTCGATCAGTTCGGGGAGGCGCATGTGCTGGAGTTGCCGGATATTTCCGATGAAGCATTTTTAAGCGCGGCGCAAACGCTGCACCGGGCCACCCGATTGCTTGGGCCATTACGATACTTTGCGAGCAAAAAAATTAAGCATCAATAGCTAAAATTGGTGCAAATAATGTTTTTTTTAAAAAGATAGACAACTTACTGCAGGATTACTATGAACGAGAATATCGTAGATAGCGCTGTTCCAGGCCTTCCGTCCGCTGCTTTACTGACGATTAAGCCGAGCATCAAACTCACTTCTTTCTCTCACGGTGGCGGTTGTGGTTGTAAGATTGCGCCGGGCGTCCTCGCCGCGATACTGAAAAACTCAACTGGCTTTGCGGTGCCGAAAGAGCTAATGGTCGGGATCGAAACCGCCGATGATGCCGCCGTCTATAAATTGAATGACGAACAAGCGCTGATCGCCACCACCGATTTTTTTATGCCAATAGTCGACGATCCTTACGATTTTGGACGTATCGCCGCTACCAACGCGATTTCTGATGTATATGCGATGGGTGGCACACCCATCATGGCGTTGGCATTGGTCGGTATGCCGATCGATAAGTTGCCGATTGAAGTGATCGGCAGAATTCTCAAGGGTGGTGAATCAATTTGTGCTGAAGCCGGTATCCCGATTGCTGGTGGACATACGATTGATTCGGTCGAACCGATATATGGTCTGGTGGTGCTCGGTCTGGTGCATCCCTCGAAGGTCAAGCGCAATGCGGGTGCCAAAGCGGGCGACAAGATTATTTTAGGCAAACCGATTGGCGTCGGCATTCTGTCGGCAGCGCTGAAAAAAGACGCATTGGATGCGCAGGGCTACGCGGCGTTGATAGAGAACACCACCAAGCTTAATAAGCCGGGCAAACTGCTGTCCGAACTAGACGGTGTCCACGCACTGACTGATGTGACCGGTTTTGGTTTGTTGGGCCACTTGCTGGAATTGGCACGTGCCGCCAAGCTGACTGCGACGCTGAACATGCATCAGATTCCGTTGTTGCCGGACGTGCAGCAATTGGCAGAGCGGGGCTATATCACGGGCGCATCGGGACGTAACTGGGATGGTTATGGTCACGAAGTCATGTTAGGGCATGGCATTAGTGCCGTGCAAAAAGCACTATTATCAGATCCGCAAACATCGGGTGGATTGCTGGTTTCTTGTGCGCCGGATGCGGTTGATGCGGTGTTGAAACTCTTTCAGCGTGAAGGGTTTGGCGATGCCGCTGTCGTGGGCGAGATGCAAGCGGGAGTTGCTGGCATTCATGTATTGGCCTGAGAGCATTTCCTGAATGTTCGGGCTAAGTAAGGTGCACTAAAGTTACAACGTTCACCCAGCAATTGTCCTGAAAACGTATTTAATCGATTAATCAATCAAATAAATTAAGGCCGCACCATGATTCGACTTTCTTCTTTGCCGAATATGAAAACGCTATTCGCAACCGTGGCAGCAGTGATTTCTCTGAGCGCTACAGGGTTGGTCTCTGCGCAGCAGGTTTTACGTGTGTCGGCGATTCCTGACGAAGCACCGACCGAATTGCAGCGCAAATTTAAACCGCTCGGGGCTTATCTGGAGAAGAAACTGAACATGAAAGTTGAGTTCACTCCGGTAACGGACTACGCGGCGTCGGTCGAAGGTTTGATTAATAATAAACTCGATATGGTCTGGTTTGGCGGTTTCACCTTTGTGCAGGCAAATGCCCGCAGTGCCGGCAAAGTGATTCCTATCGTACAGCGTGAAGAGGATCAAAAATTTCAGTCCGTATTTGTGACCACGAATAAGTCGATCACCAAACTGGAGGATTTGAAGGGTAAGAATTTCACCTTCGGTTCAGAGTCGTCGACGTCTGGTCATTTGATGCCGCGCTTCTATTTGCTTGCTGCACATATCAATCCTGATGTTGATATGAAGCGCATTGCCTTTTCTGGCGCTCACGATGCCACTGTTGCTGCGGTCGCTGGTGGAAAAGTCGATGCAGGTGCGTTAAATATTTCAGTATGGGAAAAGCTGGTTTCGGAAGGTAAGGTCGACCCAAAAGTGGTCCGTGTGTTTTATACCACGCCGGGATATTACGACTATAACTGGAGTGTGCGTTCGGACATGAATCCGGTAGTACGTCAAAAATTGACCGATGCGTTTTTGGCGTTGAATAAAGATAATCCACAAGATAAAGAAATTCTGGATTTGCAGCGCACTACACGTTTTATACCAACCAAAGTGGAGAATTACACTTCTATCGAATCTGCTGCTCGCAACGCAGGTTTGCTGAAGTAAAAAAAGCCAAGCTGTCATCGTAGGACTGCATTTTAATTTTTCCGGTTTAATTCTTTCAGTATGATACTGTCCTTCACCAACCTGTCCGTCCGTCACCCAAGCGCCACCGATGCTGCGTTGGCTTTGCGTGACTTGAATTTGTCCATTGATCAGGGTGAACAAATCGCGCTGATCGGACCGTCCGGTGCGGGTAAGACGACGTTGCTGCATACGTTAGCATGTGCACTGCAACCGGATGAGGGTGGTTTTACATTGTTTGGCCATGATCCATGGCGCTTAAGCAGCGCCGCCCGTCACGCCATGCGCACCCGACTTTTTTTGGCACCCCAAACACCACCATTGCCGCCGCGCCAACGCGTGGTAAGTGCGGTATTAGCGGGATTGTTGCCGCAATGGAGTGTGTGGCAAGCGATCCGGTCATTAGTGAAGCCGGTCGACCCAGTTGCTGCGTTCAACGCTCTGGCGCGCGTCAATCTCCAGGATAAATTATATGCCCGCGTTGACCGCTTGTCGGGCGGGGAGCGGCAACGTTGTGGGGTCGCGCGGCTGCTCATTAGTCGTGCTGATTTTTTTTTGGTCGATGAGCCGCTATCCGCGTTAGATCCTACTCTGTCGTTGCAAACACTGGCGGTACTCCAGCAGGAAGCCACTGCGCGTGGTGCAACGCTGCTATGTAGTCTGCATCAGGTGGCATTGGCGCGTGCGCATTTTCCGCGGATTATCGGTCTGCGAGATGGGCGTATCGTATTCGACGCCGCACGCGATGAGGTGACCGATGCGATGATTGACGCGCTGTATCAGAGCCAGGGACAGAGCCGTGGAGTCGGCAATGATATCCAGAGCGCCACGGGAGCCGATCCCGATATGGATTCGGCGCAGCGGGATCATCAGTCGCCACCGGCTGTGCCAGCGCCGATACCGGCCGCCCTCACTCCACGTTGTTGAGGCAGGTCATGCGCACACCACCAGCTATCGCGATCCAGCCCAAACGCGATCATCATCTTGAGCAATACCGAGATCCCGCCTGGCGTGGTCGGGTCGTGGTCACGATCATTGCTCTTTTGCTGTTGTGGCCAATGTTGCAGCTCAGCGAATTTAAGCCGTGGACCTTGTTTGACACGCAAAGCTTAAGCGCAACGGGGAAATTTCTGGCGAGTTTTGTACCACCCGCACACTCGTTATCGTTTTTAAAAATGGTTGCGGCCGCGACGTGGGAAACCGTCGCCATGGCAACCGTTGGTATGACTTTGGCGATGGTGGTGGCAATACCGATGACGATAGTGGTCACGTCACACTTATCCCTTTCGCGCATAGGTACGGGGCGCATGGGTTGGCTGGCGCAGTCAGTCCGACAAATCGTCCGTTGGTTGCTGGTGTTGTTACGCAGCGTGCCTGAACTGGTATGGGCGTTATTGTTGGTGCGGATTGTTGGTCTGGGACCGACCGCTGGCGTGATCGCGATTGCGCTGACGTATTGCGGAATGCTAGGAAAAGTCTACGCAGAAATCCTTGAGTCATCCGATTCGCACGCATCCGATACCTTGCTTAAAAACGGTAGTGGACGGCTGGCCGCACTATTGTATGGTGCGCTACCAGAGTCGGCGGCCGAGCTCGTGAGCTATACCGTTTATCGTTGGGAATGTGCGATACGTGGCTCCGTGGTGATGGGTTTCGTCGGTGCTGGTGGTCTCGGCCAGCGGATGGATGAATCGATGAAAATGATGGCCGGTGCGGAGTTGTCGACGATGTTGCTGGTGTTTGTGTTGTTGGTCGCAGGCGCTGACGCGGTGAGCAAAATGTTGCGCGGGAGGCTTGAATGAGAAGGGCGACGCACAACTCTGACGCTTCTCCCGTGTCTGCGCTCGATCGCTTGCCGCAAGCACCGCGCTGGCGTTTTTCGACGGTGGCGTTGTTGTGCGGTTTATTCGCGCTGGTCGTTGCGAGCTTTCTGTCTCTTTCCTTAACGTGGAGCGCCTTTTTTACACAAGAAGCGGTGCGGACGACGTTTGAGTTTTTGCATGGTTTTGCACCGCCGGAATTATCTACGCCATTTTTGCTTAAGATTGCGGTAGGTATGGCAGAAACGCTGTCAATGTCAGCCCTCGGTACGATTCTGGCGGCGATTGTCGGTGTCGCGCTTGGTTTGGTGGCGAGCGGCCGTTTCGGTGGTACTGCGCGCGCCGCAACCCGTACACTGTTGAACGTCTTGCGGGCAATTCCCGAACTAGTGTGGGCGTCGATTCTTTTAATTTCGGCAGGATTAGGACCATTTGCCGGTACGCTGGCGCTGGCGGCGCATACTTCAGGCGTCCTTGGTCGCCTGTTTGCCGATGCGTATGAAAATACGTCGTCGCTGCCCGAGGCCACTTTGCGCATCAACGGCGTGCGAGCTATCCCAGCATTTTTGTACGCAACGATGCCGCAAACCTTGCCGCAAATGATGTCATATACGCTGTACCGATGGGAAAATAATATTCGGGCGGCGGCTATATTGGGTGTTGTGGGCGCGGGCGGTTTAGGCCAAATGTTGAAATATCATCTGTCGCTGTTTCAGATGCCGCAAGCGGCTAGCGTGATTGTTGCCATGCTAGCGATGGTCGCCACTGTCGATGGACTCAGTTTTATGCTACGGCGAGCCATGACGCGATAACGCAATTGCGCCATGGTTGCAGCGGTTGAAACTGCCGTTTGAGGTCAGGAAGAATGGGTCATTTCGCTTCTCAAGTAACTTTATAAGTCACTTTTAGACGCGTTTATCAATGCATTTTTCAATTTATCCCGTTTTTCCTAAGTGCGTTTGCGCACTCCCGAACCAAAGCCGGACCGCGATAAATCAGTCCGCTATATAGCTGTATGAGCGCTGCACCAGCCGCCATTTTGGTCTGCGCATTGGCACCGCTCAAAATTCCACCCACGCCAATAATCGGGATCGCATCACCCAACTCAGCACGCAGTTGGCGCACGACGGTGTTGGATAATTCAAACACTGGCGCACCTGATAGACCACCAGCTTCATTCTCATGCGCAAGTCCTTTGACTGCATCACGCGTGATGGTTGTATTGGTCGCGATGACGCCATCCATTTTGTGACGCAGCAACGCATCTGCGATAGTTTTAACTTGTTCTGCGTCGATATCCGGGGCAATTTTTAACACGACCGGTACATAACGTTTGTGCTGGTCCGCCAGCTTCTGCTGCGCATGCTTGAGTTGTGACAAGAGTGCGTCGAGTTCTGATGCACCTTGTAGTTGACGCAGGTTTTTGGTGTTCGGTGACGAGATATTGACCGTGACATAGGTTGCGTACGGATAGACTTTTTCCAGGCAAAAAAGGTAATCGTCTGCGGCGTTTTCAATTGGCGTGGAGGCATTTTTGCCGATGTTTAACCCGAGCACACCAGTACGTTCCTGATAAAACTTCGACGATTGCACGTTTTTGATAAATGCATCGACGCCACCGTTGTTGAAGCCCATGCGATTGATGAGGGCGTTGGCAGCGGGGAGGCGAAACATGCGTGGTCGCGGGTTGCCTGGCTGGGCTTTTGGCGTCACAGTGCCGATTTCAATTGAACCGAATCCCAGCGCAGCCAGGCCGTCAATCGTAGATCCATCTTTATCCAGTCCGGCGGCCAGTCCGATCGGGTTGGGAAAGGTTATTCCCATGACGATGCGCGGATCTGGGGCTGGTTTTGGTAATAGTGCTGTAAGTCCCATTGACTGAGCACGACGTAATCCTGCCATGGTCAGATGATGGGCGGCTTCTGGATCGAGTGAGAATAGGGCGGGGCGGGCAAGGTTGTACAGGAGTTTGGAAGGCACGGTAGGCTGAGCGGTAACGGTTGTATAGAACTGGTTGGTGGGCCGGCAATAAGACAAGGGAATGGTCCCATTTTTTAGTTTACGTCGGCGAATTTCACTATTCTAACGTACCCCATTCATTTTCCCTTAACGCTTCCAGTGGTCGGAAGTTTATTTTGTATGCCATTTTAAGGCTATCTTTGATCCAATAGCCAAGATAGACATACGCCATGTCGAGTTGTTGCGCCTGTTTGATCTGCCATAAAATACTGTAAGTACCAAAGGATGCACCGATCACGTCTGGGTCATAAAACGTGTAGACCGAAGATAGTCCGTCATTAAGCACGTCAATGATGCTGATCATTCGTAACGTGCCGTCTGGTTCGCGAAACTCGACCAAACGGGTATTGACCTTACTTTGCAGCAAAAATTGCGCGTATTGATCCCGACTGTCCTGATCCATACCACCACCTGCGTGACGTGAAATTTGATAACGTAAATAGAGTTCGTAGTGCTCATGTACGTAAGCAAGATTGGTGACTAAGCCGGTCAACTGACGATGTTTCTCCCAAGCTCGGCGCTGACTGCGATTAGGGATGAACGCGTTGACCAGTGTGCGCACAGGCGTGCAGGCATGGCAGCCATCGCAACAAGGTCGATAGGTGAAAATGCCGCTGCGTCGAAAGCCATTTTTGACTAGTTCGGAATAGACATCGGCATTGATCAGGTGCGACGGCGTCGCTACCAGTGAGCGTGCCTGGCGCCCATCCAGATAGCTACAAGCGTACGGTGCCGTTGCGTAAAATTGGAGGGTTGAAAATGGGAGATCTTTTAAGTGCGTCATGTACCTATTCCTGACCGGTTCAATAGTTCGGACTTTCGCAAACCGCTCCGGCAACGTTGAGCTTTCCTAGCCGTCTATGCGGCCCGATACTAACGTACTGTGTTTTTCCGGAGAGGATACAAACCCGTTGTCGGGATCATTTTGCGTATTTCCTATAGCTGTAATTTACACCGTAAGCGCAATGTCGTGTTGGTGGCGCGCTCCTGGCACCAACCCGAAAACTGCAATAGCTTGCCAAATTTACTTACCAGCTAGTAAGTCCATGCTTACTAATCTTGTTATGGGAACAATGGTATCGGTCGCCAGTTGTGAATTTGTGGATGATTTATCGCTTCGGTGAGATGTCGCATAAAGGCGTCGCGAGAAATGGGAACCGCACCTAGCGAAGCAAGATGCGGCGTCTCCTGCTGGCAGTCAATCAGCGTAACGCCGTTTTGACGCAGAAAGTGAACCAGGTAGGCCAGTGCAATTTTGGAGGCATCGGTGACACGCGCGAACATTGATTCACCATAAAACATCCGTCCGATGCTGACACCATAAGCGCCTCCAACCAACTTGCCATCAAGCCAGACTTCCACTGAGTGCGCATAACCGAGGTGGTGAAGTGCCCGATAGCCCTCAATGATCTCATCTGATATCCATGTGCCTTGACCATCTCGCCGTGGCGCGGCGCATGCATGCATGACCTCCTCAAAAGCAAAGTCAAAGCGAATCTGCCAGCGACGATCAGCGCGATTACGGTGGATTTTCTTTAAGGTTTTTTTTAAGCTGGCAGAGTATTTGAAGCGTTCGGTTTCCAGCACCATGCGCGGGTCTGTACTCCACCAAAGGATAGGCTGGCCTTCAGAAAACCATGGAAAGATGCCATGTCGATAGGCGTTAAGCAACCGCTGCGGCGAAAGATTAGCCCCCGCAGCGAGTAGTCCGGGCGCACCATCGTCCGGTCCCAATGCCTCTGACACGTCTGGAAATGGTGTGTCAATTTCTAACCAGGGAATCATCGTCGGTCCCTGACCGTCTTGTTGGCGCTTTTGATTACCATTTTAAGGAAGTGAGCAGCGTTAAATCGCGTTTTTCTCATAGTCAACTATTTTTGAATATCAAAAATTTTCCCTGTGCACTATTACATCAGAATGCTTATTGGGAAATTTTACTGAACTGGTAGTATGTATCTCATTAACTCATCCTCGTCGTTTGATTTTTCTTGATAAAAAAGTAATGACACGTTGAGTTCTGAAGATGCATGCATCCAAGTTTGCCATATTAACCACTTCTGCCCAACCTATAAGGATGAGAATGCATGTTGCCGAGCAGTAAATGGTGCAAGGAACGCGCCTTGCATCATTTTTGTGCGCGATAATATTGATAGTTGAACGCCGCGCCTAATTGACGCTTAATGGTCGAACCTTTTTGTTGGCCCGAAATTTGCTGTAATGGAATATGCTGTAATTAGTCACAATTAACATTATCCAAGAGATTGAGATATTAGCCACTATGCATGAATTCTCCTCTTTGGTATCTTCGGCCCCAGTGTTCGGACGGCCGAATAACGAAAGCGTTACGCCCTCCTTACGAACCCCGCTCTCCGAAGCCATTGTTCCCGATTTTAGTGAGCAAGCAGCGTTCTTTGGGCGCTGGTGGTTCGACGTTAAGACCGATCAGTTGGTATTGTCGGTTAATGCCGCGCGCATGTTGGGAGTCGAGGCGGGATGGTATCCATCTCTAAAAAATTGCTTAATTAGCATGCCTCCGGAAGATTTAAAAGTTTTGGAGGCGACGCTCAAAACGGACAGTCTGGAAGGCGAGTCGGTCGACCGTGAGTTTCGCGTTGTCACTGAGAAGTATGGTATGCACTGGTTCCGCCTGATGTCATTGCCTCAGTCCGCCAGGAAGCACGCGGTCCGTAGTGGCGTTTTGTTAGAAACGACTGCTTCAAAGCATGTCGCGATACGTGAGCGGCTGAGTTTTGAGTGCACCCAATTTTTGTTAAGTACCGATACTTTAGGTGTTGCTGTCACCAAAGTTATTAAAGTGGTATGTGAGAATTTAGGTTGGGAATGGGGTGCTTATTGGGCTTTAGATCGCCCATTGGAGTCTGATCTGGCTGGCTCGCAGCAACTTTTATGTAAGCATTTCTGGCACAACCCCCAATACTCGCTCGAAGCGTTCAACGAAGAAAGCGCCGCATTGAGGATGGCCGCGGGCATTGGCACAGTGGGTTTGGTGTGGCAATCCGGCGAGGCGCGTTGGATTGAAAATCTGGGAAGCGCGCCGGGCTTCTTGCGTCACAATGGCGCTGTCAAGTGCGGATTGCGGTCTGGCTACATCTTTCCGGTCGTGTATGTGACGGAGGGCGGTCAGCGGCATAGTCCCGGGGTGCTGGAATTTTATAGCAAACTCTCCCGCCAGCACGAAGCCCAGCTACCGATTCTTTCCGAGACAATAGGTGTATTGATCGCCCAGACTGCACAACGACTTGAGCAGCAGGAAACCATTCGGCAGTTAGCGCAGATTGACGGATTGACGGAGTTGGCAAACCGCACCTATTTTTATCATATGCTCGATAACACTTGTCAGAATTCGACCATTGCGGGAACATCGTTTGGCTTAATCTTTATCGATCTGGATCGTTTTAAGCCAGTTAATGATGCGTTCGGTCACGAAGCCGGTAATGTAGTGTTGCAGGAATTTGCAAGGCGGTTACAGCTACTTGTTCCATCAGGAAGTTATGTCGGGCGGCTTGGAGGGGACGAATTCGCGATTTTGTTGATACCGGATGGTGTCACGCAGCCATTAGACCAGCAATTGAATGCGTTGGCATCGAAGGTATTGCAAGCAGCGTGTATGCCGTTTCTGTTTGACGGCAATGATATGACGGTGTCGGCCAGCGTGGGCATCAGCATCTTCCCGGAAAATGGGATGACCAGTCCGGAACTGTTGCGCAGCGCCGATGCCGCAATGTATCGTATTAAAAAGAATGGCAGAAATGCGCTCAGCTTTTTTTCGAATAGTACTTCCCATACTTTAGCGATTGAACAATCCGACGTAGCGCAACGAATGACCATGGAGGCCGAACTGCATCAGGCGCTGACTGATAATGCATTCTTTCTCGAATACCAGCCCATATTTAATGATAGCGATCAGAAGATGCACGCCGTTGAAGCGCTTATCCGCTGGCGCAGGGCAAACGGCGATATCGTCAGGCCGGACATTTTTATTCCGATTGCTGAACAAAGCAGTCTGATCATCAATATCGGACGCTGGGTGTTGCGTCAGGCGTGCCGAGATCTTGCATATTTGCATCGTTCGGGATTGAGTAACCTGGAAATGCATGTCAATATGGCGGCGCCGGAATTTACGAGTAATGATTTGCCGGATGAGCTGACCGTCATCTTGAAAGAGTTTGGCATCGGGACCCATCATCTTTGCCTTGAGCTGACAGAGGGTATGTTGATGCAGCAACCCGAAAAGGTGATTCCTGTTATGCAGGCACTGCGTGAGCTCGGTGTAGGGATTAGTCTTGATGATTTTGGCGTTGGTTACTCGTCGCTCTCAAGGCTCAAAAGATTGCCGATTTCTTCTATTAAGATCGACCGCTCATTTGTTGATGGTCTACCGCATTTAAGGGAAGATAGAGCGATCGTACGCGCCATGATTGAGCTTGGCCGCCACATGAAATTGGGCGTCATTGCCGAGGGCGTTGAAACGGATGATCAATTGGTTTTTTTGCGTCAATACGGTTGCAATTTAATTCAGGGATTTATATTAAGCCGGCCAATGCCGCTCGATGCGTTGATTGCTTCCTATCTGCCACGTAGATAGACCGAACATTTGTTGGCTTGTCAGGATAAACGAAGTCTAACCCCGACAAGTTTTTAAGGTAGATAGTAGTTTCTTAATCTAGCGCCGGATTAGAAAACTACTTGCTGCGCATCGGCTTATAGATGTCTTCGGTATGGAGCCCGAAACTGGCACCATTTTTTTGCACTAGTTTGAGATCGTTAAAGAAAGCCTTCAGCGTGGTAGCAACAGTTGGGAAGGCAATATCTTCCCAAGGAATTTGTGCTTCGGTAAACATCTCCACTTCAAGACTCTCGATGCCAGCCGCGTAATCAAGGTCGAGCAAAGTCGCCCGATAAAATAAATGTACCTGATGAACATGTGGGACATTAATCATGGAGAAAAGCCCGTGCAGGGTGATTTTGGCACCTGCTTCTTCTTCTGTTTCGCGGCGAGCAGCATCCTCAGTGGTTTCGTCGTTCTCCATGAACCCAGCCGGAAGCGTCCAGTAACCGAGTCGCGGTTCTATAGCGCGTTTGCACAACAATATACTTATTTCTCCATCGTGCTCCCATACCGGAATTGAGCCAACCACCATCTTCGGATTCTGATAATGGATCGTGCCGCAATTGCTGCAGACAAAGCGTGAACGCGTGTCGTCAGGTGGGATTTGCAGGGATACAGGATGCGCGCATTCGGAGCAAAATTTCATAGGTAGCGAATTAAAGGTCTGGGCACAATGTTTTGAAAGGCACATCATTCATTATGCGTTGAAAGGAATTGTTACTATAAACAAGGTGTTTCATTTAGCCTGCTTTTTTTACCTGACATGGAAGTGTATCACCGCACCATCTAAATGCGCTTTCTGACTATAACGTTTGCTATATTAATCAAACCAGCTTATACTCTCATTCCTCAGACGCGGGGTGGAGCAGTCTGGCAGCTCGTCGGGCTCATAACCCGAAGGTCGTAGGTTCAAATCCTGCCCCCGCAACCAGATTTAAAATGTCAGAAAATATCCTGGCATTGTTTGAAAAGTACAGACGCGGGGTGGAGCAGTCTGGCAGCTCGTCGGGCTCATAACCCGAAGGTCGTAGGTTCAAATCCTGCCCCCGCAACCAGATGTAAAGTATCAGAGAATATCCTGATATTGTTTGAAAGTACAGACGCGGGGTGGAGCAGTCTGGCAGCTCGTCGGGCTCATAACCCGAAGGTCGTAGGTTCAAATCCTGCCCCCGCAACCAATAGTCGAAACCGCTGATCAGCTTTGTTGCTCAGCGGTTTTTGCTTTTTAAGAACGGTTTTTTAACAACTAGCCCGCGTTACCCTCATTAGTCCGAATTTTCCCTGTTAATCACATCCTTATCAACGTTTTTACCTTCCAGTTCGCCTTTTTCTCCGTTGCGTTAATATGTTGTTATTATAAAAGCATCGTCGTTGCTAAGGAGCGAAGATGAAAAACCGTAAATGCTTCATACGCGTTGGCATAGGTGGCTGGACTTACGCCCCTTGGCGTGACAACTTTTATCCGGCAGGTCTGGCTCATGCCCATGAACTGGAATACGCCAGTCGCCAAGTCACTGCAATCGAAATAAACGGTACTTACTACAGTACGCAAAAGCCCGCTACGTTCGCACGATGGGCGGCAGAAACGCCAGATGGCTTTCTCTTTTCGGTGAAAGCACCGCGTTATAGCACCAATCGGCGGATACTGGCGGATGCCGGTGAGTCTGTTGAGCGCTTTATTCAGAGTGGTATAGCGGAACTTGGAGAAAAATTAGGCCCGGTTTTATGGCAATTACCACCCACCAAACACTGTGATATTGCTGACATCACTGCTTTTGTTTCACTACTTCCGAATAAAATTGACGGTATAAAACTGCGTCATGTACTGGATGTGCGACATGATAGTTTTATGATCCCTGATTTTTTTAAATTGATGCGGAAATACAAAATGGCGAGCGTTTTCACCGATTCAAGAGATTATCCTTCCTTTGCAGATTTCAGTACCGATTTTGTCTATGCAAGACTGATGTGTAGTCAATCTGAAATAAAGTCAGGTTACTCTCCCGAGTCGCTTGATACGTGGGCGACCCGCTTTAACAAACTTGCTGTAGGGAGTAGTGCGGTTGATCAGGATGTGTTTCCACGCATCACTCCCCAGACGAAGCAAGACGTGGCACGCGATGTGTTTGTATTCTTTATCAACGGTGCCAAAGAACGTGCACCGGCTGGCGCAATCGCCTTGCTTGAGCGATTGGGTTGAGCTGCACTTAAAATGCTGTTTATACTCTGCGACGAAACAATGCGTGAGTTGTTATTTTTTTCTGATAAATTACTGACAGCGCGGACCTTTTGATATCCGCGCCGACGCCATCATGCATCAATCCAGCCCACGTATTCTGTCACCGTTGAAGCGCGGCAATCGCCAGTGAAATCGCATTGCCAATAATCGAAACAAGAAGCCCGTTCCGATCGCGATCAAGGACGCGACATTGGTATCGACTTTTATCCAAAGTAGGCCAACATATAAAGCACCGGTTAGTAGCGATACAGTGGCGTATAGTTCGCGTCGTAACACCCATGGAATTTCGTTACATAATACGTCTCGTAACAACCCGCCAAAAACACCGGTAATCAAGCCAGCCATGATGACGATACCCGGCGTCATACCACTAGCCATCGCAACGTTGCACCCTATCACCGTAAATGCCACCAAGCCCAAGCCATCAACTACTAAAAACACCGTCCGTAAATGATGGAGAACGCGCGCCACCACCGCAGTGACGATCGCTGCGCTAATGGTGAAGAGTAAATATTCCGGATTGGCGATCCAACTTAATGGGTAGTGGCCCAACAACACATCGCGCATTGTTCCGCCACCTAATGCGGTGACTGTGCCAATCATGCAAATTCCAAAAAGATCCATATCGCGGCGCATACCCATGATCGCGCCTGACATCGCCTCTGCAACAATCGCTATCAGGTAGATGGTATGTAAAAGCAAGTATTATCCTTCACAAAAAAAAGTGTATGAATCGGGTTGGTCTTACCGATTGCAACCTGCTTAATCTCTTTAAAAGCAACCGTAACCGGGGCGGATAGGTTGCTTTAGATATTCATTTACGCATCTAAATGTCAATTTCAGCGCTGCTCCTTCGCCCGCTAGTGAGTATTGGCGATAGATTCTCAGGTTCTTAAAAGAGTATTTATTCCAAGATAACGCAAGAAAAGAGGGATGTCACTTTTTTATGAAGTGATGACGTTATTACTGCGCCAGAGATGTCTTCAAAAAAACATCAATCGCGCTATGTCGACTCATTCTCATAAAGAGGATTGTGTTTCATTTTTTTGCTTATGGTGAGTCTATATAAGCTAAGAATAGTCTCTATCACGCTCCGGGTTTGTCCCATTACCTTCTTCATTCGCACCCACGATAATGGGTGACGTTATCTTTTATGCCCGTTTTTGCACTTCTCGAAACGTGTCAATTTCAGTTTTTTTCGCCAGGAAATTTGATTCAAGCGTATTCGTAGATGTAAGCCAAGAATCTTCTTATTTTTATAATTTTATTTCATCAGATTAAATCGTTCTACTTCGATTTTTCTATTTATTTCAGACCGTAAAATGACCTCAATAAAAAAAACACTCCGATTGGTAGCCATATCAACAGTTATGTCCCTTATTTACTGCGCATCGGCGTATTCAATTGAGGAGAACCAATTATTTCAACTAGAACAGACCGATATCGACTCTCCAATAAATACGGCTGCTGCGGCGGCTAGTAGCGGCTTGGCAGAAATATTGGCAGCGCCAGCGACCGCATCAGTGCGCCTGGCGACGGCTACACCTTTACTGGTGAATGATCAGCAAGACGAAATCGCTTTGCCAATAGATGATGGTCATGTATTACATTTTAAAAAATTTACAGCAGAAACTGATGTCGATGGCGTCAGTATATGGCGCGGTCAAATCTCATCTGATGAGACTGACGAAGAACATGCATCAGATGCTGCCAACCAGGCCATCCTCGTGCGCAATGGCGAAAACATCACTGGCTCCTTCCACCATGAAGGCCAGCTTTATCAAATTTGGCCTCTCAAAAATGGACGGCACGCGATTGTGAAAGTCGATGTCAGTAAGCTCGATCAAGCAGACGACGCGGTCGAACATCAAGCCGAGCACGCCGAACATGGAAGTGCCGATAATACGCAGCAAGACCAGCAAGAGCGCCAATTCCAGCAAATACTCGCTGAAGCTGGCGACGGCATGCATACGCAGTTTGTTGACGGTAGCGATAGTATAAAGTTAAAAAGTGCGCATAGCACGATTCGCGTCATGGTTGTGACGACGAATCAATCCCGCGCAAAAGCGAAGGACCTGCAAGCGGTGATTAAACTCGCATTTGCCGAGGCAAACCAAGGCGCAAAAAATAGCGGTGTCGCGATTACTTTTGAATATGCCGGAACCTTTGATGCCAGTTACGACGAAAAGGGAAAGTACACCAATATGCTATCTCAGCTTAAAAATACGAACGATCCGGTATTAGGTGCACCGGTCCATGGTTTTAGAGAAAGTCATCGCGCAGATGTGGTGGTCATGCTGGCGACATCAAATACGTCGGCAGGGACGGGGTATGTCAATGCATCAAAAGCGACTGCTTTTTCAGTTGTTGATTATAGTTATGCGACAGGTTATTACAGTTTCGCGCATGAGATCGGACATAACCTGGGCCTCAGTCACGACCTCGATCAGTTCGGTGGTGTGCCGACCAGAACACCTGAGTATCAACATGGTTATAAGCACACCGCCGGCACTGGCGGGGGCAGATGGCGCACTATCATGGCTTATAACTGCTCACCTTCGTGTGCCCGATTAAATTACTTTTCCAATCCAGACATTTTGTACAAAGGTGCTGAGATGGGCACTCAACGGTATGAAAACAACGCTCGACGTTTGGATGAAAGACGCGAAGTAGTTGCTAATTTTTATCCGCCGCTGGTCGATATCACGCCACCGGTGAATCCTCCGCAAGCCGTGGTTGGAAGAAATATTAATGCTGTAAGCACCACCAGTACAGGTTTTGCTTACAAACTCGAAGGTAGCAAGAGTCTTTACGCCACACACTATAAATGGGAAAAATTAAGCGGACCGTTTAGCCTGCGTTATGCTGATAGAGCAGATGCTGACGCGATTGTTGGCAAAGACCAAATCGGCGAGGGCACCTACGCGCTGACAGTTACCAATCAACACGGCGAACAAAGTCGTGCCACTATTAACGTTAGCGTAGTAGAACAAAAGGCTAGTATTACTGGAGACTCGTCAATTATCGAAGGGCAAGTGGCTAACTTGAAAGCGAGTGCAAATTTTGCGGGAGCCTCCGGCGCGGGACCTACTTACCGCTGGAAAATTCTTAACGAAGCTGGCCGTGACATTTTGCAAGGAGCCGAACAACAACTGAGCCTGTCAACCTTGCCAGTGGGTAGTTATGATGCAACAGTGGAAGTATCAAGCACGCATGGTGGACGCAAAGCGACAGCACAACATCGCGTTGATGTGACAAAACAGTGAGGACACTACGCTAGTAATATTGATGAACGATTTGAGGTAAGTGGAAGGGGCGTTCGGTCATGCCGCACGTGGCTGATTCTTCCGATCCAGACCAGAACCAAGCACAAAAAATAGTGGTAATTATCAGGTTCGTGATGTTCGTTTAAAAAATCCTTTGTCGCATTTGCGAGAAAGGATTTTTCATTGCTTCATGGTGCACATCATTGCTATGCCGACTATTTTTTAGTCTGCTTGTTAGCGATTGCCGCCGCGGTGATCGTCTCGGCCGCCGTGATTGCCGTTGTCATGTCGCCCACCGTTCGGGCGTCCGTTACCCCGATGATTGTTGTAATTTGGGCGTCCATTGCCGCGATAATCGGGACGACCGCCATGTCCTCGTTCCCAGCCGCCACGATTCAATTGCCAACCGCCGCGACCTTGCTCCCAGCGCGGTCGTTGATATTGATAACCAGGACGTGCCCGGTTCCAATAGCCTTGTCGCCACACGTGACGACCTCCAGCCCAGTTCCAATAACCTGGCGCCCAGATATAGCCTGCACGCGGTGGTGGAAGGCGTTCGTAGCGTGGTGGCGGCGGTTGTGAGCCGATGATGATATTCACCCCGACCTGCGCGTTTGCCTGTGCTGAAATAAACGCGGTACAGCTTATTGCGGCGAACATTGCCGCGCAGAGGAAGCGTTTCATAAGTGCCCTAAAAGTTGAATATAGGCAAACTATACCCGTAAAAATATTTGCCACAAGCAACGATTCAACTCGTTACAAAGTCACGTCTTAGCGTACGTTTAGACACAACCTATAATAGGTAATTGTTTATTGACCAATAATAAAGAGTAATGACGTTCAATGATGTCGATGTACGCAATCGAAGATTGGCGCGGGTTAGCAAAGTTTTCGTCCTATAACGCATAGTTCTTGGATGACATGCAACCGTGGAGTAACGAGGTAGTAGGCGTGACAGATGACGCGGTATCGCTTCTGACGATAGAATTACTGTTTTACACATGGATATTATTCGATGACACGACCATCACATATCGGCGCAGTTACGGCCCTGCAGAGTCTTCCCGAATGGTCTGCAGTGAAAGACCGGGATGCCATTCAAAGGACTTTTCTGTTTGCCGACTTTAATGCTGCGTTTGGATTTATGACGCAAGTCGCTTTGCTGGCAGAGAAAATGGATCACCACCCTGAGTGGTCGAATGTTTATAATCGTGTAGTTGTTCTACTGGCAACCCACGATGCGAATGGCGTCACTGAACTGGATTTGCGAATGGCGCAATTCATGGATCACGCCGCCGCGAATACGCATAAAAAACCTATTTAGAACGATCATCGATATGACGCAACCCGTAGTACTGATAACCGGCGCCGCCAAACGCGTCGGTCGTGTGATTGCTGAGCGCTTTGCGCAGGCCGGCTATGCAGTGGTAGTCCATTATGGTAATTCGCAGGCTGAGGCGCAGGAGACGGTCGCGTTGATTGAGGCAGCGGGACATAAAGCCGTCGCTCATCGCGCCGATCTATCTAATCCGGTCGAATTGTCGGCCATGATATTAGCCACTTATGCCACGTTTGAGCGACTTGATGTCTTGGTCAATTGTGCTGCTATATTTTTTCCTGACACATTGGCTGATTTTGCACTTGAGGATCTGGAGCGATCCTGGCAAATTAATTGCCGTGCGCCACTATTACTCACGCAAACTTTTTTCCAGCAGGCCCAGCAACGTGGTCAGCAAGGCGTGGTGGTGAATGTCGTTGATCAAAAGGTCCGCGCAAATTTCCACCCTGAGGATTTTAGTTATACCGTGGCGAAAGCTGCGCTAGGAAATATGACCGCTATGTTAGCCATATCTGGTGGTGCGGTACTGCGAGTAAATGCCCTCTATCCTGGATTGATGACGCCTAGCGGAGATCAGACCCAAGCTGATTTTGAATACTCCTCTGAGCGCTCAACACCGCTGGGGTATGTGGCGCCGCTGTCTGATATTGCGGAGGCGATTTTATTGCTGACGCGTCCGTCCTTCAATGGTGCAGAGTTTGTTGTCGATGCAGGACAAAACCTGGTGCGGGTGGATCGGGATGTCGTAAATCTCTATCGGGCTCCGTCTGTTTCATAATCCTTAAATGTGTGTATTGGTATTGTGACCGGGGATTGTCGTTTTAATATTATTATATTGATAATATTAAAGATGTTTAGGAGGTGTCTGTAAGGAAGTAACCAACTCAGCGACCAAAGGACATCATCATCTTTTTGGAGTTGCGCGTGTTTGCCTCTACTATCTCTAACGTCATCTCAATCATGCATAAATATGCGCTGTTAGCCGTACTGTCCGGTGGCTTGATATCCACCGCGCAAGCAGTTGAGTTGACCGCAAAAAGTCCCGCTCACCGTGTGGCGCTGGTTGAACTTTACACAAGCGAAGGCTGTAACAGTTGCCCGCCCGCTGATGCATGGCTGGCTAAAATCGGTTCAAAAGTCAGCGCCGATATGGTGATTCCATTGGCATTGCACGTCGACTATTGGGATAGTTTGGGTTGGAAAGATCGATTCGGTGATCATGCATTTACACTGCGCCAGCAAGCATTAGCCGACTAT
The DNA here is from genome assembly GCF_034314045.1 of Glaciimonas sp. CA11.2. Taxonomy (NCBI): domain Bacteria; kingdom Pseudomonadati; phylum Pseudomonadota; class Betaproteobacteria; order Burkholderiales; family Oxalobacteraceae; genus Glaciimonas; species Glaciimonas sp. CA11.2. Next base: position 5,221,220 of record NZ_JAVIWL010000001.1, on the reverse strand, counting down.
GCCAACACCAAAGTCGTGTACACGCCGGAGGTCTTTGCAGGCGGGCGTGAGCTCAGAAAGTGGAGTACGGCGAGTGCCGCCGAGAGCGCACTTCAGCATATTAACGCGCAAGCATCGCCTGTCGATATTATGATCAAGGTGACCTCAAACGAGGCGCGGGGGCCAAGGTCGTATGATTTGACTGCCATAGCCCGCGACATTATTAGTCCCAGCACCACAACAGATCCTAAGCAAACGCAAAATGCCTTTGTTGCTGTATATCAGAATAAGTTAGTGTCAAAAGTGGCCGCTGGCGAAAATGGCGGCGCTACTCTCCATCACGAGTTTGTTGTAAGACGTTGGTTGGGGCCGTTTGCATTGAAAGCGGGCATGGTAAAGATTCAGCAAAACATCTCCCTCGATAGCATCGGAGGGGATGTTCCGGTTGATCAGTTTGGAATAGTGACATTTGTTCAGGATGCGACGACTGGAGAGGTCTTGCAAGTGGCAAGACTTGCACTGGATCATTGACGGAGTGCGGCTCGCAGGGTTTAGCCAGATTTGTTAGACGGTTAAAAAAGATAAGTTCAGCAGAAATAGTTTGTAGAACTTATCTGCGGGATCCATCATAAGAGGATCGCCGCGATGGTTGCTGACGACTGAAATGGCGATTATTCGTCAAATTCGACGGGATCATCAGGAATGTTAATGAAGCGACGTAGCAATGTGCGCAAAGCGATAGCATCAACAGCACCCATTTTCCCCATCATATCGGCCTCAATTTCCGATCCCGCTGCGGCAATTTTTTGCGTTAGGTCACGGCCCAGCGCGGTGAGGTAGAAAAGACCGCTGCCATTTTTCTCGCCTTGATCAGCCACAGCCTGCAATAGCCCGCGCGCGGTCATGTCATCGAGCACGATAATTAACGGCGAATGACCGGCGTAAGCGAATAGACGGTTGAACTCTTCAATACTCAGCCCTTCGCGTGCAGCTAACGTATTGAGTACAAAAAATTCGGTATCATTCAAACCTTGTTGCGCACCATATTCACGTAGTTTTCCGTATAACTGGAAGTAAGCGCTACCGAGTAAATGGCTCATCGCGCTGGTATTGAAAATACGTGCACCTGTCGTTGCTTTGATCAATGCTTCCGCTTCATCGGCCAGTTCCTTGCGCGTCGCGATGGCATAACTGCCACGCTGATAAACAAGCGGTGGAATATCGGAATGATCGAAGTGCATCACTTCGCCAACCATAATGATGTGATCACCGCCATCATAGCGATAGGCCGTTTTGCATTGCATGCGTGTGGTGCAGGCCGGCAGAAGCGGCACGCCGCCTAGCCCTTTTTCGGTTTCAAGTCCGGCGAATTTAGCCACGCCGCGCTTGGCAAAGCGGTTTGCCAGAGCGTCCTGATCGTGCGACAAGATATGTACGGCCCAGTATTCAGCCGTTTCGAATATCGGCGCGCTACTTGATGATTTTGCCAGACTCCATAAAACCAGGGGTGGATCGAGCGAAACCGAATTAAAGCTATTTGCGGTGATGCCAACGCGCTTTTCGATGCCGTCGCCCTGATCACTGTCGTTGCACGCGGTAATGATGGTCACACCGGTGGTGAACGTGCCTAATGCATTGCGATATTCGCGCTGGTCAAATATTTTTGCAAGTGTTTGGTTATCCGCAAGCGGAGTAGTTTCTTGTATATCCATCTGATTTAATTCAATTTTCTTCGATCAGCATGTTATCAGGCTATTGCGGGGAACTGACGCACTGAATGGTTTGATATGGCTAATGGCATGTTGGAAGACGGGTGAATATTTTTACGCCATATAAAAATGCGAAAGAATCAGCGTTCGGGTAAAGCGTAAAAAACGCGAAACACGTGCATTCTCTAAAATTAGTAATATGCGTAATTTCCCTAATTTTCCTAATACTCAGGTGTTAGATCTGTTGACAGATATTACCGCATGCTACGATATTAATCTGCCAATCCCGCTAGATAGCTGGCAAACCTCCATCAAAAATTGCTCTATAGGACACATCCCATGTGGATCGATACCCACTGTCATCTTGACGCCGCCGAATTTGGTGGCGAGCAGACAACCTTTGCCGAGGCGGCATTACAGCATCAAGTCTCGTGGATCGTCATTCCTGCGGTTGAACGGGCAAACTTTGCCACCGTAGCGGCCATTGCGGCTGAGCAATCAAATTGCACCTACGCGCTTGGCATTCATCCTATTTTTGTTCCTCAGGCCGAAGAATCCGATTTATTAGCGCTACGGGCAGCGATCAAACTGGCGATGGATGATCCTTTATTTGTCGCGATTGGTGAAATAGGGCTCGATTTCTTCGTTCCGGGTTTGGGCGAAGGCGTGCTGCGCGCAAAGCAGGAACATTTTTACGTCGAACAATTAAAACTTGCCCGTGAATTCGACTTGCCGGTTTTGTTGCACGTACGGCGCTCTCAGGATACGTTGTTAAAATACTTGCGTAGGATCAAAGTAAGAGGCGGTATCGCGCATGCCTTCAACGGTAGCTTTCAACAAGCTGAAGCCTTTATCGAACTACATTTTAAGCTAGGGTTTGGCGGGGCGATGACGTTTACACGCGCCTTGCAGATTCGACGGTTGGCGGCCGAGTTGCCGCTGACCGCACTGGTGCTCGAAACCGATGCGCCGGACATGTCGCCAGCGTGGTTGCATCCACAGAAGAATGCACCGGCGCAAATTCCTTTGATTGCGGAAGTTTTAGCAAAGTTACGCGGGATGACAACAGAGCAATTGGCCAAGGCAACCACCGCGAACGCGCTCGCGGCGCTGCCACGACTTGCGCTGCTGAAGTAGTCGCCGGTGCGGAGTTTCATTCTTGGTTTCTTAATCGGTGTGGTTTTTTTACAGACTCAAGCAGCATTGCCGTCCGCTTTTCTCATCGGTATTGTGTGCTTGTTGGCGGCTCTTGCTGGCTTAGTCGCAGGGATACTTCGGCATAGACTGATAAAAATAACGGGGCTGATTGTTTGCGGTGCGTTACTTGGCTTTTGCTGGGCGGCGCTGTTTGCGCACTATTATCTGCGACAGGAGTTGCCGGTCGAGTGGGAAGGGCGGGACGTCACATTGATCGGTACCATTGCGAGTTTGCCGACCCATTTTGAACAAGGTGTGCGGTTTAACTTTGCGGTCGAAAAAGTTTTACCGCAAAAGGGCGTAACACCAACGATACCATCCCAATTGGCGCTGTCTTGGTATCGCCCATTCAATCATCAACCAAAGCAACAAGCCAATGACGGCGTTCAGATTGGCGACATTGGTCAGATTGAACCCGGCGCACGCTGGCGGCTGACAGTTCGCTTAAAACGACCACATGGCAATGCCAATCCCCACGGATTTGATTACGAAGTTTGGTTGCTCGAACAAAATTTGCGTGCAACAGGCTATGTTCGCGCTGACAAGGCATCCTCTTTAAGCGCAGATGAAACTGTTGATTCGTCAGTAGATGTGTCACTAAACAACCGTCAATTAGACCGCTTTGTCTTCACTTTCGGTCATTGTGTAGAAGCGGTGCGCGGTTGGGTTCGCCAACGTATTTTGGCGGCTTTGCCAGAAAAGAAATATGTCGGTGTTTTAGTCGCATTGGTCATCGGTGATCAGCGTGCCGTAGATCAAAACGACTGGCTAATTTTTAATCGTACTGGCGTGGGGCATCTGATTTCCATATCGGGTCTTCATATCACGATGATTGCGGGCCTTTTTGCCGCAATCATGTCGGCGTTATGGCGACGGTCTTTTTTTATCGGCAACACTTTACCGTTGCGTCTACCCGCCCAGAAAGCGGCAGTATTAGCCGGTGCGGCTGCGGCCTTGTTGTACGTATTATTGGCAGGCTTTGGCTTGCCTGCTCAGCGAACCTTGTATATGTTATTGATGGTCGCATTGGCCATCTGGACCGGACGGATTGCCAGTGTTTCTCATATTTTGTGTATCGCCCTAATGGTGGTATTGCTACGCGATCCATGGGCGGTACTTTCTCCAGGATTCTGGCTATCTTTTGGCGCGGTGGGTACGATTTTGTATGCTAGCGTTGGCCGCACCAAGCAGTTAATTGATGCGTCCGCTTTGGTTCCCAATACTCCCGCCAGAGTGTGGCTCGATCCTATAAAAAACGGCGCTTATACCCAATATGTCGTGACAATCGGATTAGTGCCAATGACGATCCTTTTGTTTGGACAAATATCCCTGATAAGTCCGCTCGCGAACGCCATTGCCATTCCGTTGATTGGCCTGTTAGTGACGCCGATGGCATTGATGGGCAGTATGTTGCCTGCACCCTTATCGGGATGGGTATTAACGCTGGCGCATATTCTGGTGGATTGGCTGGCAACAGTATTGACATGGCTCAGCAGTTTTCCGCTGGCTGTCTGGCAAGCGCCGTTGCCGCCAGCGTGGACTTTTGCTATCGCGATGGCTGCCACGCTGTGGTTATTGGCGCCACGCGGCTGGCCGTTACGCTGGTTAGCCCTGATTGGCTGGTTACCGTTATTGTTACACTCCGCAACGCGGCCCGCGGAGGGTGAGATGACGGTTACTGCGTTTGATGTCGGGCAAGGTATGGCCCTGCTGATTGAAACTTCCGGGCATCGCTTGCTTTATGACACGGGGCCTTATTACTCGCCTGAGTCCGATGCCGGTAGCAGGATTATCGTGCCGTATCTAAAGGCCAGAGGGATCACCGCGATTGATACGATGGTGATTTCACACTCGGATAGCGATCATTCCGGCGGTGCAATGTCCGTGATAAAGGCGATTGAGGTTGATCGTGTGTACTCATCTTTATCCCCGGATCATCGGATTGTTGCTGTCTCACCGGGCCACACTCGGTGTCAGGACGGACAGTCATGGAATTGGGATGGCGTGCAGTTTGATATGCTATTTCCTGCAAAGCATAATTATGAAAATAACGAACGTAAGGATCGAAAATCGGGCAAGGCGAATACCATGAGTTGCACGCTCAAAATTACCAACGGTGACTTGTCGATCCTGCTTCCCGGCGATATAGAGAAGGCGCAGGAGCGACAATTGATACAGGATAAAGGAGCGATTGCCACCGATAGCGTCATGACGCCGAATGCGCCCGGTCGTTTAAAATCGACAGTGCTGCTCGTACCGCATCATGGTAGTGGAACCTCTTCAACCAGCGCATTTTTGCAAGAGGTTAATCCGTCTGTGGCAATTTTTCAGATGGGTTATCGCAATCGATTTCGACATCCTCAGGCGCAAGTGTTGGAACGTTATCAACAATTAGGTATTCGCAATGTACGCAATGATCAATCTGGTGCAATACTTTTACATTTTGGCAGCACGCTTGATGTGACGGAGTATCGCCAGCAACATAAACGTTATTGGTATGGTCGCTGAGACGATCATTGAGCGTCGGCTCTAAAATTTGGTTTGTGACAAACAACGCTTATGGTTTTTAATAGAGTCTATTAAATCCTGCGTGTGCGTGGATAAGGACTTTTCACTGCCCGCAATGACTCTATTAAATACCGTTACAAGCACACTTACGAATATTTCATCCATGGTTTCCCAAATCCCGTCGCCCCGTCCCATTGTGCATTTTGCGCATGGAAATAGCTTTCCTTCCGGAACGTATCGCCGTTTTCTTGATCTGTTAAGTCAGAATTACGATGTCCATGCCCTGGAAATGCATGCCCATAATCCAGATTATCCGGTAACAGATGGTTGGCCCGCGCTAGCGCAAGAGTTTGTCAATGAATTGCTTGTGCGCTATCAACAGCCAGTGATTTTGGTCGGTCATTCGCTGGGCGGAATTTTATCCTTAATGGTCGCAAGACAGCGCCCTGATCTGGTACGTTGCGTGGTGCTGTTAGACGCGCCCGTAACCGTAGGATGGCGAGCCGGTGTATTTAGATTGGCGAAAGCGCTGGGGATTGACCGACGTTGGTCTCCAGCACGGTTTTCGCAGCGCCGTCGTATTCAATGGCCGGATGCCGAGGCGGTTTATCAGCACTTCTCCACTAAACCGGTGTTCGCCAGTTGGCCCGAAGAAGTGTTGCGCGATTACGTTGAGCACGGCACCGTAGAGCAGTCTGGAAGTGTAGCGTTGCGTTTTAAGCGTGAAATTGAAACAGCAGTTTATTTGACCTTACCCCATCACTTGGGTCAGGTTGTGAGGCCACCTTATCCGGTCCCGGTTGGTTTTATCGGCGGGATTGATTCAGTTGAGTGTCGTCAAGCAGGTATGGCAGCGACCAGACGATTGGTTGGCAGCCACATAAAACTACTTCCCGGTGGTCATTTGTTCCCGTTGCAGACGCCGCAAGCGGCAGCCAGCGCTACCGACGAGATGATTCGATCACTTCTTATTGTCTGATCTATCGAATCTGTATCGACTTATTGTTGAATTGTTGTTGAATTAGCACCGTATTCTATTGGTTTTTTATCCAATTTCCCTCTACTTCCTAAACCAGATTTTTACTTTTTTTAATAAAGTTACTTCTTCTTACAGACGATTCTGGGTAGTTCGCGCTGCATGTTGTAGGATATGGGGCTAATTCCATCCAATATCGTTATGCTATTTACATTAAAATCTCGACAAAACAATTTGAAACCTCCTGCCGACAAATCCAAACTAGCGGAATTGACATCGACGAGGGCACACCTCCATCAGCCAAAAAAACAAAACGGCACGTTATTGCATGGATTGTTATTCACAATCGGCGGCGTGGTGCTTGCCGGTGCAGTCATTGGTGGTTTGCTGATAGCTTACGCACTGGTGGTGATGCAGCCGCAATTGCCGGATCTAGGCGCTATCACCGATTATCGACCCAAGGTGCCGCTACGCATTTACACCGCTGATCATGTTTTGATTGGCGAGTTTGGCGAAGAGCGCCGCAGCCTGGTGAAGTTGCAGGATATTCCGGCTAACATGAAAAATGCCGTGCTTGCCATTGAAGATGCGCGATTCTATCAACATGGCGGAATCGATCTGATCGGTATTCTGCGGGCAATTGGCACTGATATTATGCACGGCGGGGCTTCGCAAGGTGCTAGTACGATTACGATGCAAGTTGCACGTAACGTATTTTTATCTAGCGAAAAAACCTATACGCGTAAAATTTATGAAATTTTGCTGGCTTACAAAATTGAAAATGCCTTAACAAAAGACCAGATTCTTGAAGTCTATATGAACCAGATTTTTCTGGGACAGCGATCATTTGGGTTTGCCGCAGCGGCTCGGGCTTATTTTGGTAAAGAGTTAAAAGATGTCACGCTGGCACAGGCAGCGATGCTCGCCGGACTTCCAAAAGCGCCGTCAGCTTATAACCCGGTAGTTAACCCCAAGCGCGCGCGTATTCGCCAGGAATACATCTTAAAGCGCATGCTACAGCTCGAATTCATCACCCAGCCGGAATATGATCAGGCTTTCGCCGAAGATATCAAAGTCAAGACGACCGGAAATACTTACAGTGTACATGCCGAATATGCGACTGAAATGGTCCGTCAGATGTTGTATGCCCAGTATAAAGATGAGATTTATACCCGCGGTCTAAGCGTCACTACGACTCTCAACTCAGTTGATCAACAGGCTGGTTACGATGCGGTGCGCAAAGGGGTAATGGATTACGATCGTCGGCATGGATATCGAGGCCCGGAAGGATTGATTGTATTACCGTCAAATGGCGATGAGCGCGATGACGCCGTCGGTGATGCGCTTGATAACAAGCCCGATAACGATGATATTGTGCCGGGCGTGGTACTGAGCGCAGACAGTAAGCAAGTGCAAGTTATGCTGCGTAACGATACCGTGGTCACCGTAAGTGGTGAGGGTTTGCGTTTTGCCGCTGCAGCCTTGAGTCCAAAAGCTGCCAAAAATAACCGCATTCAACCTGGTTCAGTGATTCGCGTCATGCAATCACCAAAAGGATGGCAAATCACTCAACTACCATCAGTCGAGGCGACGTTGGTGGCGCTGACGCCGCAAACCGGCGCGATCAAGACATTGATTGGCGGCTTTGATTTCAATCAAAATAAATTCAATCACGTGACGCAAGCATGGCGTCAGCCGGGATCGACTTTTAAACCGTTCATATACTCCGCCGCTCTTGAAAAGGGTTTCGGTCCGGCGTCGATCATTAACGATTCGCCGGTTTCTTTTCCGGGCGGTCCCGGGCAACCTAATTGGGAGCCGAAAGATGACGATACGCCGGATGGACCAATGCCAATGCGGACCGGTTTACAGCGCTCCAAGAATCTGGTGACTGTGCGCCTGATGGATGCTATCGGTGCTAAATATGCGCAAGATTTTGTGACCACACATTTCGGCTTTGACCGGGACAAAATTCCTCCGTATCTGCCGACAGCTCTGGGTGCTGGTCAGACTACGCCGCTGCAACTGGCCGGAGCTTACGCGGTGCTGGCAAATGGCGGGTATCGCGTCAATCCGTATTTGATCTCTGAAGTCGTGGATGCACATGGCGTAGCATTGTCGCGCGCACAGCCTGAAATAGCAGGTCAGAACGCAACGCGAGTACTGGATGCACGCAATAGCTATGTCATGACCAGTTTGTTGCAGAGCGTGGCGCAGCGTGGCACGGGTGCGGGTACTAACGTGTTGGGTCGTACTGACATTGCCGGTAAAACAGGGACAACGAATGACGCTTTCGATGGCTGGTTTGCCGGTTATCAAAACTCATTGGTCGCCGTCGCATGGATGGGCTTTGATCAGCCGAAGACTCTTGGTAGCCGCGAGTTTGGGGCACAATTGGCATTACCGATTTGGGTCAGTTATATGGGGCGTGCATTGCGTGGCGTTCCACAGGTACAGATGCCAATGCCCGAGGGTATCACTACCATTAACAATGAATTATTCTTCGATAACTTCACTCCAGGGAACGGCTTCATTGCTTCATTGGGAGTTGGCGGAGGATCGGGAACAAATGAAGATGGCACTCCCGCGACAGCAGAAGACGACGAGAAGCGCAGCATCATGAAGCTATTTGATGGGCATTAAAACGTGTAATGTTTAATTCATCAGTCAGTCGATGGTCTTAATTGATATCACGATACTTTTGGCCCCTTAAAATAATTTCGGCGAGCCCCAGCAATCATGCTGTGGCTCGCCGAATGCATATAAAGCTGGTTTGAAGCAATCGATAGCCGAAGCCTTAGAAGGGTTGAGCGCGACGTTATACGTGCCATTTGGTATTTGCGCTTTGCCAGCACAAACCACTGATGACAAGACAAAAATAAAACGAAAAAAAACCGCGTGATTTCGCGGTTTCCTGAACAAACTTTCTTACTGAACATCTGTAAATAAGATCACTAGGCCGAATTACCAACTATGCTGGTGATCGGGTGAAGACTTATATATGTGGAATGAAACCGCCCGCATTTTCGTAAGGCTTAATCCACAGTAGAAAAATTTTCTGCAACAGACTTTGTTTGACAGCGACATCATTAGCAGGATGTGCTGCCGTATCAGCGACTTGATTGAAGTCGTTAGCGGATAGTGAGATGTTTTGCGCTGTCATGGTAGTTTCCGAAGAAAGTGTTGATGGCATGCAGTATGGGGGCACGTCCCAAGCATTTCCAATTTCTAGTTCTCATACGAGATATACGAAATCTACATAACATCTCAATGTAGTCATGCATAGCGTTTTTTAAATAAAGCCATTCACCGCGACATAGGCAGTGACTTCAGGCCTCACTTTATTCTTGTATGAAGAGGCCACTGCGATTTGGCCTCAAAGGCAGACGTTGCACCTGGCCTGCCAATCGATGCCAGATGAAAGCGATTTTCGCTAAGCGTGCCGTTCAGCCAACACCTTGTTGGGGGTTGTGCACTGGGTGGTGATTTACTGCATGTAAGCCGCCATCATGATTTGTTCAGCAATTCGGCGTCAGCGTTATTTCCTCTCGTTTCAATGTTGGCCTGGAATTTTCTCGATTGATGTCGCCGTAACTTGTTAATCGTTGATTCCCCAAAAAAAATTCCAAAAAATCACATCCATTTACAGAACCTTCTTATTTCATCGTTTTTCAGTTTCTCTCTGAAAGTGTACAAATTAAATAAATATGTAAATATAATAATCATAAATAGAACAAAATTTTTAGATATGCCTAAATATTAAGGTTAGAATATAAATCGGAATACAGAATTATTTACACCCTCGAATAATCGGTTTGACTATGGCAATTTTTATTTATCAATGTGTTTTAATACACTTTTCTATTAAAGAAACAGAACGGAGTCGGCAATGAAAAGTAACGAGCGGGTATCGCGTGTATCGCGTATATCGCCTATTTCGGCCACAGAGCAAACCGTGAAGCTGAATGCTGGCCTTGATGGTAAGCAGAAATTGACGTCGGTGGGAGCCAAAAAAATGGCGGTGGAAAGTAAAAAAATGAACAAAAAAATTAGTGCAAAAACCATCCCAAAAGTCAGTGAAAAAAATACTAGTAAAAAAAGTGATCTTAAAAATACGTTAGCTGAAATACCGCCCCGTGAACCCGGACGTAACAAGCGCTCTGGAGAAACAATCGACCAAATTTTGGCCGCTGCCGAGCAAGTGATTCTTGAGTCGGGTGTAGACCGTGTTGCTATCCAAAACGTCTGCGAAGTCGCGGGCATTTCACGCGGCACGTTTTATCGCTATTTTTCATCGCAAGATGAGCTACTTGATGCTTTCTCCAAGCATAAGCGGGCCAGATTTCATCTTGCGCTGCATGCCGCGACGGCACCTTACCTCACGCCCGAAGATCGTTTCAATGCGCTGATATCCTATCTGGATAATTACCTCAAACATAGCAAAGCGCGGCGGCTGCTGGAAGTGGCACCCGAGTTCGCATTCGGCTTCTTCAAACGTATTTTCCATGACTCTGTAGATCGCTTTCAGGAAGTACTGGATATCGTATTTGATGCGTGGGATGCCAAGCTAGGAATTCGTATTGACCGTGAATTGGTTTGCGAAATGCTGATTCGTTATGTATTGAGCGAACTTCTGGTTCCGAGAAAAGGCGATCGGCGTCAATTGTTGTCATGGATTACCCAGTTGATCGGCGCAATTTCTCGCGGTGGTGATTTTTTGCTTCAACCGCTGGCATCGTGCCATCTAAGTAAATTTGATCCTGACGCCGCGCAGACCGAATTGCGCCATGAGCGTCGAGGTGGAAGTGAAACTGGAGGAGACTCACGCGGTGATGCCACCAATGAACCTGGACGTAATCGTCGCTCAGAAAAAACCATTGATCAAATTCTGGTCGCTACTGAGCAGGTCATTCTTGAATCTGGCGTTGACCGCGTTTCTATTCTGACTGTATGCGAAGTTGCTGGTATCTCTCGCGGCACTTTCTATCGGTATTTTTCGTCTCAGGATGAACTCTTAGAAGCCTATACTCAGCATAAGCGTGGCGTATTCCATCAGGCATTGATTAGCGCGACCGAGCCTTATGACGACCCGGATGAGCGCTTCATCGCATTGGTGGCCCATCTCGATAATTTTTTAAAAGGGACCAAGGCACGCCGCCTATTGCAGGTTGCTCCAAAATACGCGTTCGGATTTTTTCAGCATGCTTTCCTTGATTCCCTTGACCGTTTTCAGGATGCCTTAAAGATCGTGTTTGACGCGTGGGATGCACGCCTTGGGGTAACGTTGGACCGTGAGTTAATCTGCGAAATGATTATCCGGTATGTTCTGAGCGAATTATTAGTGTTGGGAGAGGGGGATCGGCGTCAGCTACCGCAGCGTATTGGTAGGCTTATCAGTAGTATCGGAGAGCGACAAGGACACATTGGAAATATACCAATGGTGGTAAAACCGGCCGAGAAAAGTAAAAAAAGCGTGGCATTAATCGTCCCGCCGCCGCGTGAGCCCGGTCGCAATCGCCGCTCAGATACGACTATTCAACAGATTATTGCCGCCGCTGAGGAGGTCATTCTGGTCTCGGGCGTCGAGCGCGTGTCGATTCTGGCGGTATGTGAAGTTGCGGGTATTTCACGGGGGACTTTTTATCGCTATTTTTCTTCACAGGATGCTTTGCTTGATGCATTTAGCGAACATCAGCGCGCGCAATTTCATCAACGGTTAGTTGAAGTGGCGACGTTGCATGCCGATCCTGATGATCGGTTTAATGCGGTGATTGGTTATATTGATCATTTTTTACGGCAGGATAAGGTGCGGCGGTTGTTGGCGGTAGCACCGGAATATGCTTTTGCTTTTTTTCAACGCATGTTTGATGACGCTGTTGAGCGTTACAAATCGGTTTTGGAAATTGTGTTTGATGATTGGGACAAGCGTTTGGCAACCCAGATAGATCGCGATCTGGCTTGTGAATTGCTGGTTCGGTACGTGCTTAGTGAGTTATTGGTGCCGACTGATGTTGGTAAGTCGCTTTTGCCATTGCGGTTAGGGACGATGATTCGGGGGATTGTGGTGGGGAAGGGGCTTTGATGGGAGGTCTGACTTTGACGGATATAAGTTTGCTATTTTTGTGGGGTCATAGATAGCGCGGCCTCACTCACTTCATCGGTTTTCGTTAATTAAAACCGAGGAACCGAGGATTCTTCATCGAACCAATGTCGCCTGAGCTTCCAGTCTATTCAACGAAAAAGAAAAAATAACCGACTGTCGGACGACACCACAAAATCACCACAAAACCCAAACGGCATTGAATATCAGCTATCCTTGCCGCGGAGATTAAGCACATCTTTCACCCATGGTCTTGTCCCACCAGCCACAGCCAACGCTTCAGCTTCAGTCGCATACGTCGTCTTAGCGTAATCAGCAACCAACGTCCATCTTCCCTGATCTTCCGGATCTTTACGAAACACCTTAAAAGTAAAAGTGCCATTGTCGTCCAACGCCACGTCGACGCAATGGACACCGGTCTCATCTTCAATACTATGAATGACCATTTATTCACCAATATGCGTGGTTATTGTTTCGAACACCTGCATCACGGCCAAAAAACGCTGTCCCGGATACAACCAAGCACACATTATGGACCGATTGCCAGCAACGTAAGATGAAAACTATTTACTCAAAATGCCATGCCTAAAGATGATCTCCTTAACCGGCCCGTAACGATTTCTTGGCGCCAAGAATTATCAATAAAAACGAAATTTAAAAATATGTTCAAATTAATTATTAATCATATTTTTATATTATGACGACTTATTCTATACTGCAACTAATTCTGCAAAAGGCTAAATATAGAACATAAAATAAATATGTGTTCAATCAGACGGATGGTATAACGCCACAACATCGCACTGAACCTCTCCGCTTTTTTGCTTCGATGCACTGTTCCTCAACTAGCAGCGGTTCACGAGACATGCTTATCGATCTCCACGCGCACGCACCGCATCCAGGTTATTACGACCAACATCCGCACTGGGGACCATTTTTCGAGCAGCATGAAGATGATGACATCAAACTACGCGTCGGCGACTGGATTTTTGGCCTCGGTTCACCAGAACGTAAGGCAGCTGTACGATCAGGCACCGGACCAAAGTTGGCCGATTATCTGGCACGCCGGGCCGATCCAACAACGCGTCTGGCAGGTATGGACGCTGCGGGTCAGAATTTGCAGGTTGTGTCAGTTCCATCGCATTGCTACATGTACTGGACCGAAGCCGAATTCGCAGTGCCGTTCGCACGTAAGGTGAACGACGTTCTGGCCGAATATTGCTCGCACGCTCCTGATCGTCTGATGTTCTCGGCGCACGTTCCGTTGAATGCGCCAGAGGCGGCAGCAATCGAATTACGTCGTGCTTGTACCGAACTGGGTGTTAAAGGTCTGGTCGCCGGTGGCGCCAACTTTGGTGGCCTGGAATTCCATTCGCCGGAACTGGATATCGTCTGGTCGACATTGTGCGACCTGGATTTGCCGATGTTTATTCACGGCTATAACCAGTCAGTCACGTGGGGCAAGAAAGCCAACGAAGACCACTACGAAACCACCGCTATCATCGGTATGCAGTATGACGAGACGCGTTGTTTCTGGAATCTGATTTGCGGCGGTGTGCTGAATCGTTTCCCTAACCTCAAAATTACATTACACACGGTGGCGGTTACGTTCCTTACCAACTAGGTGGTTTGGCAAAAACCAACCAAAATCTGGATGTTAAGTACAACAAAAAACCGTTGCTATCGCACATGAAGAATTTTTACTTTGACGTCGAATTGCACGAAGTGCCGATGCGTCAGGCGAAGGTCGATATCATCGGCCCTGACCGTATTCTCTACGGCAGCAATTTTGGCGGTGGCGACGTGGTACGCCATGATCTGACAGATGGTTTGAGATTGTCACCTATGGAACTGGACAAAATCCGCTGGAAAAATGCGTGCGAGTTATTGCATCTGGATCCAGCTAAAATTGGCAGTGTCACGCCATTGGTAAAAGCAGCATGAAGGTCGCCCGCTGCACGGATAGTGGCGCGCCGTTTTGGGCGTTAGTCGATACGGGCACGGGCACTGTCACGCCCATCTCTGGCGAGTTCAGCGAGTGGGCGCCGCGTATTACGCGAGGGGAAGGTCAGTCGGCGCTGCGCTTTACTGGCGCTGTGCTGGCGTTGTCATCGGTGCTTCTGTTGCCACCGATTGAGCGCGTTAATCGGGTCGGGGTCGCAGGCGCAAATTACGCTAAGCATTTGGTTGAATTTGGCCTGAAAGCGCCCGCTCAACCCTTCGCATTTTTGAAATCGTATGGCGCTTTGATTGGCGCGCAAGATCAGATTCGGTTCCCTCCTTTAACTGATCAGCTCGATCATGAAGTCGAGTTGGTGGTGGTGATTGGGTCGGATACGATCGATCACGACGATTCGCTTTCGAGCGTATTGGGTTATACGGTCGGCAACGATGTCAGCGCACGGGATTTGCAGCATAGCGGGCCTCCCGGTATCGGTATGGATTTGTCCGCCGCTAAAAGTCAGGATGCCACCACCGGCGTCGATCCGTGGATCGTTACGCGGGATGAATTTCCCGCCGGTTCACCAGCAGGTGTTGGGATGGGAACGGGGCGTTTCCTCAATCCGGGGGATGTTGTAGAAGCAGCAGTTGAGGGCATTGGTGTGCTGACGAACATTGTTAGCGAGAAGTCTCCGCGCAGGTAACCTCCAGGACCACCATCATTAACGACTCTAAGACCAGCTTCCGTCCAGAAGGCGGCCGTATTACAGCGGGTAATGCATCGCAAATTTCGGATGGCGCAGCAGCATTGCTTATCATGTCAGCCGATAAAGCGAAGAGTCTTGGCCTCAAGGCCCGGGCCCGTATTCGTGCCGTTACAACGGTCGGCTCAGATCCGACATTGATGCTGACCGGTCCGATTGCCGCAACCCGCAAGGTATTGGAAAAAGCGGGTTTAACATTGGACGATATCGACCTATTTGAGGTGAATGAGGCCTTTGCTCCGGTGCCGTTAATATGGATGCGTGAACTTGGTGTGTCACATGATCGTCTCAATGTGAATGGTGGGGTGATTGCATTGGGGCATCCACTCGGTGCGAGCGGAGCAAGGATTATGGCTAGTACGTTGCATGAACTTGAGCGCCGCAATGCACGGTTTGGCTTGCAAACCATTCGCTGCGCTGGTGGAAACGGTACGGCGACGATCATCGAACGAGTGGCGTAAAGCGAGAGAGAAAAAGATGTCGCGGATTGCACCGGTATCGTTGGATGATTTGCCACAACCGCTGCGCGAAGCCAGGGAGCGCGGCAAAGCAAGTCGAATGCTGATTTCCACGATCCCAGTGCAAGTATGGGGCCACCGACCAGACGCTGCGCTGGCATGGCTTAGTACGCTTGATCAGCTACATAATCATCCACTGCTCGACAGCCGCCTGCGGAAACTGTTTCGGTTGCGGATCGCCTCTATCACAACCTGCACGGCCTGTCAGTTAGCGCGCAAAACTGACAACGTATCTGAGGATGACATCGCTTGTTTGACGAGTGACAGTGATCGCTTTAACGCATCGGAGTGCGCTGCGTTACGTTATGCCGAATTATTTTCTGGAGATTATATGGCGATCAATGACGCAGTTTTTACAGAACTCGCGTTATGGTTTTCAGTTCCAGAAATCGTCGATCTGAATATGTTTTGTGCGCTCATGCTGGCTGGTGGGCGCATGACTTATGTGCAATGTGCCTATGAGACAACGACCATCGAAGGCGAGTCATAATTCCACTCGCAGTTTAAGTCTCTCCATTTATCCAGCACCTTATCGGCGACTATTCCGTAGGGCTCTGAGCAAGACGCTCTTTGGTATTCTGCGCTAAAATCAGCAGAGACACGTACGACATCCTCAACCTGAGTAAAGCATTACTCTACAATCGCCAAAAAGGATTCCCACAAGATGGACAATACGCAATCGTTGACGCAGATCCCCCTCTCACGTCCAGATGGCAGTTCTGCCTCTTTGTCAGACTATCAGGGACAGGTTGTCCTGGTGGTGAATGTAGCTTCCAAATGCGGATTGACGCCTCAGTATGCTGAGTTGGAAAAAATGTACCGCGACAAGCACGAAGCGGGTCTGTCTATTCTTGGCTTCCCTGCAGGAAATTTCCGCGAGCAGGAGTTGGCAACCGATAAAGAAATCGCAGAGTTTTGTTCACTCAACTATGGTGTCAGTTTCCCTATTTTCTCCAAGATATCTGTACTCGGTGAGGATCAGCACCCGCTTTATGCTGCACTAACTGAGGCATTCCCAGAGACTGAAGGCGCTGATGATTTTCTTGAGATGATGAAAAAACACAACTTGGATCTGGCACCAGCGCCACAGGTTTTATGGAATTTTGAAAAGTTTTTGATTAACCGACAAGGTCAGGTAGTTGGCCGTTTTGCACCGCATATTGGCGTTGAAGATGCCCGAATCACTTCGGCTATTGCGGTAGAACTGGCAAAAGCTTAAGTTATTGCTCTTGTTGACGGCAACTTGTCATGTAGGTGCTAGAAAATCTGTTCGTATTGGACGCCCTAAGCACCGCATCGAAGTATTTGTCTTACTTTGAAGTCTCTATACGGCATTTCAGGTTTATCGGTAGTCCGCCTCTTATTTTTAACCTGAGAGGCGGACAGAGGTTTTACTCCGCGCAGGTCCGACAGGTATGGCAGTGCTTAGCGAGAGTAATTAGAGACCTGCGCCATGTGGTTCGCAGCGTTGTCCTCTACGGGAATCATCATTGCATCAAGCGGGCCAATTTCACTGCCCTCAAAACCGACAAAAGAAACGACCCGGCCTGAAGGCAAAAGGGAAAGTTGGTACAGCTCCTGAAATCTTTCCAGCAGGCCTGGATGGTCTGCCATCTTACTGTAAGCGCGGGCCACGCCGATAGGGTGCATTGATTTAGCGCGCGCCTGAAGTTCTGCGACGCGAACCTCCGTTTGTGCGTCCAATACTTGAATTTTGATGCGGCCTTCTTCTTCCAGATGCGACTTTTTCATTTCTATCTGTGCCGCTACCAGACTAGACAGCTGGCGAGAAATATCTGGCAATACCCGAACATCCTGAATAAATAGAGACGCAATAGAAACACCCCATTTAAGCGCTTCAGTGCGAACTCCCTCGAATACGGATTCAGCGATACTCTCACGGTCAGATAGCAGATTTTCTAAACGTACACGTCCGGTCTGGGTCATCAGCACATCAGGTACTAATTGATTCAGCGCCGTACGCCAGGACTCTATAGCGAACATGCTCTTACGGGCATTCGACACTTTATAATCCATCCAGATATCGATACGGAGCGTGGTACCGACTGCATCATTTACTTGTATATCTCTGAAACACTGGTGTTCCAGTTGGCGCGATATGCGAATAATCCTATGCCCGGGTATCCACAGATAGGGCCGAAAGTGAATGCCGGACGTATAAATATCTTCACGGCAACGACCATGGCTAAGAAGTAAAACGACCTCCTCAGGTTGCACCACTACTGCAGCGTACCGAATCAGATAAAACGTGAGCAAGAGTATGAATGCGGCTATCACGAATGATGAAAAAAATAGAAAGTAGCTGAAAGATTCCATAAATAATCCTTCTAGGTTTTAAAGTAAAGGGTTTTTGATTGGGCTGTAACTTCGTGCCGCCGACGTTGGAGGTAGGCATCAAGCGTGCCTTGTTTCTGAAGCTCTCTCATCGCATCGCCAAGAATCGAGATTTCTGATTCGACTGCCTCGGCCTTCAATGCGGCAATACTCACTGCGTGCTCAGCGGCTGCCAGTCGTTGCGAACATTCGGCGCGGAACCGACTGAGTAAAGTAATATTTTCAGTTTCCGTTTTTTGTACGGAGTTAAGAGCCTGCGCTAAATCGGCAGGGGGAAGTATCTCGGTAATTTCCACAGCACTAAACTGAATACCGTATTTCTCTTCCAGCCCGCGTGCTAAAAAGCTTTGCTTTAACCCCGCGTGTAACAATCCGTGATTACGCCGAATCTCCGCGTACGAACCTTCGGGAGCATCGACAGGACCAAACTTGGCAACCTCTGCACTCAGTAGACTGCGAAAGAGTTCCCTTAGGTGCGATGCAGGGCGTTTCATACCAAACAAATAGGTAGGGAAACGCTCTTTTTGAAATTGAAAGCGAATTTGCGGAGTCAGGCGCAATTGGGTCCCATCACGCGCTAAGAACTCAACTTCCCGCATCTCCTCTCGAAGAGAAATCGTGCGCTCCATGATTGAAAATTCATGTAGCTTTTCCCAAGGAAGCTTTATATGCAATCCGGGCTCTGCGATGAAGGGCTCTCCAAGTTTATCGGCACGTAATTTCCCCAAATTAGTGATGACGGCCGAATGCCCTTCTTCTACCTGATAAAACGAGCGGAATCCCAAAATGACCAGTAATAAACTGAAGACAGCCGCTGTACCTAGAAAAATTTCAATCATTAAATTTCTTTCAGAATAGGAGATTTTTTACACGTGTGGCTGGAAAGTAAACTTCTTCTCCCAGATAGGCCGAAGCAAGTCCGCGATTGACATCGACAACATCCGCGTTGAAGTGGTGGTGATGCGCTTCGGAAGCAGGCAATGCCTGTGCCTTTTCATTTGTATCAACCAGCGTGCCGGGCGGTACGTAACGTCCATCAGGAATTTCTACTCCGACCACAATCGCGCCGATTCCGATGGAACAATTGGAACCAACGATCGCGTTATGCACCACGGCCTTGAACCCGACGAAGGTATCATCTCCAATGAAACTGGGGCCATGAACGAGTGCCTGATGCGCCAGGGAGACGCGTTCGCCCACGTAGATTGCCCATTTTTTTTCACCGACCTGAACCCATTGGCTTTTGAGGGCATGGAGTACAACGCCGTCTTGTATATTAGTATCAGCACCAACGAAAAAAGGTGTTCCTTCATCTGCCCGGAGCGCAGCTTCGGCAGCCACGTGCACCCGCGGACCTAAAACAACGTGTCCGATGATCGATGCATTAGGGTGGACAAATGCGGTTGGATGCACCACAGGTTCTCGATCCAGATGCGATTGCCAATCTTCATCTTGCGGCGTAAATACGGCAGTTGGCACGCTCTTGAATGGACTCGTGCGCCTAGCTGGCAAGTGGGCGCGAATTCCCTGAGCTAAGTGAGTATCCCAGTTCTGCTCTACTACTTGTCGTCTTCGCTTGGCTCTTCCGTTAATCCATGCGTCTAAGCCAGCAACCGCACATGCCAAAATCATGCAAACACTAAGATGACCAGAAAGTACCCCACCCATGGCAAGTAGGTAAACAATCACCTGCAGTTTATGTTGCTGAACCAGATGTTTTAAAGTAGCAATATCGATAAGTTTATAGCCGATAACACAAAGAAGTCCAGCCAGCGCAGGGACAGGAATTGCGCCTATCCATGTCGCCATAAAAAGCGGCGCAATGAGGAGAAGTACGGCGTGAAAGAGCGAGGACATGCGACTATTCCCACCTGCTTGCACATTGACGCTTGAGCGCACGATGACGCCGGAAACCGGCAAGCCACCAAACATCCCCGCGCCAATGTTGGCGATACCTTGCCCAAACACTTCAAGATTCGCTCCATAAGGTTTAGTTTGCGGACGTATTTTTTCGATGGCCTGGGCAGAAAGCAGGCTCTCCGCAGATGCCAGTATGGCTAAAGGAATACAGGCTACAAATAAATTTGTCCATGCAACCAATGAAAGCTCAGGAAATGAGAAACCTGGCAGAGTTGAGGGCACAGTGCCGATTACTGGTACATCCCAATGGAGGTAACTTGAGAGTGCAGTTGCGATAGTTAGGCCAACAATAGCGGCAGGAAATTTTTTAAAACGTACTAGGCCCAGCATGAAAATCATGACAAACAGCCCGGTGAGTACAGCAATCCAGTTGACGGTGTTTAACCACACAGGCACGTGCAGGTTAAGCGCCAGCTCGCTGACCGGAGAATCGATATCAAGCAGCTTTGGGATTTGCTGATCAAGCAGTTTTAGTCCCACGCCAGTCGTAAAACCGGCTAATAAAGATTCGGGAAGAAAGCGTGCGATACCACCGGCTCTTATTGCATAGAACAAAAGTTGAATCACGCCAACAGCGATGGCGCCCGCTGCTGCGCCTATCGGGCCAAATTGCGCCACCAGGCCGAACACCAACACATTCAATGCTGCTGCTGGCCCTGTGACTTGTAAGGTAGCACCACCAAAGAGAGCGGAAAGTGCACCGCCCACCGCGCCTGCGATCAGCCCCGCACTGGCAGGCAAGCCGGACGCCATCGCCAAGGCGACATTAAGTGGTAAGGCAACGGCAGCCACGGTAAGACCGGCTAAAAAATTAGACCCCAGTCTTCCAATGAGAAGCGTCTCTTTCCAGTTATCGAACAAAAGCAGGACATCGGCATAATATTGTTCAACTAGCCGTTGTCCGCCTGATCGTGCTGTCGACGAACGATCATGAAAGTGATGATGTAGCTTCTCGTACTTATTCAATGCAACTATTTGTTCTTCATCTCGACGCAAAAACTTACTCATTTATTGTTCTTTCGAAAAATCTATATCGATTGAAGACATAAGATATTAGAAGCACAGGCATAAGGCAGCACCACATCTGCTACGAATGGTGCCTCGCATGCCGCGCAGATGCAGGCATAGGAACGCATCGTCGGTAACATTGCGGCACCCACCGATGACTTGCGCTCCCTTTTAACTAAATGTGACTAGGGAGTTTATTTATTCTGATGTATCGCGTGCTGGATTGGACAGGTGCTTACGCCGTTATGACGCTTTTGCAGGAATTGGTAGCTCAAATAAGCCGGGAGAGTAATGCGTGGGTGACGAAAATCTGTGAAGAACGTGTTGCCAGATTTCCCAAATAGAGACATCAAATAACAGCTTCAGATGTCTGACGAAAAAGATTGTTTCTATGTGTACGCTATTGATCTTGCGACGAACTGAATATACGTATCTTGCGGGAAACTGAATATACGTATAAACCACATACGTTAAACAAAAAAAGTCATATTTAATGTTTTAAGAAAAGAAATGAAATTTTTTTGAAGAAAATAAATGCTTTAAAAGCATGATTAGTTCAGCAGATTTTAAGTTCAAAAAATGTTAAGTTCAGCTGATTTTATTCAGGTATCCGTTCATCTGAAGCTGCCATTAACGGAGGTCACCCCATCATATTTCTTTGAAAGGATGCTGTGAAATTTTCATTTTTAAAGGTAGTTAAAATGACATATTTATTGCAGGCGGAAAAATGAATCGTATGGACCGGCCTAGCAGTTCGGCATTAAATAGTGATGAACATAGATATCTAAAAACGATATCTGCTATTTTTTTCGGGGCATGATTACAAGCTCCGACTAATAATTTCTTTCATGATTTCGGATGTGCCGCCATAAATCCTGGCAACGCGCGCATCAACCCATGCGCGACTGATTTTATATTCGCTCATGTAACCGTAACCACCGTGCAACTGCAGTAATTCGTCGAGTAATTTCCCTTGCATTTCTGAGCCGTTAAGCTTGACCATCGCAGCGACTTCGGCCGTCAACTCGGCACACATGACTAGCCAGAGATGACATATTCGTCGCCATCGCTCCGGATCGAACGCAGGTCACTGCCAGCGCCGGGTTCCGTCATTGCAATGACGGCAATCATTTCGCCGCTCACCATTTTAGGGAGCCACTTGTCTTTCTGTGCTGCGCTGCCGTAGGCGCCAATGTAATTGGCGACGATTTCCGAGTGAGTGGTAAAGCCGACCGCTGTGGCATTTGCACGAGCGAGTTCTTCTATTAATACCGCCGAGTAACCATAGTCGCCGCCAGCGCCGCCATACTTTTCAGCGACAGTTACGCATAACAAACCAGCACTGCCAGCCTTGAGCCACAAAGCACGAGGCACGATTCCATCGGCTTCCCATTGGGCGTGGTATGGGACGATTTCTTTGTCAATAAAACGACGTACCTGGTCGCGAAAGGATTCATGTGCTGGCGAGGAAATCTCGTACCTTTACCCAAAGGGCCTCAGCTTCTGCAGGAATCCGGCTGTATTGGAACCGTGTAATTGGCATGTAAATACCGTTCGAAGGAGTCGAAAAGTCGGCGGAGAAGCGTCGTAATATAACCGCTGGCATCCGCCGAAAAAAACCTGCGCGATGAAATCATTGTGCAGGTTAGGGGAAACGTAAATCGGTCAAACTAAGCAGCCCGATAATCTTATCAGACTACCGACAGAGCGCAGGTTAGGCTAATTGAGATCAACTCAGCGCTTTGATTGGCTGCATCTGCCTCAGCAAACATCTTATTGATGTCACCGGAGGTCACTGGCTTGGTTGGATCGCGCTCTGGAGCCGCGCCGCCCATGCCTAATGCTGGCTCAATACTGACGTGTGTGGCTTGTGCGGGTAATGCGCCCGCGGTACAGTTTTCACGACCCAATATAGCGAAACGATCGTACGAAAACTCACGCAAAGCGTTCAGATGCGTGATTTTGTTGATGATCTCGTCAGACAAATGGCTTGACTGTGTGTGGAACACATTCGATGACGCCGGCCATGTGCAATCCGAATGTGGATAATCGCATTCCCACATCGCTATATCGACGTTGATCGAATCCAGGTTCTTCAGGCCAAACTGATCTTCGATGAAGCAAGGAATGAAATGCTTGTTGAAAATATCGACGACATAATCAAGATAATCTTCATAGGCGTTTTGATATAAAGTTTGTAGATGGAGTTAGTACAAACTGAATTAAATCCACTATCAAGGCTGTTGCTGTTGTAGACGAAGCCACCTTTAAAGTTGCTCTTGATCTTGCAGGCGCAGTCATCTTTGACGTTGCGGTTGTTCTTGAAGTTGCCGTTGACGTTGACCTACCTCTTCATTGATGCTGCCAAGTATTTCAGCTGTCAGTCGGGAATTGTTGGAACACATGTTTGAGCGTAGCGAGTTGGTCTTTCAACCCGACTGGCGGCTGAAATGCTTGGGAACCCGAAGGGCAGCGTTAGTTGCGGTCGCCTTCTTTTTGGTTACTTTTTCTTGGCGGGGGCGCCGAGCCGAAGCAAGAAAAAGTGACTGGCTGTCGGGCCACACCCGACCAGCACCCACGGAGGGCCAACCGTTTCAGTTGCCAACGAATCGAACCCACCTAATAAGCAGCTTGAGCGATCCGTTTATGCATCGTAATCTCAATCGCCTCAAAACCAGTACCTTCATACAATGCCCGAGCGCCCACATTGTGACCGAACACATTCAGCTCAAGGTGTGACATTCCCAAGCGGATCGCTTCAGCTTCCACCAGTCTAAGCACCTCCGCACCATAACCAAGTCGCCGATAGTCCAGATATACTTCAAAATCGTAAATGAAAAGCGTTGATTCTTCTATTTCATACCAAAGCACACCAATCGGGTCGGGTTCTATTTCAGTCCAAATTCCGTTTATATGGTGACCTTCAGTGGCATTGCCGTTTGGCAGAAGATGCAGAATAGATTTCTCTGCCTGATGGCGTGCAACCGGTTCTGCGCATCCTCGAGATTGCATCAGATCGGCCGTGTACTGTTCTACGGAGCGATCTATATAGGCCGCGAACAGGTAATCAGGTAACGGTTGAAGTCTTAGCATGAAATTCCTAAATTGCGCACTGGCTGACAAATAGCCGATCAATTGCCTAACTACCGTGGCAGCGATGCGTGTTCATATACCAAATGATTGAATAAGAAATTGCTGAAACGCTTGCGCCGCTTCCGAAAACGTTGGCTGGCGCTTCCATAGCATTCCGGCATCCATATGCGGCACCATATCGAATACCGGACGCGCCTCTATGCGTTTTCCCTCAAGCGACCATGGTCGGAACACCATATCGGACAGCACGGTGACCCCAAAACCGTGACCAACCAATCCACGCAATGCCTCGATTGATCCGGTCCGCATGACAATATTTGGATGCAGCCGATTTTTTTTCCAATAATCAAGGGCCGAATGTTCGCC
The DNA here is from genome assembly GCF_034314045.1 of Glaciimonas sp. CA11.2. Lineage (NCBI taxonomy): Bacteria > Pseudomonadati > Pseudomonadota > Betaproteobacteria > Burkholderiales > Oxalobacteraceae > Glaciimonas > Glaciimonas sp. CA11.2. Next base: position 5,196,786 of record NZ_JAVIWL010000001.1, on the reverse strand, counting down.
CTCGTCAGTGGTCAATAACAGATACGGAAATTCGGCGATATCCTTCAGCGACGGAGAACGAATTTGCGCCAATGGATGATTGGGCGCAACCCATAACTGTCTTCTGGACCGTACCAAAACCGCATGCTCAAACCGGGATTGCTGCTGAACATTAGACAAAATGACAATGCCGATATCGACCTCTCCGGCAAGCACCGCATCTTCTACATCGCGCCGGTTCATATCTTGTAAGTGGATTTCTACATCGGGATAGCTGGCCCGAAATCGTGCCATTTGCTCTGGTAAAAAATAGCCAAGTAAAGTGTAAGAAGCGGCGATTCTGACCGTTCCCGATAAGGTTTTTTCCTTAAAACGCGGGCTTTCTACCGCATCCCGTACCGACTCCAGTATATGTTTGGCATGCCGCAAAAAATCTTGCCCTTCAGATGTGAGGGCTACACCTTGTGGCAGGCGATCAAACAAGCGCACTCCCAACTCTTCTTCGATAGCAATAACACCATTACTGATGGTGGATTGCGAGACGTTTTCCTCAATGGCAGCCAACGAAATTTGTTGCGCGTGCGCCACCGCGACAAAATATCGCAGCTGTCTGAGCGTAAGATTAGATGCCATGCGTTTTTCCGATACCGACTATGCATATTTGTCGTTGTACCAAAGATTACCGTATAAATATACTGTTCTCCTAATTAAAATTTAAGAGGCAAATCGCGTGAACTCTCCCTTGTCACCTCCGATGCTAGACGCTTTAACAGCGGTTTCCCTCGACGATAAATATACGGTCGACAGAGGTCGGGTCTATATAAGTGGAACGCAAGCGCTGGTCAGGTTGCCAATGTTGCAAAAGCAGCGTGATCAATTGCACGGTTTGGACACCGCTGGTTATATTTCCGGCTATCGTGGGTCCCCACTGGGTGCGCTTGATCTGGCTTTATGGAAAGCAAAAAAACACCTGGCAGTCAATAATATTGTGTTCCAGGCGGGGGTCAATGAGGAACTCGCCGCAACCGCAGTATGGGGAACACAGCAAACCAATTTGTGGCCAACTGGCAAGCACGACGGAGTGTTTGGTATGTGGTACGGAAAAGGGCCAGGCGTAGATCGATCTGGCGATGTCTTTAAGCACGCCAATTCGGCGGGTACGTCGCCACATGGCGGAGTGTTATTGCTGGCTGGTGACGATCACGCTGCTAAATCCTCTTCAGTGGCGCATCAATCGGAGCACGCACTAATTGCCGCTGGTATTCCCGTTTTGTATCCATCCAGTGTGCAGGAGTATATCGATTACGGTCTACATGGTTGGGCCATGAGTCGCTATTCGGGATTGTGGGTTGGTATGAAATGTGTGACCGATGTGGTCGAGTCGACAGCCTCGGTTGAAATGGATCCGGAACGGGTCAAGATTGTGTTGCCAGACGATTTTGCGATGCCTGAAGGCGGCGTCAGTATTCGCTGGCCGGACCCACCGCTAGCGCAAGAAGCCAGATTATTTGACTATAAATGGTATGCCGCTCTTGCGTATGTCCGTGCAAATAAACTCAATCGCGTCGTGATCGAGTCACCGGTTGCGCGCTTTGGGATCATGACTGCCGGTAAGGCTTATCTGGATGTGCGTCAGGCGCTGGTTGAACTCGGACTGGATGATGAGACCTGTAGCAAGATCGGTATTCGTCTACTAAAGGTCGGTTGCATCTGGCCGCTTGATGCGCAAGATGCCAGAGCTTTTTCGACCGGACTGGAAGAAATTTTGGTGGTGGAGGAGAAACGTCAAATCCTTGAATACGCATTGAAAGAAGAGTTGTATAACTGGCGTGATGACGTGCGGCCCAAGGTGTACGGAAAATTCGATGAGCGCGACAATGAAGGTGGTGAATGGTCGGTGCCACGTGGTGACTGGCTATTGCCAGCCCGTTATGAGTTATCACCGGCTCTGATTGCCAAAGCCATCGCAACGCGACTGGCAAAAGCTGATCTTCCGGATGATATTCGTGCTCGTATTCAAGCGCGTATGGCGATCATTGAAGCCAAAGAAAATGAAGCCAAGAAAACGCTCGCCGTGACCGAGCGGCCACCGTGGTTTTGTTCCGGTTGTCCGCATAACACTTCTACCAGAGTCCCGGAAGGATCGCGGGCCGTGGCCGGCATTGGTTGCCACTATATGTCCATGTGGATGGATCGTAGTACCGAGACCTTTAGCCAAATGGGCGGCGAGGGCGTATCCTGGTTAGGGCAGATGCACTTTACGCACGACAAACATATTTTCGTTAATCTCGGTGATGGTACCTATTTCCATTCGGGTCTGTTGGCGATCCGCGCTGCAATTGCAGCTAGCGCAAATGTGACCTACAAAATTCTGTATAACGATGCCGTGGCAATGACCGGTGGTCAGCCAGTGGATGGCATATTGACGGTGCCCCAGATTGCCCATCAGATGCACGCAGAAGGTGCGCAAAAGATTATTATCGTCACCGATGAGCCAGAGAAATACACTGTTAAAATTCGGTTACCAGAAGGCGTTACCGTCCATCACCGCGATCAAATGGATGATCTGCAACGTCAGTTGCGTGATACGCAGGGAACTTCGGTATTAATATATGACCAGACTTGCGCAACTGAAAAACGCCGCCGCCGCAAGCGTGGCACTTATCCTGATCCAGCGCGTCGGGTGTTCATCAACGACGCGGTGTGCGAAGGTTGTGGCGATTGCTCGGTCAAGTCAAACTGTCTTTCAGTAGAGCCGCTGGTCACGCCACTGGGTACCAAGCGCAAGATTAATCAATCTTCGTGCAATAAGGATTTCTCGTGTGTGAATGGATTCTGTCCTAGCTTCGTGACGGCAGAAGGCGCGCAGATGCGCAAGCCAGCGAGCAAATCCAAAGGACAAAAAGCTGGTGGTGAAACGCCTGATTTTACATTGCTGCCGCGTCCCGAGATCCTGCCGTTAGCGTCAGGCTATGGTATTTTGGTAACCGGTGTGGGCGGCACTGGCGTGGTCACTATTGGCGGCCTCATTGGCATGGCGGCGCACCTTGAAAATAAAGGCGTTACGGTATTAGATATGGCCGGCTTGGCGCAAAAAGGTGGGGCTGTTGTCAGTCACATTCAAATTGCGCCGACACCGGATGAAATTTACGCCACCCGTGTTGCCATGGGCGAGGCAAGTCTGATTATCGGCTGTGATGCAATTGTTTCGGCATCAGCGGATGTTCTGTCGAAAACCCGCCGCGATATCACACGTGCGGTCATCAACAGTGCGAAAACGCCGACTGCAGAATTTCTCACCAATCGGAACTGGGCTTTCCCTACGACTGAAACTGAAAATGCATTACGTCAGAGTATCGGGGATGCGTGTGAATTTTTGGATGCCAACCAGCGCGCGTTGATGCACCTTGGTGATGCGATTTACGCTAACCCATTGCTGCTTGGCTTCGCCTGGCAAAAAGGCTGGATTCCGTTAGCCTATGAAAGTCTGATTCGCGCCATTGAATTAAACGGTGTTGCCGTGGAAAAAAATAAGCTGGCGTTCGATTGGGGGCGATATCTGGCGCAACATGGATCAGAAAAGCACGACGATCTGGCGTCTTCGGCAACCGAAAGCGCTATTGTGATGCATTTGCCAGAATCGCTCGACAAGGTCATCACACATCGTGAAAGCTTGCTGCGTGCCTATCAAAATCAGGCTTATGCCGACCGCTATCGTGATGTTGTTGAACGTATTCGGTTCAAGGAAAAAGAAATCAACGAAGGGTCGCGCAGCGCACTCGCTATCGTGGTTGCACGGAATCTGGCAAAGCTAATGGCTTACAAAGACGAGTACGAAGTTGCTCGCTTGTATTCAGAGCCAGCATTTCTTGAAAAAATGCGAAGTCAATTTGAGGGTGAACCGGGCAAAGATTACCAACTTAAATTTCATCTTGCGCCGCCGCTACTGTCTAAGCGCAATAGTCAGGGACAATTGATCAAGCAGGATTTTGGATCATGGATGCTGCCAGCATTTCGTGTGCTTGCTAAGTGCAAAGGCTTGCGTGGAACACGCTTTGATATCTTTGGTTACTCTGAAGAGCGCAAAACAGAGCGTTTCCTGATCGAGGACTATATTCAGATGATTAATGAGTTTAGCGTTTCATTGACCGTTGACAACATCGCGTTTGCGATCAAACTAGCGAATATCCCCGATGAAATTCGTGGCTTTGGACATGTCAAGGAACGCGCCATAGAGGCAGCGGATAAAAAACGTGGGCTCCTGCTTGAGAAATATAGAAGCGAGGTCCTCTCTCCTAAAGACGCAGAGTGGTCTACAGCGCTTTCGTTCTCAGATTCTCGCTTAATTAAATAACGGCTATCGACACCAATCTGATGACAACTTTAGAATCAACACTATCCACGCGCTCCGATGATTTCAAGGCGAACACCGTTGCGATGCAACTGATTGTTGATGACTTGAAAGCCAAGGTTGCCCTTATCGCCGAAGGCGGCGGTGCAGCGGCCAGCGCCAAGCATATCGCCCGCGGCAAATTATTGCCGCGTGAGCGTGTCCAGATGTTACTCGACCCGGGTACGCCGTTCCTCGAATTATCGCAACTTGCGGCTTTCGATATGTACAAAGATCAGCACGGCGTGGCAGCTGCACCGTCCGCCGGAATCATTACCGGTATTGGTCGCGTGGTCGGGCAGGAGTGTGTGATCGTTTGCAATGATGCCACGGTCAAGGGTGGTACTTACTATCCGCTGACCGTTAAAAAACATTTGCGCGCACAAGAGATCGCCGAGCAAAATAACTTGCCGTGTATATATCTGGTCGATAGTGGGGGTGCCAATTTGCCGAACCAGGATGACGTGTTTCCCGACCGGGATCATTTCGGGCGGATTTTTTATAATCAGGCGCATTTGTCCGCTAAAGGTATTCCGCAAATCGCAGTCGTCATGGGATCTTGCACCGCTGGCGGTGCGTATGTTCCCGCCATGAGCGATGAGTCGATCATCGTCAAAAATCAGGGAACCATCTTTTTGGCTGGACCACCGTTGGTTAAGGCGGCGACCGGCGAAGTCGTCAGCGCTGAAGACTTGGGCGGCGGCGATGTGCACACGCGGTTATCAGGTGTCGCTGATCATCTGGCGCAAAATGATTTACATGCGTTATCTCTGGCGCGCACGATCGTGTCGAATCTGAATCGTCAAAAGAAATATGACATGGCGATGCGCGAATCAGTAGAGCCAAAGTTTGCAGCACAAGAATTGTACGGGATCATCCCGACAGATGCGCGCAAACCGTTCGATGTACGCGAAGTCATTGCACGCATCGTTGATGGCAGCAATTTTGACGAATTCAAGGCGCGCTATGGCACGACGCTGGTATGCGGGTTCGCCCACATTCACGGCATACCCGTCGGCATTATTGCCAACAACGGTATTCTGTTTTCAGAGTCGGCGCTGAAGGGAACACATTTTATAGAGCTATGCTGTCAGCGCAAAATTCCGTTAGTGTTCTTGCAGAATATTAATGGCTTTATGGTGGGCAGAAAGTACGAGAATGAGGGTATTGCACGTAACGGCGCCAAGATGGTAATGGCAGTGGCGACCGCCGCGGTGCCAAAATTTACCGTGATTATTGGCGGTAGTTTTGGTGCTGGCAATTACGGTATGTGCGGTCGTGCATTTTCACCGCGCTTCTTATGGATGTGGCCAAACGCGCGTATATCGGTAATGGGTGGCGATCAGGCCGCTGGCGTACTTGCGACGGTCAAGCGCGATGGTATTGAAGGAAAAGGTGGTGCATGGAGTGCCGAGGAGGAGGCAAGTTTCAAGCAACCGATTAAGGAGCAATACGAGCACCAGGGCCATCCGTATTACGCCAGTGCGCGATTATGGGACGACGGTGTAATTGATCCTGCAGATACGCGGACGGTGCTTGGATTGGGATTAAGTGCGGCTTTGAATGCGCCGATTCCCGATACCAAATTTGGTGTTTTCAGAATGTAAAGATGTGCGTAATCACATCATGTGCGCCCAACACCGGTCTGTCTGTTTTCCCTAAAAGTTTTTCGAAAGTACGTCATGTTTACAAAAATTCTGATCGCTAATCGGGGAGAAATTGCCTGTCGGGTTGCTGCCACTGCCCGCCGAATGGGTATCAAAACGGTCGCCGTTTACTCCGAAGCAGATGCCGATGCCAAGCACGTTGCCATGTGCGATGAAGCGGTGTTGATCGGACCATCTGCGGCCAAGGACAGTTATTTAAAAGCCGATGTCATTCTGGCGGTTGCCAAGGCTACTGGTGCGCAAGCGATCCATCCCGGATACGGCTTCTTGTCTGAAAATGCCGGATTTGCTCGCGCATGCGAGGACGCTGGCGTAGTCTTCATCGGTCCACCAGCATCTGCAATTGATGCAATGGGTTCGAAGTCTGCCGCCAAGACACTCATGGAAAAAGCCGACGTACCGCTGGTACCCGGTTACCACGGCGAGAATCAGGAGCCAGAATTTTTGCAGGTTCAGGCCGACAATATGGGTTATCCGGTATTGTTAAAAGCCAGCGCTGGTGGCGGTGGCAAAGGGATGCGGATAGTCGAAAAGAGCGAGTATTTTAAGGAGGCGCTCATCTCCTGCAAGCGTGAAGCAATCAGCAGTTTTGGCGATGATAAAGTATTGGTGGAAAAATACCTGGCACGTCCGCGTCATATTGAAATCCAAGTGTTTGCCGATCAGCATGGTGATTGCGTCTACCTATTCGAACGCGATTGCTCAGTGCAACGCCGTCATCAAAAGGTATTGGAAGAAGCACCTGCGCCGGGAATGACCACCACGCGCCGAAGGGCGATGGGCGACGCCGCAGTGACAGCCGCCAAGGCGGTTGGCTATGTCGGGGCCGGGACGGTAGAATTTATCACCAATCAGGATGGTTCGTTCTATTTTATGGAAATGAATACCCGGCTTCAGGTTGAGCATCCGGTAACTGAAATGATTACCGGAACCGATTTGGTAGAGTGGCAATTGCGGGTTGCTTTTGGTGAAGCACTGCCAATGAAGCAAGAGCAGTTGCAGATCAATGGCCATTCAATAGAAGCGCGGATTTATGCAGAAAATCCAGAAAAAGGTTTTTTACCTTCGATTGGAACGTTACGTCATTTGCGCACTCCCCAAGCGCTCGCATTCAGGCGGAATGAATTGGCACTCACTGCTTCCGATGGCGCCACCCAAGCGGTTCGTATTGACTCAGGTGTGCGTGAGGGTGATGCCATTTCGCCATTTTATGATCCCATGATTGCCAAGCTGATAGTCTGGGGCGCTGATCGCGGGGAGGCTCTATCACGCATGGGACAGGCTTTATCTGACTATCAGATTGTTGGTGTAGCGACGAATATCGCTTTTTTAAAGCGGTTAATCGCTAGCAATGCGTTCTCAAGCGCCGACCTTGACACCGGCCTGATCGAACGGAATCAGGAGACGTTATTTCCGCCTACCAAATCGGTATCTTTCGCTTTGTTGGCATTGGCCACCGCTGTTCTGCTTGATGCGGAAAAAGAAACCACAACTAATCGTAGTGATCCATGGTCGACGGCTTCGGGGTGGCGCTTAAATAGCATCATGTCACGCTCAGTCGCCTATGTTGATGAATCCGACCATGCTGACCGTCCTGGCGATGGACGTATTTATGCCTTGACCGTCGCGTACCACCAAAGCGATTGGACAATCAGTCTTGAGCAGACTGCATCGGCGATGCGCATTATCGCGCGCGCAGGGACTGATCTGACTATCAAACTGGATGGCCAGACGGTGCGCGGTACGGTGGTGCGGGAAGGTGAGCGATTTCACGTGTTCGCATCGGGTACGCATGCCGTGCTGACCTATGCGGACCCGATGGCCCATTCGGGAGAGGCCGAAGCAGAAGCCGGCCGCCTGACTGCGCCAATGCCAGGTAAGATTGTTGCGATTCACGTCAAGAAGGGTGATGTTGTTGCCAAGGGCGCGCCATTGTTAGTGATGGAGGCGATGAAGATGGAGCACCCTATTTCAGCCCCGAGCGCCGGTGTAGTCGAAGAATTGCACTATGAAGTCGGTGACCAGGTGACGGAAGGAAATCAGTTACTGACTTTGGTCAGCCTCGCCTGAAAAGCGCCGTTCGTGTTTTATAAAATGTAAAAGGGGTTCTCAGTATTGAGAGCCCCTTTTGTTTTGTCGTAGTATCTCAGACTTCAGCGCTTCAGCACCGCCCACCAGATGAGGGCGACGATTAGCGCAATCAGCTACTCATTGCGGGCTTTGGAGTGATCAAACCGCCATCCACCCGATGACCCTTGATCTTCAGTACCAATATCCCTGCAATAAGGCATGCCGCCCCCATCATCATCGATGATGCATTGTATGTCCCCAAACTATTGCGTAAGGTACCCGCCAGCATGGTGGCACTCGCTGCACCCAATTGATGTCCAGCGACGATCCAGCCAAACACAATCGGTGCGGCAAGTCGGCCGAAGACATCATTTGCCAACTTTACAGTGGGTGGTACGGTTGCAATCCAGTCCAGGCCATAAAATATGGCGAAGATAGGCAAGCCATAATAGCTAAGGCCAAATGCATGTGGTAAGAAAATCAGCGCAACGCCACGTAAACTGTAATACCAAAACAAGAGCACGCGTGGATTGTATCTGTCGGATAACCAGCCGGACATGGTTGTTCCTACCAGATCTAGAAGTCCCATCATTGCAAGGATGCTGGCACCACCAACTGCAGAAATGCCATAGTCGCCGCACATCGCAATGAAGTGCGAGCCGATATACCCATTAGTGCTCATCCCGCAAATAAAGAAGCTAAAAAATAGTAGCCAGAAATCGCGTACTTTCACGACTTTGCGTAAAGCATCGAAAGCGATCGACAACGGATTTTTTAACGTAGCGCCGGCTTCCGGGTGAATCTCTTCGAGTTGACCGTAACGCTTCAAACCGATATCTTGTGGACGCTCTGGTAAAAATATGGCGACCAGAGGAATCGCTAATGCCGCCACGCTGGCGACTAGTATCGCAACCGAACGCCAGCCAAAATGCTCAACCATGTACGCCATTAGTGGCAAAAATACCATTTGCCCGGTGGCCGAACTAGCTGTTAATAATCCCATCGCCAAACCGCGTCTGGTTTCGAACCAGCGACTAACGATCGTGGCTGCGAGCGTGTTGGCGGCAACGCCACTGCCTGCACCGACCAAAATACCCCAGGCCAGAACCATGTGCCAAGGCATCGTCATAAAGGTGCTGAGCGCTGTGCCGACGGCGAGTAATACCAATGCACCTAATACGATGGGACGAATGCCGTAACGTTGCATGGCGGCGGCAGAAAATGGACCGATTAAACCGTATAGCGCAATATTGACCGATATGACAAATGAAATTGTCGTGACGGTCCAGCCAAATTCATGTTCTAGCGGCAGGATCATTACCGACGGCGTTGCCCGAATGCCGGCTGCGGAGAGCAATACTAAAAATGTGATGCCGACGACGATCCACACGTAATTAAAGCGTGTGCGCGCCATGATGGTTTGTATAGTGTTATGCATAAATAATATTAAATATGGAGAAATTTATTGTTGGCAGCATCGACGAGCGCCATCAAACTTTGATGGTTTGTTTTTCCTAATATGTGGTTAATTTCTTCCTGTGCTTTATGCCAGTTTGGCATGGCGTCTTCCCATTTACGCTTTCCTTCGTCACTCAGGCTAAGTCCGAATGAGCGTTTATCAGTCAACATTTCCAACGGTAAATCGACTGTTTGGACCCAGCCCGCGCTAATCAATGGTTTGAGAGCCCGGCTCATCGTGCTGCGATCCATACCCATATTTGTAGCTAAAGGTATGGCACCAATCGGACCAAACTGGCCGATGCGGGATAGCAGCGAATATTGACCAATGGTGAGTTCGTCAGTAGCTAGATGCTGGTCGTAAATACTAGTCATCTTACGTGTCAGTTGTCGTAACTTTGAGCAAGTGCATTCAATTTGCATATCTACCTCTTTCTATGTATGCATCTACATCGATGTATATGCACAATATAGAGGATCAATGTTGTATGTCAAGTTGATTAATCAGTTATTTGCCAATTCGAGGAAGATATTTTTATATTTTAAAAAATACAACAGATCATCAGATTTATTTTGGAAAAAGTGTTTTTAATGCTTCCAAAATTAAATCTAAAGTTTCTGAGGGTTGAACTAAAAACAATGAGAAATTAAACATGTATATCCGATCAACTATCGCCCATATTTAACATTTACAAAATTTAGTAAAACCATCAATTATCCCTTCATGACTAATTTTTTTGAGCTATTTTGGTGCATTGCATCAAAATCATTCTCAGAAAAATCTGTCTCTTAATACCTCGTAATACAACTATTCGTAGTGTACCAAAAATAGTTGTATATATTCTGCTAATTTGTAATGTTGATGCTTTAAAGTCATAGCTATATGACTACGGATCGGCTACCAGCTTACCTCTGAGAGATGATGGAATTTTTTACGAAACGAGTTAAGAAGTTATTTTTTTGCTGAGGTGAGGCTTATTTTTTTATGTGGGACGAGTCTCAAAAGAAAATGTAACAAATCGATCCAGAACTGAACTTACAGAATTATCTCGGGTCATTATGTTGTGCCACAACATTGTTATGGATATAGGAAAAGTTAACAAATTTATTTCTCTCGTTTAAATATAAGTGAGTACGAGAACGGTTTATCGACGGTATTTTTGTCTTCGATACTGCGCCAGATGCCAAATGTAAATATTACTTTTCAAAAGATTAATGATGCAAAAAATTAGCTCACTGCTGTTCCTAATCTCTTGCGATTTTAAGTATTTCGCTGCCCATGCCGCGCGTTCGGTTGATGCGCAATTAATATGTGTACAGTCCTTGCTGCGCTTCGAGCGCAAGTTGTTACGGCGTCTAATGAAGACGCTACATGCATGCCATTCACATCCTTTACACCCTTCACATCCTTCTTTTAGTTCCTTCTTTCGGTTCCTTTCCTCCACTGTCCGTCACTCGCTCATCACGATTAGTCGGCCCTTATTCAGCTAAATTTTAATTAAGTTTTTATAAGTTTCGATGCGCGACGTTACTAAAAAAATAGTAACAAAGAACACATTATTTCGATTCGTGTAGAAAATTTTTAGTTTTGAAATAATTATTTTTCAACAATAATTTTTTTTTGCATCTTTTGCATATGTAAATAGCTAACAAAAATGTTTGTGGGCGTTGGATTGCTGACTTCGGAATGTCATTTGACGGTCAAGAAAGATAGTAAATGAATAAATTAAAACGCCGCGTCGGTCTCAGGCGGTTTCGCTGGAAAGCCATTTTGCTGATACCCATGTGTTCATGCGTAGCGGCTCTAGCCGATACGAGTGACCTGGTGCCGACAGATACTATTCCGCTTGCCGATATCATGACGCCGGCCGCTGATTCCATTACTCCTTATGTTGGTTATGGCATAAGTTACGATGACAATTTGCTGCGATTGCAGAACTCGGGCGTTGCGCAGGGTATGGGTGCAGGGAACAATTTATCCGATGTAACACGTCGCGCGCAGTTTGGTCTGGCCCTAGACAAAAGTATTAGTCAACAACATCTGACTGCAAATTTAAATGTGACGAATGTCGAATACGAACGATTCGATCAGCTCAATCATCTGGATAAAAATGTATCCGCCAATTGGAACTGGCATGCTGGCGATCACGTTGAGGGTAACGCGGGCGTTACCTATTCACAAGGTCTGACGCCTTTCATTGACTTCCATTTGCTGGAAGCTAATATACGGACGCAAGAGACTGCGTATGTGAATGGATCGTGGTTATTCCATCCTAGTTGGCGCGTGCATGCAGGCCTCCAACATAGCAAATTATGGTATGACCTGGCATCGCAACAAACGGGTAATAACGCACAGAATCAAACCGAATTTGGAATCGATTATCTTGCCGCCAGCGGCAGCACTATCGGACTCCAATTGCGTCACACACGCGCAGATTTTCCGAATCCCGAACAGAGTGGCGGCGTATCAGTTTTCAATGGTTATAACCAGGATGAAATCAAGGCAAAAATAGATTGGTTGTTAACGGCTAGAACGCGTCTTCACTTCTTTGGTGGATGGGTGAGCAGAAAGCAAGATGCGTTTTCTGTACGTGATTTTAAAGGTTTCAATTCCCGCCTTTCTGCAGACTGGCTACCGACCGAAAGACTGGCTTTTACTATCGCTGCCTGGAGGGAGATTGGCGCAGTGGATGATCTATCGACGGTCTACTCCTTAAATCACGGCGCTAGTGTGGCAACCAGTTGGCAGTACTCGGAAAAAATCCGCGTGGTTGGGCAATTCAAATATCAGAAGAGAGATTTTAGCCAATCTTCGGCATCCGGCACTATCGGTTCTACTGATATGAATGACGTCCTCCGTAACACGGCATTGACGGTGGTGTATAACCCAACCCCAAAATGGGAGTGGCAACTATCAGGCAGTCGCAGTACACAAGTGCTCGCTGACTCTTCTGGCGGATACGTAAGCAACGGCGTCATGCTCAACACGCGTTATGCATTTTAAGGTAGGACAAAATGACCGAGAATGATATCCCCCTCGTTTCGTTCTTCAAGCGTTTGCTTGATCCCGCCATCATTCTTGGCTTGTTGTATCTGATCATCACCGTGCAGGATGAAATGTTCACCGGCGACTATTTGGCGCTGATGATTATTGCTTTCTTTATTTCATCTTTTATCTATGAACAGATTGATCTGTATCGTACTCTGCATATTGGTAACAAACTCGCATTTGCCACCGATATTTTCCTGGGTTGGTCAATTGTCGTAGCTGCATTGACGTTGATTGGCCAGGGTACCGGACTGCGCTATGAGTTCTCGGATCATGTCGTCTGGACCTGGTTCGGGCTTGCGCCATTTGCGCTTCTATTGAGCCGCTTGACCGCTTATCGACTGGCATTCAATGTGGGGAAGGACCGTGAAGTACGGACTGCAATTGTTGTTGGGTCGAACGATCCCGGCATAGATATTCTTCGTCGCCTGACGTCACGTAGCAATGCGGGTATTGACGTACGAGGATTTTTTGATGATCACGATGAAGCAACTCGGTCACCTGAATTATCAAGTCCGTACCTTGGTTTGATTGCTGACGTAGGTCCTTATGTACGTGAGCAAAAAATCAAGACAATTTTTATTTGTCTGCCGATGTCAGCACATCCCAGTTTGGCCGCCTTAATGGAGGAATTACGGGATACGACTGCATCGGTTTATTTTGTACCCGACATTTATACCTTCGATCTGATTCAGGCGCGATTGGATCACGTGGGCGGTATTCCGGTTATCGGTATTTGTGAGACACCTTTCACCGGTTTACGTAGCGTTCTGAAGCGGGGGAGCGATATCGTTTTGGCGCTACTGATTCAGATTATGTTGTTGCCTATTATGTTACCCATTGCAATTGGAGTGAAATTATCTTCACCTGGTCCAATTATTTTTTCGCAGCGCCGCTATGGATTAAATGGCGAAGAAATTGTCGTCTACAAGTTTCGCTCGATGGGTGTTTGCGAAGATGGTGCAGTGGTCGATCAGGCCACCAAAAACGATGTGAGGGTAACGCGTTTTGGCGGTTTTTTACGTCGCACCTCGCTGGACGAATTACCGCAGTTTATCAATGTGTTGCAAGGTCGCATGAGTATCGTCGGACCGCGCCCCCACGCTGTTGCGCACAATGAAATGTATCGCAAGCTGATCAAGGGTTACATGTTGCGGCACAAAGTGAAACCTGGAATTACCGGATGGGCACAGGTCAACGGTTTTCGTGGCGAGACCGATACGCTGGACAAAATGCGCTCACGGATTGAATTTGATTTGGAATATTTACGCAACTGGTCGCTAGGATTGGATCTGTTGATCATTGTTCGTACCGTCAAAGAAGTGTTGAAAAAAGATAATGCTTACTAAACCGTGGTGTGAAAATTTCACAACGAAAAACGGCGGAGGAGATATCAAAGCTGATGTTGATATCAGCATTTGATGGTGGGGTTTTGACCGGGTTATTTGAGGCGCAAATGATGCGCGATGCTCTATGAATATTTAAAGGAAAATATGATGAAAATAGCCATATTGTTGTTGAGTTTTTTATTTGCAGGTCAAGCAAATATTGCTGTCGCCGCAACGCCGATTTTTCAGCTCGCTCCGCATGGCGCAAGCACGCTGCGATCAAGCCATGATGTTGATAACTATAGCGGCGCTAACGCACAGAATGTCGAGCGCGTTAGTTTCGAAATGCCGAAGTCTGAGTATCCCGCGCAATTTGGATCCTTCAGTTCGCCCGTCGCGCCCCGTGTGATCTTTTCTGCATTAGAGGGATCGCACGACGCCTGGGCGAATACCGATGCCATCACCCGAAATTTTTCAGGCATTGGCGATGGAAGTAGCGTATCAAAAAAAATGGTGTCAAGTGTCGCAGTTGTGGATGATTCGCTGTATTACTTTCTCAAAAATTTTAAGCGACAACCGCCTCAAAAGCCTGAAATTTGGACCATCTTTTTGGTAGGGCTTGGTTTGTTGCTGTACCAGATTCGCCGTCGTCCCATGCGCTCATCGATTGGCTTTTTTCCTATATCAAAAATGATGGGGAGACTAAGTGCCTGATCGATTATTTGCTAGTCCTGATTAAGGCTGCGTTGATGAGAAAAATAAGAAAATTGTGTTGTCGTTTGTTTATTCGTGGGAGTCGGATCTTGAATTGCTCAAAACAGTTTAATGCAACCCGCAACATTAGTTCAGCTCACCGCATAAATGGTGTAGGGATACTGATGTTGCTGCTACCTCTTGCTGCTATGGGCTTATCAGGCTGTAGTGACAGGGATAAGAATACCAGCAAGATATTGGTAAGAGTCAATGGTGGCGAGATTACGGCCCATCAGTTAGACGCGGAATTAGCAAGCGCTGGTACGGCACAGGACGGGGGCGGTACAGCGGCGGCGGTCGGACCAACCGCACGTAAGCAGGCATTGGAAGCGTTGATTGATAGGAAAATCTTGTTGGGAGAAGCCGAGCGTAACAAAGTTGATCGCGATCCAAAAGTCGTGCAGACCATTGAGCGCTATAAAACGCAGACAATTGTCCAGGCTTATCTGGAATCCGAAGCAGGAACAACCGTCAGGCCATCTAAAGAAGATATCGATAGTTATTTTCGGAGTCATCCAGAGTTATTCGCACATCGCAAGGTGTTAGATATCAGTCAGTTAAGCATCGCTTCGCAAGATTTTAGTCAATCGCTTAAAGCTGTCATGGACGCAGGAACATCACTTAGTCAGGTGGAGGCGTGGTTGACTGCGCACAAAATTGCGTATGTCAAAAATGCTGTTTCCTACACCAATGCCGATCTTCCTGCTGAAGTTTTTAGCAAGCTTCAGAACTTGGGGGGAAATCATTTATTTGTTCTGAAGGACGGAGAACGAGATTTACTCTGTGCACTTACCGATTTGGTCGATAGTCCGATTCCGGCCTCACAGGCTGCTTCCCAGATCGAGCGATTTTTATTGAATAAAAAAATGCAAGAGGTCGCTGCGACAGAAATCGCACGTTTACGTCCTTTGGCCAAACTCGACTATGTGGACAAAAATGATAGCGAGAATATCGAAGAGAAATCGCATCCGGTCACGGCGTTGAATAAAAAATAGATTCGTTATCAACATGAGACATATACCGCTGAGTGACTTGATGACATTGACCATGTATGTAGTGAAATAGTGGAAAGATTTAGACGACCAGAAGATGGTAGTCAATACGACAGTAGAAAAGAAATAACTTATGAGGATGAAGGCAATGATAAAAAAATTCTACGCAGCCTTGCTGATGATGTTGCTGGTGGTATCGGCACTTTCAGCAATTTCTGCACAAGCAGCCGATATGCAGCTTGGCCCCGGCGATGGCTTGAAAATAGCAGTATTTGGCAATCCTGACCTGAGCCTGGAGACCAAAGTCAGTGAGTCCGGTAGTGTGACATTTCCGCTTATCGGCAATGTCAGTATCGGTGGCTTATCGACTGCGGATGCCGAAAAAAAGATCGCAGGTTTGTTAATTAGCGGTGGTTTTTTGCTCAAGGCGCAGGTCAATATCATGGTGACTGAGTTACAGAGCCAACAGGTTTCGATGCTTGGGCAGGTTTTGCGCCCCGGTCGGTATCCAATTAATGGAACACGCACCGTGACCGATATGCTGGCTGTTGCAGGTGGCGTCGGTCCTGACGGCGGCGATACCGCCACCATCATTCGTACCCGTGATGGAAAAACCAGTAAGCGAGTTGTCAATCTGGTCGATATGATCCACTCAGCTGACATGACGAGGGATCTTGATCTGATGAATGGAGACATGGTGTATGTGGATCGCGCTCCCAAGTTTTACATCTATGGTGAAGTCCAGCATCCCGGTGGCTATCGCCTTGAGCGAAACATGAGCGTGACGCAAGCGCTATCAATTGGCGGTGGCCTCACACCACGCGGGACCGAGCGCGGCTTGCGTATTAAACGCCGCGACGCTGATGGAAAAACGGTAATGATCGGCGTGCAAAATGATGATGAGCTTAAACCGGATGATGTCGTGTACGTCAAAGAAAGTTTATTTTGATAGCTATGAGCCGTGTCGACGGTTTGTCGCTTGCGATCTTATTGTTGAATAGCCCTGTTCGAGAGGTGCTCTCATGACTTTTTATCAGCTTTTAACTATCCTGCGTGCGCGCTATAAAATCGTGCTCTATACGTTGATCCTGATCGTAGCGGCAACGACTTTAGTCAGTCTGTTTTTGCCAAAAACGTATAAGGCGTCAAGCACCATGTTGCTCAACTATAAAGGGACCGATCCAGTATCTGGAGAGGTTTTGCCAGCGCAATTGGTGGCGGGATATATGGCGACACAGATGGATATTGTGATCAGCAGAAGTGTTGCTTTGAAAGCAGTCGACAATCTTGGTCTGGCTAACGATCCAGTCTTTAAGCAGCGTTTCGCCGATAGCACAAAGGGAGAAGAAACAATCCGTGACTGGCTGGCTGATATGTTGTTGAAAATGGTGGATGTATCACCCGCGCGCGAGAGCAGCGTGGTTGAAATCAATGCCAAAGGCAAGGATCCACGATTCGCTGCAGCAATTGCAAACGGTTTTGCAAATGCCTATCAGCAAGTTAATCTGGAGATTAAGGTCGCCCCGATGCGACAAGCGGCAACGTATTTTACCGGTCAGATAAAAAGCTTGCGCGTTGATCTGGAGGCTGCACAGAGCAAGTTGTCGGCCTATCAGCAGGAGCATGGATTGGTCAGTACTGACAATCATCTCGATGTTGAAACGGCACGCTTAAATGACTTGTCTAGTCAACTGGTCGCTGCGCAAGGACAAGCAATTGAGGCATCGTCGCGTGCTAATCAGGCAATGGGTAGCGGTGGCAGGGATTCGCCAGATGTGATCGCGAATTCGCTGATTCAAACGCTGAAATCTTCGTTGGCGCTGGCAGAAGGGAAATTTGCACAATTGTCAAAAAATCTGGCACCGAACCATCCACAATATCAGGCCGCAAAAGCTGAGGTTGATAGACTGCGTGCTGAACTAAATAGCAATATTAGTGCCACCAATAATGGCTCTGCAAACAACGGGCGCATATTACGGCAGCGTGAAGCAGAAGTACGCGCAGCATTAGCGACTCAAACAGCCAAGGTATTGCAACTTAACCGCGCCCGCGATGGCCTATCTGTTCTCGTCAAAGATGTCGACAACGCACAGCGTGCTTACGACGCAGTCAATTTGCGTCTGACAAAATCGGAATTGGAAGGTAATTCCAACCAGTCGGATGTATCGCTACTGAATGCAGCAACGACGCCAGTGCGTCCAGCTAGTCCCAATATTCCGCTCAACATCGTGCTGTCGGTCATGATGGGCTTGATGCTTGGATTTGCATTAGCGATATTGCAAGAGTTAGCACATCGGCGCGTGAGATCGGATAGCGATGCAGCGAAAGCATTGAGCGCACCAGTGCTTGGCACAATAAATTGGGGTAGTGCGGGACCCAAAAAAGTTGCGTCGGCCAATCGATTAGTTTCCAGCCGTGCAAAGCCAGAGATAAAAGGTTAATCAATATGGACAACTCCGTTAGCTCTATTCTTAGTCCTGCTGCAACGGTCCGAAGAGATGCAAATTTAGGCCGCATATTGCTTGAGCAAGGCAAGATTACGCTGGAGCAGTTGGCAAGCATCCGAAATCTGCAAAAGGAAGAAGGTATTCCTTTTGGTGAGGCCGCGATGCGGCTTGGAGTGATCAGCGAGACCGACATTCAAATGGCGTTGTCACGTCAATTTGATTATCCCTATTTGTTGGCGGAGCAAGGAACTTATCCCCCCACTTTGAAGGCGGCCTATCAACCGTTTAGCGCAGAAGTTGAGGCCTTGCGCAGTATCCGTAGTCAGTTGATGCGGCGTTGGTTTGGGGAGGGTAACAAGACACTGGCGCTTGTCAGCGTCAATCAGGGCGATGGAACCAGTTTGCTGGTAGCCAATCTGGCAGTCGTCTTCGCGCAACTGGGCAAACAGACATTGATCGTCGATGCCAATTTGCGTACGCCAAGTCAACACAGTCTATTTAATTTGCCCTCTGGAGATGGATTGGCGGATGTGTTGTCAGGCAATGCCGGTTTACATCTGCTCTCTCCTATGGAAGCGTTCATTGACCTTTCTTTACTTCCCGCAGGTTCAATGATGCCGAATGTTGATGAGTTGATGAGTGGTACGGCATTAGGTTTGGTGAATGAAGCTCTGTGCGACCGTTTCGATATCATTTTGTATGACACACCAGCATTTGCAACCGCCGCTGATGCACTGAATATTGCTGCGCACGCGGGCGGCGCATTGGTAGTGGTGCGAAAGAATTACACAGGTATTACAGAACTCACCGCCTTTAGTGAGCAACTCCGCCACAGCGGTACCGAAATTGTAGGTTCAGTGATCGTCACTTTTTGACGCACGAGCCATTGTATTTCTTTGGTTGTGTTATCGATTATTAGCAATAACGGATATGAAAAGAATGTCGCAAAACAAAGTAGATACAAAAATCATGTTCTACGTTGCTGCATTGCTTCCCGCTTTAGCGGTACTTACATGTATTTAGTATTCTTTGCATCACTATAGGTTAATCAGTCGTATGCAATATTTATCAAGCATCAGGAATTTTATTTTTCCTCGTCAGGTCAGTGTGGCAATTCCGGATAAGAGTCTGGTATTTTGGATCTTGATGGTAGCACTAGTATATCAAGCAGCCCTGTGCGCGATCCATACCAACGTGCATCCGATTTCTATGTCGGGTGTCGGATTGGCTGAAGGCTTTATCTACCTCTCCTGCCTTATCGTATTGGTCAAAAGCATCCGGCTTGAATTCGTTGCCGTTGCCACGCTGGTTGGCGCGTACTTGTTTCTGATGGCCATTTTTCGCAATCAACTGGACCCGAAAGGATTCAGGGATGTGATGATTCCTATCCTGTTTTACGGACTTGGACGTCAGATCGGTGACCTCAACTATGCTGATCGTTTATTGAAGATGATGGTCGTGGTGGTGCTATTTTTTGGATTTTTCGAATTGCTATTCCTGGATTTATTTTCTCGCATTTTTAATATCTTTTCTTACTATGTCAGCCAAGGCAGTTTGGCTGCGGGCTCCAACTGGGCTAAGGGTAGTGTACTGGGATTGAACGGGATGCGGCCTGAAGGCATCGGGCGCACGATTTTGCCGGCGCTACTTGGAAATCACCGGGTATCGTCCATCTTTTTGGAGCCTGTATCGCTTGGCAATTTTGCGGTGATCGTCGGTGCCTGGGGCTTATGCAAGCGACGTGACGAAATTAAGGAAATGCTGTTCTTTCTCTTCTCTGCCGTCACGATGATTGCATTGAGCGACTCGCGCTACGGAATGATTACGGTAGCAGCGCTGGTATTGATGCGCTGCGTCCCATTCTGCAAAAAAAATGTCTGGATGATTGTCTTGCCAGTGCTTAGCGTCGGGATGCTGTTGAGCATCGCCATATTCTTTGACGGTCGCTATAGCGACAGCGTGATCGGACGGCTTTATGTCAGTGGAAAAATGTTGCTGAATATGAATCTTGGCATGATTTTTGGCGTAGATGGATTCGATATCAGTTTCGGCGACATGGGTTATCCCTCTTTATTGACCCGCCTTGGTTTGGTCCTATGCCTCTTTTTGTGGCTCTCCTTTTGGATGCTCAAAATGGAAGATGAAAGAGGTGAGCGCTTTCGGGCCTATATCACCCTGTATATGTCCCTGATCCTGTGCGTCAGTGGCACTTCGTTATTTGCATTAAAGACTGCTGGCATTCTTTGGTTTCTGGTCGGCTGTCTAGTCGGCCGTGAAAAGGGAGCGCTGTCAACGCTCCTCGAAATCGCTTCTAAACCCTCCCGCACATAAAAGGAATCTCACATGCCTATTAAAGTCGTGCACATTGTGCGTCAGTATTCTCCTTCCATCGGTGGCATGGAAGACGTTGTGCAAAATATCGCCCGACAACAGCGCGAACACCACGACCAGATTCCGAGGATTATTACGCTCAACCGATTGTTCAGAAACTCTAGCGAATTTTTGGCTCCTGAAGCGGTTGTCCACGGTGTGGGCGTGGTGCGTCTGCCTTTTCACGGAACTACCCGATATCCGCTATGTCCCCAAGTACTGAAGCATGTCGCCGATGCTGATGTCATTCATGTCCACGGTGTTGATTTCTTTTTTGACTATATGGCGTTGACAAAGCCTTTACATCGTCGACCGCTTGTGGCCTCAACGCACGGTGGATTTTTTCACACAAAATTTGCATCGACACTTAAAAAAGTCTATTTCAATACAGTAACGCGCGCCTCCTCAATGGTGTACGACAAAATTATTGCCACTAGCGATAATGATGGTGACATTTTTAAAAAAATTGTGAAATCACCTAAATTGGCAGTGATCGAAAACGGTGTCAATGTTGAAAAATACAGGAACCAGGCAGCACCGACGCCAACGCAGACGCTGATCTATTTCGGGCGCTGGTCTATTAATAAAGGGTTGCTCGAAACGCTTGCGTTATTTGAACAGTTAGAGACGCAACATCCGGGCTGGAAACTCATTATTGCAGGACGGGAATACGATCACACTGCAGACGAGTTACGTACCTGGTTGCGTGAGCATCGACTGGCCGATGTAGTCCAAATAGTACCTAATCCAACGGATGATGAGTTGGCTGCACTCATTGGGCAATCTAGTTACTTTATTTGTTTGTCGCGGCATGAAGGTTTCGGTATTGCACCGATTGAAGCAATGAGCGCTGGGTTGACACCAGTTCTCAGCGACATTCCCCCATTTCGCAATTTGGTCGAACAATCTCAAAGTGGCATGTTACTTTCGGCAGAAAATACCAAAGATAACATTGAACAGCTTCTGCATTTGCACAAAGAAAACCAACGTAACTATATAGCGGGACGGACGCATATGCAGCAATTTGCGGATCGTTATAACTGGCGACATATCGCCAATAAATATGTGGATGTTTATAAAAATCTGATGACAAGTTAAGGCGCACCAGTCTATTAAATTTAATTTAAAAAATATTTATAAAATAGCTAACTGTCTGATGAAAAATGATAAAAACGAGAATTGATGCGATTACCGGTTTACGCGGATTAGCGGCGTTGATGGTGGTCTACGCCCATGCAGTGAGTTGGTTTTCTCTTCCACTGAAAATAAATTTTTCAGGCGAAATCGGCGTGATGATTTTCTTTTCATTAAGTGGTTTTTTGATGGCGTATCTATATATCGGAAAGAATTTTTCAGCGCTGGATGTGACGAATTATGCGATATCCAGATTCTCTAGGATAGCGCCCGCTTATCTTGTGATTCTTTTTCTTTCCTACATCATCTACACACATATTGATCCGAATTTTATCTACGAGATATCAAGCAAAAATATTCTGCGCCATCTCTTGTTCTCCGGCAACGTATCCGTTTTTTGGAGTATCACACCGGAAGTTGAATTCTATTTCTTGTTCGTCATTATCTGGGCCGCTGCAAGCCGTTACACAACACGATTTGATATCGTCGGCATTCTATTTTTAGTGATCGGAAGCGTGCTAATTTTGTCTTATCGGGATGTTTTTCCAGGGACTTTTATTGGTGGAAAACTACACTATTTTTTGTTTGGTGTCATAGCTGGTGTGATCCGATCAAGTATTAAAACAACGCAAGATAAAAAATCAATCACTGCATTGCACGTAGTGTTGATCGGATTGATGATTGTGATGGAAAGTGGACTCCTACCGCTACCATTTTTAAGCAATAAAGAATTTTATAGCAGTATTTTGACAGCTGTGGTTGGCGCGGTTCTAGTATTTAGCTTTACGTTTCCCTCCGCAATTGCAAAATTATTATTCGAAAATAAGTTTATTGTTTTCTGCGGCGAATGTAGTTTTTCAATTTACTTACTGCATATGCCGGTCATTTATCTATTCCAGAGATTACTTCCGGAGAAGAGCAACGATCTGGTGTCGATCTCGCTTCAAATTATTTTTCTGGTCATATTTTCCGTCATTGTCTTGATTGTCTCCTGGCTTAATTTTCATTTAGTTGAAAAGCCTGGAGCGCAGTTGATTAAAACGATGGGAAATAGCTTTAAGAAAAAAATACTTCCGTTATTTCCAATGGCATCTAATGCCCAGCCCCTTTTCTGTGAAAGTGATGAACGATGAAGAAAATCTTCTTAAGGGCGATGCTTAAAAATGCAAGTCGCTCCTATGCATTTGCATTTTCCCGCATAGCGCGAGGCGCTTTTTCCATTGGCATGTTTATAGGATGCTTTCTTATGACGCATTTGGCAGTTGCTAATTGTCTGGATAACAAACGGCTGGTTGGCGTCAATTTGAGTGGTGCAGAGTTTGCTGCTCAGAAGCTGCCGGGTACGGTTTTTAAAGATTATGTTTATCCTGATATCGCCGATATGCGTTATTTTCAGTCGCTGGGAATGAATACCTTTCGGCTGCCGTTTCTATGGGAGCGAGTGCAACCTAAATTGTTTGGTGCACTTGATTCCGCTGAGTTAAACAGGATTGTATCCACGGTGGCCGATGCCCGTTCCATCGGCGCTTGTATGATTCTGGATGTGCATAATTATGGTGAATATCGCAGCAAGCCTATTGGCTCTGTTGATGTCCCGCGTGAAGCATTTGTCGACCTATGGACGCGTCTTCAGCCCTCTTTCAAAGACCCTGCCAATGTTGCGTTTGGTTTGATGAACGAACCCAGTAAATTGCCGACCGCTGAGTGGGCAGCAACCGCGCAGGAAACCGTTCTAGCCTTGCGAAAAAAAGGTGCAAAGAATCTGATTTTAGTTCCTGGAGGAGGCTGGAGTGGCGCGCATTCCTGGTTTTCTAAGGATGCAGGCACCTCAAACGCCGACGCGTTTAGGTCATTTCACGATCCTGCCAATAACTACATGCTCGAAACGCATCAATACGCAGATGCTGATTCTTCTGGCACCAACAACTCCTGTGTTGATACCGCTCGCATGAAGACGGTCATGGCCAACATCACGCAATGGGCAATTTCGACCAAGCAACGTCTGTTTCTGGGTGAATTTGGTGTGGCACCAAACGAAGCGTGCCTGAAAGCCTTATCAGCATTGGTTGACGGCACCAAAAACACTTCTGCATGGGGTGGTTGGACATACTGGTCTACCGGTAGATGGTTAGGTAGCTATCCGTTCAGCATCCAACCCGATGAGAACGGAGAAAAGCCGCAAGTGGAGATATTGAAGCGGGCCATGTAGCGACTGGTAGAGGTTAGAGAGTTTTTACTATTTAGTAGAAGCTTATAAAGCAGAAGCCGAAACGGGGAAAAAATGAAAGTAGAACTGGATATAAAGTTATGGAAATGGGCGCAATAAAGCAAAAAAAAGCGGGTGGCGTCGCGTCAGGATCGATCTGGTCGATTGTGGATAACCTCGCCCAGCAGATATTGTCATTCGTCATCTTTGCGGTGCTGGCGCGCTTTTTGGCACCGGATGCATTTGGTTTGTTGACGGTCGCCCATCTTTTTATTCTATTTACCCGTCTTGTCGTATTCGATGCGATAGCGATGCCGATCGTGCGCACCAAAGAACCAAATGACCGTCTGTATTCGTGGGTCTTTACTTGCTGCACATTGGCAGGATTAATCCTTGCAGGACTAATGTTTTTCTCGGCCGGAGTGGTGTCCTCGTTATTTCGTGCTCCAGATTTAAAAACTGTTTTGCAGGGGATGAGTGCTTCTGTACTTTTCTACGGTCTGGTGCGCGCTTATGAGGCAAGGTTGGTGCGCAATATGATGTTCCGTCAACTGGCTATTCGTTCCATCCTATCGGTATCGATTGGCGGTGTGGTCGGCATCACGCTGGCAACCAAGGGCTGGGGCGGCATGTCGCTGGTGGTGCAACAAGTGACCGCATCCGGTCTTGGCCTGGCGCTGGTGGTGGCCCAAAGTCGCTGGTTGCCAAGGTTGGTATTCGACCGTGCATTGATGCGTAGATATTGGGATGATGTTCGTCAGGTAGGAATGTCGGGTGTGCTCAGCTTTGCCAACACCAACGGCGACTCTTTATTAGTCAGTATATTTCTTGGGCCGTATGCAACTGGTCTTTATAACTTGGCTAAGCGGGTGACGTCAGCCGTGTATCTGGTGATTGCCAGTTCGATGCACAAAGTGGCGCTGCCGGTGTTTTCGAATGCAGGGACGGATCTGGCAGCATTGAGAAAGGGCTATTTAAAAATACTCGGTATTACGTTCTTTTGCGTTGCGCCGCTGTTGTGTTTTCAAGCCGTGTTAGCGAAACCTCTGATAACGGCTGTGTTTGGGGCGAAGTGGTTACCTGCAGCGCCAACTATTGGCGCCCTTGCAATTTTGTATCTCCTGTCATCCATCACCCAGTTAAATGACTACCTGTTTTTTGCAATGGGGAAAAATCGTATACCGGTAATGGTTGGCATCGCCCAATTAATGTTGGCAACCGCATTGTCTGCAGCCTTCTATCACTTTGGACTGATTGGTATGAGTCTGTCATTTTGCGGTGCTTTTTTGCTGGTATTCCCTATTTCACAAACCTTGCTCAATCGCGCACTGGGTCTGGACGTTCGCATGATGTGGTTTGCGCTGGCACCGCCTTTGGTGGGCAGCATCATATTGTTTTTGGGATTGGGTGCTTATCTTCTAATGATGCCTCCACACTTTACCGACGTGACGCTGGTTGCGGGAGGCGTAATGATTGTCTGCTTGCTGTATCCATTTATCGTAGCTATTACTGGTTGGAAAATTCGCGCAGTGAATAGTTCATGGCACGAGATGTTGCTTGCTGCTTTGCGATTCCGTCGTTTTTTTGTGCGCTAAATGGCGTCTTAAGAACATACGGAAATGGATTGTACTTTTATGGTGTTGAGGTTTTTTCAGGAGTGGGTCATGAGTGAAGAAAAATTTATTCCGATCGCGGGTTACCCGGTCATTAAAACCACTTCACCAGTGTTGGCCAGGTATTTGCGCCAAATAGTGCAGGGCAAAAAGAAAGTGTCACTATTTTTTGCAAATACCAATTTCATCGTTCAATGTCGCTATCTTTTGGGAACGATGAAGAGCGATTCGGTAGCGATTGTTAATGATGGTATTGGAATGGATATCGCTGCGTTTCTATTTCGTCGTGATAAATTCAAAGAAAATTTAAACGGTACAGATTTCATACCGTATTTCTTTTCTTGCGCGAAAAGACCGCTACGGGTGTTCATGTTGGGAGGAAAGCCTGAAGTCCTCGCCAAAGCAGCGGAACATGTCCGCATGAACCTTGGACAAACGGTCGTTGGTACTTGCGACGGTTATACCGGGATTGAACATGATCATGCCGCGTTGATTAAGGCGATCAATTTGGTTGAGGCAGAAGTGGTATTAGTGGCTCTCGGCAATCCGATTCAGGAGGAATGGATACTGTTGAGTCGCCAGACATTGCATGCAAATGTCGTGATCGGCGTTGGTGCATTATTCGATTTTTGGAGTGGGGATAAAGCGCGAGCGCCTAGTTTGATCCAACGCACACGTCTCGAATGGTTATATCGATTGTGTCTTGAACCACGTCGACTATTACGCCGCTACACCATTGACATCATGCGATTTCTGCTTTTGTGTCGCAAGCATCGGGGCGATAGTTCCAACAGACATACAAACCATGCAACAAACCTGAAAGCCTGAAGTGGAATGTACTGAATTTGCTGGGCGAGGGATAGATAGCAACCTGATCATATTGACGATATTCCAAATTAAATTTTAAGAGGTGAAACATGAAAGCAATGATTTTAGCGGCAGGCAAGGGCACGCGCGTTCGTCCTCTGACCTATGATCTTCCCAAACCGATGATACCGATTTTGGGCAAGCCCGTAATGGCTTATCTGGTCGAGTATCTTGCTAGTTACGGCGTGCGTGACATCATGGTGAATGTTAGCTATTTACATCACAAAATCGAAGAGTATTTTGGGGACGGTAGTCAATTCGGGGTTCAGATTGGCTATTCGTTTGAAGGCTATATCAATGATAGTGGCGAGGTCATTCCCGAACCGTTAGGTTCAGCGGGGGGTATCAAGAAAATTCAGGAGTTTGCGAATTTTTTTGATGATACGACTATTGTGATCTGCGGCGATGCGTTAATTGATCTGGATCTGACGTCCGCACTGTTTGAGCATAAGAAAAAAGGTGCAATGGTAAGCGTTGTCACCAAGGAGGTGCCTTGGGATAAAGTGGATAGCTATGGCGTGGTGGTGACGGATCTTGATGGACGCATAAAATCATTTCAGGAGAAGCCGAAAGAGGCAGACGCACTCTCTAATTTCGCTAGTACCGGCATCTATATCTTTGAGCCGGAGGCCATTGATCTGATACCTGTTGGCACAATGTTCGACATCGGCTCCGATCTGTTCCCGCTGATGGCCGAAAAAGGCCTGCCATTTTACGCGCAGCAAAGGTACTTCAATTGGATTGATATTGGTACTGTGACCGATTACTGGAGTGTGTTGCAAAGCGTGTTGTTGGGTGAAGTAGCGCAGCTGGAAGTGCCAGGGACGCAAATCGCCGATGGGGTATGGGTCGGCCTTAATACCAGCATAGATTGGAACGGTACCACCATTCAAGGGCCAGTTTATATTGGTGCCGGTTGTCTGATTGAGGCCGGTTGCACCATCATTGGACCAACCTGGATCGGACACGGCAGCCATGTATGTTCTGGCTCTGAAGTGGTGCGTAGTGTGTTGTTTGAATACACGCGAATACTGCCCGACGCTTATCTGGAAGAAATGGTTGTGGTCAAGGAATATAGCGTGAACCGTGCTGGTGAGATGCTTCATTTACCGGAATCGGGCAAGCATGAATGGGGTGATGCTCGCGATAAGCCGCCAGAATCTCCAGCTGAATCTGAATCTAAAATTGATTCTAAGTTAGATTCCAAGTCGGACTATCAGTTGGATTCTGGGTCAAAAGCAAGAGTAGGGACCACGGCTGCCATGACGCAGGATGGT
Source organism: Glaciimonas sp. CA11.2 (assembly GCF_034314045.1). NCBI lineage: Bacteria > Pseudomonadati > Pseudomonadota > Betaproteobacteria > Burkholderiales > Oxalobacteraceae > Glaciimonas > Glaciimonas sp. CA11.2. Next base: position 5,169,186 of record NZ_JAVIWL010000001.1, on the reverse strand, counting down.
CTATGAGAATTTATCCCGTTATCCTTGCCGGAGGTTCTGGAACGCGCTTATGGCCGCTCTCGCGTGAGGCGCTGCCAAAGCAACTGCTGCCGCTCTGCTCGAATTTTTCGATGTTGCAAGAGACATTATTACGGTTGTCGGAGTGGTCCGAGTTGATGCCGCCGTTAATTACTTGCGGTAATGAGCATCGTTTTCTAGTGGCTGAACAATTGCGGGCCATTGGCGTAGCGCCATTAGGTATTTTGCTGGAACCTGAAGGCAAAAATACCGCGCCATCGGTCGCCGTAGCGGCACATTTTTTATTGAAAGAAGATACGGAAGCGCTGATGCTGGTGCTGCCAGCAGACCATGTGATTGCTGATGTCGAGGCTTTTCATGTGGCGTTGCAGCGTGCGGCGCAAGCGGCGCGCAGTGGCGCGCTTGCGACTTTTGGTATCGTCCCATCCGGCCCCGAGACGGGGTATGGATATATCCGGCGCGGTGAAGCTCTGGAAGGAACGGATGGTTGTTACACAGTCGACAAATTTGTGGAAAAGCCTGACCGTGCCACGGCCGAAATTTTTGTTGCGGATAAAGCTTATAGCTGGAATAGCGGCATGTTTCTATTCTTGGCATCGCGTTATCTTGAAGAGCTCCACGCCTTCCGTCCCGCTATAGCAGAAAGTTGCGATAAGGCGTTCAGCGGCGCTTATCGTGATCTCGATTTTTGCCGTTTGGATGAGACCTCCTTTGCCGTTTGTCCAGGAGAGTCGATTGATTACGCCGTCATGGAGCACACTACGCATGCCGTCGTTGTGCCATCCGAAATCGGTTGGAACGACGTTGGATCATGGTCTGCTTTATGGGAAATACTGGATGCTGATATAGATGGGAATGTCCTGCGAGGCGACGTTTATACCGATGGCGTAAAAAACTCCATGATCAGAGCGGAAAGTCGTTTTGTGGCGGTCGTCGGGGTCGAGGATTTGATCGTCGTAGAAACCAAAGATGCGGTGTTGGTAGTGCACAAAGATCAGGTCCAAAATGTCAAAAAAATCGTCAATGATCTTAAGGAGAATCAACGGACCGAACATTTGAATCATACAAGTGTGTTCCGACCTTGGGGAAGTTATGAGGGAATCGATATAGGTGATCGCTTCCAGGTTAAGCGTATCACCGTTAATCCAGGAGGAAAATTGTCGCTCCAAATGCATCATCATCGCGCCGAACATTGGGTGGTGGTGAGTGGTACAGCACGCATTACCTGCGGAGAAGATGAAAAATTTCTCACCGAAAATGAGTCCACTTACATACCGATAGGCGTTAAGCACAGGTTAGAAAATCCAGGAAAAATGCCATTGCATTTGATCGAAATACAGTCAGGCGGTTACTTGGGAGAGGACGATATTGTTCGTTTCGAGGATATATATAAACGTAGTTAAGGCAAAGAGATGTTGTCTCTAATGCGCTTCCGTTGGGGCTTATGTGCCTCTAACCAATTAAGTTAAATTGACTAAAAAAATTATGCTCCCACTCCAAAATTCGATATTCAAAGCCTACGACATCCGCGGTGTTATTGGCAAAACGCTTGACGCTGGCATCGCGCGTCATATCGGTCAGGCTTTTGGCCTAGCGGCCATCGCTAAGGGGCAAAAGACAGTTGTGATCGGTCGTGATGGCCGTTTATCTGGCGCCGAAATGACCGCAGCCCTGGCGTCAGGGTTACAGGATGTTGGCGTCGACGTGATTGATCTCGGTGTCGTCGTCACGCCCATGGTGTATTTTGCGACCCATGTGCTGGACACACAATCCGGCGTCATGGTGACTGGCAGCCATAATCCTCCCGATTACAACGGCTTCAAAATGGTTTTGGCGGGCGAGGCGATTTATGGCGAAACCATTCAGGCACTGTATCAGTCGATTGCGACGGATGCGGTTAGCCGCACGGTCGAGCAGACGCAGAATGTGGGGCATTACAGCACGCACGATATCAAGGACACCTATCTGCAACGCATCCTCAGCGACGTGACGTTGGCAAAGCCGATGAAGATCGTTGTCGATTGCGGCAATGGCGTGGCGGGTGCGTTTGCTGGTGAACTGTATCGCGCCCTCGGCTGCGAAGTACAAGAATTGTTTTGTGAGGTGGACGGAACATTTCCGAACCATCATCCCGATCCGGCGCATCCGGAGAATTTACAGGATGTCATTCGGGCGCTGCAAACCTCTGACGCAGAAATTGGCCTGGCGTTCGACGGCGATGGCGATCGTCTGGGCGTCGTCACCAAAGATGGTCAAATCATTTATCCGGATCGGCAATTGATGCTGTTTGCCGCTGATGTCCTGACCCGTCATCCGGGCCAGGAAATTTTGTACGACGTTAAATGTACGCGCCATCTGGCGCCATGGATTACGCAGCACGGTGGCAAGCCGCTGATGTGGAAAACCGGCCATTCACTGGTCAAAGCGAAGATGCGCGAGACCGGTGCGCCGCTGGGCGGTGAGATGAGTGGGCATGTGTTTTTCAAAGACCGCTGGTATGGTTTTGACGACGGCTTGTATGCCGGTGTCCGCTTGCTGGAATTGTTGAGTCGGGAGAGTGATCCTTCAGCGGTGCTGAACGCACTACCGCAATCGACTAGCACGCCGGAATTACAATTGACCTTGGCCGAGGGCGAGAACTTTACGCTGATTGCCGCTTTACAGCAGCAAGCGGAGTTTCCCGGTGCGGATGACATTATCAAGATTGATGGCTTACGCGTGGAATATCCGGATGGCTTTGGATTGGTGCGGGCATCGAATACCACGCCGGTGGCAGTCATGCGTTTTGAGGCCGAATCGGAAGATGCACTAGCGCGCATACAAGCAGAATTTAAGCGGGTGATTCTGATGGAAAAACCGGATGCTGTTATGAACTTTTAAATAATACCCTTATTACAAAGTTTAATGCCGAACTTAATCCGCAATCAGACGCCTAACTGATGAAGTATTTCTGTGAATAGATGGCAGATCAACATGGCACCAAGATGTTGAGCAATGCCTTTAAGTATCACCACCAAGCAACGACGAAAAATTGTATTTTTCTATGCCCGGTCAGATTAGAACGCCAAGCAAGAATTTACTTCTAGAAAGATACACAATGCGATCTCTAATGATTACTGCCCACGACTATCGGTCCCGAAGAAGGGTGAACGTACATTTTATTGCAGCTGAATTAAAAAAATATGGTCCTACCAGTTTTTTTTCTTGCCAATACAGTCTACTATCGCAGTTAAAATCCGACCCCAGAAAATCGCTAAATAGTCTCGCAAATAAAGTAGGTTTGCGCGATGGCATCCACTGTTTTCTATGGAAGACATTTATCCATCCATTCAATACGCGTAAAAATATTTTCTCTCCTATAGAAAAATTTTTATTTAAACGATACGTCAACAATCCCAATCCTGTCTTGGTCGAATGGATAGAGCAAGCGGATGTTGTAATCTTTGAAAGTGGAATCGCTCCAATTTTTTTCGATCTTGTAAAGCGCCTGAATCCGCAGGCAAAAACCATTTATCTTGCTTCTGATGACCTTGCTACGATTAATGTTGCATCGTATGTTAAGGAAATTTTTACGGAAGTCGCGCCAAAAATGGACGCGATTTGCCTCACTTCTCGATTCATGGCTGATGAGATGCCGAGTCTGGATAATTGTTATGTAGTACCACACGGCTTTGATTTTTCGGTCGAAGAACATGCTGATCCATCTCCTTATGGACCCGGTCTGACTGCGGTATCGGTGGGATCAATGTTGTTCGATCCAGATTTTTTTGTAGTGGCATCAAGACTTTTTCCTGAAGTGACTTTTCATATTATTGGTTGCGGTATGGCGCCGCATCCTGACTTTGGAAAAAACGTTGTTGTGCATGATGAGATGCCACATCTCCTTACGCTGCCATATATCAAACATGCAACCGTAGGAATAGCACCTTATCGATCAGAAAACGTTCCACGCTATCTTTCCGATACCTCAATGAAGCTGATGCAGTATGATTTTTTTGGTCTACCTGCCGTGTGCCCTGATGGCATCGTAGGGGATTTCGTCTCGCGCTTTGGATATCAGCCCGGCGATGCAGATTCTATTTTCCGCGCGCTACGCAGCGCGCTGGGTACACCACGTTTGCCCCCTCATAAAGAGCATTTAAGCTGGTCTGCAGTAGTGGAAAGGCTATTGGCGCCAGATAAGTTTTCCGACACGAGACTGGTTTCGTGAGTGATCTAGCGGGAAATATTGTGACTGCTAGCGCAACACGTAATGTGCCAGCACAGAATCATTATGGTTTTATCGACAATGCTAAAGCTATTGGTATTGCCCTTATTGTTCTCGGACATAGTAGAGGTCTTCCGGATTATTTGTCGCATTTAATCTTTAGTTTTCATGTCCCGTTATTCTTTTTTATTTCCGGATTTCTGATTAAGCCGACTAAATTAGAGGCGACTATTGTCAGTAATTCAAAAAAAAGTTTACAAAATATAGGCATACCTTATGTGCTCTTTTTTTTGGTTGCTTTTATTTACTGGCTGGTGACACGTAATGTCGGCATCAAGGCACTGCTTTATGCAGGGAATACTTGGTACGGGCCGGTGGTAGGATTTTTTAGCGGACTTGAGTCTGATCTTTACGTCGATCCTCCGCTTTGGTTTTTTCCGTGCTTTTTGCTGACGGTCATCGCCTATCACGCCTCGCGCAAATTATTGACAACGATGACTTCCACTTGTCTGTTTGTGGTTCTGGCGTTTGCCATCTCAATGCTGTGGAAGTTTGTACCTTATAGATTTCCTTTGGGATTGGATAGCATGTGGATAGGGCTTGCGTTTTATGCCATCGGACAATGCGTCCGAGATAAGGATTATTTCACTCATATTAAGCGAGTGTATTTTATTTTTACTTTTATTGCCGCATTTGGATTACTTGCTTTTGTAGTGTCTAAAACTGGCTCGGTCGACCTGGCTAACATGCATTTTGGTGTGTGGCCTTCACTCTATTTTCCAATCGCATTGCTAGGGATTATCGCCACCTTTTCTGTTTCCAGGCTATTACCGTCGTCGATAGTCAGTAAATGGCTTTCAGAAAATACGTTAACGATTTTTCCATTGCACTTCATTTTTTTTAGTTTTATTCGTGGTATGGCGATTTCTTTGCATTTGATTCCGAAAAATTATAACTATGGTATTGGATGGAGTGTGGTGAGTAGCGCTCTAGCGATCCTGCTTTGTATTCCAGCAGTATATATATTGCGCCGTTTGCCGTTACCGACAGATAGTTTTGGCCGTAGCCGGGTGGGTAAATAGGGTGCGCTTTTAACCATATAAAGGTCTCTGGCATTAATTTTTCAGTGTAATTCCTTTAGAAAAGCGTGGTTTATAAAGTAGAACAAATCCACTTTTTTGTATTTGAAAAGGCAACGAATTTTCACGCCAGGGAATACTGATGTTCCTTGATGTAACGTAACGTGTTACGTCCAAAAATAGATATTTTCCCGATTAAAATTGCGCCCTTAAAAATTTGCTAAAGAATCGTTAGTGATTGATTTTAAAAGCATTTATTTAAAATTTGTACAAATTTCTACTTATTAAAACAAGCTAAATTTTCTGATATTTTCCTCTGGTATGTTATTTGCATTAAGGACCCCAAAGCAGGCGTTTCTGCATTACCAACCCGGGGAAATATCATGAAAACATCACAGAAAAGAAGCCTAATTGCAGTATCACTATTGTTTGCTGGTTTGTTATCGGGATGTGCTGGCAACGGTACGATAGGCAAAATCGGTGGAGCGAGTAGTGGTGGCACAGCGGGTGGCACGGCAGGTGGTACTGGCGATGCTTCAACTGGCGGCACGGGAGCTGGGGGTGGTACAGGTGCAGCTGGTACAAATGGTAGCAATGGCACGGATGGTGCAACCGGCGGCACAGGCGCAACTGGCGGCACAGGCGCAACTGGCGGCACAGGCGCAACTGGCGGCACAGGCGCAACTGGCGGCACAGGCGCAACTGGTGGTACAGGCGCAACTGGTGGTACAGGCGCAACTGGCGGCACAGGCGCAACTGGTGGTACAGGCGCAACTGGCGGCACTGGTGGCACTGGTGGTGGAACTAACAATTTAGTTAAGTCGAATCTTCTTTCTAATACAGGCTCAGTCGTATCAAGTATCGGCACTGCAGTAGATAGCCTAGGTACGACGTTGACTAGTCAGTTGCCATTAACTTCTGGCATAAGTAGTGGCTTGAATGGTGTTGTCAGCAATGGTAGCGGCGTCCTGACAACGCTAGGTGCTGGCGTGACAAACGGCCTTGGTCAGATCGGTACTGCAACAGATCCAGTGGGTATCACCGTCGGTAGTGTTGGTGGTGTGGTCGGTAAGGTTGGCGACACAGTCCAAAGCGCCGGACAACTGGTGATTGGATTAGGTAGCGATCAGCTTTCAGTTCTGGCCCCGGTCACCACACCGGTTGGTGGACTGGTGGTCGCTGTTGGTGGTGTTGTAAAACAAATCGCTGTGCCATTAACGACTACATTGACGACAGGCCCGGTCCAGCAGGTTACGCTGGCATTAAGCACAGCGATTGTGCCTCTTACCAGCACTGTTAATACAGTAACGCAAGCAGTTGGCAATACTACTGGTCTTAACCAGCCAGTTAACGGCTTGCTCATCGCGGTTGGCAGCGCCGTCGTTGCTGGTGGCACGCAACTGAGCGGCATTAATACGCCACTATCCGCAGGTTTGGGCGGTGTCGTGACGACTGTGGGTAGCACTGTGATTGCTCTCGCTAACAACAGTTTGACCAATAGCTTGCAACCGTTATTGGGTAACCAGGTCAATGGTTTGTTCGCCGGTCTTGGCGGCTTAGCGGGCGGTGGTACCAATCCATTGTCGCCAGCGACAATTCTTCTTAGCTCTCTGACAGGCGGCTTAGGCGGCGCTACAGGGACCAATCCTTTAGGGTCGTTGACTAGTTTGATTACAGGTGTAACTGGCACTGTAGGCGGCTTGCCAGGGGCTCCTGGCGCGGGATCGCTGTCGTCGCTAACAGTGTTGGTAGGGAGCTTGACTGGTACGTTAAGCGGCGTTGCTACTCCTGGCGCCGGTTCTCTGGCACCAGTCACCGGACTGATCAGTGGCTTGACTGGTACGTTAAGCGGCGTTGCTACTCCTGGCGCTGGTTCTCTGGCACCAGTTACCGGACTGATCAGTGGCTTGACTGGTACGTTAAGCGGCGTTGCTACTCCTGGCGCCGGTTCTCTGGCACCAGTCACCGGTCTGATCAGTGGCTTGACTGGTACGTTAAGCGGCGTTGCTACTCCGGGTGCTGGTTCTCTGGCACCAGTCACTGGGTTAGTTGGCACGTTGACTAGCACATTGACTAGCGTCACTGGCTCAGCAGGAGCTGGTTCGTTGTCTCCTGTGACAACAGTGGTGAGTAGTCTGACCAGTGTGTTGAGTGGCGTCGCTACTCCTGGTGCCGGTTCGCTGGCGCCGGTTACTGGACTAGTCAGCGGTTTGACTAGCACATTGAGTGGTGTGACTGGTACTTCTGGCGCGGGCGCGTTGACACCTGTGTCAGGTCTACTGACCGGATTGCTAGCTGGCCTGCCTGCAAAATAAACAATGTGGTCATCGCAAAAAAGCCTTGGCTTATCACGAGGTTTTTTTGCGACTAAGAGTCAAACGGAACGTCAATAAATTATACAAAAAAGTCTCCGGAACTATAGCGCGTTGCTAAGGGCTCGCCCTAAACGACAAAAATACCTATCGCTAAAAATGATGAAAATACAGCCTGGAATTCTCGTTGTCGAAGATAACAAAATCCTTCAAAAACTGATTGTTCATCAGTTAAAGAGGATTGGTTTCGACGCCGTAAAAGTTCTATCGAACGGTGCGGAAGCAATATCTTGGCTATCTAGTAATAGCTGCAAGATTATCTTTACAGATTGCCAGATGCCGGTCATGGATGGATACGAAATGACTGAAAAAATTAGGCAGCACGAGAAAATTACCGGAGCGCATTTGACTATTATTGCGGTTACTGCAAATAGTACGGAGGGAGGCAGGGAGCGTTGTCTTAAGGCTGGAATGGATTGTTATATTGCGAAACCTGCTTCTACGGCCTCTCTCAAAGAGGTTCTGCAATGCTGGTTGGAACCTGATATTGAGTTGACTTCCGATATCAGCCCAGTGTTGATCTGAACGGCTAACCTAGATTGGTCTTATGAAAATTCCCTATTCTATTTTTTCTAACCAAAAGATACTGGTTCTTGAAAAAGATCAAAGTCAGCGTGCCACTCTAGTGATGTATTTGAAAGTTCTAGGAGTCGGTTTTGTGGCCGAAGCAGCTGATGCGCAACAGGCATTAGCGCTGCTTGATGGTTATGCCGAGGAGTTTGATTTCACGATCTGCGATTTACGGATGGGCGGCATGGATGGAATAGAATTTCTCCGTGAAGCGCCCCGTGCAAAAATAGGTCGAGTCATTCTTTCATCAGCGTTGGAAGATGATCTACTGTGTTCTGCAGAAGAAATAATATTAAGTTACGGCATACGACTTTCTGGTCGGATCATTAAGCCAGTTAAATTCTCTAATCTCAAAAATCTCATATCGCCGGCCTTGCATCCACAAAAAGCTGAATATGTTTTCCGCAAGAGAGTGCCGTTTCAGTGCTGGTCTAAAGAAGATCTGAGTACCGCTTTAAAACGAGGGCAATTCGTGCCCTATTTTCAACCAAAATTAGACTTTGCTACGCGCACGCCGGTCGGTGTTGAGGTTCTTGCACGATGGATGCATCCAGATCAAGGTGTGATTCCTCCGTCGCAATTTATTCCTTTGATGGAATCTGCGGGTCTGATTGATCAATTGACTGAAGATCTGCTGTGCAACGTGCTTGAGTCCACTAAAAAGTGGTATTCGATTAGGCCGGAAATCAGTATTTCTATCAATGCATCACCGTTAACCTTGGAAAATACTGCGATACCGAACAGATGGTTGGCCATTGTGAAGGAACATCAGGTAAATCCTGAGCGTATTACTATCGAGGTCACCGAGACAGCGCTTCCCAAGGACTACAAAGGATTGCTGGAAAGCGTTACCAGATTGCAAATGCACGGTTTCGGATTGTCGCTCGATGATTTCGGGACAGGTTACTCCTCATTGCAGCAATTAAGCCAGATGCCGTTTAACGAAATTAAAATCGATCAATCGTTTATCGCGTCTGCGCGAAAAAATAAGCGCTCGATTCTAATCCTCAATTCAATCGTTAATATGGCGAAAAATCTTGATCTTCGAACAGTTGCAGAAGGCATCGAATCTGAGAGTGACGCGACTTTTTTTCAAGAACTTGGCTTTGATGTAGGGCAGGGTTATCACTTCGCAAAACCAATGTCTGGGGATGACTTGGTCCGCTGGCTATCGAGCGAACAATCGGTTGCACAAAAAATACCTCAATTGTTCTCGTTACCGAAAATGGCACAATTCACTCAAACCCATAAAGCGATGAGATGGGTGTGATACGCATATTTGGCCCCGACTTTTAATCACGGCTCGCGTTAGTAAGGTTGATGAGATTGCTGACGCTGGCTAGTTCGGAGAAGTAAGTAAAAAGTGCAGTGGTGAGATGAATGCGGCGCTAAAAATCGGAACTGAAGCGCTGATATTAGTTACCCCGAACCGGTCTTTTTTAAGATTAAACCTGAGATCAATTAAGTTAACTCCAAAATGGCTGGCGCAATGAACATATTGAATATGGCTTCTTTCGGTGTTGCTGCTGCGATTCTCAGCTTTGCGACCAGTTTGTTGATTGTACTTTCACAAAATTGGCACGGTAAGCATTCTTTAGATCACGATCTTTCTGCGATACAAAAAGTCCATACAATAGCAGTCCCGCGCATTGGCGGGATCGCTGTGATGACTGGCCTCATTTTTTCAGCCATTTTTTTTGCAATCATTAGTCCGTCTCTTGTTAAGCCAATCAACATACAAGACGTGTTTTCACTCCTGCTTGCCAGTTGCCCTATTTTTCTGGTTGGTACGTTGGAAGATCTGACAAAAAGAGTATCGGTCAAGGCGCGCCTGGTAGCCAGTATGGTTTCTGCATTTCTAGCAAGCTGGTTATCTGGTGCCATCATTGATGGTCTGGACATATGGGGCTTCGACGCTTTATTAACAATCGTTCCATTTGCTATTCTTGTGACCGCTTTCGTGGTCGCTGGCGGGACCAACGCTATCAATATAATTGACGGTTTTAATGGCATCGCGGCAACCGTAGTTATTATTATGTTGGCCGCACTTGGGTATCTCGCATGGCGGTGTGGAGACGTGTTGGTGACCCAGTTGGCGTTGTTGATTGCGGGAGCTGCCTTCGGTTTTTTGGTCGTTAATTACCCGACAGGACGATTATTTCTCGGAGATGGCGGGGCTTATCTTTTGGGTTTTTTGGTTTCCGAGGTCATGATATTGCTACTTATACGCAATCCTTCGATCAACGCATGGCAGGTATTGGCAATCTGTGCGTACCCTATTATTGAAGTGCTATATAGTATCTATCGTAGGAAGATCGTCCGAAAAATGAGTCCCGGACATGCAGATCGCCTGCATCTTCATGCCCTGATTTATCGTCGTGTCGTGTGTCAAATGCTGCGTCATAACCCTGCCAGGCCATGGCTACGTAATGCGGCGGTGGTGTGCTTTGTCGGCACTTGGGTGGCGGTCATGTCATTCATTGCAGTTGTCGCTGGTGATACGATAGTGAGTGCTTTAGTTATCGTCGCGCTGCAAGTTGGCTCGTACCTTGCGATCTATGCGCGCCTGGTGCGAGGGCATTGGCGCTGGTATACGGTTAGGGTAGTTTCTGGCAGCTTGTTGATCGTCCCGGATATCAAAATACCCTAGCAGATCGTTTGTTCACGGTGTTTGGGTGTTTTTGTTATGGATTGGTTTTCAAGCAAAAACGATGGTAAAACTCGTTAGTTGTAAAGGAATATCTACCCATGCTGGGACGTTTGCAAGAGCGGGTAGGGTGTTTGGCATAAAGTCGTTACACTAGTGATGCATTATTTGATAGGCTTCAAACCATCGCAGAGCACCAGCCTTGCGATTGAATCAAATTCATCCTCGTGTACTGAAAAACTATGTTTGGTTTACCTACTACGGCCACTGCGCCATTCTGCCCGTCTGAAGTCGTCGGTACGGTAGCAGTTTCTCCCACTGCACCGCTATGGCGAAAAATAGTCCGCTTTACTGGTCCAGGTTTGTTGGTCTCAATCGGTTACATGGACCCCGGAAATTGGGCGACCGATATTCAGGCTGGATCACAATTCGGCTATAGCTTGCTTTTTGTGGTGATTTTGTCGAGCCTTGCTGCGATCGTGTTGCAGTGTCTGAGTATGCGACTCGGTATTGCCACCCAAAAAGATCTAGCAGTGCATTGCCGCGAACAATACAGTCCACGTGCGGGCAAAACTCTGTGGTTTTTTGCTGAGGTTTCGATCATCGCGTGTGATGTTGCCGAGGTATTGGGAAGCGCACTGGCGTTCAAGTTACTGTTTGGCGTATCGCTGGTGACTGGGGTATTGCTGACGGCATTTGATACGATTATCGTGCTCGGTCTTAAAGGAAAAGGCTTTCGGCAGATTGAGGCAATCATTCTTGGTTTGATTCTCACCATCAGTGTTTGTCTGTTTGCCGAACTGTTATTTGTCAAGCCAGACTGGAGCGCCGTCGCCGCTGGCGCGATCCCGTCGTTAAAAGCGCTGGCCGGCCAAGAACCGCTTTATTTGGCTATTGGCATTCTTGGTGCGACGATCATGCCGCATAATCTCTATTTGCACTCTTCGATTGTCCAGACTCGCGTGGTTGAGAGTAATGATCGCAGCCGGCAGCAGGCGATCCGGTTTTCACGTCTGGATACGATATTTTCCCTGATGGTCGCGCTAGTGATCAATGTCGCTATTCTGGTTTTGGCTGGCGCTGCCTTTCACACCAGCGGTAGTCACGTTGCTGTGGAAATCGACGAAGCGTTCCACTTACTAGACCCGATTGCGGGCACCGCCGTGGCAGGTATTTTATTTGGCGTGGCCTTGCTGGCCTCAGGCCAAAGCTCGACATTTACCGGAACAATCGCAGGCCAGGTCATTATGGATGGTTTTCTAAAAATAAAAATACCCTGCTGGCAGCGCCGCTTGATTACACGCAGCCTGGCTTTGGTGCCGGCATTGATTGGTGTAATCTTGTGGGGCGAACATTCTGTGGGACGTTTGTTGGTGATGAGTCAGGTCGTATTGAGCCTTCAATTACCTTTTGCCATGTATCCGTTGATTAAGCTTACTAGTCGCCGCGACTTAATGGGAGTCTTTGCCAATTCGCTGACAACCTCGGCGCTGTCATGGATGTTGTTCGTTGTTATTTCTGCAGCGAATATCTGGTTGGTTTTACAGGCATTTGGGATGCAATAGCCCATTGGTCTATGGAGATACCGCTTGTGCGATGGTGTCTTTCCCTAAAGAAATTGCGGCAATAAAAATCGTCGAAAGATTTGCGCGCGCAGCTTCCGGTAACGCGAGAGTCGCCTCAGTGTCGAAAATTTACATAAGATTTCTTTGCGCTGTTGATTTTTTGGATGATTCAGTGTGATAATTAAATTATCGAAATGTGATGAGGGATTTGTCACCACATTGTTGAATGTTGTGTTTTAACGCTATATTTACCATTGTGAAGACATTTTTTATCAAGTTTGAATTAGGTGTTGTGCGTTTGTTGAAGGGCTGCTATACTTCAGTCCTTCGTTAGTTAGCTTTAAATGTTTTTTGCGATTTTAAGTAAAGCATAGCCGATACAAGAGTAGATTCACCTTTCGCCGAGGTCACTCTCCAGATAGGTTTGGATTTCGGGAATCTCCTCCTGTATCGGTTAGCAAAGAAAACGCGGGAGTAGCTCAGTTGGTAGAGCGATACCTTGCCAAGGTATAGGTCGAGAGTTCGAGCCTCTTCTCCCGCTCCAAAATAAGAAAGGAAGCCCAAAAGGCTTCCTTTTTTTATTGTTGGTTTGGTGCAGTTAATTCCCCGGTCAGCCAGCCAGAGCTGCGCTTTTGTCCTTCGGTTTAGTTCTTATTTTTTATCTTTACTTGAATCTGTCTCGTCCTAATATTTAAGTTGATGGTCAGTGAGCGCAAATTTGATGCGTAATTTTAACAATTAAGCGCTGATTTATTTTGCACTTCTAGTTGTGTTGATTGCACAGATATCTTCATGGTAGGCAGGTTTTTATCGCGATGTCGGACAATGTGTTCCAGCAAATATCCGGCATCTCGTGCAATGCCCGAAAATCGTCCCGATCCCCATGTGTATTGCCAAGGCAAGCCAAGAAAATACAGCCCCGCAATGTCTGTCACGCCGCGCGTGTGGCCCGGATAGCCGCGTGCATCAAAGATGGTTTCTTCGATCCAGCTAAAATCGGTACGGAAGCCGATGCACCAGATGACCGCGGCAATGTTATTGCTGCCCATATTAAGACGTTGCGGCGCATCCGCTGGTGGCTCCCAGAGCGGCACGTAGCGTGCTTCCTTTGGTGCATCAATGGCATTGTCGGCGATAAATTTATCGATATTGTTTTTGATGTTTTCGGAGGCCGCATCGGCACTGTCGAGGTTATTTTTTAATTCGCTGCCGAACGTTGCGATACCATCGGCGAACGTCTCGAAGCGACCATATAATTGCATTCCTTCCAGCGCAAATTTGCGCAAATCAATATCGCGTCCACCGTCACGTCCAGTGACGTAGTGATTGGTTTTTTCGCGCACGCCCGTGCCAAGCGGATGGCGCTCAACGGGAAGGTCGTAATACTTCATGTGGTCAAGCCATTCCACCACATCCTTGCCACGATAGGTGCGTGCAACGCGCGGTGCATCACCGACGCATAAGTGCACGCGGCGGCCGGTGAGATGGAGATCCTCAGCTATCTGGCAACCGGATTGTCCTGTACCAACGACCAAAATATCGCCAGGTGGAAGTGACTCAGGATTGACGTAATCAGACGAATGTAATTGCACGATGTGATCGGGTAATTTTTCTGCCGCGCCTGGGATTATTGGTATGTGATAACCACCGATGGCAACCACAACCTGATCAGCTGTCAGGTTGCCTTTGGTTGTTTCGATTTCAAACACGTTTGCAGCATTGCGAAGCAGCCTTGTAACTCCGACGCCCTCGGCGGCAGGTGGTTCGAATGAGGCGACGTATCGGTCAATGTAGTCGACGATATCATCTTTTTTCATGAATCCGTACGGATCGTTTCCAGTATAAGGAAATCCCGGTAATGTGCATTGCCAATTGGGTGTCACCAGACAAAACGTGTCCCAGCGTTCGCTTCTCCAGGCGTGGCCGATACGGTTCTTTTCAAGAATAAGGTGGTCAATGCATTGCTGCTTCAGGTTGTAGCTCATCGACAATCCGGCTTGGCCGCCGCCGATAATCAATACCGAATAATGATTGTCTTGCAATAATTGAGGTGAAGTATTCATATTTATTCTCCAAATGCTGATTGGATAAATGACGGATAAGGGATCAAGCGAATGGTCAATCGCAAAAAGAATGAACAGTCAGCCGTCACGGGCGAAACGCTTCGACAATGACCAATGCGTTTTCCTGATCTTCAAACCGGCTGGCAGTGCGTTCTATTTGACCAAGTTGATCCATCGCGGATGAGCACATGTAGCCAAATTTTTGCTGCACACGCTCGCTCGCCATGGTTAATGCGGCGCTACTGCGTTCTACAAAATCGGGGATTGGATAACTTTTTCCGACTTCCAGATAATCTTTGATGACCCGCGATGGAGAGTAGCAATCGCTGGTTGAATTGTCCGGCCAGCGGACGCTAAAGTGGACTACGGGCATGGTTCTCTCCATATAACAATAAAGGGCGGACGTCGTATCGGATTGTCGAAAATAAAAGGTTTTTAAAATCGTGGCTTTTCACTTAGTGGCTTTTAACTCCGGCGGATATTGCCGACATTGGCCCGCAGCCAATCAACGGCTCTGCGTTGAAGTCCCATAGCGTTTCCGTTTCACCGTTGCGTTGCAACCGCACGACGCCGGAGGCATCGGTGCGACCGATCGCAGCGCAGGCAATGTCTCGCGCTGTGAAGCGCTGCAATACTTGTTCCAGATGTACATCGGCTACGCTGAGCAAAAAACCATAACTGGGGAAGGCGGTTAACCAGCGTTCCAGCGCGACGTTCTGAGGCTTAGGAATAGCATCAAGATTAATGGTCGCACCAATTGCTGAACATTCCAGCAGCATTAATGCAGTGCCGACTACGCCTGCCATGCTAATGTCCTTGCCTGCTTCAGACCAGCCGTCTTCTGCAATCATCGGCAATAGCGCAAGATCATCACGCAGGCGCTGTGCTGGTGAACCGCTGCTGGCATCCCAATAATCATACGGCTCATGGAAGTGCCCACGCAAGTCTATGGCGGCCACCAAGTGCTGACCTGGACGTGCATCGAAGCTGGTCAGAAGCCGCTTGGCTCGGCCAATGATAGCGACCGATAATTGCTCTCTATCATTGCGGCGGTTACTATGACCGCCAACGATTGGCACGTTATAAATGGTTGAGGCCGCTGCCAGTCCTTCCAGTATCGGTTGCGCAGCATCGCCGGTGCGACTCCACAATGCATCGACGATGGCAACTGGACGACCGCCCATGGCATAAATATCACTGACATTGACCATCACGCCACAATATCCGGCAAACCACGGTTCTTGTGCGACAAATTCATTGATAAAGCCTTCAATCGCAAATAACAGATAACCGTTACCGTCGGGTTCAGGGATTGCCGCACAGTCATCTCCGACCGGCACAGCGGCGGTGCGATCATAGGTGGTTCCCAGTGTGCGGATAACGGCATCAATATCTCGCTTATGCGCGATGCCGCGTGAGTCGCGCAACATCGTCGTTAGTGCGCTTAATGTGATTAATGCACCTGATTCTTGTAATGCTGCGTTCAACTTTGGACCGGCGATGTTCATATCGCACCAGGGATCAGCACAAAGCCGATATCGCCATCGTGCATCGGTGGATAAAAGTTAAGGTCGGCTTGCATCAAATGATGTGGACGACCATGGACGTCAATCTCGTCTATCGAGGCCCAGTGCAGTCTTTCAAACAACGGCACGTTCTGGTTTTGTACCTGCGCCAAAAAAGTTTTGCATCCATGTGCATGCGCGGTACGCACTGCCAGGTTAATTAAGCCAGTACCAACTGACCCGATTCGCCGCGCATGACGCGCCACAGCCAGACGTGACCCATACCAGATGCCAGATTGCGACTCGACAATACGGACGGTCCCGACGAGCTCATCGGGCATGTCCGGAATACAGAGAATCGCCGCAATAGGGTATGCGCGTTGATCGATTTCATCTGTATCGTCACCTTCAAAGATGCCTTGCTCATCGCAAAAAACAGCACACCTCAAGCGTTTTGCTGCCTCACGTTCGTATCGTGTCGTCGCAAGTTTGATGCGTACCGTAGCATTTGCAAAAGCGTTATCGGCATTGACAACTAGTGGCGTGCAGACGGCGCTCATGATGGCTTCTTCTCAAAAGTTGATAATGATGAACAGGCACCGCAACGCCCGCAACCCGCTTTGATATCGGTTGAGCGCAAGCCACGCGATTCCAGCATGGCTGCCAGCGGTGTCAGTAGTTCGCGCATGAATTGGGGTGATGGTGCGGGATGATCTTCCAGCGGCGTCCCTGCAATTGGCACAAAAGGCACAACGAACGGATAGACACCGATGGCGATCAGTTTTTCACATATACTCAAAATCGCTTCGGTGGTATCACCAAGTCCAGCGAGTATGTAAGTACTAACCTGACCATATCCAAATACTTCTATAGCGCTTTCAAACGCGTCGAAATAGCGCGCAATCGAAACGCTTGCCTTGCCTGGCATGATACGAGCGCGCACCTCAGGCGTTACTGCTTCGAGATGCATGCCAAGTGAGTCGATTCCGGCATCATGCATGCGCTTGAACCAGAGATCGTCGTCCGGCGGTTCGCATTGCCCTTGAATCGGCAGGTTGACCGCGCTCTTGACGGCAAATGCACTTTCGCACAAAATCTGCGCGCCACGATCGGTGGCATTTGGCGTGCCGGTTGTCATCACCATATGCTTGACGTTATCCAGCAGAACAGCAGCACGCGCGACTTCCGCTAATTGTTCGGGCGTCTTGCGCAAAATAGTTCTGCTCGCAGCGAGTGATTGTCCTATCGCGCAGAACTGACAGGATTTACGCCGACTCTCGTAGCGGATGCAGCTTTGTAGCACGGTAGTTGCCAGTACGTCAGAGCCATGTAATGTCGCGATTTTGGAGTAAGGAATACCGTCCATTGTCTGCATTTTGTAAAAACGTGGCTGACGCGGGAACGAGATAACGCCAACGGAAATCCCATCCCGCAGCAACGCACTGGTGCCATCGGGACCGAGTGGCGCAGCCACAAATGGCGACGACCACGCGCTTGCCGTATGCACCGGAATCATCACCGTATGCCCATCCACCACAACCGCCTTATGATCGGATGGGCCGGCCCCGCCGCGCCGACTGGCAGCACCAGCATTGGGGTCATTGAGTCGCAAGCCCAGCGATTGCAGTTCAGTAATTAGTTGTTGATGTGGTGTAGAGACTGTTTGCATGATGTGTGCTCGCAAGAGTTGGGCTGTCGGCGGAGTTGAAGGTTGGTTGTTCGTTTTCGGTGTTATCTGTATCCTCACTAAAAAGTGGTGAAACAGGGGCATGTCGACGGTCATCAACGACCAGTTTTAATAATTCTGGCCGCGCATAGTGACCGACGGAATCCATCATGCGCTTACGTTTGGTGATGAGCGCCATATCGAGATCGGCGATCACCATGCCTTCTCCGCTGCGCAGTGGCTGTGCCAACAGCACACCTTCCGGCGATACGATGGCAGTGCAGCAACCACCACGCAGCGCCTTTTGGACGGCAGGATCGGGTGTGATCGCGATGATCTGGGCATCGGTCAACCAACCGGTGGCGTTCACCACAAAGCAACCAGCCTCAAGCGCATGATGGCGTATCGTTACTTCCATCTGATCGGCGAATATCTGTCCAACCATAGAGCCGGGAAACTGGGCACAATGGATTTCTTCATGCTGCGCCATCAAAGCATAGCGTGCTAGTGGATTGTAGTGTTCCCAACATGCCAGCGCACCCAAACGACCGACGGCGGTTTCCACGACTTTGAGTCCACTGGCGTCGCCTTGACCCCAGATCATGCGCTCGTGATAAGTCGGCGTAATTTTTCTACGTTTTAACACCAGTTCACCATTGGCATCGAACACTAGTTGCGTGTTGTATAGCGTGCCGTGATCGCGTTCGTTCACACCCAGCACAACGACTAGGCCGTGACTACGAGCAACAGCCGAGACGGCAGCGGTTACCGGACCCGGCACAACGACTGCACGTTCGTATAAAAGCAGGTGTTCAGCCCCTGCTGCAAAGGGCGGCCGGACGAAAGAAAAGTAAGGATAGTAGGGCACGAAGGTCTCTGGAAAAACTACGAGCTCCGCACCTTTTGCAGCCGCACTTTCAATCGCTGTACAAACCTTGTCCAACGTGCCGCCAGCACTTTCAAGGTCTGGTGCAATCTGAATCGCTGCCGCGCGTACCGTCTTTTTTTGCGATGATCTTGTCATTGTATTGTCCGTTTTCATGATCCGCCCTTTGCAAGGTTTATAGCGTCCAGGTATCAAGAATGAACGCGTTTGCACGCGTGTGGATCAACTTCAAATCCAGTACGTCAAGTGGATTGATTGCGCGAATACCGGGAATCAACGAAGGCTCACCGTGGCCGTATAAAGCTTGAAGCGCAAAGCGGCAGGCATAGACTTTGCCGCCTGCTTCCATGAAAGAAGTGATCCGGTTATTAAAATTCAGATGACCCGGAAATGCCTCATCGCCAAGCGTTGGAAAGCCGCGTTGCAAACCTAATGTGACGCCGGGACCGTATAACAAGATAGAGGTTTCATAACCTTTGCGTTGCAGGCGCGTGGCTTGCAATAAATTGACAAACCCAATCGACCCTTCAAAGGCAACAGTATGAAAAGTAACCAGTGCTTTTTCACCCGGTAAAGCTTTGATATCTTCAAATACTTTCTCTTCGTAATCGACAAAGAAATCGCCTTTAACGTGGGCTGGATGTTTGACCGTTGGCATGTTGATAGCTCCTGATGAATGGGTTGAAATGCGGCGACATTTGCTGATTGCTGTCGGTCAGACGCACTGTCGTGACGGCCTCATTGAATGCATATGGCGTGCCATACAATCGGTCTATATGCCCATATTGAATGGAAAAAAATGCATGCAATCGATTTTTAAAATGGCAAAGCCGCATTGCTATTGCGTTTCCGACGGGCCTGGATTTGGGCGAATTTCCGGGTTTGATGAAAATCCATTCAATCGTCCCATTCAATTCACATTATGACGTTGCACCATAGCGGAAACGCATGCTTTAACTTCGTGCAAGAAGTGCCTAAAAAATGCGCAGGGATGGTGCAGAACAGGCATATTTTTGGACAATTCGAGTCGAATTACAGAGTGATTGTATGGAATGAAAAATGCATACATTGTATTAAAGATTTTTTTAGCCTGAAGAGTGACGCAGGATTGAATGGGAGTAATGAAGATGGTAAAGCTTCAAAATGGATGGTTGCCAAAATTGAAAAAGGGAAGCGGCCCTCTCTATCTGACGATTGCCAATGCCATCGCCGACGATATTGCTGTGGGTCAATTAGCCGCAGAGCAACGGTTGCCGCCACAACGTAAGCTGGCTGAGTTGCTGGGCATCGATTTCACTACCGTGGCGCGTGCTTACACAGAAGCACACCGGCGCGGTTTGGTGGATTCTGTGGTTGGGCGCGGTACGTTTGTGTGCGGTCTTCGCCGCCCCAAAATTCCCCGTGTATTTGAAGGGCGACCTAACGTCGACATGTCAATGAACATGCCGCCGGAACCCGTCTCGGAGGAATTATTAACGCTCATGGAAAGCGGCTTTGCCAGCGTGAGTGGTAAGTTAAGAGATTTGCTGCGGTATCAAGATTTTGGCGGATCGCCCGAAGACCGTGAGGCTGGTGCGTTATGGTTGCGCCGACGCGGATTGGTGGTTGATCATGATCGCTTGTTGGTTGTACCTGGTGCGCAAGCTGCGTTGGTCGCCGTGCTAACCACGCTAGCACCATCAGGATCGGTCATTTGTTGTGAAGAGCTGACTTATCCCGGACTAAGAGCATTAGCAGGTCAACTTGGCATCCGTTTGATAGGCTTGCCGATGGATCGTGAGGGAATCGACGCGGTTGCATTTGCGGCTGCATGCGCACAATACGCGCCGAAAGCCTTGTATTGCAATCCGACTTTGCTCAATCCGACTACGATAGTGATGTCACACACGCGGCGACAGGCGTTGGTGGAAGTGGCCCGTCATTATGAGGTACCGATTATCGAGGACGACGCCTACGGTTTTTTGCCGCGCGTGACGCCACCAGCAATCGCCAGCATCGGTCCGGATGTGACGTTTTATATTGCGGGTTTGGCAAAATGTGTTGGCGCAGGTTTAAGAATTGCTTATCTGGTAGCTCCCGACGCACAATATGCATCCCGGCTGGCATCTGCGGTGCGGGCAACGACGGTGATGGCATCGCCCATTACGTCGGCGTTGGCAACCCGCTGGATTCGCGACGGCACGGCTGATTTGGCGTTGAATGCGATCCGCAAGGAATCGATGGCGCGCCAAAAGCTAGCGGCGCGATTATTACCGGCGGGAAGTTACCTCTCGCATCCGGAGGCTTTCCATTTGTGGATTAGTCTACCTGCGCCATGGGATCGAAAAGCATTTGCAGCGCATTTGCAATCGTCCGGTGTTGGTGTGGTGGCGAGCGATGCTTTTTCGGTATCGATGCAACCGCCGGAAGCGGTGCGGGTCTGCATCGGCGGCGTCGCCAACCGTGAAGAAATTCAGCATGCATTGGAGTTGATTGCGGAGACATTGCGGACGGCACCGCACGTTGCCCCGGCGGTTGTATGATGAACTCTGATTTATATTTGAGTTAGATTTAATAGGGCTTGTTGCTATTGGCATGTTGATTTTAAAATGACTTAATAGGTGTATTTTTTTATCCGAACAGGTCCCGGCGAGTGGCGAGTTCGGCTACGTGTGTTTGCCGTCGTACCGAAAACGTACCTATTTTCGATAGGTTCGAACGAAAAACAATCATTGTCTTGGTGGTTGCAGTGAATATGATTTGCGGAATGCTGTTTAGCCAGGCGTCGAGTATCGTGCTGCTGATCTGCACGTGTATTCAAATCGTTCGCATTAATTGCGCTCACTAATCGTTCCCCCCCCTGAGCGTTCTCACTAGCTGAAGTACAGTTTAGTAACTCGCCAAACCTCTTACACCGGTATCTGCTTCTTGTTGCAGTTGGTCAGATGACCTGTGCTGCCGCATATACATGTTGCTGCTACTGCAGCCTTACATGCGTTCGGGTAGCCGTGGCGAATCGCTGCGCCGCTCAAGAGCGAAGCATGTGAAAGAGAGCTTACTTTAATGTTGGATTGAATTAATTTGAATCACGGACGAATTTTTTGATTTGCTTCGGATATTTCGTGTTGCTAATCTTAAGTCACTATTTATTTCGCTGAAACTAAGTTTTTTTCGGTGGCGAGATATCCGTTACCAGCTTCGTAAGCTTGAACTTGACTTCGGTTGACTATGTTGTTGCTCCCACTATGCGACGTTGGCACGCCACGTTGGTTACTAGGTCAGCGTTTGTTGGGATTTCGCGAAGATGATGCTACCACCCGGACTGACAAGCAGCAATTGGACTTGCATCGCTCCCGACTGTAGCGCTTTTCAGGTATTCGCAAGTGCTCTATTACCGCTTTAAATTGAGTGCCAACCGACAACATGGAAGGGGATATACAACCAAAGAAAATTACTGACAACTCTTTACTTTCGCAATACCCGCAGATGACTAAAAAAATTATATATAGGGATTATTAAATGAAAAAATCATGCATCGCACTTGCAGTGCTAGCCGCAGGCACAGCGCAAGCACAAAGCTCGGTCACAATCTACGGCATCGTTGATACTGGCGTCGCCTATACAAACAAAGCTAATACGACCGCAGTACCGGGTGGCAAGACGGGTAGTCAATTAAGCATGGTCTCCGGGATCGTCCAGGGGTCACGTCTAGGCTTCAAAGGCGTTGAAGATTTGGGGAGCGGTCTGAAGGCGGTGTTCCAACTGGAAACTGGCTTCGCCAATGACACCGGTGCATTGCAAAGCGACAAAGGGACATCTACTTTATTCCGTCGTAAATCCGTAGTTGGCTTGAGTGGCAACTTTGGGACTGTTCTGCTTGGTCGTCAAACTGACCTTCTGGACGATGTCAGTGTGTGGACCTCTATTGTCGATTTTGGTACTTTTGTTGCTGCACCGGGACATGTTCTGGACCGCCTGGAAGGTACTCGCACCAACAACTCGATCCGTTACAACACGCCAAGCCTGGCTGGTTTTACTGCTAGCGCGATCTATGGTTTAGGGGAAGTCGCCGGTCAGACATCGACAGGTCAATCGTTTGGTCTGGGTGGTCAATATCTAAGAGGCCCCATCACTTTATTCGCTGCTTACTACCAATCTAAACTAGGCACGCCCACGGCTGGAGCTAGCGACGTTTCCTTAGTTAATTCTGCTCCCGTATTCATCGGTCATCCCGGTGATACAGCGCTGAAGACATTTACGCTAGGGGCTAGCTATCAAGCCGGTCCGGCACGTCTGTATGGTAACTGGTCGCGTGCGAAGCAACCACTGGCAAGTGCGGCGACCAATAACATCATCGGTGGCTTGAGCAACGACAAGGCTGATATTTTCGAAGCTGGCGTAAATTACGCTGTTACCGGTCCCTTACATCTACTTGCTAGTGTGCAACATACTAAACTCGATTTCATTGGCGCTAAAAACGGTACATTGAATCAGTTCAATCTGGGTGCCGACTATTTTCTTTCGAAACGTACTGACTTGTACGCATTCGTGTCGGACCTACGCGCGACAAATACAACCAACCCGGGGGTTTTGGGTTCTACAGTTGGTGCATCGGGTAACCAGGCAGCAGTTGCTTTGGGTGTCCGCCATAAGTTCTAAAATACTTGAGATGATTTTCAGGTTGCCTGGGACCGCATATTAACCAATAGAGGAAGTCCTATGATAGTTAGCCTTTCATAGGCGGCATAGGACTTTCCCTATTTTTGCTTCTGTCAATAACCCAGTGTAGATATTCAAATTGGCACATCGGCAAAATTTCTAAAATACGCTGTTTGGAGTGTCACGGGGCATTTCATTGCACAATACTGGATCTGTCATGGAAAATGGAAAAACTGGATTTAAATTAATTTTTATATTGGCATTGCTGATTTGTTGCAATCCGACTTTTGCAGCCAACGATACGGCAGATACTACTCTATATGTCGTCGCGCCTTTTTCCGGCAGTCTGTCCAACTTTGGCACGCAGATTCGTGCAGGTGTAACGGCAGCAATAAATCATGCTAATGCAAGTCAAAAAAATAGGGGGCACTTAACGGCCGAATTCATTGATGACGGTTGTGCGGCTGATCGAGCTGAAACGATTGCAAAGCAGCTAGTTGAAAAAAAAGCGGAAGCTGTACTTGGACATGTTTGTTCGATTGCCTCAATGCCTGCGTCCGTGATATATGCCGAGGCAAATATTGCGATGGTTTCAGCGGCGTCATCCAATTCGGCATTAACGGAACGTGGCTTGCATAATGTGTTTCGCGTAGCCGGTCGAGATGATGAGCAGGCCAAACTGGCTGCAGGATTTATCGCTGAAAAATTCGCAGGAAAGAAAATTGCGATCGTTCAAGAAGGCGACCTTACCGGAAAAGGGCACGGCGGAAGGGTTCTCGATGCACTTGCGAAAAAAGGAATCAAGCCTGAGCGAATATTTACTCTTGATGGTACCGAGCAGATTTCGACGATTGCCGCAGATCTGGTCAAAAGTGAGATTGATGTCATTTTTTACGGTGGACACCAGGCGGCGGAGTTGGGCGAGCTTCTAAAACAAACACGTGCCGCTCAATTTAAAGGACAATTTATTTCCAACGATGGCGCGGGAAATCACAGTGTATGGGACGCTTCGAGCGGTGCGGCAGAAGGGCTGCTCTTCACCTTCGATCACGACTATCGCGACGAGCCTAGCGCGCGTGAGGCATTGGTGTCTTTACAGGCTATTGGAGCGGAACCTGATGGATTCACCCTGAATGCTTATGCAAGTACCCAAATTCTGATTCAAGCGCTGGAGAAAAATCGAGGGAGGATGGGAAATAATATCGTCGATTATTTGCATTCGCACTCTTTCGATACGGCGCTGGGCACTGTGAAATTCGACAGCAAGGGCGACCTTACTGAGCCGCATGAGTCGCTATTCATTTGGCGCAATGGAAAGGCTGAGCAGTTGCGCTAACGCGAGGCTGATAGATTGTGATTTTTAATGTATAGTTTTATCATAGATCCGGTAACGAAAGTCCAGCATGAATTCTTGCCTTTCTGCTACGCAATCACTTGATGTTCGGTTTGTCCGAGATTATGGTCTGCGCGTTGTTGAATTACTGAACGTCGAACAGGGAGAGGAGGTCCTCGACTTGGGGTGTGGTGACGGCTTGCTTTCTGCACTGTTGATGGAAAGTGGTGCGCGCGTCACCGGTGTGGATATCGATCCTGATGCTGTGAAACGCGCCAGAGAACGTGGCGTGAACGCGTTTGTACTTGACGCTCAAAACCTGAGC
Source organism: Glaciimonas sp. CA11.2 (assembly GCF_034314045.1). Taxonomy (NCBI): domain Bacteria; kingdom Pseudomonadati; phylum Pseudomonadota; class Betaproteobacteria; order Burkholderiales; family Oxalobacteraceae; genus Glaciimonas; species Glaciimonas sp. CA11.2. The sequence continues at coordinate 5,144,312 of NZ_JAVIWL010000001.1, read as the reverse complement.
TTTCCAGCGCGATTCAATGCCGTTTTTTCCCATGCATCCATTCATTGGATGCCGGAAGTGGACAAGGTATTTGCGGGTGTCTGGCGTGCTCTAAAACCCGGCGGACGTTTTGTGGTGGAAACCGGAGCGCATCGTAATGTGGCTGCGATCCACACCGCTATGATCGCTACGCTGCTCCATTTCGGCGTCAAAGAGGAGGAAGTGCCGCGTTTCTATTACCCAGCCTCCGACGAGTGTTGTGATTTGCTGGAGGTCAGTGGTTTTTCTGTTATTTCCATCCAGACATTTCCTCGTCCGACACCTTTACCAAAAGGAATTGAGGCTTGGTTCGAGATGTTTGGTGAACCATTCTTTTCTAAGGTACCGCCGGAGCTTCGGATGGAGGCGATGGGCTATGCCAAGAAATTGCTTGAACCTGTGTTGAAAACGGGACATGGTGATTGGATTGCTGATTACGTACATCTCCGGTTTAAAGCTGTCAAAGCTACTAACCGATAGCCGATTCCATTTTCATTTTTGCCGAAACTTCAAATGAGCCGCCTTCCGTCCCTTCGCGCAATGCGTGCTTTTCAAGTAACGGGAAAGCATCTTAACCTCGCCGATGCTGCCGAAGAGCTATGTATCACAGCGTCGGGTGTCAGTCATCAGATTCGGCTCTTGGAGGATGATCTTGGTACCAAGTTATTTAATCGGACTGGTCGCGGCCTGGAGTTGACCGAGCGCGGTGCGGAACTTTTGTTAGTATTGTCGGATATTTTCGATAATCTTCATAACGCTATTTCAGAATTCCGAGAGAACAAGAAGGGAGGGGCGGTACATATCGCTATGCCTGTTAATTTCGCCTCACGCTGGTTTATTCCTAATCTGGCTAAATTCGAGGAGATGCATCCTCACGTCAACATACGGTTGTCTTCGCAGGACGGCAGCATGACGCGCCCTGGCAGAAATGATCTCGATTGTGCCATTCGCTTCGGCCAGACTGATTGGCCGGGTTACTCGAAAATTCCACTGTTTTCCGAGAAACTTGTCATTGTTTGCAGTCCAAGACTTTTGCGCCTCACTAAAAGTATTTCGGGAAGCTTGCAAGAATTTCGATTTTTGCAGGTAGAGACTCAGCCGGGGGAGTGGGAGGCATGGGCTCGTGGAACCGGAATGGATCTTCCTTTGCATGCACGGAAATTGATATTTGAAAGCAGGGAGTTGGCGATCCAGGGCTCCATTGAAGGACTCGGCATCACACTCGCCGGGTTTTCTGAAATTGCGGAAGATATACGCGTAGGGCGACTTGTCCAGGTCATGGAAGACAGACACGTGGTGAATGGAACTTATTACTTTCTTGTGTCAGACGAGCGCGCAGCCTTGCCGGGGCTGCGCAGCTTGACTGAGTGGGTTCGTAGTGAATTCTCCGAACGTTCCAGCCACTTGCTAGCTAGTTAACACCGGCAAATGGCTTCCTGATCCGGGCTTCAAAAGCAGAAATGCTTACCTCCTTGAATAGCCCTGCCAGATGAAACGGGTCATTGTATGCGAAAAATTCAGCGTCAGAAATAACATCAAATTCGACCAGGTACATACTGCCGATTTCTGTTGCAGCAGGTGCGTCTTCATGATTGCCATTCTCTAAAAGTGCCCCGGCCAAAAGAATCGACGCGGCATATCGCGAAAGGTACTCTAGATGCGGCTGCCTAAGCCTGTTCCTCTCGGTGCCGCTTCCGTGCCTGTCTATCCGATAGATGCAAAAGATCATGCTTGTCTCGTTTCTTTCTTTGCGACATATCCTTCGATATTTTGCAAAATTTTCCCGTCTGCGATTGGCACAATATGATCAGGAAAGGCCTGCTTGATCTGGAAGCCCTTTTCCTTGAGCTTGACAATCAATGCATCGAGTTGCGCACCGATTGTTTTCTCACTGTCTCTTAGCGCTAAACAGGTCCACTCTTTTCCTTCGCAATGGTCAACGCACATGTCTACCCATGAGTCGACGTTTTTCCATTCGCGAGGTGTGAAATCCCACAGAACGCACTTGTATTTTTTTTCCAGTAAGTGGTCTACCGCGACAGTGTTCAACAAGCGCGTATCGAGAACGCCACCGAAGCCATACGGCCGATACATGATCTCGGGATTCGCAAGTGCGCCAAGCGCCTCGAAGCCCAGATCGATTTCAGGTATGGCATCCTCGAAATTTTCCATCCATCCCATCGGCGTTTTGTGCATGTGAGAATGGCTACCGTACCAGTGACCTTCCCGCACTGCGCGTTCTGCCGCATCTCTTGCTTCCGGGTCTTCAAGTTTCGAGCATATGGCAAAGAAACTGCTTTTGATATTGTGCTTTTTTAGTACATCAAGCACAACATGTGTGGTTTCTGCGTCCGGACCGTCATCAAAAGACAGCGTTACATATTTTTCCATTTTTATACTCCAGAATTAAAAGATGATTGGTAAGTGGTTTCGATGTTGAGTTGCTTGCTGAGGTTAACCTGTAATTTCAATACGTCTGGCCGGGAGTAATGACCGCAGCCATCGACTATATGTTTCCACTCTGCAATGAGTTTGAAGTCAAGTTGCGCCGTCAAAAGTTCTTCATTGTCAGCTTGTGCACGCGCCAGATATTTTCCGCCAGGAGCAACGATGGACGACGCACCACCGCCAATTTTCAGCTTTTGTGAGGCTTCAGTGCCCAGATAGTCGGCAATGTCTTCGGTAAAAATAGAGGTGGTACTAATGACAAACGACGCCGACTCGATCGCATACATGCGTACCGCTGCGTCAATCAGGTCGTCAGTCCAAGGCATCCCGCCCGGCCAATTTGCGATATGAATATCTTCTCCCTGTGCCTGGATTGCGTATCGGAAAAGAGGGTTTGTATGCTCATAGCAGATCAGGGCACCAACTTTCCCTACGCTGGTATTCCACGTCTGCAAATCGGATCCATCGCCTTTTCCCCATGTAATCCGTTCATGATGCGTAGGCACGAGCTTGCGGCGGCAGCCAAGGATTGATCCGTCAGCATCAATGGAAAGCTGGCTGTTGTAGATTGTGCCGCCGTCTAACTCGTTGATGCCAATGACTGAGACACAGCCGGCTTCGCGTGCCGCTGTCTGCAGACGCTTGACAATAGGAGAATCGAGCCGTAATGCTTGCTCGTATAACTTACCGGAAAAACGAATCCGGGCGCTGTAGGGATCGTGGATCAATGTCCAATAGGGATAACCAGGCAGAACCGTTTCCGGAAACACGACCAGCTCGGCGCCGAGCTTGCCGGCTTCTGCGATTTTTTCGATGATCTTGTCTGCGGTGGCTTCCAAATTCATGTAGACCGGTGCAATTTGCGCAGCGCAAACAATGGGATTCTGGGATTTCATTCAATGCTCCTAAGTAGGGAGAAATTCTTCGGTATAAAAGCGCTGGAGAGGAACGTCCCACTCTTGTGCGCGATCACGTATCGCACCCACCATCGCGGGAGGGCCGCAAAGGTAGGTGGCGCCTGTTGTGCCGAGCGATTGGAAGAGGGCGGGACTCAATGCGTCTAATACACTACCCTTGACACAGTTGGGTCCTTGTATGCCATCCACCACCGCCAGGGTCACAGTTAGATCAGCGATCTTGGCGTGCAACGCGTTCAATTCATCTGTGTAGAACAAATCTTCCAATCGCGAGACGCCGAATACGAGATGTTTCGGGCCTGTCGGCTGTTGCAGTCTTTCCTGATCGGATAACATCGATAGGATGGGTGCCAGACCTGTTCCGCCGGCGATATAGAGAGACGGGGCGATGGTATGCCGCCGGTAGAAAACACCGAATGGGCCTTCGACGTTCCAGACATCGCCTACAACCGGAGATTCATTTAGGTAGCCAGACATTGCGCCGTTCGCTAGTTCGCGTATAAGAAATCCAACCTCATTTTTTCCAGGCAAGGTGTATGGAGAGTACGCACGCATGAAGTCTTGTCCCTGCGGGCTGACCTTGACATATTGCCCAGGAAGAAATTCGAACATCCGCAATTTTTCCACTTTGCAGCGTACATCCCAAACGGTGGCACTTACTTTCGTTTTGGAGATGATCTTGAGCATTCGCTTTTTCTGGGGAAGAAGCGAGGCCCTGGTGTATGGCAGTTCGATGTCCAGAGAGGCAGACACCGGCTGCGCCTGGCAAACAAGAACAGCATCCGGCTCATCGCCCGAAACGGCCAGCAAGCTGCGCTCCAAGGCATAGTCGACTGCACCCGATCGCAAATGGCCTTTGCATGTCCCACAACTGCCGTTGAGACAATCGTGCGCCAATCCAATGCCGCCTGCTTTGGCAGCATTGAAGATATTGCTTTCGGTGTCGCAATGGACGAGGGCCTGTTCGCCGTCGGCAAAATGCAGTGTCACCTGGCTTGTGCTCATTGGCCATCTCCTTCGGCTTCGGCTTCGACAATTTTCCAATGTCGGTCAGTCGCCCCGCGCAAGCTGCCAGACACGTCAATATCGCGCTCCATGTCGGCAATGCGTTGTTCGTACCGATGCGCGATGACCGCAATTTCATGGACCAGCTTGGTCGGTATAACAACCACACCAAGATGGTCGCCGACAATAATGTCGCCTTGACTGATTGTGACGCCGCCGCAGGTTGAGGAAGGGCACAGCGCCATTGTTTTGATCCTGCCAAAACCGCTGGCGGGCGAGCGACCAGCGCCGGCAACACCGACCGCATCGGGAGCCGATACCGCTGGCGTGCGGACCGCACAGTCCGTGAGCAACCCGCCTAGCCGGCGTTTGCTCGCTATTGCTATTTCGGTTGTAGTGAATGCCGCGGTGATTGGATCAGGATCACCTGCAAGGACGATAACGGATCCTTCCTCGCATTCATCGAGCGTCTGCATGCAAACTTTATGAAATGCTTTCTCTGCGGTTGCGGCGACCATGATGGTAATGGCAGGTCCAAAGATCCGCTGGCCATAAAGCAAACTGATCGATGGCGAAATCGTTTGCTGGCGACGGGTGATCGTGTCCAGCGCGTCCGAAATCGCTGCAGTCGAGCGTTCACGCAATGCGTTCAGATCATTGTTGTCGTATAGCATCTTTTATTCCTCCACTTTCAAACCGGTTGGCAGCTGATCGATACTTTCCATATTGTTGTCATACCAATATTCCATCATGCCTTCTTCTCCTTTTGCCTCGGACCATTGTTGCAACGTTGGTCGCACCCGTTTCAGATCGTATTCCGGAACACCAAAGCCGCATGCCGTTAGAACCGATTCAACGTCGGCAAAAAATATCTGCCGGGTGCCCGGCATCTCCGGAAACATTGCCAGCAGCTCGTCCCACTCTGGATCACCACGAAATATCAGGCGCGCCTTCGTGTATAGCCGCATGATCATCGGCTGTCGCCCGTAGCTACAGAACATGATTGTCATCCGTCCGTTCTCGGTGACATGGGCTGCTGTTTCATTTCCGCTACCGGTCAAATCAAGATAGATCACTTGGTTTGGGTTGAGTACGCGAAATGTGTCCATGCCCTTTGGAGAAACATTTACGCGTCCGTTAGCCGGCGCGGTGGCAGTAAAAAAAAGTTGTTGGTCTTCGATAAATTCACGAAACTGACCATCGATCGCTGGATAGAATTTAGACATCTCGACTCCTCGCTGTGTGGATGTAATGGAATTATTCAACGAAAAGAGATGCTTCCGTTCGCATATTTCTCAACCACCCTTGAAATTTCCAGAAGGCTAAACGCGAGTTGAATTTAATTCTATGCACTTGCAATTTTTTGATTTGCTAGAGGTTTTTTGATCCTCTATAGTCATCTCATCGGGTTCTATGTGATGCCAATCGTGAGTTCAGGGGGGAATTAAATGACTATCAGATGTACCAAAAAAATCAGTATCACCATGTTTGCCGCACTATCACTTATCGTCAGTGCAACGGCGATCTCTGCTCCTGCAGAAGTACGTCTTGGTATTGTCCAGGTCCTCAGCGGCCCGAATGCCAAATTCGGAGGGCAGACCTACAAAGGCATTCAACTGGCGGCCGAGCAGGTCAACGCCCGGGGAGGTGTAAAAGGTATCGGTCCTTTAAAACTCGTTGTAGAGGATTCGGCCGGTAATCGGGATCAGGCGGTTAATGCCTTCCGACGCCTTATTGCGCAAGAAAAAGTGACGGCTATCATCGGACCTACCTTAAGTAGCGAGGCCCTTGCTACTGGCCGAATTGCTTGTGAGCGAGAAGTGCCGATGTTGACGGTCAATGCGACTGCAAAGGGTATCCCTGATGTTTGTTCTTATGTGTTCCGCACGTCGCTGGCCGAGCAACTTTTGATTCCGCTTTCGGTGAGCAGGGCCAAGGCGAAGTACAACATCAAGCGCGCTGCCATCTTCTACGCCAACGATGATCCCAATATGGTGCAATCGCTAGAAATATATAAAGCCATTGCCGCCAAGGAAAAAATCGACATCGTTGATATTGAGTCCTTTTCTACGAAAGACACTGATTTCTCAGCCCAACTTACAAAAGTGAAATCGATGGACGTTGATGCAATCTTCACCGGTGCTTATCCTGATACCGGCGCGTCCATTCTGACGCAGGCCGCCAAGCTCGGGTTGCCGAAGAAAACGGTCTTTGTGGGTGGAAATGGCTTCAACTCGCCAAAAATTATTGAGCTGGCCGGCGCGAGCGCAGAGGGTCTGGTGGTCTCAAGTCCATGGTTTATCGACCGCAAAGATCCCGAAAATGTCGAATTCATATCCCTCTATCGGAAAAAATTCAAAGAAGATCCAGATACGTATGCGGCACAGGGCTACCAAGGCTTGATGCTCATGGTGACGGCAATCGAAACTTCTCCTTTAAAGACGCCAGCCAGCATTCGCGATACCTTGGCCAAGTCGCGCATTCATGGACTATTCGGGGATTTTTCTTTTGCCCCTAATCGGGATCCGAGTGGTGTGGGCAACGCAGTAACGCTGCAAGTCAAAGATGGCAAATTTGCACCGATGTAGCAGGGTTGGGCGATGTCTTTGGCATCGTCAAAGTATTTCTATCCAGACAAAAAATGAAGAGGGCCAACTGCACGGGTCGTGATATTTCGGATTTGTTCGCGCCAGTGTATTGATATGTTGTGGGGAAAGAGGAGCCGCGCAGGTTGCCGCTTTGCTCTTTCCCATAATGTTCGATTTGTTCGTTGGCTGCAATGCTTTACAGGGCTGCATTTTGCCCTGTGCAAAAAGGAGATAACGTGTTCGCACAACAATTGGCAAATGGTCTCGTACTCGGTGCTGTATATGCCTTGTTTTCCCTAGGTTTTACAATTATTTTTGGTGTTCTGCACGTCATTAATCTGACTTACGGTGTTTATTTTGCCGTAGGCGCTTACGTTTCCTTGTGGGCTGCCAAAGCATTGGGCGTCAATCTGTTCGGTGCGCTGCTGATATCGGCCGTTACAACTGGCGTCTTTGCAATCTTGCTCGATAGTATTATCGTGACACCGCTGCGCCGCCGCACGGATCGATATCTCGCATCGCTACTGGCAACAACAGGGTTGTCCTTATTCGCTTATTCACTATTAACACGCTTAGTCGGCGCGGAACCGCTTCGGTTTCCGCCAAACTTTGGTGGAAACACTATCGTGAATCTGGGAGCGATCACGCTCAGCCAGCTGCAAATCAGTATTGTCGGGATTGTCCTCGTGATCGTCATAGCCTTGTTTTGGTTCCTGAAAAAGTCGAGATGGGGTATTGCTGCGCGAGCGGTCGGCGATCTTGAAATCGCGGCGCTGCTTGTTGGTTTGTCGCCATTTCGGATCACGGCCCTTATTTCCTGTATGGCAGGCGTTTTGGCTGCAGTGGCCGGTACGCTTATCGGCATGAACACCAACGCTGTGGAACCGTTTATGGGCGAAGGAATGATGCTTCATGGTTTTGCCGTCGTGATCATTGGCGGCCTGGGTAGCATCCCTGGAGCGCTGGTCGCAGGCTTGCTGCTCGGTGTTGTCGAAATCATGACTAGCGCCTATATCAGTTCTGCATATCGGGATGCCGTGACATTTTCGTTACTACTTGCCACCTTATGGTTCTTGCCTACCGGCCTGATTCCATTGAAATCAGCGAAAAGGGTCTGACATGAACGTGTTTTTTGATAACCTTTTATGGACCTACCAGACCCTGCTTACCCAAGTTGGTATCGGCTGTTTGCTGGCATTGTCGCTTTATTGGGTAATAGCAACCGGGCAATTGTTTCTTGGGCAGGTCGCATTCATGGCGATGGGCGCCTATACCAGTGCCACGTTGTCGATGCAGTTTGGCTTACCTCTGTGGATGTCGGTGTTGATGGCGATCGCCTTTGCCACGGCAGTCGCTGCATTGATTGTTTATCCAATGCTGCGTCTGTCCGGGGTTCATATGGCCATCGGTACTATCGCATTTGTTGCCGTCGTCAGGTCGGTGGTAATCAATATGGAATTTCTCGGTGGTGCGTTAGGCATTTCCGGCGTTCCGCACCCTGTTTCTTTAGCTACTCTGTATCTCATCGTGTGTTTGGTTGCCGCGGGAATGCTGTGGATCTCAAAATCACGCATTGGACGCAACATGGAGGCGGTGCGGACGGATGAAGTTGCGGCAGCAGTCATGGGAATCAATGTAGGGAAAGTGAAACTGACCTGTGTATTGATTTCTTCCGCCTTAGCAGGCCTGGCGGGAGCCCTCAATGCGCATGCGATGGGTAGTATTTCTCCCAATGAGTTTACTTTCCAATCGTGTGTCACGGTGTTGAGCTATGTCGTGCTAGGTGGAATCGCCTCGCCACTGGGTGGAATTCTCGGCGCCATCGTCTTGATCGCCTTGCCGGAAATGCTCAGTGGGCTGGCCGAATACCGCACCATGTTTAACGGCCTAGTGATTGTCGTCGTCGTCATGCTCCTGCCATCGGGACTGTTTCCAATCAAAACTCTTAGGATACGTGGATATGTTAATCGTCGATAAAATCACGATGAAATTTATGGGGCTAACTGCGCTGAACGAGGTTTCCTTTACGGTCAAGCAAGGTCACATCCATGCATTGATAGGGCCGAACGGTGCAGGTAAAACTTCCCTGTTCAACATCATATCCGGAGTGCAGCGGCCGACGTCTGGAACTATTCACATGGACGGTGTGGGCGATTTAAGTGCCATACCTCTTCGCGACCGAGCCGGAATCGGCATGATGCGCACCTTCCAGAATATTCGACTTTTCAGTTCGATGTCGGTCCTCGAAAACGTCATGCTTGGTGCCACCGCGCTCGCTTCTACAAGCGTATTCTCGGCTGCACTGGGATGGGGACGGGGACGCGATGAGGAAAAGAGTGTAGTCGCCGAGGCACTGTCGCTGCTTGATCGGGTGGGATTAGCCGATCATGCACACACGCAAGCAGCCAGTTTGCCCTACGGCGCGCAACGCCGACTGGAGATTGCGCGGGCGCTAGCCGCCCGGCCCCGTCTGCTGTTGCTGGATGAGCCGGTGGCAGGGATGAACGACGTAGAACGCGATACGTTAACCACATTGATCAGGGATATTAATGACCAAGGCGTCACCATCCTGATCGTGGAGCACGACATGCCTTTCATCAAATGCTTGAGCGACCGGGTTACAGTGCTCAATTTTGGTCGACTAGTGACCTCCGGTATTCCAGACGAGGTCACCAGCGACCCTGCGGTCATCGCCGCCTACCTGGGAACAGAAGTAGAGGACGCCCATGCTTGATATCAATGAACTTTATGTGTCATATGGCGCAGTTGAGGCGTTGCGCGGCATCTCCCTGTCCGTCAAGGCTGGCCAGACTGTGGCGGTCATTGGCCCCAACGGAGCGGGAAAATCAACACTGATGCGCAGCTTGTCTGGATTGGTCCAGCCCCGGTCCGGTACGTTGAATTACCAAGGGAAGCCGCTCAGTGGGCGGTCCGCCGCCGCAATCGCTCGCATGGGTATTTCTCAGGTGCCTGAAGGTCGGCAAATTTTTCCAAGCCTGTCCGTGGATGAAAACATGAGACTCGGTGGCTTTTGGCTACCGACTTCACGCTACAAAGCAACGCGTGCGCGTGTTCTATCTTTGTTTCCGCGTTTGCAGGAGCGCCTCCGGCAACAAGCAGGTTTGCTCTCTGGAGGTGAGCAGCAGATGCTTGCCATGGCGCGCGCAATGATGGCGGAGCCGAAACTGTTGCTGTTGGATGAACCAAGTATGGGTTTGGCACCACTGATCGTTGACGAAATTTTCAAAGTGATCGCCGAACTGAAATCCGCCGGTACGACGATTCTCCTGGTCGAACAAAGCGTCCAGCGGGCGTTGAAGGCGGCGGACTATGCCTACGTCGTCGAGTTGGGAAAGATCGTCGCGCATGATCAGCCCGCAAAGTTAATCCAGAGGACGGATATCGTCGACGCCTATCTTGGACAGAAATCCGAACAACCACGAAAGGTATCAAATGGCTAAATCAGTTCTAGTAACGGGGGCTACCCGTGGTATCGGACGGGCCATCGCGGAACAAATGGCTGCGGACGGTTACGAGGTCATCGGTATCGCGCGCAACCCGGTCCCCGATTTTCGAGGACATCTTTATCAGTGCGACCTGGACGATCCGATAGAAACTCAGGTAATTCTTGAAAAAATCTGTCGCCTTCATGAGATAACTATCGTGGTTAATAACGTTGGTGCGGTTGCTGTCGAGACCGTCGGAACGATCACGTCAACTGCACTGAGCCAGCAGTGGCGGGTCAACGTTGAAGCTTCTGTGATGACCATCCAGGCGGCCTTGCCAGCCATGAAGAAAAATCAATGGGGCCGCATTGTTAATATCGCGAGTGGTGCGGTCTTGGGTAAGGCTGGCAGAGCTGGCTATTCAGCTTCGAAGGCGGCGCTCCTTGGATTGACGCGCACCCTCGCGATAGAACTTGGGCCGTTTGGCATTAGCGCTAACTGTATCGCACCCGGCCAGATCCTGACCGAGTTGTGGGCGTCGAACAACCAACCGGACAGTCAACAAACTCGCGCTATGGTCGCTTCCATTCCCAGACGAAGGCTGGGAAAGCCCGAAGACGTCGCAAGCGCGGTAAGTTATTTGGTGTCAGAGCAAGCAGACTACGTGACCGGGCAGACCTTGTATGTTTGTGGCGGCCTGACGGTTGGTCGCAATTACGGCTAGTTGCTGTTCGTCGGTAAATTTTTAATGAATAGGGAAAAATTATGGAATCATCGGCAGTTTTTCAATTATTGTCCTACATCATCGATGAGGGTGACGCAAAAGACGTGCTCAATCATGTCTATGTCATCCCCACGCTGACAAATCGCCCAGCGCTCGGTACTGTTGACCGCGCGTCGATTGCACAGACGCTCGCTCTGGTCCTGTTCCATGACTTATTGAGGCGTGTACCTGCTGCCAAACGATACGTCTATGAGTTCAAGAGCGAGGACACAAAAATTGTATTGGATCATGGTGCAGCGCGTACCGTCTTAATTGACGGAATCGACGGGTTTCCTTCGGGCGAAGCTGCGTTGACGCGGCTCTTGATTCCGTTGGGTTATCAGCTTAACGGAGAATATCCTCTACCGCGCCTGAAGATGATGGGGCGCTCATATGCGCACCAGGATTTCCCCGAGGACATCCCGCAATTTTTTATTAGTGAGATATTTACCGACCAGCTTTCTGATGAATGCCAACAAGCGGTCTACAGAACGATCGCTACAAGTCGTGATCCGGTCACATCGGCTCTTCAAGGTACTCTGGATCGACTGGAAAGAGATATGTCGCTGCCCTTTCATGACGCAGCCAATGTCGTATTAGGCATTGCTGCCTGCTTTGGTCGTCAACACGAGCTGCCCTGCATCGAGGATTATCGTACGATCGTCGCGGAATCGGCGGAGATGGGTTGGATTACGACTGAAGGAAATGCCTTTAACCATGCTACTGCGCGTGTCGACAATTTGTATGAGCTGCATGCTTCCTTGAAAGCCGCTGGCTTTTCGATCAAGCCAGAAGTGGAAGTGTCGAAGAACGGCAGGGTTCGCCAGACGGCCTTTCTCGCGGATTCAGTATCAAGACGGTTCAAAGGTGCTGTCAGCAGTTTCGAGCAAATTGATGTGCCTGGTTCGTTCTATGAATTCATTGAACGCGACCAGATAGTTCATGGAGACGGCGATGAAAAGCTCGATTTAAGCTTCGATAGCAATAATGCGACCGCTATTTTCAAGATGACGGCATAACCACGGGCCTCAATAGTCAACCATGATTCCACGACTTTTAGAATCGTTGCCGGTAGAGTCTATCTACCTCGACTTCATTTCAGAGCTTCAAGTGCGCGGGTTTGAAGGAGAGGTTAGTGCGCGCTTCGCGGACCGTACAGTGTTTTCCACGGATAACTCGATCTATCAGCGCTTGCCAAATCTGGTCGTATTTCCTAAAACCGTGGATGATGTCGTGCGTATTACCAGCTCATCGGCAGATCCTCGGTTTTCTGCGTTAGCGCTTACGCCGCGAGGTGGTGGCACGGGTACGAACGGGCAAGCCCTGAGCGATGGCATCGTAGTAGATATCTCACGCAACATGAACCGCATACTTGAGATAAACGTGGCAGAACGCTGGGTTCGTGTTGAAGCGGGTGTTGTTAAAGACCAGTTGAATGCGGCATTAAAACCGCACGGCCTTTTCTTTGCTCCAGAGTTGTCCACCTCGAACCGCGCTACGATTGGCGGCATGATCAGCACTGATGCCAGTGGCCAGGGATCTTGTCTGTATGGAAAAACAAGAAATCATGTGCTTGAATTGTCGACAGTGCTGCTTGACGGCACGCTGTGGCATTCGCGGGCGCTGAGGCCGACTGAACTGGAGATATTGAAGTGTCGCACCGACAGAGTGGGAGCAATACATCGGGTGATCGATGCGATCTACCGTAACAAGAAAGATCTCATTGCTTCCATTTTCCCAAAACTGAATCGCTGTTTGACCGGCTATGACCTTGCGCACATCAGGGATGAAAACGGACTATTTAACCTCAATAATATTCTTTGTGGCTCTGAAGGTACGCTCGGTATGGTGGTGGAAGCCAAGCTCAATGTCTTGCCGATACCCCGATGCAGTGCGTTGGTTAACATCCGTTATAAAACTTTCGATAACGCATTGCGTGATGCTCCGAATTTGATGGCACTTAGTGCTTCATCAATCGAAACCATTGATTCCAAGGTGTTGGGACTGGCAAGACAGGATGTTATCTGGCTGGGCGTTAAGGATTTTTTTCCTGAAGATGAAGTGCCGGCGATGGGAATCAATCTGGTCGAATTCCTTGCAGACTCCGTAGAAGAATTAAATGTAATACTCAATCGTGTCGAAGCTTATTTTCAGGACGATACGCGCAGCACAGGCAGATGCGGATTTACGATGGCGAAGGACAACGCTTCTGTGGAGCGTATCTGGGGAATGAGAAAAAAGGCGGTAGGTCTGCTTGGAAACACGAAGGGTGAAAAGCGACCTATACCGTTTGTAGAAGATACAGTCGTTCCACCGGAACATCTTGCCGATTATATTGCGGAATTCCGTGCTTTGTTAGATAGCCATAAGGTGGACTACGGTATGTTTGGTCATGTCGACGCAGGAGTACTGCACGTTCGGCCGTTCATAGATATGAAGGACCTTCAGCAGGAAAAACTGATCAGGCTGATCTCTGAAGAGGTTGTCGTGTTGACGAAGAAGTATAAGGGTCTATTGTGGGGAGAACACGGGAAGGGAATTCGCTCAGAATTTTCACCGGATTTTTTTGGACCACTTTACGCGTGTCTTCAGGAGATCAAGGCTGTTTTCGATCCCGAAAATCGCCTTAATCCAGGCAAAATCGTCGCGCCTGATGATGCCCGGCTACTGCGGATAGATTCGGTCCCGACACGTGGGCAATTGGATCGGGTTGTACCCCCGCACGTCCGCGCGGCTTTTACGGAGGCGCTTCATTGCAATGGCAACGGCGCATGTTTCAATTACAACCAGGACGACGCGATGTGCCCCTCCTGGAAAGCGACGCGTGACCGCAGGCATTCTCCAAAGGGAAGGGCTTCATTGCTGCGGGAGTGGTTGCGCCAGCTTGCTATGCACGGTGTCGATCCTTTGGCAGAAACTGCAAGACTTCGTAAAGAGAGCGTGATCGCCAAGCTACCAATTCGACTCACCAACTCCGTTACGAAACGATTTGGACGCTACGATTTCTCGAATGAGGTTTTTGAAGCCATGGACGGGTGCCTGGCATGCAAATCATGCGCCGGGCAATGTCCTGTCAAGGTGGATGTCCCGGAATTCAGGGCCAAGTTTCTTGAACTATATTACAGCCGCTACCTAAGATCGCCAAAAGATTATCTTATTGCTTCACTGGAGAGCATGCTGCCGGCTGTCTCAAAGATTTCGACGCTTTACAACGCACTAATTGGGAGTCGCGTTGGTAGGAAAGTATTGCGTGTATTCAATTTGGTGGAGACGCCGGTCTTGACTGGTATCGACTTGCAAACAGAATTACGGCGTAGGGGTTTTTCCAACGCAATATCCAGTGATCTGAACCAACTGTCTCCCCTCGAAAAATCCAAATCTGTTATTGTTGTTCAAGACGCGTTTACCAGTTATTTTGAGACGCGACTTGTACTCGATCTATTTGAGCTTCTCCGCGAGCTTGGATTCACACCATTTCTCGCTCCCTATGCCGAGAATGGCAAGCCACTGCACGTAAATGGGTTCTTAAAGCGCTTTCAGCGTGTAGCAGCACGTACTGCGGATAAACTCGTCCAGCTTGAAAAGAGTGGAATTAATCTGGTGGGAATCGATCCTTCGATGACACTTGCATATCGTGCGGAGTACGTAAAAGTACTGGGAGAAAATGCCGGGCCTTCCGTGCAGCTGGTGCAGGAATGGTTAGCAGATCATGTCGCCGATTTGAGAAGAGTTCCCGCGACGCGATCTCCCGATTTTTTTCTGCTTCCACACTGCAGCGAAAAAACTAACGTTCCTTCAGCGATCACAGACTGGCAAAAGGTTTTTGAAGCGTTGGGTCTGCGGCTAGAAATCAAAGCAAGCGGTTGTTGCGGAATGGCCGGCACATATGGCCATGAAGCTAAAAAAAGATCTATTTCTGAAACGATTTATGGTCAAAGCTGGGGACCCATCGTACGCGCTCAAAAAAAGGATGAGGTGTTGCTGGCAACGGGTTATTCGTGCAGATGTCAGGCTAAGCTTATCGATGGGATTGAAATTCAACATCCTGTGACAGCACTATTAACATTTTTCTCAGCCCGGTGATTGTTGTCGTGATCTAATAAAAACAGACAGCTCAATAGGAGATGACGCAACTATTGAGCGACATTTAAAATATGACAGGGAAATGCAGAGCGTCTGAGCCTGGTTTAAAGCTGGAAGAGACTGAGCAAGCGTACACGAAGCACCAACCGTTTCAGTGGTCGATGAATCAAGCGATATCAGAGGTCTGCACCAAACTCTTTGCACGCCTGCGACTAATTCCACTTTTGGCCTATGTCTGGCCTAAGTTTTCTAAGTCATGCTCTGGGTTATATCCATTCGGTTTCGGAGCGTACCTTGAATACTCTTGCCACACGATCAACATCCCATTGGGCTAATAAAGTGCCAGCCGTCACGCTAATTTTCTGGGTGATCAAAGTGATGTCTACGACGGTGGGCGAGACTGCCGCCGATTATCTTAATGTCGATCTGCATTTTGGATTAATCGGCACGTCCGTTTGTACGGGAGTATTGCTTGCCATCGCGTTGGCTTTGCAAATTCGCGCAAAGCGTTATATCCCTTCGCTATATTGGGCAGCCGTCGTATTAATTAGCGTATTTGGCACACTCGTTACCGATAACCTGAGTGATAACTTCGGAGTGCCGTTGGCTGTCTCGACCGGCGCATTCAGCGCGGTACTGATCGCGACGTTTGCCGTGTGGTATTTCAAAGAGAAAACGCTATCGATTCATTCCATTAATACCGTTAAACGTGAGTTTTTTTACTGGACGGCTATTTTATTCACGTTTGCTTTAGGCACTGCCGCAGGTGACTGGATCGCTGAAGGTTTGAGGCTTGGTTATCCTAAAGCGACGCTATTATTCGGCACACTTATTGCTGTTGTAGCGCTGGCCCGTTACGCTTTCAAAGCCAACGCTGTTGCATGCTTCTGGATCGTTTTTATACTCACTCGTCCGTTTGGCGCATCTTGCGGCGATCTGTTATCTCAGCCAATAGTAAATGGCGGTCTTGGTTTGGGAACGGCTGGCATCAGTGCCTTATTTTTAGTGATCATTACGAGTTTGGTGATCTATCTGTCGGTCTCCCGGAATAACGGCATAATTGGCAAACTTAATAAGGATCAGACGCATGGTTAACCCACTAAATAATACTAATTCACATACCTTAAGTAAGGTTCCTGAGGTGACTTTAGTTTTCTGGATTATAAAAATAGCCGCGACCACACTTGGGGAAACCGGTGGCGATGCGGTGTCCATGTCGATGAATCTTGGTTATCTTGTCGGAACGATTATTTTTGCGGCTGTATTTTTGATTGCTGTAACCGCTCAGATTAAGGCAAAGAGCTTTCACCCATTTCTCTACTGGATAACGATTATTGCTACGACAACGGTCGGCACGACGTTGGCAGATTTTGCTGACCGTTCGCTTGGAGTTGGATATGCAGGCGGATCATCCTTATTATTTGCGTTATTGATCGCTTCGCTGTTTTTCTGGTACCGCACGTTTGGGTCTGTATCGGTCAACGCCATCAGTTCTCCAAAAGCCGAGATGTTTTATTGGGTGACTATTATGTTTTCTCAAACGCTAGGAACTGCGCTTGGTGACTGGACGGCAGATACGGCAGGATTCGGCTACGGCGGGGCTGCGTTAATATTCTCCGGTCTGCTGGCGCTTGTTGTCGCGGCATACTACGGGACAAAAATAAGTCGCACCATCTTGTTCTGGGCAGCATTTATTTTGACACGTCCACTTGGCGCTGTGGTCGGTGATTTTTTGGATAAGCCGCTCCATGCCGGTGGTTTGGCTTTAAGCCGCTACACGGCGTCGGCTTCGTTGTTCGCTTTCATGCTGATCGCAATGTTGGTTTTTCAGCAAAGACCGGCTAAAAGGGCGCACTAATCGGGGCGCTAGAATGGATCGTCATGCGTTATGACAAATCATTCTCATGTTTCATTTTTTATGGATACGCTCGGCTTCGGCGCTTTCGACAGAATAAAAGTTAACTTATTTCATGACCGGGCATTAGGCAAAAAAAGTCTCGGCTACAAAACGTAGTCGAGACTTTTTTAATTCAAATAAGAACCAAATTATTCAGCTTACTTGTTGTTAGCCAACAAACTCAATGCCTTCGCAACACCAGCGCCGTACGCAGGATCAGCTTTGGTGCAATTGCCAATATGACGCGCCTGAATTTCTTTAGATGCACCACCAACAGAACGTGCTGTGTTATCGAACAACACCTGCTGTTGAGCTGGCGTCATTAATTGAAACAATGCCCGCGGTTGGGAATAATAATCGTCATCAACGCGATGATTCCAATGATCCGCTGCACCTTCTAGTGCCAATGGCGGTTCGGAGAAATCTGGCTGCTCTTGCCATGCGCCTTTGCTGTTTGGCTCATAGCCGATTGTGCTACCAGCGTTACTATCGACGCGCATAGAACCATCACGGTGATAGCTATTGACCGGACATCTTGGCGCATTCACCGGAATCTGGTGGTGATTGACGCCCAGGCGATAGCGTTGCGCATCGCCGTAAGAGAATAAACGGCCTTGCAGCATTTTGTCTGGCGAGAAGCTGATACCCGGCACAACGTTGGCCGGAGAAAACGCCGCTTGCTCAACATCGGCAAAATAGTTCTCTGGATTGCGATTCAATTCCATCACGCCGACTTCAATCAGCGGATAGTCCTTACGTGGCCATACCTTGGTCAGATCGAAAGGGTTAATGTGATAAGTACCAGCATCTTTTTCCGGCATGATCTGAACAAATAATTTCCAGGTAGGGAAATCTTTTTTGTCGATACTTTCGAGTAAATCGCGCTGTGCGCTTTCGCGATCGTTACCGACTAATTCAGACGCTTCGGCGTCGGTCATGTTCTCAATGCCCTGCATCGTCTTGAATGTGAATTTGACCCAATTACGTTCATTTTTTGCATTGATAAAACTGAACGTGTGGCTGCCGAAACCATGCATATGGCGATATGACCTTGGCAGTCCACGGTCACTCATCACAATGGTCACCTGATGCAGTGCTTCAGGCAGCAAGGTCCAGAAGTCCCAATTGTTATCAGCGCTACGCATGTTGGTTTTTGGATCGCGCTTGACAGCACGATTCAAGTCAGGAAACTTCATCGGATCGCGCAAAAAGAACACAGGCGTGTTATTGCCGACCAAATCCCAGTTACCTTCTTCCGTATAAAACTTCAACGAGAAACCGCGGATATCGCGTTCTGCATCAGCCGCACCGCGTTCGCCTGCCACGGTCGAGAAGCGTGCAAACATCTCAGTTTTTTTGCCGACTTCAGAGAAGATCTTTGCTTTCGTGTACTGCGTAATGTCATGCGTGACGGTAAATGTGCCGAAAGCGCCCGATCCCTTAGCATGCATACGGCGCTCAGGGATGACTTCACGGTCAAAATGGGCAAGTTTTTCGAGAAACCATACGTCTTGCAATAGAGCAGGACCACGTGGACCAGCCGTCTGGATATTTTGATTGTCCGGTACTGGTGCGCCGGCTGCAGTTGTAAGCTTATTCATACGATTCCTTTTAATGTTCGGGAAGAGTGAAGCCTCTGAAACAGAGTATTGCAGAAATTTAATGATAGTAAAAATTAATTTATTTTACTAACTCAATAGTTTTTATGATTTTAGTTATTTTTTGACTAAGGGCATTTCACGAGGAAAACGGGATCGCTTCCTCAAAGCCTTAATGGTGGACATTTTGGTAATAGATGTCACTAGTGCATCAGTGCCCAAAGTAAATGTTTCCGCTTGGTACCAATAATGTACATCATCCGGGAGGAATATGTAGCGCACTGGGGGCCAACTTCTATACCGATTTTGTGGGCTCGGCATCTGGCTTACACGAATTGGCCCATGTGGGTAATAAATCTTAATAAAGTTATAGAAAAGTCTCTCTTATTTTGAGCGTTATCTGATATCTATTGGAGGTTATTGCTTTGTAGAATGATGTCATTGAATCATTTTCAAAAAGGCAATCTTGAAACAATACGCCATCATTCCCAGCATTGCTTACCTTCAACGGCCTGCTGCCTTTAGCTTAACGGCAAGCTTGTTATTCACCTTTAGTATTGTGGTCTTTGGTTCCCAGACGGCGCAAGCGGAGGCACTTCAAACTTCCTCTACAGAAGAGCAACGGCGTCGCAGTCAGGCCGAAGCCCTATCACGTCAGCGCGCCTTGCAACTTCCCAAAGTTGACCTGGACGCGTTAGCGCCATTTGTCTCTGGCGCTGTGGAAAATAATAATGACCCGAACCTATTGTCGCTGCCGGTAGAGTCGCCGTGTTTCACAGTTGCGCAATTTGTACTTCGCGTTCCGCAATCGCTTTCACCCGTTATGCAATTGGCTGGCGCGAGTAATTTATTGTTTGACCCGTTCCATTTTGCGCATGATTATCTGCGCCGTTACGCTGGCGCATGCCTTGGCAAAGACGGTGTGAACCTGATTGTAGAACGTTTGACTAACCGGATTCTGCAGCAAGGCTATAGCACAACCCGTATCGGCATTCCGGTCCAAGATTTATCCACTGGAACTCTTACCCTCGCCTTGGTGCCGGGCCTTATTCGAACGTTGCGTTTTTCTGATCCGGCGACTTATGGAACCGTCAGAAATGCTTTTCCTACCAGCCCGGGGCGGCTGCTTAATTTGCGCGATCTGGAACAAGGACTGGAACAGATGAAGCGCGTCCCAAGTCAGGATGTGACGTTGGAAATCGTACCCGGAGACGTCTCCGGTGAAAGCGACGTTGTCATCGCTGTTGATCGTGACAAGTCGTGGAAATTAAGCGCACACATGGACGATAGTGGCGCGCAGGGCACTGGCAAATTGCAAACGGGCTTCAACCTTGGCGTCGACAATCCATTAGGCTTAAGCGATATGGTGAACATCGGCATCAATACCGATGCCGATCGCAAATCAGGGCAGCACGGCACCAGCGGCAATAGCCTTTATTATGCCGTTCCGGTTGGGTACTGGCGTTACGCGCTCAGTGCCAGCAGCCTTGACTATCATCAGCAAATTGCAGGCGCTTATCAGAACTTCGTGTCAGCTGGGAAGTCGCGTAATTTGGAATTTAACGTGACGCAGTTATTTCAGCGAAATCAGTTCCAAAAAAATAGCTGGCAATTTAAAGTCGGCAAACGTTGGAGTCATACCTATATCGACGCCACCGAAATCGACGGTCAAAAGCGTAATACCACCTTTGCTGAACTAGCCTGGGTACACCAGCACTATTTCGGCAATGCCCAACTTGATCTGACTTTCGCCAACCGCTGGGGCGTGTCATGGTTTAACGGTCAGGCAGACGAGGATTGGCGTAGCGATAGCGATCCTACGTTCCGTTATTCACTGCAAAGTATCGACGCCACTTTGGTTGTGCCTTTCAGTATTGCGCTGCAACCGTTGACATACATCGGCACGTTACGTGCTCAAAATACGCGTTCCCCGTTGTATATGACAGACCAACTGTCGCTCGGCAATCGCTATACCGTACGCGGTTTTGACGGCGAGTTGACCCTGGCGGGTGAACGCGGTTTCTTCTTCCGTAATGAACTCGATATTCCGCTGACGCAGAGCGGCCAGTCGGCTTATCTCGGCATCGATGTTGGCAAGGTATTCGGCCCGAGCGTGCAGTATCTGTTGGGCGACAAGATGGTCGGGGCCACTGTAGGTTTGCGTGGCGGCTATCGGGGGATCAGTGTCGATCTTTTCTCCAGTTGGCCGCTTTATAAGCCCGCAGGTTTTGTCACTGCGACGCCAGCGGTTGGTTTCAATCTCAGCTATCAATATTAAAAAAGGCGTTCGCATGTCGTCCGGTACAAAACGTCACTGGATCATTTCGCGCACGCTTCAACACCTTGACCGACATTTTTTCTCTGGTCATGCTTTTCCTGAATCGGATACTTTATGAACAAACAAGCCTACCGCATCATCTTTAATCACGCTCGTGGCGAACGCATGGTCGTTGCAGAGAATGTGTCGGGAGGCGGTGGAAAGTCCAAACGATCTTCCGGTCCGGTTCGGGTAACTCAGTGGTCTGGTTTGCGCTTTATTCCTTTGAGCCTGATCATTGCTGCTTTATTTGGAAGCGTCACCGTGGTGCAGGCCCAGATTATCGCCGACCCTAACGCTGGTGCGCACCGTCCCACGGTCGACCAGACCGCCAACGGGCGGCCACTAGTCCAGATCACCGCGCCGAACGCATCAGGACTCAGTCACAATCAATACCGCCAGTTCGATGTCAATAATCACGGGGCGATTCTCAATAATGCACGCGGTATTACCGGTACTCAGCAAGGCGGTTTGGTCGATGGCAATCCTGCATTACGCCTTGGCAGTGCGCGAATTATTCTTAATGAAGTACGCGGTGGTGGACGTAGCCAACTGTCGGGTTTTACCGAAGTTGCCGGTCAGCGCGCCGAGGTAATTATCGCCAATCCGAACGGGATCACGTGCAGTGGGTGCGGCTTCATCAACACGACGCGCGGCGTGCTGACCACTGGCACGCCGATGTTTGGTGGCGATAGTAGTTTGCAGGCATTTCGCGTCACCGGTGGCGATATCCGCATTGATGATTTGCAGGGTACAAATACCAGTCAGCTTGATCTTATAAGCCGTAGTGTTCAGGTGAACGGGCAATTATGGGCTGACCGCCTCAACGTCGTCGCGGGCACTAATCACGTCAATTATGCCGATCTGGGCGTGCAGGTGATGCAGGGCGATGATCACAAGCCAACCGTCAGTATCGACGTGGCCTTGTTGGGCGGTATGTATGCCAACAAGATCCATTTGATCGGTACCGAAGCCGGTGTCGGCGTGGTCAGCATGGGCACGCTAGCCGCGCAAGCGGGAGATATCAGCATCGACAGCCATGGCAAGATTACGCTTAACGGCCAGACGAATGCCAGCGGTCAGATTACCCTGCGCAGTGATGACGATGTGACCAACACCGGCACGCTGTATGGTCAGCACAGCGTCCACCTCGCCAGTGCCGGTAACGTCAGCAATACCGGCACACTAGCGGCCCAACATGATATGACGATCCACGCAACCAGTCTTGATTCGACTGGCATTCTAGCTGCGGGGATTGACGCTAAAGGCCACGCTACGCTAGCTGGCAATCTCCATCTAAGCGCCAGTGGGATGCTATCGGCGACCGGTCAGAACAGCGCAGGTGGCAACATCGCCATGAGCGGTGGCAGTGTGCATTTGGCGAATGCGCAGACCAGTGCTGCGGGCAACATCACGCTGACCGCCACTGCCGGTGATATCAATCACACGGGCGGCAATCTGCAATCAAGCGGTGTGGCAACGCTGAGCGCCACTGGTGCGCTGATCAACGACCGCGGTGTTTTTAGTAGTGGGCAATGGCGCAGTCAATCGGCGCGCCTCTCCAATCGGGGCGGCACGCTTACCCAGTCGGGCGCTGGTGAGGGAACCCTCGCCACCATCAGCACGAACGCGGACATTGATAACAGCGGCGGCGTACTATCATTCAATGCCGACCACCTCACACTGCAAGCCGGTAGTCTGCGTAACGATGCTGGTACGATTCAGCATGCCGGTTCAGGCGTCATGCGCCTAGATAGCGGCGCATTGCGCAACGTCAACGGCAGCATCGGCAGCAATGGGCAACTGACACTCACCGCAGCCGGTATCGATAATCGGGGTGGCACGCTGTTTGCACAAGGGCGCACCCGCATCACCACCACCCAAGGCGGGTTTGACAACCGCGCTGGCTATCTCGGCGGTAGTCAGTTGGCACTCCACATAGCCGCACAACTGAACAATACCGCTGGCAAGATTGAAGCCACCCAAAATGGTCTTAACATTACCGCGCAGAGTCTGCAAAACGCGGGCGGTACTCTCCAAAGCCTGGCTCAGGGAACAGGTTCGGCGGCCCTGTCACTTTGGGTGACGCAAGGTATTGACAATGGCATCGCCAACAATACTGGCGGCTTTATCGGCAGCGCCGGAATGCTCGATCTGCATGCCGCTAACTTCGATAACAGCGGTGGTACGTTGTACGCCAACGACGACTTGACGTTGGTAGTAGATGGTGGCGGAGCCGACGATGCCGACGCGCAAATCACCGGCCAAGTCGACAATACCGATGGCGTCATCCAAAGTGGCGGCAACGTCAACGTCCAGACGAGCGGCGGGCTCACCAACCGGAATGGCCGTATCGAAGCGAACGGCAGCGCCGCCACACTGCGCATAGCGAGTAGTAATCTGGATAATAGCGCCGGGCGCATTGCCAACAGCGGCACCGGAGCGACACAGATCGATGGTGGTGACCAGATTATCAATGCCCATGCCGGTACTATCGGCGGTAATGGCGACGTGATACTCACTAGCGCACATCTCGATAACAGCGCGGACGGCCAAATCGTCGCGGCTGGCAACCTGACCCTCGCCACGCGGGGGCTGTTCAATAACAATGCCGGTTCCGTCTACGCAGGCCGCGACCTGCGCGTAAGTGATAGCCATCACAACACCGCCTTGACCAACATTGGGGGCCAACTCGGCGCGGCTGGCACGATCGCGCTTGCCGTTGCTAGTCTCGATAATAGCGCTGGCGTGATCGCCAACACGGGCGGTAACAAGGCAAAAGAAGGGTCAACCAGTGACATTCTGTTGTCCACCAGCGGAAGCCTGACCAATAACGGCGGGACCATCGCAAGCGGGCGTGATGTGACAATTGATGCGGCGACCCTGACCGGCGAAGGCACGCTCATTGCAGGACAGGACGCGACATTACATTTGCAGAGCGATTACCGTCACACCGCAGGCAATACGTTTCTGGTCAATCGTGATCTGACACTGACCACGACCGGTACGCTGACAAATAGTGGTGATATCACCGCAGTACGCCACTTGCACCTGCGTGCTGACATGATCGACAACCAGCACAACGGCCTGATCAACAGTGGCGAGGGCAGCGCCATCCTGCACGCAGTCCACACTCTCCACAATACCGGACGTATTTACGGCAACGATATCGTGATCGGCGCGCACACGCTGATCAATGCGTCGGACCCCAGCAGCCAGCAGGCCGGTGTAATTGCCTCGCGTAATACGTTGCAGATCGGCGCTGACACGATCATCAATCGTGAGCACGCTTTACTTCAGAGCATGGGCGACATGGTGCTGGGCGGCGGACTCGATGCCGATGGGCACGTCACTGGCAACGCCACAGTAATCCGCAACAGCTCCGCCACCATCGACGCCGGTGGCGCTTTAAGTCTTTCCACCGCCGCATTGATCAATGAAAATAATCACTTCAGCACCGGTTTGCAGAACGATCCCGCGTTGACCCGTCACGTTACAGAATACCGCGCCTGGAACAGCGACATCTGGTATCGCGCCGATCAGATCAGTTTGACCGAAACGGGTAAAGGCGGCATCGTGCTGGTGGTTCCGGGTGGTGCGCGTTTTGAGAAGTTCTACAAGCGCGACTACCAACAGACCGTGCAGCACACAGTGGTAACGCATAGCGATCCCGGCATGATCACGTCCGGCGGCAATATGCTGTTATCTGGCACGATTATCAACGATAAAAGCACCATCATTGCCGGTGGTACGCTCAGTGGCAATGCCGAAGCGATCCACAATCTTGGCGCAGCCGGAGAAATCCGTACCACGCAGACGATGACCGCCGGCCAAAACTACTATCATTGGGTCAGCGGCAGCCATCACGACAACCACTATCAGTACGACAATGACGGAGCCGCCTACGATGTCGTTCTGCCTTCGGTGCCGCTGGCGTTAGCGGTATGGACCCAACAAGATCATACGCAACCGGTAACTGGTCCCAACCATGCCGTTGGCAACGGCGTTGATAGCGGTGATGTCCCCCTCATCGACGGCAGCGAGTTAGACGCTAATGCCGCCGATAAGACACTCGACGACGGCGCACGCCATACAGTGGGCACGGCTACTACGCCGCTACCCAATTTGGTGCTACCCAACAATGGTTTGTTTATTGTCCATCCACAACCGGGGCAGCCGTATCTGATTGAAACCGATCCGGCGTTTACCAACTACAAACAATTTATTTCCAGCGACTATCTTTTGCGTCGCCTCTCATTTGATCCGCAACGGCTGCAAAAGCGCTTGGGTGATGGCTATTATGAGCAGAAGCTGATCAACGACCAGATCGCCGAACTGACCGGCAAGCGTTTTCTAGGTGACTACACTAACAACGAAACCCAATATCAGGCCTTGATGGAGGCCGGAGTCGCCAGCGCTGATGCCTTCCAGCTGACACCCGGCATTGCATTAAGCGCCGCACAAATGGCCGCGCTCACTACCGACATGGTGTGGCTGGTCAGTCAAACAGTTACCTTGGCAGATGGCAGTCAGACCCAGGTATTGGCGCCCGTGGTCTACCTCAGTCGCGCGAGCGCTGGCGACATTGCGCCCACTGGCAGCCTCATCGCCGCCCACGATATCGACCTGACGGTAAACGGCAGTCTCAACAACGGCGGCACGCTGCAAGCGGCAAATAATCTGGTCGTCCATGCCGCCGACATCGCTAATAGCGGCAAGCTACGCAGTACCGGCAAAACCGGCAGCACATTATTAATTGCCCAAAATGACATCCTTAACAGCGGCGGCAGCATCAGCGGTCACCGCGTCGGACTTCTCGCCGGTCACGATGTCACGCTGCGTACAGACACCACAACCAGCAATAGCAAAAACGGCACGACGATCGGCATAGGAAGCATCGCCAGCATCACTGCCGATCAACTATCGATACAAGCCGGACGTGACATTAATCTGGTAGCGGCTACGCTCAACACAACCGGCGACGCGGCACTGGTAGCTGGTCGTGACCTGAACCTCGATACCGTCACCACGCAAGCCACCAGCAATGTCCGTTACAACGATCAAAATCACCTCAATGAACGTCAGACGCAAGTCAATGGCAGCGCGATCAATGCGGGTGGTAATCTGGCCTTGATTGCCGGTCAGGATATTCACGCCAGCGCCGCCACCGTCAATGCTGCGGATCAATTGGCTGCCGTTGCAGGACGTGATATCACGATCGGTACGGGGCAACAAAGCGGCAGTCTCGATCAGGCCATCCACACTACATCCAAAGGCCTGTTGTCGTCTTCCAGCAGCCGTTCGCAAGCGAATGCCCAGACCACAGAGGCGATCGGCAGCAGCTTCACCGGCAAGACAATTGCCATGCAATCAGGGCGCGACACCACCATCCACGGCAGTCAGATGATCGCCGAGAACGATCTGACCTTGAATGCAGGACGCGATGTCAACATCACCAGTGCGCAACAAACCAGCCAAAACAGTTTCTCTGCCGAGGAAACCAGCAACGGCCTCTCTGCCAACTTCATGTCAGGACTTAGTTATAGCAAGACTGCGCAGGATCAGGCCCAGACCGATACAAGCATCTATCAGATTGGCAGCGATATCAGCGGCGCCAATGTACATATCAACAGTGGGCGCGATACCACCATCACCGCCAGCGCGATTACCGCCGATCAGGATATCAGCATCGGCGCTGGACGTAACATCAACGTACTCGCCGCTGCCAACACGCAAACGTCCGATACCAGCAGTCACAGCAGCGGCACCAGAATGGATATCACAGGTGGAGCTAATGCGCGCTTCACTAACTACGGCACCAACAGTGCACTACAAAATAGCAGTGCAGACACGACCGATTACAGCACCAGCCTGCTATCGGCCAATGGCGGCAATCTCAACCTGCAAGCAGGTCTGGATTCGCAATACCGCGGCACAGGGCAAGGCAATGTCACCACACAAGGCGCGGAACTGTTGGCAAAAGACACGCTCAACATTGGCGGCAATGCCGTCGATTTGCAAGCAGTGCACAACAACAGCATCAGTCAATATCATGCAGAAAGCCACAGCGTGACCTTAGGCAGCAGTTTAACCGGCAGCATAGGTGGTGCGGTCACGCGTATCGGTGACATGGTGGCCGAACGTCAACACACCAGCAATCATCGTCTCAAAGGTGCACTTGCCCTCAAAGCCGGTTATGACGCCTACAAACTGTCGGCGGCATTGCCGGGATTGGTCGATGCCGCTAATGGCAGCATTCATGCGACTCAAGATGTACTCGCCAAAAAACCGCCTGATCCGGATGCGAAGGGTGAGGGTTTTGGCGTCAGCGTCAGTCTGGGTGTAGGTCAAAGCAAGCAGGACAGCAAGAACAGGGCAACGCAAGCGCGTGGCACGACAGCGCAAGCCAGCACAATCAACATCACGAGTCGGGAGGGTGATATCCGCATGGAAGGCGCTAAACTGCAAGCACACGACATCAGCCTCGACGCGGCACGCAATATTCATTTGATAGCCGCCACCAACACCACCGATGTGCAATCGACCAACAGTGGCAGCAACGTGGGACTTGGGGCTACATTGGGTTCCAACGGTCAGCAAACCGGACTCAGCTTTCAGATCGGGGCGTCCGCTTCTAAAGGGCACACTAACGGTCATGAGACTACCTACGACAATACCCAGATCAGCGCCACCAATCACCTCCGCGTTAAAAGTGGCGGCGATCTGAATATGATCGGTGCGCAACTGGCGGCCAACAAAGTCAATCTCGACATTGGCGGCAATCTCAACATCTTGACGCAACAGGACATCAGCAACTTTGACAGCAAACAAGAAAACGGTGGCTTCAGTCTCAGTCTATGTATTCCACCCATTTGCGTCGGCGTGCTGGCTAGTGGCGGTGTCAGTTACGCACGCCAAACGGTAGACCACAACTATCGCAGTGCAGTCGGACAAAGCGGCATCGCCGCTGGAAAAGGCGGCTTTGACATCAACGTCAAAGGCAATACCGACCTCACCGGTGCTGCCATCACCAGCCAAGCCGACGCCGACAAAAACAGTCTGCGCACCGCCAGCCTCACCAGCCGCGATCTCGTCAATACCCAGCACACCGACGCCGAAAGTATCAGTGTCAGCCTCTCCACCGGCAGCATCGCCAGCAACGTGATGGGCAACGTTCTAGGCAATCTCAGCGGTATCGGCATGCCCAAAAACGGTGATGACCGCAGCAACACCAACAGCGTCATCAGCCCCGCCACGGTCACCATCACTGGCAGCGGCGACGCCACCACGGACGCCAATAGCAAAGCCACCGCAAACACACTCACCGAGCGCGACGCGACCACCGCCAATGCGACGCTATCCAATACGCTCACGCTACAACAAGCGCAGGATCTGCAACTACAACAACAGCAAGCACAAGACAATCAGCGCATCGCGGGTTTGGTTGGCGCAGTGCTGACCAACATGGTCGGCGATCTGGCGCAAGGAAAATGGCCAGACGGTTCCCCGCAAAAAATCGCCCTGCACGGCATCGTCGGCTTGATCGAAGCCAGGATCGGCGGCGGCAGCGCAGCCGCCGGACTTGCGGCTGGCATGATGCATGAAGCGATGGTACCGGTATTAAGTGATTATTTAATTAGTCAGGGTTATGAACCTGGAACGCAGGATTTTAATGACATGATGAGCTTGGGTGCATCTTTGGTCGGCGCGGCGTCGGGGGCATTGGCTGGCGGAAGCTTGGGGGATGCGGGGATTGGGGCGAATGTGGGGGTGATTGCTGATGTAAATAACCGGCAGTTGCATCCTGATGAGAGAAAATGGGCGAAGGATAGCGCTACGCAGTATCAACAATATCTAGAGCAAAAAACGGGTGAAAAAATATCTCCCGAAGAGGCATATCAACGCTTACTATCAACTGGCTATGGGGTAGTTGATGATGCTGCGCAAAAGGGCGGGAAAAGCGATGAGGTGGCAAAACAGTTCATTGCAGAAAATAAACCATCGTCCATGTTTCAGGCGACGGCGGCAGAACATGCCAACCCATTCTTAAGCGGTAACGCCGATGGTTCCTGGACACCGGAACAGCAAGCCAGATATGGTGCCAAGAATCCTACGGCGTGGGCTGACGACCGTGTCGCGGTTGCCAATAAATATGTTGGAAAATCCTGTGACGATTATTCCTGTATCTCAAAGGTAGATAGTATTGTTAATGCGGTCGATGCTCTGGAGCAGAGAAAAATGCTGTACCAGGACAATCCGGGACAGTTGCAGCAGATTACCGCGCAACAGACAGCGTTGTTAGGTGGAATGACATCGAGGGATATTGATCAGGCTAAGTTGGCGGGGGCTGATAAGAATACAGTGCTGGAATTGCTGGGGCTGGCTGCCATGCCTGAGT
This sequence comes from Glaciimonas sp. CA11.2, assembly GCF_034314045.1. NCBI lineage: Bacteria > Pseudomonadati > Pseudomonadota > Betaproteobacteria > Burkholderiales > Oxalobacteraceae > Glaciimonas > Glaciimonas sp. CA11.2. The sequence continues at coordinate 5,114,834 of NZ_JAVIWL010000001.1, read as the reverse complement.
TGGTGGGGAATTTAACCGGGACTTTGGCAAAAATATTTGGGGCAAAAGGTGCAGGTATAGAGCTCGCAGCCACGCGAGCAAGCGTTGATGATAAATTAGCTCGCTATCTATTGAATACGGATCATCCGATCGGTGGTTCCAAAGCAACATGGTTTGACACCGCCCTTGGATTTAATAAAAGTAATGCCAACCAGCTTGCCAATCAAATTATTTTTAGCGAAGCTTCAGCAGTGCAGATAGGTGTTATTGAACAAGGCGTCAAATTTAATCAAATTATTCCTATCACTGGTGCAAACGGTAAAGTGATTGACGTCACATTTGGATGGATTCGCAACAATGACGGCATAGTTAGACTAACAACAGGCATTCCGACCAAAAAATGAAAACAAAATTCTTTGAATATGATGTCGTAAGATCAATTCGATCTCTTGCTCCAGATGTTCCAAGTGGAACATCTGGAGCTGTGTTGATGGTGTTTGCCTCAATGCATCCGCAATACGAAGTCGAGTTTGTCGATAATGTAGGTGATTCGCTTGCAGTGCTAACAGTGAAGGAAGATGATTTGGAACTTGTACAGCGTACCGAATAATCACGAAGTTCAGCTAGAAAAGCATGAAAGAATTATGTATCAGGGCATATACAATGAACCATATGCTCTGGATGAAAATGCTCGTTAGTTTAGTCGGCATTGCTAATGCTATGAAGGGAATTGTGGCAATGAGTGGTGCTTTCGATCAAATGGTTCTTTTGCTCGATATCACGGTTTGGTTGATATGGATTTTAAATGAGGTGTTTAAAAATTGGAGCTTGCCAGCTCCGTTCGCGTACAGCGAAAGAACCAACTAAGTTGGTCGAATTACATATTGTATTCTAGTAATAGGTTTATTTTTTTCTAATGGTAATAGAGAAACGTTCAATAAAATCAGTATCAGTATCAGTATCAGTATCAGTATCGGTATCTTCCTCAAAGTACCGATCAGTCAGGAGGAAATGCCCCTCGCAAATAACGAAAATCGCAATCTTGGAACTAACTTGCTAGTGGATTATGAACACCGATAGGAATTGTCCAATCATCGCCTCAAAGGTGCACTTGCCCTCAAAGCCGGTTATGACGCCTACAAACTGTCGGCGGCATTGCCGGGATTGGCCGATGCCGCTAATGGCAGCATTCATGCGACTCAAGATGTACTCGCCAAAAAACCGCCTGATCCGGATGCGAAGGGTGAGGGTTTTGGCGTCAGCGTCAGTCTGGGTGTAGGTCAAAGCAAGCAGGACAGCAAGAACAGGGCAACGCAAGCGCGTGGCACGACAGCGCAAGCCAGCACAATTAACATTACCAGTCGCGAGGGTGATATCCGCATGGAAGGCGCTAAACTGCAAGCACACGACATCAGCCTCGACGCGGCGCGCAATATTCATTTGATCGCCGCCACCAACACCACCGATGTGCAATCGACCAACAGTGGCAGCAACGTGGGACTTGGCGCTACGCTCGGTTCCAACGGTCAGCAAACCGGACTCAGCTTTCAGATCGGGGCGTCCGCTTCTAAAGGGCACACCAACGGTTACCGATTTCAAGAACGGCAGAAAATACCGCGAAGCGATTTTTTCCAGAACCTACATTCCGATTTTGTTGGAGATATTTGCGGAGCATTGCAATGGGGTGGACGAGATTGTAACCGAGATCGGCATGTGTTTTCAAATCAACCTGAATGGTGGCGGAAAAATTTATGACTATGGTTGCCAAATAAAAATAGCGAGTAGCACGGACGACGAAATCAAGGTCGCTATCAAATTGGCTGTAGAGAAGGGATGGCAGCGACTTCACTTGACTGGCAGCGAAGAATTCAAGTCACAAGTTTTTCTGGAGGCAGTTTTATCAGGTGCATTCCGTCCAGAACAAATCACGGGCTATAGACCGAGCAAAGCCGATCTGGAAGTCATCCGCGATTGCAAACCAGCAATGAAGATTGTCAATGATAGCAATGTCATTAAAAGTTATTTCGTTGAAAGATCAGACGGCAGTGGTACGGGTAGTGCAGAGCAGGTTCATCTTCCAAGGCTGAAGATTTAGTCGGTCCAAGCTGTCCAAGCTGTCCGGGCAGTCCCTGCATATTTGCATTCTTCGCGGGTGCAAATGCTACTAATTTCATTGTAAAAATACGAATTCCGGCTATGTACATGAGTCTTAATTAGGACTAAAATTGGTCCTCATTCATTTGCAATAGAGGTCTGATCATGAAATTCTCAACTCAGGTAAAGCCTATCAGCTACCTCAAGAGTCACGCCGCTGAAATTATCAAAGACATCACCGAAAATCGTGAGCCTATGCTCATTACGCAAAATGGTGAAGCCAAGCTGGTTGTTATGGACGTGAAGAGCTTTGAAGAACAAGAAGAAACGCTCGCGCTGCTAAAAATTCTGGCACTCGGTAATCGTGAAATTGAGCAAGGTAAATTTCGTGACGCTGAGGATGTGTTCGCTGAACTGGATAAGGCTGATCACTAATGGGCTTCAGAGTCGTCATACTCGATTCGGCTGAGCAAGATCTGAAAGAACTCAGAGCCTATATTATCAAGAATTTTTCCGCTGACACTTGGCGCACTACTTACGCGAAAATAAAAGACGCCATTCGTAATCTGCAAAATTTTCCGCAGGCTGGTTGCATTCCAGGTGAAATTGAAAAGCTAAATCTCACACAGTACAGGCAAGTCTTATCTGGAATGAATCGCGTCATTTACGAAGTAAGGCAAGACACCATGTATGTGCATGTCATTGTCGATGTTAGAAGAGATATGGAATCATTACTTACCCGACGACTTTTGAGGGTTACGTAATCGGACCAATACAATATTTAAGAAGCAGCTATTAATGTATTTTCTAATCAATTGAAAGTCTGTAGGTGAATTGACGCCAGATACAACGCCCGAGCAACATCATGACAATATGGTGGACTTTACTGATAAGGCTGCGACAGGATTAGGTGCGGCGTCTATTTGGACACCTTCCCCTGTAAATTTGGGACTCGCCGTACTGGCTGGCGCATTTAAAACGACTAATTATTTGTTAAAACCAGCCAGTTCAGGAACAGCTCTTTACGATTCCGCTTCGATTCTTATTCCCGCATATGTGATTTCACAAAATCCTTGGGTGCAAACAGGTTTCTCGATTGGTAGCTTATGGCTACAACCAATTGTTACGCCAATTATGGATAGTCCATTTAAATCACCTACTTTATGCAACCCACCAAAAACATGCTAAATCATAAAAAAGATAGTTTGATAAAATTTGAAGTAAAAATTTATACTTTTATTAGCTATGCAACGACAGCTTGTGTTTTTGCTTCCATGGTTATACATCCTTAATGCAAACAGTTCTTGAAAAAATATTGTTGTTATAACTGGATTTATATTTTTAGGGGTTGGCGCTGTATTTGGCTTTGCGGTAAAAAATGATGTGAGAGTTCTGGATTTAAGGCGCTTTAAAAAATAGGCCATAGCCGCACCCCGCCTAGGTCGGCGGCGTTTGGCGGTGAATATTGCGTCGGACTGCCCTGATGTTAATAATTGGCAGTTGCATCCGAAAGAAGTTGAACTTATTAAAAAAAATGCCAGCCGTTATGCGAAAGAAGTGTACAACACAGACCATCCAACACCAGAGCAAATACAAGGTGCGTTATCCATGCTGGCAAATACTGCGCAAAATCTGGCTGATTATAATCTCGGCTACGACGTGCCTTAATCAGCACAGGCAGAAGCGTTCTTACATATTTTGCAATCCGAATATGTCGCGACCAATCCAAGCCTGTCTATCGGTAAGGGACAGTTTCTGTTCTATGCGACGAACGTTCAGAAAAACTTAGCCTATATCAACAGTGGTTACGATAAAGAAATTGCTGACGTCATCAGCAAGCGCCCATCCAAAAATCTTGAATTTCAGCGAAGATTCAATCTGCTCGCGATGGTTGCTCAGGGCATTGGTTAAGTAATTCACCTAACTAATATAAGAAGGAAACAGTTTAACAAAAAAGAACGCTACTCTAGACTTTGTGGTCCCTTGAGGTCCTTTCTAAGTAGAGAAAATTTTGAATACAAACCAGTACGAAAAAAGCATTATTTCTGAAACCCCATTAGAAGTACTTAGCTCGTTTAACGGTAAAGCGGAGATGCAAACACCGTTCTTCGCTGTTTCAATTACCAAGCTTTTAGTGTTGTCGTTTTGTACGTTTGGGCTTTACCAGATAGTCTGGCTCTATCGAAATTGGCAGCTTGTTAAGGCGCGGGAAAAGATCAATATTGTGCCTTTTGCGCGAGCACTCTTTGCTTTTTTGTTTTGCTATCAAATGTTTAAAAAAATACGTGATTTCAAAACGCCGAATACTAGCCAGGGTAAGCTACATGCAGGTTCGCTCACTATCGCGTGGATTGTTGTGGCATCTATCTCCAGGCTCGGACATATTTGTTTACTTATTTCATTGATGGCACCAATTTTCTTCGTGCCTGTACAAATCCGTGTGAATCAAATCAATCATGCAGTCACACCTGATCATGATAAAAATGATCGTTTTAGTGTATTGAATTGGCTAACTATTGTTATAGGCGGTGTTTTATTTATGGCGGTGATTATCGGTAGCCTCGTGCTCATGAAATAAAACTACATTTCCCGATGGTGCATCAACGGTTCCCGATATTAATAAAAAGCGTAATCATTAGGCAAAAAAAGAGCATAAATTAAGACAGGTTTCCTTTCCTCAATTCCTGCAAATTCAAATGAATTTTTTTGTACTTAAGCCTGAAATTTCAGCTCTGCAATTATGTTATTTTCGTAGCTGACCTATCTGAACCAAAAATTTATTTTGTCATTGATTTCAATTTTAGCTAACAGGCTCTATTGGTGTAGTCGCTATCAATCTGCGCAATAAATTCATCGCGCATTTCTGACTCGGGTCGACGCAAAAAAGCCGCTCCTTCTGCATTTATTGTGCGGAAGGAGCGGCGTTTTGTTGACTGAATAAAGTGGTTTTAGCTTTGGGTTTCTTTACGCGTGATGACTGGTGGCTTGTTCTCGAAGCCATACACTGATCGTAGAGGGCACTGCGATTGCATCTTTGCCTCCGTCGGATTTCTCTGCAATGGCTTGCTTCGACGCCAGTTTCTTAGGGCGCTCAATACGCATCTGGAGAAACTCGGAAAGTGAGGCGATCGGCAAAAGTGGCTCCATAAGAAAATTGAAAGTGGCACTATATTATAGATCCACGGCAGCTTTAGTATTCGTTATGGATTTTAGAATACATAACCAGACACTAACGGAGCTTTCATGAAAAACGATGGTTTTCACGCCACTACAGTACCAATTAACAACTCCACCAACGCGCAACTTCACCAACGCAAGAATGCTGCGACGCCACGCGGGGTCGGCGTTATGTGTGATTTTTATGCTTCACATGCGTTAAATGCAGAGATATGGGATGTCGAAAATCGCCGCTTTATTGATTTCGCTGCCGGTATCGCGGTACTGAATACCGGGCATCGCCATCCCAAACTGGTGGCCGCTATTCAGGAGCAGTTAGGTAAATTTACCCATACTGCCTATCAAATTGTGCCGTATGAAAGTTACGTTACGCTGGCAGAGCGCATCAATGCGATCACGCCGGGCACTCATGCCAAAAAAACAGCATTCTTTTCTACTGGCGCCGAGGCTGTAGAAAATGCGGTCAAAATCGCCCGTGCTGCAACGGGTCGCACAGCGGTGATCGCTTTCTCGGGCGCTTTTCATGGTCGCACTATGATGGGAATGGCGTTGACCGGCAAGGTCGTTCCCTACAAGGTGGGCTTTGGACCATTTCCTTCCGAAATTTATCATGTCCCATTCCCGGTCGAGTTGCATGGCGTCACAACAAAAGATTCACTGGCAGCCTTGCAAATGCTGTTCAAGACCGATGTTGATCCGCAACGTGTAGCGGCGATTATTTTGGAGCCGGTGCAAGGTGAGGGCGGATTTTATTGCGCACCTGTCGAACTCATGCAAGCGTTGCGTAAGTTATGTGATGAGCTGGGTATTTTGCTAATCGTCGATGAAATTCAGACTGGCTTTGCGCGCACCGGCAAGCTCTTCGCTATTGAGCACTACAATGTAATTCCTGATCTGATGACGATGGCCAAGAGTTTGGCTGGTGGTATGCCTTTGTCTGCAGTGTGCGGACGGGCCGAGATTATGGACGCAGCAGCGCCTGGTGGTCTGGGCGGTACCTATGCCGGTAATCCGCTGGCGGTTGCATCCGCGCTGGCCGTACTGGAAGTGATCGAGGAAGAGCAACTGGTCGACCGTGCCAATATCCTCGGCAAAAAGCTCAAGAATCAACTTGAAATTTTGGGTGCAGAGGTGCCTCAGATTGCCGATATTCGTGGGCTTGGTGCAATGGTGGCAGTTGAATTTCTGAAGCCGGGCACCCGCGATGCTGATGCCGATTTCGCTAAACGGGTCCAGACAGAAGCACTTAAAAAAGGCTTGTTATTATTAACCTGCGGCGTCTACGGTAACGTTATTCGTTTTCTCTTTCCATTGACGATTCCTGATGCTGTGATGGATGAAGCGCTGGCTATTCTGGGCACCGTGATGCGCAGTGCGTAGTCTTTGATCTGTCTCTGGCGATCAAAATGACGCATTCGGGCGTGTTGACATATAAAGCTTAAAGTGAGGTTGGTGCAAACTGAATCACATACGTTATGAAGGCTGTTGCGGTAGTCTTTGAATTTGTTTTGAATTTTTTTTTGACCTATCGTCATTGACGCTGCCAAGTATTTCAGCTGTCAGTCGGGATTATTGGAAGACATGTTTGAGTGTAGCGAGTTGGTCTTTCAACCTGACTGAAAGTCGAAAAACTTGGTGATCTGAGGGCGGCGTCTCTGGGGTCGCCTTCTTTTTGGTTAGTTTCTTTTGGCTCGATCAGGGACAAGGGAATAATCCCGCCTAAAGTCCCGATATATGGATGCAATCTTGACCGGTTTCTGATCATCGATTGAATGCTTGTCAAACTGAGAGTGTCCATATATGACTGGCTGTCGGGCCACCCCGACAAGCATCCCTGGAGCACCAACCGTTTCAGTCGTCGACGAATCGAAACCATACCAATAACATCTAACAAACCATTTATAAATCAACATTCGAACGTTAACACGCTCTGGTTAAAATTCAGTAATATTCGCAGCTGCGGCTTGAGAGTTTTCAGCCGCCTTAATAATGTCATCCCCGGCTTACTTTTTCGTGTTGCTGTATTGCATCTTGACTGTATTGTGATAGCAACGCCCATAAACTCCCTGTCTTAACTACCCGCTAAGGATTTTTTATGTTGCAATTAAAAGACGCTTCTTTATTTCGCCAGCAAGCTTATATCAACGGTGTCTGGTCCGATGCCGATAACGGTGAGACTTTTCCTGTCACTAATCCCGCTACCGGCGGGACTATCGGCACGGTTCCTCTAATGGGTACGACCGAAACCAGACGTGCGATTGCTGCCGCTAACGCGGCCTGGAAATCATGGCGTCGTAAAACGGCCAAAGAGCGCAGCGTGGTTTTGCGTAAATGGAATGATCTGATGTTGGCGAATGCGGATGATCTGGCGCTGATCATGACATTGGAACAAGGCAAGCCGCTGGCTGAAGCCAAGGGTGAAATCACTTATGCAGCCTCTTTTATTGAATGGTTTGCTGAAGAGGGTAAACGCGCTGGCGGTGACACCATTCCATCGACCTCGCCAAATAATCGTATTGTTGTGATCAAGGAGCCGATTGGCGTTTGCGCGGCGATTACGCCTTGGAATTTTCCCGCAGCGATGATTACCCGCAAAGTTGGCCCGGCGTTGGCTGCGGGATGTCCGATGGTGCTGAAACCTGCGGAATCCACACCTTTCTCAGCGTTGGCGCTGGCAGTACTGGCGGAGCGCGCCGGTGTTCCAGCGGGTGTGTTTAGCGTTGTCACAGGCGCTGCCCGTGTCATCGGTGCAGAAATGACCAGCAATCCGATTGTGCGTAAGCTGACGTTCACCGGTTCAACCGGCGTCGGACGTTTGTTGATGGAGCAATGTGCGCCAACCATTAAGAAACTATCGTTGGAACTGGGTGGGAACGCACCATTCATCGTCTTCGACGACGCTGATCTGGATGCCGCTGTCGAGGGCGCAATGGCGTCCAAATACCGCAATGCCGGACAGACCTGCGTCTGCGCCAACCGCTTGTACGTGCAAGCTGGCGTGTACGATGCATTCGCTGAAAAACTGGTAGCGGCAGTTGCCAAGTTGAAAGTCGGGGACGGTCAGCAAGAGGGCGTGACCCAAGGGCCGTTGATTGATCAAAAAGCAGTTGAAAAAGTCGAGCAGCACATTGCGGATGCCTTGAGCAAGGGCGCGCGCATCCTTGCGGGTGGCAAGCGTCATTCGTTGGGCCATAGTTTTTTTGAGCCAACTATTTTGGCCGATGTTACTTCCGATATGGTGGTGGCGCGCGAAGAAACGTTTGGCCCGATGGCACCCTTGTTTCGCTTTACCACTGACGACGAAGTGGTGGCGATGGCCAACGATACCGAATTCGGATTGGCCAGTTATTTTTATTCACGCGATATCGGCCGTATCTGGCGGGTGGCGGAAGCGCTTGAGAGTGGCATAGTCGGTATCAATACTGGTCTGATTTCTACCGAAGTCGCGCCATTTGGTGGCGTCAAGCAATCCGGTCTGGGCCGCGAAGGTTCGAAATACGGTATCGAAGACTATCAGGTCATCAAGTATTTGTGCATGGGCGGAATTTGATTCGTTGAAATACGTATCCTAATAATCCGGAAAAAATCGACCGATTGAACTGACTGATAACGGGCGTTCCGCGGCTTTAGTCGTGTTAATCCATGCACGGCTAAAATGGCTCCGGTATTGTCTGTTCATTCGTCCCGCAATATTCAATGATCCAGGCACGGAACGGTGCGACTTTTTCCTGGTTCGCGACGCTTTCGAGATAGACAAAATAACAACTCTAGCTCGGCATGCTGCAACGGCCGATTCAATGGCTGTATCGTAAAAACCGCGTCCTGTTGGGGTTGATACAGACCGCATTTCCCTTGGCGGTTCTGCCGACGGCGAGCGCCTTAAAAGTAGCTTCCAGTGCGTATGAAGAAGCCGCGGCCACGCTAGGTGCTACGCGCTGGTAATTATGCGTCACATACTTTTTCCGATGGCAATGGCGGGGATTCTATCCTGCGCCTTGTTGTTGTTCGCCCATAGCGCCAGCGCGTTTGCGATGCCATTGTTGCTTAGCGGTCGTCGCGTTATGGGGATTTACTTAACACCCTACAAGCGCCATATCTTATACAAATTCACAGCAACGTCGCGGTCCCCTTGACATCGGACAACAAACTATCTATCCTAATAAGAAGGTAAGCTTCGTAGATTAACTTTGTAGTTAAGCTTTGTAGTTTGCCGTTGTAATCCGTAGTTGTAAGCTTAGAGATTGAGGATGGAAGTTTTTTTATCGTTTATCGAAATGAGTCTATGAACCAACACGAACAACAAGCCCATGATGATGAGGCGGCGCGCACGTTGATGCTTGCCGGTGAGATTCGGGTGTTAATGGGTAAACTAAAGCGGCGCTTGCGCGAAGAGGTGTATCCGGGGGATTTCACGGCATCGCAAATGTCGGTTCTGAGTCGCTTGGAGCGCGAGGGACCAGCAACGGTGACAGCGCTCGCCTTGGCGGAAGGTATGCGGCCGCAATCCATCGGTGCAACCGTCGCCGTATTGACCGCAGCCGGGATGGTGAGTGGGGCGCCGGATCCAGCAGACGGGCGACAAACGATCTTGTCGCTCACGACGGCGTGTCGAGAATGGGTCAGCGCGGCACGGTCGGCGCGGGAGGATTGGCTGTTCCGTAGCATCAACACCAAATTGTCGGCGGAAGAACAAGCAACACTTGCTGTCAGTATCAAGCTGCTTAGTCGCCTGGTTGATGCATAACCTGTGCTTCTCTCTGTATTAATTAAATTGAGAAACGAGAGTGCCGGTGGCTTTGCGCGAAGGTGCTGAGTCGAACTGCGTCCGTTGGTTTTCGACTTTCACGAAGTAGGGAAGTCTTATTTTGTAATCATTTTGTAATCAATGTGTGTTGTGCGCCGAGCGTCGTGCGCCGGTTACCATTTAATCATCTTGAAGTTCACATCAAAAAAGGAAAACATATCATGACAGTCACTACACTTGATCCTCAGACCGCACTTATCGTTGTCGACTTGCAGAACGGCATGGCCGCTCTGTCGGCCGTCCCTCCTATGAGCGAAGTAATACAGCGCGCCGCGATGTTGGCTGATGCCTTTCGCCGCCATGGTTTGCCCATCGTATTGGTCAACGTAGCGGGTGGTGCGCCGGGGCGAACAGAACAAGCGCGTCATATGGGGACGCCGCCTGCGGGATGGATTGATATTGTCCCGGAGCTGAAACAGCAGCCGGATGATGCCGTGGTGACGAAGCATACTTGGGGCGCATTCACCAACACCGACCTTGCTGCGTATCTGAAAGACCGTGCTGTGACACAGGTGGTGATCGTCGGCGTGGCGACCAGCATCGGTGTTGAGTCGACCGCACGTCAGGCGCACGAGCTTGGGTTCAATGTCACGCTGGCTATCGACGCCATGACTGACCGGAGCTCCGAAGCGCACGCCAATAGCATCACGCTGATTTTTCCACGGTTGGGCGAGACCGGTTCAGTGCGAGAGATCATCGAATTGCTCGATAAGGATCACGAATGAGTATGTTTACGGTGCAGGTTGCAAAGCTTGCGATAGTGGTACGGTGATGGGTACTTTCCGGTCATTAAATAATGTCAATTATCGGCTTTGGGTGGGTGGTGCCCTTGTGTCTAATGTCGGCACCTGGATGCAGCGCACCACGGAGGATTGGTTAGTGCTGACCCATTTGACGCATAAGAATGCGACAGCCCTTGGGATTGTGACGGCGTTGCAGTTTGGACCGCAGCTGCTTTTGTTGCCCTTGACGGGTTTCGTTGCTGACCATTTCGACAGGCGAAGACTGTTGATCGCCACGCAGGCAATGATGGGGGTGTTGGCGCTCGCGTTGGGGTTGCTGACACTTTTCGGGCTGATTCAGTTGTGGCACGTGTATTTGTTGGGATTTTTGCTTGGCTGTGTCACTGCGTTTGATGCTCCGATACGCCAGACGTTTGTGTCGGAACTGGTTGGAGAAGCCGATCTTGCGAACGCGGCGGCGTTGAACTCGACGTCGTTCAATGCGGCACGGATGATCGGACCAGCCCTTGCCGGTCTGTTGATTGCGGCGGTTGGTTCGGGATGGGTTTTTCTCATTAATGCGGTCTCTTTTGTTGCGGTACTTTGCTCGCTTACATTCCTCCGCGTGAGTGACTTGCATCGGTCCAAAAGAGCGCCGCGGACGCCCGGTGGATTAGTCGAGGGATTTCACTATGTATGGCGGCGTCCCGATTTGAAAGCGGTGCTTCTCATGCTGTTTTTGATTGGTACTTTTGGACTTAACTTTCCAATTTTTATCTCGACCATGTCAGTGACAGTCTTCCATGCCGGATCGGGGCAATATGGTTTGCTGACGTCGACGATGGCGATCGGTTCTGTGGCGGGCGCGTTGTTGGCGGCCAGAAGGGCGCAACCGCATATCGGGCTGCTGCTCATTGGCGCTGTGGTCTTTGGGATTGGTTGCACGTTAGCGGCGATCATGCCTAACTATGTGTTTTTTGGCCTTGCGCTGATTATCATCGGCGTGTCGACGCAGACTTTCACCACGTCTACCAATAGTTTGGTGCAACTATCCACCGAGCCTGCGATGCGTGGGCGAGTGGTGGCTATAATGCTGGCGGTGGCGTTGGGCGGCGCACCGCTTGGTGCGCCAGTGGTGGGTTGGGTAGCAGACCGATTCGGCCCGCGTTGGGCGCTTGGTGTCGGCGCGGCTTCTGGCTTTGCGGCTGCAATGGTTGGGATCTATTATTTGAGAAAGTACCGACACCTGCGTGTGTCGTTTCGCGCTGGACGGTTTCGCTTTAGCGTAGACGAGCTTATAGCATGGCGTGATCCAGTTCCATCGAAACAACATGCCGACGCATCAACTTAAGCTAACGCGTCGGCGTGTATCAATTTATGATTTTGCGCGGTCCAGCAAACCTTGCGTGCGAATGAAGGCGACGACTTTTTCTACGCCATCGCCGCTGCGCAAATTGGTGAAGAGAAAAGGGCGGTCGCCGCGCATGCGTTTGGCGTCATGCGCCATGACATCAAGGTTGGCACCGACGTAAGGTGCGAGATCGGTTTTGTTGATGATGAGAAGATCCGAGCGCGTAATGCCGGGACCGCCTTTGCGTGGGATTTTTTCGCCACCGGCGACGTCGATGACATAGATCGTGAGGTCGGACAATTCAGGACTAAAAGTGGCGGCTAAATTGTCACCGCCGGATTCCAGCAAAATCAGATCAAGGTCAGGAAAGTCGGCGCTCATGCGGGCAATCGCTTCCAGATTGATCGAGGCGTCTTCGCGAATGGCTGTGTGCGGGCAGCCGCCGGTTTCCACGCCCATCAGGCGTTCGGCTGGCAATGCATCGGCGCGCAAGAGGATTTCCATGTCTTCTTTGGTGTAGATGTCATTGGTGATGACCGCCATTTCATAGTCGTCACGCATACTTTTGCATAACATCTCGCACAGTGCCGTTTTGCCGGAACCGACGGGGCCACCAATGCCGACGCGTAATGGGTTTGGGGTGGCAATAGTATTGGTACTGGTCGTGTTGCTCATAATAGAAATCTCTTACAAAAAATGGTTGAATTCGGTATCGCTTGCTGACGCCTAAAACGGGGCATTATTATGCACAACTCAGGATCGATAAAGTCGGCTGTATTGCTCTTCATGTTGCATCGACAGGAGCGATAATCCTGGTGACCAATTGGATAAGTCGTCGTCCGCCAATTGTTGCGCAAGCTCGGCGGCACGTTGTAGTTCTGGCTGTAAGGATAGTAATAAACGCTGTCCCGAAACCTGCCCCAAAGGTACGGATTTAACACAGACCAAGACCTGATTTTCGGCCCATGTAAACAGCATTCCCAGCAGTGTGGCTTCGTGCGGTATGTTGAGTGCCACAGCGGCAAAGGCGAATGCGGTCGGTAATGGCAATTCAGGTTCTGCCTGCAATAGGGCGATCAACGTGGCATCACCAATGTGCAGATCAATCACCAGCTTGCCTAAAGAGTAGCCCATTTGAATGGTCTCAGCGCGGAACTCGGCGGTGTCACGTGCGGCAATAAAACGTTCGGTCCAGACACGCACCGCATCAGCATCACGCAGTTCAAAAGCCTGTAACAAGCGCCATAAAATCGGTGCTTCAAAATAGGCCACAACGTGATGTAGATGATCAATGATCCAGTCCCGCGCGGAGGCCTGATCTTTTACCAGCCCGCGTTCTATCGCCGATTCCAGACCTTGCGAATAACTATAGGCACCAATCGGCAGCGATGGGCTGGATAGTTGCAGCAAGTGGAGCAGAGCGGTCGCTTGCATGGTGGCGATCCGTTTAGGTTGTGGTTTCTGGCTTGTCGCCGGGCCGATGAATTTTTTGGCGCAGCGGGACGGGTGCCAATAAGCCATCATTGTGGTGATGTCCACCGCCATACGCACCGGATTCTGGTTCAAATGCGGCTAGCTGCTCAATCACATTTGCGCCGAGACCTTCCAGCATTTCTCGCAGTACGGCATCTTTGCGAATGCGTAGAAAGCCATCTCCGACTTGCGCCTGGGTGTGGCGATTACCAAGATGGAATGCGCAACGTAATAGTGCGAATGGCGTCGCGCATTCAACGCGATACGTGGCCTCGTCAGCGGCGATTATTTTTATCACCGATTGCGTACCGTCGTCGTCTTCGCCAGCGATCAGATCGCCATGGCGCAGGACTGTGCCGCGGACGGTAAAGACGCCAACTTCCTGCCCGGAAGTAAGTGCGGCGCGCAGACGGCTTTTTTCACGCAGGTCGTAGGGCAATACCAGTTCGCCATCAATGCGGTCGGCATGGTCGATTTTTGTATTAAGAGTTAGCATAAATGTTTGAAACAATCAGAATAAAAAGTAACGTTGCGCCATCGGTAAGATGATTGCCGGTTCGCAGACTAATAGTTCGCCATCGGCGCGCACTTCGTAGGTTTCCGGGTCGACTTCCATATGCGGCGTGGCGCTGTTGTGGATCATGTGATGCTTGCGTAAGTGACGCATATTTTTTACTGCGACCACCGGTTTGTTCAGTTTCAGCAAGTCGCCGATCCCATCGTCATACGCAGCTTGCGAAACGAAGGTTAATGAAGTTTTGAGGCCGCCGCCATACGCACCAAACATCATCCGATAGTGGACCGGTTGGGGCGTAGGAATGGAAGCATTTGGATCGCCCATTTGTGCTGCCGCAATCATGCCACTTTTTAGTATCATGGATGGCTTGACGCCGAAGAAGGCTGGTTTCCACAGGACTAAATCAGCGATCTTGCCGACTTCAATGGAGCCGACTACATGAGAAATGCCGTGCGTTATGGCCGGATTAATCGTGTACTTGGCGATGTAGCGTTTGGCGCGGAAGTTGTCGTTGCGACTGCTGTCTTCCGGCAACGAACCGCGTTGGGTTTTCATCTTGTGGGCGGTTTGCCAGGTGCGCATGATAACTTCGCCAACGCGGCCCATTGCTTGCGAGTCGGACGACATCATACTGATGGCACCGATGTCGTGGAGGATGTCTTCTGCGGCAATGGTTTCGCGCCGAATTCGGGATTCTGCAAAGGCGACGTCTTCTGCAATCGACGCGTCAAGATGATGGCAGACCATCAGCATATCCAGATGTTCGTCCAACGTATTGACGGTGTAAGGACGGGTCGGATTGGTGGAGGACGGTAACACATTGCCTTGACCGACTGCGGCGATAATATCCGGCGCATGGCCACCGCCCGCACCTTCTGTATGGAAGGTATGGATGGTGCGGTCTTTAAACGCCGCCAGTGTGTGCTCCAGAAAGCCGCCTTCGTTTAAGGTGTCGCTGTGGATCGCAACCTGCACGTCCATGCGGTCTGCGACGTTCAGGCAGTTGTCGATGGCCGCTGGGGTGGAACCCCAATCCTCGTGCAGCTTCAGGCCGATTGCACCAGCGCGCACTTGTTCTTCTAATGGCGTTGGCAGGCTGACGTTGCCTTTGCCTAGAAATCCCAGATTCATAGGGAATGCGTCTGCCGCCGACAACATCGCGTGCAGATGCCATGGTCCTGGCGTGCAGGTTGTCGCTGCCGTGCCAACGGCTGGCCCGGTGCCGCCGCCTAGCATGGTGGTGACGCCGCTCATCAAGGCTTCTTCAATTTGTTGCGGACAGATGAAATGAATATGTGAGTCGATGCCGCCAGCGGTGACGATCATGCCTTCGCCAGCAATGATTTCGGTTGCTGCGCCAATTGCCATGGTGACGTCGGGTTGGATATCGGGATTGCCCGCTTTGCCGATGGCGGCGATCCGGCCACTTTTTAGGCCGATATCGGCTTTGACGATGCCCCAATGGTCGAGAATGACGGCATTGGTGATGACGGTATCCATGACGTCGCGGTGATTGCGTTGCGACTGGCCCATGCCGTCGCGGATGACTTTGCCACCGCCGAATTTAACTTCTTCGCCGTAGGTTGCGTAATCCTTTTCAATCTCAATGAACAAGGCTGTGTCTGCCAGGCGGATACGGTCGCCGGTGGTCGGACCAAACATTTCGGCGTAGGCCTGACGTGAAATTTTGCTCATTGGGCTTCCTTGTGATTCTTTGGTTTTTCTTCTTCTTTTTGGTCCGATTTGTGGTCCAGTGCGCCCATGATTTTTCCATTGAAACCGTAGACCTTGCGTTCACCCGCCAGCGCGACCAGTTCAACGGTCCGCTTCTGGCCCGGTTCAAAACGCACGGCAGTACCGGCGGCGATATTGAGGCGCATGCCATAGGCAACGTCCCGCTCGAAAATCAGCGCTGGATTGGTTTCAAAAAAATGAAAATGCGAACCGATCTGAATCGGCCGGTCACCGCTGTTGGCGACTGTGACAGTGGTAGTTTTGCGGCCGACATTGAGTTCGATGTCGCCGTCTTCGATCAGCATTTCGCCGGGGATCATGGTGATTTCCAGTGTCTAAAATGAGGGAACAAAATAGGGTAAGTGAGCAAACAGTAACGCTGAAATCACGGAATCGGGTGATGCACCGTCACCAGCTTGGTACCGTCCGGAAAAGTGGCTTCCACCTGGATGTCGTGGATCATCTCGGCGATACCGTCCATCACGTCCGCCCGACTGAGAATTTTAGTGCCTTCCGACATCAGCTCAGCGACCGTTCTGCCATCGCGTGCACCTTCCATGATCGCGGCAGTAATCAAGGCAATTGATTCTGGATAATTCAGTTTCAATCCACGGGCTTTGCGTCGTTCCGCCAATAACGCGGCGGTGAAGATCAATAGTTTGTCTTTTTCGCGGGGAGTCAGTTCCATTTGGCTCTTTCCTTCTTTATCTTGTTACGTTTTTTGTCTGATTGAAACGCCATATTCAGGTATTCCAGATACGGGGAATCACGGCTTCTCGTCCTAATAACTCTGGCCTGATCTGTTGCCACGCCTGCGTCATCCATTGTCTGGCAAGTTCGCTGGAATGACCAAGAAATCGTAGCACCATGACTGATTTCATTTGCGTTGCACCGATCATCGCCTGACCGTCGACCAACTGGTTGCTGGCCTCGCGCAGGTCATTGATGACCTTGGCTGGTAATGCTTTCCCCACGGCGATCAGCGTGGCGCAGACGGTATAGTTGGCTAGCCCCAAAGGGCTGCGCATAGCTACCGTGCCTCCGCTTAATGTGCCTTGCTCGAACCAGATCAGTTTGCCTCCGCGACGAATACTGGTGCGCTGCATTATTTTGCCATCATCAAATGACTCGCCTGATGCGGTACGCCCGAAGCATAGTATTTCGCTGCCGATGTAGTTGGCATCGGCGGCGAGCGTAACCTGATGATCTAGTTTGACAGCGGCGTGGTTAAAGAAGATGGCTTCTTGCGGCAGCCATTCAAGCGTCGCACCCTCATCGACGGTGAGATTTACTTGCTGCTGCGACACGTTGTCGTTGGCTTTGTACCATTTCGCTGCGCCGGGTGTGGTGATGAGCGCGTGCGCGTGGTCACCGACTGTGGCTGAGACTGTCAATTGATCGCCGCCAACGACGCCACCGGGTGGATGGATAATGATCGCGTGGCAGACTGAAGGGTGTTCTGGGTAAAGCGTTTTTTGTACCCGCAACGGTCCAAAATGGCTGCGTTCGACGAGGCGCGTTGTGCCTTGATCGTTGGCAAATCCCAGCGTTAGCCGGGCCTGCCATGGAGCGGGTTTATTGGTTTGCAGATATAACGCTGAATCCGGAAATTCGCGCTGCCCGGCTGCGGTTACGAGCGCCGCGGATACGGTTGGGCCGAGCGTTTTGGTCGGTATGGGAAGGTCTGGGGTATCAACAAATTTCATTTTCGAGACTATACCGCCAAGTGTCTTTTAACGCTCGGATCATCCATTTGTGCCTGTGTTCCGGATGCAACAACCTCTCCACGCGACATGACGATAAAGTTATCAGCCAGCTCCTGGGCAAAGTCGAAATATTGTTCGCATAGCAGAATACCGATGTCGCCCCTTTGGCGTAAAAGCCGGATCACGCGACCAATGTCCTTAATGATTGACGGTTGAATGCCTTCGGTCGGCTCATCAAGGATGATCAGTTTTGGTTCGGCCAGCAAAGCGCGGGCGATGGCAAGTTGCTGTTGTTGGCCGCCGGACAGATCGCCGCCGCGCCGTTGCAGCATTTCTTTTAATACCGGAAAAAGTTCGTAGACTTCACCTTTGATCAGCGAGGCTTTCTTGCCGGATTTGGTCGCCATGCCCATCAATAGATTTTCTTCAACCGTCAGCCGTGCAAAAATCTCGCGACCTTGCGGGACATAAGCAATACCAAGGGCGGCGCGTTGATGCGGTTTTAACTTGGTAATGTCGCGGCCTTCCAGCGTCACTTTGCCGGTTGCAACTGGCAATACGCCCATCAGACATTTCAGCAAGGTTGTTTTGCCGACGCCATTGCGTCCCAGCAGACTCAGGCATTTGCCTTTTTCCACGTTTAATGACACGCCCCGCAAAGTATGGGAGGAACCGTAGTATTGGTTCAGAAGATCGACGTTTAACATATGCAATTTTCCTGATGATCTTTTTCGGACTTACGTAGAACCGCACCGAGCGGTAATTTGCGCAATCCAGTTTTGAATGGTCGCCGCCATTTTTATATTGTCTGGCGTCAACGATGCCACTTTGAGTGATATTAACGTCCCAAATAAACTTCGATGACGCGCTCATCAGCCTGGACTTCGGACATCTTGCCTTCGGCAAGGACTGATCCCTCGTGCAGGACGGTAACTTTGTCTTGTTGGGCAATTTCGGTGACAAAGCCCATGTCATGCTCAACCACGACAATCGAATGTTTGCCGCGCAGTTCATTGAGTAGTTCAGCGGTGCGCGCAGTTTCGGCGTCCGACATGCCGGCGACCGGTTCATCCAGCAATATTAATTGCGGTTCTTGCATTAACAGCATGCCGATTTCGAGCCATTGTTTTTGACCGTGGGAAAGCAAACCTGCTAATCTGCTTTCCTGACCGTTGAGACGGATCAGTCTTAGAATTTCATCGATCTTTCCCAATTGCTCCGATGTTAATTTTGCGAACAGCGTGATTCGGACGCGCTTGTCCATTTTCATCGCCAGTTCCAAATTCTCAAACACGGTATGTTGCTCAAATACCGTCGGGCGCTGAAATTTGCGACCAATGCCTAAGTGGGCAATCTCATATTCGGTGAGTTGCGTCAGGTCGATGGTCTGGCCAAAAAAAGCTGTACCAGAACTGGGCCGGGTTTTCCCGGTAATCACGTCCATCATCGTGGTTTTGCCAGCGCCGTTAGGGCCGATGATGCAGCGTAATTCGCCGACCGAAATATCCAGATTTAGATTATTCAACGCCTTGAAACCATCGAACGAAACGGTAATATTTTCTAAATACAGAATCGCGCCGTGGCTGGTGTCAAGGCCCTCGGGTTTGAGCCGAGCGTATGATGTGCCATGGTCGGAGTGTCGGCTGTTGTCGACAGTGCCAGTGGGCAATTTTGGATTAAAGAGCTCGGTCATGCAGACTCCTTAGAGGCACTGAATTTTTGTTTTAATTTGACTGCGACGCCAACCATTCCCTGTGGCATAAAGACGGTGACCAGAATGAAGATGAGGCCGAGTACATATAACCAGAGTTCGGGAAATGCGCCCGTGAGCCAGCTCTTCAAACCGTTGACGGTGAAGGCACCGATGATCGGACCGATCAACGATCCACGACCGCCGACCGCTGCCCAGATTACCATTTCGATTGAGTTGGCGGGCGACATTTCGGATGGGTTAATGATGCCGACTTGTGGGAC
This sequence comes from Glaciimonas sp. CA11.2, assembly GCF_034314045.1. Taxonomy (NCBI): domain Bacteria; kingdom Pseudomonadati; phylum Pseudomonadota; class Betaproteobacteria; order Burkholderiales; family Oxalobacteraceae; genus Glaciimonas; species Glaciimonas sp. CA11.2. The sequence continues at coordinate 5,095,303 of NZ_JAVIWL010000001.1, read as the reverse complement.
ATAGAGCGCACCGGCAATGCCGCATAACACTGCTGAAAGCGTCCAGACAAATAACTTGAACCATAGCGGGTTATAGCCGATGAACATCAGACGTGATTCGGAATCACGGACGGCTTGTAACACGCGTCCGAGGCGGGAGTTGACGATCCAGCGGCACAACACCAATGTGCTTAACAAAAACGCAAAGGTAATCAAAAAGAGCACGGCCTTGGTAGATGGCGCGGTAATCGAATAACCCAGAATCCGTTTGAAGTCGGTGAAGCCATTGTTACCGCCGAAGCCGGTATTATTGCGGAAGAACAGCAACATAAAGGCAAAGGTCATCGCTTGCGTAATGATTGAAAAATAGACGCCTTTGATCCGCGAGCGGAACGCAAAATAGCCGAATACAAACGCTAATACGCCCGGCACCAACACGACCAACGCCATGCAGTACCAGAAGTTGTCAGTCATCGACCAGAACCATGGATAGGTTTTCCAATCCAGAAACACCATAAAATCAGGCAAGTTGCTTTGATAGACGCCGTCGCGGCCAATCGCCCGCATAAGGTACATGCCGTGCGCGTAACCGCCTAGCGCAAAAAATACGCCGTGACCGAGGGATAAAATACCGGCGTAACCCCACACCAGATCCAGCGCCAACGCCGCCATGGCGTAGCACATGAATTTGGCGATAAGGGCGACGGTGTAACTTGAAATATGCAGCGGGTGTCCGTCAGGAAAACTCAGGTTGAGTATCGGGAGCAGGCACAGAATCACGCCGCAAATCCCAATGCCGATCCATGCTGGTCGCGAGAACAGTGATGTTTTTGCAGGCATGACCGGGAATGAGGTTTGCGGTTGCGCCTCAACTTTGGTTATAGAGTCGCCAGACGCCAACGGGGGCGGAATAATGGTAGAGCTTTTCATTCGACACTCCTGCCTTTCAGTGCAAATAAGCCCTGTGGACGTTTTTGAATGAATACAATAATGAATACCAGAATCGCGATTTTGGCCAGCACTGCGCCCGCGACCGGTTCAAGAAATTTATTTACTTCACCCAGACCGATGGCGGCAATCACCGTTCCAGCCAGTTGACCCACGCCGCCGAGGACCACGACCATGAATGAATCGACGATATAACTTTGACCCAGATCTGGACCAACGTTGCCGAGTTGGGAAAGCGCAACGCCGCCCAGCCCAGCGATGCCGCAGCCGAGGCCGAAGGTCATCATGTCGATCTTGTCGGTAGCGACCCCGACGCACGCCGCCATACGACGATTTTGCATGACTGCGCGAACAAATAAGCCAAGGCGGGTTTTGTTCAAAATCAGCCAGACTGCAAATACGACAAACAAGGCGAAAAAGATAATGACAATGCGGTTGTATGACAGAACCAGCGAGCCGAGCACAGTGACACCGCCCGACATCCAGGATGGATTGGCGACCTCGACGTTTTGAGCGCCAAAAATTGTGCGTACGGTTTGCATCAACATCAAGCTAATTCCCCAGGTGCAGAGAAGTGTTTCGAGTGGCCGACCATATAACCAGCGCAGGACCAACCGCTCTAGCGCAATGCCGACGGCAGCAGTGACGATGAATGCGGCTGGCAAGGCCACTAACAAGTATCCATCCAGCGCACCTGGCAGAAACTTGCGAAATAACATCTGAATGACGTAGGTGGTGTAAGCGCCGATCATCAACATTTCGCCGTGCGCCATGTTGATGATGCCCATTAGCCCAAAGGTAATGGCGAGACCCAGCGCGGCTAGCAATAGGACACTGCCGAGAGAGATGCCGTAAAACACTTTTCCGATGAACTCAGTGGTTGCCAACTGGCGATCCAATGCGCCCAGGGTGCGAACCGTTTCAATTCGGATGGATTCATCTGGCTCGATAAAACTGCCATCGGGATTTTTATCCAATAGTCTTTGCAGTGCTGGTTTGATGCTGGCGTTGGTGCTGGTGGCAAGGGTTTTAATTGCCGCTTTGCGCAATGCGGGATCAGTCGCATGCAAGTTGGCGGTGGCGATGACCTGTTGCAAAGTGGCCTGAATGTCAGGATCGCTTTCTTTTTGTAGGGCTTTGTTGATGAGCGGAATCTGGGCCGGATTGGCGTCTTTCAACAAATCGATTGCTGCTGCCATGCGCCGTTTGCTATCTGGAGAGAATAGCTTCAATCCCGATAGCGCACCTTCGACAGCGCCGCGTAGTCGGTTGTTGACACTGATACCTTCTGCATCATCTGGTGTTGCGCCGGATTGATCGGTCGCAGGATTAAACGCCGGGTTGTCAGTCTTCGTGTCGTCGATGATCAGTACATCACCGTTGGGTCGGGAATACAGCGCATCGGTATTAAGCGCATTGAGGATTTTTGCGGCATCTTCGTTAGCGAGTGCTGCAATCTTGTTGACAGCCTCGATACGGACATCCGGATCGTCGCCGGCTAATGATTTTAGGAGTGCTGGATCAACGGCGGCATGTGCTGCCATCGTTTGAATGCAGAGCCAGCCGATGATAAGCGTTTTTTTGAGCCGATTCATTGCATTCTTTTTTGAGTAAGGTAAAGCGTTGTCTGCGGTGACGGACTTGAAGCAAGCCGTCAGAAGCAGTTCATCTCAACAAGAAATGGTGTTGCTAGAGTTTGGTAATGCATCGATACTTTGCTGTATCCTCATTTCCTCATTCGCCGCGCTAAATCTTATGATCATGCGTGGTGAATGAGGCCGTTGACACTTATTGCAATGAGACGATTACAGCTTTTGCTTGCTCTCGTTACCCACGATGTATGGGCTCCAGGGTTGCGCGCGGATAGTGGTCTTGGTCTTGTTGACGACGTTGAACTGACCGTCAGCTTTGATTTCGGCGATCATTACTGGCTTGTGCAGATGGTGATTGGTGGCGTCCATTTCCAATACATAGCCTGACGGCGCATTGAATTTCTGACCGCCCATCGCGGCGATGACTTTATCGGTATCAGTCGATTTCGCTTTTTCTACTGCTTGTTTCCACATGTAGATGCCGACATAGGTCGCTTCCATTGGATCGTTCGTCACGACAGTGCTGGCGTTAGGTAGTTTTTGCGCAACTGCGTAGGCTTTCCATTTTTTAATGAATGCAGCATTGATAGGATTTTTGATCGACTCAAAATAATTCCATGCAGCCAGATGGCCAACCAATGGCTTGGTATCCACGCCGCGCAACTCTTCTTCACCGACTGAGAAAGCAACGACTGGAACGTCAGTAGCTTTCAAGCCCGCATTGCCCAGTTCTTTGTAGAAAGGAACATTGGAGTCGCCGTTGATGGTCGAGATAACGGCAGTCTTGCCGCCTGCTGCAAACTTCTTGATGTTAGCAACGATGGTTTGATAGTCGGAGTGACCGAACGGTGTATACACTTCGTCGATGTCAGTATCTTTGACACCTTTGCTATGCAGGAAGGCACGCAAAATTTTGTTGGTTGTGCGTGGATAGACATAGTCGGTTCCCAGCAGTACAAAGCGTTTAGCTCCGCCGCCTTCTTTTGACATCAGATATTCTGTCGCAGGAATAGCTTGCTGGTTTGGTGCAGCGCCGGTGTAGAAAACGTTTTTCTCTAATTCTTCACCTTCGTATTGGACCGGGTAGAACAACAGGCTGTTGGTTTCTTTGAAAACCGGAAGAACCGATTTACGTGACACTGATGTCCAGCAGCCAAATACTACTGAAACCTTGTCTTGTGAAATCAGTTGACGCGCTTTTTCAGCGAATAGCGGCCAGTTGGAAGCTGGATCGACGACGACCGGCTCCAATTGTTTGCCCATAACACCGCCGTGCGCATTGATTTCTGCGATGGTCATCAGCGCGACATCTTTCAAAGATGTCTCTGAAATTGCCATGGTGCCTGATAGGGAGTGCAGAATACCGACTTTGATGGTGTCGGCGGCAAACGCCGACGGCAGCCAAGATGCTGCGGCGAGTGCGAATGCCCCAAGTGCTGTAGCTTTTAAGACTGTGCGACGTGTCATGTAAATCCCCTTGTTATGTATGGATGAGAGGGCAATCACTATTTGTACTAGCCTCCCACCTGTATTAGCAGGATGCATGCCAATGGCATCACCCTTGGAAATTGCACTGGGGAATCAGTTTTATGACAATAGGGTTATAAGATAGACAGCATTCGAACCGTGGGCCGAAAGTGCGCGTCTTTTGAGTGCGTGTTAGTAAAAGCACAACCTGACTGCGCACTGAGTTAGTGCGGTCGGATTATTTTAGGGCGTGATATTGTTACCACTGCGGCCAGATTGGTGAGCGGAAAACGTGATGAAGTGCTTTGGCGCACGGACTAGCTCCAAAATCCTAACGTAAAAAAACCCGGTTCATAATTTGTGTCACCGGATAGGCGACCAGAGTTTGGAGTACGGGTGGCAGGTCGAGAGGGCGCATCATCATTTTAATAGTCATATCGGCGCGCAGATTGGTGCGCACGGTCGTATTCATCATTGCGCTAATTGTTTTTAAACGTAAGGAGTCGTTGGCGTGTTCTGGTTCGCGGAACTTGAAGACGTGCCGTAAAGCGCATGCACTATCTTCGGTTTTCATTTCAAATGTGCGTCGGCGCAAAGCACCGAAAATATGGCGGCGACTTAAGCCTTCCTTTTGGCGCAAACGGCGAAAATAGCGGAAGAAATGTTTGTAATGATTAACTTCGTCGTTTGCGATCAGCGTTGCTAAATCGCGCATGACAGGCTCATTGGTGCTGCGGGCTAATGCTTGATAGAAAGTGGCAGTGCCAGTTTCGACAACGCAACGGGCGACCATTTCAAGGGCTTTGCTAGGCTCAAGCAGTTCGACCTTGCAATAACGCGAATACTCTTCGAGAAAATCGTTATAGGCAAGTTGCCAGTTGAATTCTGGCCAGACGTGGGCAATGTACGCTTTTAAGGCATTGCCGTGCTGTAGTTCTTCTACTTCCCAATAGTGGGTTAACCAGTCGGCTATTTCTGGATCGTCACCGTAATAAGCAATTAAATTTTGCGTATATAAATCGGAACCGCTTTCTACAAATGAGGCGCAGGCGACGAGATAAAATAGATTTTCGTCCGAACGAACGGCTGGAATATCGATTGTCGAGAATGCCAGGTCGTCAATACGCCAATGCGGGGTTTGCTGATGCTCTGTGGTCGATTCGTCCTCGCTGTGCGTGCTGTGTGTTGTCATGATCGATCTCTCCAAACTAGTTGAGACTGCGGGTGGATAATGAAAACGCATAGATTCTTGCACCACTGCAAGTAGGACGAATAACAATGGATTTGGTTCACTTTCAATAACGTTATCACTCTTACACAGTACACCATCGACACGAGATGCGTAATTTTCGGTCGCATGCTAGGATATTTAGATAAATTTCCGACCAATTCAATGGAGGTAAAAAATGCTCTCAGCTGATAATCAAAATGAAAATATTGACTATCGTGGTTACACCATCGTGCCACTGCCGACGCAAGGCCACGATGATCTTTGGCACGATGGATACCAAATTCTTATTGCTGGCGCTCAGGTTACTAGTAGAAATAATACGGAAAGTGCACATTCGACCCGTGATACGGCGTTCGATAGCAGTGTCGATTTTGCTAAAATTGAGGTTGATAATTTGATTGCGTTGACGGAGTAAACTCAGATTTTAAAAGTTATCAGCGCCATTGATTGGCGTAATGGGGAGCTTGAACTGAGAGTTGTCCTTGAGAACTGTCGATAAAAATCTTACATCAGACGGAGAAGAGCATGCCTGAAGCAGCCTTTTTTGAATCGCAAGCGGGCAGTATTGGGCACCGCGCGCCAACACCCGTCCCGGCGGAAGAGCCACCATTGCCAGGACCGGGACCCGTCCCTAGCCCTGAAGAGGATCCGGTACCAGATCATAATCCGAGCAATTTCTAGATATTTGGCTTTAAAAGTATCTGGACCGGCATAGACAAATTGCGGAGCGCTGGTTTTGAGTCGGTTTAGCGCTCTACAGCGCAGAAGAGCCGCATAAAACTTAGTTAGTTTTATGCGCTTTACCCAATTTCTTCTCAAGACGGCTTTGAAGGCGCTCAAAGCAAATGCTTAAACACCAATACATCACCGCGGCTGCAAGATATAAGGGCAGTGGACGAAAGGTCACGGCGATGACTTCTTTAGTTGCCAGCATCAGTTCCGTGACGGTGATGACCGACACTAAGGACGTGTCCTTTATTAAACTGATGAGTGTATTGCTCATCGAAGGCACGGCAATCCTGATGGCCTGAGGAACGACGATATAGCGCAGTGTCTGCCAATATGTCAAACCGATGCTGTAACTGGCCGACCATTGACCTTTATCCACACCAATAATAGCGCCCCGAAGGCTTTCGGACAGATAGGCTGATGAATTGAGACTTAATGCAAGGATACCGGCAGTCAAGGGAGAAAAATTGATGCCAACGCTTGGCAGGCCATAATAAATCACAAAAATCTGCACCAGCAAGGGCGTGCCGCGTAGCAAGCTGATATAGACGGTGGCAGGCCATTGACACAGGCGCGACGGCAAAATGCGCGCAACCGCCAGCGGAAAACCGAGTAGAAGACCGCCTAGCATTGATGCCACCGCAAATATCAGGGTGTAGCCCACGCCTTTTATCAAGGTCGGCAGTGCAAGCTGCAACAATTCCAGTAATTCCATAATGTCTTTGTGAAAAAATATCCCCGCACGACAATTCGGGCGGGGATAGTTGCGCTGATAAGACGCTCATTTTAAAACAGCTAAGCCGTGAATGGTTTGTTAATGCATTGCATTAATGGCATCCATCTGATGCATCCTTAGATTATCGCCGAAAAAATCTCTTTGGCTTACAAATGATACGTCGCAAATGCTATCACTTTGCAGTCGGCGGTTTGCTGACATCGATACCGAACCATTTCATCGACACTTGTTTAAAACTGCCATCCTTCAGGATGTCTTCAATGGCTTTGTCAAGAGCAGCCTGAAATTTTGGGTTGCCTTTTTGGAACGGAATACCAATTTTATCGACTGCGCCAATTGGTGCACCGGCTTTTAACGGTAGCTTGGTATTTTTTAACAAATAGCCAACCAACAAGCTGTCATTCAAGGCTGCATCAATTCGACCGCTTGCCAGATCTGATAAATATTCTGGCGAGCCTGGATACGTTTTGACATCAATACCTGGGACACTTTTCGCTTTTTGTTCGAAGTTGGTGCCTTGTCCCAGACCAAGTTTTTTACCTTTTAAATCTTCCAGGCTAGTGAAGTTGCGTTTTTCATCTTTACGGACGATCAGCTGCGCACTGGAAATCGTGTACGGAATAGAAAAATCGAATGCTTTTTTGCGCTCATCGGTGATGCCAACCTGATTCAGAATCACGTCATATTTTCCTGCACCCAGGCCCGCCAGAATGCCACTCCATTCAGTCGTGGTGAACTCTGTTTTTACGCCGAGTTTGGCTGCGATCAAATTAGCCACGTCGACTTCAAAGCCGGTAAGTTGACCATTTTTAGGGTCTTTAAAGTTGAATGGAGGGTAATTGCCTTCCATTGCTACTTTGAGTGTTCCGCGTGCTTTGATCGTATCGAGAAGGTCGGCGGCAAAAGCGCTGACCGCTAAACTGGAGATAAGAACGGCAGCGGCGATTTTGGTCAGACTGGAAAGTTTTATTGAAGCCATTTTTAATCCTTCGGTCGGTGTGAATTGAGTGATATCGCTAAGCTAAAGGGATTAGCAAATTGCGGACTTGGGCCATCCGTGTGTATATGTTGATAAAAATTTTAACGACTATATTAAGCGCTCATCCTGACGAATGGGAAGTAATGGTTTGGTTGTTAGATAGTTGTTTAGTAAAAAGAAAAATCTTTTATGAATTTCTTTAGGGTTTTTGTCGCGCCAGATGCAACGTCAATCCTTCAAACTGTTGGTATAGCCCGGCAATTTCGGGGTTCCAATGCTGCACCGCGTCACGTTGTCGCTTGACGGTGTCCATGTCGCCACGCGCAATCGGGCCGGTAAGGGCGATTGCCGGGCCTAGCTTAAAGGCGTTAGTGGCGCTTTCAATGAGCAGTGGTTCGATTAAGCGTAGTGCAACGTCGGGCGCCAAACCCGCCTCTACATATGCTTGGCGGGCCACATCGATTAGCGTTACCAGATAGTTTGATGCAAATACAGCTGCTGCGTGATACAAAATTTTGTTTTCGCGTTTGATGGCGACGCAACATCCGCCTATGGCGTCGAACGCGGGAATCAGTCGGGCGAGCGCTATGCTGTCTCCTTCGCTGCCGCAGTAAGTGCCGGCGAAGTCTTCAACAACCGTTTGTGGATCGGCAAAGCTACGAATTGGATGAATACTGGCAACTGCTGCGCCTTGCTCGGCCGCAGAAATCAGTGTATCGGAACTTAACGCGCCGCTGCAATGGAAGACGACGCTGCGCGCAGAGAGCTTTCCACTAGCGGCAAGTGCTGCACAACAGGCGGCTATCTGATCGTCACCAGCAGCGATCAGGTAGACGTCTGCGTGGCGCAACTCGGCATAGGTGTTGACGGGAGTACCGCCGCCGATGAACGCGCAGGCTCGCTGTGCGCTGTCGGACGAGCGATTTAGTATGTCCAGTAACTGGAATGTCTGGTGCGCGCGCCAAAGCCGCGCAAGCGTTTTTCCCACTTTACCGCAACCAATGATGGAAAAGGTTGATACACGGGAAGCGTGACCAGCGTTTTGCTGGCCAGCTGCATCATCTTTGGCATCTTTAGCATCGGAGGAGTCAATACCGTCAATCGTCTTATCTGCAGTATTGCGCACCTTGGTTAGTTGCCCAGCTGTTCCAATGCTTCCTGCTGTTCTAGCCATTCAGCCTCCAGTTGTGCCAACTCTTTGGCGTAAAACGCCTGATCGGTCAGCAAAGTTGTGAGCTCTTTCTTCTTATCTTTATCGTACACTTCCGGATTGGCCAGATGCGTATCAACGGTTGCTTTTTGTGCGTTACGTTTTGCTAACTGCTCATCTAAACGTTTGATCTTTGATTCGATCGGCTTTTTCAACGACGCGAGTTTTTGACGCGCCTCTGCATCCTGACGTTTTTGTTCGCGGCGGTCTGCGCTGTCAACCTGCGGCGCTGCGGCGGGTGCGACTGCGCTGGTGATTTTTGCGGTTTCCTTGGTTTTAGGTAAGCCGGCATCTTTACCAACGTTTTTGGCAGCAAGCTTGGTTTTGAATAGCCAGTCTTTGTAGTCGTCCAGATCGCCGTCAAACGGTTCCACTTTGCCATCGGCAACGATAATGAATTGATCGGTCGTTGCGCGTAACAGATGACGATCATGCGATACCAGTACCAGCGTGCCTTCGAATTGCGCCAGCGCCATGGTCAACGCTTCGCGGGTTTCCAGGTCCAGATGGTTGGTCGGCTCATCCAGCAGCAGCAGGTTGGGGCGCTGCCAGACGATCAAGGCTAAGGCCAGACGGGCTTTTTCGCCACCGGAGAACGGTGCGATAGAACTGGTTACCATCGGGCCGTTGAAGTTAAAGCTACCCAAGAAATTGCGTAGTTCTTGTTCACGCGTCGTCGGCGCAATTTTTGCCAAATGCCATAACGGTGATTCGTCATGACGCAGCATTTCAACTTGATGCTGGGCAAAATAGCCAATCGACAAACCTTTACCGAACTGGGCGTCACCGTGCAGTGGTTTCAGTTCCTCTGCAATGGTTTTGATGAAGGTTGATTTACCCGCACCATTGACGCCCAGCAATCCAATTCGCTGACCAATTTGCAGTGAGAAGTTGATCCCGGCGATGATAACTTTTTCCGTGACATCATGGCTGGTTGCGCTTTCAATCCGATAACCGGCGCTGACATCTTCCATCGTCAATAACGGATTAGGCGCACTCAGTGGCTCACGAAACTCAAAAGAAAATTCAGCAGCGGCGCGCAGTGGTGCCAGCTCTTCCATTTTGGCGAGTGCTTTCATCCGGCTTTGCGCTTGACGGGCTTTGCTTGCCTGCGCCTTGAAGCGACTGATAAATGATTCAAGATGTGCGCGTTGACGGGTTTGCTTTTCAAGCGCACCAGCGGCCAGAATCATTTGCGCAGCACGTTGTCGTTCGAATGATGAATAGTTGCCGGTATAACGCTTCAATTTGCGTTCGTCGATATGCACGATGACATTGACGACGCCGTCAAGGAAGTCGCGATCATGCGAGATGATAATCAGTGTGCCAGTATAGCGTTTGAGCCAGTCTTCGAGCCAGATAATGGCATCAAGATCCAAATGGTTGGTCGGTTCATCAAGCAGCAACAAGTCGGACGGACACATCAGCGCTTGCGCCAGATTCAAACGCATACGCCAACCACCGGAAAAACTGGCGACGGGTTCTTGCATTTGTGCCATTGAGAAACCAAGGCCGGTCAATAATTGTTCACCACGTGAGCGCACCGTGTACGCATCGGCGTCGGCCAGCGCACTATACAAATCGCCGATCAACGTGCCATTGGCAGCGCTTTCCGGTTCACTTTCCAGAAAAGCCAATTCTTCTTCCAGACGACGCAGCGTGATGTCGCCATCAATGGCGTATTCCAACGCTGGACGGTCAAGGGCAGGGGTTTCCTGCGCGACGTATGCCATGCGCCATTTGGAGGGAAAGTCGATCTCGCCGGCATCGGCGTGAAGTTCGCCGCGTAATAGTCCGAACAGGCTTGATTTACCGGCGCCGTTAGCCCCGATCAGGCCGATTTTGTCACCCGGATTGAGGGTAATATCGACTTTGTCGAGCAGCGGCTTGATGCCGCGCATCATTGAAACTTGTAGGAAACGTATCATGAAAATGGTGTGTTGGAAATGCGTTGGGGGAAGCTAAGTGACGCAGTATTCACATTGACCAGAATAAATGCTGCATGCCTGGAAGCACATTTAGCATCAATTATGGCGGTCAATCATTGATTGAATCTTCAGTAAGTCAGGAAAGACTATTAAACACCCAAAATCGTCGGATATTTAACCCTTCCTGCCACTTTTAGCGTGCTTCCCTAAAAAAGAAAGCGCCTATGATAAGGCGCTTTTATCAATTTGCCTAAATTCTGGCATCTTCTTGTTGTTAAGGCAGCTGATCGGCTGTTAATAAAAACACCATGTCATCGCCCGCGCTGGTCGATACCCATGTCATTTCCATATCAGGGAATGCTGCTTCGGCAAATGCGCGTTCGTTACCGATTTCCACGATCAACACACCGTTTTTGGTCAGGCGTTGTTTTGCACCAGCCACGATTGTACGCACTAAATCCATTCCGTCACTACCGCCAGCTAAAGCAATCTGCGGTTCCGCCAGATATTCTCTCGGTAACTTACCCATTGAGCCAGTATTAACGTACGGCGGATTGGTAACGATCAGGTCATATTTTTTGTCAGGTACGTTGGTATACAAATCAGATTCGATGAGAGTGATCCGATCTTGCAAGTCGTAATCGTCTACATTGCGCCGCGCTACCGCCAACGCATCGGCAGAAATGTCAGCAGTGTCAACATGCGCGTTGCCAAAGGCATCCGCCAACATGATCGGCAAGCAGCCAGAACCGGTGCACAATTCCAGGATATTGGTGACTGCTGCGGGATTTTGAACCCATGGCGAAAAGAAATCGGGAATCAGTTCAGCAATAAACGACCGTGGAACGATCACCCTTTCATCAACATAAAAGCGGTAATCGCCGAGCCATGCTTCTTGCGTGATGTAAGCGGCGGGAACGCGGTCAGTGCTGCGGCGTTCGATGACGCGTAGCACTGTGTCCACTTCTTGCTGCAACAATCGCGCGTCAAAAAACGGCTCGATTTTATCGAGTGGCAGCTTTAATGTATGCAGGATCAGATAGGCGGCTTCGTCTAGGGCTGTGCTGCTGCCGTGGCCAAAGAATAGTGCTTCGGTGTTAAAGCGAGTGACTGCGTAGCGCAGCAAATCGCGGATGGTGGCGAAAGAATTGGGTGTCATGGGACGGATTATAGATGTTATGAGCGCTGACGAGAAGAAGAGGCGCAATGTTGGTCGACTATTGATGTGTATTTCTCGCTGCCGTTCTATATGAAAGCGTTGAGCAGAAAGATCCGATTAATCGCATACAAAACGTAAATAAAAGGCGACATCTTGAATGCCTATGTTTTGGTCGTTATTGTATTTAGCTGGGAGGAGGTGAGTTCATCGCCTTGTCGCTCTAACGACAAGGCGATTGCATACCGGATTACGGCAGCAAATTACGGCAGCAAATTTTCGAGCGTCTTACGATAGATATTTTTCAATGGATCGATAAAGCGCACTTCAATGTGTTCATCGATTTTGTGAATGCTGCCATTAGGGGGACCAAATTCGATGACTTGAGGACAGATTTGCGCAATAAAACGTCCATCAGAAGTCCCCCCAGTTGTCGATAATTCGGTTTCAATCCCGGTTTCTGCCTTGATGGCAGATGCTAAAGCCGCGCTCAATGCGCCACGTGGTGTCAAAAATGGGCGACCGCCGATAATCCACGCCAGCGAGTATTCGAGTGCATGTTTGTCTAGAATCGCTTGGACGCGCTGTTGCAGGTCTTCTACCGTACTGGCTGTTGAAAAGCGAAAATTGAAATCAATGACCATTTCGCCAGGAATGACGTTTGATGCACCGGTTCCACCGTGAATGTTTGACATTTGCCAAGAAGTTGGCAAATAGTACTCGTTAGCGTCATCCCACTTTTCCGCAGCTAACTCCGCTAGTGCTGGCATCGCCAGGTGGAGTGGATTTTTAGCCAAGTGCGGATAAGCGATGTGGCCTTGCACGCCTTTGATGATGAGCTTGCCTGACATCGTCCCGCGTCGGCCATTTTTGATCATATCGCCGAGTTCACCGCTGGAAGTCGGTTCGCCGACGATACAATAATCGAGCTGTTCACCGCGGGCTTTTAACTTTTCGCAGACCACCACGGTCCCGTCGGTGGCAGGACCTTCTTCATCACTGGTAATCAAAAAACCTATAGAGCCGGAATGATTTGGATGGGCCAGCGTAAACTCTTCGACTGCCACCACCATGGCGGCAATCGAGGTTTTCATGTCGGCGGCACCACGTCCATATAATTTGCCATCACGATGGCTGGGCAGAAAGGGGTCTGATTGCCATTGGTCACGTGGACCAGTTGGCACTACATCTGTGTGACCAGCAAACACCAGTAATGGTTGCGTGGTGCCTTTACGGGCCCAGAGATTGGTGACATCACCAGACTGAATCGTTTCGCAGACAAAGCCAAGCGGAGAAAGGAGTTCGATCAGACGGTCCTGACATCCTTTGTCCTGTGGTGTGACGGAAGATAAGGAGATCAACTCCTCTGCAAGTGCAAGGGTTTTGCTGACGACGGTATTTGACATAGTTATTGATTAAAAATCTGTTGATAAAGCGCGTCGGAAAAGCCGACGTAGGTGTTTTTGCCAGTAAATAATACCGGCCGCTTGATAACGGAAGGGAACTCCATCATCAAAGGCGTCGCACTGATACTGTCGGTAATGCTGGCGCGGCGCTGGTCAGATAGATTGCGCCAGATTGTGCCTTTGCGATTCACCAGCACGTCCCAGGGGATATCGGCGAGCCATGTGTTGATCAGGGCGACGCTGACGCCATCTTTTTTAAAATTATGAAACGTGTAGGCGATCTCTTGATCTTCAAGCCAGGTGCGGGCTTTTTTAACTGTGTCGCAATTCGGGATGCCATAAAGGGTAATTGCCATGCGAGGTTACATTCTTTTGAGTGATATGGACGATGAGTATAAATCGAAGCAACGTGCGCTTTAGCTGCGCACGGAGCTGGCTATAAGGCGATATATATCGGCTCCGCTGCTAAACCTTTAAAGATTGCTATAAATCAAGCGTAAACTCAGTGTAGGTCGGGCCTTCGCCTTTATCTGGAGAAGGTGGTACGGTGTTTGTTTTTTTGGACGCAGCGCCATTGTCACTGGCGTTGCTGATGAGCCAGTATAAATTGCTAGGGGAATCGGCTTGAGAAAGTGCTTCTTCTTGCGTAATGATACCTTCTTCGATCAATCGCATCAGTGCTTGCTCAAAGGTCTGTGAGCCTGGCGCCATACTTTTTTCCATGGCATCTTTAATCTGACCGATTTTTCCATCTTCCATTAGCTCAGATATATGCCTGGTGTTGAGCATAATCTCAACCGCTGGCGTACGTTTATCGTCTGTTGTGTTGACCAGCCGTTGCGACACGATGGCAGTTAATGTTGATGCCAGATCTTCAAGCAAGGTTGCACGATTTTCCAGAGGGAAAAAGCCGATCATCCGATTTAAAGCGCGGTAACTATTATTTGCATGCAACGTTGACACCACCAAGTGGCCTGATTGGGCATAGGCAAGTGCCGCTGACATCGTTTCTCTGTCGCGGATTTCTCCGATCAAAATACAATCGGGGGCCTGCCGTAAAGCGTTTTTGAGTGCAACGTCGAGATTGTCGGTATCAATTCCGAGCTCACGTTGATTGACGATCGAGCGCTCATTCTTGAATAAAAATTCAATCGGATCTTCGAGCGTCAGAATGTGACCGGCCTGGGTTTTATTGCGATAGTCCAGCATTGATGCAATTGTCGTCGATTTGCCTGAGCCGCAGGCACCAACGACAAGGAGCAAACCGCGTTTGCGGTTGATTAGTTCCATCAGAACGGGGGGTAAGCCAAGACTTTCAAACGCCGGAATGTCGAATGGAACATAACGAATAACTGCGGAGATATTGCCGCGTTGCTTGAATACCGACAGTCGGAAACTACCGATTCCGCTGATGTGTAAACCCATATTCAGTTCTTTATCGCGTTCCAGCTCTTGCAACCGCGCGACCGGCACAACTTCGTTCAATAGCAGAAGAATGGTTGCCTTATCCATTTTTTGCTGATTGATCGGTACCAACTGACCTTTAATCTTAAGGTGGATTGCCGAGTTGATGGTCAGGAACATATCCGATGCTTCTTTTTCCTGCATCAGACGGAACAAGCGATCCATTGCCATAAGGGTTCCTCAAAAAATAGGTGTCAGGACTTACGCAAAATCGCCCCAGCGGCTTTGTGCGTTCCTAGCCAAAGTCGCTACTGTCTGCATCGACAGAGTTGGCAAGCCCGTTGCTGGGACAATTTTGAGTAAGTCCTAAACAAGTCACTTTAGTTTCAATTTTGCTTTATGGCGTTCGGTCTGGATTGAATAATCACGAAATAAGCAAAAAATATCAACAAAACTAAGTGGTAAATTTATATTTAAAATAAGAAACGGAACCAGTGCACACGTTGGTTCCGAGGCTTATTTATTTTGCGTTACTTATTAAGCGTCGCGTAGTAGTTCGTTAATAGCTGTTTTTGCACGTGTTTTTGCATCCACACGTTTAACGATAACAGCGCAATACAGACTGTATTTGCCATCGGCGGATGGCAGGTTGCCAGAAACGACGACTGAGCCCGACGGAATGCGGCCGTAAGTTACTTCGCCCGTTGCGCGGTCATAAATTTTGGTTGATTGACCGATATAGACGCCCATCGAAATGACTGAGTTTTCTTCAACTACGACGCCTTCGACGATTTCCGATCGCGCACCGATGAAGCAATTGTCTTCAATAATGGTCGGATTGGCTTGCATAGGCTCCAGAACACCACCAATACCAACGCCGCCGGACAGGTGGACGTTTTTACCAATTTGGGCGCAAGAGCCAACCGTTGCCCAAGCATCAACCATCGTGCCTTCGTCGACATATGCGCCGATGTTGACAAAAGAAGGCATCAGAACGACGTTTTTGCCGATGAAGCTACCGTGACGTGCGACCGCCGGTGGCACCACGCGGAAACCGCCTTTGGCGAAATCATCCGCTGTGTAGTTCGCAAATTTGGTCGGAACCTTGTCATAGAATTGCATATTTTCACCTGCAGGCATCGGCATGTTGTCTTCCAGGCGGAATGACAACAGCACGGCCTTTTTGATCCACTGATTAACAATCCAGTTGCCGTCGATTTTTTCAGCGACGCGCAAGGTACCTTGATTTAACTCGGCGATCACTTTGGCGACCGCTGCGCGCAGGTCGGAAGGGGCCGTTTTAGGTGAGAATTCAGTGCGCTGTTCCCAGGCTTGGTCAATAAATTGTTCTAGAGATTGAGTCATGATTTTGTCAGTTAAAAGTTAAAAAAATGTTATTAAACACGATGTGTGTGAAAAGCGCTCAGACGCCGCGGGTGACTATTGACTACTACTATTGATGATTGTACTTATTAGTCGTTATCGACAGTCACTACCAGTGGTGAACAAATTTGGTACGTTTATTGGTTTTGTAAACCGTGAACGAATTTAACAATGCGATGTGCCGCCTCAAGGCATTCGTCGACTTCTGCGACCAGTGCCATTCGAATACGCTGTTGACCTGGATTGATGCCATGTGCATCACGGGCAAGATAGCTTCCCGGTAAGACCGTGACATTATATTCGGCATACAGGCACTTGGCGAAGTCGACATCTGAAAGCGTAGTGCATTTATCGACTTTAGCCCATAAGTAAAATCCCGCGTCAGGGAGCGATACGTCCAATACCTCTTGCAACAATGGTGTCACTTGCTGAAATTTGGTGATGTATTTTGCACGATTTTCTGCAACATGGGTTTCGTCGTTCCAGGCTGCTATTGATGCTGATTGCACCGAAGGGCTCATCGCAGCACCGTGATAGGTGCGATAGAGCAAAAACTTTTTCAAAATAGAAGCGTCACCAGCGACAAAGCCCGAGCGCATGCCCGGTACATTGGAGCGTTTGGATAAGCTGGAGAACGTGATCAGGCGCGGGTAGCCATCGCGTCCTAAACGATGTGCTGCTTCCAGGCTGCCGAGTGGCGCTTCCGGTTTGAAATATATTTCTGAGTAACACTCGTCGGCGGCGATGATAAATCCATAACGATCTGAGAGCGCAAACAGTTCTTTCCAGTCGTCCAGAGTCAGTACCGCACCTGTTGGATTACCCGGCGAACACAAATAAAGGAGTTTAACGCGCGCCCAGACATTTTCCGGCACGTTGCTGTAATCCGGCGCAAAGTTGCGATTTGCGTCTGAATTAACAAAATACGGTTGCGCGCCCGACAAATACGCTGCGCCTTCGTAAATTTGATAAAACGGATTGGGGCACATGACCAATGCATCACGATCAGAGGGGTCCACTACGGTTTGTGCCAAGGCGAACAAGGCTTCTCGAGAGCCGCTAACTGGGAGGATTTGCGTAGTAGCGTTGAGCGCGGGCAAGTTATAGCGGCGTTCTAACCATCCTGCGATTGATTTCCGTAGGGCTTCGCTTCCGGCTGTGCTCGGATAACTGGCGAGACCGTCCAGATTGTCTGCTAGCGCTTGCCGTATAAAAGCTGGCGTCGGATGCTTAGGCTCACCGATCCCGAGGCTGATCGGTTTATAGGCTGTATTTGGGGTGACGTCGGAAAAGAGCATCCGCAGTTTTTCAAATGGATAAGGCTGCAACTGGTCTAGTAGTGGATTCACGGAGATTTTAAATGGCAGAAAAAGGATTCGTAAGGCAAAAAAGCGTATTTCGCATTATATACAGAAGTAAATACACAGAACTAAATACACAGAGGCAAATAAGCGGGGGTAGTGTGTGGAGTACTGCTTATAAACTTGAAGAAATATTTTCTTTGGTGCAATCTTGAGCGTACTTTGTTCCTTAATGGCTATTAAATAAAATGATTTAAGGCGGTGTGGAAGACACGTTTTTACTACGTTAGAGTCACCCTCCAACTATTGCCTCTTTACGATTGTATGGGTTATCACTATTTTTGACCTTTTCCGCGTCAACGGAGGTCACGTCGAATGTTATGATGCTGATCCTTTGCGAGATTTTTCTCGCTTTTATGCATTTTGAATGCGGCGGCGCTGTATTCGCCGACTTTGATAAGAATAGTCAATAACGTGCGTCTAACTTCCATTAAATTAGCGGGATTCAAGTCTTTCGTTGATCCAACCAATTTTCAGGTTCCTGGCCAACTGGTCGGTGTAGTCGGTCCGAATGGTTGCGGAAAATCCAATATTATTGATGCCGTGCGCTGGGTTTTGGGTGAATCCAAAGCTTCCGAGTTGCGCGGTGAGTCGATGCAGGACGTCATTTTTAATGGCTCGTCACATCGTAAGCCTGCGGGTCGCTCGTCTGTGGAGCTCGTTTTTGATAACGGGATGGGCAAAGCCAGCGGACAATGGGGCCAATATGCTGAAATTGCGGTTAAGCGTACGCTGACGCGCGACGGAACGTCTACTTATTACATCAATAATCAATCAGTTCGACGTCGCGATATCCAGGATATTTTCATGGGTACGGGTTTGGGACCACGCGCCTACGCGATTATTGGACAAGGGATGATTTCCCGCATTATTGAAGCGCGGCCTGAAGAATTACGGATTTTCCTGGAAGAAGCCGCGGGCGTGTCTAAATATAAGGAGCGCCGCCGTGAAACTGAAAATCGGCTGAACGACACCCGCGACAATCTTTTGCGCGTGGAAGATATTCTGCGGGAGTTGAACAGTAACCTCGAAAAATTAGAGGCGCAAGCGGCTGTTGCGCATAAATTCCATGCATTGCAAGGTGATCAGGAAGAAAAACAAAAATTGTTGTGGTTATTGCGCAAGAACGAAGCCAAAGCCGAGCAAGAAAAATTTTTCCGCGAGATCGAAAAAGCGCAGACAGATTTAGAAGAGCAAACTGCCAAATTGCGGCATGTTGAAACAGAACTTGAGCATATGCGGCAATCGCACTATGCAGCGGGTGACCGCATGCATCAGGCGCAGGGCCATTTGTATCAGACCAATTCTGAAATCGGCAGTCTGGAAGCGCAAATCAAATTTGTTATCGAATCGCGCAATCGCCTTCAGTCGCAACTCAATTCATTGACCGCGCAGCGCGACCAATGGCAACGCCAAAGCACGCAGCACCAGGATGATTTGTCGGAAGCAGAGATTCACCTTGAAGAGTTGGCCGCCCGCGTAGAGCAATCGCAAGTTACCGCGCAACAGCATAGTGATCACGTGCCGGCACTGGAACAATTATGGCGTGAGGCGCAACTCAAAACTACAGAGTCACGCGCCAAAATCATGCAATTCCAGCAGCAAATCGAGCTGGAATCAACGCATCAGCGTAACGCCTCGAATATTTTGAATGGCCTGACCGGTCGCCGCGAGCGCTTGTCGCAGGAAAAAAGTGGACTGAACTTGCCAGACACCACGCATTTGACCAACCTCAAAATGCAGCTCGAAGAAAAGCAGGCTGGGCTGGAAGAGGTCAGCATGCAGCTGGAAGAGGCGCAAGAGCAACAACCGCGTCTTGAAGAAGAGCGGCGCACCGCACAGCAGCAGGTGAATACCGAAACTGCAAACAATGCGCAATTAGAAGCCCGTCTGACGGCTCTAAAGCAATTGCAGGAAAGCGTGCAGAGTCAGGGCAAGGTGCAGCCATGGTTGCAAAAGCATGAGCTTGCCGAGTTGCCACGTCTATGGCAAAAGCTGCACATCGATCAAGGCTGGGAAACTGCACTCGAATCGGTTTTGCGCGAGCGTACATCTGCCCTGGAAATGTCGAATCTGGACTGGGCCAAAGGCTTTTTTAACGATGCGCCTCCAGGGAAACTCGCATTATTCACGCCTAGCGGGATAGCATCAGAAAGCAGCGTCCCCGTTCCAGCCGGTTTTAAGCCCTTCCTGAATTTGATGCAGCTCAACGATCCGGGCTTGCGCGCATTAATGCAAGATTGGTTGCACAACGTATTTGTGGCAGACGACACCGTAACGGCGTTTGCCGAACGTAGCAAATTGCCGGTAGGCGCTTGTTTTGTGACCCGCCAAGGGCACGTGATTAGTAAAACCAGCGTGCGGTTCTATGCTTCCGATTCGGAGCAGGACGGAATGTTGGCGCGCCAGCAAGAGATTGAAAACATCACCAAACAATTGCGGGCGCAGCAAATGCTGGCCGACGAAGCGCGCTCGCGCTCGGTACGCGCTGAGGCGGCGTTAACGCAAGCGACGCAACGTCTACAAGAGTTGCGCCTTCGTCATAACGCTCTCACGCAAGCGGTGCATAGCTTGCAGATTGACGTGATGAAACTCTCCGAATTGCAAGAACGATTCAATCAGCGCAGTTCACAAATCGCGACCGATCTGGCCGAAATTGCCGCTCAGGAAAACGAGCAACAGCAAATTAAGATGGAATCTGAGGCGAAGTTTGAACAACTCGATGCTGAGTTGGGCGAGTTGCAGGAAAAGCATGAGGATGGCCAAACCGACTATCTTAATAAAGAGCAACAACTCAACGATGCCCGCCAACGCCTGCGCGAACTGGAACGCAGCGCGCAGGAAACTGAATACGCTGAAAAGTCACATCGCAACAAAATCGAAGAATTAAAGCGCAGTATTTCTACTGCACTGGAACAAGCGGCGCAGTTGTTTGCGAATATGCAGCAAGGCCATCTGGAGTTAGAGAGTCTGGACGATCAGGCCGCGCAAACCGGTTTGCAAGACTTGCTGGACAAGCGCACGGATCAGGAACGTGCCTTGGCCGATGCACGGCACGAGTTGGATCAGGTATCGCAAAACTTGCGGCAGCACGAAGACACGCGGACACAGGCGGAACGCAGCTTGCAACCACAGCGGGACCGCATTATGGAAGTACAGTTGAAGGAACAGGCTGCACGTTTGAGCCAAGAGCAATATGCACAGCAACTGGTCGAGTTTGGCGCAGATGAAGTCGCATTGAGCGAAAAGTTGCATGACGATTTGCGTCCGTCTTATTTGCAAGGTGAAGTCACCCGGCTGACGAATGCGATAGCTGGATTGGGTGCCGTTAATCTGGCGGCCTTGGATGAGTTGGCGCAGGCTTCCGAGCGTAAGAATTTTCTCGATGCGCAAAATGCTGACCTGACCGAAGCGATCAACACACTACAAGATGCGATTCACAAGATCGATATTGAAACACGTGAATTGTTGCAGGATACGTTTGATCGGGTAAATGGCCACTTTGCTGAACTGTTCCCGATCTTGTTTGGCGGCGGCCAGGCTAAGCTGATTATGACCGGCGACGAGATTCTTGATTCCGGCGTACAAGTGATGGCACAACCGCCGGGCAAGAAGAACGCCACGATCCATCTGTTGTCGGGCGGTGAAAAAGCGCTGACAGCGACAGCGCTGGTGTTCTCAATGTTCCAACTGAATCCGGCACCATTTTGTTTACTAGACGAAGTTGATGCGCCGTTGGATGACGCCAATACTGAGCGCTTCTGCAATATGGTGAAGCGCATGTCTGAACATACGCAGTTTTTGTTCATCTCTCATAACAAAATTGCGATGGAGATGGCGAATCAATTGATTGGCGTAACGATGCAAGAACAGGGCGTTTCGCGCATTGTGGCGGTGGATATGGAGTCCGCCAGAAGCTTTGCGACTGTAGCTTGATGATGAATGGAAATGTTGTCTTTCATTTGTTATCGCGTGATTATGCCGTCATTATGAAGAATACCGAAATGATGACTTTTTGGGAACACTAGCTGAATTCTTGTGTCCGACAAAGGCTTTTTGGGGATTGGTCATGTCACTTCGGCTGTATAACCGACTTAATCCGCGGTAATTAAGAAAGTTAATGAAATATATTCAATAACAGTAGGCGTTATTCTTACATTTATTGATAATGATGGATTGGTAGATGCATTGGTAGATGCACTATTGCAAAATTCGAATTCATTGTGAAAATTAGGTTTATGAAGACAAAATCGGTTGGCTGAAGATGATGATCAATGGCAGACGATTTATTTCTTATCGCCTCTTTTTAGGTTTAATTTCGAATTGTTTGCTTCATCTGGACCACTTCGATAACAATTTGGTCGCCCGTTGCTAACCACTTATTACTTATTTACTATTAACTTATTCGTTAGTTTATGCTGCCACTGAATTTACCGCAGACTTATTGCCGCCTGGGATCACTGTCCAGACTGCGGGCAGTGGACATGACTAGCTCCCTATTTCAACCGTTATTTGCGCGTACTCCGGCACCGTTGTATTTGCCAGTATGTTCGCTTTCGAGGCCTTAGTAGCATGACCGATCTACAAACCAGTCTGTTCGTCATAGGCGGTGTCATTATTGTTGGCGTCGTCTCTTATAATAAATGGCAAGAATATAAGGCCAAGAAAAGTGTTGAACGGGCATTCTCCACGTCACATGACGACGTCTTGATGACACCGCCAGCGGCTCCGTCTGAGCGATCAGAGCGACATGAGCCCGTATTGTTTACTCCAGAAGCCACACCCGACGGATCGGTGCCATACGATATTCCACAAGATAATATTGAATTGACTGCAGAGCAATTGGCAATTGAACCGCAGGGCCAAATGACCGCGCCGTCTGCAGCGGAAGAAGTCGCAGGATTGGAGGCGGTGATGGTAAAGACCGTTGCTCCCCCGCAAATTGAATTACCTGTCGATGGCTTGATTGATTGCGTGATTCCACTTTCGTTGGAAGCCCCGGTGCGCGGCGATAAGATTTTGCCAGTCCTCCAAAATTTGCGCTATGTCGGCAACAAACCAGTTAATTATATAGGTGAAGATAGTCATGGCGAATGGGAGCCGATTGCACATGGCGGCATCTACAAATCGTTGATGGCTGGTGTACAGATGGCGAATCGTAGTAACCCATTGAACGAGATTGAATATTCTGAATTGGTAATAAGTTTACGTCAGATATGCGACGATCTTGGAGCTGAACCGGACATTCCTGATATGACCGAAGTGATGCAAGGCGCACGCGCATTACATCAATTCGTGATTGAACATGATGCTCAGTTGGGTGTGAATATTCAGTCCAAAGGGGCGCCTTGGGCAGTAACGACGCTGATGTCGGCTTTGACCCGACAAGGCTTTGATGCCCGCCCGGAAGGTCGTCTGATTATGTCGGATGGCGATGGCGGGGTGTTGTTCTCGCTGTCGATAAATGCCAGCGCAACCAGCGAAACAACGGCGCGTCTGACACTTTTACTCGACGTTCCACGCGTTTCTCAGTCACGCGATGGTTATGGTGCGATGGTCGCCTGCGCTCGCTCGCTCGCATCGCGTTTAAGCGGTGTGGTGGTGGATGACAGTAATCAGCCACTGGCAGACATGCAATTATCAGAAATCGCTGGTCAGGTGGATGCGTTCTATCTCGACATGGACGGTGCCGAAATTCCAGCAGGTTCCACGCGCGCTTTGCGTTTGTTTAGTTAATTTTTCTGCCGTAAGTTTTTGTCGTGACTTCAGCTATTCGATATCGAATTTGAAATATCTACTAGCTAGATTTAAATAGTTGCAGTTGCGCTTCAACATATGGATACATAATCGTACCGCCTTAGTATTACTCTGGGTGACCGACGGATGTAGCCGGGTGGTGCGGTTGGGTAGTATATATGTCCCGGCGCTTGCAACATGAGACTGACGCATCCGTCGGCATCTCTTCTTGCGCCATCTTTAGCTATTCGTACCTTGTACTCGGAAAATCAGATTAGAAATTTACTGTCGAATTTCACCCATCAATTCTGCCGAGGTAACCGCTGATATTCCTTCATCAAAGTAGCCGATAGCCACGCCTGCATTCCATTTTTCAATCGCCGCTTTTAGTCCGTGATGATCGATGAAATGCTAGCCTTCGTCATGTTTTTCGATGTGACGCCACAACTCCTCCGCCATCGCTCCTGCGATAAATATACACAACCTTCTTGCGCAGATGCGTCCAATCTCACCTATATTTTTGGTGTTTATTATTGTTCATATCCTGCTTTGCTGGTCACGCTCAGACTATGCAGATTTGTCATTCACGATTACTTTATTTCTTAATGTGTCGGTCTCTTTTGGCCTGGATTATATGTATCCAACATGAGTTTAAAAAATCTGATCATTCGTTTGATAGATTTGATGATGTGAACACAAGTTAAGAAAAATCTTAAGATGCGTCCTATATCGGTTCACAACCTCGTATTTATAGTTGCATCGTAAGTGTACTTTTCCGAATTACGCTTACACATATCCGGTCCAAAAAAAGAGGCAAAAAAAATCGTGCCACGTCACATCCTTTTTTCATAAATCTTAACGTCTACAGAGGTGATGAAGCAGTATTTAGCGCTAATCATTAGAGGTCATTGTCTACAGATTACTTGCTTATTCGATCCCGATTTAGGGCAAAAAATATGCCTTAATAATTTTTCAAAACAAATTTTTTTAATCTTTAGTGATTCGCTAGAACTACGGACTTCAAAAGTGAAGGGTCAAATAATCGCAAAAAAGTATCGTGGCATGCACTTTTTTTGGTAGTCCCTCAAAGATTGAGCATCTAGACTAAGTCACATAAACCATAACGACGTGATCTGTTTCGACCGCGGGATTTGCACTTCCTTTTGCACATCCCGTATGTCGCACGACTATCAGCGCAGTGCAACCAGCGGGGACAAAATAATGACAGCTTTTCTTTTTGAATTATCCATAGTCCAATTATGGATAAAAATAAAACTCGTTAAAAAATCAAAAACGTGTGTTTGCCAGATGCCCTATGAATCAGGCGTCAGAGGTCTGATATGCTGATTAGCGTTGGGTGCTGATATGGTGCCAGATATTGAAGTTGTGCATCTTGGCGGTAATGAGTCGTTTCGTGCTTGGTCGCATGGTTATCCTTACAAGACTGTCCGCTGGCATCGCCATCCCGAGTACGAAATTCATCTCGTGACTGCCACAACGGGAAAATTTTTTGTCGGCGATTATATTGGCACCTTCGTTCCGGGAAACCTGGTAATGATAGGGCCTAATCTTGCACATAACTGGGTCAGTGAATTACCTGGCATCGAGACGGTGAAACAACGTTGTCTTGTGCTGCAATTTCCGAGTGCGTTGGCCTTGAATATAATCAAAATTTTTCCAGAACTGCGGTATCTCAGAAGATTATTAAAAGAATCGCATAGCGGCTTATTATTCGAGCCAGAAACTGGCTTGTTAGCGCAGCCATTGATGCAGGAATTAACTGAGGCACATGGTTTTCGACGGGTACAGCTATTTCTAACTTTAATAGAACTACTGTCGCGCGATGCCGGTCGCAAGCGGCTAGCGAGTTCAGAATACATATCCGAGCCGGACGTCTTTGCGACATCGAAGATAGATCTCGCCTTAAGGTATATCAGTAAAAATTTTTCAAATGAACTGCATGAGCCTGATCTCGCCGCCCTGACAGGCCAGAGCGTTAGCGCCTTCTCACGTGCTTTTCACAAACATACTGGAATGACTTTCGTTAGTTACATCAACCATCTACGCATCAAGAGTTCTTGTGAGTTACTGACGAATGGGCGACTGAGCATCACCGATATCTGCTTCAAAGTTGGATTCAATAATGTGTCGAATTTTAATCGACAGTTTTTGCTCCAAAAAGGGATGTCACCATCTAAATTTCGTGCATATGACGAGATAAAAATTTCAAATTACAACAAAGCTTGAAGAGGTGGGTGCGGGTGAATTAATTGAGTGACCGGGGGTAAATAACGTTCATCTTTCTTTCTTTTCTCTTCTTTTTTAGTAAGAGTTATGTGAGGTCAGAGATGCGTCCTGGGACGTTAGTGAAAGTGTTTTTCAACTTTTAGGAGGGTGCATTTTTATGAATTTTATCTTAAACATATGCGACAGGAAGGGCTGCAATTGCTCTACCAGTAAAGTCATGATTTCCTGGTTATCGGGAAGTTTTTTATAAACCAGAATTTCATGCCGTTTCATTGGCATCATTTAAATAAAAAAACAGAGGAGATCGTTATGATTTGCAAAAAAAATTTAGCGCTATGCATGACAGTAATACTTTGTGCAATAACCTTTTCACCATCAACTTCAGCTGCACCGTTAAAAATCGGGATGTCTTTTCAAGAATTAAATAATCCGTATTTCGTCACCATGAAGCAAGGATTGATGGATGCTGCGGCCAGCATTGGCGCCACGGTGATAGTGACCGATGCCCGACATGATGTCTCCAAGCAAATTAGTGATGTCGAGGATATGATTCAGAAGAAGGTCGATATCTTGTTGATTAACCCAACCGATTCGGTAGGTATTCAATCAGCCGTTAAGTCTGCACACGCCGCGGGGGTGGTGACGGTAGCGGTGGATGCGCATGCGGACGGTCCGGTGGATTCTTTTGTCGGGTCCAAAAATTTCGATGCCGGTCAGATGGCCTGCACTTATCTTGCCAAGAGTCTTAATGGCAGTGGAGATGTGGCGATTCTTGATGGGATTCCTGTGGTCCCGATTCTTGATCGGGTGCGAGGTTGTAAGGCGGCATTGTCAAAGTTTGCCGGAATTAAGATTGTTACCATCCAGAACGGTAAGCAGGAGCGGGATCAGGCGCTGACCGTCACTGAAAACATCCTGCAAGCAAATCACGCACTAAAAGGTATGTTTAGCGTTAATGACACTGGGTCGATGGGCGCGCTATCGGCCATTGAAGCTAGTGGCAAAGATGTCAAGCTGGTGAGCGTGGACGGTGCACCAGAAGCGATTGCGGCAATCCAAAAAAATAACTCCCGATTTATTGCAACCGCAGCGCAATATCCACGCGACCAGATACGGCTGGCCCTCGCGATTGCATTAGCAAAAAAATGGGGAGCAAACGTGCCGCCCACTGTGCCGGTTGACGTCAAGTTGGTGGATAAGGCCGCTGCTAACACATTCCGTTGGTAGTCGTCGCACTCTCACGACGTCATGGTGAGAGTGCGCTCTGATTTTTGATCGATTGTGCGAGGCGACAATGAACACGATTTTGAAATTGGAAAATGTTTCAAAAAGTTTTCCTGGTGTGAAGGCGTTGTCCGATATTAATTTGTCTGTTAATAAGGGAGAAATTCATGCCCTATTGGGCGAAAACGGCGCCGGCAAGTCAACTTTGATGAAAGTCCTCAGTGGGATTTATCGTCCTGATAATGGTCAAATTTTTGTGAATGGCAATCTACAAAATTTTTATAGTTATAACGATGCAATCCGTGCTGGCATCGCCATTATTTTTCAGGAATTCAGCTTGGTGCCGTATCTGAATGCCGTGGAGAATATTTTTTTGGGGCGCGAGCTGACGAACGGGTTTGGTTTGCTATCAAAGGCAAGCATGCGTCAAAAGGCGCAGCAGATATTTAATAAGCTGAAAATTAATATCAACCTTTCTGTCGGTATTAGCAAACTCAGTATCGCCCAACAGCAGTTCGTCGAGATAGCTAAAGCATTGGCATTAAACGCCAAAATTCTTATTTTGGACGAACCCACAGCGACGCTCACACCCATGGAAGCAGAGCATCTTTTTAGCGTTATGCGTGATCTTAAAGAAGATGGCGTGGCGATGATTTTTATCTCGCATCACATGGACGAAATATTTGAAGTGTGTGATCGGATCACTGTTTTACGCGATGGAAAATACGTGGGGATGGTCGATACGTTAGCTTCCAATGTCGATAGTTTGGTGGAGATGATGGTAGGCCGGAAACTAGAAAGTAACTTCCCGCCCAAGCCAGTACATCGGTATTCTGAACGCGTGGTGCTGGAGGCAACGGACGTACGCATCGATAAGGATGGGCCGAGTAATAGCTTCACCCTTTACGAAGGTGAAATTCTCGGTTTTGCGGGTCTGGTCGGTTCGGGTCGCACCGAACTGGCGCGTGCGGTCATCGGTGCCGATCCCACCGCGCATAAGACGGTGTACGTGAATGGTGTGTTAGCTGCCTTGCGCGACCCTGCCGAGGCTCTGGAAAGTGGTATCGGTCTTTTGCCTGAGAGTAGAAAATCCGAAGGCCTGATTATCGATTTCAGTATTAAAGACAATATATCTATCAACAATTTAGGCAAATACGTGGGTCAGGGTTGTTTGATCGATAGGACTGCTGAGCGCTGCGCGAGCCAGTTAATGATCGACAAAGTCGGTGTTAAAACATCCAGTTTGAACGCTTTGGTATCAACCTTGAGCGGAGGTAACCAGCAGAAGGTGGTCATCGCTCGCTGGCTTAATCATCATTGCAAGATTCTTATTTTTGATGAGCCGACACGCGGCATTGACGTTGGGGCAAAGGCCGAAATTTATAGTCTGATGCGGGAGTTAACGCTACACGGCTATTCGATCATCATGATTTCTTCAGAGTTACCAGAAATAATCGGTATGTGTAATCGAGTGGCGGTATTCAAACAAGGATCAATCGTCAAAGTGCTAGCGGCGGATTCTATCAATTCGAGTGAGGTAATGCGCAATGCAACCACCGGTAAACATTAATGCACGTCATTTTTCAGAAAAACCTGCGTATTCATTTACAGGGCTACTGGAACAACTAAAAAAATCTCCTGCCTTTTTTCCGTTTGTAGGGCTGCTTCTCGTTTGTCTGGTTGTGACCGCCACGACTGACGACTTTCTGTCTGCTGCTAATCTTGTCAATATCGCGCGGCAAGTTTCTATTAACGCGATCATAGCGGTCGGCATGACGTGCGTGATTTTAAGCGGTGGTATCGATTTGTCTGTCGGGGCTGTTATGGCGCTTACCGGAACGATCACTGCTGGTCTTATGGTGGCAGGCATACCGGCAGTGTTTGCTATCCTCATCGGACTGGTGGCGGGGATTCTGTTTGGAATGGCAAATGGCTTTTTTGTCGCCTATGCCAAGATGCCGCCGATTATTGTTACTCTCGCCACGATGGGCATTGCCCGTGGACTGGCGTTGATTTATACCGGTGGCTATCCGATTGGCGGCTTACCTGACTGGTTTGAATTTTTCGGTCGGGGCAGTGTCGCCGGCATCCAGACGCCCATTTTGATCATGTTAATGGTGTTCGTTATTGCCTATATCGTACTTGACCACACGCCGATTGGTCGCTACATCTACGCGATCGGTGGCAATGAGGAGGCCACGCGGTTAAGTGGTGTGCGTGTTCCTCGTTACAAACTTATGGTCTACGCGATTAGTGGCTTTACTGCGGCAATTGCCGGATTGGTGCTGACATCGCGACTAATGAGCGGTCAGCCTAACGCGGGCGTCTCGTTCGAACTTGATGCGATTGCGGCAGTCGTAATGGGAGGAACCGCAATCAATGGCGGCCGCGGATCCATTCTCGGCACGTTGGTTGGCGCATTGATGCTCGGCGTACTCAACAATGGCCTGAATATGATGGGAGTATCTCCTTACCTCCAGAATATTATAAAGGGCGTCATTATTCTGCTCGCTATTTACATTAGTCGCAGCGCAAGCAAATAAGCCTGATTGTCCTCTGTGGGCAATCATACAGTTAACTATTTTATGGAATTAATCATGGGGGAAACTAAAATTCAAGCTGAATCAGAAAAAGTGACATTCTTTAAAAATACTATGCAAGCAGTGGTCTGCCACGGGCCGAAGGATTACCGACTGCAAAAAATCAGGCGACCGATTGCCGGCTACAAAGAGCTGGTGATCAAGATTGCAGCCTGTGGTATTTGCGCCAGTGACTGCAAGTGCCACTCTGGCGCAGCCATGTTCTGGGGTGGTGAGGGACAGCCATCGTGGGTTAAGCCCCCCGTCGTTCCTGGCCATGAGTTTTTCGGTTACGTAGTTGCAGCGGGGGAGGGCGGGGAGGAACATTTTGGTGTTAGGATCGGCGACCGTATTATTGCCGAACAGATTGTGCCTTGCGAGAAATGCCGATACTGTAAATCAGGAAAATATTGGATGTGCGAAGTGCACAATATTTTCGGCTTCCAGCGTGATGTCGCAGACGGTGGAATGGCAGATTACATGCGTATTCCACCGACTGCGATCGTGCATCAGATTCCAGACAGTCTGTCGTTGGAAGATGCGGCTTTGATTGAGCCGATGGCATGCGCTATTCATACTATCAATCGTGCAGACATTCAGTTTGATGATGTAGTCGTCATTGCTGGCGCCGGTCCACTCGGTTTGATGATGGTACAGGTTGCACGTTTAAAAACGCCTAAAAAATTGGTGGTCATTGATTTAGTTCCCGAACGCTTGAATGCGGCGCTGCAAATGGGCGCGGATATGGTTATTAACCCGTCTGACGATGATGCAAAGGTGATTATTGATTCGCTTACCGATAGCTATGGTTGTGACGTGTATATTGAAACGACAGGCGTGCCGGCCGGTGTCACTCAGGGTCTTGAGCTAATTCGAAAATTGGGCCGTTTTGTAGAATTTAGTGTGTTCGGGAAGGAAACGAGCGCTGACTGGTCAATTATCGGCGACCGTAAAGAGCTTGATATCCGTGGCGCGCATCTGGGACCGTATTGTTATCCGGTTGCCATTGATTTGTTTGACCGAGGTCTGGTCACTTCCGAAGGTATAGTTACACACACTTTTTCACTGGATGAGTGGGAAAAAGCATTCGCTCTTGCTAATTCGCTTGATTCGATCAAAGTGCTGCTCAAACCAACGTCTACCTAAGGCATCGCATGGATTACCGCATGGATTACGTTATTGGCGTCGATATAGGTACTCAAAGTACCAAGGCATTGCTGGTTGATAGCGCTGGTCGGATTATTGCTCAGCACGCCAAGGGCTATCAACTGGATACGCCAAAACCGCTTTGGGCCGAGCAATGGCCTTCGGTCTGGTGCGAGGCGGTCATGGAGTGCATCAAGCAGGTAGTAGAAAAAAGTGGGTTACCCGCTGAACAGATCAAAGCGGTCTGCGTCAGTAGTTTATACGGCGGTGCGGGCATCCCGGTTGATGCGTGGATGAAACCACTGCATCCGTGTCTTATCTGGATGGATCGACGCGCCAATGAAGAAGTTAAGTGGATTAAGGAAACAATCGATCAGGAGCGACTATTCGATATCACTGGCAATTCGGTTGATAGTTACTATGGCTTTACCAAGATGCTGTGGATAAAGAATAATCGCCCGGATGTGTGGCAACGGACGCATTTGTTTCTTCCGCCAAATAGCTATGTTAACTACTTGCTATGTGGAGAAGTGGCGATTGATCATAGTTCGGCTGGGAACATTGGCGGTATCTATGATGTGCGAGCACGCGCCTGGTCGAAAGAACTGCTGGCTGAATTCGGTATTCCTCTTGCAATGATGCCGCCGCGTCTGGTCGATTCCAGCGATGTGGTGGGTGGATTGCGGTCTGAACTGGCTGCGTGTCTTGGGCTTGCCGCCGGCACACCAGTTGTGGCGGGCGGTGTTGACGCAGCTGTTGCGACCTTTGCAGCGGGCGTGACTCGGGCAGGAAATCATGTGGCCATGATCGGCACCAGTATGTGTTGGGGCTATATTAATCAGCAAGTCGATGCGCGTCACGGCCTGATTAGCATGCCGCACGTCCACAACAGCCAAAAAGATCTTTATATCTTTGGTGGTGCAATTACGGCTGGCGCTTCCGTAAGTTGGTTTCGGGATACATTTTGTCAGACGGAGATTGAGGCGGCAAAGTATGTGGAGGCTGGCGATGTCCATCAAATTCTGGAAGAAAAGACGAAACAGATTCCTGCGGGATCGGACGGAATCCTATTTTTGCCTTACTTGATGGGAGAGCGCAGCCCAATCTGGGATGCAAAGGCCAGTGGTGCTTTCGTCGGTCTAAGCCTGTTTCATACACGAGCACATCTTTATCGGGCCGTATTGGAGGGCGTCAGTTTCGCCCTCAAACATAATATTGAGGCAGGTGCAAAAGGAGCACAGTCTCTCGATGCCAAACTGATTGTGGTCGGCGGCGCTGCGCATTCAGATTTATGGATGCAAATCATTGCCGACGTTACTGGTTATCCCGTCTACACCATTGAACAGAATGTAGAAGCTGCTTTGGGAGCGGCGCTGCTTGCGGCTGTTGGTGTTGGATTGGTGGATAACCAAACGGCGGAAAAAGGTTGGGTGACGCTGGTTTCCCGAACTATACCTAATCCAACGGATAGTCAGATTTATCGCAAGGCATATGCGCTTTATGTTGACCTTTATCCCGCATTGAAACCGATAATGCACAGACTTCAGAGCGATTATGCGGGCGGGTTTGACGGGGACACGTGCGTATAAGGTGAAACTAAAATACTTGAATCTGCGGTAAGCAAAGAAATCAGCAGATTCTCATGTGCGCCCAAAAAAATCGTGGGACCGTTAGTTGCACCAGTAGTGCATAAAAAGCCCAATCCCAGCTGCACTTGAATGCAATAATCAAAAACTACAAAAAATAATAATAAGAAATCCTACTCTTCATCTTTCCGTTATTAGCGCCTCTGCACTATCAAGGTCATGTTGCGTAAGATCGACACCAACGTCATAGTTGGCCACGTCCCTAGTTATCTCGTATTGCAAAAGCTTTTTGTTGCGCTCGCCTGTATACTTAAAGGTATTAGAAATAGAGCAACGGCCATAACAAAGTATGCAATATTTAATACAGGATTTCTGGCGCTCGGGACGGACACAATGACAAAATTAGCACAAAATCGTACGTTAAGTCGTACTTCAAACTTTGATACACCGGTGCAGCAGTTGGAAGCACAGGAAGCTGCGTCTGAGCTTACCGAGCTCGCGGATCTGCTTGCTCATCACGATAATCTCTATCATGCAGAAGATGCGCCGGAAGTAAGTGACGCTGAATATGACGCGTTGCGGCAGCGTAATAACGCCATTGAAGCCCGCTTTCCCGAGTTGATACGCTCTGATAGTCCGTCGCAAAAAGTAGGGGCTGAGCCAGCTAAAGGATTTAAGAAAGTCATCCATCGTGTACCGATGTTGTCGTTGGATAATGCCTTTGTCGAAGACGATATACAAGGCTGGCTCGACGGAGTTCGAAATTTTCTCCGCGAACTCAAAGACTCAGACGTTATCGTTGAGATCGATTGTGAGCCAAAGATTGATGGTTTGTCTTGTTCATTACGTTACGAGAACGGAATACTGGTTTCTGGGGCCACGCGGGGAAGTGGTGGCGTGGGCGAAGATATTACCGCCAACGTCAAGACCATTAGCGATATACCAAAGAAGTTACATGGTGATGGTTGGCCTGCAATTTTGGAGGTCCGCGGCGAAGTCTACATGACCGATGATGGTTTCCTAAAACTTAACGCTGAACAAGAAGTGGTCGGTGGAAAAATCTTTGCGAATCCACGCAATGCCGCCGCCGGGAGTATGCGTCAGCTAGACGCAAGCATCGCCGCCAAGCGACCGCTGCGTTTCTACGCCTACACTTGGGGTGAAATTTCAGAAGCTTTCGCTGGCACGCAATGGGAAGCGCGCGCCAAGTTTAAAACCTGGGGCTTTGCGCTGAACGAACCAAGCCGTCTGGTGGAGGTGACTGAAACCTCACTGAGTGCGCTTGTCACTTACTATGAAGATATTGAACGCAAGCGCTCATCGCTTGGATTTTCAATTGACGGGATTGTTCTCAAGGTTAATCGCCTTGATTGGCAAAACAGGCTTGGTTTCGTCAGCAGATCGCCACGATGGGCAACTGCTTGGAAATTTGCTCCGGAACGTGCGCAAACGGTAATCAATGCAATTGAGTGCCAGGTTGGGCGCTCAGGAAAAATCACACCAGTTGCCCATTTGGCACCCATTAGTGTTGGTGGCGTCCTCGTGCAGAGAGCAACCTTGCATAACGCAGATGAGATTCAACGTAAAGATGTACGTGTCGGTGATACGGTGATTATTCAACGCGCGGGTGATGTAATTCCCCAGATCATTGGCGTGGTGCAAGACGCACGTCCCGAAAGCAGCATTCCCTATATTTTTCCGACGCATTGCCCTGTGTGCGATAGCCTGGTGGTGAGAGAGGACGGTGATGCAGGGAGTTTTTGCACTGGTGGATTAGTGTGTGCCGCGCAAGTAATTGAGCGTTTGAAGCACTTCGCATCTCGGGATGCATTTGATATCGAGGGCTTGGGCGAGAAGAATATTGCACTTTTTTATGAACGAGGGCTGATTAAAACGCCAGTTGATATCTTCACTTTGGAAGATCGGGATGGCAAGAGCGACAAAGATGGCCGCTCGCTACCGCCGCTACGTTTGTGGGAAGGTTGGGGTGATACATCTGCGGCGAAATTGTTTGCTGCAATCCAGCGCGCTAAAGTCATTTCTCTGGATCGATTTATATACGGCTTGGGAATACATCAGGTGGGACAGGCCACCGCTCGCCTGCTTGCTAAACATTATTTGTCACTGGATGAGTGGCGCAAATCTATGGATGCTGCGCAAAATCCCGATTCGGAAGCCTACGCCAACTTACTCTCAATCAATGGGTTGGGAGAAAGTATGGTGAATGACATCCTTGGTTTTATTGCTGAACCGCATAACAGTGAGGTGCTTGACGCGCTGACCGGCAATCAAGCATCCGCAGAGCCACTTGTTACTGTTATAGATTTCGAGCGCCCTTCCGCGCTTTCTGCCGTTTCTGGAAAAACAGTTGTTTTTACAGGAAATCTGGACACGATGAGTCGTAACGAAGCGAAAGCCCAAGCAGAAGCATTGGGCGCCAATGTCGCAGGATCGGTATCTAAAAAAACCGACTTTGTAATTGTCGGTGCAAGCGCGGGTTCAAAAGAAAAGAAAGCGCGTGAACTTAATCTGACGATACTGACCGAGGTGCAATGGCTGGAACTAATTAACATTCAAACTCCTCTTTTTTAATGTTATACAGACAATAATTGACGCATAATCAAGGCACTGGGCTACAGTCTTTGATCAATGGGATAGATTGTTTTGCGAACCTCCCGGCGAAAACCAAGTCAAATTCTTAGTTAAATAGAAATTTATTCTGAAAAGCAATCCTAGCTGAACGCGTTCAGAGGAGCTGGACACTAGCGAGAATGGCCAGTTTCGTCGTCAAGGGTTTAAGGCACGCTGATACAGGGCAAGCTTTGTCCAAGCTTAGTAACGCGGAAGACTTCATCGAACAGCCTCCGCATAAATTGATTTACGCACTCTTTTAGAAAGCGATCATGACAAAAATTAGAAAAGCAGTATTCCCGGTAGCCGGGTTGGGTAGCCGTTTTTTGCCAGCCACCAAAGCGCAGCCGAAAGAAATGCTTCCGATTGTCGATAAACCTTTAATTCAGTACGCTGTTGAGGAGGCTGTCGCTGCGGGTATTACTGATATGGTATTTATTACCGGTCGGAACAAACGAGCGATTGAAGATCACTTCGATACCGTGTATGAACTTGAAAGTGAATTGGAAGCAGCCGGAAAAATCAGGCTGCTGGATCTGGTGCGTAATGTTATTCCTAAGCACGTAAATTGTATTTTTATCCGTCAATCGGCACCGTTGGGTCTTGGGCACGCGGTACTGTGCGCACGCCCTGTCATTGGTGATGAACCGTTTGCGGTATTGTTGGCAGATGACTTTATGGATGTCGACGCGGGCCAGCGCTCGGTATTAGCGCAAATGACCGACGTGTTTGAGCAAGAGGGTAGTAGCGTATTGGCAGTGCAGGATGTGCCGCGCGCGGACACTAAACAATACGGGATCGTCAGTATTGACTCTTTTAAACCAAATTTGGAACGCGTAAATAGTATCGTTGAAAAGCCACTTCCTGCGGATGCACCGTCTACATTGGCGGTCGTCGGAAGATACGTACTGACGAATGGTATTTTCGACTGTCTGGAAGCGACGGGTAAGGGCGCTGGCGGTGAAATTCAATTAACCGATGGTATTGCGGCATTGATGGAAAAAGAAAAGGTATTAGCATACCGCTACGCTGGTCAGCGCTACGATTGTGGTTCGAAATTAGGCTATCTGAAAGCAACGTTGGCAATGGGCCTCAAGCACCATGAAACCGGTCCTGAGTTCGCTGAATATCTGAAACAATTTCAGTAAATTTCCTTCGGCACCTTCTAAACCCTGAAGTATTGCGCCTGTGATTCTCACAAGCGCTTCTCTACATAATGCGGAGCAGGTCAGCGTGGACTGCCGTGAGGGTTTCAAAAAAAATCTCATGAAAAAAACTTTCTTTAAGATATTTCCGATCAGATGCGTGGAAAAAACAAGTGGCTGTGTTACAGACTAGCTGTTTAGTACCGTGCAATCATATCCCGATTCGTAGTTGGCCTTACTTCAGAGCAAAGGCGCGCTTAGATGCCCTGATTAGCAGTTTTCGGTGCAATAATCTTGAACCGGACACTGCTCTCATGGGGAGATAAACTGCATGGGTTCTACCATCCACCATATCCCGCAACCGGCGATTGATGGAAAAACCCCGATTTAAGCCCTCAAAAAATGGCAGCAGGAAAAAACCGAATCTGTTTTTAAAACGCGGTTATATCAAACGGGACTAAACAGGTAATCCCACACCAAAGGATCAGTTTTCTGGTGCAACGTCCCGGCTTCTACCCAAGCAGGTTTGGTCTTCAACAGGGTCTAAACCAGGCGCGGATCATTTTCCTTTTACTCATGCATGAAGCCCCACCACAATGGTTTGTCTTCCTCAAAATAGCGGATGCGATCGCGATGTGCGTGAACAAAGTTCACGTGCGGGTGTGACACGTCGCAGTTGGCGCGCCATGCACCGCTGACCGGGGTAATTCATGCTGCGTCTTGATTTTTTTGAGAATGGCGGGCCAGCAGCCTCACGCCCGAAGCCGCACAAAAAACAATACCCGAGCACAGACCGAACCCAATACCGAAAAGGACTTCTTCATAGTTAATTTCTGCAGAAGATCCGTTTAGTAGTCGTGCATAAAGGAACAATGTCACAGGCCCGAGCGCAGCGCACCAGATGCACAGGCGCACTGACGATAGGGCCTGTTTTCGCCGCAGCCATAGAGCCATCGGCACAACCAATACAAAGGTGATGGAGTAAGTGAAAAAGCCGCCAATGCACATGATAGCAAATAGCGCTAGCCGCAAATCATAGAAGACTGCAATAGACACTTCATCTGTACATCCTATAAAGAAGGCCACGAGGTAAATGCACATACACAAGGGAACTATCAACGGTGATATGAGAGCCCCCTTCCATAAGCTTCGAGTGTGCTGGTATGCTTTTATGGTCATATTTTTTTTGAGATTAGGCAGAATTTATGTGAATGCAATTAGGCTTACATCGGCGTCATCCGACTGAGCCACGTTGCGCTGTGCGAGTCGGTGATCAATGCCCAAAAGTCCAACCCTATTTGGGCGCAGGCTTATATAGCTTTGCAAATGCAGGTAGGGCAGAGCGGGCACAATTTATCATCCTTTTTCCTGTTTCTTGCAGCTTAGGATCTGGGTCACTAAGCAGCGAAGTACCTAATACGTATTGCGATCCGTAGCTACCTTTCATTGCAG
The DNA here is from genome assembly GCF_034314045.1 of Glaciimonas sp. CA11.2. Taxonomy (NCBI): domain Bacteria; kingdom Pseudomonadati; phylum Pseudomonadota; class Betaproteobacteria; order Burkholderiales; family Oxalobacteraceae; genus Glaciimonas; species Glaciimonas sp. CA11.2. Next base: position 5,058,048 of record NZ_JAVIWL010000001.1, on the reverse strand, counting down.
AGAATCGATCCAAAAAACCATTGTCCGAGAATCCAGTCGCTTCCAGAGCAACCCCGAATAAACCATAAAGTGAGCCAATTTTTTTCTCTTGCAACCATTCCGTTACCTGCAATAGACGATACCGTTCAAGGTAGCTCATTTTATCGTGGTGCTTTCTACCTAATAGTCGATAAATTTGTACGCGTGCCAACCAATTCCCTTTTGCCGCAGCTGATACTAGATTCCTCCAGATGGTATTAATATTTTTTGCATAATATTTTCCCTTCTTAGAATGTGGATCTGAGAGTGTTGCAATAGTTGCTTCCAAAAACTCGTTCACCGCGTCCATGTCAGGAATGTCGCCAATCTGAGCGGGATTTTTGCATGCGAACTGATTCAGATCAATGGTGCCGACATCCATATCAATGCCCATTTTTTCAAATAATTTTGAAGTTCGCTCTTCAAAAACCTCACTTGACCAGATAGGTGGTAATTTTCCTAACCAGGCTAGCTCATCATCGTTGGCAGCAGCTTGCTTCTTATAATCGTTCTGCATTTCTTCTTCGCGTAATTTATCTGTTTCTTTTTTTGCTTTTGTCGCAGCATCATCTTCAATATCGATCGGTAATTTATATTCGTTGCACTCTTTTCCCTTTGGATTCACTTTTAGACGTTGGTCATTGCTCAATAGAATGACGTAACAACTCGTTTTAATATAATTTTTAATGTAACCCTTTCCCGCTTTATCGGTAAGTCCATGTTTAACGAATTGCCCATCGCGATAGAGCGTGTAAGGTTCAGGAATATCTTGAGAAAATCCGGATAGGGAAAATCCAAAAGGTTTATCAGTTTTCGGCGGATTGAGCGGCGCCGCATGCAGTGTCGCAGACAGGCAAAAAATTGTAAGAATTCGAAAGAGAAAAGAACCCGGAAATTGAGAAAATTTACTACTTATATTGCGATGCATATTGATCCGATAAAAAATATTAAAAAAGTCGTTCCCAGATAGCTGCCAAAACGCAAGATACAAGAAATTAGTGCAAAATTACGAGCGCACGCGCAGTGCTTAGGGAAACGACTTAGATACGGAAGTTGAAAAATTTGTCAGAACATTAATACGAAGAAAACATAAATTGACATCACGCTTCCAAAACCGATAGCAGGACGGTATTGGGAAGGTGAAGCTGAAGGTATGCTCGGCTGTGCTGCAAACCAATCGTGCTGTAAACCGAGAATGTAGTTTCAAAGGAATATTTCATTACTTTCGAATCTCACTGAACTGAGGTTAAAATAAGGTCCTTCCAATACTCTGCTTCTCGATTGATTCTATGAGCGTTCGTGAAATTCTAAAAATGGGTGATCCGCGTCTGCTGTTGAAAGCAGAACCGGTCACCGACTTTAATACCCCCGAGCTAGAAGCGCTGATCGCCGATATGTTTGACACCATGCATGCGGCAAATGGTGCTGGTTTGGCCGCACCGCAAATCGGCGTCAACTTACGCATCGTTATTTTTGGTTTTAAAAATAGTGTCCGCTATCCTGAGGCTGAGCCAGTACCCGAGACAGTGTTGATCAACCCGGTGTTGCGGCCCTTGTCAGATATCACCGATGACGCCTGGGAAGGTTGCTTGTCAGTGCCAGGGATGCGCGGCGTGGTGCCGCGTTGGACTAATTTACATTACGAAGGTGTCGATCAGTACGGTGCCCCGATTAGTCGCACGGTTGATGCATTTCATGCGCGGGTTGTTCAGCACGAGTGTGATCATTTAGATGGCGTTTTGTATCCAATGCGGATCAAGGATTTAGCACTTTTTGGCTATACTTCTGTGTTGTTTCCAGAGTTAGATCCGGATGATGACGACTGACGAAACTCTGACGTACAAGATGTCATTTTGTAGGATCATGGCCAATTTAAGTTGATAATCACGTCATAAGCATCATTGTTATGTATTAAAGGGTTGTTTGAAATGATGAAGTTATCATTACTTAACAAGTTTAAGCACTAAAAAAACGGGCTAACCTTTCGATAAGGTTAGCCCGTTTTTTTATCAGTCGAGGATGTCAGTATCTATCCCTCGGCAATTCGCTTTGCAATATGTTCCAGCGCTTCCTCGACCTGATCTACGAGAATCAGGCATAAGTCACCTTCACCTAATGTTGACAGTGCAGTGTCGATAGCAATGAATTCACCATTAATTTCTTGGGTGGCGGTGGTACGGCGCGCATTTTTTAAGCCATCTCGCAGCAGCGCCAATACTTCACCATCGGCGCGCCCACGTTGACACTGATCTTGATAAAGGATGACTTCATCGAAAGCGTCACCCAGCAATTGGGTTTGCTGGCGGATATCCTCATCACGACGATCACCTGCACCGCTAATGACAACAGAACGGCGTTTCGCGGGCATGTTTTCAACCGCCTGAACCAGCGCGACAATCGCATCCGGATTGTGACCGTAGTCAGCGATCACCGTTGCACCGCGATAGTCGAATACATTGAAACGGCCTGGTACGGTAGCTGGATCATTGATAAATGTGCGCAGTCCGGTCCGAATGATTTCCCAATCGAGTTTTAAAGCCCACGCTGCTGCGGTTGCTGCCATCACATTTTCGATCTGAAAACGAATAGCACCGTTGCGGGTTAATGGAATCTCAGCCAATGGCAGGCGCACTTCGTTAGTACCTTGGGCCGCGACGATATCTGTACCATCCAGATAGACCACGCGATTACCTTGTGCGCGATGCGTCGTCATCACCGGGTTGCTATTATCATGGGCAAAAAAGGTGACGGAACCTGGGCACACTTTCGCCATGTTAGTGACCATCGGATCACCGGCATTTAATACTGCAACACCGTTAGGGGCGACGTTTTCAACAATCACGCGTTTGACTACGGCAAGGTCTTCCACTGTGCTGATAAAACTCAGGCCAAGATGATCGCCCATGCCGATATTGGTAATAACGGCGACGTTACAGCGATCAAAGCCAAGGCCCTCACGTAAGACGCCACCGCGGGCGGTTTCGAATACCGCTGCATCGACGTCAGGGTGCATCAGGACGTTGCGAGCGCTACGCGGACCGCTGCAATCGCCGGTATCAATGCGCTGCTTTTCGATATACACGCCATCTGAGTTGGTCATGCCGACACGCAGGCCTTTGCAACTTAGCAGGTGAGCGATAAGGCGCACGGTGGTGGTTTTGCCGTTAGTTCCGGCAACTGCGACTAATGGAATACGACCATCGTCATGGGCGCTGAACATGGTTGCGATAATGGCCTTGCCGACCGCGCGGCCTTTGCCGTAGGAAGGGCTGATGTGCATGCGCAGGCCTGGTGCAGCATTTACTTCAACGATACCGCCTTCTTGATCTTCCAGTGGCTTGTGGACGCTGTTACAGACGACATCAACACCACAAATATCCAACCCTACCATTTGCGCTGCGGCGACCGCGCGCGCAGCCATTTGTGGATGGACGTCATTGGTAACGTCGGTGGCGGTGCCGCCAGTGCTCAGATTGGCGTTGTTGCGTAAAACTACACGCACGCCTGTTGGCGGGATAGTATCAGCCTGGTAATTTTGCTTGGCTAGTGTTGCCAAAGCGATGGTGTCGAAGCGAATTTTGGTGAGGGGCGTCGCATGACCGTCACCGCGCAAGGGATCGCTGTTAACTTTGTCGACCAGTTCACGAACAGTGTGGACCCCATCGCCTATAACGAGCGGCGGATCGCGTCTGGCGGCAGCAACCATTTCTTTGCCGACCACGAGTAAGCGAAAGTCGTGTCCTGGCAGATAGCGCTCAACGATGACATCCGAACAGATTTTTGCGGCGACATCGAAGGCAGCGAAGACCTGCTCGCGCGTGTTGATATTGACGGCGACGCCTTTTCCCTGATTACCGTCGCGTGGCTTGACCACAACCGGGCTGGCGATTTCTTGCGCAACGTCCCATGCATCGGCAGCGTTTGAAACAACGCGGCCTTGCGGGACAGGAACACCCGCCGCGTTAAGCAGCATCTTGGTGAGTTCTTTGTCCTGCGCGATCGATTCTGCAATCGCGCTAGTAGCGCTGGTTTCTGCTGCCTGAATACGACGTTGGCGGCTACCCCAGCCAAATTGCACCATGCTACCATCGGTGAGGCGACGGAATGGTACACCTCGGGCTATCGCAGCTTCAACGATCGAACCGGTACTTGGCCCCAAACGCACGTCCTCGTCGAGGTCTCGCAAACGGGCCAATGCATCGGCCAAGTCGAATGGCTGATTGTTGGCGGCGGCATTGCATAAAGCTTGGGCTAATTCAAAAGCCAGTTTGCCGACTGCTTCTTCGGTGTATTCAACGATAACTTGATAAACACCGGATTCCAAGGCTTGAACGGTCCGACTGAACGTGACAGGGCAACCGGCTTGCGATTGCAGACCAAGCGCGGCACTTTCCAGCGCGTGTGCCATTGAAATCTTGTCGTCGCTGCCAGTCGATTCAAGGAACCCGATATGGGGGAAGCGAGCGCGCAGCCGAGTCTCGAAACCGACCATTCCGGCAATCGATCGCTCTGCTTCAGCGCAAGACACGATTGCTTCAATCGCTGTGTGGCGGCTCCATAAATTTGGGCCGCGTAGAATTCGGATACGTGATACGTCCATTAACAAGTTTCCTGATTTTTTGGTTTGTTAGACCAATTTTAATGGGTACTAATGTGGGTTGCCAAATGTAAATCCTGGCAATCCAAACATAAAATGTCTTGGTTTAAGGGCAATGCCAAATCAATCACCGCAACATCACATCATGCTCTTATATTTCTTACACAACATATTTACGTGTGCTGGTGAATTGATTACGCCAATTGTTTTTTTCGTGATTTGGCATGTGGCACAACTTGTTCCATATTAAAGGTCTCGATGCACGCACGAATCAAATCCACCGAAATACCAAGGGCCCAGGTTGCTGCGACTGCTGCCAATACATTTTCTGTCTGAAAGGTCGGTTGACCGTCGGCAGTCAATGGGATGGTAGCGACACGCGCCAACATGATTTCATCCTTGCCGCTTGCCAGTATGATTTGTCCTTGACGAACGAATACGGCGCGTTTGTCTTGGGCCAGATGTTCGGTGATCACCGGTAGCGTTTGATCGATACCAAAGAAAATAACTTCGCCATCGCACAACTCTGCCATTGGAACCACTAAACGGTCTGCCGCGTTCAGAACGGCAACGCCGGTCGGCAGGACAATATCGACCTGGGTCCGAAGTACCTTTGCCATTTGCTCTGCATCGTCAATATAGTATTCAGGTAGTTGGTCATTTGCGGCGATGTTAGTCACCACACCGACTTGACAACGATCGTAGGCCAACCCTTCGGCTAATATAGTCGTGCCGCCATTTTCGAATACGGCAGCTTCTACCGCACGATTAAGCAATACCCGATGCGCGCCGGTCCAATGCGCGCAATTACTTTTCTCAACTTGTTGATTGTTGAAGTAAAGGCCATCGCTGCATGCCAGGCCGGTATGCTGTCCATTCAGATTCAGCAGACGAGCGATCAAGTGAGAAACCACAGTTTTGCCATGCGTACCAGCGACACCAACTATTGGAATGCGACCATTTTCTTCACCTGAGAACAGGTGATTAATGATGGCTTGTCCGACCGGTTGCGGCTCGCCTTCGGCTGGCTTCAGATGCATCAACAGCCCTGGTCCAGCATTGACTTCGACAATCGCACCGCGTTGTTTTTCCAGGGGTTGGGATATATCTTCTGCCACCAAATCGACGCCAGCGATATCCAGACCGATAATGCGTGCTGCCAGTGATGCCGCAGCGATGACACTAGGATGAACTTTTGCAGTGACGTCGATTGATACGTTACCGGTGCGCTGAATGAGTACTTGCTTATCTTCAGGTGGAATCGTGGTGGAGGAATAACCCTGACGTTCCAGCTCCATTCTGATGATAGGTTCTTGATCCAAAATGATCGGATTAAGGGGATGCTCTTCCAAATCGCCGCGTCGGGGATCGCTATTTAACTGACTGTCGATTAGTTCGCTGATAGTTGATTTGCCGTCACCAGTCACTGACAGCGGTTCGCCGCGTGTGGCAGCGGCCAACTTGCCGCCAACAATCAGCAGGCGATGTTCGTTGCCTCGCACAAAACGCTCGACGATGACACTGCTACCTTCCTCCAGCGCAACAGCGTAGGCGGTTTCGACTTCGGCGCGGGTATTTAAGTCGATGAAAACGCCACGACCGTGGTTAGCATCGGTGGGTTTGACCACGACAGGCAACCCGATATCTTCAGCGGCCAGCCATGCATCTTCGGCGCTGTCGACCAGGCGTCCTTCCGGAATCGGCACGCCGCAAGCTTGCAACAAGCTTTTGGTCAGATCTTTGTCGCGTGAAATACTTTCTGCGATGGCGCTGGTTTGATCCGTCTCTGCGGTCCAGATGCGTCTTTGGCGCGCGCCATGACCAAGCTGTACCAGATTGCCGGTTGACAGTCGCAACGAAGGAATGCGGCGTTGATCGGCTGCATCAACTATACAGGCGGTGCTTGGCCCAAGACATAGCGAATCAACCATTTCTCGTAAGATGGTGATCTGGGCGGAAACGTCAAATGGACGATCTTCAATCGCTGCCATCACAAGATCGCGTGCGGCGTATAGAGCGGCGCGAGTGACTTGTTCGTGACGTGCGCGGACGACCACTTTATAAACGCCGCGCTTGGATGTTTCACGCGCTTTGCCAAAACCGCCCGGTAAACCGGCTAAATTTTGCAATTCTAAAGTGACATGTTCCAAAATATGACCGGGCCAGGTGCCGTCAGTCAGGCGCTGCACAAAACCACCACGTTCGCCGTAGCTGCAACGATGTTCGATCAACGACGGTAACCAGCTTGTCAGACGCTGGTTAAAGCCTGGAATGACGTTGGAAGGGCAATCTTCCAGTTCTCCGATATCGATCCAAGCTTCTAGCGCTGAACGATACGTCCATATATTTGGTCCGCGTAGGGACGTAATTCGGAGAAATTCTATGTTTTTCATGAGTATCTAGGAAGGCCATGGGATCGCACGCTGCAGAAATACCCAATTGGTTTTAACGCTTTAAGTGTTAAATGGTTTACACAAAATAAAAAATAAATAATGTCTATTGATCGCAATCAGCTTATGAAAACCCTTAAAATACGGCAGAATAATAGTTGTCTATTAAATGATATGCCACCGTAATTGATTCATTGCATCAAACATCACACAAAATGTGACGTTATTGTTGCTTATCAAAAGCGAATAAGCAACATTCCACTCATTCCATTTCATCCTACTAAGGGATGTACCATGCGGTTCAGATGACAAGCGAACACCTTAGCTCGATTTTACATTCCAAAAATATCATGCAATCTATGCCCGATCGTTGGAGTGTGGAGGTCGCACCACAACTAGCGCCCGAAGAAAAGATCGCTGCTTGGTTAGAAGTGGATATCGATTCCGCATTACATTTTACGCGTGGTTTGGTGGTCGTGACTGATCGTCGTGTATTGGCCAAAATGTCAGGCGACATAGAGTGGGGACAATGGCTTTATTCAGATGGACTGTCGTTACGTCACTTCGATCACGCAGGGATAGGAAGCCTTGAACTCATCGATCCACAAAAACGGTTGGCATGCTGGCGCTACACGCTGGGATTGAATGTCATTGCTTTGCGATTGATCAACCATTTTGAGCAGCAACTAGAAGCATATTTGTCTGGGCAACCGGTACATCATCTGGATGAAGGAGTGTGCGCCCAATGTCAGGCTCCACTGCCGCCGGGTGAGGATTCGTGTGCAATCTGTCCAGAAAAAAAGGGCGCAGTATCATCGCGCTGGGCCTTGTTTCGGTTGGTGCGATTTGCCAAGCCTTACAAATGGTCTTTGATATTTGGCTTTTTGCTAACGCTGGCATCGACCGCCGCGACCCTCGTGCCGCCGTATCTGACGTTGCCGTTAATGGATAATATTCTTATCCCATATCAAAATGGCAAGCCAATCGACGTCGGCCTCGTTCGACTGTATATGGCCGGTTTGTTGGGTTCTGCTTTGGTGGCATGGACACTGGGTTGGGCGCGGACTTATATTTTAGCGATTGTCAGTGAGCGTATTGGTGCGGATTTACGCACGTCGACCTACGAACATTTGTTGCGTTTATCGCAAGAATACTTCGGTGGAAAACGCACTGGTGATTTAATGGCGCGTATCGGATCTGAGTCTGATCGTATTTGTGTCTTTTTATCGTTGCATTTGCTCGATTTCGCAATTGATGTGTTGATGATGCTGATGACCGCAGCGATTTTGATCTCGATTAACCCTTGGTTGGCGTTGGTTACGCTTCTGCCGTTACCATTTATTGCCTGGATGATCCATTTGGTACGTGACCGCTTGCGTCACGGCTTTGAAAAAATAGACCGTATCTGGTCGGAAGTGACCAATGTTCTGGCCGACACGATTCCAGGAATACGAGTAGTTAAAGCGTTCGCTCAGGAAAAACGCGAGGCTTCACGGTTCAAGGAAGCCAACCGGCATAATTTGCTGGTCAACGATAGGGTCAATAAAATCTGGTCGTTATTTACTCCAACGGTTACCTTTCTGACCGAAATAGGGTTGTTGGTGGTGTGGGCCTTCGGTATTTGGCAAGTCTCACAAAATCAGATAACCGTGGGTGTTTTGGTGGCTTTCCTCGCTTATATTGGTCGTTTTTATACGCGTTTGGATTCGATGAGCCGAATTGTCTCGGTGACACAAAAAGCCGCCGCCGGTGCTAAGCGCATTTTTGAAATTCTCGATCACGTCTCGAGCGTTCCCGAACCAGCCAATCCGGTGCATCTTGAGAATGTTCAAGGCGCCATTGAACTGCGTGATATCGGCTTCCGCTACGGTAATCGGTCGGTGATGCGGGGGGTGAATTTGTCCATTAAACCGGGCGAGATGATCGGCTTGGTTGGACATAGTGGCTCAGGAAAAAGCACGCTGGTCAATCTGATTTGTCGCTTTTATGATGTCTCCGAAGGTGCGATCAGGATCGATGGCGTGGATATTCGGGCCTTGCCTATTGCCGAATATCGTCGCAATATCGGTCTCGTCCTGCAAGAACCATTTCTTTTCTTCGGAACCATCGCTGACAATATCTCTTATGGCAAGCCCGAGGCGACCCGCAAAGAAGTGGTGGCCGCAGCCCGCGCCGCGCATGCGCATGAATTTATTTTGCGTTTACCACAAGGTTACGATTCTCTGGTCGGCGAACGGGGTCAGGCGCTGTCAGGCGGTGAGCGCCAGCGTATTTCGATTGCGCGCGCCTTGTTGATTGATCCGCGTATCTTAATCATGGACGAAGCGACTTCGTCCGTCGATACAAGTACTGAAAAAGAGATTCAGAAGGCACTGGATAATCTGGTGCAAGGCCGTACGACCATCGCTATTGCGCATCGTCTGTCAACGTTACGAAAAGCAGATCGACTCGTAGTAATGGATCGTGGGGAGATCGTTGAGGTCGGTAATCATGATGAACTGATGGCGAGTGAAGGTGCATATTACCGCCTGTATCAGGCCCAATTACGCAACGTTGATGAAGAACCGGAATTGGAAAACTGGAATAGCATTACCGGTAAAATTCCTGAGACTATCGATTAAGATGACAATAAAAATGACACTGCATGATTTTCGATTGAGTCTAAATGCGTTTGGCCGACTGGTATTTACTGCGGCCGAGGGTGAAGTCTATCAGGGCGTTTTGCCAGTGCGGGCGTTTCCGATTAGCGCAGCCGACGAAGGCCTGTCAATTGTGGCCGCGAATGGGCAGGAGCTTGCATGGATCGATCATTTAAGTGATTTGCCGGATGATTCCCGCGCAATGGTCGAGCACGAGTTGGCAAGTCGCGAGTTTATGCCTGAAATCACACGCATTCAACATGTATCGAGCTATTCAACGCCGAGTAGCTGGACTGTAACAACGAACCGAGGTGACGCTATTTTTACGTTAAAGGGCGAGGAAGATATCCGTCGACTAGTTGGCGCATCCTTGCTTATCGCGGATAACCACGGCGTACATTTTGTGATCAGGGATATGCACGCTCTGGATAAAGTAAGCCGTAAAATTTTAGATCGATTTTTATAAATTTATTTGGCTATTTTTTTCCTGAAAAGCGGAAGTTTGAAAACGTCGCTTTCTTTGAGATTATGCTTTCGCTGTCACTATACCGCTCGAAGTTTGATATTCAGGGAAAGCACATTCTGCAATAGAATGTGACTTGCCCTTTAGAAACTTTCGTCAAGATTCAGATAACGCCATTCTCCTGTCGGCAAATCTCCAAGCGTGATTTTGCCGATTCGGATTCGCTTCAATCCCGTTACCTTCAGGCCGACAAGTTCGCACATGCGACGAATTTGCCTTTTTTTACCTTCTCGTAGCGTAAAGCTCAGTTGATCTTCGTTTTGCCATTTGACGATGGCCCGTTTTAGTGGCTTGCCATCCAGAGAAAGGCCAAAATTAAGTCGCCGCAGATCGCTGTCAGGCAACTTTGCACCATGCGGATATTGGACGCGAACCAGATACTCTTTATCGATGGACGAGTCTTCGCCAATCAGTTCCTTGGCAATTCGACCGTCCTGCGTCAAAACCAGTAAACCAACGGAATCAATATCCAGCCGACCAGCAGGAACCAGATGACGCAATTGACTACCGTGAAATTCCTGCACGGATTTATCTTCTTTCCAACGACTGGCACCGTTGACCAGAACGACAGCTGGCTTGTAGCCATCTTCGGCCTGACCACTGACATAACCCATTGGTTTGTTGATCAATATAGTGACGCGCTTTGCCTGTTCGGCGCTGGCCTGGCGCTCTACTGTGACGTGTTGATGTGGAAGTACTTTGCTGCCAAGCTCAGAGATAATGATGCCATCTACACGCACCCAGCCACGGGCGATCCATTCATCGGCTTCGCGGCGTGAGCACAGGCCGAGTTCGGACATGCGTTTGGAAAGGCGTAACGGTTCAGTCATAAAGATGCAAATCAGGTAAAGGTAAAAAATGGTGAAAGCAAAATAAAATAAGGCTTAAATCTGCAAAGCATCGAGTAAATCGGTTTCGAGTTGTAGTTGCAGGCGATTATGATTGAGCGCATTGCCATCGACTAAAAATACATCCTCGACGCGTTCGCCCAACGTCATAATTTTGGCCGTATGTAAATTAATTTTGTATTTGGCGAGTACGTTCGCGATCAAATAAAGCAAACCAGCGCGGTCATTGGCAGTGATAGCCAATAAATAATATTGTCCCCGTTCGTCTGGCCGTAAGTCAACTGTTGGCGTAACCGGAAAGGTACGTGACAGCCGTGACAACCGACCACGAGTCGGCGCAGGTAGTGGACCACGCGCCTCAAGTTGCTCGGTCAGTTCGTGCTCAATCAGATTAATAATATCGCGATAATGTTTGGCGAACAACGGCGCACTCAATAAAAATGTATCAAGGGCATATCCATGTTTGGTTGTATGAATCTTCGCATCCAGAATGCTGAAATTCTTGCTATCAAAATAACTGCAAATACGTGCAAACAAATCGGTTTCATCGGGCGTGTACACAGCCACTTGCAAGCCTTCGCCGATTGGCGCGAGCCGGGCCTTAACGATCGGTTTCGGGCTATTGACGAGTGTGTAGAAAGAACGCGTCTGCCAGGCTATATCGGCGGCATCGTGGCGTAGAAAGTACGCTACGTCCAGTTGCGCCCACAATGGCTCATGCGCATCATTGGGCAAGCCATATAAGCGCAATGTCCTCAATGCATCTTCTTGGGTATTCTTTAGTTCACGATCAGTGGAGGGGCTTTCACCCCCTAATACTCTTAGGGTGATGCGATATAAGTCCTCTAGTAACTTGCCTTTCCAGGCGTTCCAAACCTTGGGACTGGTTCCACGGATGTCGGCGACGGTCAGTAAATAGAGCGCTGTTAGATGACGTTCATCCTTGACCGTATTAACAAATTGCAAAATAACGTCAGGATCTGACATATCCTGCTTTTGCGCCACCTGAGACATCGTCAGATGCTGTTGCACCAAAAAGACCACGAGCTCGGTGTCTTCTGCCGTCAATCCGTGCTGCTGACAAAATTGGCTGGCATCGGCCATGCCGAGTTGGGAATGATCGCCGCCGCGACCTTTTGCGATATCGTGAAAAAGCGCCGCTACATAAAGTATCCAGGGGCGCGCAAAGTTGGCAATTAACTGGCTGCAAAAGGGATATTCGTGTGCATGGTCGCTCATCGTAAAGCGGCGCACGTTGCGAACCACCATTAAAATATGCTGGTCGACTGTATAGACGTGAAACAGGTCATGTTGCATTTGACCTACGATGCGACGAAAATTGGGGAGGTAGCGCCCCAAAACACCGGTCTCAGTCATCCCGCGTAGAGCATGGGTTATTCCTTGCGGTGCTTGAATAATTTGCAAAAATAATGAGCGATTGTAGGGATTTCGACGGAACGCAGCATCAATCTTTGCGCGCGCATGCCATAGAGCCCTGCGCGTACGCACGGTCATGTCTTTAAGCCTGGTATCCTGCGCGATAAGCAAGAATAGTTCGAGCATCGTGGACGGCATGGTCTCAAATTGATTATCCGCGACTATGTCAATTAGCCCGTTTATTTGATTAAAACGTTCGTTAATTGGCCGAGGAACTATGGGCTGTGGGAACAGATACCCTTCAATATTTTGCAAAAGCACCAAATTTAACTGTGTGACCGCTTTAGCGGCCCAATAATAGCGCTGCATCAGATATTCGCTGGCGCGTCGGGTCTCGGTTGTCTTGAAACCCAAGGTTTCAGCGATTGGTGTCTGGACGTCAAACACCAGTCGATCTTCGCGGCGATTAGTATGAATATGCAGACGAATGCGGATGTCTTTGAACGCGCGTTCTTTTTGTCTTAGCTGCCGTGCTTCAGTGGCTGTAATCAAAGATCGCTTGGCAAGCTGAGTCCATGAGTCACCTAGGCCCGCGGCCTTGGCGACCCACAATATCACCTGCAAATCACGCAGGCCGCCCGGACTTTCTTTGCAGTTGGGCTCAAGGCTGAACGCGGTATCTTCAAACTTCACATGGCGTTGCCGCATTTCCAGTTTTTTTGCTTGAAAAAAGGCACGTGGGTCCATCGCTGCGTCGTACCGTTTTTGTAACTCAGAGAAAAGGTGCTTGTTGCCAGTGACCAGTCGGGCCTCGAGCAAACTGGTTTTGACGGTGATATCGGCAGCAGCTTCGGTCATGCATTCGTCTATCGTACGGATGCTATGGCCAATTTCCAGGCCAATGTCCCAAAATAATTGAACAAGTTGTTCCAGATTGTTCTTTAGCTCAGCATCGGGTACCGCTTCTAATAAAATCAATAGATCGACATCAGAATGCGGAAATAACTCCCCCCGACCATACCCGCCTACTGCAACCAATGAGGCGGAGGCGGGTAACTGGAGTATTTTCCACGCTAACGTCAGAGCGGTATCGACACTTTGTCGTAATTGCTTCAGTAGCGGTTCGGGTTTGCCGTTGACTAAAAAAGCATTGATGACCGTTTGCCGTTCAGTTTTGAGTTGATTTTTTAGGGTTTTGGCAAGTGTCGACATAGCTTTGCTAAAGGGAGCGGAAAAAGGCGGTTGGGACAGCTGGAACGATTGCTATATTGACGAATGATACGATTACTTCCCGCGCCAAATGACAAGCGCACATTAACGAAAAACTCGGGAGGCAGTTGTCAATCCAGGATTGAAACCGGCCTGCCGAGTAACGCAATGATTAATATGGCAATAAATTTTGTAGCGCCAGCTTACACGATGAAAGCCGGCGGCGGTGGCGTTCCAGCCGATTTTGTCAGAATTTCATAACCTGTTTCCGTCACCAGAACTGTGTGCTCCCATTGAGCCGACAAACTACGGTCTTTTGTACGGATGGTCCAGCCGTCGCCCATTTCGCGAACGTCGCGGCGCCCGGCATTGATCATTGGCTCGACGGTAAAAATCATTCCTGCTTCTAATTTTTCGAGAGTGCCAGGACGTCCATAGTGCAGCACTTGAGGCTCTTCGTGAAATACCTTGCCGATTCCGTGCCCGCAAAATTCGCGAACAACACTGTATCCGGCTTTTTCTGCATGTTGTTGAATGACGTAGCCAATATCGCCCAAATGCGCGCCGGGTTTAATTTTGGCAATCCCAAGCCACATGCATTCATATGTCACATCACCGAGACGTTTTGCCATGATTGACGGTTCGCCAGCATAAAACATGCGGCTTGTATCGCCGTGATAGCCGTCCTTAATAACCGTAATGTCAAGATTCACGACATCACCGTTTTTAAGAACCTTATCGCCAGGGATACCATGACAAATCACATCATTTACTGATGTGCAGATTGCTTTTGGATAGGGCGTGTAACCTGGGGGGCAATAGTTCAATGGCGCTGGGATGGTTCCCTGAACATTTGTCATGTATTCATGGCAAAGACGATCCAGTTCACCGGTAGTGACGCCGACTTTAACGTAAGGAGTAATGTAATCAAGAACTTCCGAGGCGAGTTTGCCAGCAATCCGCATACCGGCGATATCTTCGGATGTTTTAATTGAAATAGAGGACATAGGTGAATAAATGTGGGAAAAGAATGACAAAATAATGTCGAAAGAATCATAAAAAATAGAGGGAATGGTAGTCCCAGCTAAATTGAGATTCGGCAGCTTGCCTAATTTAGCCCTAATTATAGTCGAGCTGGCTTAGCTTCGCTGTAAACAGGCATTGGGTACTTGAAGCATTACCCTGTTTTGAGGTAGAATCTTGGGCTGGCTGGAATTGCTATTCAGGCAGCGTTGCATTATTTTGTTTAGCACTAAAGATAGTAACGTCGTAACTCGTTGTTTTAAATCGCGAATCCGCTCGAAAAGGGTGCCCTTCTTGTATATGTATATATACAAATCTGGTGACTGAGCAGATTCCAGACCCAACCCTGGAGAAAATTATGTCCGTAACAATGCTCGAAATGCTGGAAGCCGGTGTTCACTTTGGTCACCAAACTCGTTTTTGGAACCCAAAGATGGCACCTTACATCTTCGGTCATCGTAACAAAATTCACATTGTCAACCTCGAAAAAACCCTTGGTATGTACCAAGAAGCGATGAAGTATATTCGCCAATTGTCATCCAATCGCGGCAACATCCTGTTTGTTGGTACAAAGCGTCAGGCACGTGAAATCATCGCTGCTGAAGCTGCACGTTCAGGTTCACCTTTCGTTGATCAACGTTGGTTGGGCGGTATGCTGACTAATTTCAAAACCATCAAGACTTCGATCAAGCGCCTGAAAGAAATGGAAGCTTCGATCGCTGACGGTTCAGTAGAAAATCTGAGCAAAAAAGAAGGTTTGATGTTCCAGCGTGAAATGATCAAATTGCAAAAAGCTATTGGCGGTATCAAGGATATGGGCGGCATTCCTGACGCAATCTTTGTTATCGACGTCGGTTACCACAAAGGCGCTATCACTGAAGCCGCAAAACTGGGAATCCCGGTGATCGGCGTTGTTGATACCAACCACTCACCAGAAGGCGTAACTTACATTATTCCTGGTAACGACGATTCGTCTAAAGCAATTGCTTTGTACGCTCGTGGTGTTGCTGATGCAATCATTGAAGGCCGTGCTAACGCTGTTAATGATGTAGTTGAGTTGATCAAGGCTAATGCTGGTGACGAGTTCGTTGAAGTTAACGATCAGGCGTAAATCCTGAGATTGAGGTAACACACTTCAACCAAAAAAAGGGGGCAGCGATGGCCCCTTTTTTTGTATATCCCGAATATTTTTGACTGGTGTGCGGATGATGGTTCGGTCTAGTTCTTGACGGTTTTAGCCTCACAAGAGACTTAAGCGACCAGATGGCGAAAGCGCCTTACCCGCCCCAATTCTAGGAGAATAATATGGCAGTAATTACTGCAGCACTGGTTGGTGAACTGCGCGCAAAAACTGATGCGCCAATGATGGAATGCAAAAAAGCGTTGACGGAAGCCGAAGGCGACATGGTCAAAGCAGAAGAAATTTTGCGTGTTAAATTAGGTGGAAAAGCCTCGAAGGCAGCCTCCCGGATTACAGCCGAAGGCGTTGTTGCTGCTTATATCACTGGCGGCGTTGGCGCTTTGGTAGAAGTTAACTGCGAAACAGACTTCGTAACCAAAAATGACGAATTCATCGCATTGGTTAACGCTTGCGCCAAGTTGGCAGCGGAAAATAATCCAGCTGACATCGCTGCTTTATCCGCCTTGCCATTGAATGGAGGTACTGTCGAATCTTGTCGTACAGAATTGATTGGTCGTATCGGTGAGAATATGTCGATTCGTCGTTTTCAGCGTTTTGAAACCACTGCCAAACTCGCTTCTTATATTCACGGCACCAGTATTGGTGTAATGGTTGAGTACGACGCTGCGAATGAGCAAGTCGGAAAAGATGTTGCTATGCATATTGCTGCAATGAAGCCAGTATCGTTGTCTTCGGATCAAGTGCCAGCGGAACTGATCGAAAAAGAACGCTCGGTAGCGACTTTGAAGGCTGCAGAATCTGGCAAACCTGCTGAAATCGCTGCAAAGATGATTGAAGGCTCGGTACAGAAGTTCTTGAAAGAAGTTTCTTTATTGAATCAGTCGTTCGTAAAAAACGACAAACAAACCGTCGAACAAATGCTTAAAGAGGCAAATGCCAGCGTTAAGTCGTTCGCGATGTTTGTGGTCGGTGAAGGCATAGAGAAAAAAGTAGATGACTTTGCTGCAGAGGTTGCGGCAACGGTTGCCGCAGCCGGACAAGCTTAAATAATAGGAAAAAGCGGGCCGGAAGGCCCGTTTTTTCTGTTGTCGGGAATTTTTTGATCCATACGTGGACTAAATGGCGCGACAAGCATTTTGTGACTGCAAATCGCCTGCAGTTTAATGGGGCGGATTTACTTTACAGGCGCAAAGTTGTAATTTGTACAGCTAAGTTGTAATGCATGATCGTAGTAAATATCGAGGTGGCTAATTTAAAAAATAGTAGCCTCGAATAGCTAGTGTAATAATAAAAATACGTAATAATTAATTGTTAATCGGATAGAACGAAGGACTCAGACCATGACCAAACCAGCATATAAGCGTGTTCTCCTTAAGCTCTCCGGTGAAGCCCTGATGGGCAATGATGCCTATGGCATCAATCGAGCGACTATCGATCGTATGGTTGCCGATGTTGCCGAAATTGCAGCGCTAGGTGTGCAACTGGCGATTGTTATAGGCGGCGGAAATATTTTCCGCGGTGTGGCACCCGGTGCAGAAGGAATGGATCGCGCCACGGCAGATTATATGGGCATGTTGGCAACAGTGATGAACTCACTAGCGCTGGCAGATGCTATGCGTCAAGCCGGATTGACTGCACGCGTCATGTCGGCGATCAGTATCGAGCAAGTGGTAGAACCATATGTACGACCAAAAGCGTTGCAATATCTGGAAGAAGATAAAGTAGTGATTTTTGCAGCAGGTACTGGTAACCCATTTTTTACTACGGATACGGCGGCGGCGTTGCGCGGTTCCGAAATTGGCGCCGAAATAGTGCTTAAAGCGACCAAAGTTGATGGCGTCTACAGCGCAGATCCTCAAAAAGACCCTGCCGCGACACGCTACACCACTATTACTTTTGATGAAGTTATTACTAAGCATCTGCAAGTAATGGACGCAACGGCGTTTGCGTTGTGCCGCGATCAAAAGCTACCCATTAAAGTATTTTCTATCAATAAACCGGGCGCGTTACTGCGCGTGATTATGGGTGAAGATGAGGGTACGCTGGTTCACGTTTAAAATATCAACCTGTTCACGCGTGTGAGGGTGGACCTGCATGGTATCTCCGCAGGGTCTTCATTCTAGAATGATATCTTGGAATGTTTAGTGGACGGTATAGCTGAATATTAGGCAGTTTTTTAAATTAAGTTATTCAAAGATTAAAGCCTAAGGCTTACGAATAGGAGAGCAGCATGAGCGTTGCTGACGTTAAAAAAAGTACCGATCTGAGAATGCAGAAGTCCCTTGAGACTTTGCGCGCAGATTTGGCCAAAGTACGTACCGGCCGTGCCCATACCGGCATATTGGACCATGTTCAAGTTGAGTATTACGGTAGCCCCACGGCTTTGAGCCAGGTCGCAAGTGTGACCTTAATTGATGCCCGTACCATCGGTGTACAGCCATTCGAAAAGAAGATGATTGCTGTCATCGAAAAAGCGATTCGGGAAGCTGATTTAGGCCTGAATCCATCGACGCAAGGAGAGATCATTCGTGTTCCGACTCCGGCATTGACGGAAGAACGTCGTAAAGAAATGGTCAAACTCGTCAAAAGCGAAGCAGAAGATGCGAAAATTGCTATACGTAATATTCGTCGAGACGCCAATGAAGGGCTAAAAAAACTCGTTAAAGATAAAGAGTGCTCCGATGATGACGAGCGACGCGCCCAAGATGAAATTCAGAAGCTGACAGACAAAGCGGTATCCGATGTAGACAAGCAGGTCGTAGATAAAGAAAAAGAAATTTTGACGGTGTAAAGTATTGCTGGATGTCCGATTCAGGATATTTTGTAAGCAGCCATCAATGGATTGACGAGCGGCACATGAACAGACGTTTACTAGAAGAAATTTTTCTGTAAGTGAAATTTTTTGTGCTGCTCCCGCATTCCGATCAAGTCTGCGTAGTAAGATTCTAAATCGGTACCGAGAATTTTACGGACGATTCGAAGCAGCAGGCTCTAAACAATCATTCTTATTTCATTTTTCATGACTTATTCAAGTTCGACGCTTTCAGTGCCGTCAAGTGCGGTAGTGCCTCGGCATATAGCTATCATTATGGATGGCAACGGCCGTTGGGCTACGCGCCGATTTTTGCCACGCTTTGCGGGGCACGGTAAAGGCGTCGAGGCGGTTCGTAATATTGTAGAGACATGTGCCAAGCTTGGTGTCGAGTTTGTCACTTTGTTTGCATTTAGTTCTGAGAACTGGCGACGTCCTGAAGAAGAGGTGTCATTATTAATGCGCCTTTTTGTTACCGCGCTCGAACGTGAAGTTGGAAAAATGCATAACAATGGAATTCGTCTGAAGGTGGTTGGTGATCTGAGTCGTTTTGACGCTAAGTTGCGGGATATGATTGCCAATGCTGAGCGTAAAACTGCGAACAATACCAATTTAACTGTCACCATTTGTGCAAATTATGGTGGTCGTTGGGACGTTATGCAGGCTGTAAAAAAGATGTTGGCCCAAGGTATCCCTGACAACGGGTTGTCGTTTACTGAAGATCAACTCGCTGAGCATCTGGCTATGGCTTATGCGCCGGAACCAGACCTATTTATTCGCACTGGCGGTGAGCAGCGGATTTCCAATTTTTTGCTATGGCAATTAGCGTATAGCGAACTCTATTTTACGGATACTTATTGGCCTGATTTTGACGCCGCTGAACTAGATAAGGCGATTGCCTCTTATCAGCAGCGTGAGCGTCGCTTTGGGCGTACCAGTGAGCAATTGGTAAAACATAAAAAGGCGTCTTGATGCTTAAAACGCGTGTAATTACAGCGTTGTTACTATTGGCAGTGTTATTGCCGATTCTTTATCTCAATTTTTTTCCTGCGTTTGCTATTGTCGCCGTACTTTTTTTTGCCGCTGCCATTTGGGAGTGCGCGCGGCTTTTTGGCGTCACTGGCCAGCGTGCGTTAGCTTGTGCCGCTGCTACAATGATCTTACTCATTTTGGTATTGGTAAAAGGCAATGGTGCCAATCTGGGTTCGCTATTTGCTCTTTGCGTAGCGCTTTGGTGTCTGCGTTTTACGCCTTCTTTGGGTTTAGGATTGCCGGCGCTCAACAGTGTTGGTAATCGCATCGTTGGATTCACCTACGCGATCTCGATTTTTGGTTGTTTTCTTGCTATCCTCGGACTTTTCCTGCATTCTCCAATTTACTTGCTTTCAGTGATGGCCATCGTGTGGGTTGCAGATATTGGCGCCTATTTTTGTGGCAAAGCGTTTGGAAGACGTAAGTTAGCACCGTCCATTTCGCCGGGTAAATCGTGGGAGGGGGCGATTGGAGGCTGGGTATTTGTGTTGGTGATCGCCAGCCTCATTTGCGTTTCTCCTGCAGCGATACCGTTAGCAGATACTTTTCCTGTGCAGCTATTCCTGGTGTGGGGTTGGCCTGGCTTATTTGGTGTCATGACAATATTGGTAATGGCGAGTGTAATAGGGGACTTATTTGAGTCATTATTAAAACGCCGTGCCGGCTTTAAGGATAGCAGTCAACTGTTACCGGGGCATGGCGGCGTTTTAGATCGAATTGATGCGTTGATTCCTGTGCTCCCGTTGGTAGCATTATTGGGTTACTGGTTTTAAGGTCACTCATGCAAAATATTACAATTCTCGGTTCAACCGGCTCAATAGGTGTATCCACGCTCGATGTGCTTGCGCGCCATCCTGAGCGGTATGCCGTTTACGCGTTGACCGCGCATAGCAGGATTGAGCAGCTGGCAGAGCAGTGCGAACAATTCAGGCCGCAGGTTGCTGTTGTGGGTACTGCGCAAGCGGCCTCTCAATTGTCACGGCTACTGCTTTCAAAAGGCTTAAAAACACAGGTTTCTTACGGTGAGCAAGCCTTGTGCGAAGTGGCGAGTTCACCGTCTTGCAACACGGTCATGGCTGCGATTGTTGGTGCCGCAGGATTGGCACCATCGCTGGCAGCAGCATATGCCGGAAAAAAAATCCTGTTGGCGAACAAAGAAGCGCTCGTCATGTCGGGCCAGTTGTTTATTGATGCCGTGCGCATCAGTGGCGCAACGCTTTTGCCGATTGACAGCGAGCATAATGCGATTTTTCAATGCCTGCCACACGGATATCAGCGTGATCCGAGCGCTGCGGGAATTGTCAAGATTCTGTTGACGGCATCTGGTGGTCCATTTCTCGGAAGAGCGGTCGAGACGCTCGAATTAGTCACGCCAGCAGAAGCAGTTGCCCATCCTAACTGGGTAATGGGGCGAAAAATTTCAGTCGATTCAGCGACCATGATGAACAAAGGCCTCGAAGTCATCGAGGCGCATTGGTTGTTTGGTACGCCAGCGAGTCAAATTGAGGTGGTGATCCATCCCCAAAGTGTTATTCATTCGATGGTGTCCTACGTGGACGGTTCTGTTTTAGCGCAATTAGGTAATCCTGATATGCGCACGCCGATTGCTTATGCTTTGGCTTACCCTGAGCGTATTTCCTCTGGCGTTGCTCCACTTGATCTGACTATAATCGGTCAATTGCAATTTACTAAGCCTGACCTGACTCGCTTCCCTTGTTTGAAACTCGCGTATGATGCGCTGTTGGCAGGGGGATCAGCGGCGACGGTATTAAACGCAGCGAACGAAGTCGCTGTCGAAGCGTTTCTTGATGGAAAAATCGGATTTCGCATGATAGATCAATTAATCGCCCGTACTATGGACAAGTTGCCGTTATGCACGGTAACCGATATTAACTCACTGCTTGAGCAGGATCATCTGGCTCGTCTTGCAGTTCGCTCATTAATCTCCTGATGGCCTTCATACAAACAATTTTAGCTTTTCTGGTGGCGTTGGGTTCATTAGTCATCATTCACGAACTCGGTCATTACTCGGTCGCACGTTTGTGCGGCGTGAAGGTTTTGCGTTTTTCTGTCGGGATGGGAAAAGTGATCTTCTCACGCCGCTTTGGGCCAGATCAGACCGAATGGGCGATCTCCCTGTTGCCATTAGGCGGCTATGTAAAAATGCTTGATGCGCGCGAGCAAGACATTAGCGCCATGTCTCCGGCAGATCTTAAGCGTGAGTTCACGCATCAGTCCGTATGGCGGCGTATAGCGATTGTTGCTGCTGGGCCGCTAGCGAATTTTGCGCTCGCTATTTTGTTATTCGCTGGTTTATACATCCATGGCATCCCAGAGCCGACACCTAAATTACGCGCCGTCCCAGAGCAATCTGTAGCCTATCAAGCTGGCTTACGTGGTGGTGAGTTGGTGACCGCGGTGGATGGTGAGCCTATTCAGATTTGGTCAGACCTTCGCTGGAAGCTGATGCAGGTTGCGCTTGAAAAAGGTAGTGTGAAGCTGGATGTTCAGCACCTGAATACTGGACCTTCAGGCGGAAATGTATTGGATACTGTCACTTTACCGTTAAACAGTATTAGCGCTAAGGAGCTAGAGGGTGATTTTTTAGGGAAGTTGGGGATTTCACTGGCACGACCAAAAGCGGTACTGGGCAAAGTCATGCCTGATGGGCCTGCTATGAAGGCTGGGTTACGTGAGGGTGATTTAATTACGAGTGTTAATGGTCTTGCGGTTGATGATGGCTTGGCATTAGTTGAAAAGGTACGTTCCTCACCAGATAAAAAGCTCACCATCGCAGGATTGCGTGAGGGTCAGGTTTTTCAACTCGAAGTGACGCCAGCCCGGCAAGAAAATAAAGGCGAGACATTCGGCCAGATTAAAGTAGAGGTACCATTAGCGCCAGAAATGATTGTTGCCAGTAGTACGCCGTTGGCAGCGCTGGTAAAAGGTGCCGAAAAAACCTGGGATAGCAGCGTTTTGACCTTAAAAATGCTGGGAAAAATGTTGGTTGGTCAGGTTTCCTGGAAAAATATTACTGGTCCGATTACTATAGCGGACTACGCAGGGCAAACTGCACGTATTGGCGCAATTAGTTATCTCAGCTTTATTGCTTTTATTAGTATCAGTTTAGGTGTCATGAATTTGCTCCCTATCCCGGTTTTAGATGGGGGCCTTTTGCTGTATTATTCGGTGGAAGTTTTGACCGGACGTCCCGTTCCTGAACGTTTTGGAGAAATTGCTCAACGTGCAGGTATTGGCATTTTGATGACGTTAATGGCAGTTGCTATGTTTAATGACATCGTTCGCCTTATATTTTAGTGTTGAGCCTCGCTACATGCTTCTCAAATAGTGAGGTTCATCTCAAGTTTTTTCTTCTTGTCCGACAATCGTGGTCGGCGAGGACATTGATAACAAACGATCGCTAATGAAATTACATTCCCAGCATTTCCCTTTGTCGATTCTTCCCCGTCGTTTGATCGCAATCGCGGCCTTCGCTCTCTGTTCAGGACAGGCGCTGGCTGTGCAGCCTTTTGTGATCAAGGATATTCGTGTCGAAGGTATCCAACGGACCGAGGCTGGTACCGTTTTCAATTACCTCCCGGTGCGTGTCGGTGAAACTTTCGACGACGAAAAGGCAACAGCTTCCATTAAAGCGCTGTATGCCACTGGTTTCTTCAAAGACGTCAGAGTGGAGTCGGATGGCAATGTACTAGTGATTATGGTCGAGGAGCGACCTGCAATTGCTGGCGTTGCATTCTCTGGAACCAAAGAATTTGATAAAGACCAGCTCACCAAAGCCCTGAAGCAGATCGGCGTCGGTGAGTCGCGTATTTACGTTAAGGCTTTAGTTGATCGCGCGGAGCAAGAGTTGAAGCGTCAGTATTTGTCGCGTGGTTTGTACGGTATGAAAGTCACAACGACGGTAACGCCAGTTGAGCGAAATCGCGTTAACATTAATTTTGCGGTTGATGAAGGAGACGTTTCTCGCATCAAGCAAATTAATTTTGTTGGAAATAAAGTCTTTTCTGACAATAAGTTACGAGAACAACTTAATTTGCGTTCGCCAGGTTGGTTTACCTGGTACACCAAGGCTGATCAATATTCCAAAGAAAAACTGGCTGGCGACATAGAGACCTTGCGTTCGTATTATTTGAACCGTGGTTATATCGAAATGCAGATTGATTCTAGCCAAGTATCAATTACACCAGACAAAAAAGATATTTACGTTACCTTAAATATTAATGAAGGCGATAAATTTACAGTATCTGATGTCAAGTTGGAAGGTGAGATGTTCGGTCGTGAAGACGAGCTTAAGTCATTAATACAACTGAAAAAAGGTGAGGTATTTTCCGGCCAGAAGTTAACCGACACTACGAAGAAAATTTCAGAGCGCCTTGGTAATTTCGGCTATGCATTTGCTAATGTGAATGCTAATCCGATATTAGATCGGAATAAAAAGGAAGTCGCGTTTACCATTATGGTCGACCCTGGTAAACGGGTTTACGTGCGCCACATAAATGTGGTTGGCAATACCAAGACCCGTGACGAAGTGGTGCGTCGTGAATTCCGTCAATTTGAAGATTCATGGTATGACGGTTCAAATATTAAATTATCGCGTGATCGGGTTGATCGCCTGGGTTATTTTAAAGATGTGAATATTGATACGCCAGAAGTCGCAGGGACCACGGATCAGGTTGATGTCAACATGACGGTGACCGAAAAGCCGACCGGTAACATTATGATTGGTGCAGGTTTTTCACAAGCCGACAAAGTCAGCTTAACCGGTTCTATTCAGCAACAGAATGCGTTTGGTAGTGGTAACACGGTAGGCTTGGAAGTCAACACTAGTCACACTAATCGGACTATTGCCGTATCGCAGACCAATCCGTACTTCACCGACGACGGCGTCAGTCGGACGTATGATTTGTACTTGCGCACAGTGAGTCCTTCCGTGTACACGCAGGGTGACTATAAAGTCCGTACTCTTGGTAGTGATGTCAAGTTCGGTGTTCCGTTTTCAGAACTTGACACGATTTTCTTCGGCATTGGTGTTGAAAATACCAAAGTATATGCGGATGGTCTGAGCCCGAGCCTTTATCAGCAATATGTGGCCGATTTCGGTAATGGCAGAATTGACCCTGCGACGGGCTTCCTTAGAAGTCCAAGTTCGGCAGCGACAACTAGTTTCCCTCTGACTGTAGCTTGGCAACGTGATAGTCGTGATAGCGCTCTGGTTCCGACAAAGGGCCGTTATCAGCGTGCTAATCTGGAAGTATCTGCTGTTGGTACTTTGCGTTACTACAGAGCAAGTTATCAGCATCAATACTTCCAACCGCTATTTGGTAATGCCGTGACATTGGCAATGAACGGCGAAGTTGATTACGGTGCAGGGCTATTTGGTCAGGCTTACCCAGTCTTCAAAAACTATTATGCTGGTGGTATTGGAACCGTACGCGGTTACGAAGCTTCAACACTCGGCTCGAAGGTCGATCAATATGGCGACTCACTTGGTGGCTCTAAGCGTATATTTGGTAACCTCGAGATGC
Organism: Glaciimonas sp. CA11.2; assembly: GCF_034314045.1. NCBI lineage: Bacteria > Pseudomonadati > Pseudomonadota > Betaproteobacteria > Burkholderiales > Oxalobacteraceae > Glaciimonas > Glaciimonas sp. CA11.2. The sequence continues at coordinate 5,032,893 of NZ_JAVIWL010000001.1, read as the reverse complement.
AGTTTCCGTTCCCTGGTTCTGGCAATGATCGTACGTTACGTTGGTTTACGTTTCTGGACGGCGGTCAGGTATTTGCTGATAAGACGCCAATGTCTTTCAAAGACTTGCGGTACTCAACTGGCTTCGGCTTGAGCTGGGTCTCTCCGATTGGCCCATTGAAGTTGAGTTGGGGTATGCCTTTGAATGCTAAAACTCAAATTATAGATGGTGTAAGTGTTTCTGATAAAGTGCAACATTTCCAGTTTCAGTTAGGCACAGGATTCTAAGAAATGGCACTGTTGTACAAGAATGGCATAATGTTTAATTTGAATAGCGGAGAACGGCTTTGAAGTCTCTTACTACATCATTCGGATCGCTGAAATTGGCTGCGGTTTTGGCACTTTGTCTGACCTCGAGCGCGGCTGTTTATGCGCAGGAGGGTTCAAAAATCGCTTTTGTTAGTAACGAACGGATTTTCCGTGAGGCTGCACCTGCCAAGGCTGCAGACGCTAAAATTCAGGCTGAGTTTTCCAAGCGCGATAAAGATTTGCAGGATCTGGCTGCTCGCCTGAAGGGTATGTCTGACAAGTTAGATAAGGATTCTGCAACAATTCCGGAATCTGAGCGATTAAAGCGTCAACGCGAACTAGCTGATCTGGATAAAGACTTTCAACGTAAACAACGTGAGTTTCGAGAGGATCTGAACCAGCGTCGGAATGAGGAGTTGGCCATTGTGCTGGAGCGGACCAATAAGGTAATTAAGCAAATTGCAGATGCTGAAAATTACGATATCGTCTTTCAGGATGCTGTATACGCGAATAAACGTATTGACATTACCGATAAAGTGCTGAAAGCACTCAACAAGTAATCTAGTTTTTAAATGAGGCCACAATGAGCATTCGGCTGAAAGAACTGGTCGAACGCTTGGGCGGCCAGTTAATTGGCGATGCGGATATTGCGATATCCGGCATTGCGCCGTTAAGTGATGCAACGGCAACACAAATTACATTTCTCTCCAATCCCAAGTTTCGATCTCAAGCAATCCAAAGTCAGGCAGCGGCCATCGTTTTGTCTGTGGCGGATGATGCCTTCCTCAGTGTAAGCTTTCAGGGAACACGTATTGTTGTTACAAATCCCTATGCTTACTTTGCGCGCGTTGCGCAAATTTTTGTGGAACTAAATGCGCCATTGGTGAATGCCGGTATTCATCCTTCTGCCGTTATAGATCCATCTGCAAGCATAGCGGCGACCGCATGTATTGGTGCGAACGTTGTTATTGATGCAGAGGCGGTGATTGCTGATCATGCGTATATCGGCCCGGGCTGTGTGATTGGTCGTGCTGTAAAAATAGGGTCGATGACCCGATTACATGCACATGTCACGATTTATGCAGAATGTGAAATTGGTCAGCGCGGTATCATCCACTCGGGTGCGGTAATCGGCGCCGATGGATTCGGTTTTGCGAACGATGCAGGAACTTGGGTTAAAATTCCACAAACCGGTCGTGTGATGATCGGGGACGATGTTGAAATTGGCGCAAACACGACGATTGACCGCGGAGCCTTATCCGATACCGTTATTGAAGAAGGGGTTAAGCTGGACAACCAGATCCAGATTGCCCATAACTGCCATATCGGTGCGCACACTGCTATTGCTGCATGTGCAGGCATTGCCGGTAGCGCTAAGATTGGGAAATATTGCTCTATCGGTGGCGCGGCTATGATACATGGTCATATCACCATCGTTGATCATGTGCACGTTTCAGCCGGTACACTCGCCTTACGTTCTATTTTGGAGCCAGGTCAATACACGGGTTTCTATCCAATTGCAAAGCATGGCGATTGGGAAAAATCGGCAGCGCTGGTGCGCAATTTGAGCGCCACACGACAGAAAATCCGGGCCTTGGAAAATTCCATTAAACAGCTTACAGAAAAAGATAATGAATAGTCTTAATAACGGTCTCAATATTTGCCAGATTAAAGAATACTTACCGCATCGCTATCCGTTATTACTGGTGGATCGGGTATTGCGCTGGGAAAGTGGTAAATCGATTACTGCTATCAAAAATGTCACGATCAACGAAGAGTTCTTTAACGGTCACTTTCCGAACAAACCGGTTATGCCCGGTGTATTAACCATTGAGGCATTAGCGCAAACAGCCGCGTTATTATCTTTTTTGAGTGAAGGCCGCAAACCGGACGAAAATACTGTGGTCTATTTTCTAGGTATAGATAAGGCGCGCTTCCGTCGCCCTATCGAACCCGGGGATCAGATCAAACTAGAGGTTGAAATTCTGCGCGTGGTACGTGGAATCTGGAAATACAAAGCGATTGCCACTGTAGATGGAGAGCTTGCTGTGGAGGCAGAATTTATGTGCACCATGCGCCATGCCGTAACGCCTGAACATGCCGTCGCTCCTGTTGCTCCGGCTAATATTTCTGCGTGATTTCGATGAGTCGAATTCACTCTACCGCAGTTGTTGATTCCCGCGCTGTACTTGATAGTACGGTCGAAGTCGGTGCTTATTCGATCATTGGGCCGAATGTCACTATCGATGCCGGAACCAAGGTTGGGCCACATGTTGTGATTGAGGGGCATACCAGCATTGGTCGTGATAATACATTTTTTCAATTTGGCTCGATTGGTGCAGCGCCACAGGACAAAAAATACGCTGGCGAACCGACGCGCCTTGAGATTGGAAGCGGCAATACAATCCGCGAATTTGTAACGCTCAATTTGGGGACATCGCAGGATGTCGGTGTCACGCGGTTAGGTGATGACAATTGGGTAATGGCTTATGTTCACGTTGCACATGACTGTCAAATTGGCAGTCATACAGTCATAGCAAATAATGCGACATTGGCAGGACACGTGCACGTGGGCGACTGGGTTTTGCTTGGGGGATTCACCACAATACATCAATTTTGCCGTATCGGCCCTCACGCAATGACTGCATTTACTGCGGCAGTCAGCCAGGACGTCCCCCCGTTTGTAACAGCTGCCGGTAATCGGGCAGTTCCTGCGGGGATTAATAGCGAAGGCTTGCGACGACGTGGTTTTAGCAGCGAACAGGTCATGACGATTAAGCGTGCTTATCGATTGATTTATCGTTCAGGATTACCTTTAGAGGAAGCCAAAGCTGCGCTAGAGGCAGAAGAGTTAAAGTCTCCTGACTCAGCCGAGTATGTTCGCATGCTGCGCGAATTCATCAGCTCTTCTCAACGCGGCATTATTCGCTAACGTGCCGGACATATCACCTGTTTCGATTGCAATGGTGGCCGGAGAGACCTCGGGCGATCTGTTAGCGAGTTGTTTGTTATCTGGGTTGCGACCACAATTGCCGGAGGCTTTGATGTACGGCATCGGTGGTCCCAAGATGGCAGATTATGGATTCGTTAGTCATTGGGCGATGGATAAGCTAGCGGTAAACGGCTTATTTGAAGTACTCGCCCACTATCGAGAGCTAAAAGGAATTCAGGTCGCTTTGCGAGATCGCTTACTCATCGAAAAGCCAAATATTTTTATTGGGGTGGATGCTCCCGATTTTAATTTTGGACTAGAAACGCAACTCAATCACGCGGGTATTCCCACAGTCCATTTTATCGGTCCATCAATTTGGGCCTGGCGTGGCGGGCGGATCAAGAAAATTGCACGCTCCGGTTCGCATATGCTGGTGATATTTCCATTCGAAGAAAAAATTTATCGCCAGGCTGGAGTTCCTGCAACTTATGTGGGCCATCCGCTCGCGCAAGTCATTCCAATGGTGCCGGACGTCGCGGGGGCACGTGTCACGCTAGGATTGCCAGCCAATGCTACGGTCGTGGCAATTTTGCCGGGCAGCCGCATGTCGGAGCTTCGTTACAACACAGTCAGTTTTGTCGGTGCTGCCAAAATGCTGGCAGCGCGTGATAAAAATATATGTTTTATAGCGCCAATGGCCGGCCCGAAACAGCGCGCTTTGTTTATCGAGTTGATCAAAGAAGCTGGCTTGCAAGATGTTGAAATCCAATTGCTTGATGGTCAGTCACATGTTGCAATGGAAGCAGCGAATGCTGTTCTGGTGGCATCCGGTACGGCATCGCTCGAAGTCGCGCTGTACAAAAAACCGATGGTGATTGCTTACAAGATGATGCGTGCCACTTGGGAAATATTGCGCCACATGAGCTATCAGCCATGGATCGGACTACCAAATATTTTGGCCCGGGAATTTCTGGTGCCAGAGTTATTGCAGCATGCGGCAACGCCGCAAAAGCTTGCTGACGCGTTGTGGAGCCAATTGCAAGACGTAGCGCTTCAAGAGATGTTGCGTGAGCGTTTTACTGAGATGCACATCGCGCTGTTACGCGACACCGCGAACGAGAGTGCACAAGCAGTATTGAAAATCATTGATCAGTATTAATTATGTCTTCTTATTATTATACCCGATGTATTGAGCTGCTTAAATGACCAGGCGTTGCGAGTTATGCTGCGCTCTGCCAGAGTTGAAGACCGTGACTGGTAAAGTTAAAGTGCTGGCGTGTCTTTGATTTCTAAGCCGCCTTGTCTGCCGATATCGTATCGACATTGCACTATTATGAATTTTTTTATAGATAGTTGGACACTAATTTGAAAATTTCTGACATTGATCTGCCGCTATTTGATTATGACTACCCAGACGAGATTGTTTGTGGCGTTGACGAGGCAGGGCGTGGACCGCTCGCGGGGCCGGTTTTTGCTGCAGCCGTCATACTTGATCCATCCCGTCCTATTATCGGCCTGCGTGATTCCAAAAAGTTGACAGCAGAGCGACGCGAACTATTGGCGGTGCAAATTAAAGAGTGTGCGTTAGCTTGGTCGATTGCGGAATGCTGCGAGGAAGAGATCGATACCCTAAATATTCTGCAGGCAAGTATGCTGGCGATGAAGCGTGCTGTCGAAGGGTTGTCGATGCCACCGACGCTCGCGCTGATCGACGGCAATCGTTGTCCGGTTATGAGCATTCGTGCCGAGGCGATTGTGAAGGGGGATGACAAGGTTCAAGCGATTTCGGCTGCATCGATACTCGCTAAAACTGCGCGTGATGCGGCGTTGCACATTTTGCACGCGCAATATCCGCTCTATGCCTTCGATCAGCACAAAGGCTACCCGACCGCATTACATCTGGAGCGGCTGCGTGTACACGGTGTATCGCCAGTCCATCGTAAATCGTATGCTCCGGTTCGCGCAATGTTGTTGCTTGAACGTGCAGTTTAAGTTCGCGTACCTTAATCGTCTTAAAATGTCCGATGTGCCACAAGTTAGCTGCAATCCTCACCTTTCGCCAATATGAAACTGATTACCTCCCCCTATAATTCTCTGTATAAAGAATTGAAACTGCTGGCTACCCGCTCACAAACGCGGCGCAAGTTGGGTAAGTCTTTGCTGGATGGCGTCCACTTAACCGAGTCATATCTACAACATTACGGCTTCCCATCGTTATGCGTTGCTAGCGAAAGCGCATTGTTGCACCCGGAAGCGGCAGCTTTGATTGCTCGTTGTGAGTCAGGAGGCGTTCAGTGTGTTGCCTTTTCTGACGCGCAGTTTACTATTCTGAGCCAGGTGGAGCATGGAGTAGGGCTATTATTTGTCGTCGATACACCGCAATTTTTTGTGCCGGACGCCATCACCCAATCTGCGGTGTTGCTCGATAATCTGCAAGACCCTGGTAATCTCGGTTCTATTTTGCGTAGCGCCGCCGCCGCTGGCATCAAACAGGTTTATTGTTCGTCTGGCACTGTCTATGCTTGGTCGCCAAAGGTACTACGTGCTGGTATGGGGGCCCATTTTTTGCTTGAGATTTTTGAGAATGTCGATTTGTTAGCGATTGTCACGCATGCACAAATACCGGTTTTGGCAACCAGTTCCTATGCCCAAAAGAGTCTGTTTCAGGCAGACCTGAAAACGCCTGTGGCATGGCTGTTCGGTCATGAAGGGCAGGGCGTTGCTGAGGATTTATTGGCAGAAGCCAGCGAGCGGGTTGTTATTCCCCATTTGGGACAAATGGAGTCACTCAATGTCGCCGCCGCTGCCGCTATTTGTTTTTTTGAGCAAGTGCGCCAATCACAGCCTAATTAATGGTTGCCAGCCATGTCATCAAGCTACGTTGATTCGAATAAAGCATTACCTCGTTATAGCGGGATAATACCGGTAAGCAGATTGGTTGGCTGATCGACTCATACTATCCATCATTTTCTGTTTTCATCTCCTGCAGGATGGTCGCGGCGATCTCCTCAATTGACTTGGTGGTTGATGACATCCACCTTATTCCCTCACGTTGCATCATGGCTTGCGCCTCATTGATTTCATAGCGGCAGTTAGCAAGCGCGGCATACTTACTACCTGGAAGTCGTTCATTACGTATTTCGGACAGTCGCTCCGGCAAAATAGTCAGACCGAAGATTTTTTGTTTAAATGGCATTAGGCCACTTGGCAATTTTTCGCGGACGAAATCCTCGGGAATCAACGGATAATTTGCCGCCTTAATGCCATATTGCATCGCCAGATACAAGCTAGTTGGTGTTTTGCCTGAGCGTGACACACCAACCAGAATAACGTCAGCATCGGCCAGATTTTTGTTCGACTGCCCATCGTCATGCGCCAGCGAAAAATTAATTGCTTCGATTCGATTCTTATATTCCTCGGAATTTGCAGTGTTATGGCTGCGACCGACGGTATGAGTTGATTTAATTCCTAACTCTTTTTCCAGTGGCTCGACAAAAGTTTGAATCAAATCCATATGCATAGCCTTGGCTTGCTGTATGACTTTTGACAAATCTGTTTTTACCAATGTAGAAAAAACAATTGGTAATTTGCCATCTGTAGCGAATGCTTCGTTGACTCTGCGCGTCGCCTCGTAAGCCTTATCGAGCGTATCGATAAACGGCAGCCGCACCTGCTTAAAGCGCAGTTCAAACTGTGTCAGGACCGAATGCCCGAACGTTTCGGCGGTAATGCCGGTGCCGTCGGAAACAAAAAAGACAGTGCGGTTTGCGGCTGGCAGTGGAAGCGTTGGAGCGTCTGACATAGTGTATATGAGAAAAAAACCGGTTAAAAAGAGGGAAATCTAACTAAATCCTAATACTGTTCGCAGTGATAGAGTACACGATACAAGACCTTGGCATAAAGAGCCTTGATGATCAAATTGCTCACAATGGGCACATTCTGTTACTAGTCTAGTTCTCACTTTAGTTGCGAATTGACATAAAATGGCGACCAACAGATAAATTAGCGCGACCTGCCAGAGCATAACAAAAGAGAATGGTTACGCGCATGCACTTAAAGATTTCTTATCATCAAACTAGAGGTTGTTATGTCAAATGCAATACAGATGGGCGCTGCCCAGGGAGCGGCTTACGTTGTTCCCTTTGAAAATCTGCGAATGACGGATGTTGATACCGTCGGCGGAAAAAATTCATCGCTGGGTGAAATGATTAGCCAGCTTGCAACCGCTGGAGTGCGGGTTCCGGGTGGCTTTGCTACTACGGCGCAGGCTTTCCGAGACTTTCTGTCTTACAGTGCCAACGGCGGATTGTCATTGGCGCAACGCATTGCCGATCGTCTTGAAACATTAGATGTGGAAGATGTACGGGCGCTAGGGCAAGCCGGTGCTGAAATTCGTGAATGGATCGTTGCTACGCCATTTCAACCGCAGCTTGAAAAAGATATTCAAGAATCTTACCAGCGCCTGGTTGCTGATTCGTCCAGCGAGATGTCTTTTGCCGTGCGTTCTTCAGCGACAGCTGAAGATTTGCCAGATGCATCGTTTGCGGGCCAGCAGGAAACTTTCCTCAACGTGGTCGGTATCGAAAATATTCTCGAAGCGATGAAGCATGTATTCGCGTCGTTGTATAACGATCGTGCGATCTCATATCGTGTCCATAAAGGTTTCACTCATGCTGAAGTTGCCCTTTCAGCGGGCGTGCAGCGCATGGTGCGTTCGGACTTGGGAGCAGCTGGTGTGATGTTCACGCTCGATACCGAATCTGGCTTTAAAGACGTCGTGTTCATCACGTCGAGCTATGGTTTGGGCGAAACAGTGGTTCAGGGCGCGGTTAATCCCGACGAGTTTTACGTCCATAAGCCAATGCTGGAAAAAGGCAAATTGCCGATTATTCGTCGCAATATCGGCTCGAAGCTGATAAAGATGGAATTCACTGGCGAAGCAAAAGCTGGCCGTTCGGTCCGCACCGTTGACGTACCAATTGAAATGCGCAATCGTTACTCGCTCGATGATGCTGAAATCGTTGAGTTGGCAAAGTACGCCACCATTATCGAAAAGCACTACGAGCGTCCGATGGATATCGAATGGGGCAAAGATGGTCGCGATGGCAAAATTTATATTTTGCAGGCACGTCCAGAAACCGTGAAGTCGCAAGAAAAACCAACTGATGCACAGCAACGTTTTAAGCTCAAAGGTAGCAGTAACGTGTTGGCAACCGGTCGTGCTATCGGACAAAAAATCGGCGCTGGCCCAGTTCGCGTGATTCACGATGCTGCGGATATGGAGCGTGTGCAACCGGGTGATGTATTGGTTGCCGACATGACCGACCCTAACTGGGAGCCGGTCATGAAGCGCGCTGCTGCGATTGTTACCAACCGTGGTGGTCGTACCTGTCATGCGGCGATTATTGCGCGTGAGCTGGGTGTTCCGGCTGTCGTTGGCTGCGGCGATGCAACCGATGTTCTGGTCGATGGTACTTTTGTCACGGTGTCTTGTGCTGAAGGTGATGAAGGCAAGATCTATGACGGCCTGCTGGAAACAGAAGTGACTGAAGTGGCACGCGGTGAATTGCCGAAGCTGCCATTGAAAATCATGATGAACGTCGGTAACCCACAGTTGGCTTTTGACTTTCAGTCGATTCCAAATAGCGGTGTTGGCCTGGCGCGTCTTGAGTTCATCATCAATAACAATATTGGTGTGCATCCACGGGCGATTCTGGAGTACCCGAATATCGACGCAGATTTGAAGAAAGCCGTTGAATCGGTAGCGCGTGGTCATGCGTCACCTAAAGCGTTTTATGTTGATAAGTTGGCTGAAGGGATTGCGACTATCGCCGCAGCATTCTGGCCTAAGACCGTGATCGTGCGTTTGTCAGACTTCAAATCGAACGAGTACAAAAAACTCATCGGCGGTTCACGCTACGAGCCAGATGAAGAAAACCCGATGTTGGGATTCCGTGGAGCTGCACGTTATTTGTCTAAAGATTTTGCTGAAGCATTTGAAATGGAATGCCAGGCGATGAAGCGTGTGCGCGAAGACATGGGCTTGACTAACGTTGAAATCATGGTGCCGTTCGTGCGTACAGTTGGCCAAGCCGAAAAGGTCATTGGCTTACTGGGTAAAAATGGCCTCGTACGTGGAGAGAACGGTTTGCGCGTCATCATGATGTGTGAAGTGCCTTCTAACGCTATTTTGGCTGAAGAGTTTCTTGAGCATTTCGACGGTTTCTCCATCGGTTCCAACGATCTGACTCAATTAACCCTAGGTCTTGATCGTGATTCTGGCATGGAGTTATTAGCAGCTGACTTTGACGAACGTGATCCTGCCATCAAAGTGTTGTTGAGCAAGGTCATCGCGACCTGTCTGGCAAAAGGGAAGTACGTCGGTATTTGTGGTCAAGGTCCATCTGATCATCCAGACTTTGCCGAGTGGTTGATGAAGCAAGGTATCGAGTCAATTTCGCTTAATCCCGATACTGTCATTGATACATGGAAGAATCTCGCTGCAGCGCAATAACATTGCCATCTGTAGGTTGATTTGACCTCGAAGCAGGTTTTAAAGCTGCTTCAATTAAGTTTTTTTCCATAAAGATGCGAGCAAAATGCTCGCATTTTTTTTTGTGCGTTAAACTAATAACAAATAATTGCAAGGGAGTAATTTATGATGCCTTGGATAGGATGGCTTTTATTAGGCGGCGCTCTCGTGTTGGCTGAACTGTTTACCGGAACCTTTTATTTGTTGATGATCGCCATCGGTATGGTTGCTGGTGCGCTAGTGGCTTGGCTTGGTGCCGATTTGGAGTGGCAATTCGTGATTGCTGCCATTGTGTCGGTTGCGGGGACAATTGTGGTGCGGCGTAGTCAATTTGGTAAGCGTGAAAAGATCGACTCTGCCAAGGATCGCAATGTCAATTTAGACATCGGGCAGACCATCAATGTCGCGCATTGGATGAAAGAAAACGTTGGCGGCGATGCAGCCGATGTTGGATTGTATACAGCACGGGTTAAGTACCGTGGTGCGTTGTGGGATGTTGAATTGGCCCAAGGAGAAGTGGCGCATTCCGGGCAATTCTTTATTCAGGAAATACGTGGCAGTCGCTTAATTGTGGCCGGTCATTCAAATAAATAATAGAGGAAGGATTTACTATGTTCCAGGGCGTAACGTTAATTATATTTTTTATCGCTATCGTGTTTGTCATGAAAACGGTCAAAGTCGTGCCGCAACAGCATGCTTGGGTTGTGGAGCGTTTAGGGAAGTACCACGCAACGCTTGGACCAGGACTGAGCATCGTTTTGCCCTTTATCGACCGCGTTGCATACAAGCATATTCTAAAAGAAATCCCACTCGATGTTCCGCCGCAAGTGTGTATCACGCGTGATAACACGCAGTTGCAAGTTGACGGTGTTCTTTACTTTCAGATTACCGATCCGATGCGCGCATCTTATGGCTCATCAAACTATCTTGCTGCGATTACACAATTAGCGCAAACGACTTTACGCTCGGTAATTGGTAAGATGGAACTCGATAAAACGTTTGAAGAGCGTGATCACATTAACACCACGATCGTGAACGCGATTGATGAGTCGGCCGCTAACTGGGGCGTAAAAGTTTTACGTTACGAGATCAAGGATTTGACACCACCAAAAGAAATTTTGCACGCGATGCAGGCCCAAATTACTGCCGAGCGTGAGAAGCGTGCATTGATTGCTGCCTCTGAAGGACGCAAGCAAGAGCAAATTAATATTGCCACTGGTGAGCGTGAAGCATCGATCGCCAAGTCAGAAGGTGAAAAGCAGGCATCAATCAATCGCGCTGAAGGTCAGGCTGCTGCAATTCTTTCAATCGCTCAGGCCAGTGCCGAAGCTATTCGTAAAACAGCAGCAGCATTGCAAGAACCCGGTGGTACGGACGCTGCCAATCTAAAGGTAGCCGAACAATACGTCGCAGCATTTAGCCAACTTGCAAAAACCAACAACTCTATTATCATCCCATCAAATTTGGGCGATATCAGTGGCTTGATAAGCACAGCGATGCAAGTGGTTAAATCCCAGGGTGGCGTGAGAAAGCCTTAACGCAAAACCTTTAATACAAAAATTTTAAGTCTCTACGCAGAAGAAAATAAAATAGCGCCAGCAAAACGTTTTGATGGCGCTGTTGACATTTAAAGCCCCGATGCTAAACAGACTTTCTTTATGGAAGAAAACTCTTAACGTCGGTGTTGCTTCATCGCACTTTGCACTTCGCGCTCGCCGTCACGTTGTCTTTCCGTATCGCGTTTGTCATGTTGCTTTTTACCTTTGCCGATTCCAATTTCACATTTAATGAGGCCGCCTTTGTAATGTAAATTCAGCGGTATCATTGTAAAACCTGAACGCTCTACCTTGATGATCAGTCTTTTGATCTCTTCGGCATGCAAAAGCAATTTTCGGGTACGTACTGCCTCTGGATGGACGTGCGTAGAGGCGCTCAGCAAGGCGCTGATATGCGCGCCAAACAAATGAATTTCACCGTCACGGATAATCACGTAGGCTTCTTTTAGCTGAGCGCGTCCTGCCCGGATAGCTTTTACTTCCCAGCCATGAAGAACCATGCCGGCTTCGAAACGCTCTTCAATGAAGTAATCATGAAAAGCTTTTTTGTTGTCAATAATACTCATGTAGTCAAAGATGGTGCAGGTCGGTTAAAATTTCAAGTTGTGATTCTATCAAATGGTTGAAGCTAATGGCAGTTGTACACAAAACGGTATTATTGGGATACAGCGCTGAACAAATGTTCGCCCTTGTCGAGCGCGTGGAAGATTATCCGCTATTCTTGCCATGGTGCGGCGGTGTTAAGGTGCTCGAGCGGGACGATAACAAATTAATCGCGACCCTCAACATACACTATCACGGCATCAAGCAGTCGTTTACTACTGAAAATATCAATAATGCCCCGGTCTCAATGCAAATGCGGCTAGTGGAAGGGCCTTTCAAGCATCTGGAAGGCACATGGACGTTTAAATCGTTACGAGCAGATGCATGCAAGATTGAGTACGATATGCACTATGAATTTTCAAATAAAATTTTGGACAAATTAATCGGTCCAGTGTTCAGTATGATCGCCAATAGTTTTGTAGACTCGTTTTGCAAACGTGCTGAAACTGTTTACGGCGACAATCCGTGAGATGCGGATATGACGACTAATACGTATCAGGTCACGGCCCCTGACACTAAAATCATTGATGCGTCTGCAAACTCGGAGAAGGCAGATTCCAGCGTAGCGTTGATCCGCATTCAGGTTTGCTATGGCACGCCAACCAGTCAGCCAATCCGCACTTTGAGTGTGCCGCAAGGCACCTTGCTACAAGATGCGATTATCTTGAGCGGGTTGCTAGATGAATGTCCTGAAATTGACCTAGACCTTTGTCGCGTCGGTATTTTCGGCAAGCTCAAAACGCTCGATACCGTTGTACGGGAACTGGATAGAATTGAAATTTATCGCGCTCTGATTGCAGATCCTAAGGAATCGAGACGGAAACGGGCAGACAAAAAATCCCATGAGAAATCGTAAAACGGGTTAACGGGAGAAAATTGCTTTCAAGTACCGTCGCTAGCCAGCGACCACGTTTCAGAGTTTTATTCCATAAGCCAAGGCTTCGCAAGGCAGTCGGTGCCGGTTCCGGCGCCCGAAATCGCTCGGCACCCCAATGGATTGTTTTTTGTTTTTCAGCATAAATACATTACAGTTATGCTTACAGCGCCGACAATTTTCAACTATACGATCACGTTGCAACCAAGTCTCCTAGACTCACGGCATAAGTGTAGATCTATTTGCACTCGTCCAAAACTTGCCTGTTGTCACGCGACGCCTGGTTACGTTGACTATCGTCAAAAAAAGCACGCTGTCCATTTTTGTCCACTTGAGCGATGCGTTGGCCAGAGTCGAGGTTCCGCTGAAAAGCCCGGGCGCTTTCGCAACTTTTGGCTTTATTTGCTGCGATTTTGGCATTATCAGCGGCTTTCTTGTCTTTTTCAGCCTGATCGCTCTGACGTTTGTTAAAAGCAGCGTTTTGCTCCGCCAGCGTAGGCGGAACTTTTTCCATGCTTTGAGTGCCATTTTGCGTGTCGCTCCTTTCGGCTTTATTTGGGCTGATATCGGCGGAGGGAATGGAAAAATTTCCCGGCATCTTCAGTATGCGTTTGGCCGGTACGGAAGTAGGTGGCGGCATATCCGAATATTGTTTCGAACCTTTATCATCGAGCCACACATATTGTGCTAAAGCTGCGCTACCAATGCCCAACAGGCAAAACGTGGCGGTAGTGATAAAAAAGTGTTTTATACGAAGTTGGATCATTTTTATCCAAAACCTTACAAGAGTCGGCGATCAAGTCAGAGTCTGATTTCGCCATGCTTTGATTGCCATGTCAATCAGCGAGTGAAACAGAGGAGCACAGAGAAGCGAATAGTTACGCTAAAAAGCGTTACATAGGCGACGAGTTGTCAAGATTTCTGTATAATTCGGTTTTGCGCCTATAGGAAAAGCTATGCGTCTTGTTCAAAATGCACTCACATTCGATGACGTGCTGTTGGTTCCGGCTTATTCGGACGTACTCCCTAAAGATACTACACTCAAGACACGTTTGACGCGTAACATTGTGTTGAACATACCGCTATTGTCAGCAGCAATGGACACGGTTACCGAGGCTCGCCTCGCAATCGCCATGGCCCAAGAAGGTGGCATTGGTATCATCCATAAAAATTTGACGGCACTGGAGCAAGCGCGAGAAGTCGCCAAGGTCAAACGTTTTGAGTCCGGTGTGGTACGTGATCCAATCACCATTCCACCAACCATGCTTATTCGTGACGTTATTGCGCTATCTGAACAGCATGGTATCAGCGGTTTTCCAGTAGTCGAAGGCAAAAGTCTGGTTGGTGTCATTACCAACCGCGATTTGCGCTTTGAAGAAGAACTGGACGCGCAAGTCCGCGCCAAGATGACACCTCGGGATCGATTGGTGTACGTCAAGGACGGTGCTGATCTAAGCGAAGCCAAGCGACTGATGAACAAGCATCGCCTTGAGCGCGTGATGGTCGTCAACGACGCGTTTGAGTTGCGGGGCTTGATTACCGTTAAAGACATCCAAAAATCAACAACTCATCCGCTGGCATCGAAAGATGATCAGGGCAAGTTGCGCGTGGGTGCGGCGGTCGGTGTTGGTGTTGATAATGAAGAGCGCATAGCCCTGTTGGTCAAAGCAGGCGTTGACGTTATCGTTGTCGATACTGCGCACGGTCACTCAAAAGGTGTTTTGGATCGCGTGAGATGGGTCAAACAAAATTTTCCCGGTGTAGATGTCATTGGCGGCAATATCGCCACTGCCGCCGCAGCATTGGCGTTGGTTGAGCATGGTGCAGATGGCGTTAAAGTCGGTATTGGCCCAGGTTCAATTTGCACCACCCGTATCGTAGCTGGCGTCGGCGTACCGCAAATTTCGGCGATTGCAAATGTCGCTGCAGCTCTCAAGGGAACCGGCGTGCCTGTGATTGCGGACGGTGGCGTGCGTTTCTCTGGCGATATTGCCAAAGCACTCGCAGCCGGTGCCTCGACGGTGATGATGGGCAGCATGTTTGCCGGGACCGAAGAAGCGCCTGGCGAAGTTATTCTGTTTCAGGGGCGCAGCTACAAATCATATCGTGGCATGGGTAGTTTGGGCGCGATGTCGGATGGATCTGCTGATCGCTATTTTCAGGATTCGGCAAGCAAGGCCGATAAGTTTGTCCCTGAAGGGATTGAAGGACGCGTACCTTACAAAGGCAGCGTCTTGACCATCCTGTATCAGATGATAGGCGGTGTCCGTTCATCCATGGGTTATTGTGGCTGCGCGACAATTGAAGATTTGCAAAGCAAGGCTGAATTCGTGCAAATCACATCGGCTGGCATGCGTGAGTCGCATGTGCATGATGTGCAGATCACCAAGGAAGCGCCGAACTATCGGACTGAGTGACCGATATTCTGGTGAACGGTTTTACCACCGATCCCCAGCTTGGCCTGTGAACGTCGCGCCACGTGTGGTTTTACCATACGTGGCGCTTGTGGTTTCGGCTTAAGTGCACGTAACTTGTTGTCATAAAGGTCGACGTAGTTGCGGTTTTAACTTGATTTTGTTTGTAGTCGGATGAAAGCTAGCGCTCTCTGCATTGCATGCGCATATTATCGTACCAGATTGGAATTTACCTTTTATCAGGACTTACGCAAAACCATCCCAACAAAGCGTGTTGACCAAGACGGCACGCTAGGCGTCCAGAAAGGCGCACTGCCACTGGGGCGATTTTGCGTAAGTCTTATTTATTTTTTTATGCTATTTAGGCGCACATCATGCACTCAAAAATACTCATTCTCGATTTCGGTTCTCAGGTTACCCAGTTGATTGCACGTCGTGTGCGTGATGCGGGTGTATTTTCCGAAGTATATCCGTACGATGTATCAGACGAATTCATTCGCAATTACGGTGCAGCTGGCGTGATTCTTTCCGGTGGACAGAACAGCGTGACCGAAGGCGATACGCCACGCGTGCCGCAAGCAGTATTTGAATTGAGCGTGCCGGTATTTGGTATTTGTTATGGCATGCAAGCCATGGCCGAACAACTCGGCGGCAAGGTCGAAATGGGCAAAGTGCGTGAATTCGGTTACGCCGAAGTACGGGCACGTGGTCACACCGCGCTGCTCAATGAAATCACTGATTTCGTCACGCCAGACGGACACGGGATGCTGAAAGTATGGATGAGTCATGGCGACAAAGTGGAGCAGATGCCGCCAGGTTTTAAGTTGATGGCATCGACCACGAATTGCCCGATCGCTGGTATTGCCGATGAAGAGCGTCGCTTTTATGGCGTTCAGTTCCATCCTGAAGTCACGCACACTGAGCAGGGCGAGGCCATCCTTAAACGTTTCGTTGTGGATATTTGTGGGTGCAAGCCTGATTGGAATATGCCCGATTACATCGCCGAAGCGGTAGAGTCAATCCGCAAGCAAGTCGGTACGGATGAGGTCATTCTCGGTTTGTCCGGCGGCGTCGACAGTAGTGTCGCCGCAGCCCTGATCCATCGCGCTATCGGCGATCAGTTGACCTGCGTATTTGTCGATCACGGTTTGCTGCGTCTCGATGAAGGCAACATGGTTATGGAAATGTTCGCCGAAAATCTCGGCGTCAAAGTCATCCGTGTCGATGCTACCGCCCAGTTCATGGGGCATCTGGCGGGTGTAACTGATCCTGAAGCCAAACGTAAAATCATTGGTCGTGAATTCGTCGAAGTTTTTCAGGTCGAATCAGCCAAGCTAAAAAACGCCAAATGGCTAGC
This sequence comes from Glaciimonas sp. CA11.2, assembly GCF_034314045.1. NCBI lineage: Bacteria > Pseudomonadati > Pseudomonadota > Betaproteobacteria > Burkholderiales > Oxalobacteraceae > Glaciimonas > Glaciimonas sp. CA11.2. Next base: position 5,016,338 of record NZ_JAVIWL010000001.1, on the reverse strand, counting down.
GCAAGGAACGATTTATCCAGACGTCATCGAAAGCGCTGGTAAGGGCAAAAAGGGCGCCACCATCAAGAGTCATCACAACGTTGGCGGTTTACCAGAAACCTTGAATCTGAAATTACTCGAACCATTGCGTGAACTCTTCAAAGACGAAGTCCGCAAACTCGGCGTCGCATTAGGTCTGCCGCATGGCATGGTCTATCGTCATCCGTTCCCGGGCCCAGGTTTAGGCGTGCGCATTTTGGGTGAAGTCAAAAAAGAATTTGCTGATCTGTTACGCCGTGCTGACGCGATTTTCATTGAAGAATTGCGCAATACCAAAGACGAGAGCGGTGAGTCCTGGTACGACAAAACCAGTCAGGCGTTTGCCGTATTTTTGCCGGTCAAATCCGTTGGCGTCATGGGCGACGGGCGCACCTACGAGTATGTCGTTGCCTTACGCGCCGTGCAAACCCAAGACTTTATGACAGCACATTGGGCACATTTGCCGTACGAGCTTTTGGGGCGTGTATCGAATCGGATTATTAACGAAGTACGCGGCATAAATCGTGTCGTCTACGACATCTCAGGCAAGCCTCCGGCAACGATTGAGTGGGAGTGATTTGAGGTTGTTCGGGGACTATCGGTGCCTATCGAAAAAGTGACGTAAGTTATTGATTTATAATAATTTACGTCACGGTAGCTATCGGTAGCTATCGACCCCAAGCAAAATAACTTGCCGGTAAAGCTGACGGTAAGATTTTGACCTCGGATTCAGACCCAGATTTTTACCGTTATGACTATTTCGGTCTTGACGGTAAAAATCACCCCGGAAAGCTAGGTTTCATGCGGGTTTTCGGGCATCTTTAGGTCTTCTGACCCTTGACGGTAAAAACCGTCTCGAACAGGAGAAAACCCAAGATGCTTACCGACACCGCACTCCGAAACCTCAAGCCTGGCGCGGCTCCGTACAAGCTCGCCGACCGTGACGGTATGTACGTCACGGTATCAACGGCGGGAACGATCACTTTCCGCTACGACTACCGTCTCAATGGTCGTCGAGAGGCGCTGACTATCGGCCGCTATGGTCCGGCGGGTATCTCGCTGGCGATGGCCCGGGAGAAGCTGCTGGATGCCAAGCGGGCAATCGGCAACGGCAAGTCCCCAGCAATGGAGAAGCAGCGCGAAAAACGCCGTCTGACCGAGGCCAAGACTTTCGGCGAGTTTACCGTCAAATGGCTGGCGGGTGCCAAGATGGCGGAGACCACGCGCTCAATGCGCAAGAGCATCATCGACCGCGACATCACGCCGGTTTTCAAAAATCGACTGCTCGGCGAGATCAGCGCCGACGATCTGCGAACGCTCTGCCAGAAGGTCAAGGCTCGGGGAGCGCTGGCTACCGCCGTCCATGTCCGCGACATCGTCAAACAGATCTACGTCTTTGCGATCCTGCACGGTGAGAAGGTCGCCAATCCTGCGGACGATGTGGGGGCGGCATCCATTGCTACATTTGTTCCGAAGGACCGGGCGCTCACGCCAACCGAAATCCGGTTGATGCACCGCCAAATGGAGTCAGTGGCGACATACCCTACCATCCGGCTGGCGCTACGGATGATCCTCCTCACCCTAGTGCGTAAGAGCGAGTTGATCCAGGCGACTTGGGATGAGGTCGATTTCGAGGGGGCTCTATGGACCATTCCGAAGTCCCGCATGAAGGGCCGCAATCCGCACAACGTCTATCTATCCCGGCAAGCAATCGACATCATGGTGGCGCTGCACACTTGCGCTGGCGGCTCCAAGTACGTGCTGCCGTCGCGTTACGACGCGGGTCGGTGCATGTCCCAGGCAACGTTGAATCGGGTCACGCAGATCGTGGCTGAGCGGGCGAAAACAACCGGCCTCCCACTGGAACCGTTCATAGTGCACGACCTGAGGCGAACTGGATCGACATTGCTCAACGAAGTTGGCTTTAACCGTGATTGGATCGAGAAGTCCTTGGCGCACGAGGACGGACGTTCGTCGCGAGCCATTTACAACAAAGCGGAATACGGTGAGCAGCGTCGGCACATGTTGCAGGAGTGGGCGAATATGGTTGATGCTTGGGTGGGAGCTGGTGCTTATACGGCCACGCTGCTCCCTGCGTCGCTGTCGGTGCCTACGCTTCGGGCGCTTGTTTGACGGGCGTCGCTTGCGTTGGCGTACATCCGGTGAAGGGGTGCGTTTCAGCGCATCTGCATCCGAGGCTTGGCGGCGCGCCGCCAGCCAAGCCTCTACCTCCGCAAGATCCCACACCACGCAACGCGGCGTCAGATTGAAGCGCCTCGGAAATTCTCCACGGCGCTCCATATCGTAGATCGTCGTATCAGCGAGCGGGACCAACTGGTGCAGTTCGGGTCGGCGGATGGTGCGCCGTAAGGGGAGAGGGTGGGCAACGACAAGTTGGTGGCGTTCTTCGTATCCGTCGACGCCGCAAGGCGGTTCGGCCGACGTGCTGCGAGCGTTGATGCGGTCAAGTTGGCCTGAATCTTGGTTATCCATCTTTTGTTCCCTCACGGGGCGATGATCATTCATCGTTCGGAATTGGTCACGTAGAGCAATGATGACTATAGGCAGTCTTGTAGACAACTCGCTAGGGCGTACATGGGCGGGCGCTGCCAAGTCATCCGTCAGCCAACTTGACAAGTGTCAGAAGTTTTCGCATAATTCTACCAAATAGGGTGTTTCATTATGCAAACCATTGCCAAACAAGTACTGGAATACGCAGCCGGGTTGCCGGAAGGCACCCCTTTGGTCGCTAAGGAGCTTCTGCATTTGGGTGGCAGGGCTGCTGTCGATCAAGTGCTCTCTCGCCTGGTGAAGCGCGGTGCCTTGTTGCGGGCTGGGCGAGGTATTTACGTTTTGCCCGTGGAGAGCCGTTTCGGGACGCATGCGCCGTCCACCAACAAACTGGTCGAAGGACTGGCTAGTCAGCGTGGGGAAACAATCGTGCCCCATGGGGCAGCTGCAGCCAATGCGCTTGGCCTCACCACTCAAGTGCCAATGAAGGCCATCTATCTGACATCCGGGCGCAATCGGCGTCTGAAGGTCGGCGCGCAAACGGTCGAATTCCGGCACGCGCCAATCTGGCAACTGATCTTTCCTGGCCGTCCAGCTGGAGAAGTAGTGCGGGCGCTCGCTTGGCTGGGGCCTGAGAAGGCTGGCGAAGCACTACGTAAGCTTCGGTCCAAACTGCAACCGTCCGAACTCGAAGAAGTCGCATCGGCGCGTGCGCGCTTGCCGACCTGGATGGCGCAAGAAGTTAGCGCTTTGCTGGCGCATGGCTGAGTTTTTCGAACTCTCCACTGTTGAGCGTCTGGAGGCGCTCAACGCGGCTGCCAGCAGTTCCGGCCGCCTGCCTCATCTGCTTGAAAAAGATATCTGGGTCGTCTGGTCGCTACGACACCTGTTCGATGGTCCCCATGCTGGTCATCTGGTCTTCAAGGGTGGAACATCTCTGTCCAAGGCCTATGGTGTCATCCGCCGGTTTTCGGAGGATGTCGATCTGACCTACGATATCCGCGCAATCGCAGGTGATCTAGTCGGAGACGCCGACGCACCGCTGCCAGCCAGCAAGAGCCAAGAAAAGAAATGGAGCAAAGAGATCCGGGCGCGCTTGGCAGAATGGGTTGCTAGCGAAATTGTGCCAAGGCTCAAGCAGGACCTTGAGCGGCAGTCTCTACCCGCATCGGTACGGGCCGAACATGACAAGGTTTTTATCGACTACGTTCCGTTGATAGCAGGTACGGGCTACGTTGCCTCGGCTGTCATGCTGGAATTCGGTGCCCGCTCTACCGGCGAGCCCAGCGAACCACGCCTTATCCAGTGCGATGCGGCTGCATACCTGCCGATGCTCGTATTCCCGATGGCCACGCCGCAGGTGATGCGCGCCGAGCGCACCTTTTGGGAGAAGGCCACGGCGATCCATGTCTTCTGTGCCCAGGGTGCTTTCCGTGGGGGTGAACGTTTTGCTCGTCATTGGCATGACGTGGCTCGGCTGGATGCGGCCGGTTTCGTGGATGCGGCTATCGCAGACACTGCGCTCGGTAAAGCAGTTGCCGATCATAAGAACATGTTCTTCGCCGAGAAATCCCCGCAGGGCGAACTGATCGACTACCACGCGGCAGTTTCTGGCGGCCTGCAACTTGTACCAGATGACGGTGCGCTGGTTACGCTTGCTTCCGACTATCAGCACATGGTCGATGACGGCTTGTTCCTGGATGACGCTGAGCCTTTTGAGGTTCTGCTGGAACGATGCCGAATCATTCAGCAAAAGGCAAATGTGCCCTCGTCTCCTGAAGATGTTCCTCCTGGCGAACCTGCGTAAACCGTTACCTATGTGATTAATCTGATACTATTTTAAGAAAACTACAACAAATCGGGGAGGGGAATGACGCAGTTCGCAAAATGGTGTATATCCACCAAGGAGAGTGTCAACGGCCACGAGATGACGGTTCTCGATGCTGAACCGAAGAGAGTAAATGCTGCCGTTAAGGCGCTAGCAAAGCTATCCCCTCGCAATACGCGTCAGGCGCACGTGTCGCCCACCTAATGAAGACGTTGGGAAAGACTGCGATGGCCGAATTCATCGAAGAGAAGCTGCCCACGACAAAGCCCATTCGTTCCGGCGATCTAGGTGAAATCTTGGGAACTTCCTACCTTGGAGAGTTCACGGCTTTCAAACATGGGTCCAGCGCTTGCGGTGGAAAGACCATCGCAATATGTCAATGCGGGGAGAGGATGTGCTCGCGTTTGGCATGGATTGTAGGGCCGCAGGCCAAGAAAATAGTGATCGATTTCTTTGAACGTCTGTTCGATAGACATAAGGTCAGGCCATGACAACTCCCGGCGATGATGAAGAACCGCGATTGGACGATCCCTCAGATCTGATCAGTGGAGTCTTGTTCCCGGTGCCCGGCGACAAGCTTTTCAAAAGCGGTTCATGGGTTGACAGCGCGCAGCTTAACCATCGCTTGTATGGTGACAAGTGGTCGGTCTACGCAACAGGCTACAGGGATGCTGCGGACATGCTTGTGGATCGAGCGGCAGGGACAGGCCGGCACCTGGATTTTCTGGTCTATCCCATCGTCTTTTTATACCGTCAACATATCGAATTGATGATCAAGAATCTGATTCGTTCGTTGTGGTTGCTGTTGGAGAAGAATCCCCCGAATAAACAGGTGGGATTGGGGGGGCATCGTCTGGGACGCCATATCGACCACAGCCAAACCCTTTAACCATGCGGGTCGGCGAACCTCATTGATGATCCAATGGGAGTGATTTTAGCGCCGGTAAACGGTGGTAGCAACCCGCACCAAAACCTTATAAGCCCGCGTTAAGCAGGCTTTGTCGTTGGTGGAGCGCGTATACTTTGGTGCTTCGGTGAAGTGACTGGTAAACGTTTTTGATGGTATAGCCCTTGGTACGTTTTTGGCCGATGCCATGCGCGTTGGCGTTGGCTGTATCGAATTCATGGTTCATTCGATTTATTGTATAAACAAAAATTCTTTAGGTCAGGTATTTTTTGTTTATACAAAAAATAGGTGCATCGGTCGTGAGCAGATGTCGACCTACGGGCAGTGTTTTAGTAACGGGTCTCTAAATCAAGGTGTGATCGTCCGTACTTAAATCCAATAAGAGTTGGTGCGCAGATCGTAGCTTATGCCGATTAGATGGGCACTTGGCATTCACGCTATAGAGCGTGCGCAGCCCGTGCCAATGCTTCACTGGCCCATTGATTCAGACTCTTGCCGGATGCTTGTGCGGCAATGCTAGCAGAAGCATGCACTTCTGGCGGCACGCGCAGCATGAGTTTACCGGACGCTGGTTTTTCGGGGGGCGACCAGTGGCTTTGCAATCGGCACAATAATGCGCAATCGCCTGATGAAAATTAGCATTGAGCTCTGTGACCGTTTCGCCGTGAAAGCTGATGCTGTCGGTGATGCCCAGCACGCGGCCCACAAAAATATTGTCGCGTGGATCAAACTCTATACGGGCGGTGTAACCGTTATAAATCATTGCATTGTTCATGGTGTGATTCCTTGTGAAGTAAGCAACTCACGGAGTTCTTCAACTTGATAATGCTTGGCTTCTTTACCGGGGTGTGGACGGTGGGGATATAGGCGTTTGCCATTTAATTCAAACACAACGCGAGACCCTTCGCTTTCGCGCACTTCGCCTCCGACCGCAATGATTAGCGCTTCCATGTCAGAAAAAATAATAAACGGCAAGGTTGGTTTGGTAAATACCGCTTGTAACGTTCTTCGGTGTTTTGCTTTCATGCGCTAATTGATAGCACATTGTGATTGCAGACCTGTTATCTTTAAAACGCTGCGAGATGCCGTAACAATGGCTCCCCGGGGACGAGTAAGAAATTGGCGTTTACTGGTTGGGAGTTTCAGAAACTTCAGGCAGCGTTTCTAATAATATTTTTTAACAATAAACGGCAATGCAACATTGCCAGGCAACGTCGACACTTCATTCTGCTTCCAATCTGGTAAGCCTTCACGCAGAAGGATTACGCAATCTAAGCGACTGATTGTCTACGCTTATGCGCCAAGCCAAAACCTAACAAGCCCAAGCTCAAAAGTGCTAAGGAAGCCGGCTCAGGAACGTCTCCATCCACCACGATAAAGTTCGCCCCGCCAATGTATGCACCCTGTAATGTAAAAGAGCTGATATCTGCTGTTGTATCGAGAAAGCCTAAAAATTCGCCAGAATTAGTCGAGCCATTAGTTGTAAATGTCAGTAGGGTAGATTCCAAGAGAGTATTCATCGCATCGTACGTTGAAATGGCCGTTGGGCCATAACCAGGAGCGTAGTTCAGGAAGCCGCCAAAACCGGCTACCGGTGCCAGGAATGAAAATGTCATCGTATCACTGGCTGAATTCGAACCGACCATTGAAAGATTTGCGTTCCAGTTTCCATTGTTTCCAAATCCATAACTGGCATTGTAGCCAAATACCGAATACGCGGTCGTACTGGACCATGTAATGTTGGGCGTGACCGCAATCGGGCCTGCGCTCGACGTCTGAGTGACAGGGATAGTAACCGCGGTACCGCTTAACGAGGTTATCGCGGCCGCAATCGCGTTATTTGACACGGCGGCAAGACTAAATAATGCGGCGGCGAGGAAAGTCAGGTGGGAAAGTTTCATTTTTAGTTTTATGGTCAAGTAAAAATTAATACTATCGGAGTTAGATAAGCAATAAAGATGCCTAAAAATTATTGATATAACAATCAGATACTTACGCGCAACCCCTGTCAAAAAAGGTTGTAGCTGTAAAGAATATCGACTTACTGTTAGCCGTTTTCTTTTTCTGATTTTGTGTGAGCGCATGATCCAGACCAAAACTACCGAATCCTGCGCCCAAGAAATCTGCTGGATGGACGCTGATCATTGCGAACAGGATTGCCAACTAAATTGGAACGTACCATCGACCAGGGCATCGCTGCTGATGCATCAACTTATTGGAAGATTACTGTCGATTCGTAGCCGTGGGGCTTCCATCCCAAGTGATCCGTCGAGAGAGAATTCCTGATCATCATCATTGTGTGCATAGCTAAAATAACTAAATCCGTGACCGCTCTCGCGTTTCGAGGAATGTTCACTTCAAAGCTCTCAATTATTCCGTAGACCGATAATTTCAATATTAAACACGTTGTATATAAATAAATAATGTTAAAATGATAACTGTTTCTGTTGAGAGATGTCTTAACTTGCTGTCTCACTCGACAAGTGGGTACAGAGTCGTAGGATCGATTACATTTTTTTATTGGAGTAGCGAATGCAAGCGTCTCGTGATGAAAGTTTGATCAAACTCTATGTTTCTCAAGTGCAGCAATTGGCCACTCAGGCGGATTCAGGACAAAACGTTGACCGCGAAATGGAGGCCGTCGTCAACGAGGCGTGCGATTATTTTTCTATCGTCTCAAGTAGCAATGCGGTGACGAATCGGAAGGCTTTTAAGCACAGACTGAAACTCTACGCCGCACTCACTTATAAGAGCCGCCCTCAGTTTAGAAGCGCACTTGAGTTTGCGGCCTCATTGGTGTATTAACCGTAACCTCGTCATCACAAGAGCATCAATACGGTGCTCTTCAATGGGCTAATCACGCCATAACGCACAAGTTCGTAGTCATTGAGGATTCTCTCTCATGACTACGGGTGTTGCCAGCTCTTGTACACCGCCTCAAGGCTGTAACCATCGGGATCGAAAACGTTAGCAGCGTAGTAGCGCGGGTCGTAGTAGAGGCGAGCGCCAGGTTTGCCGTTATCGGTAGCACCTGCTGCGATGGCTGCAGCATAGAACGTATCCACTACCGGTTCGCTATCGGCGACAAAGCCGACATGGATTGCGCGGGCATCTGCAGTACCGTGCCGCAGCCAGAAGAATACACGGCCGTCGCGGCCAAAGCCTTTCAGGTCAGGATGGCCCGCAGGTCCCTTGGCCCCGTCGTAGTCAATCACGTGGCTAATGCCAAGTGGTATCAGTGTTTTTCGTAGAACGCGATTGATTGCTGCATGTCGCTGACCGAAACAAAAATGTGATCCAGCATGTTTTACCTCACTTGTTGTTGGGGCGTACCGCGCAGCTATCTGACGCATCTTGCTAACTTTGACGATGCAGGTTTAAATTGCCTGAGTTATCCATCTGACCTATACGGTGCGCTCGCCCAATGTTGCCTGAGCCTAGCCTATTTCTGCTCAGCCAACGAAGCGAAGTCCTCAACCGGATCAAAAAATAGTGCATCGTCAACCTGAGTGGCTGCATAGATTGCAACTAAACTAAAGGATGGCGCTAAGATGTCAAATGCATTCCCATTCAACGTTTTATGAAGGTGACACAAACGTCTTTCGCATAAATTCGCCGACGCGGGCAAATTACACGCCAGATCGTGGTGTCATAGATAAATGTGTGTTTACAGTGTTATTTATAAAAGGTTTGGCCGCCCACCGCGTGCCATTGAGATCATGCTCTATCGACTAGCCGCCGACGCAGTACTGCTATTTCATCTCACTTTTATCGCGTTCGTCCTTCTCGGAGCCGCGTTAGTGGTGCGCTGGCGTTGGCTCATCGTCGCGCATTTGCCAGCCGTTGCATGGGGATTTTTTGTAGAGCTTACGGGGCGCATTTGTCCTCTTACCTATATCGAGAATTTCCTGCGCGTCAAAGCTGGTCAATCGGGCTATGCGGGTGACTTCGTCGAACATTATTTCCTGGCGATTATCTATCCCGCCGGTTTATCCAGAGACATCCAGTTATTACTGGCTTGTGTCGTCATAATTGTCAATCTCGGCATCTATGGCTGGCTTTTCATCACCCGCAATAAGCCGCGATGATGCTTGCGCAGTCGCTGTGCTAAGAAAATTGCTGATCCGGCGCGTGCTCTTGGCGCGACAGATCAGTATATTGCGAAATTACCCAAATCAACAATACGCTGGACTGATCTAGTTATTGCGCCAGAAATCACCGATAAATAGATGGCGCAAGCCGACCAAACCCAAGGTGAGCAGTTGCTTCACCTTGGTATCATCAAGCCGAGATCAGCCCAGTCCGCTGATCTGAGGCCAATGTTGCTTGCGGTTTGTGAATTTCTTTTTTTTCGAAATGCTTAAAAAAATCAGAGCACGTGCGGTGAGACTGGCCACTTTAAAGCAGGATTATTGACGCCTCTTACGCGCACACACATCCAACCCATCAATCCGCAGAGAAGCAATGTGCGCCAGCATCTGAGACGACGTTATCGCCAAGCACAGCAACCCATCCGTGTCGTCCACATTCAGCATTGGCGTCGTATCACTATCTCTGTCCATGATGCTGAAATGGGCCAAATCGACACAGGTCTGAATACCTTCGCAGACATCCTTTGTCATGGCATAAAACTGCGCAGGCTCATCTGATTGATGGCGGGCCGGTAACCATGAAAACGCTTGATGCAATGACTCTGGTTTTGGAGACGATGACGGATCATTCATGCTCGGATCGCTCATGATTGGATCCTCCCAATAATGTTAGCGGCAATCGTTTGAATGAAACGGGCGCTGGCTTGGTGGGCAAGGCGTGGCGTGATTTGTAAGTGGGGGGTAGTAAATGTGACGGTACTAGACATTATTGATTCCTTGTACGGTTAGACCGCGCCCCGCGATCAAACGGGGTGGGCGGTAAATGATAAGGTTGATCGACCGGCGTACAAGGATACCGGCATACCCGAAGGTATCCCCACCACCACCGCCCATTAAGGACGAGCGAAGGAAAGTCGCACAAAAAAACGGCATTGCGCCGTTGTGCGCCTTGTACATTGTCGAGCGATCAAACCCGTTCTCCTTTTTCTCGGAGACCAGCAGACGATAGCGGATATATCCATCAAGCGCAAACTTTTAGAGCAAGATTCCGCTGAATCGTTTGTAAGCTGCAAACGCCGTCCAATAAAGCCAACCCTATTTAGGCCTAGGGCGCTTCAAATCCGCATCCGGCGGCGTAAAATTCCCCTCCCTTATTTTGACCACCGCATTCGCCACAGCGCTGGCAACGTTACGCACCTCTTGTTGCACCGCCAGGTCACGGTCCAAAACCTCATGGCTTTCTGCATACGATTCGTAATAGCCGATAAACCGGTCCAGCCGCGACGATGCACCCGCATCAATCAGGCCCATCCAATCCAGCCAATCCGACAATCCGCGCCGCACGCCCTCAATCCCCGCCACGTCACCATGCACCACCAGACCATAACCACGGCCCGCCAGATGCTTCGGATACGGCCATCCTTTCAACTCCAGATCCTTGGCTTTCTTCGCATCTTTGCCCGACGTTGTGGTCGGATCGGGATTGCCACCATCAGCACACACCAACCGGTCTATCATTAGTTTCAACACCGACGGCGTCTGATACCAATAAACCGGGGTCACAATAATGATCGCATGCGCCGACACCCATTTTTCGTAGATATCCGCCATCCAGTCATTGGTCTGCCGCTGACCATGATTGGGATAACAACTGCACGGCCAATGACACAACGGCATCGCTGTAGAAGCACAGGCTTTGCAAGGATAAATATGCTTGTCATAGTCCGAAATGAGCAGACTCAGATCCAGCAAATCCACCTCAATACCGCGTGCTTCCAACGTCTCGGTAGCGTACTTAACTAGCCGAAAACTTTTGGATATCTCGCCAGGACAACTGCCGTCATTGCGCGCAGAACCACAAATCAACAAAACCCGCGATTTCGTCGCAGGATTCTTTTGTCGATCCTCCGCTTCAATCAAAGCATCGCGGGTCGCCTTCCACTCCACCGACAGATCATAATCAGGGTCCTCAAATTCGGGACCCGCCTTTGCAGTGATGGGTGATTTGTTGCCATTGATATAGTTTTCCCACGCCACTTGCTCGACTTTATCGATTTCCGACTTCACCACATCAAACGTGGGATCAATAAAAGAGCGACGAAATTCAAGGTGAAACTCATCTCTTTTTAACACTGCAGGCGCTTGGCCTTTGCGTGGTTCCGTCACAATAATCTCCAGATCGGGTGTGGGAGCGGGCGGTTTTAGTGCAGTGAAAAGCCTCGCTAAGCGATGCTGTATCAAGAAATAGGACGATCAGAGCAATCATTCGTCTATCGTTCTCTGAATCATTGATTGCAGACTTACACGCGCTCGTCTTGGGTTGCAGAATCCGCACGCATTTGATTTATCGTAGTGTCAGCAAAGGTGAAAAGCAATCTGAATCAATGGATTTTTTAATATTATTTGCGACAAGGAAATGAATTGTTGCAGTTTTTTATACGCATTGTTGTTTTTTTCGATCTAGAATAAATCATAATTCTAAAAGGCCCATCGCCATTTTTAGGGTATTTGTACCCCACGCCAGATTGAAACAGCGCCCCGCATAGTCCGCGTTATGGTTAGGCAATTGGCACTACCGTATTTTTACCATATTGCACCGCACCATTTTTGTGTTAAAGTTTAGCTGTCTCCTCCAACACCGCAAAGGTTTGGATTCAGCCCGCAACCGAAAGGTCATGCGGGCTTTTTTTTGTGGGCTTCCGTCCTGAAATAGGTTGACACTTTTGCACCCGACGATACATGACCGTTCTCCAGAATGTCCGAACATGCGCTTCGGGTCTAAACCGCCAGTTACCAAATGCGTACAATCGGCTAACAACGGTAATACAGTTAGCTAAAGAGAGGTGAATAAAATGTCGTTTCAAAATTACTGGCTCTTTCTTCCTGCCTGCTTTGCTCTAAATATGGCATTCGGCCCAAATAACGTACTGTCCTTATCCAATGGTGCTCGTGATGGCGTCCGCTATTCAATACTTGCGGCATTTGGAAGATTGCTCGCCTTTGCTGGGATGATATCAATCTCCGGCTTTGGTTTAGGAGCGCTTCTGATTGCATCAGAAACACTTTTCACTTTATTGAAATTTGGTGGTGCAGCTTACCTCGTATGGCTCGGCGTAAAAATGCTCCGCTCTGTACCCGTTCACCTATCAGATTCAGTTAAAGAAACTCAGTTCGACGCCGAGCTTCCAAGGGACAAGCTACGGCGACTTGCGAAACAAGAATTTCTCGTCGCAGCGGGAAATCCAAAGGCAATTCTAATTTTTACCGCATTTTTCCCGCAATTTGTTGATCGTTCGGCATACGCGACTAGCTTTTTTATACTCGGTACGACGTTCTTATTGTTTGAATTGTTAGCCATTGCCATTTATGCGGGTATCGGCGCACGGCTCGGAACGTTGACGAATAACGCTCGAAGATTTCGATGGTTCAATCTTATAAGTGGTGCAATGTTGATCGTATTTGGCCTGATTCTGGCCTTTATACGGCGCCCTACTTAAAGGTATTTATCAAGCGATTAGTCACGTAGATTCTCAACTTCACACAAACGAAGGTAGTTTTTTTACGTAAATATTGAGTTACTCGTTTCCGGCAAGTCGAAAGACCGCTTCGGGTCGAAAGCAGGCAGTTGATTAAAATATCAAATGACATTCGGCGTCGACGGAAAGGGCGCTAACTCCAGTTTCTAACCAAGCGCTTCAACGATGGACGGATCACTTCTGCCTATACGATTCACCTCAGTCGATACCATATACCCCTTAAAGTAGTCCGGCCCAAGCGCCATCTGTTGGGCGATTTGTTCCGCCTGTTCTGGCGACAAACCGTTATGAGCTATGTGATCGGTTAGGAGTACACAGACCTTGAAATTTCCTTCCTTGGAAACATTTTGTTCGATTTTGTGTGTGTTAGGTAAACACGGTGATCACTTTTTTAATAATTTATCCCCGCCCATTCCATAAAAATCACTCACGTTACGCAGTAAGTTGATCCCAAGGAGAGAAAATCATGCAAGATTCAGAATAGGATATCAACAGACGGTTAGATAAATTTACATTCGTCCGAGCCTTCCATCTTTCGGGGAATATACTGTCGGCGCTGTATTGGGATTTAAGTCTGCAAGCAGTACAAAGCGGTATGCGCACCTTGCGAATGACTCGCTTAAGGCTGCGATTGAGAAGATTAGACAAAATTTCCCCCACCACAAAAAATGAAAAGGTTCCCGCTATATCTCGGAGAGCCTTATGTAGCTTGGTGGGGCGTGTGTGATTCGAACACACGACCTACGGATTAAGAGTCCGCTGCTCTACCAACTGAGCTAACGCCCCAACAGGGGTGGAATTATATCCTCTGTTCAATATTTGTACTAGTGCTTCTGTTTTTTTCTGGCTTAGTCTCTTTAAAATAATCAAAGAGCAAGCGCTTAGAGGGCGTTTAATCGGTCAGGCTCCGTTACTTTTTAGTGCGCTTTGGGCCGATATTCTTTATACATTTCTGCAAGCGAAGCGCTTGGCTAAAATTGCAGACAAAACTTTACTTTTGTAAGAGTTTGCAGTTTATTTTGCAACGCCCAAAGAGCGGATTCATGCGCAAAATTATCGCGACGATTTTGTTTTAGGAATGTGAAACGAGTGTGCGTGAATCACACACCTCAACATCCCAAACGAAACTCCCGCGTCCTCACCTCTTCTCGTCTCAACCGAAGTCGCTGTTGCTCTTGTCCTGTATGACGTTCTCTCGACGCAGCGTCAATCGCGTTAATTTCCGCAGCAAGATACGTGCATTCATAAGGAGGATTATTCGTCGTTGAGTCAGAGACGATGGCGGTTGCACCTGGCTGCTGCATTTCTGTTCTTATTTTTGCGCGTGTGTCCGCGATGGTGTGTGGATCTGGGCTGATAAATCCGCCGCTTGTTTCGTGGATGTTAACGGTGGTCGTTCTTTGCGTATCGCCGCATTTTTGATCCGAGTAGCTTGCCCGATTGTTGGTTCTGCATTTGTATATTTGGTTCTGCTGATCGGATTGGATTGTTTGGTTTGGCTCTCGATTTGGAGGATTATTTGGAGCGAGGCTAGCTTTGCTCGGAGTGTCGGTGGTTTGCGGCGATGGCTGTGGTTTGTCTTTTTGCGGTAAATTTATTGATGTCGACATCACCCAAAATAGGGCGCTAACGACGCCGAGCGCTAAAGCAAAGCTGATGATTTTTCCTGTTACGTGGCTGCGCATATTTTGCCTTTGCTCTGTCTTTTCTCTACTTTTACTCTTCAGGTTATGCCTCAGCGGTGCATTTTTTTGCATTTCTTGTTTATACGCAATATTGTGTATTTAAGCATGAAATCACCTATTTTTTGCATAGTTCTGTGCAATTTTTAACGCTTTAAAAATGAAAATAAATTTTCTTTACATAAAAATGTTTTGAGAATATATTTACATAACTTAATAATGAGAGCGAGATATCGGGTGCAACATCACACTGCAAATGCATGGCAACGTCATAGCGCCGTTGCCCAGCGTATAGGCAAAGTTTATCCCGAGCTGTCAAAGGCGCACCGGAAGGCTGCTGATTACGTCTTGGCGAATGTCTTTCGGGCGGCGACGATGACCATTGATGAACTGGCTGACGTTGTTGGCTTTTCTCTGGCGACGGCAAATCGTTTTGCGCATGCTCTTGGGTTTGATGGCTATCCCGCGTTTCGGGCGGCGTTGGTATTGGATTTTGCATCGTCGTTAGCACCGGTTGAAAAGCTGCGCGATCAGGTTGGGCGGGCGGCGACTAGTGCAGAAATCATGGCGAATGCGCTGGCTGCGGATATTCAGAATCTGGAGGCGACCAAGCGGGCGCTGGTGCCGGAACTGTGTGATCGGGCGGTCAGCATGATACTCAAGGCGGAGCGCATTTTTGTGCTTGGGTTTGGGGCAAGTGCGCATCTGGCCGGTATCACGGCGCATGGATTGGAGCCGTATTGTCGCAATGTGTTGTCGGTGGCTGGGCCAGGCGGCCCGTCGCAGACAGCGCGTCAGTTTTTTAAAGTGGATCAACGCGATCTGGTGATTGCGATGGCTTTCCCGCGTTATGTCTCGGATACGATCACGCTGGCAACGCTGGCGAAGGAGCGCGGCGCGCAGTTGCTGGCGTTTACCGATGTGCCAACTTCGCCGTTGGTGCCGTTGGCCGATGTGACGTTGTATGCGCAGACCGAGCGTCAATTGTCGCCAACTTCGGATGCTGCGGCGCTGGCGCTGATTCAGGCAACCTGCGACGCGGTTGCGCATCGGGCGGATCGCTCCGTCCATGCTGCATCGAAAATGACTGAATTTGTGCTGCCTTGGTTGCATTATCCGGACTGGCAGGAAAAGTCTGACGCTGAACAAAGTAAGCCAGTTGTGAAGGCCAGCAAAACCAATAAGAAATCGTCGCTGCTAAAAGTAGCCGCTGATGAGTCTGCGGATACTAAGTCTGCCGGTGCTAAGTCGGCTGCTACTAAATTACCTGTTACTAAGACAGGAAAAATCAAATCACTTCCCAAAAAGGCTGAGCTAACGTGACAACCGCAATTTCAACTTCAGCCATCTCCGCGACGATCGCCATCCACGGTGGTGCGGGTACGATTTTGCGCAGCGCGATGAATACCGAGCAAGAGCGGGCGTATCACCAAGTTTTGAATGACATCCTTCGCGCTGGTCAAAAAATATTGGCGGATGGCGGCAGCGCAATAGATGCCGTTGCTACTGCGGTCAGTATGTTGGAAGATTGCCCGCTGTTCAATGCCGGCAAAGGGGCGGTCTACACGTCCGCAGGAACGCACGAATTGGATGCAGCGATTATGGATGGCGCGACGTTGGCTGCCGGTGCGGTTGCCAATGTTTCCCATCTGCGCAATCCGATATTGGCGGCACGTGCCGTGATGGAGCATAGCGAACACATCTTGTTGGTGGGTGCGGGTGCAGAAAGTTTTGTGGCGGATTATGGTGTTGCGGTTGTCGATGCTGCTTATTTTCATACCGAAGCGCGTCATGCGCAGTGGCTACGTGCGCGTAATCAGGGCGGCATGATGTTGTTGGATCATGATGCGACTAGCGAAGCTGCTGGCAACGCTGCTGCCGAGATTGCGCCCATCGATCCGGATAATAAATTTGGAACAGTTGGGGCGGTAGCGCTTGATTCGCACGGTAACTTGGCGGCGGCGACATCGACTGGCGGGATTACAAATAAACGTATAGGCCGGGTGGGCGATACGCCGCTCATTGGAGCGGGTTGTTACGCCAACAATCGTACGGCGGCTATTTCGGCTACCGGAACGGGCGAAGCCTTTATGCGTACTGTCGCCGCGTATGATATTTCAGCGCGGATGGCGTATGCGGGACTATCGCTAAAAGATGCGGCCGAACAGGTGGTGATGGAATTGTTGCCGCGTTATAACGGTCGTGGCGGGTTAATTGCTATCGATGCAAAAGGTAATGTGACGTTTCCTTTTAATACTGAAGGTATGTATCGCGGCGTCGCAAGAGTCGGCGAATCGCCGCTGACGGCAATTTATAAGTCAGATAGCCAATGACGCGGATCATGACCACCATGACGACCATGACCCAATCAGCGCACCAAGTGCCAGCGTCTGAAGAGTTGCGCAATCCAGTTGCGCGCCGTGTGTTGACCGTGGATCAGCTTGGGGTCAGTTTTGTGACCTCGGAGCGGTCGGTCGAAGCAGTGCGAGGGCTATCATTCCATGTTGATGCGGGGGAAACATTGGCGATTGTGGGTGAATCGGGCTCCGGTAAGTCAGTGTCTTCACAAGCGATTATGCGCTTGATTGATTATGGTGGCGGCAAGATATCCAACACCAGTCGGATGATGTTTCACCGTCGTAATGGCAGCGCCATTGATCTGGCAAGCGCCGATCAAAATACGATGCGGCACATCCGTGGTGCAGAAATCGCGATGATTTTTCAGGAGCCGATGACGTCACTTAATCCCGTGTTTACGGTGGGTGAGCAAATCGCTGAGTCGATTCGACTGCATCAGGGCAAGGACTTTTCTGCTGCACGCGCTGAAGCATTACGTATGCTGGAGATCGTGCGGATTCCAGAAGCACGGCGGATGCTGGATCGGCATCCACATCAATTATCTGGCGGAATGCGCCAACGCGTAATGATCGCGATGGCGCTATCTTGCAAGCCGTCACTGTTGATTGCGGATGAGCCAACTACGGCGCTGGACGTGACGATTCAGGCCCAGATATTGCAACTAATCCGCGCTTTGCAGGATGAAATGCAAATGGCCGTGATGTTCATCACCCACGATATGGGCGTCGTTGCAGAAATCGCAGACCGGGTAGTTGTCATGCGTCAGGGTGAAAAGGTCGAAGAAGGGGTCGTACACGGGATTTTTGCAGCACCGCAGCATGCCTATACGCGTGCGTTGCTGGCGGCAGTGCCGCGTCTTGGTGCAATGCAAGGGACCGACTTGCCGGAGCGAATTGCCATCGCTGGAACTGTACCGTCGATGAGCGTGGACCTGGCCGATGCAGCGCAGTTGGTCCGGTCGATTCCCGGTGCAGATCCGACGCAACAGCCGTTGCTAAAAGTACGCAATTTGACGACGCGCTTCGATATAAAAAGCGGTATTTTCAGTCGCGTTAGGCAGCGCGTGCATGCGGTCGAACAAATTAGTTTTGATCTCTATCCGGGTGAGACATTGGCGTTGGTTGGCGAGTCGGGCTGTGGCAAATCGACCACTGGACGTTCGTTGTTGAGACTGGTGGATATCACCAGCGGAAGCGTGGAGTTTGGTGGTCGTGATCTGGCGACTTTGCCGCGCTCGGAATTGCGTTCGCTGCGGCGTGAGATTCAATTTATTTTCCAAGACCCGTTCGCCTCCCTTGATCCACGCTTAACGGTGGGATACTCCATCATGGAACCGCTGTTGGTGCATGGCATGGCAAAAGGCGCACAAGACAGGGTGGCGTATTTGCTGGAGCGGGTAGGTTTGCTGCCGGAACATGCACAGCGCTATCCGCATGAATTCTCTGGCGGTCAGCGTCAGCGCATTTGTATCGCGCGTGCGTTAGCACTGAATCCCAAGATAGTGATTGCGGACGAATCAGTCTCGGCACTGGATGTGTCGATACAGGCGCAGATTGTGAATTTGCTGCTGGATTTGCAGCAAGAATTAGGTATTTCGTTCATCTTTATTTCACATGATATGGCTGTGGTGGAGCGCGTCAGTCATCGGGTGGCGGTCATGTATCTCGGACAAATTGTGGAGATTGGTCCGCGCCGTGCAATCTTTGAAAATCCGCAGCATCCTTATACCCGCAAGTTAATGGCTGCCGTGCCGGTCGCTGATCCAACTCAGCGTCATCGGAAACGCGCGTTGCAGCAGGATGAAATTCCTAGTCCCATTCGTGCAGTCGGCGATCTGCCGTTGGTTGAGCCGTTGAGGCAAGTTGGCCCGGGACACTTTGTGGCTATGCATAAGGTAGGTGGCGCTTTTTAAATAGGATGCAACTTATGCAAAATCGCCTCGAGTGCGTTACTTTCTTAGCTGCACTAGCGAATGAATAAGGCGTCAATTCTGCGCTTAATTCTGGGGCGTGATTCGTCCACTATTTTTCTTGTTTTTTTTGCTTTAATAGTCATTTGTATCTGCCTAACCAATCTTGAATTAAATCTGAACCAGGGGAAATAACATGCTTTCAGCGCGACATTTTTATGGAAAACCGATCGGCAAAGTGCTAGTCAGCACCGCAGTCGCACTGGCAGCACAACTTGCAGCGGGGCAGGCTTTTGCCGCCAAAGATGTCACGCTGGCAGTCGCGTCGACGTTCACTACGATGGACCCATATGATAGTAATGATACGTTGTCACAAGCAGTGATTAAGTCGTTTTATCAAGGTTTGTTTGGCTTTGATAAAGATTTGAAATTGGTGAATGTGCTGGCAGAAGGTTATGACGTTAGCAAAGACGGTTTGGTGTACACCATCCGCCTGCGCAAAAATGTGAAGTTTCAGGACGGTACTGATTTCAAGGCAGATGCGGTCAAAATGTCGCTCGAACGGGTGATCAATCCGGATAATAAACTTAAACGGTTTAATCTGTTCAATCGGATTGTTAAGGTCGATGTTGTCAATGACTACGAAGCCAAGATCACGTTGAAAGAACCTTTCTCGCCATTTATCAATACGCTGGCACATTCTTCTGCCGCGATGATTTCACCGACTGCTTTGAAGCAATACGGTAACAAGGAAATTGCTTTCCATCCGGTCGGTACTGGCCCTTTCAAATTTGTGGAATGGAAGCAAACCGATTATTTGAAAGTGACCAAGTTTGACGGCTATTGGAAAAAAGGTTATCCGAAGATTGATAGCATTACCTGGAAGCCGGTCATCGATAACAATACCCGCAGCGCGATTATGCAAACCGGCGAGGCACAGTTTGCGTTTCCACTGCCTTATGAACAAGCTGATTTGCTGAAGAGCAAGACCAATTTGGATTTGATTTCTTCGCCATCGATTGTGCAACGTTACATTTCGATGAACACGCAACAAAAGCCGTTTGATAACCCAAAAGTACGCGAAGCGATCAATTACGCGATCAATAAACAAGCGCTGGTAAAAGTTGCCTTTAATGGCTATGCCGTGCCGCAAGATGGCGTGTTGCCACAAGGCGTCGATTACGCCTTGAAAACCGGTCCTTGGCCTTACGACATTAAAAAAGCCAAGCAATTACTTTCTGAAGCGGGATATCCGAACGGTTTCGAAACGGAGTTGTGGTCAGCCTATAACCACACAACAGCGCAGAAAATCATTCAGTTTGTTCAGCAGCAGTTGGCGCAGGTTGGTATCAAAGTGAAGGTCATGGCACTGGAAGCCGGACAACGTGTGGAGAAGGTGGAAAGTTCACCGAATCCCGCCACGGCGCCGGTACGGATGTATTACACAGGTT
The DNA here is from genome assembly GCF_034314045.1 of Glaciimonas sp. CA11.2. Lineage (NCBI taxonomy): Bacteria > Pseudomonadati > Pseudomonadota > Betaproteobacteria > Burkholderiales > Oxalobacteraceae > Glaciimonas > Glaciimonas sp. CA11.2. The sequence continues at coordinate 4,996,047 of NZ_JAVIWL010000001.1, read as the reverse complement.
GGTCGTCGTCTACTGGCGAGGCGGATTGGGGCTTGCGTCCATTATTAGCGTCGGAATCGTTCCCACCTAAGTTGTTCAATACCGCCTATTACAAGAGCGTCAAGGTGGATGCTGATATCGCCAATGCGCTCACTACCACTGACCGTGCGCAAAAAACTGCTCTTTACAAAGATGCGCAGACTGAAATCTGGAAGGATGCACCTTGGGCTTTCCTCGTGACTGAAAAATTGCTGTACGCACGAAGCAAAAATCTGAGCGGTATGTTTGTGATGCCTGATGGATCGTTCAATTTCGACGAAATAGAATTGAAATAGTCGTCACTTGCTGATGGGAATGAATGGAATAAAAACACATCATTCACTCCCATCAAATAAAGTTGTACCAGCAGGAAAAGGCGATGGGGTGGTCGCAGACTTGGAGTAATGCCGTAAAAGTTGCTAATGCCGCTAATGCCATATTGCGGCTGCAAGACCGCTCGCCAGATAGTGCAAAAAAATAACGCAACATCATGCAACATCACTCATCCCGGCTGGCTCTGTAGAAATTGCAGATTCACCATTTACCAGAACGTGCCATGTTTCCTTATGTATTAAAACGCCTGATGGGCCTGATACCGACCTTGCTGATTGTTGCGGTCATGGTGTTTATGTTCGTCCATTTGTTACCGGGCGATCCTGCGCGTCTGGTTGCGGGACCCGAAGCGGATCTCCAGACGGTGCAGATGATTCGTCACGATCTTGGTCTGGATAAGCCGATTCATCAGCAATTTTTGAATTATTTCGGCAATGCCTTGCGGGGTGACTTCGGACATTCGCTACGTACCAAGCGTGCGGTGAGTCAGGAGATTGCGGAGCGGTTTTGGCCTACGTTCTTGCTGACGGTGACCAGCATGGTGTGGGCGGTATTCTTTGGTTTGTTCATTGGCATCGTCTCTGCGGTATGGCGCAATAAATGGCCTGATCGACTAGGCATGACATTGGCAGTGTCTGGGATTTCATTCCCGGCGTTTGCACTTGGCATGCTGTTGATGGAACTGTTTTCGGTCAAGCTTGGCTGGTTGCCGACGATTGGTGCAGATAGTTGGCGTCACTATATCTTGCCGTCGCTAACCCTTGGCGCGGCAGTCGCTGCGGTGATGGCGCGTTTTACCCGTGCATCTTTTGTAGAGATTCTGCAAGAAGATTTTGTGAGAACCGCACGAGCCAAGGGACTTTCTGAAACTGTTGTCGTTCTTAAACATTGTTTGCGCAATTCGCTGATTCCGGTCGTGACGATGATGGGCCTGCAATTCGGCTTTTTGCTGGGCGGTTCTATCGTGGTGGAAATGGTCTTTAACTGGCCGGGCATGGGGCGGCTGCTGATTGACGCGGTTGATATGCGTGACTATCCGGTTATTCAGGCGGAGATTCTGTTGTTCTCGCTCGAATTCATCTTTATTAATCTGATCGTTGACATGTTGTATGCCGTCATCAATCCGAGCATCCGTTACAAGTGAGGCCGGCCGTGTCGAACCCAACCAGCGATCTTCCATCCGTCCGCAGTGCCGCTATTGTGGCTGCTGTCTTAGCCCCGCTTCCCACTTCTATTCGGACACCATGGAGTGAGTTCTGGCGCAAGTTCAAGAAGCAACATCTGGCCGTCGCAGCCGGTTGCTTCGTATTGTTTTTGATCGTGTTGGCAATAGCAGCACCGTATTTGGTGCCCTATGACGCAGAAAACTATTTTGATTATGATGCACTAAATGCCGGTCCATCGCTGGCGCACTGGTTCGGTGTCGACTCTCTGGGCCGCGATATTTTTAGCCGTATATTGATGGGTACGCGGATTTCTCTTGCCGCAGGATTTTCATCGGTGGCGGTGGGCGCAATCGTGGGTACATTTTTCGGTCTGATCGCGGGCTATTATGAAGGCTGGGCCGATCGCATCATTATGCGTATCTGCGACGTATTGTTCGCTTTCCCCGGCATTTTGCTGGCCATCGGTATCGTTGCGATCTTGGGTAGCGGTATGTCGAACGTCATCTTCGCGGTGGCTATTTTCAGCATTCCCACCTTTGCCCGCCTGGTACGCGGCAATACGCTGGTATTGAAGCATCTGACTTTTATTGAGGCGGTGCGCAGTATTGGCGCGAATGATCGCACGATTATCTTGCGGCATATTTTTCCCGGTACGGTGTCGGCTGTGGTGGTATATTTCACGATGCGTATCGGTACCTCGATTATTACCGCAGCGAGTCTGTCTTTCCTTGGTATGGGCGCACAGCCGCCGATGCCGGAGTGGGGCGCGATGCTCAATGAGGCACGTGCCGACATGATGACAGCGCCACATATTGCGATCTTCCCGAGTCTGGCAATTTTCTTTACGGTGCTAGCATTTAATCTGCTAGGAGATGGTCTGCGGGATGCTTTGGACCCTAAGATCGATCGTCGCTGATGCTATCCATTCCTATCATCGGCTCGCTCGCTGCCGGCCCCAACAATGCGATCAGCGATGTGGCTGGCGTCACTGTTGGTCACGTCACTTTGATGCAAGGTGCGATACAGACCGGCGTGACAGTCATCCGCCCCCACGACGGTGACCCGTTCCGCGACAAAGTGCCTGCCGCAGCCGTGGTATTCAATGGTTTTGGCAAAAGTATCGGCTTGGTACAGTTGCAGGAACTAGGCGTGCTGGAGACGCCGATTGCGTTGACCAATACGCTGTCGGTAGGCACGGTCGCCACCGCACAGATCATCTCAGCGATCAAAACGAATCCCGAAATCGGGCGCGCTGATCCCACTCTCAATCCGTTGGTATTTGAATGTAATGATGGCTACCTCAACGATATTCAGGCGATGGCGGTCACTACCGAGCATTACCAGCATGCATTGAACGCCGCAGAACCGATATTTTTACAAGGTTCCGTGGGTGCAGGCCGTGGCATGTCCTGCTTTGACTTGAAAGGCGGCATCGGCTCTGCATCGCGCTACGCCAACATTGGCGGCGCTAATGGTCAACAATATTGTGTCGGCGCATTAGTATTGGCGAACTTCGGCAAACTCCCTGAGTTGACACTGGCCGGCATCAACATCGGCGAACAACTGCATCAACTCAATTTGGCCCATCCTTGGTTGCCTCTAAACGACGCGCCGGAAATGGGTTCAATTATCATGATTATCGCAACCGATGCACCGCTGGATGCACGTCAGTTAAGACGTCTAGCCACGCGCTGCGGTATCGGTCTTGGTCGCGCCGGCTCCAACTACGGACACGGCAGCGGCGACCTAGCGCTAGCGTTCTCGACCACGCAAACGGTTTCATACCGTCCCGATTGCGCGACACAACAATGGACAACGCTGCACGATAGCGTGCTTGATCCGTTGTTTCAGGCCGTGGCTGAGAGCACTGAACAAGCGATAGTTAATGCCTTGTTTGCAGCTGAAACAGTGGAAGGGCGGGACGGTCATCTGCGCAGATCGTTGCGGGATGTGGCGGCGTCTGGTGACGATACTACTAAACGTAATTAATTCAATTAAGACGTATTAACATATAACGCTTGTAGATGAGATCGGTACAAAACTAAATCACATCAACTATTTAGGCAGTTGCAGTTGCAGGCGCAGCCACAGTTGACGTTGCTCTTGACCTTGCAGGCGCAGCCACTTTTGAAGTTGCGGTTGTTCTTGAAGCTGAAGTTGCCGTTGCCGTTGAAGTTGAAGTTGAAGTTGACCTACCCCGTCATGGACGCTGCCAAGTATTTCAGCTGTCAGTCGGGAATTGTTGGAAGACATGTTTGAGCGCAGCGAGTTGGTCTTTCAACCCGGCTGGCGGCTGAAATGCTTGGGAATCCGAAGGGCAGCGTCAGTTGCGGTCGCCTTCTTTTTGGTTACTTTTTCTTGGTGGGGGGCGCCGAGCCAAGCAAGAAAAAGTAACTAGCTGTCGGGCTACCCCCGACTAGCACCCACGGAGCGGCAACCGCAATAATTAACGACGACTGTATTTGATACAACAACCCGAAAGAGCCGTGTCCTTATCGTTGCACTTTCTCGGCGAGGAAGCCCGCCGGGCTAATCCCTGACAAGCACCCGCGGAGCCGCAACCGTTTCAGCTACAGACGACTCAAACCATCGCAATAGAAGACCTAATTAAGAATGACCACAATGAAAATACTTATCTCGGTAGACATAGAGGGCATTGCCAGCGTATTCCATCCCGAACAAACCCGCGCCGGTAATCCCGAGTACGAACGTGCACGACGCCTAATGACACTAGAAGCCAACGCAGTAATCGAGGGCGCATTCGCCGGAGGAGCAACAGAAGTCCTCGTCAATGACTCACACGGCGGTTTTCGTAACCTCCTACCGGATCTATTGCACCCCTCCGCCAGCGCAATTCTCGGCAAACCCCGCCTGCTAGGAATGATGAGCGGCGTCGAGACCGGCGTTGACGCGGTGATGATGGTCGGCTATCACGGCCGCTCACAAAGTAGCGGTATCCTCGCGCACACCATCAACAGCTTCGCCTTCGCCCGAGTCTGGCTCAATGATCTGGAGTTAGGAGAGGCTGGAATCTACGGCGCACTGGCCGGAGAGTTCGGCGTCCCGGTGATTTTTGGCAGCGGTGACGATATCTTCGTTGATGAGGCCAAACTGCTATTTCCACAAGCCAATCTGATCAGCGTAAAAATGGCGCAAGGAAATACCAGCGGCATCTCGATATCGCCACAACGTGCTGTTACGTTGCTAGCCGAAGGCGCCGAAGCCGCAATGCACACGATTAAAGACGCCGCTCCGTTCGTTCTACAGCCACAGATCACCTGCAAGCTACAAACGCAGAGTCCTGCGCTGGCAGATTGTTTCTGTCAACTGCCGATATTGCAGAGGATTGATGGTGTTAATGTGAGCTTCTCTGCACCCTCTGTGCAATACGCTGTCAGGATATTAAATAGCTTGTCGGCGATGTCTTTTATGTTGCGTAACTAAGCGCGAAATGACGGTGTCAGAATAATGGTGTTAAATACCTGATCAAGCATTGCGCAATACCTTTACCGCCGCATAACGCACTCGCTCGGTTGACGCCGCGGCACGTGCGCTGTGAAGGCTATGCAACGTAATTTGATTCACTTCGGCATGGCTACCTTCAATGTGTTCCGTTATCAGTCGAATAGCTTCCCCACCCGCGTACGCGCTGATTTGCGCCAAAATCGCCGCATGTTCATCGTAGGTTGATTGTACGCAATCACCGTAGACAAAATCTAAACGCCGTACGATACGGATGCGATCAGTCAGGCGGTCAAAAGCACTTGCCATTTCCAGATTTCCACTCGCACGCACCAAGGTTTGATGGAATACCTCGTCCATAGCAGCGACCTGGCCGCCATCAGTCAAGCGTTCGCTCACCGGCACACACCAGATCGCTTTGAGGTTATCGATCAAGGCACCATTGACCGCGCCACCATCGGCTAATCCTCCGGCTAATCCAGCGCAAAGGCGGCCGACCGCGTGTACTTCGATCAGTTTACGAAATTCGTATAAATCTTCGAAACGTTTTAAATTGATCGGCACAACTTCCCAACCGCCACGCACATAGCCTTGCACAAGACCGTCACCCTGTAAACGTTGCAAAGCCTCACGCACGGGTGTACGGGATACCTTGAAATGAGCTGCGATATCAGTTTCCGTGATTTGATCACCCGGCAACAGCCGCATCTCAAAAATATCTTCGCGTAACTTTGCATAGACATATTCAGGCAGTGAAACTGATTTAACAGGCTCACCACCAGTAATGGCTGGAACCGATTCAGACGAGTCAGGTAACTCGGATAAAACGCGGGTGATTGAGATTTTCTTCATGATGATTTATTTGTCGTTATCGAAAATCAGTCTAAAGTGCGTATTCATATAAAGCTTGTAGATGAGGTTAGTACAAAACTAAATCACATCAACTATAAAGGCCGTTGCAGGCGCAGCCACAGTTGCAGTTGCAGTTGCAGTTGCGTTTGACCTTGCAGGCGCAGCCACAGTTGACGTTGCCTTTGACCTTGCAGGCGCAGCCACCTTTGACGTTGCGGTTGTTCTTGAAGTTGACCTTGACGTACTCCGTCATGGACGCTGCCAAGTATTTCAGCTGTCAGTCGGGAATTGTTGGAAGACATGTTTGAGCGTAGCGAGTTGGTCTTTCAACCCGACTGGCGGCTGAAATACTTGGGAACCCGCAGGGCGGCGTCGTTGCGGTCGCCTTCTTTTTGGTTACTTTTTCTTGGCGAAGCAAGAAAAAGTAACTAGCTGTCGGGCTACCCCCGACAAGCATCCACGGAGCATCAACCGTCTCAACAACCAACTAACCTAAACAACCACCTAACCTAACCTAACCTAACCAAATCGACACTACTTAAAAGAAAATTTAAATCAACATTCAAACGTCAAAAAAACCAACGTCACCAAGCCGCCACACACCCATCCGAACGCGGCTCCGTACCACCACAAAGCACACCAAACTCATCGCGCCAAATAATCTGCCCACGACCAAATCCAAGCTGATTACCAGACCAGGCAACATCATGACCTAACCCACTCAAACCACGAAACAACGGTTCAACAGTAGTATGCTCAATACTAACTTTGTTACCAGTCTCCCATTCCCAACGCGGTGCATCAAGTGAAGACTGCGGATTCAAGCCAAAATCCACCGTATTCATCACCATCTGCACATGTCCTTGCGGCTGCATAAAGCCTCCCATCACACCAAACGGCCCAACCGCATGCCCATCCTTGGTCAGAAAGCCAGGAATAATAGTGTGATAAGGCCGCTTGCCAGGCCCCAGGCAATTAGGATGAGAAGCGTCCAAAGTAAAGTTGTTACCACGATTATGCAGCGCGATGCCAGTGCCCGGCACGACCAATCCAGAACCGAAGCCCATGTAATTACTCTGAATGAACGACACCATATTGCCCTCGTTATCAGCGGTGCTGAGATAAACGGTTCCCCCACGCGGCGGTTCACCAGCCACAGGCAAGTTAGCGCGTTGCCCGATCAGTTTGCGACGCTCGTCGGCATAACCATCGGACAGCAAATCTTTAACCGACACCCGCATGTGACCAGAATCAGCAATATGTGTCAGACCGTCAGCGTAAGCCAACTTGATCGCTTCGATCTGACGATGATAGGTCAGCAACGCATCACGCTCGCTGAAATCAAATCCCTTCAATATATTCAGTGCCAGCAACGCCACCAAGCCATGACCATTTGGCGGAATTTCCCATACGTCATAGCCACGATAATTGGCACTGATCGGATCGACCCATTCCGGTTTGTAAGCGGCCAGATCGGCGACATCCAGATAGCCGCCAGCACCACGTACACAGGCGGCGATTTTTTCTGCCAAGGCACCGCGATAGAAACTTTCGGCGTTATCTTCAGCGATAGTGCGTAGCGTTTGGGCGTGGTCTGCGGAACGCCAGATTTCACCAGCACGGGGCGCACGGACTTGCGGGGCGAAGGTGTCGAACCATGGCTTGAAGTGTGCTTCTTTCAGGTTGATGGTGAAGCCTTTATGCGCCGCTTCCCAAGCTACGGCGATCATCGGCGAAACGGGGAATCCTTCTTGCGCCAGAGTGATCGCACCAGCCATCGACTGGGTCAACGGCAACTTGCCAAAACGTTCTGCCATGGTGGCCCACGCGCCCGGTGTCCCCGGCACAGTCACCGGCAATGCGCCGTATTTTGGCATGCTGGTATGTCCCGCGGCTTTAAGGGCTTCGAGCGAAATGGCCTGCGGCGCCGCGCCGCTGGCGTTGAGCCCGTGCAACTTGTCTTTGTGCCAGATCAGGGCGAAGGCGTCGCCTCCGATACCGTTAGCGGTTGGCTCGACCACGCTCAGCGCGGCGGCCGCAGCGATGGCTGCATCAATGGCATTTCCACCAGCTTGCAAAACCTGTAAACCAGCTTGCGCAGCCAAGGGTTGCGATGTTGCCACCATGCCGCGATTGGCGAAGACTGCACTTCGGCGGGAAGCGTAGGGATAGTGATTAGTGTTGAAGGATGGCATACATTCTTTCTAGGCGGTTAGCTATAAAGGATATTAACAATAAGGTGGCTAAGAATAAAGGTGACAAGTCACATATTCGCCGGGAGCGGTTTGAACTGGCGGCGGGGCCTGCGTTTTGCAGATGTCCATGCAAGATGCGCATCTGGGATGAAAATGGCAACCGGTCGGTGGCGCGGTCGGGCTGGGAATGCTGCCCTGTAATACGATGCGCTGGCGAATCTGATCGGGATGTTCACGTGGAATCGCGGATAGTAGCGCTTGCGTATAGGGATGCTTCGGTGCTTTATAAACGGACTCGCAATTTCCATACTCAACCATGCGCCCCAGATACATGACGCCGATGGTATCGCTGACGTGGCGAATCACGGCTAGATCGTGGGAGATAAATAAATAGGTGAGTCCCAATTCTTTTTGCAAATCTAACAGCAAGTTGAGAATTTGGGCTTGAATGGAGACATCCAATGCCGATACCGCCTCGTCAGCGACCACCAGTTTGGGACGCGTGATGATGGCGCGGGCAATCCCTACGCGCTGCCGCTGTCCGCCCGAGAACTCATGCGGGTGACGGCCAGCATAGGATTGGCTGAGTCCTACCACGTCCAGTATTTTTGCGACTTTACGTTTACGGGTTGCTCGGTCAAACAGTTGATGCACGATCAATGGCTCTTCCAGCACTTCGCCGATTGTCATGCGTGGATTGAGCGAGGCAAACGGGTCTTGAAACACCATTTGCATATTGCGGCGCATGGCACGCAATTTAGACGCTGATAATCCACCAAGATTCTGACCCATAAAATGAACCGCGCCGCCAGTTGGTTCAATCAGGCGCAATACACTGCGTCCGGTTGTCGATTTGCCGCAACCGGATTCCCCAACCAATCCAAGCGTCTTGCCTTCGGCGATCTCAAACGAAACGTCATCGACCGCCTTCACCGGCGGCAAACCGCGGGTTCCTGATGGAAAATGTTTTTTGAGTCCAGAGACTTGCAGTAGCGGTAACGTTGGTGAAGTCATGTGAGTGTCGGCATAGTCGTTAAATTCGGCATTAAATTCGCCTTTAAAGTCGGCTTCAAATTCGGCAAGGATTTGATGGGATCAGCCCGGATACCAGCATCGCGCCAAGTGATTGGATTTGACTGGTTGTAGCGCTGGCATTAACGCACGGCAGCGGTCGTCTGCTTTGGGGCAACGTGCCGCGAAGCGACAACCCGTTGCGACTGATCCCGGCAGTGGCACCGATCCCGGGATTGCCATGAGCGGCTGGCCGGGAATGCTATCCAGCGCCGGGCGTGCGCGCATTAAAGCTTGCGTGTAAGGGTGGGCAGGCGCGTCGAACAGGTCGCGCACTGTGCTTTGTTCTACCACTTGTCCGGCATACATAACCACGACCCGTTCGCACATTTCCGCCACTACGCCGAGATCATGCGTAATCATTAAAATGGACGTTCCCTGTTCCCGCTTAAGGTCGCGCATCAGGTCCAGGATTTGCGCTTGAATGGTCACGTCCAGCGCCGTAGTCGGTTCGTCGCAAATCAATAGTCCTGGCTTGCATAAAAGGGCCATGGCAATCATGACACGTTGGCGCATACCGCCCGAGAGACTATGGGGATAATCGTCAATTAACTGTGTTGCGCGCGACAAGCCGACGCGTTGTAGCATGGCGATGACCTGCGCATCAACCTGCTGACGGTCAAGCGTGGTATGCATGCGGAGCATTTCACCAAGCTGCGTACCTATACGATGGAGCGGATTGAGTGAGGTCATCGGCTCTTGAAAGATCATCGCGATCTCTTTGCCGCGAATGCTGCGCATCGTTGCATCATTGGCCGCCAACAAATCGCGTCCACCGTAGCGCACGTCACCACTTAATATCGGCTTACTCGCCATGGGAAATAGCCGCAATACGGAAAGGGCAGTGACACTTTTTCCGCAGCCGGATTCGCCAAGTAAACCGACGGTTTCGTTGTCGCCGACGGTGAACGATACGCCATCTACCGGAGCGACGGATTTGCCATGGCTTTTAAATTCGACCTTGAGATTGTTGACTTCCAGCATGGATCAGCTTTCTTTAGCGACTTAATTTGGGATCAAAGACTTCACGAATGCCATCGCCGAGAAGATTGAATCCGAGCACGACGGTAAAAATCGCTATGCCGGGCCACAATGCCAATGTCGGATTGGTATTCAGGTAACCCTGCGCGATATGCAGCATCGAGCCCCAACTTGGGTCTTCCGGTCTTGCGCCTATGCCCAGATACGATAATCCAGCCTCGGCAATGATCGCCGAGCCCATCGCAAATGTCGCTTGAATGACCAACGGCGCCATTGCATTAGGCAAAACGTAGCGTCGCATAATACGTAGATCGGTGGCACCGACCGAGCGCGCCGCCATGACGTAATCCAGATTGCGGATAGACATTGCTTGCCCGCGGGCGAGTCGGATGAAGGCCGGAATAAAACCAATCCCAATGGCGACCATCGCGTTATAAAAACCACCGCCCAACGCTGCGGCAAGGGCTAGCGCGAGAATTAATGAAGGGAAAGCTTGCAAAGCATCTACCACCCGCATCACGATCCATTCATCCAAAAATCCGCGGAAATAACCGCTTGCAATACCGATTGGTACGCCGATAAAAAAAGCCAGTCCGACAGCAATCAGCGCCGCTTGCAACGAGATTCGCGCTCCGAACACCATGCGTGAAAAAATATCGCGCCCTAAGTCGTCGGTTCCCATCCAGTGCGCGCTGCTAGGGGACGACAAAATGTTGCCGTAGTCCTGATCAAAAATGGGGTCATGCGTCGCCATCAACGGTGCAAATATGGCGATCAAAATCAGCAGCATGATAATTACCGCGCCGACCACAGCCAGACGGTTAGCTGCGAAGCGGCGCAAGGCGGCAAAGCGCACTACTTGCGGGAGTGCATTGACCGGACTTGCTGGTTGGGTCTGTCCGGTTTGCCCGGTTTGGGCAAGAGGTTGATGCAATTGATTCATGCGTATCCTCTATTTAGCGATACGCGGATCGATCATGCTGTAAAGCAGATCTACCGCAAGATTGACGATGATGACCATCAAGGCCGCCGCCATGACACCGGCTTGTACTGTCACATAATCGCGCTGGAAGATGGCATCGACGATCATTTTTCCCATTCCGGGAATCCCAAAGATGCTCTCAGTAATGACTAAACCGCCGAGCAAGCCAGAGACCATCAAGCCGCTCGCGGTCACCACAGGGATCATCGCGTTACGCAAAGCATGACCGATGACGACTTGCCAGTCTTTTAAACCTTTTGAGAATGCAGTGCGGATGTAATCTTCGTTTAATACTTCCAGCAGACTGCTGCGCACCATCCGCATAAGGATCGCCGATTCGCGCAATCCCGTTGCCACTACCGGCATCAGCATGGCGAGAAGATTGCCGCGCCAGTCCTCCATAAAAGGGACGTAACCAGATGCGGGAAGCCATCCTAACTTGACCGCAAACAATACGATGAACATCATGCCGAGCCAAAAATGCGGTACGGACATGCCAAACAATGCGATAAATGTGCTGACATAATTGGCAACACCGCGAGGACGGGCAGCCGCCATGATCCCGGCCGGTACGGCAATCAGAACGGCCACCAGAAAACTTCCCAGTGCCAACTCGATGGTCACGGGAAGTCGTTGCATCAGACTATCGACTACCGGAGTATGGTCAACAAAGGAGCGTCCTAAATCACCGTGTAAAACTGCCCAAAGCCAATGCCCGTATTGCACATAGATAGGATTGTCCAGCCCCAGTTGCGCCCGCAATGCAAGTGCTGCTTCGGGCGTGGCTTCTTGTCCTAGGATGGCGGTTACGGGGTCACCAGGCAAAATGGCAAGCAACGAAAAAATCACGATACTTACCAGCAACAACGTCGGCAAAACCAGCAAAATCCGTTTCAAAATCTTAGGCATGGGTTTGGGTAACTTGTATCGGTGAGGTCTATTTGGAAAGCGTCACAGTTCTGATCACGCCATCGGGCACGAATTTGAATCCTTTGACGGCCTTCGCAATACCGAACAGGACGTTGTCATGATTCAGATAAACATACGGCACATCGCTGACCAGAATCTGCATCGCCTGATCATAGAAAACTTTCCGTTTTGCGTCATCACTTTCGATCCGCGCTTGCTGCAACAGCGTATCGACTTCTTTGGTGCCGTATTTGGAATAATTCAGCGAACCGTTGGTGACCGCAAAATCATAGATATTCTGATCGGGATCGGGGCGGCCGCTCCAGCCAACCATCAGCGCTTCATAAGTACCCGCTTTGCCAGATTCAATTTGGGTCGCCAAGTCGGCTTTTTCTAGCGTGACGCTGATGCCGGCAGGGCGCAGCATGCCTTGTATCATCTGACCGACTTGTAACTCTTCCGGCGTGGTCGGCAAGGTCAAGCGAAACGAGAATCCAGCTTCTTTGCCAGCGGCCTTTAACAACGCCTTGGCTTTTGCCAGATCGACTTTTGGGGGAAGATCCAAAGGTCCGTTAGCGAATTGGGATTTGCTGAAGGGTGAATGGCCGGGAGATACAGCGCCGTTATAGACCACCTTGGCAATAGCAACGCGGTCGATCAGGATATCAATCGCTTCGCGTACTTCTTTTTTATCGAATGGCGATTTGGAAGTATTAAAATAGAAACCACGGAAGCCGAGTGAAGGTTTGTTGATGACCGTATATTTGGCACCGGGATTGCTGTTGCTGAGTTCTTTGTACGGAAAACGATTGGTGATATCCACCTGACCGCTGCGCAAATTATTGAATGCGACGTTGACGTCGGACATGATCTTGTAGACCACCTGATCCGCTTTAGGCAAGCCGGGTTGCCAGTAATTGGGATTTTTATCCAGCGTTAGTGTGGCGCCTTTCAGACGGCCCTTGTAAATAAAGGGACCCGTACCGACCGGATTATTGACGTAGTCGTCGCCAAATTTTTTCACGGCTTCGGGTGATGACATCATGCCCGCACGATCAGTGAGGATCGATAAAAACGGTGCAAACGGCTCGCTCAGTTCAAGCTTCACCGTCGCGTCATCCACGACTGTGATCTGCTTAATGTATTTGAGATCATTTTTGCGAAGGGAGTTATTTTCCTGTCCGCGGCGCAGATTAAATTCCACCGCTTTGGCATTAAACGGTGTGCCATCCTGGAATTTGACGCCCTTGTGCAGAAAGAGCGTATAGGTTTTTTTGTCATCCGAAATGGTCCAGCGCTGGGCCAGCATGGGAATGATCTTGCCAGTCTCGTCCAGATCGAGCAATTTGTCGAAGATGCTTTGATACACCATGCGCTCGGCGATCATCGATGAGCGGGTCGGATCAAGTTTGCCGGGATCGTTATCCAGAGAAATATTGATGGTCATCGCATTGGCAGAACCGCCGATGCCAGCCAACAAACCAGAGACGCCATAGACCCCATAAACCATTAGTGATGCCAAACGCTTCGCCATTGTCGACCCTTAATTGTGATAATCGATGTTGATGCAAACGGTAAGTTGCCTGCGTGAATGGGTGTGTCCGTTGGTATATTAGTTGATGTCGTCGTTGATGTATACATGGTCGTGGACATGCAATAATCTAAAAGACTTGATTGGTGATAGGTGAATGTTAACTGCGGATTCAGCTTGGTGCGCGGTTGCATTTAATGCGTGCACAAGGCACCATCTTGGGACTGATTTAGCACCGTAGTGGCGCTAAATTGAGGGCTTTTATAATATTATTAATTGTGTGCTTGGGAAATACCCGTCACAAAAAAGAAAATATTTTTAAATGAGTTCTGATGTCATGCACGAGAGCTAAGTATAAAGCGGAGGTAAAATTCTTTTATCATTATTGGTAAGATTGAAAATGCTCCTTTTGGTCGATTCGCATCTTTCTATCGTGCCTTGGTGCTATTTGTAACGAAAACAAGTGGATTGATCATGACGCTGAATTTATTCGACCATGCAGAGCAAAGCCGTGTCTGGAAAGAAACAATTTGCCCCGGTGCTGTGGTGCTTCGACACTTTGCTTTGACCTATGAAACCGTGATTTTTGCGGCGCTCACTGATGTTGTGGGACAAGCACCGTTTCGTCACATGGTGACGCCGGGTGGCTTTCAGATGTCGGCAGCGATGACGAGTTGCGGGGGATTTGGCTGGCTGGCAGATCGAACTGGTTACCGCTACAACACTACAGATCCACAGACAGGATTGCCATGGCCACCGCTTCCAGACGCGTTACTCAGATTGGGGATAGAGGCGGCGACTGCTGCCGGATATCCGAGTTTTGTACCGGACGCCTGCCTTATTAACCGCTATGCGGTGGGTGCAAAGATGTCGTTGCATCAGGACAAGGACGAGCCCGATCTGGGCGCCCCTATCGTTTCGGTTTCATTGGGTCTTCCGGCAAATTTTCAATTTGGCGGGCTGCGACGTGAGGACAAACCACTGCGCGTGCAGTTGACGCACGGGGATGTGGTGGTGTGGGGCGGTCCGGCCAGACTGTATTTTCACGGCGTGTTGCCGATCAAAGACGGGGTGCATCCATTGACGGGTGCGTTTCGTATCAATCTGACGTTTCGAAAAGTAAGCAAATAACCGAACAGGTCCCTGAAATGGTGAATTGGTGCGTACTATTTGGGTGATAGTGATTAGTCTTAATCGCTTAAATTCGGCGGCCGGTGACTTTGCGCCGAATCCGCTACACTCATAGTGATTGCATAAGTTTATCTAATGCGCGCTTACATTTTCCTATTTCTATTTTCCACACAATTCAATCTTTGTTAGATGTCATGCCAATAGAATTAACACTGTCTATGCGTAACTATGAATAAAGCCACGGTTCCCGCGCTGGAATGTCGCGGTTTGCAAAAATCTTATGGTCATGGACGCACCGTTCTGGCGCATCTCGACTTTGTGCTTCAGCCCGGAGAATACGTCGCTGTGATGGGTGATTCCGGCGTCGGTAAATCGACCCTGTTAAATTTGATCGCCGGGCTTGATGTCTCGGATTCAGGAGCGGTATTGATTGATGGTGTCGCTATGTCTAGTCTGAATGACGATGCGGCTACACGCTTACGGCGAAAAAAACTCGGCTTCATTTTTCAGGCTTTTCATGTCCTTCCGCATTTGACCCTGCAACAAAACGTGGCGTTGCCGCTGTTGTTGAATGGGGTGGGGTTTGAACGTGCCACTGAGATGCTGGCAGCGGTTGGTCTGGCGGGACGAGGTAACGACTTTCCACGCCAATTGTCTGGCGGAGAAATGCAGCGTGTTGCGATCGCCCGTGCGCTAGTGCATCGCCCTAAACTTATTCTGGCCGATGAACCAACCGGTAATCTCGATCCAGAAACTGCGCATGATGTGTTGACTTTACTACGCAACGAAATCAAAGCTAACGGTGCATCGGCGATCATGGTGACGCATTCGATGGCAGCGGCCGCCACCGCGGATCGTATTCTTGAGTTGACTGCAAGTGGTTTGCATCCTTTGCGAGTCGCGGCATGACCTCTTCGAAAATCGGGCAATGAGTCAAGTGATTGAGAAACCGCCCGCCATTGACCGATTCCGGTCTGGCTTCAGTCCGACCCGTCTATTATCGCGCTGGCTCTTGCGTGCTGAATGGCGCGCGCATCCGGTGCGCTCGCTGGTGGCGATCATTGCTATCGCGCTCGGGGTCTCGTTGGGTTATGCCGTCGACTTAATTAATGGCGCGGCATTTAACGAGTTTTCGGCCGCGGCGAGGAGTCTCTCTGGTGCATCCGATCTCCAGATTCGTGGCGTGCAGCCGCTCTTCAACGAGGGCTTGTATCCAGTCATTGCACGTGAAAAAGGGGTGGCGCTGGCAAGTCCTATATTGGAACTCGATGTCACTGTACCGGGACAGCGCAGTGCATTGAAAGTCTTGGGAATTGATGTCTTTCGAGCCGCTCTTATTGCACCTGACTTAATCGGCGTGCCGGACCCGACGCATCCATTTGATACGCTTTCTGACGATGCGATATTTCTCTCTACAGCAGCACAGGAATGGCTCAATGTGCGGCCGGGCGATCAACTTGCGTTGCGCAATGGCACCGGAACAGTTAATTTGCGCGTCGCTGGCGGTTTGGTGCGAGCAAGGGAAGGGCAGCGCATTGCGGTGATGGATATCGGCGCGGCACAATGGCGGTTTGACCGTTTAGGACAATTGTCGGGCGTCGATCTGAGATTGTCACCCGGTGTCAATCGGGAGGTATTTCGACGTGCGCTTCAGACGCAGATGCAAGGCCGGTTGCAGGTTCAGGAAAATCAGGATCAGGAAGATCGCACGAATAATATGTCGCGTGCTTATCGGGTTAACCTGAATGTGCTGGCATTGGTGGCGCTGTTCACCGGCGCATTTTTGGTATTTTCGACACAGGCGTTATCGGTGATTCGACGCCGTGCGCAGTTTGCATTATTGCGTGTGATGGGTTTGGAACGTGGTCAGTTGCTGCGTCAGGTTTTGCTGGAAGGCGGTTTGCTAGGAGGATTGGGATCGCTTTTAGGATTGCTGTTGGGATACGTGATGGCGGCAGCGGCATTACATTTTTTCGGTGGTGATTTGGGTGGCGGTTTTTTCCGTGGCGTAGAACCACGCGTGCAGGTCGATGCACCCGCAGCGGGTATTTTTTTGCTGCTTGGCACTGGTATTGCACTACTTGGCAGTCTGGTGCCAGCGCTCGAAGCATCCCGAGCGAGGCCTGCCGCGGCACTAAAATCGGGTAGCGAAGAAACTGCGTTAGGGCGTCTTGCGACGGCGTGGCCTGCGTTGCTGTGCCTGATGGTTGGTGGGCTGTTGACGCAGATGCCGCCGTTGTTTGATCTGCCGATCTTCGGTTACATCGCTGTGGCATTGTTGTTGATCGGCGGCATTGCGCTGACGCCGCGATTATCGGCGCTGGTGTTTCCTGTCGTCCAAAAAGTGAGTGGCCATAGTAGTGTCATCTGGACTTTAGCGGTGGCGCGTCTTGCCAATGTGCCGGGTCAGGCTTCGATCGCGTTGGGCGGTGTGCTCTCAAGCTTTAGTTTAATTGTAGCGATGGCGATCATGGTGTCGAGTTTTCGGGTGTCGGTTGACGACTGGCTGACAGGATTGCTGTCGGCCGATTTATACGTGCGCTCGGCAACTAATGGCGATACCGGATCAATGCGACGTGGTGAGCAGATTTTGCTGGCGGCCATTCCAGGTGTTGAGCGCGCCAGGTTTTCGCACACTTCCACCTTGACACTCGATTCGGCGCGTCCGCCTGTGACATTAGTCGCGCGTGAAATTGATGTATCAGATCCAGCGCAAAGTCTGCCATTAATCGGTAAAAATATTCTTCCATCAGCAATTTCATCTGATGCGTTACCGATCTGGGTATCTGAGGCGATGCGAGATAGTTATGGATACAAGTTGGGTCAGCGGGTTCAACTACCGATTGGCGCGCACGCACAACATTTTGTGGTTGCAGGTATTTTGCGCGACTATGCGCGGCAAACCGGGACTGTTGAGTTGCAACTGAACGATTATCGTCGACTGAGCGGGGATAATGATGCGACGGATTCAGCGATTACTCTGCAGCACGGCGCTCAACTCTCTACGGTGGTAGCGGCAATGCGCAAGTTGTCATTTGGCAAGTTGCTGGAGTTTTCTACGCCGGGTGACATTCGCGACATTAGTCTTAAAATTTTTGATCGCAGCTTTGCCGTGACGTATTTGTTGGAGATCGTTGCGATTGTAATTGGTCTGTTTGGCGTGGCAGCGACCTTCTCGGCGCAGACCTTGGCTCGCACGCAGGAATTTGGCATGTTGCGTCATGTCGGTGTGACGCGGCGGCAGATTTTGGGCGTCTTGGCGGTGGAAGGTGGTCTACTAACCGCTGCGGGGATTGCGGTCGGTTTCTTGCTGGGATGGACAATCAGTCTGATCCTTGTTTTTATCGTTAACCCGCAGTCGTTTCATTGGACCATGCAACTACATATGCCGTGGCTTAGTCTCGGTTCGGTCGCGCTGTTGCTACTGATTTCTGCCACGATCACGGCGGTCGTATCAGGACTGCGGGCGGTGGCTATTGATGCGGTACGCGCTGTAAAGGAAGATTGGTAATGCACACGGTCTGCAAACGTTGGTTAGCTGTTTTGTTCATGATGTTTTCCGTATCGGTAGCGACATCAATGCGTATGGCAGATGCCGCGCCGCCGCAGTTTTCTCAGGTAACACCAGATCATGCAGTCTCGCTGCCCCGCGATACTGGTGCGCATCCGGATTTTCGCACGGAATGGTGGTACGCCACTGGTTGGCTGACCAAACCGGACGGTAAGCCATTGGGATTTCAGATCACTTTTTTTCGGTCCGCCACGGATAACGATCATGCTAACCCCAGTGCTTTTGCGCCAACCCAATTAATCATCGCGCACGCCGCGTTATCCGATCCTAGTCTGGGTAAGTTGTTACATGATCAAAAGAGCGCCCGCGCCGGTTTTGGTCTTGCGTATGCAAAAGAAGGTAATACTGATGTGGCGCTGGATAATTGGCGACTAGTGCGCGGCGTTGATGGTAGGTATCAAGTCACCGTTGAGGCGCGGGATTTCACCCTGAAGTTTGCTTTGACGCCAACACAAGCTCCTTTATTACAAGGAGAGAACGGTTATTCTCGCAAGGGGCCTTTGCCGGCACAGGCCAGTTATTACTATAGCGAACCACAATTACGTGTGAGTGGCACGATTGGACGCGCTGGTCGTGAGGAAGTGGTGACGGGAACGGCCTGGCTTGATCATGAGTGGTCGACCAGCGTGTTGGCGGCCGATGCCTCTGGCTGGGATTGGCTGGGTGCTAATCTGGACGATGGCGTGGCGTTGATGGCATTTCAAATTCGTAGTCGCAACGGTGCCAAAGTGTGGGCGCATGCGGTGTTGCGTGAGGCGAATGGAGAAACGACGCAGTTTAACCAGGATCAGGTGCAGTTTTTACCGCAGCGCAATTGGCGCTCGCCACGCACGGATGCCAGTTATCCGGTGCAATCCGTGTTGCGTACAGGAACGGTTGAATGGGCGCTGAATCCCTTGCAAGACGATCAGGAACTGGATTCACGACAGTCGACCGGATCGGTCTATTGGGAGGGCGCTGTGACGGTCAGCAGGGCAGGCAAGCCGGTTGGGCGCGGCTATTTTGAATTGACCGGTTATGTGAAACCGTTGAAATTTTGAGCGCGGTGCAGTGGCTTTGCGATGTTTGGCATGCTATCTGCGGCATAATATGAAAAAAAGTAACTTCGTATGCGTGTTAAACAATATCAATAGAATTCGCAATATTATTAAAGGTACGGTTTTATGAATGCTTCTCCCTCCCCGGAACTCACAATGATCGCTTCTCCTTCGCACGAACTCACGATGACCGTGTTGATGACGCCTGACATGGCAAATTTTTCGGGTAATGTGCACGGTGGCACTGTACTAAAGTATCTCGACAGCGTGGCTTACGCTTGCGCTAGCCGTTATTCTGCTACTTATGTGGTGACGCTATCGGTCGATCAGGTCGTTTTCCGCGAACCGATTCATGTGGGTGAATTGGTCACTTTTTTGGCGTCGGTCAACTACACGGGCACCACATCCATGGAAATCGGAATCAAAGTTGTCACCGAAAATATCCAGAAACGCTTGATTCGCCATGCAAATAGTTGCTATTTTACAATGGTTGCAGTCGATGAGCATCGTAAGCCTATCCCCGTAGCACCGCTGGTTCCTGTCACCGATGAGCAAATACAACGTTTTCAAAATGCAATAGTTCGCAGAGAATTCCGCAAAAAAATCGAAACCAAACGTTAAACCAGGATTGGCGTGATTCTTTACGCGTCATGGGTTAATCTGCCGCAGCGGCATGGCGCGTTGATGATTGCCTGTTGTTAACGATAGCGGCCGAGAGAGCGTTATTTTTGTCTGGCTGTGGTCCGCAACGGGTCAAGCAGATGCCTTAGTGCATTGTGATCAAGCTCATACATCAGCGCTAATAGCCCTCCCAGTTCCCCGGATGGAAAACCTTCCCGCGCAAACCAGCCCAAATAATGGCCTGGCAAATCGGCAATCAAGCGACCTTTATATTTGCCGAAGGGCATTTCGCGGCTCACTAAAAGGGGTAAATGGTCGGGGTTCATCTTAAATGTCGGGGCTTAGTGCGTGGTCAAACCGGCTAGGTATAACATAATGTGCAACTTATTTTGCGGTGAATATTAATGGTTATGTTGCTCCCGTCCTACCATTCTTGTTCATGAGTAAGAATTGTCATTCAGAAAATATCGGGTGTAAAAATTAATTTACTAGACAGGCACAACGTAAACAGTATCATGAGCGCCCAGTCGTTATAAAAACAAGTAAAAATGCGCGATCTTCCGCCTTTGCCCGGGCCATCGAATTCCGATCTAAAAAACAGTAATAGCCACGGCTTCCAAAGCGGCTTTATTGATTTCTTAAAGATCATCGCCGCACAGTTGATCGTGCTGCACCATTTGGCATTTTATGGCCCTATGTCGGACTACGTCAGACCTTTCGCGCCCACTTTTATCGGTTGGCTGGAATCTTACGCGCGGATCGCGGTACAGGTTTTTCTTGTGACCAGTGGGTTTTTAGCTGCGAAATCGCTCTCCCCAAAAGGTGCGCCGGGCTTCATCGACCCGTTACACACGGTATGGCGGCGTTATATTCGTTTAGTGCCGCCTTTTATGGTCGCGACAGGATTGGCAGTCGGCGCGTCGATTTTGGCTGGTGTGTGGATGACGCATTCCTCTATCTCTGCAATGCCCACGTTCGCGCAAATGGCTGCGCACGTTCTGTTACTCCATACCGTATTAGGGTATGAGTCGATATCGGCCGGTGCCTGGTATGTTGCGATTGACTTTCAGTTGTATGCTTTGTTAACGCTGATGCTGTGGTCGGCGGGCAAGCTGGCTGCGCGGCGCAGCGTGCCATGGCTTGTGCCCGCGATGATCATCGGCGGCGTTTGTTTATCACTTCTATACTTTAATCGGGATGCGCGATGGGATTCCTGGGCAGTATATTTTTTTGGAAGCTACGGTTTAGGCGTCATTGCCTGGTGGGCACGCGATCCGGCGCGTCGGCCACTGTCGGTTGCGCTTCTGCTTACGGCGATATTGTTGCCAGCAACCGGCGCGCTACTCATCGATTTTCGTAGCCGCATTGCGGTTGCTTTGGTCATTGCGTGTGCTTTAATTTGGATTAGTCGGCTTAGCAGTCAGTCCAATATTATTGTCGGAAAACAATGGTGGTCGCGTTTTCGCGGGTGTGGGAATATTTCCTATGGTATATTTTTGGTGCATTTTCCGGTTTGTTTGGTTGTGAACGCGATTTTTACCCGCTTTGTTGCGACAAGGCCGCTATTGCAAGCGATCGGTATGCTGGTGGCGTGGATGGCAAGTATTTTGGCTGGTGCTGCGTTTTATCGTTGGGTGCAGTGTCCGCTTGGCCGCCTTTCATGGGGCACACTGCGACGTCCGCTGGTTGATAGTAATGCACCGCAATTTTTGCAACCGACGCTTTCAACGTTAAAATAGGTTCATGGCGATTCCAAACACTGCATCTGAATATAAGCAATCTGTTAAAAACATCAAGACGCGCTTTGTCGCGATCTCGTGGCGCGATCTTGCGATCAGTTTCGGTCCGATTGTTTTGCTTGGGATCATCGGGATCTGGCTGGCGATCTGGTTGATCGATCCGGCACCGCCCAAAACACTCACTATTTCGACCGGACCGGAGCATAGTAATTTCTGGAACGATGCGGAAAAATATCGCAAGATATTAGCCCGAAACGGCGTCAAGCTCATCATCGTCACGTCTGAAGGATCACTGGATAATCTCCGAAAACTGAACGATCCAACCACTGGCGTCGACATCGGACTTGTGCAAGGCGGCGTGGCGGCAGATATGTCGACAGATCGTTTGATGTCGCTGGGAAGTATTGCGTACGTTCCGGTGTCGGTATTTTATCGAGGCAAAAAATCCATTGATCGGCTATCCGAATTAAAAGGCAAGCGCGTGGCAATCGGTCTGCAAGGAAGTGGATCGCGAGTGCTCGCTCTCACTCTTTTGAAGGCAAATGGTATTGTCCCGGGCGGCAACACTGCACTGTTGGATATGGGCGGGGATGAAGCGGCCAAGGCACTGACGGATGATACGATCGATGCAGCATTCTTGATGGGTGACTCCGCTGCGCCGCCAACTATGGGTAGGTTACTGCGAGCGCCCGGTATTCGCCTGCTGGATTTTGCCCAGGCGAGTGCTTATGCGCGGCGCTTTGCTTATCTGAATGAGTTGAAAATTCCTAAGGGGGTATTCGATTTTGGAAAAAATATTCCTAACCGCGATATTCAACTCATAGCACCGACTGCTGAGTTGATTGCACGGGATGATTTGCATCCGGCCTTATCTGACTTGCTCATTGACGCCCTCAAGGAAGTGCATAGCGGTGCGAACATATTGCAACGCGCTAATGAGTTTCCCGCTCCGCTGGCGCACGAATTTCGGATCAGCGACGATGCAACGCGGTATTACAAGTCAGGTAAAGGATTTTTTTATCGTACATTGCCATACTGGCTGGCTAGCCTTGTTGATCGCACTGTGGTGATATTGCTGCCGTTGATATTGCTTCTGATCCCCGCATTTCGTCTGGTTCCTTTGCTCTATGGCTGGCGCATAAAATCACGGATTTATCGCTGGTACGGTTCGTTGATAGCGCTCGAGCGTGGGGCAACCGCGCAGACTCCGGAAGAGCGTGCCGATATGCTGCAACGGCTCGATCATATTGAAGAATCTGTTAATCGGATGAAAATGCCACTAGCTTTTGCCGATCAATTTTATGTGCTCCGGGAACATATAGGCTTCGTCCGGTCCAGACTGGCCAATAATCATTAAAGTCCAACTGCGCCTTTCCAATCATCCCTGACGCGGCAATAAAATGTCATCAATATGATTCGCCGGTTCATGAATGGCTTGGTCAATAATCCGGTTATGCGCGGATTTCATTACTGACTAGATTGATCTGAACTTCATCCATGCTAGCGAGTTGAGCAAGTTGAGCAAGCGAGGATATTGCCGATTTGCTGTGCAAAGTGGTGAATTTCCGATCTTGATAAAGGATCACTTTTGCGTCAGAGTTATGTCAGCGAGACGTTTTTAATAAATCTTTTTATTTGAAATTGAAGGGTGTTTAACCTATGCGTGGAAGTGCAATAAGCAGGATAAAAATTTTATATTTTCTATCATTTTTTTTGGCAAACAGCAGTTTTGCTGCAGGTAATGCCGAACAAGCCACCATAAAAGATGTCGTGGACAATGCTGTCGCGCCGCTCATCCAAAAATATAGTATCCCGGGCATGGCGATTGCCGTCACGATTAATGGAGAGAGTTATTTCTATAACTATGGCTTGGCTTCAAAGGAGACGCAGCAACGCATTACCAACAAAACTCTTTTTGAAATCGGGTCGCTTAGCAAAACCTTTACGGCAACACTGGCTTCTTATGCGCAAATTAATGGCAGTCTTTTGCTAACGGATAGTGCAAGCAAGTATTTGCCTTCATTGCGAGGCAGCAGTTTCGATAACGTCAGTCTTCTTAATCTCGGCACACATACTGGCGGTGGCCTTCCGCTGCAAGTGCCGGACAGTATTAATAATACCGACCAGTTGATGGATTATTTGAAGCTCTGGAAGCCGACGCACGCCGCGGGCACTTACAGAAAATACTCGAATGTCAGTATTGGCATGCTCGGCGTAATTGCCGCCAAGAGTATGAACGTGTCTTTTGAAGATGCGCTTGAAAAGAATTTATTTCCTGCGTTGGGGATGACGCACAGTTATATCAATGTGCCAGCAGATCAGCAAAAGGATTATGCGCAAGGCTACACAACAAAGGATGTGCCGGTCAGAGTGAATCCCGGCGTTCTGGCGTCAGAAGCTTATGGAGTGAAAACTGATTCTGCCGACTTGATTCGATTTATTGAAGCCAATATGGCGGTGATCCACCTTGATGCCACATTGCAGCGAGCAGTGACCGCTACGCATACAGGATATTTCACGACGGGCGAGTTTACGCAGGATTTGATCTGGGAACAGTATGCTTATCCGGTGGAACTGAAAAAATTACTAGCTGGAAACGCCGCGTCCTTCGTCTATGATGGATCTATAGCAACGGCCTTGCATCCGCCGTTGCAGCCAAAAAAAGATGTGCTGATTAACAAAACGGGTTCTACTAATGGTTTTTCATCTTATGCTGCTTTTATTCCGACAAAGAAAATAGGGATTGTGATCCTGGCAAACAAGTCCTATCCGGTGGATCAAAGAGTGACCGCTGCTTATCAAATATTAGATCAATTGAATCGTCAGAGCGGATCAAAAAAATAGTCGCTAATCCCTCTCTAGTACCGGCTAAGTTAGCGAAACATCACGTCTCCACTGAAAAGCACGCAAGGAGTTGCTGACGTTCCATTGCGTGTTTTTTTAGTAATAAGTTTTTTTGCAAGGTCAGGCTAAAACAATCTCATTAAAGACTTTTGCACCGGCTGGGATTACCCGCTGCCAATGTGCCCACGTCTACCGCGATAGCCTCCACGGTTTCCGCTATCGCACGCTGGACACCCGCAACCAACCCGTCGATTCCGCCATTCACTGGTTCCGCAACCGCTAACTGACACGAAGTGCTGCGGCCATCGTCAGAGCGTGTGATGGTCCAACCGAATAACGCGTGAACCTTATCCCCCGGTGCTGCATCGAATTCACGCAAGTCAATCGCAATCCGATAGCCAGGTGCGCCAGATGGACGACCGCCACGGGTGACGTCGACCGCACTCAGTCGGTCTGCCAGTCCGCTTGCCAGCGCATCCCTGAGTTCGTAATTGAATGGCGATGACCAGCGATCCTGCTCCAGAATATCGACCCGGGTATTTTGCGCACGCACCACGAGTTGCGGTCGCGCCAGACGTTCTGGCACGCCAACCGCAGGCACTTCAATGTAGATGCTTTGTTGTGCCACAACGGGCTTGGATGCACGAACCGCGGATGGCGTTGCGAGCGTGTAGAACCGTGTTGGCGTCACCGAGCATCCGGCTAATATCGTGACTGCGGCGATGGCAGCGAGGCCATAAAACGCAGATTTATGGGCGTGCTTAAGACCAAGGCGATGCGCGGGTTGATACGCACGAAATAGGGGGAATGTCATTTTTTGTCCTCTTGCTTGCCGCGGATCAAAGATTCGGGATGGCGTTCCAGATAGTCGGTTAACACCCGCAATGAAGCCGCCGAGCGCGATAGTTCTTGCAAGGTTTGACGAATATCTTGCTGTAGAGGTGCGTCCGACGATAACGTTTGCTGTGCAGCGGACAAAGTTTTGCGCAGATCTTTCATTGCTGCGGAAACGTCTGGTGCAATATCGGTGTTCAATGTGTTGGTTAATTTCTCCGTATTGGTCAGAGTGCGATTGAGTGTTCCCAACGTTTTCTGGAGATCGGTGCCAATTTGGTCGAATGGTACTTTGCTCAATTTGCGCGCGATATCAGCGATTTGAGATTGGATTTCGTCCAGGCTGTTTGGAATGGTTGGCAATTCTAATGGTGCTTTTGTGACATCAAATTTTACCGCCGGTGCTTTGGGGAAAAAGTCGAGTGCGACGTAAATCTGACCGGTAAGCAAATTGCCAGTCCGCAGTTGCGCCCGCAGTCCGCGACTGATCATATATTGCAACCGTTGCTGCTGGGTATAAGGGGATTCCCGTTCGTCTTCTATCATCCGGCGTCCTAATCGTTCAGGATAGATCTGGATGAGTACCGGCATCAGAAACTCACGTTTTTTGGTGTCATATTCGACTCCGATCGATTTGACTTCACCTAGTTCGACGCCTCGGAAGTCAACCGTGGCACCTGGCGATAGTCCTCGTAGCGACTGGTTAAAGTAAAGTAAGACTGTCTGAGGCGGGCCGTCGGCTGGTTTCATTGCGGCGCTTTGATCTTCTGCCAATCCAAATGCGGTATTTTCTTTCGCCAGCGTTCCAATATTATCGTCGGGCGATTGCATGGCGATCCCGCCCAAAACAACCGTTGCCAACGATTCGGTGCGAAGTTTAAACCCACTGGAACTAATTTGCATATCGAATCCGCTGGCATGCCAAAACCGCGTATTTGCGCCAACAAACTTCTGGTAAGGAGCGTTGATGAAAATACGTAAAGTGACACCTTTGCCATCGTTGTCCAGATCGTAAGCGGCGACCTGGCCGACTTTAATGCGGCGATAATAAATTGGCGAGCCAATATCCAGCGATCCAATATCGCTGGCATGTAACAGATAGCGTAAGCCGGTAGAGTCACGGGTAACGATGGGTTGGACTTCAAGTCCGGTAAATTCGTCTTTGGTCTCTGTGGAGTTACCCGCATCGGCACCGATATAGGCACCAGAGAGTAGGGTGCCAAGGCCGGATATGCCGGATGCGGCAACGCGCGGGCGTACCACCCAAAAGCGGGCATCCATCGCGGTAAAGCTTTTGGCCTCTTTAAGTAATTGTATTGTCGCGATAATATGAGAGTGGTCTTTACTAAGCGTAATTTTTTCAACCGTCCCAATATCCACATCTTTGTATTTCACTTTGGTTTTACCCGCCTCCAGACCTTCTGCGGTAATAAACGTGACGGTAATAACCGGACCTCGTTCGACGATTATTTTTGCCACCAGCGTCAGACCGACTAAGGCGGCAACAATCGGAATCAACCATACAAGAGACGGCAACCAGTTACGCTGGCGTTTCATCCGCGGCGTCGGCAGGTCGGGTAGCGAAGGATTTTCTTTTTCTTCAGTCATTGCGTTCTTTCCGTTTATTCTCTTGTCTGTCTGTGGCGTCTGCCATGTCAGTGACTTCCGAAGCTTGGTCTTGCGTCCGATCCTGATGCGGTTCTTCGGGATTTTGGTCCCCTTGGTCCCCTTGGTCCCATATAAGTCGTGGGTCAAAGGTCAGTGAGGCGAGCATGGTCAAGATCACTACCGAGCCAAATGCCGCTACGCCAACGCCGGCGGTAATTCTGGCGAAGCCACTAATCTGCACCAGTCCCGCGAGTAGCGATACGACAAAAACGTCCAGCATTGACCAGCGCCCAATCAGTTCCACAATACGATATAGCTTTGCGCGCTGGAAACGACGCCATCTGCTTTGTCGTTGCGCCGTGATGGTCAGCAATATCATGGCACTTAGTTTAAATAACGGCACTAAAAAACTAGCGATAAAAATAATGCCGGCAAGTTCCCAATCTCCTGATATCCAAAAATAAATGACACCGCTCAAGATCGTGTCATGCTGAACGCTGAGAAGCGTTCGGGTGATCATGACCGGCATCAGATTGGCTGGAATATACATGATGCAAGCGGCGATAAGCAGCGCCCAGGTGCAGTTGATGCTATCTGACTTACGCGTATGCAGCGTGGCTTTACAGCGGCCACAGCGTTCGTGTTCTTTTACTTCTTTCCATACTGTGCCGCAATGATGGCAGGAAATCAAACCAAGGCTGACCGCAGTTGGAAGTGCGATTTTGCTAACTTCTTCCTCATCCTGGAAGTCTATAACGCCGCCATTAATCTCGGCTCTGGCATCAGACGCAGCTGGGTATGACATTGGCGTACTCACGGCGTTTCTCCGTCTTCATATTGCGACGTTGTTTGCCATAGGTAGCGCGGATCAAATGAAATAATTGCTGCCAGTAATATTGTCAATACGGCGAAAGCCCATAACGCGATGCCCGGTAGGACGGTGGCCATATTTGACAGCTTAACAATAGCTACCAGCACGCCAAGTAAAAATACTTCGATCATGCCCCAAGGGCGCAGCGTTTGCATCGTGTGCAGCAACCAGCGAAATACGGGAGGTTGTAGCGCCTCTGAACGTGGAACTAGCAAATAGATGAGTATGACCAACTGTAGAAGAGGCGAGAGGATAGTGGTTGCCAATACTAAAAAAGCGACCAGCGACATGCCTTCCGCGCTTAAGGCCAGCACGGCACCAAACAATGTCGTTTGATTGGTCAGTCCCTGTAGTTCAATTTCAACAATCGGAAAGGCATTTGCAATGATGAACACGATCAGGCCAGCGACAGCCAGCGGCAATATACGTGCTCGCGTGTGCGATGAATCGCGCGCCAGTTCTGTACCACAGCGCAAGCAAACCGCGATCTCACGGTTGTGCAGAGTCCGCTTATGATAAACAGCATCACATCCTTCGCAAGCGATCAGGTCTGGGAGTTCGCGCATGTTGGGTCTGGCATATTGATCGATAAAAACAGGGTGGAAAAATATTGCTCGATTGTTAAACTCTTGGGTAAAGGCGCGAATGTTTGCGCCGGGTGGAATGAATTAATGGGGATTCATGGTGAAGGAGACATATGGGTTCTTTATATGGCTCGCGTTTTGACTCTCATCATAGTTTCCATTATTTCTCTCGCGGCAATGTGCCCCTAAGAAATAACTGTACCGCGCTTTTAATATGTTGGTCTAGTTCAGTTTGGCCTATTCGTTGCGTTAAACCAAATAACGCAATTTGAAGCGGGGCTGCGGTGACCATGCCGATGAATAATCTGGCCGCTTTCACTGGGTCATCTATTTCCAACGTTCCGCGGCAGACTTGTGCCTTAAGGTAACCAGCAACCAGTGATTCAGTATGCATCGGCCCAGCCTGATAAACAGTTTCTGCCAGATCTGGATTTCGTGCAACTTCCGCCAAACCCAGGCGGTACAGCCTAATGGCATCCGGAGAAGTGACCCGCGTCAGAATGACGGTGCCGAGTCTGGTGAGCGCCGCGTCTGGTGTGCAGGTCTCGAGTACGCCGTCTTCAATGACTTTGGTCAGCTCATTGACGACTAATCGTTTAACCGTTGCGATCAGAAGTGCAGACTTATTGGAAAAATTCTCGTAAATGGTACGCGTGGACACACCGGCAGCGCGAGCAATCTGGGCAATGCTTGCTAGCCCGTAGCCCTCTTCCAAAAAGACCGTCGTCGCGGCATCGAGCAGAAGATCGAGGCGTTCTGCCTCCGTGCCTAAACGTGGTCGGCCAACACGGTTTTTTTTGATAATAGTAGCTGGAGCAGTAAGGGCCAGGTCCTGGACCGATTCCTGCGCCACTTTTTGTCTGTCTTTTGGAGCTGTTATTTTCATGGGTAAATAAAACGTTTGGTTTTTTTAATTCATGCTACATTAACATACTTCGTTTTTAGTATCTTGCTCAGGTCGTCAGTGAGATCAACCTTTAACCAATTTTCCCCAAGGTTAAAGAAACAACAAACGTAGTTAAAAGCCTCACAATATTACCAGTGCTTAACTTGTTTTAACAGCGAGCACAGGCCAGAGAAGCGGTTATTCTCTGTCAGAAAAGATTAGAAAAATTAGGTAAAATCTGCGATAAGTTGCTGTTATTTGAATTAACTCTTTCAAGCTATGGTGTCGGTATATCACACAGTCGGATAAGAACCATGATCCCTACAAATCGACCACGTAATAAGCTAAGAAACCGAGCGCATAAGGCTGGATTGCAGGCCATGCGCCAGCACATAAGCGGAGGTTCTTATCTGACTGCGCGTGCACGGTTGAGTGTGGCTATGTTGCTGCTGCTCGCCGGATGTGCCGTGGGTCCTGATTTCAAGGCCCCCGATGTACCTGACGTTGGTGATCATTACACCCCGACGTCGCTTCCGCAACAAACTGACGCTGCGCCCGGTCCTGCAGGGATTGCACAGAGTTTTTCCATTGGGCAAGATATTCCGGCACAATGGTGGTCACTCTTTCAATCTGCTGCGCTTGATCAAATGATTCGTGACGCGCTTAAACGTAGTCCAAGCATGGCTTCTGCCCAAGCTTCGTTGCGTGAAGCACAGGAAAATTTGCGCGCCCAAACTGGCAGTCTGCTTTTTCCTAGTGTCTCCGGCCAACTTGGCGCTACGCGTGAGAAGGCTAGTCCACTAAACAGCCAAGGTTCAGGAATTTTTAATTTGTATAACGCTTCAGTCAACGTGTCATACACGTTGGATGTATTCGGCGCTAACCGTCGTCAGCTGGAAGGGCTGCAGGCTAGTCTTGACTATCAACAGTTTCAGGTAGAAGCGACCTATTTGACCCTGACATCAAATTTGGTGACAACCGCGATTCAGGAGTCCTCATTGCGGGCTCAACTTCAGGCTACGCGCGAGATACTCAAGGCACAAGAGCAGCAGTTAGACGTGATTGAGAAACAGTTCAGCCTTGGTGCTATCGCGCGTTCGACCATTCTGCTTCAGCGCAATACGGTCGCGCAGACGCGCGCGACGATACCGCCGCTTGAAAAAAAATTAGCTTTAACGCGTAACCAATTATCCGTCTACGCGGGCAAGCTTCCAAGCGAAGCGGGTTTGTCTGAATTCGATCTGGGATCGTTGCAACTGCCACAAGAAATGCCGGTATCGTTACCATCGGCGCTGGTTCGACAAAGACCGGATATTCGCGCCAGCGAAGCCTTGCTGCACCAGGCCAGTGCGCAAATTGGTGTCGCCACCGCCAATCTCTATCCACAAATCAATTTGACCGGAAGTTATGGTCCGGTTGCCACTGAGTTTCCTAAGCTATTTACTGGCGGTGCGGCGATTTGGAGTTTGGCCGCAGGACTGACTCAACCGATTTTTAATGGTGGCGCACTGACCGCCAAACGGCGGGCGGCGATTGCTGCGTACGATGTGGCTGCGGCGAATTATCGCGGAACCGTGCTGACTGCATTTCAAAATGTGGCGGATTCACTGCGAGCGTTAGATTTAGACGCATCGACGCTGAAGCAACAGGCCGAAGTCGAATCCCTGTCGCGGGAATCTTTGAACCTGAGCACGCAACAATTTAAGCTTGGTGCAATTAGTTATCTCACGCTACTCGACGCACAGCGCACTTATCAACAGGCGAGAGTCGGGTTGGTTCAGGCGCAAGCGGCACGTTATGCCGACAGCGCCGCGTTGTTTCAGGCGCTTGGCGGCGGCTGGTGGAATCGCGCCACGTTGGCAGCGGCGTCCACAGGGGTGACCTTGCCTGTTCCTATTAAAGAAGATTGATCGATCTGCACGTTGGACAATGTGGCTGTGACAGCTACTTTAGTGGTGACCCTAGTACTCAGTACTTAGTACCCGGAGCCGAAAGCGGCAATAATGTAGACGTTATGCCTGTTTTACCCTGCACGCAATAGACCTAACAAAAATCAACAAATAACATCTGAATTCAGAATGCTAAAGGGAAGTATCCATGACTAAACGCATGCTCATTATGCTTGGAGCGGTGATCTTTTTGATTGCTTTATTGGCTCTTGGATTTTTTCTTCATATCAGAAAATTGATCGCTAGTGCGCCCAAACAAGGCGCTCAAACGATTTCGGCTACGACGATTAAAAACGTTGAATGGCAGCCGCATTTATCGTCGGTCGGCACGATGGTGGCGGTGCGAGGCGTTGATGTGACGAGCGAAATTGCGGGGTTGGTACGCACAGTCAATTTCAAGTCAGGTGAGGATGTTAAAGCCGGACAGTTGCTGGTTCAACTGAACGCTGATTCCGACATTGCCCAATTGCACTCTCTACAAGCCAATGCTGAACTTGCGGCCTCGGTATTAGCGCGTGACAAACAACAGCTTGCAGTGCAGGCGATTAGTCAGGCGCAGATCGATAGCGATATGGCCGATTTAAAGAGCAAGCGCGCATTAGCCGACCAACAATCTGCCACGGTTGATAAGAAGACCATTCGCGCTCCATTTGCGGGTAAGTTAGGAATAACGACAGTTAATCCGGGGCAATATCTCAATCCTGGCGATAAGATTGTGACGCTGCAAACGATTGATCCAATCTATGTTGACTTTTATATCCCGCAAAAACAACTCGGTGGATTATTGGTTGGACAGGTATTAAATCTGACGAACGACGCTTACGCCAATACCGCCTTCAGTGGTAAGGTCACCGCCATCAGTTCCAAGGTGGATCCGGCTACGCGAAATGTGCAGGTTGAGGCTACGGTGTCTAACGCCAAGCGCCAGCTATTGCCAGGTATGTTTGCAAATGTGAACGTTGAAATAGGTGGCAAGAAGATGTATTTGACGCTGCCGCAAACCGCGATTACATACAACCCGTACGGGTCCACTGTGTTCGTTATCGCGCCGGCCGAGAAGAAACCGCCACAAAAAGATGGCTCTAAAGATGCACCTAAGGATGCACCTAAAGATGCGGCCAACGCGCCTAAAGAAGGCGATCTTGTAGTCCAGCAGGTTTTTGTGACAACCGGCGAAACGCGAGGTGATCAGGTCGCGATATTGACCGGTCTGAAGGAAGGCCAACGTGTGGTTACCAGTGGACAATTGAAGTTGAAAAACGGTACTGCTGTAGTCATTAACAATACGGTCGAGCCACTCGATAATCCAAACCCGACTCCGCAGGAACACTGAGGCCACCAAGGCGATCCTTTATGAATTTCACCGATATTTTTATCCGCCGACCTGTTTTGGCCATGGTGGTGAGCTTGCTCCTGGTGGTGCTGGGATTGCGCTCACTGTTTAGCTTGCCGATCAATCAGTATCCAAAAACGCAGAACGCCGTTGTTACCGTGTCGACTACCTATTACGGCGCTGATGCGCAGACGATAGCGGGTTTTATTACGCAACCGCTCGAGTCGGCGATTGCGCAGGCGCAGGGGATCGATTATTTGTCGTCCTCCAGCAGTAGTGGCGTCTCAACCATCACGGCAACTTTGCGGCTGAACTACGATGCCAATCGGGCTTTGACCGAAATTAATACCCAAGTCAGCTCGGTTAAAAATCAGTTACCAGCGCAGGCGCAGCAACCAGTACTGACCGTTCAGACAGGTCAGACCACGGATGCCATGTATCTGGGTTTTTACAGCAACACGTTGCCGACCAATAACGTGACCGATTTTCTAAGCAGGGTGGTCAAGCCTAAGCTGGATTCGGTAAATGGCGTGCAGACAGCCGAGTTGCTGGGTGCGCGTTTGTTTGCGCTGCGAGCGTGGCTTGACGCTACAAAAATGGCTGCTTATGGCGTGACAGCTGCGGATGTCAGTCAGGCCCTGGCGAATAATAATTATTTGGCGGCGCTGGGATCAACCAAAGGTCAAATGGTCACGATACCGTTGACCGCTGGTACCGATCTCCATTCGGTAGATGAGTTTAAGAAACTGGTCATCAAGAACAGTGGTGATTCCGTGGTTCGACTGGAGGATCTGGCGACAGTCTCGCTTGGATCTGAAAACTATGATTTCAACGTAGCCTTTAGCGGCGTACGTTCAGTGTTCATTGGTATCAAAGTTGCGCCAGATGCCAATATTCTGGACGTTGCTAAACGTGTTCGCGCCGTTTTTCCGAGTATTCAGTCACAGTTGCCAGCGGGCTTGACGGGCGAAATTGTGTACGACTCAACTGCGTTCATCAATACCTCGATTAAAGAGGTTATTAAAACCTTGGTTGAGGCGCTGTTGATTGTAACGATTGTGATCTTCCTTTTCCTCGGCAGTGTCCGCGCTGTGTTGGTGCCGGTGATTGCGATGCCGTTGTCGTTGATCGGTACCTTCTTTGTGATGTTGGCATTGGGTTACTCCATCAATTTGCTGACCCTGCTGGCCATCGTCCTAGCGATCGGTCTGGTCGTGGATGATGCGATTATCGTGGTGGAAAACGTTGACAGGCATATGAAGGAAGGCAAGTCGCCGATGGATGCCGCGTTGCTGGGCGCGCGTGAACTTGGTAGTCCGATTCTGGCCATGACCGTGGTGCTGATTGCGGTGTACGTACCGATTGGTTTTCAGGGTGGTCTGACCGGTGCGTTATTCACGGAGTTTGCGTTCACGCTGGCGGGTGCGGTGGCTGTATCGGGCGTGGTCGCCTTGACCTTGTCACCAATGATGTGTTCGCGCTTCTTCCGTCCGGAGCAGGACACGGGGCGCTTTGTACAAAAAATCGATCGGGTATTTGAAAAGGTCCATCACACTTATCAGCGCACCTTGCATTCATTGTTGAATACCTGGCCGGTGTTAATTGTGATGGCGGTGATATTGATGGTGGTGCTTGGCCTGATGTTCAAGATGTCGCAATCGGAACTTGCGCCGGAAGAAGATCAGGGCATCGTCTTGTCTCAGGTCGTCGGTGCACCAACGGCTACCTCGGATCAAATGCAAAGGTATGCGGACCAGGTTTTCAAGGTCGGCAAGGGCATGTCTGAGTATAGCCAAATGTTCCAGATAACCGGTGTGCCTACCGTGAATGCCGGTATTGGCGGCATGCTATTGAAATCGTGGGAAGATCGAACCCGCAGCGCCAAGGAAATTCAACAAGATTTGCAGGCGCAGTGGAATAAGATTGCCGGTGCAAAAATTGCAGCGTTTCAGTTTCCCGCTTTGCCGGGCTCGTCTGGATTGCCGGTGCAGTTTGTTATCACCACTACCGAGCCTTTCGAAAATCTCAATACCATCGCACAACTCGTATTGGACAAGGCGCGGACTTCCGGCAAATTTTACTTTATCGATACTGACCTGAAGATCGATAAACCGCAGGCGACAGTGGTGGTGGATCGGGATAAGATTGCCGCGCTTGGTATGACGCAGCAAGATGTGGGCGCTGCGTTAGGTGCTGCGCTGGGCGGTGGTTACGTCAATTATTTTTCGATCGCGGGGCGCTCGTATAAGGTGATTCCACAGGTCTTGCAAGTCAACCGTTTAAATCCGTCCGAGGTGTTGAATTTTTACATCAAGACGCCAACCGGTACGATGATTCCAGCGAGCACTGTTGCCCATATTAAATACGACGTAGTGCCGGAAGCGATCAGTCGTTTTCAGCAGCTCAATTCGGTCACGCTTTCAGGCGTTTCTGGTTCCTCACAAGGGGATGTGTTGGCTTTCATGCGCAGCGCAGTCGCCGAGGTCGCGCCGAGCGGTTATACGGTTGATTATTCGGGACAGTCGCGGCAGTTCATGCAGGAGTCGGGCGGGTTCCTCGTGACTATGCTATTTGCGGTGATTATTGTGTTTCTGGCGTTGGCTGCATTGTTTGAAAGTTTCCGCGATCCAATTGTGATTCTGGTGTCCGTGCCGCTGGCATTGTTCGGGGCCACGATGTTTATCTTTTTGGGATTTGCTTCGATCAATATTTATACCGAAGTCGGTTTGGTGACCCTGATGGGGCTTATCAGCAAACACGGTATTTTGATTGTTGAGGTGGCGAATCAACTACAAAAAACCGGCGTAGGTAAACGGCAGGCGATTGAAGAGGCTGCCGCTGTGCGGTTGCGGCCTATTTTGATGACGACTGCGGCCATGGTCTTTGGTGTATTACCGCTGGTGATCGCATCTGGCGCGGGCGCGGCGGGGCGGCATGCGATGGGGCTGGTGATTTTTACCGGCCTGTCAATCGGCACATTATTCACGCTGTTTGTTGTTCCTGCCATGTATTTGTTCCTGGCTGAAGATCATCAGGCGGTTGCTGCAAAAAAAGCCGCTCCGGGAAAATTATTGCAGGCAGATTAAGAATCGATTGAACATCACAGAAATTTAATGGTCACAAGGCTAAGCTCAGCTTCAATGGGCTTCAATCATCGGGAGCGGTGGTTGAAGTTTGGTTTGGTGGGATGCAATAGTACGTATCCCACCAATACGAGGTATATGTCACACAAACGTTTTAGTGCTCCTCTGTTTCTGGCTTTAATTGGTTTGAGACAATTTATTACATCTTAAGAAGTCCAACACTGGCATCATCGATATTCGCAACATAATTCGTCTTCAGCAGCCAGATATCTATTGGCCGCTATTAAAAGGAGGTTTTTATGCTTTCCCCTCGATACCTGATCCAGACATCAAATACATCATCACAAAGCAAGTTCAAACATTTTCGTGCCTCATTTTTGGCCCTTGCTGCATTACTGGCGATGCTTTTTGGTACTTCCGTACAAGCCGCAGATAGCAATCAATCGAATGCGAATGCCGCTTATCAAAGGCAACGCACCGCCTGTATGAACGGTACATCCAATGAAGACCGGCCTACTTGCCTGCGTGAAGCTGGCGCGGCACTTCAGGCAGCAAAAAAAGGTCAGTTGACCGATCCGCAAGCGCAACTCGAGAAAAATAGATTGAGCCGTTGCGATGCATTGCCTGAAAAAGATCGTTCGGATTGTGTTCAGCGTATGCAGCCGGGTGGCGTAGTCGGAGGAAGTTCTCAGTCTGGTGGGATTTTAAGAGAGAGTGTGACCACCGAGGTAGGCCCCCCTGTGATAATCATTCCACCCTCTGGTGCGATGCCGAGCGGCAGTCAGTAATGATCTTGCATGATGGAGTTGATAGTTATCTGAGTTGACTTGAGGAGATGGGCGGTTTAAAAGGCTGCCGTCAAGCGCACCAGCATTGCTGAGCGTGCGCTTGGTTCTTCTCGAATTAAAACTGCTCTCGTCACTAAAGGCTAGCCGAGATGTGGTCGCAGAAACACCGAGACGCCATAAATACGAGATGAATACCAGACAAATACGAACAACGCGCTAGTTTTTTAGTGCGTACTCGCGTTTGCGTTTTATCGGCCTATGTAGCCTTCTTTTCAGCTTCGGCTTCCCCTTCTACATAAGCCTCAACGTCTATAGCTTGTCCGTAAACATCAAATTTCATCGCAATCGACAACGATCTGACGCCGATTGTCGTCAGTGCATCGTAGGTATCTTCGATTTCAATACCTAGTTCACGGGTAACCGCGGAAGGTTTTTCTGACGATGCGATCAACGCCCCATCGGATTCGTTATATAAATTCACGCGCAAAACCACGTCGCCGCGAACTTCCGCCGGTCCGATAATGGCGGTAGTATTTTCTGCACTGACACCTTGCTGTTCCAGACCGTGATTTAATTCCGACATCATTTGCAGCATAAAGTATTCGGCGATACCGCGTTCTTTGCCGCCATGAAATAGATCCTGATAGAGAAAATTAACATCGACTTCGCGGTCATCGGTGATAAGGCATTGCTTGACGAGCGGTGCGGCTTGCTCTGTCCAACTTTGGAAACGCTTCTCACGCGCTTCAAAATAAGCGTCAACGGCAGCGTCCTCATCCGGGACGTGATAAAACGCGTCATCAGCAGTCTTTAACGTAAAGCCAAGCAAAAAGCGCAGTTCGACCGCGATATCATCCGGCCCGAAATCGCTGTCAGGCCAACCGCCAAAGCTACTCTCAATAGCGGGTGTCGCAGCCGCTTTTTTGTCGGTCATCGATGCCAGCGCTTCGCGCACCATGGCGTTGATGTGGCTAAAAGTGATGCTGTCGATTTCATCCAAATGATAGGCGTAGCTAACCAGAACGACCGTGGCGTCCTGACTTTCCAATTGCGCCTTTTGCAAACTTTTGGTCAGCAAATCGAAGGCATCCTGATTTTGAAATGACTGCGCGCACTCTAGGCCACCGATCGTGCGTACGAACATAGGGATTAAAAATGCATTGATTTCAACTGTAATACCTTCATCACGACGCGTTAAGACTACTTCTGCAGCCTCTTCAATGCGCTCTTTTAGCAATTGGTAGACGGCCGTGTCTGCGTGTTTTAAGCGGTCTAGCGATTCGTATAAGACGTCGTCTTTCTTTTGATGCAGACTTTTTTTAATGATCTTGTACACTTCGCGCTCTTGTTCTTTTAAGGTATCGTTTGATGGTCCATTTGAACCATCCGATTCGTTATTTTCGTTGCTTGCGCCGATTTCCTGCTCGGCCAGACCGATAGACAGATCGCACAGTTGCTGAACTAAAGCATCCTGAATTTCTTCGTCGGAAGGGGCGGATTTTCGGGGTATTGGGCGCTTGTTTTTTGGCATGATTGTTTGATTAAGTGAATACAAGAATCTGTTGGCGTAACAATAAAGAGGTCGTTGCGCATGCAGGAATGTAGACGTAATTATCCCCTAACACGGCAATTTCAGGAGAGGAACAGGCGTTGAGGGTGTGCATTTATGTTAAATAGGGTGTATTTTCATCTATTTTGCCCTGATAACCGACGTTTCATTTTCTTTTAGGCAATGCAGTGCTAGAATTTTCTTTCTATCAACCTATAGAGTGAGTCACCAAATGAATAAAAATGAATTGATTGAAGGTATTGCTGCAGATTGTGAACTATCAAAAGCAGCCGCTAAACGTGCTGTCGATTCTTTGATTGCTAACGTCATTAAAGCGGTAAAAAAGGGCGACTCCGTACAATTAATTGGATTCGGTACATTCGGCAGTGGTAAGCGTGCTGCTCGCACCGGACGCAATCCACGTACAGGCGAAGCGATCAAAATTAAAGCAGCAACGACGGTCAAATTCACCGCAGGTAAAGCATTTAAAGACGCTGTTAACGGTGCAAAAAAGAAAAAATAAATTTTTCTGTTGGGCTGATTTAAAAAAATGGCGAACCAACGTTCGCCATTTTTTTTCTTCTGAGCTTGTTAACGTTCCATGTTGCATCGATCAGTTGGGCTACGATCAAGACTGGGCGGTTTCAAATACCAAGCGCAACACTGGGTTAATTAACAGTGTCAGTCGGATGTTGTAGCAACGCGATGTGCTGAGTATAAACGACGAGTGGCGACTCATAATCGAGCCTTGCTCTTGGACGCGTATTGAGCGACAAGGCGATGGCGTCGAGTTCGTCCTGAGAGTAGATCGACAGGTCCGAACCCTTGGGCATGTATTGGCGCAACAAGCCGTTGGTATTTTCATTTGACCCGCGCTGCCAAGGGCTGTGCGGGTCGGCGAAATAGATCTGAACACCGGTGCGCTCGGTGAGGATTTTGTGGCCGTGCATCTCGCGCCCTTGGTCGTAAGTCATGGTCTTGCGCATCGCTGCCGGCTCGCGGTTGAGCACCGCCGAGAAGCTGTCGACGACCGCTTTGGTGGTTGCGTTGTCCATCTTGGCGAGCACCACAAAGCCGGTCGTGCGCTCGACCAGCGTGCCCACCGATGAGCGGTTGCCGGCACCCTTGATCAAGTCCCCTTCCCAATGGCCGGGAATGAGGCGGTCCTCGACCTCTGGAGGCCGGATGTGGATGCTCTGCATATCTGGGATCTGACCCCGGCGATCGGTGCCACGGCTGCGTGGCTTACGGACCTGGTTGTGGTGACGCAGGCAGGCAATCAGCTCACGCTTGAGTTCGCCGCGTGGGTGCAAGTAGATGGCGTTGTAGATGGTCTCGTGGGACACAGATTTCTCAGAATTGTCGGGCCAAAGGGCCCTGAGTTTGCGCGCTATTTGCTGCGGCGACCAGAGGAGTTTTAGCTGATGCCGGACGACCTGGAACAAGGCCCCGTCCGCGTGCAGTTTGGGAAGACGTCGCGGCAGGACACGACGCGCCTGGCATTGTGCGTGGGCCAGATTGGCATCGTAGACGCCGGCACCGCTGGTGCGTTTGAGTTCGCGGCTAATCGTGCTGGCTGAACGGCAAAGGCGTTTAGCAATGGATCGGGTGGAGCACAGGTCGTCGCGCATGGTCATGACGACGGCGCGTTCCTGAGTAGTTAAATGTTTGTAAATTTTCGCCATGGCGGCACCTTACAGCAGAAGGTGTTGCACTTGGTCTTTGAGAACGCCCTGTTTACTCTTTGGTTCGAATAGCTGGTCGACTGGTGAGTTAACGGCAAATCAAGGATACTATCTTCCCTATTTCTTAAATGCATCAAAGTGATCTAAGCGGATGCCGGTTATTATTTACTTGGTATTTACTGGTTATGTGCTGGTTATTTCTTTTGTAGTGACTCAAAAAAGACTATTCATGCAGCATTCTTCTGAAGCACCCGCAGTCCAGTCGGTGGCGAAGGGCCAAGGCAAAGCGCTTTCGATAGTCTGCTTGCTAGTCGCGATGTCATCGCTGCAAGGCGGCGCTGCGCTGGCTAAAAGCTTATTCGCTGGTATTGGGGCCGAAGGTGTGACGGCTTTACGCATCGGATTCTCAGCCATTTTTTTATGTGCCATTTTTCGCCCTTGGCGAACCCCGTTAACGCAGATCGCCTGGCGTCCTATCATTATGTATGGCACCGCGTTAGGTTGTATGAATCTCGCGTTTTACATGGCGTTGAAAACAATACCGTTGGGGCCAGCAGTCGCCATCGAATTCACTGGGCCTTTAGCCGTTGCCATATTTTATTCGCGCCGTCCTGCTGATCTGATCTGGCTAGGATTGGCCGTCTTTGGGTTGTATCTGTTATTGCCGATCGGACAATTGTCAGGGGCGCTAGACACGACGGGCATCTTATTTGCGTTGTTTGCTGGCGCCTGCTGGGCTGTTTATATCATCGCGGGTAAAAAGGCGGGTGATGCGAATGGCCGCATGAGTGTCCCATTAGGTGCGTTGGTGGCGACCATTTTTATATTTCCTATTGGCTTTTATCATGCGGGAACTGACTTGTTCTCATTATCGATCTTGCCGACTGCGTTGCTGGTAGCGTTGTTTTCGTCGACTCTGCCTTACAGCCTTGAGATGATCGCGCTAACAAGATTGCCGTCCAAAACTTTTAGTATGCTAATGAGCCTTGAACCTGCCTTGGGCGCGATTTCCGGCTATCTGTTTTTAAAAGAAGGATTGACGTCATCGCAGGGAATTGCGGTGTTGTGCATTATTGTGAGCTCAATGGGCATTACGGGCGCGATAGGCAGAACGCGAAAGTGAAATCTGAGTAATGTATAACCTACAACATTCGTCGGATCGTCTAATGCAAGTCTCGGTTTAGCATTATAGAAGTAACGCCCAAGGCGATACGAAGCGATCTGTCAGTCGGCAAATCCACGTGCTCCCTGTAGTCCTCCTGTATGCACAGCGACAATGCGTTCGTCATCTCTAAATGCATTAGCGTGGACCATATTTCGCAAAGCAAAAAAAAGCTTTCCAGTGTAGACCGGCTCTATAGGAATACCAGTTTCCTGCGAAAAATCGCGACAAAATTGTCGTAATTCTGGCGGTGCTTTTCCATAGCCGCCATGATGCGCATCGGTGATAAGCTCATAATTTGTGTAGGATGGATAACCAGCTTGTTGCAGTAATAATGCAATTTCTTTATGGAGATAGCCTGCATTTTTGAGTACGGCGATGCCGATTACACGTCCTCTGCCCTGCATGCCTGCTAATAATCCTGCCATCGTAGCACCAGTGCCGCAAGCCACCATCATGACTTCTGGAATAAAGGGAAGTTCGTTGACTAGTTCCGCTACGCCCTTTAGTGCGGCGGCCGAGCTACCGCCTTCTGGAAACCAGACGTCATCGTTTGTTTCGGATAGGTAGCGTCGCCATTCATCCGTTATATCACGTAGCGCGCGATAGTCTTCGCGTGTCACAAATTGAATTTCCATCCCGAGTTGTCGACAGTCATCTAACGTTGCTGTATTCATTGCTTCGGTTCCACGTACCAATCCGCGCGTTGGCCATCCAAACAAAGCGCCCGCATGAGCAAGTGCATGCAGATGATTCGACCAAGGCCCACCCATCGTGGTCAGTGTAACTTTGCGGCCTTTAAGCGCGATGAGTGGATATTTAAGCTTGCGAAATTTATTTCCGGAGACTGTTGGATGGTATAAGTCATCACGTTTAATCCATACCGCCCGCCCAATCAACGATGGTAATGCGATGGCGTGAAGCGGTGACGGCGGGGCAAAAAAAGGCATGAGGGCAGAGCATTCATAATAAAGAAGGGTGAAGAGTTTATAGATGTTTTTTAGGGAAATGGCAATCCCGACTAATCTTGTCAAATGCGTTTGTGTGGCTTTAAAGTGTGTACGATCAGATTATGTTTTTTCAACCTTTCAGCTAATTTTGACAAGCAAGCATAGAAAGATTTCTGTAGTATTAGGTTTTAATTAATAGATAACTAATTTCATGTTTCTGAATCCCCGTAGTTGGTTATTAACACGATTACTAATAAGCGCTAAAAGGTTTGGCCATGCCTGCTGATACAACGGCTATTAATAAATTGATGGATCGTTTTAATGCACATTCCAGTGTTTGGTTATTCGGCTATGGATCGTTGATATTCAAAGTTGATTTTCCGTTTGTCGAACGACGGCCTGCATATATTAAACATTGGAGCCGACGCTTCTGGCAAGGCTCATACGATCATCGCGGGACGCTTGATGCGCCCGGCAGAGTGGTGACGCTGATACCGCAAACTGACGCAGTTTGCGAAGGAATGGCCTATCTTATTACGCCAGATATTTTAGAGCAGCTTGATTTTCGCGAAAAGAACGGTTACCTGCGTCTCTACACAGAGATGGTATTTGAAGATGGCACAAGCGCTCAGGGATTGGTTTATATCGCGACAGAAGAAAATTCGGCCTTCCTCGGACCGGCGACCGAGCTGGAGATTGCACGACAAATCGCCGCATCCGCTGGTCCCAGCGGCGACAATAAAGACTATCTCGTTGGTCTGGCAGAAGCACTCAGAGCGCTCGGTAAAGAAGATGCGCATGTGTTTGAAATTGAGCGCCATTTGATCGCATTGTGACATCAGGCAGACCTGATAACTCAGGTCTGCCACGAAGTAAGATGTGACAGAGTCCGTCACCTTTGCGGATTGCTTACGCACATCTGAAAGTCTATGACGCAGAGCGGGCAAGGGAAGCTGCCGCAGCGGGATCTGTATAGCGTTTAGCTACCTTCTAAAGTACTTGCAGCGCAATCAGCGCCATGATGACGGCAGTGATTCTGGTATCAATGAGCACAGTGTCGGTGTGTTGATGTCAAAACCGGTATCAACCAAAGCAAAGTTATCATTGGATGTATTTTCTTGAAGCCCTTATAGTGAACAGAGTGACGTATTGCAGAGTGTCATTCAATGTCGGCAATTCAGTCTCGGCAACGGTCGACAACTAATGAGTAGTCAACATCAAGGTGGAACAATCAATGGAATATCGTGTACTTGGCCGGACTGGCTGGAAAGTCTCAACGGTTAGTTTTGGTAGCTGGGCAATTGGTGGAACGTGGGGCACTGTGAGCGATGAAGAGTCGCGTCTGGCGTTACACAAGGCATTAGATGAAGGCGTGAATTTTTTCGATACTGCAGATGTGTATGGTGACGGCCGCAGTGAACGGTTATTGGCGCAATTGCGCAAAGAACGTAGCGAAAAATTTCATATTGCGACGAAGGCCGGACGTCGGTTAGATCCGCATGTTGCTGGCGGTTATAACCGCGAAAATTTAACTGCCTTTGTTGAACGCAGTTTGCGAAATCTGGACACTGATGCACTAGATCTGCTGCAATTGCATTGCCCGCCGACCGATGTTTATTACATGCCGGAAGTGTTTGGTGTATTGGATGACTTGGTCAAAGCCGGTAAGGTGCAGCATTACGGTGTTAGCGTTGAAAGGGTGGAAGAAGCATTAAAGGCCATTGAATATCAGGATGTGCAGAGCGTTCAGATCATTTACAATATTTTCCGTCAACGTCCGCAAGAGCTCTTTTTTGCAGAAGCCACGCGTCGTCATGTAGGTGTGCTAGCCAGATTGCCGTTATCTTCCGGTATGTTGTCGGGTAAGTTCAATGCGAGCAGTACGTTCGCAGCAGATGACCATCGTCAATTTAATCGACAAGGCGCTGCTTTTGATCGTGGCGAGACGTTCTCAGGGCTGGATTATGCCACCGGTTTGGAAGCAGTTGAAGCGTTGCGCGCTTTGGTACCGACTGGTATGTCGATGGCGCAACTGGCGCTGCGCTGGATATTGATGTCACCGGCGGTCACCTGCGTATTAGCGG
This sequence comes from Glaciimonas sp. CA11.2, assembly GCF_034314045.1. NCBI lineage: Bacteria > Pseudomonadati > Pseudomonadota > Betaproteobacteria > Burkholderiales > Oxalobacteraceae > Glaciimonas > Glaciimonas sp. CA11.2. The sequence goes on along the minus strand of NZ_JAVIWL010000001.1, from coordinate 4,952,238 downwards.
GCGCCAAGCGCGCGGATCAGGTTGCAGAAAATATGATCGCCGCCGATTTGCCGCCGCTACCAGATAGCTTGCTGCAAGCAATAGATGTTCTTTATCGTGAGCGAGTTCGACCACACGTTCAACATTACTGGTGATTTTTGCTGGCGATATGATGCGTAACTAATGTAATGATATCGCCAGTTTGTTTGTCACAAATCGACGGTTTGGCCGACCAATTAAAAAGAAAACACACCGTCTATCCCGTTCCGTCCACGCCTTTGCAAATCCACTTACAGACCACTCAGTTAAAGGCGGTTCAATATACATTCGACAATTATTCGGCTTGCTGGATGTACAACTTCGAACTTATTTGTCGCATCATTTATTGGGACTAAGCATAGCCTGACCAGGTATCGGTGCCATTTTTCCGTACATTGAAGGGTTTGCATGCGATTTCTTGTTTATCATTTTGACGCGTGTCAACCTCGATGAATGATGTTCTATTGTCATTCAATTGAGGCTATTAAAGAACGCGCCGGTAGTGCGTTTGCACTGGTCGGTGAGTGCACTCGGCTGGCATTGTGTTTCCTTGCGTATGCAATAACATGATTAATAGGGTTATTAGCGGTCTTCAAAGAGTTTTCTATGTAATAAGCTTGTTTTACAACTCAACTGTTTAATTGCGCTGCGTTAAAATGATGCAGGTTTTCAGCAAGCGGAAAATAACAGAAGAATATTTAACAGGAATAGTAATGAGTAACAATAATAGTAACGGTCCAACAAGTTTAACAAAAGATGAATACGACGCCTTGGCACAGATCGCGCGGACACGGAACCGTGGGCCAGAGACGGCTTGCGTAGCGCGTAATGCTAAGCGCCTATCGGGTTTGAAATATATTGCCTATGGGAAGAATGGGCAACTGGCCCTAACAGAAAAGGGCGAGCAAACGCTATTCGTTAAAAGTTGCATTGAAGGACTTCGGGCTATTTCGACCGACCCGCTCGCGCCGCTTGAAGCTGACGTAGAAGTTTTTCTCGGTAGAAAAGGGCATATCGTCGCTAACGAATCCGGCGATGGCTTTGAGATAACATTACGTGGGCGTGAAAGCCTGGCTGACATCGACTCCAACGCTGGCTAGACGAATGAAGCGTGGTGATATTTTTTTGGAGTTGTCCGAATAAAGGGAGTCAGTATGTCGTGTCAAGCATGCAATGCAATAGAGTTGAGAAAACGTAAAGGCGTGGGCCATCCTAAGTTGACGCAAATTGGTGAACCGGTGAAAGTTCGCAATATGGGGCAGCCCGCAGTCATCATGACGCATTACGTCTGCGAGGAATGCGGTGTAAAGTGGCAGTACGAAGACGATAGGCGTGATGTCTATGCCGGATGGTCGATTGAGCCTTAAGTTTTGAATACGGAGTCTACAATAGGACTTGGGCGCGATTAAATTCTTAGACAGTTGGGAGCAGAAATGGATACCAGCAAAGAGAAATTTAAGCAGGAAGATAAAAAATTCTTAGCTCAGAAAGTACCGACCCAGACTTCTAGTTCTGGATCAACCTCTCACGTAGAAAAGGATCAGTCTTCACCTTCCGCCACGGAAGATAGGCTGAATTCGCAGCATATTTTGCATGAAGTCGCGGTGCAGGCGGATGGAACCGAAGATCCGGGTGCCGGCATTGAGCAAATGGTGGAATCCAAAGTAGAAAGTGGTAGCAGTTTACAACCGTCTTCAACACCGGCCATTGATCCGGCGGCATTATCGCCTAAACGCAATCCCGGCCCTGATTGAGTGCAATGCAGTAGTCATGGTTTGATCTGACAGGAAGTGTCAGCTCAGAAATGGCGCAGATTACACTGTTATCGCCCCTGGCAATATTGCCCTTAATGCCCGCGCTATCGACCAATAAGAGTCGTACAGATTTTTCATTGCAATGACAGCTATGCAGCGATTGCGGACATTGGCGGAACTGCCGCTTCTGACCGGTTGAATCCAAGCCCCAAAGCGGACCTTCTAGATCATGTCATCTGCAGATTGTCACCTCGTCTTCGTCCGACTAAGCACCTCCGATTCCTCCTTGCTGTGTCAGCCGGTGGGTCGTAGGCGCGACGGGCTCCTACAGCACTTGCACAGGATATTTGAAGATTTCTGTGCGCCTCTAGGTCTTAAAGTAATCCAGCAGAGCAGACTCGACCCCGTCCATCAGTTGCCTGAAGTCTGTGTCAAACAGGGCATGTACTACTGCCTTGTAACGCTCCCTCCTGATCGCATAAATCTCGTCCAGGGCCAGCTTGATCTTTTCAAAGGGATTTGGACTGGCAAAGTTGAGTTCGTTGACTGCCATTTTTAACATGCTCATCGCAAAACGGATTCGCTTCGCGTGATCTGACCTTGAACTGACCAGGTCGGCGCGCGCCAGCCCATACACCTTGATCGATATGTCGCCCCGAATGTCCATGGGTTCTATCATCCCGTTCTCAAGGAACCTGAAATGATTTTTCGGTTTGTCGATGCAGGGATTAACCAGTACTGACTGCTCGTGTACCTCATCCCCCTCCTTGGTTGCTCGCTTGGACTCATCAGCCAAAGGGAACCAGTTGCCCTTTCCTGCAAGGTCCATTGTCGGCGCCTGCGCAACCCTTTTTATCTCTTGGGTCCAGACCCGGTTGCACCCGGGACAGGACAGAAGGAGATTGTCCCACGACGCGCCCAGCCACCAGTAACCAGGCTTATGTAGTTTCGCTTTCTTTTTGCCTTGAACAAGATATGCGCCCTTGGGACGGAAATGCTCAATATCAGCTGGGGTCGCACAGGCGTAATCGGATTCACAGTAGGCACAGAATCGGCCAAACATTATCCTTAAGGCGACCTTAACCGAGTCGTGTTTGTAATGCACAAATTCGAACCCCTTGCGAGGGAGTACCTGCTTGTTGTAATGCGCTTTAGCACGAGCTAGCTCGTCCAGCCGATCTGCATCAGTAGCGGACAATACGGCAGGGACATTCCCGCGTGCGATAAAAATCATTTGCCTAACTCACTTGTTGTCATCGTTAGGAGACGACAGTTGCGCCAGTTTACGGTTGAGATCGGAAAGCAGTTTTTTCGAGTCTAGTTCGGCTTCCGGGATCCCGCTCAGATATCGGTCGATCGCACCCAGCATCAAACGCTCTCGCCGGGTAAAGCCGAACTGATGCTGGCTCTGCAATTCCAACGTAATCGCATCCAGCCTGCTGCGGTCGGCGGGTGCAAACTCTTCGTAACGGAGAAGACTGTAATACTCATCAAAAAGCCGCTCGACATCAGGATCCACAGCTGACGACAGACCAAAGTGCTCAGAAGTAAGTATCTGATCGACCCGCATCGATCCGATGTCAGGCAGGTTCTCAAGCGCCCTGACCACTCCATGTTGGTCTCGCCGCAATACCAGAACCTCTCCGTGACTGAGCCCCTTCAGGCATAGGGGATCATGCGTCGTAACGATGAACTGCATTCTTGGAAATGCTTTTCTGAGCATCGGGACCAGCTGCATTTTCCATTTTGGATGAAGATGGTTTTCTATCTCATCAATAAGGATGATGCCCTCCGCGATCTCTGCAGCCACGTAGTGTTCGAGGAGACCACTCATGATGTCGCACGCCAGTGCATGCATGGACTGCAGGCCGTCGCTAAGCCGGTTGAAGGGAGTTAGTACACCGTGGCTCCGTAAGAACACTTCGTTTGTGTTCGGATTCCGCTCAAGCTTGGCATCCTTTGGCAGATGGGATATGGACTTGAGCGCTCTAGCCGCGTAATCGAACTGCTCGTTGCTCAATGAAAGAAGCCATCTTACAGGATCCGTCAGTCCACGGTAGGGGTCAAACAGGTTGGTTATTCTGGAACGTTTTTCTTTATCTTCATCCCGTCCGAGAAGTCTGGTTGCGCCGTATGCAAAAATCAAAACCTTACCATTCGATCGGGACACTTCGAGACGATTTCTATCGTTCCATTGGACCGAATTTCGACCGGTCCTACTGAGCTCTACGGTGACGCCTCCATGATCCGATCCGGAAATCATCCCAGGTTTGTATTTCCTGATGGCGCTCCCTTCCGCAAGTGCGACAGCGATTCCTTTTAGAATCGATGTCTTGCCGATATTGTTTTCGCCAATGATCGCGAGCCATGGAGCCCTTTCATCAGTACTCCGGTTCAGATCGATTTTAATGTCACCCAGAGGGCCAACATTGCTCATCGATACACTGGCAATATAGTTGGACGAATCCTTCTCGGCCGTCTCATCCGGTCTGCCCCCGGCTTCATTTCCAGCTCTCTCGCTGAAATGTTGCGCGTTGGCCCGCGCAGCACCCAGTGCCTGTTTTCCCTCATCTGTTCTGACAAACACGAGGGATCTCACGAAACCCGAGTACGGTGCGCGGTCGCTCGTCATCTCGTTTAACATATCTTCAAGATCGATAGAAACGGTCTGCGCCAGTTTTTTCCGCTCACCAACCAGATCTAGGCGATTCAGATCAAGGGTCTCGATCGTTACATAACCTCTCGAGGTTCTGGGCAGGAGTCTGCCGCTACGGTCAGAGATCAGATGCTGCGACGGGTCGTCCTCACAGGGATTCAGCAGAAGAGGACGCTCGGCGCGTAACGATCCTGACTGACCGTCGACAGGTGAACGCGGGCCTTCAATTGGAAATTTTGAACCCTTGGCTCTAGCACAAATCGCACACGTCAGAAACATGTTGCTCCAGCGATAGGCCATCCACCAATAGTGGTCGGGCAGATATACGCCGGTTTCGGAAATCGTATCCTTCGCTGGACGGTGACGGTGAACGTACCCCGATGCTGCAGAAAGAGGCGACTCACAGTAAGCACATTTCCCGTGAAATAGCTGGGTAAGCGCGGCCCGTACAGCGTGAATGTTCCAATCGGGATTGAATGCATCAAAGTCGTAACGGTTCTGCCGGCGTGCCTCGAGAGGCGATTCAAAAAAGCTATACGCCTTTTTACGGAGCGCCGATCTCTGTCCGTCACTTAAGGGAGCGCTCACCAAAGAGCGTGATATTCGGATCATGATATTCTTTATGTAACTTAATTATTTCGACTATCTGATGAAATTAACTTTGATAGGTAACCAAGGCTCTGCCAAATTCAACGCTTTAGATTTCAAAACCGTAACTGTCATTGGTCTACATTTAGGGGAATCCGACTCTAATCCAGCCGCCCCCGCCGAGGCCTCCATCAAGTGCTTAAAAAGCCATCCGCGTGCAACAAAGACGCTATTTATTCGTTTCAAGCAGCTATTCGATTGTGGCCATTTGTCGCGTGACAAACGGCAAAACTGAGATTGACATTAAATCAATCATTGTGCAAGCTTATGAGAGAGCCTGACAGGCTGCTATCAGTCTGAAGGGGCCGTTCAGCTGGCGCTGTGTAAATGACCGCAATTGGCGGCAGATTCAATCAAGTGATTTAGCGAAACCACGAAAAAAAATTGTTTTGGTTAATCTTATAGTTGATAATTGACTCCATGAACGATACCCAAAACCGCCCCCCACTTCCTGATCGGCTCTCAGTCGATCCTCGTAGCCCTTTCCATAATGCGGCCATATTTGAACATGATGTTGGTATTAAACTTAACGATAAAGAACGCTTCGATGTTGAGGAATATTGTATCAGCGAGGGATGGATTAAAGTCCCGGCCGGAAAGGCGCTAGATCGGAAGGGCAACCCCTTAATGACTAAAGTGAAAGGCACGGTCGAATCTTTCTATCGGTAGGTGCTGTTCTTTGATTCGCATTTCTTTACTTCTTTGATAGCCTGCAAGGGCGTGTGCGCTCACTTTTTTTCGATAGCGATTACACGTCCGCTTTTGGCCGAGGCTGTGTGAAAACGCAGAAAAATTCGGTGCACATAACAATCGGCACCATAAAACGGTCGCTACGTGATCGTCACGATATCGGCAATGATCACTCTACCCACGAAAATTTCCTGCTTTTGCGTTTTCATACAATCTCGGTCGAAGTCAGAAGTTCGAGAAGTGTTAAGGCGCGATAAAATCGTACACTGATTGGCGGGGTCGATTTGCTCTGCTACAAGTAAATAATCTTGCGGTAAATGCGTTTAACAAAAATCTCGGCTGCTAGTCTGTAATTGCCCAAGTAATGCAGATAAATCCACCAGTCGTTTAGCGACCAGATGTCTGACGTTGTCCTTGGATTGCCAAATGCCATAGACGCCGAGAAGGGTGGCGCTGAGCAATTCTTTGCGCTGTTTTTCGACTAATCCAGGCCAGACAATGACATTGATTGAACCGGTCTCGTCTTCGATGGTGACAAACATGGTGCCTTTTGCTGTGCCGGGACGTTGCCGAACAGTGACGATGCCGCAGCCACGGGCCAGTTGATCATTGGCAAAGGTGTTGAGTACATCGGCTGGAACGAACCGTTTTGCGCTTAATTGTTTGCGCAAAAATGCGAGAGGATGGCGACCAAGTGTCAGTCCTAGCGTGCGGTAATCGTTGACCAGACTTTCTTCTTCACTGGGTGCGTTTAGCAATAGCGACGGCTCTTCTACTTTTGCGATCTTTAACAAATCTCTATCGGGTGCGCTGATCAATGCTTGCCATAACGCCTGTCGACGATTGCCAGATAGGGCGATCAGTGCGTTGGCTGCCGCCAATGCTTGTAACTGATCGCGCTTTAAATGCGCGCGTAAGGCCATGTCATGAATGTCGCTAAAGGCTCTGATTGCACGGGCCGCTTCGATCGCCATCACGCTATCGGCGCTTAAGCCGCGCACCATATTTAGTCCTAATCTTACTGCTTGTCTTGCCCTTGGCTGCGCTGTATTTAATTGAGTTGCTTCTGATTGAGAACAGGTTTCCAGAGTTGCCTCCCAATTGCTGATGGTGACATCAACCGGCAACACTTCAACGCCATGGCGGCGGGCATCCTGCGTTAGTTGCGATGGCGAATAAAATCCCATTGGCTGACTATTCAATAGCGCGCATAGAAAAGCCTCCGGTTCATGACATTTCAACCATGCGCTGGCATAGGCCAGCAAAGCAAAACTGGCCGCATGACTTTCTGGAAAGCCATATTCGCCAAATCCTTGAATTTGGCTGTAGATTGCTTCGGCATATGACTTTTCATATTTATTATTTGCCGTCATCCCGGCAATCAATTTTTCACGGTATTTATCCAATCCGCCTTTTCGTTTCCATGCTGCCATCGCACGGCGCAGACCGTCTGCTTCGCCGGGTGTAAATCCTGCTGCGATAATGGCGATTTGCATGACCTGTTCCTGAAAAATAGGGATGCCTAAAGTGCGGCCTAAAGCCGCTTTTAATTCGTCATTAGGAAGGTTGTCTTTTTCTAGCCCTTGTTTTCGGCGAAGATAAGGATGTACCATGCCGCCCTGAATCGGTCCGGGCCTGACGATTGCCACCTCGATGACCAGATCGTAAAATTTTCTTGGTCGCAAACGCGGCAGCATGCTCATCTGAGCCCGACTTTCAATTTGGAATACGCCAACGGTATCGGCGTTGCAAATCATGTCGTAGGTTGCCGTATCTTCGGCAGGAATATTGCGCAGCTCAAATGCTTCACCGCGTTGTTGCGCCACCAACGCCAAGGCACGCCGTAGCATCGTCAGCATGCCTAGCGCCAGTATGTCAACTTTCAGTATTCCCAAGGCATCCAGATCGTCTTTATCCCATTGGACAACACTACGATCTTTCATCGTTGCGTTTTCGATCGGCACCAAACGTGATAACTTGCCGCGTGAAATCACAAAGCCACCGGGATGCTGAGACAGATGGCGGGGAAATCCCAATAACGTATGGGATATCGTTGACCACTGCTGGGCCAGCGCTGATTGGGGATCGACCCCGCACTCCAGAAAACGCTGATCCAGATTGTGCTTGTCATCCCACCACCGATGCGATTTGGCAACCTGATCGACTACGCCGAGATCAACACCAAGCGCTTTGCCGACATCGCGCAATACACTGCGCGGACGATAGCTGATCACTACTGCCGTCAATGCAGCACGCAGCCGTCCGTATTTATTATAGATATATTGGATAACTTCTTCGCGCCGCTGATGCTCAAAATCGACGTCGATATCCGGTGGTTCGTTGCGTTCCTTGCTAATAAAGCGTTCAAATAAAAGCGTACTGCGCGCTGGGTCCACTGCGGTAATGCCGAGGCAATAACATACTGCAGAATTCGCAGCCGAACCGCGTCCCTGACATAGTATGTCCTGACTGCGCGCAAAGCGAACGATGTCATAGACGGTTAAAAAGTACGACGCATAACCGAGGTCATTGATCAGGTCGAGTTCTTGCTCAACTTGTTTTTGGACCTTAAGGGGAATACCTTCCGGAAACAATTGGTGCGCGCCGATATAGGTTTCCTGTCGCAGATAAGTGGTGGGCGTCTGACCCGCAGGTACTAACTCATCCGGATATTCGTAACGTAGTTCATCGAGTGAAAAATGACACAAATCGGCGATGTTGATGGTTTCTGCTAATGCCGCAGGTGAGTAGAGGTTAGTCAGACGCAATCGCGTCCGCAGATGCTGTTCGGCATTTGGTACCAGATCATATCCGCACGCTGCAATCGGCTTACCCAAACGGATAGCGGTCAGCGTATCCTGCAACGGCTTGCGCGAGCGCACATGCATGCAGACATCGCCGGTCGCAACTATTGGAATGGACATCTTGCTTGCCACCATTTCGACGATGCCACGATGATGATCGTCATCGGCACGATGGAGCAACGTTAAACCGATCCAGGCCCGCTGTGGAAAGTTTTTTTTCAGCCACTTTGCCTGTTTGGCGAGGGCGGCAGCACTCATGCCATGACTAGCCAACAGTATGATCAGGCAATCAGGCAGAGTGCGCAGATGTGCGTACGGATTCTCGCATTCATCTGAGTGGGGAGCGACATCAAGTTCAGTCAGATCATCGGCGCTCAGGCGGTATGATCCTTTGGTAGCCCGCGTACGTGCTAATGTTATGAGCTCTGATAAATTACCGTAGCCTTCGCGATTTTGGGCTAATACGATGATTGAGAAAGTCGGATTGTCATCTTGGTCGACTAACTGAAATCGGCTGCCGATAATCAGATGCAGCTTATGGATTTTGGCTTCGGTATGTGCGCGGACAACGCCAGCTACAGAGCATTCATCGGTAATGGCGAGTGCGCGGTAGCCTAACTGTGCAGCGCGGGTAGCCAATTCTTCCGGATGCGACGCACCACGCAGGAAGCTAAAGTTGGTGGCGCAGTGCAGTTCAGCATAGTCCGGAAGTGTTGATTTTAGGGGCAGAGTATTCATTTTAAAAAAAACGATAAAAAAACGATAAAACGCGGCTTTACGGGAAGTCTTTACATTTAATTAGTAAAAAATAAGTCAAAATTTAACGCGTATTTTTGATATTCTTGAAGGTGATTCTTGGTTTGTATGCAGTACGCCAATACTCTTATTTAAGTGGGATTATCATTTATTGACGATTTTCATTACTGAATTAAAGACGAGAGGATTCAGGCAAACAGTCCGTGTAAATACCAATTGATATCTTCTCCATCACGTTCGCGATAGACCCAATAACGCGCCGCTTCACTGCCTTCTGCGATGAAGTAATCGCGTACAGCAAGTCCTTCGTCCCACCATCCGGCTTCAATTCTTTCCGGCCCCGACAGCAACCTTAACGGTGATCCATAAAATGGTCGATGGTCGCGCACCAACAGGGCGAGTGGTTGTTGTAAAAGCCAAAATGGTCGTTGGCTTGCAATGATCGTATTGGTCGTCTGCAAAAGGGTATTGCTGGCAGCTTGCCAGGCATTCGCCACTTCTGGCCGATGATCTGCCAATGCAGCTGGCGCGAGGACATTTTCTGCGCCGAGTCGTGCTGTTAAGAGTTCTAACAAACGATGATAGTCAGCTGAGGTGCCGCCGGGCTCAGGAAAGAGTGATGCGGTAGGTGGCAACATTGGGGTTACCTGGGTTGCACTCAGTCGCACGGCAATAATCGGACCACTTAGCTGATAACGGCTAAGACGCTCTTTTAGCAAGCGCAACAAATGCGCTTCATGCCATGCCGGTTCTGCGAGTGTTATTTCCAAAGTGCTTGGTGCAATTGCCTGACGCCCGCGTTCATGTTCCATTGAAAGAACAAAACCAGAGATCGCCAACTGTTGTGCCGCCAGCCAGCCGATCATTTGCTGGATTAAGTGACGTGCGCCGAACAAGACCGATTCGGCATGTTCTATCCGATCTGGTAATTCCAGATAGGCTGAGAATTCTTTCGGGGCTTGCACCCATTCAAACATTTCCGGTGCGACGCCATACGCACAATCGAGCGTTTCCAGTATCCGTTTGTCGCTACGTCGCAGCAATCCCGCGCGCGGTAATCTGCGAAGATCAGCAATGGTGCGACAGCCGATTCCTTCCAGCCACTCTTGATAAGGATGTGTTGCCGGCAATACAGAAAATGGTAATGCCTGGATGTAGCGCAGTGCGGTATCCATTCGGACGCTGCGACGTTGTTTGGGTAGACCGGAACGCGGTACATAACGCGCTAAACACCACGCTCCTTGTGCGGTTGGCGCCATGCTGATTTGTGCGGTAAAGCCGAGCGCATCAATGCTTGCACGCACACGACGACAGAGTACTAAGCGACCGCCGAAAGCGCTCAGGCTGGCGCTGATGTTAAGCAGTAAGCTGGCTTCTTCGGCATGTGTGACTTCCGGTGTGTATTGCAACAATGTCAGCGCTATCGCATCCATTGCACTTTGCTCCTTGACTAAATCCCGTTCATAAAGGGTAGTTTGGGGAGCGATTGCCAGCACGCCGCCGCGCCGCATTCCGCTGCGCACACCGCTGGCGGCAGCATCGGTTGTCATCGTCAATACCTGATCGTGATCCATTACCGCCATCATGCCTGGTGCAGACCAGCGCGGGCGGCAGGTTTCAAGCGGTAATAAAGGAAGATGTACACCAATCCACAAAGGCATCATTATTGGCCTCCTAAAAAGTGGCTGTACGCGTCAGTTCGAGTCAATTCGCGTCAATATTGGTTATGCGGTGCTGGCAATTCCACAGACTGGATTTGTGTTTCTAGTGCGAGTTCCTGGTTATGCCCTTGGTTCTTCTTCATGGACTGAGTTGTCTTAATGTTGATTCTTGAGAGTATTTTTGTGTCCGTAATATTTGTGCTGACTGAATGTATTAATGGATTTGATGTTTCTTCCACTGCATCCGATGCTTCGCTATTGGCCCAAGTCAGGTAAAGCGGTTCAATATGTTGCGGTCCGCGACGCTTGAGTAGTTGTACTTCGATACCGTTATGTGCAGGGCGGAGCAACAGTCTTAACGGCGCAGGTGACGACTCATGGGCCGCGCTCAAAGGTCGGACCATCCACAACATGGTGTTGCTGGCTTGTGCTGCGAGGTGCAAGCGTCGTAGCGCATCGGTACGGATATGAGATTGCCAGAAAACCAGAGCACCACAACTACCATTGCGTAAAATCTGCTCAGCTGACCAAAGTGCATCAGCGCTTCCGGCGGTCTTTATCCATAGCAATTGATGCACAGGCAGACCCCAGCCGCTCCACGCTGCTATTTGGGGTAAATGGGGGGGGTGCAAAAGGACGATCCTTCGATTCTCTTGCGTGAGCATGGTTAAGGCAGGTTGCAATAAATGCATTTCACCACTTCCAGCTTGCTGCAACAAAAGCTCTATTAATGCCGAATGGGGCCATCCGCGATTGGGGAGTTCTTGATCCAGAGCGTCATGACCAGATGTCATGACGGCGCCGCGATAAGATGACATTTGATTGCCGCGCCACAACGCATGCGGGAGCGATTCAACTAGCGACTGTGCAGCAACGGATATGCTGCTGGAGCGAGCGGCAGGAGGCGCAATAATATGTGGAGTGGCGGACATAATTTAGCTCAATTGTTTAGTCGGATAGCATTTTTGCTAACTGACTTAATTAACAGATTATTTGAATAGACGAGGAAAAGATAATTTCTATTGTACTGTATAAATATACAGTACTTTTTCAATGGCTCTTCAATAATTCATTAGCTAATTTTGTTATGAGCCCACTTTGATGCTGAATTTTGCTAAATATTGGCTTTATTTTGTCTGTAGATCGATAGCGTTAGCGGGGTGATTCTTTCCGCATATTGCGGAACCTAGGTGAGTTGGCTTTGCGACAAGTTCGCTTCGATTCATTTGTGGCATTGTTTTCGGTACTTTGGTTGACGAATATCAACTCACCTCGATGTGCTTTTGATACCGCATACCTTCCTTACATCATGCACATGAGGCAAAAATACCATGAAATCTACACCAATTTTACTTTTTATGACTGCTCGCCTCAAACAATTCACGTGCCAGAAATTTTTGGACCTGGACATTCATATTGTTAGGTGAAGCATCGCGCGTATGTCTCAATTTTGTATTTTCAGCACCTACTTTAGGTAATACTATTGACATATGTTGAAGCCATGCGATAAATAGATCAGGCATCATAAATGCCGCAATTTTTTCATCGGGTGGTCCTTCGAAGACTTTTTTGACAAACTCCTGAAAACGTTTATCAGTGAGATCGTTCTTAATACCTTCGGGCAAATAATTCTTGAGGGTAGCGGGCAATACCGTTTTGAAATGCGCTAAAAAAATCTGCTTTGTTTGTGGTTGAGTTCCCGCATATCCCAGAAATGCCGCCTGTGAACTGAGTATGGCGTCGGCGTTCCGACGCAGACCGTTTTCTGAGTAGTGCCCATATTTTGATCTGTCTGCTGTAAGATAAAATTCCTGGTGACCGTCCGGTATTGCCAAATGTGACAACTCATGTTGTAAGGTGTCCTGCAACGAACTGGGGTTGTTGATTGGTGATAAAAATGTTGTGGTTGTCAGATAAAGCTCGCCACGCTCAGGGCCGCCTTCATAAGTGTAGGCTGAAATCGTGTTGGCAAAGAGCGACGCCTCCTGAGGTGCGCTTTCTATATGTTTTTCCAGGTTATATCGGTAATGTATTCCTTGCGGGCTGATTGACGGCGAGATAATGCGTAGCTTATTGATGTTGTAGGGAGCGGCGCAACTGCCAAATTTTGATATTGTTCGTACCAAATTATCTTTGTAGGCCATTGTCAAACTTTCTTCAGCAACGTGAAAAAAAGCAGAAGCATGCTGCCAGAATGGTTGTGGGTCGTTCTTCGCCCAGTCTGTCAACTGACCGGCAAGTGAGTAGCTATTGGCGTATGCAGCACTAATATCGTGGGCAAATTTCGCTCCATAAATAGCACTTATTTCAGATAAGCCTTTGGCACGCACCGCAAATGTCCAGCCTCCAGCCTCTGTCAGTACTGAGGCTGGAGGGGGACCAAATACCGTTTTCCAGAGCCGCGATGTCATTTTTTGTTGCGGCATGATGAAGTTGGTTTCGTAATCATCATTTAAGTGGTTCAGCTCTTTTACCTGATCAACGTAAAGGTCTGCTAATTCGCCATAAGACTGTTGTGTCTGGCAGAGTTGCAGGCCTAGTTTGCACACATCTTTCAGTGCAGTGGCCGCCCCTCCCAAATGATCAGAGGATTCATGCTCTAGCTGTAAGTGTACTTCTTGCCAAAACTGCGTCAAATCCCGCAGCCTATTTGCTGGCACAGTGCCGCGTCCCCATGTTAACGTGCGTAGCTCCTTGCTGGCGGCAGACACGGTCAATTTCGGCTTGCTAACCATGCGAGCGGTTAAAGCGAGAAAATCTTGTGCGAGTTGGGGAATTTTTTGGAACGCATTTTCAATTTTTTCAGCATCGCGTAGCATTTCAAGTCGAAGCAGCGAGCGCTCATAAAAAGGAAGGTTTTTCATATCCAGCGTAACAAGATGATTGATTGCCTTAGTCCGTGCCGACTCTCGTGGTAAGGGCGTGATGTTAAAGCCCATCATGCTACAACTTGCTTGCAAAGTACCAGGTGGCGCTCGCCTCACTCTGCATCGCTTTTCTTCAAACGCCTCAGCAGAAAGTTCTTCGAATGCATTTTTTTGGTTCGGGCCATGGCGATATATGATGTTGCCGCTCTCATCTTGAAAGCTGAAAATAAATTGATCGGCATTAAAATTATCAACGTACATCGTCGATGCTGACCAACCTTCTGGTAAGTTAAACCCCTGTTTTATTGCGTCATCAAAAGAGGTAATAGTCTTAGGAAGCTCAGAGACTGGTGTAATCAAATGATTATTTGTTACGTGCCAGTTTTCGCCGTCATATTTCATATCAAGGCGTAAGTCGTTTGGAATACCTTCTCCCATAACGCGACGTTCCGTGCCCGGTCCAGATTTCTCTTCCAGTAAATAGAATTCGTCTTCAAGCTTGACATATTCACGGCCTCCTAAGCTATAGACGCCGCTTTCTGGCCGTTCCGGCGCTTGGTCAAAGAAACTCTGGTACTCAAGCTTGCGCACCGCGTTGAGAATTTTGTTGTTGTACAACATATCCGCTACGTCCGATGACGATGAGAGTTGTGGAAAGTTTTTCATGAACCTGGAAAAAACTTGCGGATCTTCATCGACCAGATGTCCATATCCTTTAAACCATTGCTCAGTCTGCAATTCCAATTTTTCTTCCGATTCATTCCAGAGGTAACCCACTTTTTTTTCTGAACCATCTAAGGCCATGACCAGATATATCGGTCCACCAGCCATCTTTTGTATGAGTCCTTTGGGGGACAGGTTATGCGGGATATTGAGCGTGTTTCCCTTAACTGAAATCGTGTTCGGAAGCGCGCTGACGGTTGCTGGTGCGGTATCGACAAATTCGGAAATGCCAGTTCTGAAGTGCAAATCTTCTGGTTTGGTAGCGAGATGTGTACTTATTTCAAGTTTCGTGTGTTCTATCGGTAAGCCGGCTTTTGGGCTTATTTCGGGAGGTTGTTTTGAAAGATGCTCTGTAGCCTTAGATGCAGCAAATTCGTTCGGTGACCTGTAGTTAAAAGGAGTACGAACAGAGGGTATTAGATAACGCGCCTGATCAGCTTTAACCAGTCCGGTAAAGCAAAATAGCGCATCCATCTCTACCGCTAATCCTTGCTCGGCTTTACCATCCTCGGTTTTTGCCGGCAGTGCGATCATTTCTGCAGTATCCATGATGGCGATCACGCAATTACCTCCCGGAATCATCCCAATAATAAATTTTCCAAGTGCATAAATTTCGGAGTGAAAGATTTCTTCAGTTAACGTTGGAGACAGTGGTTGCGAAGGGGAGGCATCAGTAAACCTTTCATGTATTGTCGGCGAAAAGCTCTGTAAGCCACTCACGACTCTGGCAATTTTGTCAAAATTCTCTGCATGGATAAAGGTAGATGTAGCCTCGAAGGTGGTGTGATTGGATGGATGGAACCGAACCCCGCTGGTAAAGCTGGCATGATTTTCGTTCACATACTTATTGACACTACCGGCTTGATGTATTTGTTCCGTAATTTTTGAAACGACGGGCGATCCCCACGAGCGCTCTTCGGAAAATAAATAATAGTCAGAAGGCGCATCGTTGTTTATTGAACCGGTTCGTATAATGAGGCCTGATGTTGCATTAAACACGGCTTTATAAGAGACATCAGCATGTTTGGCTTCATACAAAATTACTTTCGGCACAAACACTTCTAATTGCGCAGCATTACCTGATGCGATTAAGTTCTCTCGATCCCATAAAGGTAAATGCTCTAGGCCGTAATTGTATAAATTATATTTGCTGAGTTTAAGTTTATTTAACGCATTCTTGGATTGCAGTTTGTGGAGCGCATCTCCATTAAACCGATCATTCACACTTAATAAGAATTCCTCCTCATTAATTTCGACTTCCTGCATGAGTCGGATCTTTGGTATGTCAGGTGCAATTAAGGTCGCAAGTGCGAACTTTATCCGTTCAGATGGCGTTCCCAAACGCTCACCCGATATATTTTTTGTCTGCCAATTGTAGGAGCGCATCAGCGCTTGTCCAGTGGCAGATGGCCATGCCGAAGGAGACATATCAATCACACTATGCAGTCCCGCCTCACGTAAAACTGCGGGCGTAAGGACCTGGCTAGTTTTAGCTGGAAATTGATTAATAAATCCCGCCCCGATGCTCATTAATGTGCTGTCATGGCTGTGGTACGGCGTATGGCGAAAATCAGCATGCTCAATGTTAAGTCGTGTGCTGAACAAAGGATCAATATCAATTAATACCGCCTCGGCAAACCACCTTGTGAGTGTATTGAACCGGTTACGATCGGCTCCACTCAGCGAGAGCGCTGGCAATGCTAGCCGCTGAAGAACCGTCGCTTTGGTACGAACTGCAAATTTGGACAATTTATCCAGTGTAGGATTAGTGTCTAGTTCCGCGCTTACATGGTCGTGTACAAAATCCTCTAAGCTTTGCGCGCTAGATGATCCATTTATTTGTACTAAAGCACTGAAAAATAACTTCGCGACGTCGTTTTGCAGTTCTGCCTGCTGTTTGGCTGGCTGCGGTTCTGCAGGGTCAATCCGAGCGCCTCCGCCATCAGCAGAAAAACGATGGGATTGCATCGCATATTTCAACATCGCGTACTCATACTGATCCACCGATACCTTGTTTCCCCATGTACGTGGCATTAACGGCGCGAACGCGTCCAGAAGCTGATAAACATTTGAGATATGATCATTATGTCGCTGGAATGCGATACCCTTTAATCGCTCGTCTTGCGGGACGTTCGTAGGCCAGTGTTGGTAAGCGTTTATGCCGCTCAACATCGCTGCTTTGTCTATCGAAGCATAAGCCTGATTTGTAGGAGATGAGGATTTTGCGATGCTGGTAGTAACAGGAGTGGAACCCGGAGCTGCAGTTACCGTCGGTGCCGGGGGAGAGGAGCTTCTGATCAAAGAAGCAGATGTCTCTTGTTTAGCTTCATCATCTGGCGGCCGATATGGACTCTTCAAAAAGACAGGCGCATCCTTGGCTACCTGCAATAACCTCCGCGAACCCGGTAACTTTTGTAGGTGGTCGTCTATATGCTTGTCAGATTCTGAAAGGCTGTTTCCGATGTCTTTCAAGGTCGGTAAGTGCGACGGTTCGACCTTCGCAGTACTAGTGTTTTCGCGTTCGATAGGTCCCACCAGATACGTCCGTCCAGTTGTATTCGCCAACACAGGAAAGTGCATGCCAGGATGATCACGGTAAGCCGACCAAATTGGCATGGGATTAATTCCAGTGACTAGCCCTAAAACTGCATGGGCCAATTCTGTTTTACCGATTAGTGGGCGGATTGAGTCCTGCAATATAGGCGTGTTCATCTCTCGAATTGCCGCCGTTCTTTGTTGTTCCTGTTGTTGGGCTATCTTTTCAGCTTTATTTCTCACCCAATGCGTTCTTTGCGCTTTAGTCTAGGTGCTTTTGAATGCGGTGAATTCACGCGATGCAGGGACGTTTCAGAACCGTTACAGCTTTTGAATCGCGTACTGAATTGGGATGGAGTGCCAGGGCTAGTACCCTGTCGTCGAGCTGCGGAGCTCTTAAAAGAGGTTAGGGTTGAGGGAGTGGAGATGACGAGACCCATGAGCATCCTTTGATGATGTTAATAACCGGTAACTATGAACAACTTAGAGGTTGTAAAGCACTGACTTTTCTGCGCATGTTCACGGATATTTAATTGCGCTTTCAGTGAGGTCATGCCATTTAAAACTGCTCGGTGATAGCTGAGTGAAGATGGTAAAAATCAAAATGAGGTAGGCTGTTCGTCTCTTCTCATACCAACTAAAAAAGAATTTCATGTCCTTCTGAACGCAAAAGAAAGTGGTTCAAAAAAGTACGAGGCGACATTGTTTAATTGCGGTGGTTTATCTAAATTATCATTGCCATTTTCATCTGTCGTTAGGACGAGAACGAAAGTCTAATTTGTTATGCTCAAGAGAGAGCTGATATGCAACAAGCGACAGAAAACTGGAACGAACAAAGAGAATACTGCCAGTAGTACCGAAACCGTAATGTGGTGGAGCGATTCTGCGAATGTCACAAACCATGTAGGCTTGTACTGAATCAATATAAGTTACAACAAACGGGCTCAACGCATAGGTATATTCGCAACACTAGCAATAGCGATTTCGGTTTTTTAGTTAAAATAAAGTCGATAGGCCTTCATGAATTTTTGATATTGCATAACGACCTGACAGCTAACACACATCAAATCCATGGGTGCGACATCAGGTGTTTTTTTTGCGTCGGCTTGCGTCAAACAATTCACGTACCAGAAGTTTTTGGATTTGAGCATCTAAAGGGTTAGGTGAGGACTCGCGTTTATGTCTAAAATTTGATGGTTGAGCGTCTCCAGTGGGCAGTGTTTTCAACATGTGTTGAAGCCATGATACAAATATGTCGGGCATCATAAACGCCTTAATTTTTTCATCAGGTGGCCCTTCGAACAATTTTGTTACAAAACCATCAAAGCGTTCCTGATTGATAGCTCCTTTGATGCCCTGGGGAAAATGCTCTTTGAAACGAGAGGGCAATACCGTCCTGAAATGCGTTAGAAAACCTAGTTTCATATCCGGTGGATTTTTTATATAACTCAGAAATGCCGCCGGTGAGCCGAGTATCGCGTCCGCGTGCCGACGCATCCCGTCTTCTGAGCAATGGCCGAATTTTGATTGGTCTGCAGAGAGATAAATTTCCTGCTGACCCTCTGGAATTGCCAGGTGTGCCAACTCGTGTCCCAGAACTTCCTCCAGCGTCATGGGGCTATTAATGGGTGATAAAAATGCTGAGGTCGTTAGAAATACCTCGCCCCGCTGCCCACCCTCCCAATTCTCTTCAAACGTATAGGCTGTAATCTCGTTGCCAAAGAGCGAAGACTCCTGAGGAGCGCCTTTTACGTGGTTCTGCAGGTTATATCGATACTGAACTCCTTCTGGGCTGATTGCCGGTGAGACGATGCGTAAATTGTCGGCACTGGCCGGAGCAGCGTGATTCCGAAAATTCGACAGTACTCCAATCATTTCCTTTTTGTAAGCTAGCGTTATATCTTCAGGGATAACGTGAAAAAACGCAGAAGCGTCCTTCCAGAATGATTCAGGGGCGTCTTTCGACCAGTCGACCAAATTTTCCGCATGTTCATGGTTGGTGGCGTAAGCAGATAGGACATTATCAGCAAAGTTTTGTCCATAAGCCTTTCTTATTTCCGATATACCTCTCGCATGTATCTCGAATGTCCAGTCTTCAGCCTTAGTAAACTTTGTGGTTAAAACGGGACCTATAACCACTTTCCATAAGCGGGTTGTGGCTTTTTGTTGTGGTATGAGGAAGTCAGTTTTGTATTCATTACTTAACCGATTCAACGTAACTACTTTTTTAAGATAAACCTCTTTCAGTTCACTATAGGATCGCTGGCTCTCGCAGAGTTTCAGGTTCGTCTCGCAGATATCGTTTAACGCCGATTCCTGACCTCCAAAATCTTCAAACGATGCACGTTTTAAATGGTCCTGCACGCCTTTCCAAAAATTTGACAGGCGCAATAAACTTTTTGCCGGTACGGTATCAGTTCCCCATTGCAACGTCTTCATTTGGCTCATTATGCGCAGCCATGTTGATCTTTCTCTACGGATAAGGAGGGCTATGGTGGAAAAGTGTAGTTCCAGTTCAGGATTAGTGTGGAACACATTTTGAATTTTTTCAGCATCGCGAAGTATTTCAAGTCGCAGCAGTGGGCGTTCATAAAACGGACGCGTTTCAATGTCTAATGCAACCAGCTCATTGATCGCTTGTCTACGCATGGATTCGGATGGCAGAGGAGAAATATACGCGGCCGGCGAACTACAGCTTGCTTGCAAACTGACGGGTGGCGCTCGTTTCACTCGGCATTGCTTTTCATCGAATTTTTCAGTGGTAAGTTCTTCGAGTGCATCATTTCGGTCCGGGCCAGAGCGATACTGGATTCTGCCTTCCTTATCATGAAAGCTGAAAATAAATTGATCGCGGTTAAAATGATCAACGTACATCGTGGATGTCGACCAACCTTCTGGTAGGTTAAACCCCTGTTCTATTGCCGCGTTAAAAGAAGTAATAGTCTTGGGAAGTTCGCTCATGGGTGTAATCAAATGATTGTTCGTTACGTACCAATTAGCGCCGTCATATTTCATATCAAGACGTAAGTCTTCCGGTATGCCCTTTCCCAAAATACCCTCTCCCTTAATACGACGTTCTCCACTGGGCTCGGATTGTTCTTCGAGTAAATAGAATCCGCCCTCAAGTTTGATATATTCACGGTCTCCTACGCTGTAGATACCATGCTTTGCCTGCACAGGCGGATGATCAAAGAAACTCTGGTATTTGATCTGGCGCACGCTGTTGAGACGTTTGTTGTTGTATAACATGCCGGCTACATCTGCTGAGGATGAGGGTTGGGGAAATTTACGCATAAATGTGGATAAAACTTGCGGATCTTGATCGAGCAGATGTTCATATGACTTCAACCATTGATCGGTTTGCAATTCCAATATTTGTTTTGGCTCATTCCAGAGGTAACTCACTTTTTTTTCTGAATTAGCTAACCCCATGACGATATATATTTGCCCACCCTCAGACTTTTGTATAAGGCCTTTCGGGGCCAAGTTGCGCGGCACCCTGAGGGTGTTTCCCCGAACTGAAATCTTGTTAGGGAGCGTTACGATTTTAGCTGGTGTAGTGTCAATAAATTCGGAAATCCCAGTTCTAAACTGTAAGTCCTTTGGTTTCATCGCCATATGAGTACTTGCCGCAAGCTTTCTTCTCTCCTTGCGTATTCTGGTCAACGTGACCGCTCATTCTGGCCGATCGTGACCGCTGCGCCTGCGATGTTGTTACGCGGTTAAATTGTAATGTCTGCGGTCACGATGGGTCGATAGTTTTCTCCTTTTTGCTGGTTTTAGGTCGTTCTGCGCCACGCAGTGAATCGCCGGTCAGTGTCAGCCGATGATTGCGCTGCAGAATGCGGTCCAGGATGGCGTCGGCAATAGTGGCGTCGCCAATCCAGGCATGCCAATGGTCAACAGGAAGTTGACTGGTAATAATCGTCGCTCTGTTTGCCGCCCGGTCGTCAATCATCTCCAGCAAGTCGGAACGGGTCGTGCTGTCGATCGCGCCCATGCCCCAGTCATCAAGTACCAAGACATCGATCTTGGCGAGTTGGAGCAGCCATTTCCCAAAGCTGCCGCTGCCGTGCCGGATGCGTAGTTCTTCCTGTAGACGGGGTACGCGTTGATAAACAGCAGAGTATCCGCGCCGACAGGCGTACTGTGCCAGTGCGCAGGCCAGCCACGATTTGCCAGCACCGGTCGGTCCGGTAATGAGAATGCTGTGGCCAGCACTGACCCAATCTCCCAGCGCCAGACTCATCACTTCACGGCGGTCGATGCCACGCCCCGAGCGGGCATCAATGTCTTCAATCGCCGCTTGTGCGTATTTCAGGTGGGCGTTCTTAAGCAGGCGCAGGAGCTTGCGGTCATTGCGGCAATGGACTTCGCGATCAACCAAGAGTGCCAGACGTTCCTCGAAACTCATCGCCGCCATACTGGCCTGCGTCAATTGTTCCTCCAGTCCGGTCGCTAAGCCATCGAGTTTTAAGGTCCGCAATTGGGCCAGAGTGGTATGCATCATCATCGTTGACATCCTCATTGATAGTAATCAGGGCCACGCACATGGGCATGGTCAGGACTGACCCAATCGCCAACTGGGGCACACGGTGTGCGATCACGGTTATTTTTGAGAATGTCACGGACGTGGCGGTATTGGCAGGCACCGAGCTGTAAGGCCAGCATGCATCCTGCTTCAAGACGTGGCTTGCCGTAGCGCTTGGCCAATGACAGCAGACCAAGACAGGCACGGTAGCCGTGCTCGGGATGTCTGTTCTCGGCCATCAGACGCGTCACCGCCTCCGCTGTCGCCGTACCGATGGTCTGTCCCCAGTGAATCAGTCGCTGTGGCGTCCATTCCAATTGCGCACGATGCGCCACCGGCATATGCAGGGTGTCGGTGGTGAACCCGCCTTCGCCACTGTTGCGCGGATGACTGGCGACACGTTGACCGCGATGCAGGATTTCCACTGTCGTCGCTGTCATCCGGGCTTCCAGCACCTGACCGACCAGGGCTTGCGGCACACTGTAGTGATGGCGGCCGATCTCAACGTGGTAATCGTTATGCACCCTGACAGTCTTGAAATGCGCCATCTCATAACATTGCAATGGCAAAGGCCGTAGCGCCGGGACATCGAGTTGGGCAAACGCACTGGCGCGACTACCGGGTAGCTTCTGAAACGGCTTATCGTTAAGTACGCTCAGCAGCGGTGCGATGGCGACATCGACCTCGTGGACGCTGCTAAATTGCTGATGTCGCAGACGCGCCATGATCCAGCGCTCGACGATCTGCACTGCTGATTCGGCCTTCGCTTTATCCTGAGGATGACGCGGACGGGCTGGCAAGATGGAGGTGCCGTAGTGGCGCGCAAAATCGCGTACGGTGTCGTTACTGCGTGGTTCGTAGCGATTGGCGTCGGCGATCATAGCCTTCGGATTATCGGGAACAATCAACTGCGGTACCCCGCCGAAGAAGCGCAGCGCACGCGCTGTCGAAGTGAGCCAGTCGGCCATCGTCTCACGCGGCGTAGCACAGGCATAGGTGTAGCTCGATGCGCCCAGAGCAGCGACGAAGATGTGGGCACGGCTACCATCAGTGAGACCGATAGTCGGACCAGCATAATCAATGAACAGTTTCTCGCCAGCCCGGTGAATCTGGCGCATAGAGCGTTTGAGCTGTTTGGCAAACTGCCGGTAATTCACGCAGAACTGTGAGTAGGCATAGGTCTGGTGCTGGGCATAATCGGCACGATACTCTTCCCATAGCAACATCAGCGTCATCCCCTTGCGCCGCAGTTCGTGATGCAGCCTGGCGTAATCTGGCTGGACATGGTCTCGGGTCCGTTCTGGCGTGACCAAAAGCCGGTGCGCCAACTCGGTGTCGTCTACATCTTGCACCGCCGACCAGTCCAAACCGGCAACGGCGGCCAGGCCGACATACTTGGTGACGACTCCTTTTGAAATCCCCAGTGCTGCGGCAATCTGCTGGTGCGATAGTTTGGCATCCAGTTTTAAACGTAATACGTCTTTTATCTTACGCATAGTGATCCTTTGTACGGGCACGTTGTCTCCAGACAAACTGGAAGCGTACCCGTTCGGTTGCTCTATGCGTAACATCATCACGGTGCTGTACGACACCATTCCGGTATCGTGACCGATGATTCTGCTATCGTGACCGCCGATTCTGGTCGGGCTTGAAATCGGTCACGATAGACCGGAATGAGCGGTCACGATGCGCCAGAATGGTCGGTCACGATAGACCAGAATCGGTGGTCACGATCGGCCAGAATACCCACTCCTGCTTCAGATCCACTTTTGAGCCGGTTTCGGGCGCTTGTTTTGCCAGATGCGTTGTAATCTTGGATTCCGCAAATTCGTCTGAAATTCTGAAGTTAAAAGGAGGGCGAACAGAGGGAATCAGATAACTTGCCTGCTCTGCTCTGACCATCCCGGTGAAACAAAATAAGGCATCCGTCCCTATTGCCATTCCTTGCTCCGCGAGACCCTCGTCGGTATTTGCGGGCAGTGCGATCATTTCAGCTGTGTCAAGGACGGCAATTACGCAACTTCCCTCTGGAATCATTCCAATAAGGAATTTTCCGAATGCATAAATTGTAGAATGGAGGTTTCCGGTTACGGTTGTCGATGGTGGTTTCTCCGCTGACGCATCGATAAATCTTTTATGTATCGATGGTGGGAAGTTGTACAACCCACTCAAGGCGATGGCGATTTCATCTGGATTTGTTCCAAATGTAAAGATAGATGAAGTCTCAAAGCTAATCTGGCTGGACGGCTGGAACCGGACGCCGCTGGTAAAGGTGGCATGATGGTCATTCACGTACCTTGTTACATCGCCCGCTATTTGTTTCGTAATTCTGGAAACAACCGGGGAGCTCCAGGAGCGCTCCTCTGAAAATAAATAATATTCGGAAGACCCCGTGCTGTGTGTGGATCCGGTTCCGACAATAAATCCAGATGTTGCAGTAAGTGTGGCTTTATAAGAGGCGTTATCGTCTTCGGCTTTATATAAAATCACTTCGGGTACAAATACTTCTAGTCGACCCTCACTACTTGAGCGGATAAGATTTTCTTGATCGGTTTGTGGCAAATGCTCAATGCCGAATTTGTATAAATGAAATTTACTTAACTCAAGTTCATTTAGCGCACTCCTGGACTGCTGTTCGTGAAATGTATCGTTATTGAACCGTTCGGCTGCACATAATAAGAACGCATTCTCTTTAATTTTGACTTCCTGCAAGAGCCGAATTTTGGTTAGTACAGGCGCCATCAGAGAAGATAGTCCGGCTTTCATACGTTCAGCGGGACTCTTTAAGGGCTCACCAGGCGCATTTGCCGGAAGCGAATTGTAAAAGCGTATCAGGGCAGCGCCGGTAGTCGATGGCCATGCTTGAGGAGAAAGATTAATCAAGCTATGCAGGCCCACCTCACGCAGAACGGCGGGCGTGAGGGCGTGGCTGGTTTTTGCTGGAAATTGATGAATGAATCCGGCCCCAATGCTCATTAATGTGCCGTCACGACTATGATAGGAAGTCTGGCCAAAGTCAGGATGCTGAATGTTAAGTTCCGCGCTAAGCAACGGATCCATATCCACCAATGTCGCCTCGGTAAACCAATTTACCAGCGTATCCAATCGGTGACGCTCCGTCGCAGTCAGTGAAAGCCCGGGAAGCGCCAGCCTCCTGAGCACTAACCCTCTTATTTGAGTAGCCAATTTAGGCAATTTATCCAAGGTGGGATTAGCGTGTAGATCCCAGTCTACAATGCTGTGTATGAAATCTCTTAAGGTTCGAGCGCCCAATGTTTCATTTATTTCTGCTAAAGCATTAAAGAATAGCTTCGTGGCTGCTTCTTTTAATTCTGTCTGCGGCCTAACCGTTTGCGGTTGCACAATGTCACTCAACCAGACCCTGCTGCCAGCGGGAGCGCGCTGGAGCTGCGTCGCATACTTCAATATCGCGTACTCATATTGATCAACCGTTACCTCCTTCCCCCACTCGCGCCGAATTAAAGGTGCGAACGCGACCAGAAGCTGCTTAACATCGACTATATTATTACGGGTGTACTCGAGTGCTAGACCCTTTAATCGTTCGTCTTGCGGAACATTCGGTAGCCAGTGGTGATAAGCGTTGATACCGCTAAATATTGCTGCTGAGGTATTTAAAGAAGTTGTCTCAGCATCGGCGGTAAGGGCGGCCCAGAAAGTTTTAGGAGTAGGCTTAGGTTCTTGATCAGCTACGTGCCAATATCTTTCCCGGTTATGTTCAGGAACACTTGCGCCGACGCCCTGTATACCTCCCTTGGGTAACGCTGGCAGGCTGTCATATACATATTTTCCACATTCTAAAAGGCCGTTCCCGATGTCTGCTAACGTGGGTATATTTGACGGTGTGACTGCAGCCGTATCATTGTTCCGGCTTTTGATGGGTGCCGTTAGCTTCAGGTCTTCAGTGGTCGTCGGTAAGATAGGAAAACGCGTTCCCGTCTGTTTACAATAAGCTGAAAATAATAGCGATGGTTTACATGCATTTGCTATCAGTACAATGGCTAGCGCCAATCCTGTTTTATTGATAGGTCCTTCCGCAGCGCATGAGCTAAGGCAAGAAACGTCGCCAGGATTCCCGTAAAATTGCGCGTAACCATCTCGCAGTGCGGCCATTTCCACTTGTTCATTTTCTTCATTTATTTTTTCATTTTTAATTTCCGTATTAATGCGTTGTCTGCGGGTTTCCCTGGGCGCTTTTGCATGATGCGACAATTTCACTTTGTGTTGTGAGGCATCAACACCATTGCAGTTTGTGACCCGAGTGCTAAATGTCGAACGGGCGCCGGCAGTTAAAGCCGGCGCGTGAGCTGCGGAATTCGCGGGGGGCGGTGACGTTGAGAGACGGGAGGTGATAGGGCCCATGGGCATCCTTTGATGATGTTATTGACAGGTAACGACGAGCGACCAAGATGCTGCGAAACACCGACTTAGCTGGGGATGTTTCCGGTTATAGTTTTGGTTGTCAATCGTGCATTTATTGATGCGAAGCCGTCTAACATGGCTGGGTGACAGTTAAGAAAAGATATAAATTGAAACTAAGGATATAAATTGAAGGTAAGACAAGCTAGTTGTTGCCTTGTACGCGCTAAAGCTTTCAAATTCACGCCCTGTGGACGCTACCAATAGCAACTAAATAAGTACGGTATCGTATTTATTTAATTGCGTTGGTTTCTCTAAATTATCACTAAGCTTTTCTTCTGTCGCTAGGACTAGAACGAAAGTTTAGTTCTCATATGTGGGGTATTAGGTGGTGGCGTGGTCGCGTTATATTAGGACGCTCAGCCGTACTAAACGCTGTTATTCTTGATGGGTACTGCGTGTGCGCTCAGCTATCCAATTCAGGGTAGCGGCGAAAAATCCCTTGCTGGTTAAACGCCAGCCGTCTTGATGAGGCCAGGTATCGTGCTATCCGCGGCTGTGAAGCGACTAATTTGTACAATGCTATCAAACAGGGATAATCGGGTTCAAGTCTTTTCATGGTTTTTGGAAATGCATATCGCAATCCTGCGACTATCTGAAACATTGACAGGTCCACATAAGATAACGCGTCGCCGATTAAGTGTTTGTCACTTTTTGGGTTGCTGACGATAATCGACTCAAAGTAATCCAAAAATTTCGGTAGCCTTGCACCAGTGAAGTCAGTTGCGCGCAGTAATGCTTCAGGCTTTTGATCTTTGTAATACAGGCCACTGGCGACAGGGTGATGGGTATCGTGCACTTCGGTGACCAGATCGGCGATGGTGAGTTGTAGCTGATGGGCCCAGAGGTGCGTTGCTTCATCTTCAGGAACTAAATGTAGACGTGGGCCCAAAAACAAAAGGATGTTTGCAGTTTGCCCAATGAATATATCGCCAGATTGTAAGAACGGCGGGGCGAACGAGGGTAACGGATTGACGCCATTTTCCATCAAACGCAGCATCGCCGCCACGCCCATCCCGCTTCGCTCCGATCGACGTGCTACGTCTGTATAGGTCGCCCCGGATTGCTCTAACGCGAGTCGAATAAATTCTCCGCGCCCTTGAATCGTCGGCCAGTAATATAGTTTATAACGCATGCCTTAACTATAGCCGGAAGATATTGGACAAGGCAAGGTCAAACAATCGTAGGTTATTAGAACCTACTGTTGAGTGACAGTATTTCAGCAGATAAATTCTGCACGCAGTAAGATATAAGAAGGATGAATACTTTAGTTAAAAAATATTCAACAAGGCGGATGTTGCGCTGTTTAGCTATCTGCATGCTATTAATTGGTGCGGGATCCGCTGTTGCCGCAGGAATAGTCAAGCCAGAAGTAGTGGAATCGCTTTCACCCGTAACCCTACGCGCCAGATATGCCGATTTGCGCGGACAACTTAGTCATAATCAGTTTAATAGGCCGTTATATCTCGACTCTACCGAGTCTTCCAGTCATTTGAAGGGTGATATTTACGTATTAGTGGATTACCCATTTTCTACCGTCAATATAGCGCTCAATGATCCGTCGCATTGGTGTGACGTGTTAACGCTGCATCTTAATATCAAATATTGTCATGCTTCTGCAGATAAAAGTGGCGACGCGCTGCTGGTTAGCGTTGGGACAAAATACGATAAGCCACTTTCTCAAGCTTTTGATGTCACATTTTCGTACAGCGTAGCTGCGAAGACACCAGATTATTTTGCTGTGCGTCTTCATGCAAAAAACGGTCCCCTTAGTACGAGTGACTACCATATACAACTTGAAGCAGCATCGCTTCAGGAAGGTAAAACTTTTCTGCATCTGACGTATTCATACGCTTACAGCTTCGCAGGGCGTTTAGCTATGCAAAGTTATCTCGCAACAATCGGTCGAGATAAAGTCGGGTTCACCATCCAAAATGGTACGAGTAAGCAATTGCATGCAAGCCCGGATTATATCGGCGGCGTGCGTGGCCTGGTGGAGCGTAATACGATGCGCTATTACCTCGCCATTGATTCCTACCTCTCCGCATTTTCTGCGCCACCCGCCGCG
This sequence comes from Glaciimonas sp. CA11.2, assembly GCF_034314045.1. Taxonomy (NCBI): domain Bacteria; kingdom Pseudomonadati; phylum Pseudomonadota; class Betaproteobacteria; order Burkholderiales; family Oxalobacteraceae; genus Glaciimonas; species Glaciimonas sp. CA11.2. The sequence continues at coordinate 4,924,090 of NZ_JAVIWL010000001.1, read as the reverse complement.
CAGCGTGAAATGCGGCTGCAAAGTTGGTTTACTTCTACCGAACAATATGCGAAACAGTTACATGAAATGGATCGTGCTACCTATCTTGAGATCAAGCATAGTGAGTATCAGCGTCAGCAGAAGCCATCGTCATAAAAGATCAATTGCGTTTTCGATGTGGATTAATGTATTCCCTGAATCATGCGATTGATTAGGCGCGGCATTACATCTGGTTGCTGCATGCGTTCTACCCACCACGCCAGCGCAGCACCATTCTCACCGGTTCGCCAAGCCAGATAAAACTGTTCATCCTGTCTCGGTTCTTCCACTTCTTTGGCGATTAACTGACCCGAAGCAAGCGCTGCACGCGCGCACGGTTCTGGCAAAAAACCAAAGCCGATCCCGGCAACTTGTAATGCGAACTTACTCTGCATATCGGGTACTGTTAAGGTATTTTGTCCCAGCAAAAGTCCGACAGTGCGCGCCGCCATTTTTCTGGCAGAATCGGCCACCGTAATGGCGCGATAAGGGTGCATGTCGGCTTTTCCTAAAGGGTGCGTTACTTGTGCAAGAGGATGGTTTGGCGCGACGGCAAAGACGAATGAAAGACTTCCCATCGGCTCGGCAATGTAGCCGCCACCAGCTGGGCCTTCACCCGGCGCTGCAATGAGCAGGTCGACACGACGATCAAGTAGTGCTTCCCACGTGCCATCCAGCGATTCTCGTGCAATGCGCAGCCGCGTATGATCAGCGACTTCATAGAATGCGGCGATATCAGTCACCAGTGCGGTTGCCAGCGCTCCGCCTGAAAATAGTGAATCCAACCCGATGGTGAGTTCAGTTTCCCAGCCGGACGCCACGCGTCTGACGCGATGTTGAAGGTCTTCTGCGGCCTTTAAAATATAGCGGCCTTCTTTTAGAAGTTCAGCACCAGCTAAGGTTAATGTGACTTTTGGTCCACGTCTCTCAAATACTTGTACGCCTAAGTCCTGTTCCAGTTTGGCGACTGTGTAGGAAATTGTCGAGGGAACGCGATGTAAGGCAATGCCCGCTGCTGAGAATGAACCACGCCTGTCAATTGCATCCAAAATTTGTAACGCATCAAGGCTTAATCTAAGCATGCCAACTTTCGTGGGGGAAAATAGTTCGACACCTTTGGTATTTCATCGCAATACCGCCAGCGCTACAACCATGTTGTCTTAGTTCGGTGTCAGGTTTCGACAGGATAACCAGCAGCAACCCACGCATCGATACCGCCAGTCAGGGGCCGTACCTTTTTATAACCACGTTGCATCAATTGTTTGGCGACCGCTGCCGCCGATGCTTCATTAGGACACGCACAATAGACGATGATTTCCTGATCGGTCGTCGCATCGAGGGTGAAGGTATTGATCTGTTGTAATGAGGTGATGACTGCACCAGGAATCCAACCCTGCTGTTGCGCCAAAGGCGTTCTGACATCAACAATCGCCGGTTTTATACCTTGCTGCAGTAATCGTTCTAATTCCGCCACCGAAATACGCGCCATCAGTAATGACTTCATAAAACGTTTGCGTTGCCACCATTTCCCCACGACAAAAATGGCAACTCCAGCAAGGATGATCGCTAAACCGGTTTCACCCAACTCTTCTAGCAGAAGCAATAACTGGTCGATTGTCGTGCTAAAGCGCGAACCAAGGAAAATTGCCAGACCGGCCCACAAGGCCACACCAGCCCCGTCAAAGAGCAGAAAAGTTGGGCGACGGGTCCCGATCGTACCGGCCAATGCGCTGGCGATTGAGGCGAAGCCAGGAATAAATTTGGCAATTAGCAATGAGGGCGGACCCCATCGTGCATAAATCGCCTCCGTTTGCCGTACGCAGGAATCTGGCGACAGCGAAACGCGGCATAACATTCCCATCACTTTTCTGCCGTAGCGTTGTCCTGTCAGATACCAGCCATAGTCAGCAATTAATGCCGCCAATACTGCCGTGAGTAACAACATTGTAGTTGAATATTCACCACCGCTGGCTAGTGCGCCAGTGATGATCAACGTCGGATATGCTGGCAGCGGCACGCCTAACTGTGAGAGTAAGACATTAAAAAAAACAATAATCAGACCGTATTGCTCGATCAGTTGGAGCAGGTAAGACATTTAATCTCCAGTGCAACGACTGTGTTTGGTGATGTGTTCATGGGTTTGACTGGAGATGGTTGGTATTGAGCCCCTATTTTACTGCTTGCTCATGTTTAGCATGGTTTGTTATGCGTTTTTTTGTCATGGAGTCCGCGCCAAATGTTCTACGTGCTCTCTGATGAGTTTTTATGTGCATCGCTTTCGTCAAATCTTCTTGTGAAAATTCTGTAGTAGAAGGCTTAAATAAATCTTCAATGTTGCCGTTAACCCCTTTAAGTCGCGTTGTTGGTCTTGGTAACGGCTACTTTTCAGAGATTATATAAAGATCTTTTAAGCGTGACTGATCGAAAACTAGAATAGTGCCATATTGATATTTAACATCCTGACATCTGCACCCATTTTTACACCGCTGCGACTGATACGTTGCTTACACTTTTGAATTGAAAAGAAAAATATGACTTGGTTCAATAACCTCAAGATTGCAAGGAAGATGGTACTTTCTTTCGCATTGATGCTGATTCTGACCATATTACTGGGCGGCTTTTCGATTTTGCAGTTGGGGCGTGTAAATAGCGCAGCCACCGAAATTAACAGCAACTGGTTACCAAGTGTTCGTGCCGTTCTGCGTCTGAAATCGGAGTTGTCCAGATTGCGTCTAATGGAGTTGCAGCACGTCACGTCCTACGATGAAAAGGGCATGGAAAGCTATTCCGTCCAGGTGCCAGAAATAAAAGCGGCGCTAAAAAGAAATATATCTTTTTATGGAGCGATGAATCTAGGAGCGGCCGAGAAGATTACTTTTGAAAAAGTTAAAGCCGGTATGGAGACTTTCTTTTCCCAGAACGATAAGATATTCGCGTTATCGAAAGGAAACGAAAAAGAAGATGCGCTAAACGCTATTCGTGATGAATCTTTTTCGACCTTTCAAGGATTAAATGCTTCGCTCGATCAGTTGGAAAAGGCGAATAGTATTGGCAGCCAAAAAGCTAGCGCAAATGGAGAGACACTTTTCCGTAACGCTCGCCTTGCTATTTGTGCACTATTGATCGCGATGATCGTCATTGGTATGGGGATGGCGATGTGGATTGCGCGCAAGGTAGCGCAGCCATTGGAGTTTGCAGTGGATGTTGCGCGTCGGGTGGCGGATGGTGATTTAACCACCGATATTGAAGTCAGGTCGAAGGACGAAACCGGGCAACTCATGCAGGCGTTAAAAGATATGAATGCAAGCCTTCAGCAGATAGTGGGTGAAGTACGCAATGGTACCGATATGATTGCCACCGCATCGAGTCAGATCGCAGCAGGGAATCAGGATCTATCGTCGCGTACCGAGCAACAAGCTAGTTCACTGCAAGAAACAGCGGCATCGATGGAGCAATTGACATCAACCGTAAGGCAAAATGCCGACAATGCAAGCCAGGCTAATCAACTTGCCGTCACTGCATCGGAAGTCGCTCTCCACGGCGGTTCTGTCGTCACTCAGGTGGTGACGACGATGGGCTCAATTAATGCGTCATCGAAAAAAATTGTAGACATTATCGGCGTCATCGATGGGATCGCGTTTCAAACCAATATTCTGGCATTGAATGCCGCGGTCGAGGCGGCGAGGGCGGGTGAACAAGGGCGCGGTTTCGCCGTCGTCGCTGCAGAAGTCAGAAATTTGGCGCAGCGTTCCGCGAGTGCTGCCAAAGAGATCAAAGGTTTAATCGATGATTCGGTCAACAAAATCACCCTTGGTTCTCAGCTGGTTGATCAGGCCGGTACCACGATGAACGACATTGTAGTTAGCATCCGTCGCGTCACTGACATCATGGGTGATATTAGCGCGGCCAGTCATGAACAAACTGCCGGGATCGATCAGATAAATCAGGCGGTTAGTCAGATGGATCAGGTCACACAACAAAATGCCGCATTGGTTGAAGAAGCGGCTGCGGCGGCTGAGAGTTTGCAAGATCAAGCTGCTGCTCTGGCTGACGTCGTCAGCGCATTTAAGCTGGATCGACATGATGTTGTGACACATTTGCATGGTCAGACATCATTCAATAGTTCATTGCATGCATCATTGAATACATCACAAACCACTACCGAAAAAAACCAGCCGGCAGCCAAGCGCGTCATCGATATTACCCCACCAGCGCGCATGTTACATGGTCGCGCAGGCCATACAAGTCACACCCATTCGCCATCAAAGCATCCAACGGGCTCTGAATAACGATTCCGTCGAATTGCTTGGTGAACGTTGTCAAATTGCTTTGTATGGGTCGTTAATCAGATTTGCAAACTTGTACGCAGGTGATCAGTCCGACATTCAAGGTAAGCTTTCGGGCGCAAGTATTTGTTACATGCAGGAAGGAAGCCTTGTTTTAACGTGTTTTTCGACCCATTGAATGGCAACAGATTTATGTATATTTATCATCGTGTAGATAAAACATGCATAACAATATTTTTCGGTCGAATACGCAAAGAAAAAAATGGGTAGCCAATGCTATTTGCCAATCGATTGATTTTGATCGGGTACACATAACGTTGACTGTGTTGAAGGGATATCCAGATAGTTGCAGAAAATCACAGCATGACCATCAGTTTCTGACATCGTTGGCTGTCATTCTTAGATGGTTCGCATCATCGTTAATATCACTGGCAAATTATTTGATGTGTGCACTCCAAAATTTTCGAAAAACCTTCCGTTGCAGGATGCTAGCGAACGATTTTTCTGTATCCGCATGGTCAGGACGGTAACGCCATGACGCGTTCTTCACCAATATCACCAGTTTCAAACACTAGCGTTATGCGCGACTTTGTGCTCACGGAGTATGATTTTTCCCGCGTAAGAAATATGATCTATCAACGCGCTGGTATAGCCTTGGGCGAAAAAAAGTGTGAAATGGTCTACAGCCGGTTATCGCGGCGCTTGCGCGCTTTGGGACTTACCGAATTTGCGTCCTATCTGGCGATGCTGGAATCTGATCAGGATAGCCTCGAATGGGAGGCCTTTACTAACGCACTGACTACCAACCTGACCGCTTTTTTTCGCGAACCGCATCACTTTCCGTTATTGGCAGCGCACGCTCTTAAATGCGCCCAGCCGATCACCGTCTGGTGTTCTGCTGCTTCCACCGGTGAAGAGCCGTATTCAATCGCCATGACGCTTATTGAGGCGCTCGGTAATCGGGCTAGCACCGCCCGGGTATTGGCAACAGATATCGACACGCAGGTACTTGATAAGGCTGCAACCGGTGAGTACAGCATCGAACAGGTGAGAAAATTGTCACCGGAGCGGCTGAAGCGATTTTTTTTAAAAGGTTCCGGAGCACAGACCGGAAAGGCAAAAATTCGACCGGAAGTTGCCGCTATGGTCCGCTTTGAACAATTGAATCTTTTGAGCCCAAACTGGGCTCTCAAAGAGCCATTTGACGCCATTTTTTGTCGCAATGTAATGATCTATTTCGATAAGCCAACCCAAGGAAAAATTCTGGAGCGTTTTGCGCCTTTAATGAAGCCGCACGGCCTGTTATTTGCTGGACATTCGGAGAGTTTTTCTTATGTAAATCAACCGTTTAGATTGCGTGGACAAACCGTCTATGAACTGACCACACCTAAAGTGCGACCATGATTTCTGCAAAAATGGAGCCGGTCGCTAGTCATCATTATTTTGATCGCGAATTTCAGATTGAAGCCGTGAAGCTGTTACCCAATCAATATTACGTCACCGACAAGGACATGGTACTGACAACAGTACTCGGCTCATGCGTGTCGGCGTGTGTGCACGATAGTATGGCGGGTATTGGTGGTATGAATCATTTCATGCTGCCTGAAGATGGCGGGGCCAATACGCGGGATGCCACAGCCGCGGTATCAATGAATGCTTTGCAGGGAATGAAATCAATGCATGCCATGCGGTATGGCGCGTACGCCATGGAAGTGCTTTTGAACGAGCTATTGAAAGCCGGTGCGCGTCGTGATCGACTCGAAGCCAAGGTTTTCGGTGGCGGTGCGGTATTAGCAAATATGACGATGTTAAACATAGGGGATCGCAACGCTGAGTTTGTGCTGCGTTATCTTGAGTTGAATCAGATTCGTTTAGCAGCGCAGGATTTACGCGGGCAATTACCGCGGCGAGTGAATTACTTTCCAAGAACCGGAAAAGTGATGGTGTTGAAGTTACGTCGACATGATGATTTCGTGCAAGTGCAAAAAGAGGAGCGTGAACTGGTGCAGGTTTTAGCGCGTTTGCCGTAACTTTGCAGGGAAGCTTTCTTTGATCCTCACTACACGTTTGTATCGCGGACTAAACGGTGCTTAAATCTTGACGGACTGAAGCTGATCCCAGCTTTCCTTTGCTTGCCGCGATTTGATGATCAGATCGTACACCTGTATTAAGAGATCTGAATTGACGGAAATAAGTTGAATTGTTGTAGTCGGTGAAATAAACCCGGAATGAGACGGCCATAAAAAACGAGGGACAAGTGGCTAATAAAATAAAAGTAATATGTGTTGATGATTCAGCTTTAATGCGCTGTCTGATTAGTAAAATCATCAATAGTCAGCCGGATATGACTGTGATTGCGACAGCGCCCGATCCGCTTGTTGCGCGTGAGCTGATTAAACTATTAAATCCAGATGTGTTGACGTTAGATGTACAAATGCCACGTATGGATGGCCTTGATTTTTTGGAAAAACTTATGCGATTACGACCAATGCCGGTCGTAATGGTCTCTTCGCTGACGGAACAAGGATCAGAAACTACCTTGCGTGCGCTGGAGTTGGGTGCAGTCGATTTTGTTCCAAAGCCGCGGCTTGGTGCCTCTGATGACCTGGTTGAATACACCAATCTGGTTGCAGATAAAATTCGTACGGCATCACGTGCACGTCTGCAGATCAGGCGCACGTTGGTTCGCCGCGAGAAAAACGAGATCAATGTTGCACCGCCGCCCTTAGCGTGTGTGTCGTTATTAAATGCAGAAAAAATTATTGTCATTGGGGCCTCGACTGGTGGGACCGAGGCAATTAGGGAGATATTGCAGCCCATGCCACCGGAGTGCCCTGGTATTTTGATCGCGCAACACATGCCGCCCGGATTTACGCAATCTTTTGCACAACGTCTTAATGGATTGTGTCGAATTACGGTCAAGGAGGCTGTTCACGGCGAACCAATTTTACCCGGTCATGCCTACATTGCCCCAGGCGGCTATCACCTTTCGATAGCGCGTATGGGCGCGCAATACCTACTTCAGGTCGATCAGGAGCCACCAGTCAATCGGCACAGACCATCAATCGACGTTTTATTTGATTCAGCTGCCAAAGCCGTAGGAAAAAATGCTATTGGCATCATCCTGACCGGTATGGGCCGCGATGGCGCCGCCGGCTTGCTACGGTTGCGTCAGGCGGGTGCTTACACGTTTGCGCAAGACGAAGCCAGTTGCGTGGTGTTTGGTATGCCACGCGAAGCGATAGCAATTGGGGCAGCAACTGAAGTGGTGAGTATGAGTGAAATGAGTCAGCGTGTATTCACCCGTTTTACGGTACTGAGCGAAAGAACGCGTCGTTTTTAAAGAAAAGAAGTTAACGAGTGGCAAGTGAAGACTAATGAGAGGCTACCGGAAGCCAGGCACACCAATTTATACCGATTGTTTGAAAGCTAATGTGCACGGCATTTGTAGTCCAAAGACCAGATCGATAAGCAGTGGTGTTTAGTCCTACCTTTTACCTGAAAATTTTTTATAAAGTAGCAGTTTTGTCCGCCAGAAAAGCGGTCGACCTGCAATAGTAATCATCGTCTGGAGCACTAAATGATCGACAAAAGTATCAAAATTCTCGTGGTAGATGATTTCCCAACCATGCGCAGAATTATTCGCAATCTGCTCAAAGAGTTGGATTTCATCAACGTCGATGAAGCAGAAGACGGTGTTGCGGCGCTGGAGAAGTTGAAAGCGGGTAACTTCGGACTGGTTGTCTCGGATTGGAATATGCCTAACATGGATGGTTTGATCATGTTGAAGGTGATTCGCGCCGATCCGTTGCTGGCAAAGTTGCCAGTATTGATGGTCACGGCGGAAGCCAAAAGAGAAAATATTATTGCAGCGGCGCAGGCGGGTGCAAGCGGTTATGTGGTGAAGCCATTCACCGCCGCAACGCTGGAAGAGAAAATCACCAAGATTTTTGAAAAAATTCAAAGAGAAGGAGTGTGAGATGCCGCATACCATCGTTGCATCAGATATGTCGCTTCAATCCCCCATTCCGGTTGCCGCAGACACTGCCGAACAGCTGGTTAGTCGTATTGGGCATTTGACACGGACGTTACGCGAAAGCATGCGCGAGTTAGGGTTGGATCAAGAGATTGCCAAAGCAGCACAGGCGATACCGGATGCGCGCGACCGTCTCAATTATGTGGCTGCCATGACCGAACGTGCGGCGGAACGTGCTTTGAATGCCGTCGATGTTGCACAACCAATTCAAGATCAGTTAGCGTCCCAAGCCAGGCAATTACACAGCCGTTGGGATGCCTGGTTTGCAAAACCTGTGGCGCTAGGCGATGCCCGAGCACTTGTGACCGACACGCGCAGCTATCTGCAAGCAGTCCCGCAGCAAACAGCAGCAACGAACGTGCAATTGACTGAAATCATGATGGCGCAGGACTTTCAGGATCTGACGGGACAGGTAATCAAAAAAATGATGGAAGTGGTACAACAAATGGAAACACAATTGTTGCAATTGCTTATTGACAATACATCACAGGATAAGCGTCCTGATGTCGTGATTCAGACCGATACCCAAGGTCTCTTGAACGGTCCGCAAGTCGCTCCTATCAGTTCGGCAGATGCTGTATCCGATCAGACCCAAGTTGATGACCTGCTTGCCAGTATGGGTTTTTAAGTCCTCTGATTTGTGCGGATAGCTCTCAAACGCATCGATTGCCCAAGAAGCAACCCGTTCTCGAGCCTGTTCCCTTGATCAAACCATGGCTCCAGCAGCAATAATCCCTGTCGGGGGAGCACACTTCGCTCCCTCAGGCACGGAGCATGCATGGCGGAAGAAAGCGATCTCGAAAAAACGGAACCAGGGTCACCTCGTCGTCTTGAAAAGGCGCGGGAAGAAGGGCAGGTTGTACGTTCACGAGAACTGACTACGTTCGTATTATTGGTAACCGGCGTCGGTGGGTTGTGGTTGACCGCGATACCCATGAGCGAACGGCTGGGCCATGCTTTACAAAGCAGCTTGCAATTCGAACGTGCTTCTGCCTTCGATCCCTCGCACATGCTGGCGCAGGCTGGAATGGTGTGGCTTGAGGCATTACAAGCCATTGCGCCGCTATTGGGGCTGATGTTTATAGCGGCGCTGGTAGCGCCACTTTTGTTGGGTGGATGGCTGTTTTCAGTTGAATCGCTGGCACCCAAATTCTCCAAGCTAAATCCACTCGCTGGCCTTGGCCGGCTGTTTTCGTCTCAATCGCTGGCTGAATTAACCAAGGCCATCGCCAAATCATTTTTGGTCGGTAGCATCGCCTACGCGATTATTTCCGCAAAAATGGACGCGATACTGGCGCTCTTAACCGAACCGATTAATTCAGCGCTCCCTTATACAGTGCGACTAGTCGCCAATTGTTGCGGATGGATTATCGCGTCATTGTTTTTGATCGCCGCTATTGATGTTCCTTATCAGCTATGGAGTTTTCATAAGAAGTTGCGCATGTCGCGTGAAGATCTGCGCCAAGAACATAAAGAAAGTGAAGGCGATCCGCTGGTCAAGGCCAAGATACGTCGCCAGCAGCAACAGATGGCGCGTCGTCGCATGATGTCGGACGTGGCGACTGCAGACGTAGTGATCACGAATCCAACCCATTTTGCCGTCGCGCTTAAGTATCAGGATAAAGAAATGCGTGCACCGCGCGTGGTGGCCAAAGGGACCGATCTGATCGCCTTGCGAATCCGTGCCATCGGTGTCGAAAATAATGTGCCCATTCTCGAAGCGCCACCTTTGAGCCGTGCGCTTTATCGGCACACCAATCTCGGTGATGAGATACCGGCAGCGCTTTATACCGCGGTTGCTGAAGTGTTGGCCTGGGTATATCAGTTGCAGCGTTGGCGCGAGGGAAGTGGCAACGGCGCCGCCCCGCGTAATCCGGAAGATTTACCAGTACCCGAATCACTTGATCCATTAGGAAGTCCGGTATGAAGTTTGCAGACTTAACCGCCAAATCTGGCCTGACCTCTTTTATGCAACTACCAAAGTTGCTGTTAGCGGGCAATCAGATCAAAGGCATGGCCGGTCCTATTCTGATCATTCTGATTCTCGGCATGATGATTTTGCCGTTGCCGCCGTTTCTGCTGGATCTGCTATTTACTTTCAACATTGCGCTGTCAGTGATGGTGTTGCTGGTCAGCATGTACACAATGAAGGCGCTGGATTTTGCTGCTTTCCCGGCGATTTTGTTGTTTTCGACTTTGTTGCGGCTATCGCTCAACGTCGCTTCTACCCGCGTGGTTCTCATGGAAGGTCATAAAGGGCCAGATGCTGCGGGGAAGGTGATCGAAGCGTTTGGTCACTTTTTGGTTGGCGGTAATTTTGCGGTCGGCATCGTCGTGTTCATCATTTTAGTGCTGATCAATTTTATGGTCATCACAAAAGGTGCAGGCCGGATTGCCGAAGTGGGCGCACGGTTTACCCTTGACGCAATGCCGGGTAAGCAAATGGCGATTGATGCTGACCTGAATGCAGGACTGATTGGTGAGGATGTTGCACGTAAACGCCGCGCAGAAGTATCGCAAGAGGCTGATTTTTACGGTTCCATGGACGGTGCCAGCAAATTTGTGCGCGGTGATGCCATTGCCGGTTTGCTCATCATGTTGATCAATGTGATTGGCGGACTGGTGGTCGGCGTGGCGCAGCACGGATTGGATATATCAGTCGCTGCCAAGAGTTACACTTTGCTCACCATCGGCGACGGTCTGGTCGCCCAGATTCCGGCGCTGGTGATATCGACCGCTGCTGGTGTGATCGTCTCACGCGTGACTACCGATGAGAACGTTGGCGAGCAGTTGATGGGGCAATTGTTCTCCAATCCACAGGTAATGTATTTGACCGCGGGCATCATTGGCCTGATGGGATTGATTCCGGGTATGCCGCATTTCGCGTTTTTGGCGATTGCTGGTGGTCTGGTCTGGATTGGTCAGCGCGTCGCCCGACGCAAAGTAATGGCGGCGGATGCTGCCAATAGTCCCGCGTCTGCCGCGAACGCTGCCGCTGCTGCGGCTGCGGCGATGGAGCCAGCGGAGGCGACGTGGGACGATGTGGCGCTGATTGATCCGCTTGGACTTGAAGTTGGTTATCGATTGATTGCCATGGTGGATCGCACGCAAAATGGTGAACTACTCGGGCGCATCAAAAGTATTCGTAAAAAGTTTGCGCAGGACATCGGCTTTTTGGTCCCAGTCGTCCATATTCGAGACAACCTTGAACTCAAGCCCAATGCGTATGTGATTACTCTCAAAGGGGTTGAAATAGGCCATGGTGAAGCGATTCCGGGGCAATGGATGGCGATCAACCCAGGACAGGTCAGCGCGTCCTTGCCGGGTACGGCCACCGTCGATCCGGCTTTTGGGCTTCCCGCTTTCTGGATAGATAGCAATTTGCGTGAACAGGCGCAAATTTATGGCTACACAGTGGTCGATGCAAGCACGGTGATCGCGACACATCTGAACCATCTGATCCATGCGCACGCAGCCGAATTATTAGGACGGCAAGAAGTTCAGCAGCTATTGGATCGGATCAGCAAAGAAGCGCCCAAGCTCTGTGATGACTTGGTGCCAAAGGTCCTGTCACTGACGAATTTACAGAAAGTCTTGCAGAACTTGCTTGACGAAAGTGTTCCTATCCGTGATATGCGCTCCATTTTAGAAGTGTTGGCCGAACATGCGCCAGCGATCAGTGACGCTAACGAGTTGACGTCAATGACACGATTGGCGTTACGTCGTGCGATTACGCAGCAGTTGTTTCCCGGCGATAGCGAATTGCAGGTCATTGGTCTTGATGGGGCGCTTGATCGCATGTTGTTACAGGCGTTAAGCACCGGAAGCGGTCTTGAGCCTGGTCTGGCGGATAGTTTGCTGAGTCAGACGCAGGTGGCTATTGATCGCCAGCAACAACTTGGTCTGACGCCTGTTCTGGTGGTCCAGCATCCACTGCGTGCACTCTTGGCGCGCTTTTTAAGACGTAGCTTGCCGCAGCTAAAAGTGCTGTCGCATGCCGAAATTCCAGATAACCGCAATATCAAGGTTACTGCCACTATCGGAGGTAAAGGTTGAACGCCCTTAATGACATGACCGCAACCGATCAAGCGTTAATGGGCGAATCTGAGCGCATCTTGATGAGCAACTTAAAAACTGAATCAAAAGCTGAATCAGCAAGTCATTTAGCAGATTTTGTAGCATCCACACCGGTTAGCCAGGGAGGCAATATCACTGCCATCAGTAATGTCGTCAACACCACGACGATCACCGCAGCAACCAGTCGGGAGGCGCTACGTTTGGTGCGCGAAAAGCTAGGGCCGGATGCCGTGATTATTTCTAATCGTGTTACCCCACAAGGCGTAGAAATCGTGGCGTTTGTAGAGGGCGACGTTTTTGCGTCTGCTGTCTTGTCTGCGGTCGCACCGGCAATCATCCCGATGATTAGTACCACGCCATCAACGCCTTCTGAGCAGCTTGTTGCGCCGATCAACATTGCTGCGGTCCCACCGTTGCCTCAGCCATTGCTGCAAACACCAGTCATAAAAGTTGATGACAGTCCAACTAAAGACAGTGTATTAACCGAGTTACAGTCAATGCGCGGCATGATTGAGGAGCAACTGGCAGGTTTGGCATGGAACGAAAAGCAGCGTCGCGATCCCGTTCGCAGTCATTTATTACGCATGCTGCTGGGAGCGGGATTCAGTGCACGGCTGGCGAAGGCTATGCTGGATCATTTGCCGACGGGACGAAATTACGCTTCCGGTATGGCGTGGGTTAAAGCCGAGTTAGCACGTAATCTGCCAGTTCTCGAAGATGAAAATGCACTGCTGGATAATGGCGGCGTCTATGCGTTGATGGGGCCGACCGGCGTTGGCAAGACGACTACCACCGCAAAATTAGCGGCCCGCTGCGTAATGCGTTTCGGTCCTGAAAAGCTGGCATTGTTGACCACTGACACTTACCGAATCGGTGCTTACGAGCAGTTGCGTATTTATGGTCAGATTTTGGGTGTTTCGGTGCATGCGGTGAAGGATGCTGTGGACCTGCGGCTGGTCCTTGACGATTTGCGGGATAAACATATGGTGCTGATTGATACTGTGGGCAAAAGTCAGCGTGATCGTAGTGTCGCCGAACAGGTCGCGATGCTGTGCGGCACAGGCCATCCGGTTAAGCGTTTGTTGCTTCTCAATGCCAGCAGCCATGGCGATACCCTTAACGAAGTGGTACACGCGTACCGTCAAGATATCGATGGCGGCACATTAGCTGGATGCATATTCACAAAGATGGACGAAGCCACGCATCCAGGCGCATTGCTGGACACGGCCATACGCCACCGACTGCCGGTCCATTATGTTTCAACCGGCCAAAAAGTGCCTGAAAATCTGATCGTTGCCAATCGGTCTGAACTAGTCGAAAGTGTGTTTCAGTCCGCGAGTCGGAGTGCCTTATTTGTTCCCGGTGAGGCTGATCTGAAAAGTCCACTGACGCCGTTACCGGAGATCGCTCAAGCTGCCGCTTTGCAAGCCGCGGCGCACGAGGCCCAGACGGTATTACACACCGCAACTACGGAGCGCTTGCGCATGCAATGTCGGCAATTGATTCGGGCGCTATCCAATGACTCCGTAGCATTGAGAGCCAATGCAGCCGCTCTTGCCGCCGGTGGTATTGGTTTTGATGCGACACGAAGCCTGCGACGCCAACTGGACGATAAAGAGGTGAGCGCTACCGGTGTAACCCAGACATTGATGACACATGCCCGTCACGAAATTGCAGTCGGTTGTAACGAGGTGGTGCTGGCGATTGGTGGCAAAGTGACGCTAAATGCGGCGCATAGCGGCGATGCTTATATGTTGCATGGCGGTTTGCTGTTGTCGGATAGTACTGGTATGGCGCTTGCCGCGCCGCGTCAGATATTGACAACGGCTGTTCGCCAGAACCCTGTCACCGCGGAAAAAGCGTCAGCCAGTTCACCTGTTCTGCGGCAATTATCGTGGCTGCAACAACAGGATTTTGGCAAGCCTGTTATCCATGTTCTGGATAGCTTGCCCCCGTTCAGCTTGCTCATTGATCAGCAAAACAGCAGTTTGCAATGGTTGGCGCGGGGCCGCGCTTCTACTTCCGTCATCTTTGCTGATACGTTGATTTCTCTGACGAAGCTAGCTGATAAACTGCATTTTGGATCGTCGGAACCGATTATCTATAAAGGCAAAGCAGCGCTTCAATCCTTAGCAGAAATAACGGTTGGTCTACGCAATTTACAAAAAAAAGGCGATACGACTATTCATTGCCAAGTGATCACCGAGGTGCGTTGCGTGGTGACGAGGATCATCGATTTACGATCAGGTAAGAGTTTGGCGCAATGGCATTTGTTAAGCAATCTGGGGCAATCAGTAGCGGCCTCACAAATGATCGAGTGGTATCGCTGGCGTGTGGAAGCCGACACTTATTTCAAATTGTTGAAGCAGGCTATCCAGCAATCTGGTGGCTGCGGTGAGCCTGGTGATGCCGACATGATGAAGCGATTGCTCATCGCTGGTCAGACCAGCGTGACCGTATGGCGTTTGCAACGTGCGCAAGCGGAATGGGCCCCGTCGGCTCGTGCATTGTTAGCCCATCTGGCTGGAAGATCAATGCGCATGCGCATGGACGGGATCAGTCCGGTGTCGGCTGCCGTGTCAGGCACGGTGTTGCTCGAAGGGCTGGAAAAATGTTTGGTATTGATGGACGTTTTGGATACTGGCGTAGTGTCGCTACAAAATGCCGCAAAAGACATGCCGATAGAAAATCGTGAAAGTGCTGACTCTGGTGTAGTGGATATCGATCCAGCCATAGCTTTGATCAATATATCGGCAATTCCTGAGTCGGGGCTGCGGTGACGGCTGAGACCCGCCAACGCCAGCGGAGATTAGGATGATCCCAAAAATGTCCGATCAGGCCGATGGGTTGCGCGCGATGATGGCGCAGTCCTCTTCAACTAACGTCCAACGGATGATCGCCGTGGTAGGAAGCGGTCGTAAAAGTGGCGCGACCACGGTCGTGATGAATCTTGCCGCTGCACTGACACAACAAGGTCAGCACGTATTACTTATCGATGAATCTGTCCATCACACGCCGAGTCCTTCAGGCACAGCTTCTGCGATCTGGCAAGTTGACGCATTGGGTAACTGGAGCGACGTAGTGTCGGGACGGCTGTCTCTGGATGCGGCGGGTGGTCGTGCCGCTTGCGGCGTTCAGGTACTCATAGCACGGAGAGAGTTAGTATCAAAGGCGGTATCAGCGACTGGGTTACAGCAATTGCGCCAAGATCAGATTATCCTGATTGATGCCGCTTTAGGCGACGACGGTACGCTGTCGCCATTAGCATGTCAGGCCGATTATGTGATGGTGGTGTTGCAGCCACAACCGGCGTCCATTACGGCCGCTTATGCTTGTATCAAACGTCTTCACCATGCACACGCGCTTCAACAGGTACGGATAGTGCTGAATGGTGCTGCCAGCGATGCAGAGGCATCTCGCATTCTTACTAATCTTGCCGTTACCGGCAGTCGTTATCTGGCCGTATCGGTGGAACCGGCTGGTGCGGTGATGACTGACTTGCAGATTTTACACGCGCAGCAATTACATTTGACCGTGGTAGAGGCATTCAAAAGGAGCACCGCAGCCCTGACGTTTCGCCGGATAGCGGCTGACCTGATGCAATGGTCATCCAAGGTAAGGAGCGATGTGGCAAATGGAGACTCTTCACACCGCACAGCGATGCCGGAACTGCTTGCATGACCGAATGACCGAATGACTTTGGCACGTCAGCTAATGTGTGAGGGGCGTAGTCAGTGGCGATACCTAAAGTTTGGTACCAGCGTTAATTAAGAAGATAGGGAAGATAAGGAACATCGCAATGTATACAGCACAGGGGAGAATGGACAAGTCCGGGACGCTGACTAAATTTGCACCGTTGGTACGTCGTCTGGCCTTGCAGCTAATTGCCAAATTACCAGCCAGCGTTGAGCTTGATGACATGATACAAGCTGGTATGTTGGGCCTATTGGATGCCGCTAATCGTTACCAGGACAATCAGGGGGCGCAGTTTGAAACCTACGCTAGCCAGCGAATTCGTGGATCAATGCTTGACGAGTTGCGTGCCAACGATTGGCTCTCACGTGGGTTGCGACAGTCTGCGCGCAAGGTTGAGGTCGCCTTGCAAGGGCTTCAACAAAAACTTGCGCGGTCACCGACTGAAAGTGAAATCGCGCAGGCCATGGCGTTGTCACTGGAGGAATACCAACGACTATTGCAAGAGATTCATGGTTGTCAGTTGGTGTATTACGAAGACTTCGAAGGTGGCAGTAATGAGAATTCGTTTCTTGATCAGCAATTAAGCGGCGCGCATCATGAAAAAGATAAGCCGACCGACAATAGTGATCCTCTCCAGAAATTGCTGCAAAGCGGGCTGCGTAAGGTGCTGTTGGAGGCGATAGAAAGTATGCCTGATCGAGAGCGTCTTTTGCTGAGTTTATATTACGATCAGGAGCTAAATTTGCGGGAAATTGGCGCAGTACTTGAGGTAAGTCAGTCTCGCGTCTGCCAATTGCATAGTCAGGCTATCAGTCGTTTGCGTGGGCGCATGCGTGACACGATTGGGGCGGAGGTGGTTTGATATGCGTCAACAATACGAGAAAAAAAGCGTACATTCCGCGCATGGAAAATGGGCAAAGGCAGGCAGTGGAACGTGGCTTTTATTTTTTTTAATGGTGGGTTCTACGCCTGCTAACGCCACGGAAACCGCACCCGATGCGATACCTTTAGCGCGCTATTTACAGCGTTATGACACCGCGGCTAACGATCCGTTGAAGCGGTATAAATCAGGTGGAGATAGCCGATTTAAGGAGGCGTTAAACAAAAGGGTCAACGGTTCGTGGACCGGATCAATCTCACTACCGGCCATTTTCCAACGTGGTGAAGCAGTCGAGTCCGGTCAGATTAAGCCTTATGGAACTATCAAAAACAACGCTACAGCACGTAAAGTTAGTTGGCGGTACGCCTTCATGTCGCCGCCTCCAGTTGGATTACTAGCCTATTTATGTAATGCAACCCGATGTGTTGGCTTGAGCCGTGCGAGCGGGTCCACTGAAGCTTTTGATGGCGATAACGCCTATTCAAATTTTACGTTTGCTTTTGTGATCAGCGGGAGAGGGGCTTTGACACCAGGATTGCAGGGGCAATCGGGTCAGGTCACCATGAATTACGAATAACCACTTAATACTAACCGTGCCAATTGTGGTATCTGATATTAAGGGCCGATATAGGAGCGTGTTTCAGCCTGAAGCGAGGCTTTTACCAACTCCTCGCCCAACCCTGTGCTGTCCATCGGGACCGTACAGAGATTGTCCGCAGGCGCTTAAAAAATTAATTGCATTACGACTGAACTCCAGATGAGTATGGATCAGAATACCGTTTCGGTGATTCAGGTCGCGTGATGTCGCCGCGCATGACAACAGTCTCTGCCAAGCGCGTTGCAAGCCATCGCCGCCAGCCGCGGCTGCCGCATCTGCACCTGCGCGATTGGTCGGATAACCCAGTTCTTGCAATTGTTGCTCGCGCTCATGGTCAAGGACAGCGATACGATCAGCCAATTGTCCTTTGCGCTCTGTCAACAACGCCAAATCCGAGAATTTGCCACCGATCAAGGCTTGCGCCTCTTGCTCGAGTAACGCCAGAAACGCTTCCATAGCGGCGCGTTCCTCATCCATAAGGCTGATGTGATGTCTGCTCATAAAGTTACCAGGTGACCCAAATTATTGGTTCGGTTCGGCTGACGTTTTTAGTAAGTCCCTTACCGTGTCCAGCAGACCGTCAGCGATTTTGCCTGCATTTACCTGATAATGCCCTTCGCTGATAGCCTGACGGATTTTTTCCACCTTGGCAGCATCGAAATCGCCATTGCTTGGTTGCACCAGTTGATTTTGCAATTCACGCACCTGGTTTGTCAGCGAACTGGGGTTATTCGGTAGGCCGGAGGCGGTATCGACAACGTTGGTCGCTGTCGTAGCAGGGGGATTACTCCCCTGAACGCGACTATAGTTTGGCTTGTTGATGCCAGAGGCAGGGCTAACGATACTATTTGCCGAATTAATGGGTAGATTGATTTTCAAAATATTTCCTCAGAGGATCTCAACGGTATAACGGCAGTTGGTTGAAAAACTTTAGTCTGGTTGTTCGTGTAGGGAGCGAGATAGCTTTTTTATTGATGTTAAGTTGACAACTTATGCCATTGTCGATACTTTTGGGTTATCAACTTGATGTTTGCTATCCCACTATAGCGAATAGTCATTGGACTAATATAGTAAATCAACACTGCCGTCCGCGCGCACTTTACCGCTGACCATTTGGCCACTGACGGTCTTGACTTGTAGTCGGGAACCGATGGCTGCGCTAGTCATGGCGCGACCTTCGGTACTGGCGACAAATCCGGTTCCTGTTGCCATTACCTTGACGTTTTGTCCCGACTGTATAACGACCACGCCACGCAATAGTTCTGGTCGCACTGGCGCGCCCAACGCAATGCGATTGAGTGCGACCATGCCATTAATTTGTTCAACGTTAGTCAGAATATTGGGTGGCAGCATGGAGAGATCGCCTTCGTGCAAACTGAAGTCACCAGCGCGCAATGTTTCCCCCGCATTGATCGCACGGGTTGCGACAACATAATTGGCGATGACTGCGACATAGGCCGGCACGTAGCGTGTCCACGCCTGTTGCGCTTGAGGAGCGGGCGCATTGATCGACGTCGCGGCGACGGGTAAGACACCATTACAGCGGATGCCTACGGATACGCGGCCCCATACTTTTGCGCCGCTTGGTAAAAATGGCTCGGGCGCATCGCACGGCGGCAATGCGCCGGACATCGGGGTATCGACTGTAATAACAATTTTTCCGGGCAGCCCAGCAGCCTGATTTAACAAAAATGCCTTAATGATCGGCAGCGCATTACCGCTAAGCGGCGTAGCTCTTTGTGTACTAGCGTAAGAGTGATTCGCAACCAGAAGCATACTCATGACAGCAGCTAGCAGGTCCACGCTAAAGCGTAAAAGGACGCAAAGCTGCGTGCGGAATGATCGTGATTGCCGTCGATTTTGTCGATGCAGGTGCATTGATGCAGCCTCGCTCTGGGTAATATATTTGATTAAATCATCTGTTGATGGTGGTGCGCACGCCGGTGAAAACGGCACTTTTGCCGATTTTGGATCGGTGATCACTGGCGCACCAGTCAGTTGCCTTGATTTTACGGAATATTCGATTCGCACCAACCGTTGAAGAGGCAAGTGATCGCAGTCTTGTTTGGGTAATCGGGCTTACCTACGATCTAAAACGCATGCACGGACAAATGCATTGGTCCCTGCAAAGTGTGAATTGGATTGACATTCTCTTCTTGTTCTAGCGATTGGGATGGCGTCGCGCTACCTATAATTGTTTTCATCAAAAGGTCTAGGAAAATTACGCGATCTTATCGCGGTTGGTTTACTTGGATAGCCAAGATCGGAATGCACTCGGGATGTAGGCAGGGCGGTTAATTTATAGGATGGAAACATGGTCGACAGACTTGATAATGCACTTCGGTTTCAGCAGGAGGCGCTCAATTTGCGCGCTCGGCGGCAAGAGGTTTTGTCGGTCAATATCGCCCATGCAGACACGCCTAATTACAAAGCGCGCGATTTCGATTTCAGCAGCACGTTGACGCAGGCAGTTGAGCGTGGACGGCAATCTGAATCGCTTTCTATGACAACGACTTCTTCCCGGCATTTGGCAGGTGAGCAAACGCTTAGCAACGATACAGATTTACTGTATCGGATTCCCACCCAATCCAGTATCGATGGCAATACAGTAGAAATGGATGTTGAGCGTGTCAATTTTGCTGATAACGCGTTGCACTACGAATCTAGTCTGACCGTGATTAGTGCGCAAATTAAATCAATGCTATCGGCGGTGCAGTAATGTCTTATTGGAAGTACCAATAAGACGGTCGGCAAATGGCCGAAGTCATAAACTGACATAGAGATGTCAGCACCTAGTTACGAAAGGATAAGCACATGCCGTCGAATGTTTCCATGAGTATTTTCGATGTTGCTGGTTCTGCCATGAGCGCGCAATCGCAACGTATGAACGTCACCGCCAGCAATCTTGCCAATGCCGATAGCGTGAGCGGCCCCGACGGTAAACCTTACCGGGCCAAGCAAGTCATGTTTGAAGTCGCATCATCGAATCAAAGCGATATCGGTGGCGTCAAAGTTGCAGGTGTAGTGGAGGATCAGTCGCCCATGCGGATGGTGTACGACCCTAAAAATCCAATGGCCGCCGCAGATGGTTACGTCACAATGCCGAACGTCAATGTGGTCGAGGAAATGGTCAATATGATGTCGGCATCGCGGTCCTATCAAGCGAACGTGGAAGTCTTGAATACCGCAAAGACCATGATGCTAAAAACCCTGACGATCGGCCAATAAAGCAATAGCGAGATATCACTTGAAGCGAGCTCATCACGTAATACCAGATTACTTACTATCAGCTTATTTAGAACAGGACTATTTAGCCCAGCTCACGCAACTCAGAATAGTGCATTACGCGTTTTTTACGCGGTGCTTTCTTCTTCGTTCGATTCAGGAAAAATTTATGGCAATTACCGCAACAAATTCACTCGACGCTCAGTCTTCTGCAACGGCATCGCTAAACGGTACATCGACCGCTGACAGTGAACAACGCTTTCTTAAATTACTCGTCACGCAATTGAATAATCAGGACCCACTTAATCCGCTCGACAATGCCCAGCTTACCTCGCAATTAGCCCAGATGAGCACCGTCAGTGGGATCGAAAAACTCAATGCGACGCTGGATTCGCTGGTGAATCAAAGTGGGGCCAACCAGGCGCTACAAGCGGCGTCGTTGATCGGTCGGACGGTGTTGGTACCGGGTCAAGACATCAAATATGTAAGCGGTAGCGATACTAAATTTGGCGTAGAAATGCTGGGCTCTGCCGATAAGGTCAGTGTCAGCGTGACCAATGCCAAAGGTGATGTCGTGCGTACCTTTGATCTTGGCGCGCAGCCAATGGGAGTTACCAATATGGTGTGGGATGGCAAGAGCGATGCCGGAACGGAATTGGCGGATGGCAATTACACGATCAGTGTTGCAGGTACTTCTGGGGTCGACAAAGTCGCAGCAAATACGCTCACGTACGAGAATGTGGCCAGCGTTGTGCAGAGCGGCGGGTCGGTTTCGCTAGATGTGGGCAAGCCAGCCAAAGTCAGTTTGAGTGATGTTAAGTTGATTTTGTAATTGGGTCTGTCACCATCTTCATCGTGGTTCATGGCATAACGCCGGGTTAGCGATGGTAAAAAATTAGGTTGTTTACAATCAATCCGAAAAGGAAACACAATGGGTTTTGCACAGGGAGTAAGCGGCTTAAATGCCGCATCTAATAATCTCGATGTTATCGGCAATAACGTTGCCAACTCGGGGACCGTTGGATTTAAGACAGGTAGTGTTTTGTTCGCTGATGTCTATGCAGGTTCACGGGTCGGTCTGGGGACGCATGTTGCCGGTATTACGCAAAATTTCACGCAAGGTGCAGTTCAGACCAGCACACGAGCACTCGATATGGCGATCACGGGCGGGGATGGATTTTTTCGTCTGGCTAGTCCTAGTGGCGAAATATCCTATTCACGCAATGGCCAGTTCAATGTGGATAAAGATAACTATATCGTCAGCGCAAGCGGTCTGCGTCTGACTGGCTATCCTGTCACCGCCAGCGGTACTTTGAGTGGTGGCAATCCAACGGCGCTACAGATACCGCAAGTTGCCATGGCACCAAAATCGACTACCGCTATTGTGTCGCAATTCAATTTGGATTCGCGCAGTGCGGTCCCGATCAAAACACCATTCGACGCTACGGATTCGACGACTTACAACTATCCCAATGCGACAACGGTGTTTGATTCGCTCGGTAACTCACACGAAATTTCAACCTATTTTGTTAAAACTGGTGCTAACGCGTGGAGTATGTACGCCACGGCCGACGGCTGGCCGCTAGATGCTAACGGTGCAAAAGTGGCGCCTGACGCCACTGATGCGACCAAGCCATCAAGCGGTGGTGCCGCACTGAGTGCCATTGCCTTTGACACTAACGGAAAACTAGCCGTTGATGCAGCGGGCCAACCGACTAGCCCGGCTGGTGGGAAAATAAATTTTGCAGGTCTGGATTTCGGTAACGGGTCAACCCCATTAGCGTTCAGCATGGATATCACTAGCACTAGTCAGTTTGGGAATGTCAGTGAGGCCAAAAACCAGAATCAAAATGGCTACACTTCGGGTACGTTGACCGCTTTTGCGATTAATCCGGACGGTACGGTTACCGGCAAATATTCAAATGAGCAAACCAAGTCACTGGGGCAAATCGTATTGAGCGCATTTGCCAACCCTGATGGCTTGGTGCCTACTGGCGACAATGGCTATTCGGAAACTGCTGCCTCCGGTCAGCCGCTGACTGGCGCGCCAGGTGTCGGTAGCAAAGTAGGAGCATTACGTTCCGGCGCGCTGGAAGCATCTAATGTTGACTTGACTAGCGAGCTGGTGAATATGATCATTGCACAGCGCACATATCAAGCCAATGCACAAACAGTCAAGACGCAAGATCAGGTCATGCAGACCTTGGTGAGCATGCGCTAATGAAGTTGCCATCACTACACCTGCTGACGTTTGATTCATGCTGTCATCACTGGTCTGATGAACTCCGCGCAGCGCAATGTAAAGAGAGTGCATCATGGATCGGATGATTTATGTCGCCATGAGCGGCGCCAAGCAAACTATGGAGCAACAAGCTTCCATAGCGAACAATATGGCGAACGTCTCAACTGCCGGTTTTCGGGCGCAACTCAACAACTTCCGCGCGGTGCCGGTAGTCGGCGAAGGTGCGGCAACCAGGTCGTTTGTAGTGGCATCAACGCCTGGAGCCGATATGCGCAATGGTCCGATTACAGAAACTGGTCGCGCATTGGACGTCGCCATCAATGGCAATGGCTGGTTAGCAGTACAAGCATCCGATGGCGGGGAGGCGTATACACGCGTCGGCAATCTTCAGGTTGGCGCTGGCGGTGAATTGACTACCATGGATCAACGACCTGTGATCGGCGACGCCGGTCCGCTGGTCGTGCCACCGGGTTCGACTGTCAGCATTACCAAAGATGGATTGATTACCGCTATGGGGGCGGGCGATCCGATCACTGGCGCAGCGGGAGTTGGTCGGTTGAAATTGGTTAAGCCATCCAACGCAGATTTAGTGCGCGGCGATGATGGCTTGTTTCGTATGCGTGACGGGATGGCTGCCGCAGAAGCTGATCCAACGGTAACTGTTACCTCGGGTGCGATAGAAGGCAGCAACGTGAATCCGGTCGAAGTGATGGTTGACATGATCAACAATGCACGACAGTTTGAGATGCAGATGAAAGTAGTGCAGAGCGCCGATACGAACGATCAACATGCCAATCAATTGCTGAGCATGAGTTGAGGTTGAGTTGTGGTTGAGGCTTAAGCTGAATCTGAGTCTCATCGTTTCGCTTGAATACAGGCTGAATAGTTATGCAATTTTGCCACGTTTGATTGTTCCGATCTGGATTGAACATTTCACAGTTCCGGTGACTAGCTAGCCAGTCTTTCCCGAGAATATTTGATTACGGCTTCGGCCACCTTGCAGGAGTTTTAGATGTTGCGTTCCCTTTCGATTGCTAAAACCGGTCTTGACGCTCAACAGACCAACCTCGACGTCATTTCCAACAATCTTGCCAACGTCAGCACTACAGGATTTAAACGTAGTCGTGCTGTATTTGAAGATCTGATGTATCAAAACCTGCGCCAGGCGGGTGGACAGACGTCGGATCAGACGCGCATGCCGTCGGGTTTGCAGGTCGGCTCCGGTGTGCGTGTGGTGGCCACTGAAAGAATCCATACGCAGGGCAATCCGACCAAGACCGATAACGCTAAGGATATCGCGATCAACGGCGATGGCTTTTTTCAGGTCTTGATGCCAGACGGTACAACAGCTTATACCCGCGATGGCTCGTTTCAAACTGACCAGAACGGTCAATTGGTAACAGCCAGCGGTTTTCCGATGCAACCAGCAATTATTTTGCCGCAAAACGCTACTAGTATGTCGATTGGTCGTGACGGCACTGTTTCGGTCACGCAACCGGGCAACACCGCTGCTGTACAGGTGGGACAAATCCAGTTAGCGACATTTCTGAATCCGACCGGCTTACAAAGTCAGGGCGAAAATTTGTACATTGAAACCGATGCTTCTGGAGGTCCTAATCAAACCGCGCCGGCCCAAAATGGCGGTGGAACGCTCAGTCAGGGATACGTTGAAGGCTCCAACGTCAACGTGGTGGAAGAGCTGGTAAACATGATTCAGACTCAGCGCTCATATGAAATCAATAGCAAGGCCGTGACTACATCAGATCAAATGTTACAAAAACTGACGCAGTTGTGATGATGGAAGTGGTTAACGCTGGTCTGGATCGGTTGGCAGGAAAATATAGCCGTACGCGTGAGATTGCCTGCGAGGCGAAAAATACGCACAACTGCACTGATAAGCATAGCAATTTGCACATCAGGTTGGCGGGTGTAATCGTTCTACTTACTGCGCAATTGGCTGGTTGTGCGCAAATCCCGCGTGAGCCGTTGATACAACAGCCGATGTCTGCACGTGCCGAAGTCCGTCCGGTAGCGCCAGTGAATGGCTCTATTTTTCAATCCGGCTACGGATCACAAGCTTTATTCGAAGACAGAAGACCGCGTAATGTCGGCGATATTTTGACGATTGTTGTCAATGAAAACGTCAATGCCACAAAGAATTCCGGTACCAATGCCAGTCGTACCGGTAGCGCTAGTTCCGCGATCACTGCAGTTCCCAAACTATTTGGTGGCTTGTTCGGTGGTCTTGATGCCGGAGCCGATGGAAAGAGTGCATTGGTGGCGAAGGGCGGTGCTAATGCGGCCAATACCTTCAACGGTGTAATTACGGTGACCGTGACTGAAGTCCTGGGTAATGGCAATTTAATAGTCAGCGGCGAGAAGCAAATGATGATTAATCAAGGGACTGAGTTCATCCGTTTTTCTGGCGTAGTCAATCCGCGTACCGTTACTGGCAGCAATACGGTATCGTCCAATCAAGTCGCTGATGCACGTATTGAATATAGTGCAAAGGGCTATATCGACGAAGCGCAGAACATGGGATGGCTGCAACGTTTCTTCCTCAATGTCTTACCGTTCTGAGTTAGCGCTCCCAATATGTATCCTAAGCAGCTTACCGACTACTGTTCCTTACCGATTCTAATGCGCGTGAGTAAGACTTGTGCGGCTTTATTTGTCAGCATTCTTTTCTGTGCATTCCTCAGTCCACTGCCAGCACAAGCAGAGCGCTTGAAAGAACTTGTTAACATTCAAGGCGTTCGTGACAATCCGTTGATTGGTTACGGATTGATGGTTGGCCTGGATGGCACAGGCGATCAAACGCAGCAAACGCCATTTACTACGCAGAGCCTAAGCAATATGTTGTCGCAATTGGGGATTTCGGTCACTGCGGGCAATAATATGCAGCTAAAAAATGTTGCGGCAGTCATGGTAACGGCGAGTCTGCCTTCATTCGCCCAGCCCGGTCAGAATATCGATGTCACCGTGTCGTCGCTGGGCAATGCCAAGAGCCTGCGCGGAGGCACTTTGTTAATGACGCCTTTGAAAGGTGCTGATGGCATGGTCTACGCGGTAGCGCAAGGCAATATGGTGGTCGGCGGGGCTGGTGCGTCCGCCAATGGCAGCAGAGTGCAGGTGAATCAACTTGGGTCTGGTCGGATTCCCTCGGGCGCGGTTATCGAGCGGGCGGTAGTGTCGCCGATCGGTGAAGCCGGAACGTTCATACTGGAGCTGAACGTTTCAGATTTCGGCACTGCGCAAAAAACGGTAAATGCGATCAATCGCACTTTTGGTGAGGGCACTGCGCAGGCGCTGAACGCACGGGTGATTCGCGTTCTCGGTCCGACGCAACCTGAAGAGCGAGTTGGCTTTTTAGCCCAGATTGAAGATATTGATGTCACGCCGGCTAAAGCGCCGGCCAAAGTTGTCATCAACGCGCGTACTGGATCGGTGGTGATGAATCAAACTGTACGGGTACTTGATTGCGCCGTCGCACACGGCAACTTATCGGTCGTGATCAACACGCAGCCAGTGATCAGTCAACCGAATGCCTTTGCCGGAGGCAATACCGTTGTCGCACAAACCTCGCAAATTGAATTAAATCAAGGCGGTGGCGCTTTACAAGTCGTTCGTGGCGGCGCATCGCTGGCGGACGTGGTGCGCGGTTTAAATACATTGGGTGCTAATCCACAGGATTTGGTATCGATTTTGCAGGCAATGAAAGCGGCTGGTGCATTACGTGCCGAGTTGGAAGTTATTTAGTGAACGAATATTGAAGGCGATATGAACGTCCTTGCATCTCCAGGTAATCTTCCCATCGGTTCCACAGCAGCCAACGCTACCAGTCCGGCCATCCCCGGTAATCGCAGTGGCGATCTGGATCAACGCTTTGCGCTTGATGTGCAGGGCGTGGACGTCTTACGCCGGACTAACAAGAATTCACCAGCCGAAGGCATCAAGCAGGTATCGCGTCAGTTTGAGGCAATGTTCATGCAGATGGTGTTGAAGAGCATGCGTGACGCGACACCCTCCGATGGACCGTTCGATAGCCAGCAAACAAAAACTTACACCTCAATGCTGGATCAACAATTGTCCCAGAATTTATCAGGTCGTGGACTTGGTCTGGCTGAGGCCATGGCTGCTCAACTGACGCGAGACGCAAATCAGCGTGCGCAGCCACCGGATGGGTCGCAGAATCAGACCGGACCAGCTCCGCTCATGCCATTATCGCCAAAGCAATCTCTCTATTTGCTGCAAGATGCGCAACAGTTATCTCAACTCGGATTGCAGCAAGCGGTCGCTATACCCAATTTGTCCTTTTATGAGGCCGCGTCGGGCAAATCAGCTCGTCCGGCGAATGCGGGCAGCACCTCACAAGCAACCATTCAACAATTTGTCAGTAATATGGCGGTGCCAGCGCAGGCTGCCAGTCAAGCCACAGGCCTGCCATCGCAATTGATTCTGGCGCAGGCGGCATTGGAGTCGGGTTGGGGGCGGCGTGAAGTCAAAGCTGACGACGGTACGCAAAGCTACAACTTATTCGGTATCAAAGCCGGTAAAAACTGGACGGGTCCAGTGGTAGAAGCTGCTACTACTGAATACGTTAATGGCGCGGCCCAACATACCCGCGCGACGTTTCGGGCTTATGGATCGTACCAGGAAGCATTTACGGATTACGCCAATTTTTTGGCGAGTAATCCACGCTACGCGAATGTATTGGCAACACGTGATCCTGCAGCCGCAGCATATGGATTACAGCGCGCGGGATATGCGACAGATCCGCAATACGGGGATAAACTGGTCCGTATTATGCAGCAGATAAGTTGATTCAATTTTGGACGTTCGGGCATTTGTAAAAGTAATGCATGGCCGCCAGTGTTCAACGTTTGCTGCAACCAAGCGATGGCAGCAACGATCACGCAACACAGATTAAGCAAAATAATGCTGTTTCTGGCCTTCAGGTATTTGCCGCAACAGCCGTTATATCCAATATAAGTTGTGTACTCAAAGCAGTTACTTGATTTTTTCAGGATGGAATTATGTCGAATAGTATGTTTTATATCGGTTTAAGCGGTTTGAATGCAGCGCAAGCATCGCTGCTCACCGCGGGACATAATTCGGCTAATTTTGCGACTCCCGGCTATAGTCGCCAGACCGCTGTTGTCGGTTCGGGTGGTGGGACTTATGCGCCTAGTGTTGGTTTTTTTGGGAATGGCGCGGCAGTCACCAACGTCGTTCGCAGCTATGATCAATACCTGACCTCCCAACTGAACCAGGCGCAGGGGACTAATGAGGCCCTATCGACCTTCTTTTCGCAGGTGAGTCAGATTGACAATCTGCTGGCTAACCAGACTGCTGGTCTGGCACCGTTAATGCAGACGTTCTTTACCAGTGTTCAGGGTGTTGCTAATACCCCGTCTGATCCGGCAGCGCGTCAGCAAATGGTGAGTGCGGCACAAGCCGTCGCCAATCAGTATCGCTCGATGAGTTTGCAACTAAACGATATGAATAGTGGCGTAAATCAGCAAATCAGTGGGAACGTTGATCAGATTAACACCTTGGCGGATCAGATCGCTAATATCAATAAGCAGATCACCTTGGTCGGTGGCGTTGATGGCACACAGGCACCGAATGATTTGTTGGATCAGCGTGATCAAATGGTGAGTGATTTGGGTAAGCTGGTAGCGACCAAGGTTGTGGTGCAAGATGGTGGTCAGTACAACGTATTTATCGGCAACGGACAAACATTGGTACTCGGCGCTAAAGCATCAACCTTACAAGTGGTGAACTCCGCTGCCGACCCGAGTCGTTCTGCGGTGGCGGTCATCAATGCCAATGGCAAACCGGTTGAAATGCAGGATAGCGTGCTGACCGGTGGTTCACTTGGTGGTTTATTACAGTTTCGTAATGAGGCATTAGGCGATGCACAAAATTCCCTTGGACGAATCGCTATTTCGTTAGCAGATACATTCAATGCGCAACACAAGTTGGGCGTGGATTTGTCTGGTGCATTGGGGCAGGATTTCTTTTCACAGGCCAGTCCTTCAGCGATCTCGAATGATCGTAATAAGGGTGACATGAAACTGGCCCCGACTTTTTCGGATGTTGGACAACTGACTACCAGCGACTACACGCTGACTGTTAGCGGCGCTCCCGGCGCTCTGGCGTATTCACTAACCAGGCTGTCTGATAACAAGGTAATTAACACTTACAGCGATGCAGATTTTCCCGTCACATTTGACGGTGTCACGATGGCGATAGGAAGCGGTAAGGCACAGTCTGGCGATTCTTTTCTCATTCAACCCACGCGCAACGGTGG
Source organism: Glaciimonas sp. CA11.2 (assembly GCF_034314045.1). NCBI lineage: Bacteria > Pseudomonadati > Pseudomonadota > Betaproteobacteria > Burkholderiales > Oxalobacteraceae > Glaciimonas > Glaciimonas sp. CA11.2. The sequence goes on along the minus strand of NZ_JAVIWL010000001.1, from coordinate 4,894,716 downwards.
GCGTGACTTGAGCGTGATCGCGACCGACCCAGCTAAATTGGCCGCGGCAAATCCAGTTCTGACCGGTAACGTTGCTGGCAATCAAGGTACTGGTGTTATCAGCGCGCCCGTGATTGATGCAGCTTATTTAAATGCTCCGCTTACGGGAACAACAACACTTACTTACGACAAGGCAACAAATACCCTGACAGGATTTCCGTCAAATGCCAGTGTGAGTGTGACCTCGGCTGATGGCACAACTCAAATCTATAATCCGGGTACGCCCGTGCCGTATACAGCTGGCGCAAAGATGCGTTTTGACGGTGTTTCGATTTCTATTACCGGATCGCCTTCTACCGGCGATCAGTTTACCCTTAAGCCAAATTCCAGTGGCGTATCTGATGGTAGTAATGCGTTGTTGTTAGGCGCTTTGCAAAGTAAAAAAACGATGAATGCCGGAACGGCTAGTTTTAACGATTCATACTCTCAACTGGTAAGTTCGGTGGGTAACAAGACCAGACAAGTACAAATAGCGAGTACCGCCCAAACCAGTCTGACCGCGCAAATCAAAGCTGCACAGCAGTCGGTATCGGGTGTCAATCAAGATGAAGAAACCGCGAATCTCTTAATGTTTCAGCAGATGTATCAAGCGAATGCAAAAGTGATTCAGACGGCGTCAACGATGTTTGATGCCGTATTGGGGATTCATACCTGAGCGATCGTCCTCTCCAAAAAATTAAATAATATTGAAATGTTACTCAGAACGGTGCGACTTTTATTGTACATCGCCACCGCTCTATCATTCATCAGGAGAATTTGATGCGCATTAGTACCCAATCGTTTTATGAGCAAAGCCAGGCCGCAATGAGTACACAGCAGGCCAATTTGCTACGCGTACAACAGCAAATCGGTGCTAACACCAAAATACTGGCTCCTTCCGATGATCCAATTGCAGCGACTCGTGCATTGGCTACGGCGCAGGCGATATCGCTTAATGGACAATACGCCAGCAGCCGAAATCAAGTCAAACAAACCTTGTCGCTAGAAGGAAATATTCTCGACAGCGTCACGAATATTTATAACAATATCAAGTCGTTAGTAGTGCAGGGTGGTAATGGTTCTCTGTCAGATTCCGATCGCGCATCTATCGCGACCACGTTGCAAAGCAATTACGATCAGTTGCTAGGATTAGCGAATACTGCTGATGGTAATGGGCAGTTTATATTTGCCGGATTTCAAAGCGGTACGCCACCGTTTGTTAAGCAAGCCGACGGAGCGGTTGCCTTTGTCGGTGATCAGGGACAGCGCTTGATGCAGGTTGATGCTTCGCGCCAGATGGCAGCTACTGATGACGGTCGCTCAATTTTTCAATCAGTCCAGGGTGGTGCGCGTTATGTCACTTCGTCACCTGCAAGCAATAACGGTACGGCTGTGTTTGGTTCAAGTGCTGTGACTGATGCGACAGATGTGAACTTTGGTAAAGATTTTTCGATTAGTTTTAGTGCTGGAAAATATACGGTCACAACTATCGCCAAGCCTCCTGAAGAAGTCGCAACCGGCACATTTGTTGATGGTGCGCCAATTACGTTTGGTGGTGTGCAAATCAGTGTGAGCGGGACGCCTGCAGATGGCGATAAGATGAATGTTTCTACTGCAAAAAATGCGGGTAGCGATATTTTTTCGGCACTTGGGGACGTGATTTCAGCGCTACGTAAGCCGATCGATAATGGGACATCTGCTGATCGTACGCAGTTGTTGAATTCACTGAGTACTGTGAATGTTAAATTGGCGAATTCTTTGGATAATGTGTTGACGGTTTCTGCGTCGGTTGGGTCGCGGTTGAATGAGGTGGATGCTTTGGATAATAGCGGTTCGGCGCGTAATATTTCGGATCAGAGTTATTTGTCGGATTTGCAGGATTTGGATGTGGTTAAGGCTAGTGTGGAGTTGGCGCAGCGGCAGGTTTCTTTACAGGCAACGCAGTTGGCTTTTATGAAAATACAGAAAATTTCGTTGATGAATTATTTGTGATTTTGTTTTGGTGGTAGGTGTTGGTTTTTTTGTTTTTTGCTTGGGCTTATTCGTTTAACTGTCTATGTAGGTTAAAAGCCACTTCAAAGGCAACACAAGGTGGTAAACTTCGGCCTTCGTTAATTAAACGGTTTGTGCTCCGTGGATGCTTGTCGGGGGTGGCTCCATATGCGCTAACCAAATTTACCCTTCCTAAATTGATCCTGCTGATATTGACGTTTCTTTCGCGGGGGCTCACGCAAAAAAAAATCGGCTGACTTCTCCCCACCGTTCAATACAAGCAAACAACGACAAACGGGGATTGACGGTGGCGCTGAGCAGCCAATGCACCAACGCCATTTCACGCCACCGGCAGCGATGTTTCATAACTTTTTTCTTCGTGCTGCGTAGGGCCGAGAGGGGAAAAATGATCGTCCAATGCAATCAACCACTCGATCAGACATGCAACCAATAATTTCCCCTGAAGCCAAGCCTTAGCACCCTTAGCACCCTCGGCATCCTTCTTTTTTAAATGACCCAATCCCAGCAACGACTTCATTCTTTTGAACGCCAGTTCAATCTGCCAGCGATGCCGGTATAACGCCAGTATGGCCTCGGCATTCGGGCCCTTCAAACGCGTCAAGAGCACTACATAACCTGTTGCCGCCACAGTATCAGCCTGGAATTTCTGCTGCTTTTTGTTGAGGTATTGGTAGTACTTCCGTTCGCTCTCGGCACGCTGTATTTCATTCTTCCGATAGGCGCACACACGTACCGCTATGCTTTCATTGGTACCTTGACCTTGCATCGTCGCTGGCCATTCTCCGCTTTGTACCATCTTCAAAGAAGTTAAATGCGCCAGCTGGACAAAGGGTTGGCCTGCCTCATCTTGTAAGGGCAGGCTTGACAGATTCATCCGCACCAGAATATCACCCGCTCGATCCAGCACGTGATTGACACCACGCCGGTTAGCAAAGCCACGGTCAGCTACGATGACGTCCTCTTTTTGTACCGCAAACCGGCTTAATGATTCACCTACTTTGCCGTCTGTAATTTCCATCTCATGACAGGCTAAGGTCCCGATATCGAGCGCATAATGTAAGCGCCAGCTCGACGTAATTGCACTCGGCCCCCGAATCGCGCTGCCATCCACCGCCAAGATCCGCCTTCCTGCCAAGGCAGAGCAATTCATGCCCTCCATCGGCCTCTCTTTGCTTAAGCGTTCCGTCATCCAGCGTAACTATTCCCCCGATTTATTGATCCGCTTGAGCAAGCCAACATCTGAGATATTCGCCAGGTTGCCAACCCGAGCACGCGCCACCGTTTCACGCATCGAGTAACCATCACTGAAATACATCAGCAACACGCGCAATAAATTATCCGGCCCAGAAAATTGCCGACCATACTTTAAGGCGCCCAACGTCCGTGCCTTATCTTCCCAACCATCAGGAAGCAAAGCAACTATCTTCGACCAGTCTTCACTCACTGTGTTGTAACAGTTTGTTTGCATTCTTTATTTTGGAGATTTATTTCAATTTCCAAATGTTAACAGCTATTGGTTCTGGTTAGCGCATATGGGTAGCCCCGACCAGCCTTCACGGAGCACCAAACCATGTTAATTAACGAAGACCCAACGCCTATAAACGCAACCGCATCTTTATCCCAACAACCTCTCCACTTTCCCACATCCCAAAATTCCCCAAATCCTCCCAAACACCACTTGCATCTCAGCCGTGCTAGCAGCCCCACTAAACTCCGCCAACCGCAACGCTTTCAACTCCAATTCCTCACGCGTCAAAGTATTCCCCGGATCACCCTTAGGCTCATCCACCCGACCCTGCAACGTCCGCCCATCAACCGTCTCAACCGTTACCTTACCAATCCAGCGCGCGGGATAAGCACCATCCACTTCCTCATCCAGCTTCATACTCACCTTATCGCAAAATGCAGCAACTCGCGCATCGTTATAAAACGACTCAAATTCCCTCAACCCCGCACAGCGGAACTGCGCAATCAACCCAAGCACCGTCCCCATCGAAAACTTTGCCTGATGCACCGTCTGCGGATTGACCACTGGACCAAGAACATCAATAGCGCCCTGATGCACATGCGTGACTACGCGGGCTATCTGATCAGGGGCGAGGTCATGTTGCGTGACCACTGCCAACAACGCATCGGCCGCAGGGTGTGTATGGCGGCAAGATGAGTGAAACTTAAATGACGTCTCCGCTAATGTCCAGCGCTCGCCCAAACGATCGGTCAGCTTCGCTGGATCGGCATCGGTCGACATGCCAGCTCCCATGCCTTGCGCGCCTTCAAGAATCCGTCTTGCGCCAGTAAATCCTTCGCTGGCGAGGTAGGCAGACATCAATCCGTCGCCAGCTGCTTTAGCCGTATGTAATTGCTTCGAGTCGGCCGCGTCGCGCAGGAATTCCCACAATCCTGCGCTTTGTGTGCCAGCTGACCCGAATGCGTGCAGCATCTGCTCAGGCGTCAGTTTTAATAAATGTCCGACCGCTGCGGCAGCGGCGATTGTTCCGGCGGTTCCGGTGGTATGAAATATCCGGTAATGCGAGCGGCCAAGAAATTCACCGACCCTGATGCCGACTTCGTAACCTGCGACGGCAGCGGTAATCAGCTCGCGTCCACTGCTGCCGAGTGATTGCGCCACCGCCAGCACTGCGGGAAAAACGACGGCGGCGGGGTGAAATACCGAGCCGTTATGAACATCGTCCTGTTCTGCAAAATGGGAGGAGGCGGCGTTGACCATTGCCGCAAATAACGGTGTGGTTTGACGGCGCGAGATGAGAATTTCGGAGGTGCCGGTGGCCGGGCCCATCTGGGTTGCAAACCATTCAATCGTTTTTACCGGCCTGCCGTTCTTGCCGGCCAAAGCGGAGCCGAACCAGTCGAGCATCAGGTCTTCGGCGCGTCTTACGACTGCTTCGGGGATGTCTTCAAAACGCAAAGTGGCGGCGAAGTTTGCTAAGGTCTGGCTAGCGTGATCAGTCATGGCGAATTGTATATTCTTATTAGATAGCGTGCTGTGCACGCAGAGCGACGATAGCGTCGTTGTCATAGCCGATTTGGTTCAGGATGGCATCAGTATGTTGACCTAATCCAGGAACAGCATCCATGCGCGGCGTGTAGGTATTGGGTATGCCGGGCGGTAGTAGAGCGGGAATTTTTCCGACGGGTGTGTCGACTTCTACCCAGCGCTGACGTGCCTTTAATTGTGCGTGTTCCCATATATCGTGCATGTCGTTCATTTGCGCGTTGGCAATCTGCGCTGATTCAAGACGTTCAATCACTTGGGCTGAACTCAGGGTGGAGAAGGCATCAATAATGATTGTGCGTAATGCTTCTCGCGCTGCCGTACGCGCAGAGTTTGAAGAGAAACGCGGGTCGCTGGTCAATGCCGGTTGTTGCAACACTTTGTCGCAAAATAGCGCCCATTCGCGTTCATTCTGAAGGCCAAGCATGACAACCTTGCCGTCACCAGCGAGGAATGGTCCGTAAGGATAAATTGTCGCGTGCGCGGCTCCGGCGCGTGGTGGTGGCGATGCGCCATCGATGGCGTAGTACAGCGGATAGTTCATCCACTCGACCATGCTTTCAAGCATCGATACGTCAATGTTGCAACCCTGACCGGTTTTGCCACGCTGGATGAGTGCCGCAAGGATGTTGGAGTACGCATACATGCCCGCAGCGATATCCGCTATCGAGCATCCTGCTTTGGCCGGTTCATCGGGTGAGCCGGTGATCGATAGAAATCCGGACTCGCTCTGTATCATCAGGTCGTAGGCCTTCTTATCGCGATACGGACCATCTGCGCCGTAGCCGGAGATGTCGCAGACGATCAGGCGTGGAAATTTTTCGTGCAATGCTTCATATGATAGGCCAAGTCGTGCGGCGGCTCCCGGGGCCAGGTTTTGTACAAACACGTCCGCGGTTTCGAGTAACTTGGTCAAAATGCTGTCGGCTTCCAGATGCTTGACGTCAAGCGTCAGACTTTCTTTGGACCGATTGGTCCATACGAAGTGCGAGGCCAATCCGTGTACGCGTTCGTCATAAGCGCGTGCAAAGTCACCAACGCCTGGTCGCTCGACCTTGATGACGCGTGCGCCGAGGTCGGCCAGTTGGCGAGTACAAAACGGCGCGGCAATTGCCTGTTCAAGTGTGATTACGGTAATGCCATCCAATGGACGCATGGAACTCTCCAATTAGAATGAACGGGGCATGCCGAGCACATGCTCAGCAACGTAGGATAGGATTAAATTGGTCGAGATTGGCGCGACCTGATACAGGCGGGTCTCGCGGAATTTGCGCTCAATGTCGTACTCGCACGCAAAACCAAATCCGCCATGGAATTGAAGGCATGCATTGGCGGCTTCCCATGAAGCATCGGCCGCCAGCATTTTGGCCATGTTCGCCTCCGTGCCGCAGGGCAAGTGCGCGTCGAACAATTCGCACGCTTTGTAGCGCATCAGGTTTGCCGCTTCCAGATTGACATAGGCTTTTGCGATAGGGAACTGCACGCCTTGGTTTTGTCCGATTGGACGACCAAATACAATGCGTTCATTAACGTATTTTGTCACCTTGTCGATAAACCAGTAGCCATCACCGATACATTCGGCGGCGATCAGCGTGCGTTCTGCGTTCAGGCCATCCAGAATATATTTGAAGCCTTTGCCTTCTTCACCGATCAAATTTTCGACTGGAATTTCGAGGTTTTCAAAGAATAATTCGTTGGTTTCGTGGTTCACCATATTCAGGATAGGGCGCACTGTCAGGCCATTACCGATGGCTTCACGCAGGTCAACCACGAAGATCGACATGCCTTCCGATTTTTTCTTCACCTCGGCTAGCGGCGTGGTGCGGGCCAGCAAGATCATTAAGTCCGAATGCTGGACCCGTGAAATCCATACTTTTTGGCCATTGACGACATAGCGGTCGCCCTTGCGTACTGCCGTGGTGGTGATTTTGGTGGTGTCTGTGCCGGTGGTTGGCTCTGTTACGGCCATCGATTGCAGGCGTAATTCGCCGCTGGCAATTTTTGGCAGATACAATTCTTTCTGCTTAGGCGAACCGTGTCGTAATAACGTGCCCATGTTGTACATTTGACCGTGACAGGCACCAGAATTACCGCCAGCACGGTTGATCTCTTCCATGATCACGGACGCTTCGGTCAAGCCAAGTCCAGAGCCACCGTATTCTTGCGGAATCAGCGCAGCCAGCCAACCGGCCTTAGTCAGCGCGTTAACAAATTCCTCTGGATAGCCTCGCGCTTCATCGATCTTGCGGAAATACTCTCCCGAAAATTCGCTGCATAAAGCGCGCACAGCATCGCGGATATCTTCGTAAGTATTGGTTTGAGTAGACATTCTGGTTCTTTATGATGGGTTGACTGTTGCGTCGGCAAGTTCGCCAAGTGTTGCTTCCGCCTGCATGGCGAGTTCGCCGCGATTGTTTTTGGCCCAGAGTCGCACCGTACGGCCATCGGCGTCTGGCTGTCCACAAACGGTGAAGGGTTCGGTGTCGAACAATGGACCAACTGCGCGAAAATTGAATGCGACCAATGACGCGTCCGGCATATTGCGCTGTAGTAAATCGGCCAACATCGTAGCAATCAATGGACCATGCACGATCAGACCGGGATAGCCCTCGACCTCGCTCGCATAGCTGCGATCATAATGAATGCGATGACCATTAAAAGTGAGTGCAGAGTAACGAAATAAAAGCACTGGGTCCGGCGTGATGGTGCGCGACCATGCGGCTTCGGTCGGCGCAAGCTTGGCCACTGAAGTGGCAGCGCCCCGTTCTGGCATGGCACGATAAACAATATCGTGCTCTTCGGTAATAGAAACTTGGCCTGCATGCGCAACTTGATGCTGGACGGTTACAAAAGCCAGATTGCCGGATGCGCCGCGTTTTTCGGTTACGTTTTGTATACGCGAGGAGCGGGTTGCAACGACTCCGATCGGAAGTGGGGGACCGAACTTCAGCCGACCGCCAGCCCACATGCGGCGTGGCAAAGGCACAGGCGGCAAAAAGCCGCCGCGTTGTGGATGTCCGTCACTGCCCAGTTCAGCCTGAGGCGCTACTGACCAGAAATAAATCCAGTGCCATAACGGCGGCAAAGCTGCACCTGCGGCGAATAAAGTCGGGCGGTCAAGGATTGCAGCCAGTGCGTTGACAGCGCCGACCGTGATAAGGTCGTCGGAAGTTGTCGTATTTCCGACCCACTGTTGCAATAAAAGAGGATCAGGGGTATCGAAGGTCATGATGGCAGTTTATAGTTTCAATCGAAGCATTCAGTGTGTGCGAGGTACTGCGATGCTGCAATTTGCATTTTTGGAAGGGGGGCTGCGATTTCGGTTAAGTTTCTCTCCCTGCGCGTTGACGCGGAAAATTATCATTTCATAACGAAGTAGTCGTGATTTTTAAAAGAAAGAGGAAGATGAGCTTGACGCAACCAGTAACATTGACCGGACAATTCGGATCGTTAGTACCGTTGTCGCCTGCACACAAAGATGATTTGATCGAGGCCGTGAAAGATGGCGAGCTTTGGGACTTGTGGTACACAGCGATCCCGACGCCTGATAAATTGGACGCGGAGATCAGCAGACGTCTCGACCTGCAAGAGAAGGGTGCGATGCTGCCCTTTGCGATTATCGACAACGCCACCGGTCAGGCAGTTGGGATGACGACTTATATGCATATCGATTCGGCAAATCGACGTCTTGAAATCGGCTCAACCTGGTATCGCAAACGGGTCCAGCGCGGCCCGCTTAATACTGAATGCAAGCTTCTGTTGCTGACGCACGCTTTTGAACAACTGGACTGCATCGCGGTCGAATTTCGTACACATTTCTTTAATCTGCAAAGCCGTGCTGGTATTGAGCGACTGGGCGCTAAGTTGGATGGTATTTTGCGGCACCATCAGATTTCGCCAAACGGTACTTTGCGTGATACGTGCGTGTACAGCATTATTGCTGGTGAATGGCCGACGGTGAAGGTGCACTTGAATTACCAACTTACCAAGCCGAGATGATGAGTAGTTTTATGGAAAGCTGCCCTCGCTGCATTTTGTCGTATTAACTTTGTGGGAGCATGTTTTCTGCGGTGGATAAACCTTAACGCTTGCGTGTTCGCCAAAACTACTAGATACTAAAAATGTCTCTGAAAAAGAGGGATTCGGGATTGGAAACCTGATTTATCCAAAGCGTACGAACGGCGCAATGCCGTTTTTTTTCGTGCGAAAACCCTGTTACGCCTTCTTTGGGCGGTAATGGTGGGGAGGCTTCGGCCTGCCGGTTGCTTTGGATACTGGTTTTCCAACCCTGCCATTTTCCGCCCACCCCGCTTGGAAACGGGGCGCGGATTAAACACTATCCAAGGAAGTTGCCATGTCTGCAAACGCTCAAACACGTACCGTAAAAACGATCGATATCCTGGACAGTCTCACGATTCTGCACAGTCGTACTTCTGCGGTCCTCGCTGCTTTGTCCATGGCATTTGACAGCGAGTACGACCAACTTCAAAAATCTACCATTCAGGAAGTCTTGGAGACGGCGCAATCTCTACTGAAAAAAGCACAAGAGGAAGTATTGGCACTAAATGGGTCTGTTGCCTGATAAAGGAACTGTAGACTGACATACAACTAACCGTTCGTTAAGTTCATGGACAACTTCAAGAAAGATATTATGGATGAAAAGGGTTTCGTTGAAATTCATAACATACGGTTAGCTTATCAACGCTGGCCCGGCTCGCAGCCACCGATTATGCTCATGCATGAGGCGCTTGGATCAGTTTCGATCTGGCGCAATTTCCCTGTCGAACTGGCGCGTGTTACGGGTCTCGAGGTGATTGCATGGTCGCGGCAGGGTTATGGTGACTCTGATGGGCTTTTAGGCCAGCGTCTGCCGGATTATATTGAGCAGGAAGCGAAATTGGTACCGCAGGTGATGGATGCATTGGGCGTGACTCAGGCGCATTTATTCGGTCATAGCGATGGTGCATCAATGGCGATTATTGCTGCTGCGCTGTTTCCCGAACGTGTGCTCTCTATTGTGCTGGAAGCGCCGCACGTGAATGTCGAGCAGCAGGCGATTGCAGGTATTGTTAAGGCTAAAAAAGCCTTTGAAACGACTGACTTTCGTCTAAAACTCCAAAGGCATCATAAAGATGTTGATCAGGTTTTTTGGTCTTGGTACGACACATGGGTCTCGCCGGTTTTTCAAGACTGGAATATCGAGCAATTCCTGGCGGATATTCACGCGCCAACACTCGTTATTCAAGGCGTGGAGGACGAGTATTTCAGCATGAATCAAGTCGATTTGATCGTGGCGGCTGTGCCGAATGCACGGTATGTTGCCCTTGCGCATTGTGGCCATTCACCCCATCGGGACCAGCAAGATGATGTGTTAAATGCCGTGGTGGATTTTGTGGCGTAATGTATGCCGCATTGCTCACCACATTTAGCGTCAATTACTTCATGTGGTGAGGCACTCTTTTTAAATCTATTGTTGTGCGCATAACACATTGTATTTGTGGATAGTAAAAAGGTCTTAGAAAGCGGTCAAAATTGTAACATTATTATTATTTTGATAATGATTCGCCGTCTTCTTTAAATGTTGCAGTGCATGATGGCGTCTGGAACCGTTATAATTTCGCATTCATTATTTTACCCATCCTTACAAGACGAGAGACAACATGAGCTTGAACGACGTATCCTCAGGGCGTGATTTGCCGAATGATTTCAATGTGATCATTGAAATTCCAATGAATGCTGATCCAATCAAATACGAAGTCGACAAAGAGTCGGGCGCGATTTTTGTTGATCGGTTCATGGGTACGGCGATGCATTATCCGTGTAACTACGGCTATATTCCGCAAACCTTGTCGGATGACGGTGATCCAGTTGACGTGTTGGTGATCACACCTTTCCCGTTGTTTCCTGGGGTGGTTGTGCGCTGCCGTCCTATCGGCGTGCTGAAAATGTCGGATGAAGCGGGTCAGGATGCCAAGCTATTGGCCGTGCCAGTCGATAAAGTGTTGAGTATCTACACGCATTGGCAAAAGCCTGAAGATATGAATGAATTGCGCCTGAACCAGATTCAACATTTCTTTGAGCATTACAAAGATCTGGAAAAAGGTAAATGGGTCAAGATTGATGGTTGGGGCGGTCCAGAAGATGCGCGCGAAGAAATTTTGGCGGGTGTGGCAGCTTACAATAAAACATTGGAAGCAAAATAATTTTTGCTTCCTTTTAAGATAAGCGCACTTCGGTGCGCTTTTTTTATGCCACGCAAGAAATAACGCCTGCGATTATGTTGAGTGGCTGCAAGTAATTAACACTAAAACGGTACAACTTTTGCCCGTTCAAGTCCGCTTGATGCATCGTTTGTTGTTGATAGGCGTCACTTAAGCATTATTTGTTTGGTTTGAGTATCAGCATGAGTTTTGCGCCGAATTGATTCAAAGCCAGTCCGCATAATACGAGTAATCCCGCCACAATTTTCCACCATTGCAACGGTTCGTCTAACACCAGCGTTGCGCTCAGCATTCCCACTACCGGCACTAATAATGCAAATGGCGCGATAGTGGCCGTCGGGTATTTGCGCATCAGGACGGACCAGATACCAAAGCCGATGATCGTATTTGGATACGAATTAAACAGTACCGCGCCAGCGGATATCCAGGTGAAGTGGCTGATTGCATTGGTCCATGAAGCGGGGCCTTCGGTCAAAAATGATGCCAATAATAAAGGTGGCACGGCGATTAACGATCCCCATACTACGAGCGCCAATGGATTGACTTTGCCGATGGTTTTGGTGACGATGTTGGCTGAGGCCCAACTCACGCCAGCGCAGACCACGAGCAAGAAGCCGATGAAAGTGGCAGTGCCATCAACATGGATGGCAACCAGGGCCATGCCAGCTAATGCGATAAACGCGCCAATTAATTGTGCGGCGCGTGGACGCTCCTTTAAAATCAAGACTGCTAATCCGATGGTGAAGAAGGCCTGAAGCTGTATCACCAACGACGCGAGTCCCGCCGTAAATCCCAGATGCATGCCCGAAAACAGCAACGCAAATTGCAGCGCAAATTGGAATAGACCGTAAGCGATCAAAAGACGCCAGGGTATGGCTGGGCGCTTGATGAAAAATATCAATGGTATCGCCGCAAAAATGAAACGCAGGGCCGAGAAAAATAAAGGTGGTAAGTCATGCAGACCTATTCGGATGACGACAAAATTAAAACCCCAAATGGTGACGGTAAGAAGTGCGAGAAGAATGTCGGTCGGTTGCATAGGTGAGGTTCTGCGTGACAGGGCCATCTTACGGATGGGCGCTGCGTGGTAGCAAATCTTTCTGATCGATAAGGAAGGGGTAACGGTTGGTGGTGCGGTGGTGCTTATGCGTCAAGTTGGTCGACTGTGGTCGCGCGCCAAGACGCAAAGCGGGTATTAGGAAATCAACCGTCGCCTTTGAAGGGATTGCGATCATTGAGTTCATCCATATAAGCCTCAATGTCATCGGTTTCCCTCTCTAAAAAATTGGCGACGGCGTTGGAAAAATCTTGGCGGGCGAGCCAATGTGCTGACCAGGTTTTCTGTGGCAGAAATCCACGCGCCATTTTATGTTCGCCTTGTGCGCCGCCCTCAAAGCAACCGATTTTTTGCGCAATGCAAAACTCTAAGGGTTGGTAATAAGCGGTTTCAAAATGTAGACAAGGGACTTCTTCAATTGCGCCCCAATAGCGACCATACAAGGTTGTCTCTGTGTGAATCAACAGTGATGACGCAATTGGTCGTCCCGCGCGCTCGGCCACGATTAATAAGATATTTTGTGGCATCGTCGCACCGATGCGTTGAAAGAATGCCAGGTTTAAATAAGGTGTGGAATGATGGGCAGAATAAGTATGGCGATAGCAGCGATTAAAAAATACCCAGTCTGACTCTGTTGCATCGACACCGCGTACGTGTCGGAAGGTGACGCCAGCCTCGGCGACCTTACGCCGTTCGGCACGAATGTTTTTGCGTTTTTTACGTTCTAATGTATCGAGAAATGCATCAAAGTCACGATAACCCGGATTGAGCCAATGAAACTGGACGCCGCTGCGCAATAAAAATCCTGCCGCATGCAGCGCTTTGGCCTGTTCTGGCGGCGGGTACAAAATATGGGTAGAAGAAGTCTGCGTATCTACGCGTAAGGTTTTCAGCAGGTCGATCAACGCCGCAGCGGATGCCGCATCGCGCGCCAGCAGGCGACTGCCGGTAACGGGCGTGAATGGAATTGCCGACAGCAACTTTGGGTAATACTCCAAACCGCTACGCTGATACGCATCCGCCCAGGCCCAGTCGAACACGTACTCGCCATACGAGTGGTATTTTACGTACAGGGGAAGCGCTGCCATCAATTGCGGCACGGTTGCCGTATCGTTAGTGTTTTCCTCAGCGTTATCCCACAACGTTAAATATTGCGGTTGCCAGCCAGATTTTTCGGAGGCGCAACCGGTTTCGTGCAATGCGTGCAAAAACGCAAAGGATAAAAATGGATTGTTCTCTGCTTGAAGCGCAAGCAAAGCATCCCACGCGGGTTGCCCAATTTCATCCAGAGAGGAAACAATGCGGGGTGTAAATTTCAATGTTGGCGGTGGTGGTGTTTGCTTATTCACTTAGTCAATACGATCTGGGAAGCCAGAGATTACGAGGAAAGGATTGAGTTTAGCACTCTCGGAGATAATCTTCTGGCATGACTAATAAAGGTTGGCGTCATGGAAGTTTCTGCTATTACAGGCCTTTTTATGCCGAGTGTTCGGTCCAGTTTCGCGAACAATGGCATGGTGGTCATGAGAATAAATAGTCAAGAAAACCGTATCGTAGTGACTTTTCATCTGGGCTTTGAAAGCCTTTAGGGCCACGGGAAGACAACTTTTTCTGTGTTTAAGTGAGGGTTGAATGGGGTTTATAAGCTCCTAAACGTTTTATAAAAGAGAGACGATCAGGCTAAACAGTGAGAATAAAGCGCAATAGCAATCCAATAAATATGTGATTAGCCGGGCGCAAGCAACAAATAGCGCATGCGAAGAGATAAGCAAGCGGAAGATAGGTTATACATAAACGATACGCATGTGACACCCATGCGATAATCGGGGCTTGAATTTGTTATTTCGCCTAATTTCGCTGTTTTCATCATCAATTACATTTCATATTCATCGCCATGACAGTCAAAGTCGCCATCGCTCAAATCAATAGCACCGTCGGTGATCTTGCCGGTAATCGCGCCAAAATCGCTGAATTTGCACGTCGTGCCGCTCAGCAGGGCGCGGACATCGTATTAACGCCGGAGTTGTCGTTGGTGGGCTATCCGCCAGAAGATTTATTATTACGTCAGGCTTTCTACGATAAGACTGAGGAAGCAATGACCGCATTGATCGCGGACCTGGCAGATTTACGTGACGTACATGTTGTGGTCGGCCATCCCATTTTGCAAAATGGCGCACGTTTTAATGCTGCATCCGTGATCGTTAATGGTGCGTTGTCAGGTACTTATTGCAAATACGCGTTGCCGAACGATGCTGTTTTTGACGAGAAGCGTTATTTCTCAGCCTCTGATGTGCCATTTGTTTTTGAAGTAAAAGGCGTTCGTTTCGGTCTGAATATTTGCGAAGATACCTGGTTTTCGCATGCGCCCGCGCGCGCGCGTGCCGCTGGCGCGCAGGTTTTATTGGTGCCGAATGGCTCGCCGTACCATATGAACAAGCAACATCTGCGCTACGACATCATGCGGGCGAACGTCACGGCAAAAGGTTTGTCGCTGGTGTATGCCAATCTGGTGGGCGGGCAGGATGAATTGATCTTTGACGGTAACTCGTTTGTGATGGACCAGTACGGTGAAGTCGCGGCGCAGCTGAAGCACGCGCAGGAAGACTTGCAGATCATCGAATTTGATGGCGCGACACCGCTGGTTGGCCCATCCTCGATTACGCCTACGCAGTCGGTAGAGGCGCAGGTCTACCAGGCCTTGGTGTTGGGCGTGCGCGACTATATTGGTAAGAATGGTTTCCCCAGTGTCTTGCTGGGTTTGTCTGGCGGTGTGGATTCGGCATTGGTGTTGGCGATCGCGGTCGATGCGCTGGGGGCTGAAAAAGTACGCTGTATCATGATGCCGTCTCCTTATACAGCAGAAATGTCGTGGGTTGACTCGCGCGATATGGTGCAGCGACTGGGTGTGCGCTATGATGAAATATCCATTAATGATTGTTTCAGCGCTTTCAAATCCACGTTGGCTAGCGAGTTTGAGGGCATAGCTGAAGACACTACCGAAGAAAACATCCAGGCGCGTATTCGTGGCACCCTGCTAATGGCGTTGTCGAACAAATTTGGCTCAATTGTATTGACCACTGGAAATAAGAGCGAAATGGCAGTGGGGTATTGCACGCTGTATGGTGATATGGCGGGCGGTTTTGCTGTTATTAAAGATATTGCCAAGACGCTGGTGTATCGCTTGTGCGCATATCGAAATACGCTGGGTGAAGTGATTCCCACCCGCATTTTGACGCGTCCACCGTCGGCCGAACTGCGGCCTGATCAGACTGATCAGGATTCGCTGCCGCCGTATGATGTGTTAGACGCCATTATGCAAATGTACATGGAAGAGAATCAGAGCATTGCCGAGATCGAAGCCGCCGGTTATCCGATTGAAGATATTCAACGTATTACGCGTCTGATCAAGATCAACGAATACAAGCGTCGACAGGCACCGGTTGGTTGTCGTGTGACGCACCGTGCGTTTGGTCGTGACTGGCGTTACCCGATTACTTCAAAGTTTAAAGAGTGAAGCTTGGAGCATGACATAATTGTGTCGAGCGCTCTTGGTCTCCTTTTCTTTCTTCCTGTATCAAAAGATTTTTGTTAATTGCATAAAGGAGTTGTCATGAAGCAAATTACTGCCATTATCAAACCGTTCAAACTGGACGAAGTACGCGAAGCGTTGGCCGAAGTCGGCGTCAATGGCTTAACCGTCACTGAAGTCAAAGGTTTTGGTCGCCAAAAAGGCCATACCGAGTTGTATCGCGGCGCGGAATATGTCGTCGATTTTTTGCCAAAAGTAAAAGTTGAATTGGTGATTGACGATGCGCTTGCTGAGCAAGCTGTTGATGCCATCATCAAAGCTGCGCGTACTGGCAAGATTGGTGACGGTAAGATTTTTGTCCGCGAAGTCGAGCAAGTTATCCGCATTCGTACCGGCGAAACTGGTTCGGAAGCGGTATAAGACGCTTTAAGACAGGGCTTTAAGACCGGACTTAAAAACCTGGCTTTACAGCACGCATGGTTGTATCGGCTCGTCGTAACATCGTGTATCTGCCAATTCCTGATGCGGAGTTTAGGTGGAATACAGACGGGCCGCGCTGTCTTACCTTTGACGCAGAACGCATTACCGCTGTGCGCGCATGTCGGCAGTATGTGGGCAGCAACACCTTTGCTGCCGTTTTCTGAAGTGTTTTGGCGCAAACGTTGTATCGTGGACGCCGCGCAGATTCTAGAAACCATTACAGAAACACATCGGACAATATCGCCATGCAGATTCCTCACATTGTATCCATTCAGGATAGCGATCTCAGTAATACCATCACCACTGTCATCAATAATAAAACCAAGCCGTTAGGCAGTTTGGGTGCGTTAGAAGCAATCGGCCTTCAAATCGGATTGATCCAAAAAACCACGCGTCCGACATTCATCCAGCCAGCTATCCTTATATTCGCCGCTGACCATGGTGTCGTCGCCGAGAATATCTCTGCTTATCCACAAAGTGTGACGTGGCAAATGGTTGAAAATTTTCTCAACCAAAATGCGGCGATTAATGTTTTTGCACGTCAAAATAATTGCGCTTTGCAGATAGTTGATGCTGGTGTTAATCATGATTTCGGTTGGCCTCCTCAGTTAATCGGTAAAAAAGTCGGTTTCGGAACGCGAAATTTTGCTAACGAGTCGGCGATGACCGCTGAGCAATGCACCACAGCCATGGAACACGGCATGGACCTGATTGGGGGGCTAACCGGCAATATCGTTGGTTTTGGAGAGATGGGAATCGGCAATACCACCGCAGCGGCGGCCATCATGCACAAGATCACCGGCTTGCCGCTGGTCGATTGCGTGGGGGCGGGAACCGCCTTTGATGCTGCCCGAATTTTGCATAAGCAAAATGTGATTCAGCGTGCGGTCAGTTTTCACGGTGGCATCGTTGCGCCGCTTGATGTATTGGCGACATTTGGTGGTTTTGAAATCGCCATGATGGTCGGTGCGATGCTGGCTGCTGCCGAACGCCGCATGGTTTTGCTGATCGATGGATTCATTGTTACCAGCGCATTACTGGTCGCCGCACAGTTGCGTCCCGAAATCCTGGATTACTGCATTTTTGCGCATTGCTCGGACGAGCGAGGCCACCAACAGATGTTGACGTTCCTTAAAGCGCAACCATTACTGCAATTAGGTTTGCGTTTGGGCGAGGGTACGGGCGCAGCGCTGGCATTACCTCTGGTGCAGGCGGCGGTACTTTTTATGACGGAAATGGCGACCTTTGACTCGGCAGCGGTTGATTCTATTTCTACGCCTCCGCATGCACAGTGAATACTGAATAGCCATGTCCAGCATGCGACCCAGTGCGTTACGCTCGCGTAGTCTGACCAAAGCAATCACCCATCAAGTGCGGTTATTCTTCGTTGCGCTGCAATTCTTTACGCGACTGCCCATTCCCGGCTGGGTTGGGTTCGATCCTGCATGGTTACAGCAAGCTTCGCGTTATTTTTCGGCGGTGGGGATTGTTGTGGGTGCTGTGACGGCAGCGATTTATGCGGCGGCGGCCCATGTGTGGCCGCCCGCGGTGGCGGTGTTGCTATCGACCATTGGCGGCATTTATCTGACCGGTGCGTTCCACGAAGATGGCTTTGCTGATAGCTGTGATGGTTTTGGCGGTGGTTATACTGCCGCCCGTATTCTTGAGATTATGAAGGATTCACGGGTTGGTGCATATGGTGTCATCGGCATGGTGTCGATGCTCGGTTTGAAATTCACGTTACTCGTGAGCCTGCCGTTCTGGGCGGTCGTGGCAGCGTTACTAACGGCCCATCCTATTTCCCGTTTGATGGCGAGTAGTTTGATTTGGCGGCTGACGTATGTCAAAGCCGAGGGCAAGGCAAAACCATTGGCAGAGCAGATGTCCGGACCTGAATGTGGCGTGGCGATGGCTTTCGCTGCGTTACCTTTATTGGCAATCGGTGTTTTGGGTTGGGCGCCTTGGGCGGGGATAGCCGCTGGTCTGGTGTGTAGCGCTATTGCTACCTTGTGGCTCGCCCGCTTTTTCGTTAAGCGCATTGGCGGTTATACCGGCGACTGTCTGGGTGCCGTGCAGCAGGTGGCAGAAGTGACCTTTTACCTTGGTTTATTGGCTGCCATGCCGCTTTTAAAATGATGTACTTAAGATAATGATGCAACTCCATCTTGTGCGTCATCCGAAGCCGAGCACGCCAGGAGCTGTATCCGACTTGTGCTACGGGCGTTCTGACCTCCTTGTATCCGAAGAAGAAAATACGCGTTTGTTGCATCAATTGATAAAGGTACTGCCAAAGCCGGTCCTGATGTTTTCTAGTCCGCTCCTTCGATGCGCGGGGTTGGCGGATAGTTTGTCGCGACAACCGGGTTGGCCGGCACCGACTCTTGATCACCGTCTGGTGGAACTGGACTTTGGAAAATGGGAAATGCAATCCTGGCAGGATATCCCGCGTGATGAGATCGATGCATGGGCGGGCGCGGTGATTGACTATCGACCGGGTGGTGGAGAAAGCGTGATGCAGATGGCGGCACGCGTGGATGCGTTTTATCGTGCGTTGCCGCGACTTCATTCACCATCATCGAGCAGTGGCGAAAATAACAACAATGGCGATGATGTTGCCGTCATTTGCCATGCAGGGACTATTCGCCTCCTTTTAGCCTGCCATGCCTTATCCCAGGAGGCTTCCATGCCAATCGGAGCGTCAAGGGCGATTGCGGATATTGCGCGAAAGGCTGCCAACGCAGCCCATAAGATCGGTTACGGCGAAGTGATTTCGCTAATCTGCTGATTTCGCTGGGATTTTGCACGCGGATTCGAAGATTTATTGTTGCTGTAAAGGCAGATGAATATTAGAATGCCGGTGCTTTTGGTGCTCGCGAACACGGCTGTGTTCGCAGTTAAACGGGAAACACGCGATACGTGTGCTGCCCCCGCAACGGAAAACAAGCGTCTCAATTTGCTTAATGAATGACTGGTTGAATGACCGGTTAATGTCGGCCTATTCACTATGGCCGATAATTGCAGCGTAGTTGCTGCAAAATATTGATTACACATTGTGACAAGCTGCCTCTAACACCACTGTGTTTCGCGCGGGAAGGTAAGGCAGTTGGACTTGGTAGCCCGGATACCGGCCAGTAGCAGGTGGAACTACTTTTAAGGCGGTACGGACGATCTGTCGCGAAATGCGATCCGGCAACTTTGCTGGATTGATTGTTCAGTGCAATGTCTTGCGGAGGTATTTCTTTTGAATCCAGCGCGCGGGGAGGCGAGCTGGTGGTTGTTTTCTTGCTTAAATTATCATGACCCTAACTGTTTCACCGACCCATCCGCGCCGCGCTGCGCGAATGATTGGGCCTTTGTGCCTTTCTACGCTTATTATTTCTACTTTTTCCGCATCCAGTTTTGCTCAGGAAGCCTCGGATAAGTCACTAGAGCCCGTTCTAGTCACAGCAACACGCACGCCACAAAAAGCCAGTGATGTGATCAGCGACAACGTGACGATTTCTGCCGAAGACATTGCGCTATCGGGACAAACCTCGCTGGTTGAACTGCTGCAAAAGCAACGTGGAATTGAAATCACTGCTAACGGCGGTCCTGGTACTTCGGCATCGGTATTCATGCGCGGTGCAGCTAATAATCAAAATATAGTATTAATCGATGGCGTCCGTGTCGGGTCTTCCACGACCGGCGGCGCTACATGGTCCAGCATTCCATTGTCACAAATTGATCACATCGAAATCGTGTATGGCCCTTTGAGTAGTTTTTATGGCGCTGACGCAATGGGTGGCGTGATTCAAATTTTTACCAAGAAAGGTTCGGGCGCGCCGCGTTTGACTGCATCTGCCGGTGTCGGCAGCTATGGTACCCGCACCATGGATGCGAGTATTTCTGGCGCGACCGAAGGCGACCATCGTTTTAGTTACGCTATATCGGTGGCGCATGAAAATGCAGATGGGTTTTCAGCGACTAAGCCAGACCCTTCGCCGTATAGTTCTTATAATCCAGATAAAGACGGCTACAAAAAAGATAGTGCCAGCGGACAGTTTGGGTTGGAGCTGGCAAAGGGCCAGGAAGTTGGCGTGACCTTTTTGCAAAGCCGGTTGAATGCGCAGTACGACGATGGTTCGGATTTCGACACGCGTGTCGTGCAAAAACTTGAAAATGTGGCTGTGTATTCGAAAAACCAGATTCTGCCTTGGTGGAATAGTAAGGTTCAGGTGTCGCAAACTACCGATAAATCGACTTATATCAGCAGCGATCAGCCGGATGGGATCAGCGATGTAACGACTAAGCAGAATAATTACAGCTGGCAAAATGATTTGTTCATCGGGACAGACGTCTTGCAGTTGTTGGCTGAGCGACGTGAGGAGGAGGTTTCTGCCACCGGTTTGTCTGGTGACCGGACGACCAATTCGGTTGCTGCATCGTACCAGTTGAAGCGTGGAGATCATCTGGCGACCGTTAGTATCCGGAATGATAATAGCTCGCAATTTGGTACGCATGCGACTGGTAGTCTTGGGTATGGCTATCGTTTGAACCAGGACTGGCGGGCTAATGTCAGTTATGGCACTAGTTTTCGTGCGCCGACTTTCAATGAGTTGTATTACCCCGGTTATGGTGTTGCGGCGAACAAACCGGAAAAAGGTAAGAATGCGGAGGTGGGGTTGGTGTATGACAATGGGACTTCGCAGTTAAATATTTCTTACTATCACAACAAAATAACTGATTTGATCGTCTCGACTACGACTTGTCCGGTTGAGCCGGATAGCCATCCTTATGGTTGTGCTTATAACGTTGATAAGGCGACGCTTGAGGGGGTTTCTTTTGGCGGCAGTACTAAGTTGGGTAATTTTGCTTTGCGTGGTTCGCTGGATGTGCAGAATCCGCGGGATGATACTAGTGGGAAGTTGCTGGCTCGGCGTGCGCGGCAGCATGGAACGGTGGCGCTTGAGTATGGGGTTGGGGCGTTGAAGTCTGGTGTTGAGATGGTGGTGTCTGGTAAGCGGTACGATGATGGGGATAATCAGGTTGTTTTGGGTGGGTATAGTTTGGTTAACTTGTATGCTAGTGTTGATTTGACTGGGAAGTGGTCTTTGTTTGGGCGGTGGAATAATGTGCTCAATAAGGATTATGAGTTGGCGCGGTATTATGGGACTGCTGGGAGTAGTTTGTTTTTGGGTGTTCGGTATGGGTTTCGGTGATTGGCTGGGGTGTGGTCGGTAGTCGGTAGGTTGGGGGGCTTTTGCTCCGTGGGGGCTTGTCGGGGGTAGCCCGACAGCTAGTTACTTTTTCTTGCTTCGGCTCGGCGCCCCCGCCAAGAAAAAGTAACCAAAAAGAAGGCGACCGCAACTGACGCTGCCCTGCGGGTCCCCAAGTATTTCAGCCGCCAGTCGGGTTGAAAGACCAACTCGCTACGCTCAAACATGTCTTCCAACAATTCCCGACTGACAGCTGAAATACTTGGCAGCGTCCATGACGGAGTACGTCAACTTCAACTTCAAGAACAACCGCAACGTCAACTGTGGCTGCGCCTGCAAGTTCAAGAGCAACGTCAACTGTGGCTGCGCCTGCAAGTTCAAGAGCAACGTCAACTGTGGCTGCGCCTGCAAGTTCAAGAGCAACGTCAACTGTGGCTGCGCCTGTAAGTTCAAAGGCAACGTCAACTGTGGCTGCGCCTGCAAGTTCAAAGGCAACGTCAACTGTGGCTGCGCCTGTAAGGTCAAAGGCAACGTCAACTGTGGCTGCACCGGCGATTGCGTTGGTATTGACGGTTTTGATATTTGGGTTTTGTTTTGAATTATTTTTTTGTGTTTGAAAGATTGCGTGATTAATAGTGGAGCTTTGAAAAAATCGTCAATTTCTTCTACGCGTGGGTCGCGGGATGGGCGGCGGGCGATTTTGGTGTTGGGTGGGTTGGGTTTGTTGGCGTTGGTTAGTATTGTTTTTGCTTGTGCGGTTGGTTCGGTGACGTTGTCTTTTTCTGATATTTTTGGCGCTTTGAGTGAGGTGTTGCGTGGTGCACCTAAAAGTATGGCGGCGACTTTGTTGCAGTTGCGGTTGGAGCGGGCTTTGTCTGGGTTTGTGACTGGGGCGATGTTGGCTTTGGCTGGGGTGATGATGCAGGCGTTGTTGCGTAATCCTTTGGCTGATCCTTATGTGCTGGGGGTTTCTGGTGGGGCGGCGGTTGGGGCGTTGTTTGCGATGCTTTTTTTTAGTGCGGCGTGGATGATTGATGTGGCGGCGTTTGCGGGTGCGATTGTTGTGGCGTTGCTGTTGTTTGGTTTGGCTTATCGGGATTTGCGGGGTGGGATTTCGGATGGTAACGCGCCGTTGCTGTTGTTGACTGGCGTGATTGTGGCTTCGGGTTGCGGTGCTTTGGTGACGTTGATGCTGTCGATTGCGCCGGATAGTCGGTTGCGTAGTATGGTGTTTTGGTTGATCGGCGATTTGTCGGGGACGCAATTGCGCTGGTTGCCTTGGATTGTTTTGAGCGGTGCACTTATTTTTGCTTTACGCAAAGCACGGCATATTAACGTCATGGTCATGCAGGCAGAGGCGGCGGCGACGTTGGGGATTCATGTGGCGTCGTTACGTAAGGGGTTGTTCTTTTGTGCGGCCTTATTGACTGCTTGCACGGTGAGTAGCGCGGGCGCGATTGGGTTTGTCGGGTTGATTGTGCCGCATGCGTGTCGGTTTGCGCTGGGACCGGATCACCGTTTGTTGTTGCCTGCTGCGACCATTGCCGGTGGCACGTTTCTCTTGTTGGCGGATACATTGGCGCGTACTGTTATTGCGCCAACACAATTGCCGGTCGGCGTGATTACGGCCTTGATCGGCGTGCCGGCATTTCTATTACAACTGCACCACATTCGCAAACGATGATGACATCTCCAACACTGATGCGCACCCGGTCTGTCGATTTAACTATCGAGGGTCGTGCGCTGGTCGCGGGTTTGGATTGGGATCTGCATCCTGGCCAGCTTTGGTGTGTGATCGGTCGCAACGGGGCTGGGAAGAGTACATTTTTGCGCTGTCTGGCAGGTTTGCGCTTGCCCGATGGCGGGGTAGTGGAACTGGCTGAAAAACCGTTATCACAATGGGCGTTGGAAGGGCTGGCGCGGGTTCGCGCGTTTTTGCCACAAGGAACGCGTGACGCCTTCGGTTATCGCGTGATTGAAACCGTATTGGCGGCGCGGCATCCGTATCACGATACCCGCTATTGGGAATCCGATACTGATCAGGAAACCGCTTTAAGTGCGTTAAGAGCGCTGGATGTAGAAGCACTTGCCGAACGTGATATTCGTACCTTGTCCGGTGGCGAGCGTCAGCGGGTGGCGATTGCCGCTGTGTTGGCGCAGGATACGCCGTTATTATTGCTCGACGAGCCTGCGAATGCGCTGGATCTGGCGCATCAGGTTAGCGTGATGCGTTTATTGGACGAACTGTGCGCGAACAGTGAGTCGCCCAAAGCCATCGTAATGGTAAGCCACGACTTGAATCTGGCGCATAGCGTGGCGAGTCATGCGCTGCTGCTGATGGGAGATGGAGGTTGGCGTGCCGGGCCGGTTGCCGAGGTGATGACAGCACCAATTCTGAGCCAATGTTTAGGGCATCCGATCGAGATCATCACGCACGAAAATCGGTCTATTTTTATTCCTGCGTAGCGCGTATGTAATGGGTCGGTTTCCATCTAAGTGTCGAGAAAAAATTTTCTATAAATAAATGTAGTTGATTCATTGCTCGTTACATTCCTACACGATGCTTCTACTTCTAAACGTGGCGCTAAAAACTTTCGGGCGTTAATAATTTTGTATATCGGAATATTATTGTGAAACCGAACATCGTAAAGCGTATTTTCTTAATGACGGTATTGCTCATCAGTGTGCAACTTTCAGTCATAGTAAATGCTTCAGGAGCGGCTATTATAGTCAAAGATGACGCAGGCAATATCATCACGTTAGCGCAGCCAGCTTTGCGCGTAGTGACAATGGCCCCGCATATTACGGAATTAATATTTGCCGCCGGTGGTGGGTCCCGAATAGTCGGTACAGTCAAGTACAGCGATTATCCGGTTGCTGCAAAAAGTATTCCTCGAATAGGTGACAACAGCCTGCTGGACATAGAGCGGTTGATTGCGCTCAAACCGGATTTATTGGTGGTATGGCGACATAACAGTGCCGATCGTCAATTGGAACAATTACGAAAACTCGGCATCCCATTATTTTACAGCGACCCACGCAAGTTGCGCGATATCCCGGACAGCATCATCCGTCTAGGCCGACTATTAGGCACAACTGGTGACGCAGAAAAAGAGGCAGCCGCGCTAGGTGAAAAAATTGACGCTCTCGCTTTTAAATACCAGAAACGTCCTCGCGTCCGAGTTTTTTATCAGGTATGGAGTCGCCCGCTGTATACGCTCAACGGCAGCCAGATTGTCAGCGATGCGATCAACGTATGCGGCGGAGAAAATATCTTCGCCCATCTGTCAGTGACAGCACCAGTCGTTAATATAGAAGCCGTGCTGGTTGAAAATCCAGAGGTACTCATAAGTGGACAACGGAAAGATGATGAAAGTGACCTCGATTATTGGCGCAGCTATTCTGGCTTGCTGGCAGTTCATCGCAACAATTTATTCGGTATCGATGCCGATCTGATGAATCGAGCAGGTCCGCGATTGATCGACGGTACCGTTGTTCTATGTGAGAAGCTGGCATTAGCGCGCTCTCGTCGAGGTCAGCCTTAATGTGGCTTCTGAAATACTTTAGCCAGTTTTAACTTCACCGACACCATTAACGAGTCTCCATGCGTCGCCAAAAAGATGCCATTTTTCACTTTTGGCAGGATCAAGAAACATACCTTCAGGTATTTTTGAAAAGCCAAGTGCTTCATATGCAGGAATGGCACTGTCTATCGGCGAGAGCATCAGTTGTCCAAGTCCCCCGATTTCCATTGATTTTTTTACAGCCCGCTCTAACAGCGCTGCTCCGGCACCGCTGCTGCCCGGATGCGTAACAAAAATTTCTACATACGGAACATTCAAGGCCTCCTGTCGATGAAGCATGGTTAGTGCTCCCACTGGCACCTGATCCACACTGTATAAGAGCTGAGTGTCAGCGGGCGGTAAAACAGAACAGACTCCGCACATAAATCTTGCAGCTTCGACTCTGGCGCTCCACTGCAGCTGGTCGTCGTCAGGGTCGTTGGCTTCCCCAATACTTTTACCTTGTTGCTGCCAATGTTGCGTGATGCTTTCTTGCATCGAGCGCAGAGCATAAGTCAACGTAACACGATCAACCTCGCTAATAGGATTCTCCGCCGGTGGCTCTAGCTCGGCATATTTTGAATAAAACAATGGAAAAGCACTAGAAGTTACGATCATATTTTGATTCCTATAAAGTTTATCGTCAATCAGTATAAGTTAAACGGTTTTTCACTTGCGCTTAGCCTCATCGGGCCTTGTTTTTAGATCGATTCGGGTTCGATTGAAATTAAGAAAACCTGGTGCAGATATCGTTAAGTTCAACTTGTTATCTTGGTGTGATGGTCGTCGTGTATTTGGTGTGTGTGCGTCGTTTTCAATTGCTGCGTATCGATATGTGTTACCTGACAATATTGTCAACGCATAGTGCAAATACTTGCACGTGAGAAATTTTTCGCTTAATCTGTGATCGCAACTTGACACAGTTATTAATCAGATTACCCTTATAGACGAGGTGTTCAATGACTTCAAATGCCGACGATACCAAGCTTCGATTGCCCCATGGTCATGCCATTACGCCATGTGTTGACACTAGCGTCGATCCCCATTTTGATCCTAACGTCAAGCGTGTTGCGGACCCCAACGATCCTTACCTCAATAGCGTGAGTCCTTACGTGGACATCTGGCTCCATTCGGGTAAAGCTCCCCTCACGATCGTGGATCTGGCGCAGACCGGTGGGACGATTCGTATGACCACAGTCATGATGCGCATACGTGAAGTCATCATCTATAACAGTACTGCTTATGATATGCGGATCGTACGAGTAGAGAAGTTTAGCGGCGACTGGGCGATCTGGGATGAGGCTGCTGGCAAGATGGTGAAGATTGGTCCGCCATCCGGGACGGTCGGCCCAGGACAGGCGAGAAGCTATGTTCTGTGGAATTCGGTGAATGTCGGTAATTCGGGGCACGTCTCTGGCGTTCTCCACTTTGAGGTCTTCGATCCCAAGACTAATACTTTTATTTGTAACCTCAAGTTGTCCTGTAAAAAAAGGATGTGGGAGACGGCCTATTACGCGATAGAGACAAATAACGGTCATCGAGACTTTGATGTGACCGCGCTTGATACATGGGGCAATGAATGGTTTATACCGGGTTGGCCCGTGGGCGGGGAGGATAATGCTTACATGGATAGTGGTGGCGGATTTGGACAAAATAACCATGCGATCATTGCCTTTTGTGTTGGCGATGATGTGCTGAAGATAGGTCAAATTCCAGGCAGCGGTAAATGTGATCTCTACGAGAAGGGGTTTTATGCATCACTCGGTAAAAAGCCTCCGACAAGTGCAATTAACAGGCCGGATTATGTTTGGGGACCGGCTAGTGATCGGTGGAAAAGTGGTGTGGCAGGCGAAGCCTTAGATAATTTGATAGGCGGCTTGGCTTACGGGTGTGACTGGTTGTTTGGTGGAAAAGATACGCCCAACAGGCCGCAGCCGGATCCCTGGAGATTCTCGACTGAAACTCCCGAGGAAGGCAAAACGTATATTATTTCTGAGTGCAAGAATAGCGGGGACGCGCTGGGTTATGTAGATACCCCATCACACGGCATTATATTCGGCACTCTACTTGGGTTAAAGCCAAATTTTATTCGGGATAGATCCCAGCAGTGGCGGATCAAAAAGGTGAAAGGTGGTGAGTTTGATGGTTTATATGTGCTGCATAACATGAAAAAAGACAAGGTAGGTGGCGATTGCATATTGGCCTGGGGCTATTACAACTCCACGGTTTCGGTGCGCTCGCTGAATGTTACCGATCCTGTCGATAGATTTCGGTATTGGCGCTTGGTACTCAGTCAGGATAAGCGTTCTTATATTCTGGTGGCCGGAGGAACTCTTCATGGCCATCCCTTCGGGATATTGACCGGTTTTTCTGGAACGGAGGAGGGATACAGAATCAGGGTCCGTGACAACAGCAGTTCCCAGTCATTTGTGTTCACGGAATTTGTACCATTGGTAACTGGAGCTAAATATGTTATTACCAGTCGACTTAGCGGAAAAGTAATGGACGTTCTAGGGGGTGAAAAAGGGCCGGGAACGCCTGTTGTTCAGTATCCCTATACTGGTGGGAATAATCAACATTGGGTTCTAGGGTTTAAAACTGCTTTTACAAGAGTTTATTTCTTAACTGTGGATTATGCCCCTCATTGCATGTTGCATGCAGATGACCGCGCCGGGGATAGTATCCCTGTCACTATTGATGTAGTGGCAGCATCATCCTGGCATAACTTTAAGTGGAATATAGACCCAAGTTTCCACGGTTCCTACAGGCTAAGCGGCAACTATGGAAAACAATTGGATGTGACAGATGGGCGGCTGGATAACTACAGAAAACTGCAACTTTTCAAGGCGAACAATACTCTGGCGCAACTATGGCAGTTTAGTAGAGTTGGCTCCAATCGTCGTGATCACGAAAAATCTGACCTTGATCGGCGTATTGAAAAGGCTGAGCATGATATCGCTGAAGTTGTAGAGCAGATACGTCAGGGCGGAGATCCGACGGGGGATTTAGCAAAATGGGTTGAGAACAATCTTCAGGAACTGGAGAGAATGAAGGCCGAGCGTGATGGTCAGGAAGCGTTGCATTTACCGGAACCGGATGACATCTGATATTGGCGAATATGTCAAAGAAGTCCCATACCGGTGGACATCGCCACCGGTATTTTTAAATCTACGGGTTGGAAATACAATTTTATTTCATCATAAATAGTATGTTGTGACGCGGCGTATCCGCGATCAGTACCAATTAATTAAATCTGTTTTTTATGCGGGAAAAGTATTGTTATTCCGATTATTTTAAGGCGGAATACAACTGTCATTCATGTTTTAATCGCATCCTTTCAGCGTGCAATATCCGTCCACTGCGCATCATTTTGATGGCTACGAATGACGGCCTCAATAAATGCCATCCCGGCGACGCCATCATTGACATTTGTTAGCCAGCGTGCAGCTTTGGGAATCGGCTGACCTGCGTTGATTGCAGCAATCTGTAAGGCTGCGTCGACATACAATTGGGCGAAGGCTTCTATGTAACCTTCCGGATGACCGGCGGGAACCCGTGTGGCATGCGCGGCGGCGGCACTGGCGGCCCGGCCCGGGGTAAGGCGCTGGGCGTTACCGCCTTGCGGCGTGATCCATAACTCGTTTGGATTTTCCTGGTTGAAGGCGAGTTGGGCTTTGCTGCCGTATAAACGCAAACGTAAGGCATTTTCAGCGCCGGTGGCGACCTGACTCGCCCACAACGTGCCGCGCGCGCCGTTGGCGTAGCGCAGCATGACTTGTACGTGGTCGTCGATAGGACGTCCGGGTACGAAAGTAGATAGTTCAGCCAGCAGTTGAGTGGGTGTTTGACCGCTAATATATTGCGCCAGTTGATAGGCATGCGTGCCGACATCGGCCAGCGTCCCACCGGGACCTGAGCGTAACGGATCGTTATGCCAGTTGTCGGCAGCGCCGGTATTGGCGCTGCCAATAGAGGCGGCTAGCCAATCCTGTGAATACTCGACCTGTATCAGTCTTAGGTCACCGATGTCGCCTGCTTCGACCAGCGCTTTGGCATGGCGCACCATTGGATAGCCGGTGTAAGTGTGAGTGAGTGCAAAGACACGATTTTTTTGTTGTGCGAGTGTGGCAAGTTCCTGGCCTTCCTTGAGTGAAATAGCTAAAGGCTTGTCGCAAATGACGTGGATACCAGCTTCCAGAAATGCTCTTGCTACCGGGGCGTGTAAAAAGTTTGGTGTGACGATGGTGACGACGTCAATGCCATCCGGTCGTGCGGCTTCCTGCCGCGCCATTTCTTGATAGTCGCTATAGCTGCGGCTTGGGTCGAGGCGAATCTCGGTAGCACTATTGGCAGCGCGCGTCGGGTCACTGGATAATGCGCCCGCCACCAACTCATAGTAATCGTCGAGGCGGGCGGCAATCCGATGCACCGAACCGATGAACGCGCCTTGGCCGCCGCCCACCATTCCTAGTCTTAAACGTCGTTGCATTTCTGTTCCTTTTTACCAAAATTATGTGGTCGTATTTTGCAGCTCTAGCGTACTAGCCCAAGCAATTGATTGATTTGATCCTGTTTGACTGCGCCACCCGCGAAATCATCGAAAGCGCGGTCTGCCACATGAATAATATGACGTCGAATAAATTCCGCTCCTTCTGCTGCGCCGTCCTCGGGATGCTTTAAGCAGCATTCCCACTCCAACACCGCCCAACCAGGAAAATCATATTGCGCCATTTTAGAGAAGATTGCGTTGAAATCAATTTGCCCGTCACCGAGTGAGCGAAAACGTCCGGCACGATCTTGCCAGGACGAAAAGCCACCGTACACGCCTTGTTTACCATTTGGACGAAATTCTGCATCCTTGACATGGAAAGCCTTAATCCGGTCGTGATAGATATCGATGAAAGCAAGGTAATCGAGTTGTTGCAACAGAAAATGGCTGGGATCATACAAAATGCTGGCTCGAGGATGCTGGTCAACTGCATCAAGAAAACGTTCAAAACTGACGCCATCATGGAGATCCTCACCGGGATGTAACTCGTAGCAAAGGTCAACACCAGCGGCATCGAACGCATCCAGAATAGGACGCCAACGCCGAGCCAACTCAGCAAATGCTGTTTCCACCAGACCCGCTGGACGCTGCGGCCATGGATATAAATAAGGCCACGCCAGTGCCCCTGAAAAAGTCACATGGGCGCTTAAGCCGAGACGTTGAGATGACGTTGCTGCGAGTGTTAACTGTTCGATGGCCCATGCAGTCCGCGCCGCGGGATTGCCGCGCACATGCGGCGCTGCAAAGTTGTCGAATAAAGGATCGTAAGCCGGATGCACTGCGACGAGCTGGCCTTGTAAATGGGTCGATAATTCGGTAATCGTTAATCCATGTTGCGCCAGTAATCCTGTGATGTCATCACAGTAGGTTTGACTCTTCGCGCCTAGCGTCAGGTCAAACAGGCGCGGGTCGGTTGGCAACTGAATACCTTTATATCCCAGACCGGCGGCCCATGCAGCCAGATGGGAAAGTGTATCGAATGGTGCTTTGTCACCCATGAACTGGGCGAGAAAAATGGCTGGCCCTTTGATCGTTTTCATGGTTAATCCTCTTTGTTTAGCATTGTTAAAACGGTGGATACAGGACCTGATGTCACGTCCATCATGCGGTCCTGTATCCATCATTACTGCTTATCGCGACGCGCTCAAATGTGCGTTTACATATCAGAACGGTGAATTGGGAAAGTAGAATTGTTTGGCGTTTTCCTTCGTGATCAATACCGAGGGAATGATGGTGTTCGCTGGTAACTTTTCACCTTTCAAACGTGCTTCGGCGGTCATTTTAATCGCATCATAGATGAACTTAGGTGAGTACGAAACGTCCGCCATAATCAGGGGATCAGAGCCATCCATGATTTTCTTCACAGCGCCTTTTGCACCAGCGCCGCCAAATACATCTTTGATATCCGTGCGCTTGGCTTGCTCGATTGCTTTCTGTACACCGATCGCCATATCGTCGTCCGCCGCCCAGACTGCATCGATTTGTTTAAAGCGGGTCAGGTAATCTTGCATGACTTTGAACGCATCATCTCGGTTCCAGTTGCCATATTTTGCATCCAGGATCTTGATGCCGGGGTGATCTTTCATCACAGCGTTAAATGCATCAAAACGCGTGTTGTCGAGCGTGGTTGGCATACCGCGAAAAACGACGATATTGCCTTTGCCGTTCAAACGTTTAGCCATGTATTCGGCTGGCAATTTACCGAAAGCGGTATTGTCGCCCGATACGTACGCATCTTGTGCATCGTTCGTGGTGAGGCCGCGATCCACGACGGTAACGTAGACACCTTTCTTTTTTACCTGCGCCACGGGTTGCGTGAGTGAGGCCGACTCAATGGGAAAAATAACCAGCGTGTTGATCTTGTTGACGGTCAGCATATCTTGAAGCTGATTGGCTTGTTCCGGCGCGGTGGCGGCCGTTTTGACGATGACCTTCAAACCGGGATGCGCTTTCTCCAATTCTGCCTTGGCTTCATTCGCCCACCAGACAATACCGGCGGTAAAGCTATGGGTCGCCGTGGGAATCGCTACGCCTAATACAACTTTTTCTGCTGCAAATGCGGATGCCGCCGACAATGCATTCAGTGCTAACAACCCTGCGCCCAGTATTTTGGTGATACGTTTCATGGTGTCTCCTCCGGTAGATGGGTGCCGTGAGCGGCAATCCCTTTGTAAAAAACTGCGTTAACTTTTTAAACCTTTTAACGTTATTTCTTCATCTTCGACTGCCCTGTAGAAAAGCCACCGCGATGATGACGATGCCCTGGACCGCTGCGTTGAGATAGACGCTAATGATGCTGGTCAGGTTGAGAATATTACTGATAACGGAGAGCAAAATCGCACCGATAACTGTACCAACTATGCGTCCCTCGCCACCTTTAAGCGCTGTGCCGCCGACAACCACTGCGGCAATCGCTTCCAACTCCCACAGCAGGCCGGTTGTCGGTGAGGCCGATCCCAGACGTGGGACGTATAAAATGGTGGCGACTCCAACACAAAGTCCGAGAAAAATATAGGTCGATATCTTCACCATATCCACCCGTACCGCCGCATACCGTGACACCTGCTCGTTCGATCCAATCGCTTGAACGTGCCGTCCGAAGGTGGTGCGATTGAGAATGACAGCGCCGCCAATCGCAACTAGAAGAAATATCCATATGGGAATTGGCACGCCCAACAAGTTTTTGTAATACACAGGGCTGTATAGATCCGACAATTGATTGTCGAGCGTCAGCGCGCCACCATCGGCTAGATAAGTCAGAAATGCCCGGAAGATGCCGAGCGTGCCAAGGGTCACAATAAACGGTTCAATTTTCCCCTTGGTGATGAGCAAGCCGTGTATGAGTCCGAACACAGAGCCAAGCACCAGCGCCAATACAATACCTAAAACAACAATAGTAGTGGGATTCAAGTGCATACCGCCTACACCATGCATCAGCATGTTCATAAAGTAGATCATGCTGCCAGCAATCAAGCCCGCCATGGAACCGACCGACAAATCGATTCCACCCGATATGATCACGAAAGTCATGCCAACCGCGATAATGCCAATAAAGGCGGTGCGGGTCAGCACGTTCATCATATTATCGACAGTGGCAAAGTCATGATTAAGCAGCGTGCCGACAATACATAAAGCGATCAGGCCAATCAATGGGCCAATATTTTTAATGCGACCGATGATGGCAGAAGCGGCGGCTGGCTTGTTGTGCGCTTTATTGTGCGACTCATTCTGCGCCTCAACGGGGGATTCAGTGTGTGCCGGTTGCATGAGCAATCAACTCCTCTTCAGTCAAATGCTCGCTGTCGAGCGTTGTTTGTAATGTGCCGGAACGCATCACCGCGACGCGATGACAAAGACCAATCAGTTCGATCAACTCGGACGAAATCACAATGACTGCGCGTCCTTCCGCTGCTAACTGATGAATTAAAAAATAGATATCGCGCTTGGCACCTACATCGACCCCTCGGGTTGGTTCATCAAGAATGATGACGCGTGGATCAGGATGCAAAATTTTGGCAAGCGCTAACTTTTGCTGGTTTCCACCTGACAGCATGCGTGCTTTACTATCGAGATCGCCGGTGCGAATATTGAAGACATTGGCTGCTTGATCCAGCGCCTTTTTCTCGGCGTTGATGTCGAGCCATGGGTGAGCATAGCGCTCCACCGTCATCATAGTCAGGTTCTCGCGTAGCCCAAGATTGACGTGCAATCCTTTACCTTTACGGTCCTCGCTGAGATAGGTCACGCCATGTTGCATCGCCTGACGAGGATTACGCAGATTGACCGGCTTGCCGCTCAAAGTAATTTTTCCAGCGCTGCGGGGGCGCAAGCCAAGCAAGGCCTCGAACGACTCTGTGCGGCCCGCGCCAACCAGTCCGGCAAAACCTAAAATTTCACCAGCGCGTACTTCAAAGGAGAGTTCTTTTGACCAACCAGGTACGCATAAACCATCTACTTGCAATAAAACTGCGGCGTCGGTGGCGTGGCGCGATTTTAGAGGAAACATATCTGACAGATCGCGGCCAACCATTAAATTGGCCATCTGTTGCCGAGTCAAAGTTGCTGTTGGTTCGCGTGTAATAAAGCGACCATCGCGCATAACGATTACTTCATCGGTGATGCGTTCGACTTCATCAAGCTTGTGTGAAATATAAAGAATGGTGACGCCATCGTTATTGAGTTGCGCCATAAGCGCAAATAATCGCTGCGTTTCAGATGAGGTCAGCGTTGCGGTCGGTTCGTCCATAATCAGGAAGCGTGCTTTGCGTGCGAGTGCTTTGGCGATTTCCACCAGCTGTTTCTCTGCTACGATTAAGTGGCGTACTTTGGTATCTGGGCTGACGTTCAGACCAACCTGTTTGAGGTAACGCGCAGCGTCTTCGCGCATCGCGACATCGTCAAGTAGCCAGCCTTTGTGTTTTTCATGACCCAGAAATATATTTTGCGCGACCGTCAAATGTTCGGCCAGATTAAATTCCTGATGGATCAACACAATGCCGCTGGCTTCGGCTGCGCGCGAACTGGTGAAGCGTTGCGGCTGGCCGTCAATGACCAGTTGTCCATCGCTGGTGGTCTCGTAACCCGCCAAAATTTTCATTAAGGTTGATTTTCCGGCACCATTTTCGCCCAATAAACCGTAGACCCGACCGGGCGCCAAATCGAAGCTGACGTCGTGCAATACGCGTACCGGTCCGAAATCTTTGCAGATATGTTGGAAGCTGACGGTGACACTCATGGTCTGGTCCTCACGGAAAGATCCTCATAAGGATTTTGATGAAAAATCATCGCCACGCAAGCCGTTGGATTTGGTCAATGGGCCGCAGTGTTGGCGGGAATCAGGGCAAAGCGGTATTTGCGACCGGATACGCATCATTACGTGCTCCCTCTGAGAACTAGATGATGGTCAAGCAGAACGCCCGATACAGGAACCGTTGGCGCGGTCAAGCGGTGCAATAAAAGCAGCGCGGCGGTTTCACCCAGTGCGCGCATTGGCTGCGCAATCGTCGTCAGACCAGGATCAATCTGCGCAGCAATCGCAATGTCATCGAAGCCGATCACCGCGACGTCTTCCGGCACGCGTTTGCCAAGTTGACGCAAGGCGCTCAAGACGCCGATGGCCAACGTGTCGGAGACGGCAAAAATGGCTGTCGGCGCATCCGACTGTGCCATCATTTCTAACGTGGCGACGGTTCCAGCGGCGTAATCCAGGCTTTGAACGGTTTTGCGCCATTCCGGGCGTGGTGTCAAACCGGCAGCGTGCATGGTGTCGATATACCCGGCTTCGCGTTGCCGCGCATAAAGATAACGGGCGTCAGAATTGATCAAGCCGATGCGCTGATGACCACGCTGAAGCAAATGGCGAATCGCATCGCTGGCAGCGCGATGATTATCGATGCTGACATAAGGGACGGCAACTGTAGGATCAAACTCGCAACAGGCGACCCATGGCAGGCGCACTGACTCATTGGCTAAGGCGTGTTGAATGGTGTCGGGATCAAGGCAGATTGCACCGTCGGCACGATGGGTGCGTAGCAAATCAAAATACGAGCGTTCTTGCTCTTCCTCTGCGCCGGTGTCGCATAGCAGGACAAAGTAACCATGCTGACGGGCAACATGATTGATGCCGCGCACAATCTCGGCGTAAAAAGGATTGCCTACGTCAGGCACCATGGTTAACAGCAAGCGACTCTCGGCAGTGCGCAAGTTGCGCGCCAGATGATTCATCCGATATCCCAACGCCTCAACCGCAACCATGACTTTATCGCGGGTTTGGGGGCGTACGCCGGTTTGCCCATTCATGACACGCGAGACAGTCGCTACTGATACGCCTGCGTGGGAGGCGACAGACGAGATTGATGCAGACGAGATTGAACCCGGGTGATCGGAGGTGGGTAAAGGCGAATCTTCAGTACGCATCGCAATTCAGTTAAAAATGTAATCGATTACATTTTTAACTGAACGGGGGTACTTATGCAAGGATTGTCGATGTTGCAATGCGGTAGGAATGATGTCTGGATTGCTTCTACATTATGAACGAATAGTGTTGAACTGATTCTGGCTGAACGGCGTTGAGCACTATTTTGCTTAGTATTGATTGTGCTTTTCAACATTTTTATTTTCGTTTCTTCACCAGCACGATAATAATCTCGTCTGGTAAAAATAACGCTACGAGTTATCTGCGCTTTAAATTGACACACCGTTTTAACCTTAGCTAAATGTGAATGTTAAAGCAGCTTTACTGTTTGATCGTTTGCAGTAGTTCAGTTGGTGGCATTTCATCGCGTATGTGCATAAAACTCGCAAAGCGCGGTACGCCACCTGGATGTAATCCCCGATAGCGATACGTCACCCAGCTACTAATCGGCGGAGGTCGGCGACGCTCGGCGTCCGTGAACCCCGTCCCAATCCGAAAGCGTAATCCTGTTGGTGTTTCGACTATCAGCGCACCCATCACGCCGAGATGTTTTCCTTTTCCGGGAAGATAGCCGACGACTCTGGCTTCAGTATCATCATGCGTTTTCATTTTGAGCAGGTCGTCACTACGTATGCCGCGATAGGTTGCATTGCCTCGATGTAGCATCAAGCCTTCGCCGCCTTGGTTGACATTTTTTTGGAGCATGCTTTGTAGCGCTTGTTGATCCGCGACCTTGATTTGCGCTACCGCTTCAACCCATGGCTTTGCTATCTTGGTGACGAGATTTTGCAGCACGGGAATACGTTCATCGAACGTTCCTGAATGCGCCGGTAAATCAAATACCATAAAACGAATCTGACGCCACGCTATGTCATTGGGTATCTGTTGTCGCACAGTCGAAACGGCTGTCGTGAATAGTCCGCGACCGGCCCATAACTCACCATCTAGCGGAACCTTCGGCCAGCCAGAAGTGAACCACGCAGGCGCATGAATCGGATTGCCACCGCGGGTCCATAACGCCACTCCATCCCAATAGCCCCTTACGCCATCCAATTTTTCACTGACCCAATACTCTGCCAGTTTTACGCCAGGATGATAAATATTTGCCTGCATGAGCGACGGTGGAGGACGCTCGTTTGTTCGGCCGGTTTGTGGCGTGATACCAAGAAGCAAGAAAATACTACAAAGCAGGACCATGACGATTTTTCTGCGGAGTTGTCTGGTTTTGATAAGGTGAAATGGTCGGGGCTTCTTGTCTATAGACATGCGGTGTTCTTTCTTGCGTTGATGAAGTTCGGCTGTTTTAGTTTGACTCGCGCCGTATCAGTAATAAATACCTGATTGCTTTCGACGACTAACAATTAATTACTCGTTAATGCGTTAAGTGGAATTTCGCGGATGAATGATGGGCGTGAACTATTCGAAGATATGTCGCTGTCGCAAATAGCCACTTCCTTCACGACGTGTATTTGTCTGAGTCACAATAAAGGGAGAGCGCAATTCAGCGACGTCGGCATCAGTTTGCAGCGGATAAAACCTCGCTAGCGTGGCTTGCTCATCTTTCGAAAAAATAGTCTGTTGTCTGGCACTTTGCCTAGCTTGAATTTTGTCCGCACGGTAGTAAGCGTAAGGACGACGTGTTTGTGGATCAATTTCTCCATTCCGATAGTTGGACATGTTATCCGCCGCTTCCAATGTATCGACACGGCTTTGCAGTATGGCATCCAGTTGCGGATTGTCCTTGATCCCCTTTTGATAGTTTTGCCATACACGACTTCTATACGGCGTCGATGGCGCTTTCCCTGAATCGTGATACGCGATTGCCATCTTGAGCAAAGCTTCTGATTTTTCTTCAAGGGTGGTGTAACCGGCCAAATAGAAATTCGCCAGTGAATCATGGATGTATTCTTCCAGCAGGACTAAAAAGGGTGCGTTCTGCGGCACCGCTGCTTTGGTCATTTCTCCCAAGGCCCATAATTCATTTGATTCCGGGGGCACCCCGCTACGCGCCAGGCGCAGTTGCCAGGCGTTTGCCACGCCATGATCTTCGGCAGCAAATCGGAGAGAGGGCCGACCATGCACATCGCGACCAAAACTATCTCGACCATTCCTTTCATCGGCCGCTAATTGGGCGCGTTTTGTCAGCAGTTTGACATCGCCTTTTAGTAAGGCGTTATAGCTTTGCATATTGTGTTGTTCTTGCTGGTTGGCGCGGTTGTAACCGACAGAGTTGGTCAACCCCTCCAATCGCAGCCGTCGAAAACTGTAATACAACCGCATGTGCTGACGGACGATACTGTGAAACGTGGGAACGATCTTACGCTCTGGATCGCCCTCAAATTCTGTTTTTCCGGCCGCCATATAATCGTTCCAGGCGATGGCAAGTTTGGGGCTGATGGCATAGTCTTCCTTGAGATCAGACTCCATCACGCAATAGTTAACTAAAGGCACACCCGCTTTACTCGCAGCCAGATACATATGCGCCAACGGGACCTGCGACAGCAGCATATCCAGTTCTCCTTTGCCATTTTTGATTCCACGTCCGTGGTCGCCCGGCGCGTAACCGCCGCCGACATCGGCATGCACACCAGGATAGATTACTTCGGTGACGTTTTTTCCTTGCACGCGTGTGAGCGGGAAATTGCGTCGTAGCTCATGCCCGGCGCTGTAATGCACAGTTTGTTCTACGCATGCTGGCAGTGGGGACAACGTTTCATTTGCCCACGCCCAATGCCCATCGGCCCAAAACGCCGGGGTAGTTTCTGCCGCCGATTGCGACATGCCGGTACTTGCCACGCAATCAAATAGTCCAAGAAACTCGATACTGGCAGGCATTCCTGCAAAGGTGCCATCCTTCACCAGCAAGTCGTTAAACCAGTAACAAAATGCCCGAGCCTGCATCGCGCCACGTGAAAATCCGAAAACCGAAAGGCTAATTTTTGGAATTTTTGGTAAGGGACGATCCTTGCGGGCGAGACGCAATGCAATATCCAGTTCGTCGCTTAGCCCTTTAAACCAACTACGCCGGTCGGGGCGTGGTTCGTGGGCGTCGCGTAATGGGTCACCGGTGTCAATTTCGCGTGTGTATTTTTGGAGTTTGGCAGTGATGTCTTTAGGCCAAAACATTGGACGATCATTGTTAAATGCTTGGTGCACCGCGTTAAATACCTGCAGTAATGCATACAAAATCCTTGCTTGCCCACCTTTGCCGAACGCCTTTCCTTCCATTGTTTCGCGCCATTCGTCGTTTTCCAGAAAGGGCGTACCCAAACCGGGAACATAAATACGATAATGTCCCGGTGCATTCATCCAGCCTTGCCCATCCGCGCTTTTATGGGCATTAAACAACTTGACGATGTTGGTATGACTTTGTAGCGGCTCGTCTCGGTATCGGTTGTTATCGGTTCCATCAAAAAACACGCCAATATTGATATATTGCTGGCACCACGGAATATTTTTGGTTGGTCGTCCTTTTTTTAGAATGAGGCTACAGAGGTCGGCGGTGGCTGGTGTCATTTCTTTTTCAACATTATCGGAAATAATTAATGGTGCTGATTGGATCATTGCGTGCATTTACTCTACCTCGGGCGGGGCTGTTGTGACATTGCTGAGAATGGGATGAAGGGTACTTCTTGGAAAATAGAACGCTGACACGACACGCACTTCATCGTTTTCAAAAAAATGGACAAAAAGTGTTCCGACTCTGTTGTACCGTGGAATCGTGGTGGTCTTTTCTATCCAGTTTTCTTCCCCTTTGATTGGCCGATTCCAGCGAACTTTAACTTTCATTCCCGGCTGCCATTGATCAGGTAGCGTGAAACCAAGTGCTGCGATAGAGGTGCCCATTTCATGAGGCCAGCAATTAAAGGAGTACATCATGTCCCTTGCCATCGTGCGAGGTTCCTGAACTGCATAGGAATCGATATATGCATCAGTATGATTTGCACAGGACATTGACACAGCTGTCGATGGAATCGGCACGAATACGGGACGTTTGGGTTTTGCTGCTTGCGAGGTTTTGTGTGGCGTGGTGCCACAAGCAGTGAGGCCGACTGCGGCCGTGATTAACAGCGACCATTTAATGCAAGCGATGTTCGTTAGTGCAGATTGGACAAATGTGTGCATTTATTCTACCTCGGGCGGGGCTGTTGTGACATTGCTGAGAATGGGATGAAGGGTACTTCTTGGAAAATAGAACGCTGACACCACGCGCACTTCATCGTTGTCAAAAAAGTGGACAAAAAGTGTTCCAACTCTGTCGTATCGTGGAATCGTGGTGGTTTTCTCGATCCAGTCGTGCGCATTAGGTTTCCAGCGAACTTTAACTTTCATTCCTGGCTGCCATTGATCAGGTAGCAAGAAACCAGCCGCAACGATTGAGTTACCCATTTCATTCGGAAAGCAATTGAAGGAGTACTTCATGTCTCTTGCCATCGTGCGGGGCTCCTGGACTGCATACGAGTGAATGTACCCATTCGTGTGATTTGCGCATGACATTGGAGCCGGGGTTGAGGGAATCGGCACGAATACGGGCCGTCTGGGTTTTGCTGCTTGCGAGGTCGTGTGCGACGTCGTGCCGCAAGCAGTGAAGCAGAGCGTGCTAGTGAGTAATATCGCCCATTTAATGGAGGCGAATGTCCATGGCGCAGATTGGATCATTAGGTGCATTTACTCTTCCTCCGGTGGGGCGATGGTGATGTTCATTAAAATGGGATGATTACGATTGCGAGCGCCATGATTCGGAGATGAAACAACACGAACCTCATCATTTTTAAAAAAGTGCACATAGAGTTTTCCTGGACTTTCATATCTTGGAATCGTGGTGGTCTTTTCTATCCAGTTATCTTCGCCTTTGATTGGCCGATTCCAGCGGACTTTAACTTTCATTCCTGGCTGCCATTGATCTGGCAGCAAGAAACCAGCCGCAACGATTGAACTGCCCATTTCATGCGGCCAGCAATTAAAGGAGTACTTCATGTCCCTTGCCATCGTAAGCGGCTCTTGGACTGCATACGAGTGAATGTACCCATTCGTGTGATT
Organism: Glaciimonas sp. CA11.2; assembly: GCF_034314045.1. Lineage (NCBI taxonomy): Bacteria > Pseudomonadati > Pseudomonadota > Betaproteobacteria > Burkholderiales > Oxalobacteraceae > Glaciimonas > Glaciimonas sp. CA11.2. The sequence goes on along the minus strand of NZ_JAVIWL010000001.1, from coordinate 4,854,124 downwards.
TACACAGGACATTGACACAGCTGTCGATGGAATAGTAACGAATACCGCACGTTTGAGTTTTGCTGCTTGCAAGGTCGTGTGAGACGTCGTGCCGCAAGCAGTGAGAACAAGGGCGGAGGTGATTAATACCGACCACTTAATGAAAGCGACGTTCGTTAGATTAGATTGGATAATTGCGCGCATTTACTCTTCTTCAGGGACAATGTTAAGGTTGATTGGAATAGTCAATCGGGTTTATCCGAGCGTGCGCAGAGAAGCGCGCTTTACCGCGGCTTCGACACCAAGCGTTTGGGCTTCATCCAGCATATCCAGAGCGCAAAAATAATCAGGAAGCTGCAGAGATTGTGCGACCAGCACATGTCGCTCGTCATCAATGGTGATATCGCGTTTATCCATTGCCAGCAATAGCGTACGGATGCTTGGAAAGAGCATGGATGGAGTTTGGTCCGGCGGTAGTGCGAACGGTTGCTTGGCAAGTTCGCGCAAAATATAATCTGCCTCGCCGCTATCGATTAACCACGCGTATTGCTTGTCGGTGATATCGATGGCATTAGATTCGCCGACCGCAGAAGGTAGGTACGATGCTGCATCAAAGCATGTTCCGTCGATGGTCGTCAGCGTGCCTTTGCGGTTGATTAAGTGCCATTTGGCAAAGCCGGAACAGAATGCTGTGCGTTGTGCAGTATCGAAGCTGTACAGAATATCCTCACTGCAAATTGTGTCCGAAAACGGGAGCGAAAAACACATTCCGTCAGATGTTGTGCGGATCTGTAAGAACGGCGTGAAGTGGCGTTTTAGCGCATGGATGGTGAGTGGGCTTTGTAGAATACTGAGCATCGGCTTGCCTGCACAGCTTTTAAGTACACCGGGTAAATTCATTGCGGTCATGGCGATGAGGAAGGGGGCACATTCTTCCAGTTCGCTTAATACCGTCTTGTCGTATAGAGACATAACTTCACTGTTTTCGCTTCGACTTTTTTTCCACATTTCCATACCGAAGTCGTCATCAAAGGTACCGTCGATCAACACGAAGGTTGATAGTTGAGCGTGTTTGGTGCTGGCTTCGGTTAAGGTCGCTTCGATCTGGCTGAGTAATTCTGGATGGTATGGGTCAAGGCCGTAATAGATCATATTTTTCTTTTCAATTTAATTAGATTGGAGGAGAGCCTGCACGTGTAGCCGCGGTGCGCGCCGATTGTTGACATTCTTTGCACGCTGCTTGAGGAAATTGGTGTAATGCGATCGGCAGGCTGTTAGGTCCAACCGTCGAATGGCTGGCGGCATGCACTTTCCACATTCCTTTTGTACCGCTTTCAATTCCGTTGGCATTCCATTTGGCATAACTGCCGCCGCCATTGATCATGACTTCTTCGGTGGCGTTGATGACGATACGGTTGGCGGTGAGCGTAATGTTGAGTTTGGCAAGCAGATTGATGCTGTCTTTTAGCGCGGTAAGACTAATGTCGCCACTGGCAGCGACAAGTTTCATCCCTGCTTGATAGCTAAATAGTCGGATACCGGTTTTGACACTGGCGATGAGCCGCTGTCCTACCGACAAACTCATATCCTGTCCGCTGGTGAGCGCTACATGCTCCCCGCTGGCAATGTGGGTCGATTGCGGCGTCGTGGTAGCGATTCCCGCCGGACTGGCGAGTATCAGATGCGGTGCGGTTAATTCGGGAAAGCTGCCTTCTTTGACGTTGCCGTTGTTTCCGTTGTTGCCGCCGGTCCCTTGAATCGCGTCGTTCTGATCGGTGAGTGAAGTGGTGATCGCTTTGTGCTCATCGGCTTCAAGCGCACCATGTTGCTGCGCCAGTTCACCAAAGCTTTGCTGTTGACCGTGCGCATCGATCAGGCGCTGTGCCGTCTCGCCCAGATCGGTGATGTGGTGACTGGCATGAGTACGGCTTTCGGTGCTGATCAGCAGACCGTTTTTAGCACGGATTGCGCCATGTCCGTCGGTGCGCAGTTCAAATCCTTGTCCGCGGGCTTCCTTGCGACCGGCGTGGTCTTCGATGCGTGTAATGTGGCCTAAACTTAATTGGCTATGCTGATGATCGCTTTTGAGCTGGCTCTGGATTTTGCCAGCGGTGTCATCCATGACCAGATGGTTGCTACGTCCGCTGGCGGCATTGCCACCATCAGGTGTCAGTTCGCGTGAGCGAAATCCGGATAGCGCACTCTGGCTCGGCAATGCCCACGGTGGCGTATTGAGTTGGTTGTACACCCGTCCGGTACATAGCGGCAAGTCGGGATCGCCACCGAGAAAGTCGACGATGACTTCCTGACCGATGCGCGGAATATGCATGCCGCCGAGTTGATTGCCAGCCCACGGTGCGCCGACGCGGACCCAGCAACTGCTCTGATGATTGTGTTGGCCGAGGCGGTCCCATGGAAACTGGATCTTGATGCGGCCGAGGGTATCGGTCCAGATGTTTTGTCCCTGCGGACCGACCACGATGGCGGTGGCGGGACCGTGGGTCAACGGTTTGGGTGTAGACCGTTGCGGTCGCACGTTCTCGCTGGCCGGTTGCACCGTAAAGTCGACGTGGACGCGATAACGTTGCCGATGCGCATTGTCGGACGCCTGCGTTTCTTGCGCGGCTTCGTCGATCCTCAGTGTGGTCGATAGGATCACATACTCGGCATTGGCGGCGGTCTGCGGATGGCGCTCTAATGTAAAGATGCAACCGGGCACCATGCCGCGTAGATGGCCTTGGCCTTGCGCTCGTTGGCCGACGCTGTGTAAGGCTTGCATGCGCAAACGGGCGATGAAATCGCCTTCGGCAAACGGATCATTCTGGCTTTCCGGGTTGGTGCTTGCTGAACCGGAACCCGCCTTCGGCTGGCTATAATGCGCGTCGGCATGCCATTCATAGACCGCTTGCTCACTGTGCGCAGTGGGGCGGGGATCGTAGCGGTTGGCGGTGAGATTGGCCTTGGGCCTTGTGTAGTCATAATCCCGCGTGGTGTACTGGCCGGAAGTGAGTTGATGTACGGGTGAAAAGGCATGAATACACTCTTCATCGATATGTTTGCCTTCCGTATGAAACTGCACCACGTGATAAGCGCTGCTGGGCGAATTCTTATGCGCACCGATGCTGTCGATTAAGACCAGTCGATGGACGCCGTTATCATGCTCGAAGAAATAGTTGATTCCCCATTCTTCGCACAATCGACTAAAGAACGTAAAGTCGCTTTCGTTGTATTGGGTCTGATAGTCGCGTTTGGGATAAGTCTCAATGAGACGCTTGTCGACTGGAAAGGCGTAGTCGGCAAACAGCAGATCGATGATCTCGATCACGCTTTGATCCTGAAATATCTTGCAGTCGGTGGTCAGTGTCGCCAGATGCAACCATGGGCGCAAGGTGACTTCGTACAGCGCATGGCGTCCTTCCTGACGCAGCACGCGGGCAGCGGTAATCAAGCCGGAGATTTCACGCGTCCCAGCACCGATGTTGCCAAGCAGATTGTCAGCAAATGCGCTGTCGAAAAATCCACCGCTGCCATCCAATGCAATCATGATGGTTAACTCGCGACCAATGAAATCGTCAAGATTGACATTGCCGATATCTTCACTCAGATGGATCAAGGATTCGGGTGTCATCAGCACGACGGTGTAATCGAATAATGCGTTCATGCCTTCCGTGCCAGAGAGACTAATCGGCACCAGCGCAGGTTGATTCAGGCGTGTTGGAATAGCGCTGCTAGATGCGCTGAGAGTGCGACTGCTGGACATTGGGGAAAGACCTTCCGCTACGAACGTGAGGACGATTTAATGCAATCTCTATCGCATCTTGCAATCGTGGAGGTGAAAAACTCTGTGGCAATATTAAACGGGAATGATCATCAATAGTGCTAAGAACTTTCTGAAAATGTATGCCATTTTCAAATTTAAGAATAGTCCATAGTTATCTTAAGTACGAGCAAATTCTTTTACTTGGAATGCTGGTTCGTTTTTATTTTTCTACAATATGCGACAGTAACGACCTTGAAAATTCATACAGGCTAAAGCAGTGCTATACCAAAAACCTTTGGATAAATACTTTGTATAAAAAAATGTCTGCGTAATTCAATAAGAGCGTTAATATGGAGAAATTATATTTCCTGAGGGGAATTAAAAGATCGCTGGCAAGTTACTAATTTGCTGCTGCTGCTGCTGCTGCTGCGAAATTTCTTCGTACAAATGGGAGGGTCGTTCGATAAAGTAAGCCATCTGAAGTAAAACAGACAAGATGAGCTGTGTGATTACACGTCATTGAATGACGCTTAAAAAAAATCCTAACAGAGCAATCTATTTGCAGCATGCGTGTTGGTGTTACCTTTTTTATTAAAGATTCCACATCATGGACGAAGTACTCATTCTGGTTGATCAATATGATCACGCCATTGGCGTTGGTAATAAATTACAAGTACATCAAGATGGTGTATTGCATCGTGCATTCTCAATTTTTATCTTTGATAGTGATGGTCGCTTGTTGTTGCAGCAGCGCGCTAAGGATAAATATCACTCTGGTGGTTTATGGACAAGTACCTGCTGTGGTCACCCACGACATGGAGAGAACAACGATGATGCGGCACATCGTCGGCTCATGGAGGAAATGGGATTCGATTGCCCCTTGCAAGAAGTCGCCGCCATTACTTATCGGGCATCGGTTTCCAATCATCTTATTGAGCACGAATTCGATCACATTTACGTTGGTAGATTTAACAGCGAACCTGTGCCAAATCCTGATGAAGCCTCGAATTGGTTTTGGATAGCCACGCCTGCTTTGCTGGAATGGATTGCAGTTCAACCCCAGGTCTTTACTGTTTGGTTTATAAAAATTCTGAATGAAGCTGGCGACGGCTGCCTGGAAGTCTGGAAGTCCTATGTGCAAAAATAAGCATATTATTTTGCCCGGTAGATTGTCAGCATGCAGAGAATTGCAATCCTAATATTGTCTTCATTTAATATATAAATAGATGCGGGTGTCTTCGCATAAAACGTCGCTAGTACGTTTGTGCTCACCAGACTGTCTCGCAAATACGACCAAGGTTTGCGCTGGTTGTTTGCAATGGCGGTACACGAACTATCGTTGACTCTATTAGCTAAAAACTCCTTGGCTGACTGAATCGCATCACGCAGTAGTTCATCAAAATCGTTGGATATTAACAAGAAAATATCTAAAAACCAGCATATGAAATCCGGATCAACAATAATCTGCTCGTCTAAAGATGAGTGCAATCAGTCTCAAATTGCCTCAGCACTCAAACGAGCCTGTTCTTACTTTATCCAAAGTCAAAATAAAACGGGGGACTGGGAAGGTGAGATGTGGTGGTGTCCGTTACCCACCGCGCAGGTAGTGTTGACGCATAAAATAATTGGGCATCCGATTGCTGATGAAAAGAAGTCTTCCATATTGCATTATTTTGCGAAAACCCAACGACCTGATGGTGGATGGGGATTCCATGATGAGTCTCATTCCTACCGCTATGTGACTACCCTAGTGTATGTCGCTGCCCGTTTATTAGGTATGTCTGCAGATGACCCTATGTTACGCAGTGCACATAGGCTGGACTCTCAACCGGGTGGAGTAGATAGTGTTCCGACTCATGGCAAATTCTGGTTGGCAATCTTGGGGCTATATGACTGGCATTTTGTAAATATAGGCGGACCAGAAGTTTTTCTTACACCGCGTTGGTTTTTTTTATCACCCACTCGCTTTTATTGCCATACCCGCTCAGTTTACCGAGGCATGGTTTACCTAAAGGGCGTGCGGTTCCAATATGATTTAGGCTTTGTAGCACAGACAATACGCAATGAATTATATGGTTCCGACTCTAAAGCTGCAGATAGTAGTCAGCGCCACGCAAGTCGTCACACAATTGCATTGACCGATGTATTTCACATGCCTGCTCGTGTATTGCGTATTTTGTATGACATCCAACGTTGGAGCGAAGGTGTTCTGCCCTATATATTTGGCACAAAACGAGTGCGCCAGCGTGCCTTGGCGCATTGTCTGGAGCGTATTGCGTATTCTGGTCAACGTGACCGCTCATTCTGGCCGATCGTGACCGCTGCGCCTGCGATGTTGTTACGCGGTTAAATTGTAATGTCTGCGGTCACGATGGGTCGATAGTTTTCTCCTTTTTGCTGGTTTTAGGTCGTTCTGCGCCACGCAGTGAATCGCCGGTCAGTGTCAGCCGATGATTGCGCTGCAGAATGCGGTCCAGGATGGCGTCGGCAATAGTGGCGTCGCCAATCCAGGCATGCCAATGGTCAACAGGAAGTTGACTGGTAATAATCGTCGCTCTGTTTGCCGCCCGGTCGTCAATCATCTCCAGCAAGTCGGAACGGGTCGTGCTGTCGATCGCGCCCATGCCCCAGTCATCAAGTACCAAGACATCGATCTTGGCGAGTTGGAGCAGCCATTTCCCAAAGCTGCCGCTGCCGTGCCGGATGCGTAGTTCTTCCTGTAGACGGGGTACGCGTTGATAAACAGCAGAGTATCCGCGCCGACAGGCGTACTGTGCCAGTGCGCAGGCCAGCCACGATTTGCCAGCACCGGTCGGTCCGGTAATGAGAATGCTGTGGCCAGCACTGACCCAATCTCCCAGCGCCAGACTCATCACTTCACGGCGGTCGATGCCACGCCCCGAGCGGGCATCAATGTCTTCAATCGCCGCTTGTGCGTATTTCAGGTGGGCGTTCTTAAGCAGGCGCAGGAGCTTGCGGTCATTGCGGCAATGGACTTCGCGATCAACCAAGAGTGCCAGACGTTCCTCGAAACTCATCGCCGCCATACTGGCCTGCGTCAATTGTTCCTCCAGTCCGGTCGCTAAGCCATCGAGTTTTAAGGTCCGCAATTGGGCCAGAGTGGTATGCATCATCATCGTTGACATCCTCATTGATAGTAATCAGGGCCACGCACATGGGCATGGTCAGGACTGACCCAATCGCCAACTGGGGCACACGGTGTGCGATCACGGTTATTTTTGAGAATGTCACGGACGTGGCGGTATTGGCAGGCACCGAGCTGTAAGGCCAGCATGCATCCTGCTTCAAGACGTGGCTTGCCGTAGCGCTTGGCCAATGACAGCAGACCAAGACAGGCACGGTAGCCGTGCTCGGGATGTCTGTTCTCGGCCATCAGACGCGTCACCGCCTCCGCTGTCGCCGTACCGATGGTCTGTCCCCAGTGAATCAGTCGCTGTGGCGTCCATTCCAATTGCGCACGATGCGCCACCGGCATATGCAGGGTGTCGGTGGTGAACCCGCCTTCGCCACTGTTGCGCGGATGACTGGCGACACGTTGACCGCGATGCAGGATTTCCACTGTCGTCGCTGTCATCCGGGCTTCCAGCACCTGACCGACCAGGGCTTGCGGCACACTGTAGTGATGGCGGCCGATCTCAACGTGGTAATCGTTATGCACCCTGACAGTCTTGAAATGCGCCATCTCATAACATTGCAATGGCAAAGGCCGTAGCGCCGGGACATCGAGTTGGGCAAACGCACTGGCGCGACTACCGGGTAGCTTCTGAAACGGCTTATCGTTAAGTACGCTCAGCAGCGGTGCGATGGCGACATCGACCTCGTGGACGCTGCTAAATTGCTGATGTCGCAGACGCGCCATGATCCAGCGCTCGACGATCTGCACTGCTGATTCGGCCTTCGCTTTATCCTGAGGATGACGCGGACGGGCTGGCAAGATGGAGGTGCCGTAGTGGCGCGCAAAATCGCGTACGGTGTCGTTACTGCGTGGTTCGTAGCGATTGGCGTCGGCGATCATAGCCTTCGGATTATCGGGAACAATCAACTGCGGTACCCCGCCGAAGAAGCGCAGCGCACGCGCTGTCGAAGTGAGCCAGTCGGCCATCGTCTCACGCGGCGTAGCACAGGCATAGGTGTAGCTCGATGCGCCCAGAGCAGCGACGAAGATGTGGGCACGGCTACCATCAGTGAGACCGATAGTCGGACCAGCATAATCAATGAACAGTTTCTCGCCAGCCCGGTGAATCTGGCGCATAGAGCGTTTGAGCTGTTTGGCAAACTGCCGGTAATTCACGCAGAACTGTGAGTAGGCATAGGTCTGGTGCTGGGCATAATCGGCACGATACTCTTCCCATAGCAACATCAGCGTCATCCCCTTGCGCCGCAGTTCGTGATGCAGCCTGGCGTAATCTGGCTGGACATGGTCTCGGGTCCGTTCTGGCGTGACCAAAAGCCGGTGCGCCAACTCGGTGTCGTCTACATCTTGCACCGCCGACCAGTCCAAACCGGCAACGGCGGCCAGGCCGACATACTTGGTGACGACTCCTTTTGAAATCCCCAGTGCTGCGGCAATCTGCTGGTGCGATAGTTTGGCATCCAGTTTTAAACGTAATACGTCTTTTATCTTACGCATAGTGATCCTTTGTACGGGCACGTTGTCTCCAGACAAACTGGAAGCGTACCCGTTCGGTTGCTCTATGCGTAACATCATCACGGTGCTGTACGACACCATTCCGGTATCGTGACCGATGATTCTGCTATCGTGACCGCCGATTCTGGTCGGGCTTGAAATCGGTCACGATAGACCGGAATGAGCGGTCACGATGCGCCAGAATGGTCGGTCACGATAGACCAGAATCGGTGGTCACGATCGGCCAGAATACCCACGTATCCTTGCTGAGCAGCGTACAAGCAATTTTCAAGGTCTTTCTAGTCTAAGCAGTAGTCTCAATATATTGGCACTGTGGCACGAAAATCCTAATCATAGTGCTGTATATCGCAGTGTAGAGATGTTGGATAGTTGGTGCTGGACTAGCGCAGCCGAAGGGACTCGTTATGCCGGCGCTCGCTCGCTGACATGGGATACGGCATTCACACTGCAAGCACTGACAGCTTCACATCAAGTAACAGAGCAAGTCATACTAGCTGTGCGTGCTGCCTATCATCGTCTCCACAATATGCAAATTACAAATGAATTACCAATTGAGGAGCGTGACGAACGAGACTCAAATTCGGGAGGTTGGTGCTTTAACGATTCAACACATCAATGGGCAATCTCTGACTGCACTGCTGAAGTAATCAGTGCTTTACTAAGTTGCCATCATCTACCAGAGGTAATCTCACTAGAAAATCGTATTTCCGTCGCTCACTTACAAGCCGCGATTGGTTTTTTGTTGACCCGGCAAAATGCAGACGGTGGCTTTGGTTCTTATGAACGTAGTCGCGGTATGCATTGGATGAATAACGCTAATCCAACCGAAATATATGGCAATTGTATGGCTGAACTGTCCTACATTGAATGTACAGCTTCTGTTTTGCGCGCCTTGTATATTGCCGTTCAGGATTATCCAGAGCTGGGATCTGAAACTGTACGTCATGCCATCAACAGATCAATAAAGTTTTTATGTGCACAGCAACGATCTGATGGCACATGGTTAGCCGCTTGGGGTGTCAACCTGATCTATTCGACTTGGTTTGCGGTAGAAGCACTATGCGCTGCACAGCTTTCTCCTTTTAATTCAACGTTGCAAAAAGCAGCTGCGTGGTTGAAAACCATACAGCACGCCGATGGTGGTTGGGGAGAGCATTTTTCTGGATGTCATACCGGCTCTTATGTAGATCATCCTGCGAGTACTGTCGTTAGTACTAGCTGGGCGAGCCTCGCCCTGTTGGCGATTGAAGGACCCCAATCAGTAGCTGCCAATCGCGGCATCATGTGGCTGGTTCAGCGTCAACAGACAGATGGCACCTGGTCGGGCGATGCGGTGAATGGTGTTTTTTTTCGTACAGCGCTTTTGAATTATCGACTGTATAGCTGTTATTTTCCTACGTTAGCTCTGGCAAAAGCAAATCCTCATTAGGAGAGTTACTTTGATAGTTCAATCTGCCCCGTGGGTATCCGGCAAAATACCTGTTCTGGGACATCTGCTAGCGTTCCGCGGCAACCCAACGCCATTTATTCAACGTGGCCTAGAGGAGCATGGTAAATTATTTCGCTTTAAATTCCTGAGAAAAACGGTGTATGTTTTGCTGGGATCGCAGAATCATGCGGCGTATTTTCATGCGACGGATGCACAATTGGGCGTACAAGAATTTCATCGTATTCTCACTCCGGTGGTGGGAAAAGGCATCGTCTACGATACTGAACCAGCGCGGATGGATCAACAAATGCGCCTGTTACATGCTGCCATACATGAACAAGCAGCCTTAGGTTATATAGATACCATCGTTAAGGTAGTGGAAGAATTCACCTCTCGCTGTGGCAAAGAGGGAACATTGAATATCTCCATCATTATGGAGACATTACTCGTTAAAATCATGAGTCGTTTTATTCTGGGACAAGACTGTTCTTCATCGGATTCACTGCATATTTCACAGTTGTATCGTGAAATGAAAAATACTATTAGTTTAGTATCGGTTGTATGGACTAATGCCCCTTTACTGTCTCATTGGCGACGTGATCATGCGCGGCGTCAGGTGGAAAATCATTTTTTGCAGATTATTAGACAAAGACGCTTGCAAAAGATAAAAAATCAAGATCTTTTAGGATCCCTTATGTCTTCGCGCTATCCCGACGGATCTGCTTTGTCCGATGATGAAGTAATTGGATTAGCCATCATGACATTTTTTGCAGCGCAAACTAACACACCGATATTGGCCACTTGGACCGGTTTATTATTGGCGCATTATCCCGATTGGTCAGCCAAAATTCGCGAGGAAACTGAGCATCCATTGAAACAGTATCCGATATTACCAACAGCTATTCAGTCTCAATATCAGATGAGAAACTTCATCAAAGAAGTCGAACGCTTATACCCCACGGTCAATCTGATACCGCGCCAGGTATTGTATGATTTTGAAGTAGGTAATATGGTCGTGCCAGCTGGCAGTTTCGTTGCAGTTTGTCCGCCAGTGAGCCATCGATTGGCTGAGGTATTTTCTAATCCACTTAACTTTGATCCAGATCGTTTCTCTCCCGGACGTGAAGAAGATAAACGACAAGCCTTTTCATTGATTGGATTTGGGGGCGGCAGACATTTCTGCTTGGGTCAAACAATGGCGCAACAATTTATAAAACTGGTTTGGGGTCTTTTGTTGCAAAAATTTGCATTTACAGTTGATGATGCAGACTTACAAATTAATCTAAAGAAACCGCTAACTGAACCATTACGACCCTTAATGCGATATCGCCGTTATCGGTGACTATTTGACGCAGTATTACGTATGAATCATTCTGTTCTTTTTTTATCTGGAGCTATACCTGGAATAGGAGATTAACTGAATTTCGTTACCATCCCTCAATAGTGGGGACGAAAAATGTTAAGGTAATAGTAAGCGGGAATGGTCGTCAATAGTCCTAAGAACTTTCTGAAAAACGACCACCGATTTTAAAGTTAAGAATAATCCGCAGTCTTCATATGGATTAATAAGCTCTCTCACTAGGAATACCCAAAGCATGAAATTTCTCACGCAAAAATAAGAGTAATGTGCGTAGCACGGGTGAAGCGCTGCTGCGATCCGGATAGACCATGTTGAGCGGGGTTTCTTCTCCGACGTATTGATCCAGCAATGTTACTAATCTTCCTTCCGCTAAATCCAGTCTCACATCCAGCCATGATTTGTAAGCAATCCCCAATCCGGCAATTGCCCATTCCCGCGCAATCGCGGCATCGTCCGTCATGCGGTCACCGCGCACCTTGATAACGATTGCATGTTTTCCAGAGTGAAAGCGCCAGTTGTTAAACAAACCGCGCTCGAGATAAAACAGTAGGCAGTTATGTTCTGCCAACTCTTTTGGCGTGGTCGGTGTGCCATGTTGCGCTAAATAAGCGGGTGATGCGACCGCTACGCGCCGACTCGCGGCCAGCGGTTGTGAAATCAATGTGGAGTCATCTAGTTTGCCATACCGAAAGGCAACATCAATCGGTGCACTGAAGAGATCGATAATGCGGTCGGAGAATTGCAAGGCCAGAGTTACTTTTGGATAGGATTGCTGAAAATCATTCAGCCAGGGAAGTAAGACGTTTCTACCTACGTCTGCGGGCATGGATAAGCGCAAATGCCCTTTGATTTCGCCGTCGCTACGTAAATGGGCTTCACCTTGATTGAGAAGCGTCAAAGCTTGACGCCCATATTCTAAAAATAAGGTGCCTTCCGGCGTTAAGCGCAGGCTTCGCGTGGAGCGAACAAATAATCGTGTGTTTAGGTGAAGTTCCAGGCGTTTTAGACTCGCGCTCGCGGTTGCTGGCACCAGATCAAGTTGGCGCGCAGCTTTGGATAAGTTGCCTAAATCTGCGGTGAGAACAAAAAGCTGGATGTCTGTGATTGAGTACATTGGCAAATTATTTTTGAAAGTGAATCAAATAATAGACTCTTTATAAAATAATTCAAACAGGGATAATAGTTTTCATTCGCTGAGCAGCGCCTCAATCAAAAGTGATTGGTATTTGTCACTACTTTTACACCTATCAGGAGCACACATGAAAGCCATTGCATTAACGCGCTATTTGCCAATCGATCATCCAGAGTCCTTAATGGATGTGACGCTGAGTAAGCCGACGCCGCAAGGTCGTGATTTGCTTGTTGAAATAAAAGCAATCGCCGTTAATCCGGTCGACACGAAAGTGCGCGCACCAAAAGCCAAAGTTGAAGAAGCGCTGCGCGTCTTGGGATGGGATGCCGCTGGAATAGTGCAGGCGGTCGGTCCTGACGTTAGCCTTTTTAAGGTCGGTGATAAAGTTTTTTATGCCGGTGACATCACGCGGCCTGGTACCAACAGCGAATTTCAATTGATCGACGAACGCATCGCCGGCCATATGCCGAAATCGCACGATTTTGAGCAATCTGCAGCCTTGCCGCTCACCGCCATTACTGCTTGGGAAGCGTTATTTGAGCGTTTGCAAGTCACAACGCCACCACACGCCATCCCGCGCAAATCCATTCTGATCATCGGTGGCGCTGGTGGAGTCGGTTCAATTGCGATTCAATTAGCGGCAAAAGTTGCTGGATTGACGGTGATTGCTACTGCCTCGCGTCCAGAGTCAGAGAAATGGGTCCGTGAGCTGGGCGCGCAGCACGTCATTAACCATTTTGGCGATCTACAGGCGCAACTGAAGGAAAAGGGATTTTTAGCGGTAGACCATGTCTTGATTCTGAATGACACTGATCAGCATTTTCCAGCGGCGGCGGCAGTGATCGCGCCTCAAGGGATGATTTGCAGCATTGTAGAAAATGCCGCGCCTTTGGATCTTAGCTTGCTCAAGTCAAAAAGTGCCGGTTTTGTCTGGGAATTCATGTTCACGCGTTCAATGTATCAGACCCCCGATATGCAAGAGCAGGGCAATTTGTTGAATGAAATTGCACGTTTGATTGATAGCAAAATCCTGGTAACGACAGTAGGGCAAGTCCTTTCGCCAATCAATGCGGCTAATTTACGGTTAGCGCATGCAACGTTGGAAGCGGGCCATGTGATTGGTAAAATCGTATTGAAGGATTTCTAACTTTTATTTTTGCCAACTTCCTGCGTGGAAAATAGTGGCAAATAATGATGGTAAAAAATCTATACTCATTCGATTCTTAGGATTCGGGCGGGCGCAGAATCCGCCAAGGTAGTATTCCTGGCACCATGGTCGTTACCGCGTTTTTACGACTAACAAAGCGCTATGGCGGTGAGAGAGATTACGTACCAATCTACCCTTAGGATGGATGTGACAACCAGATGCGGAATCCCTCATTCATCCAAGGATTCCGCATTGTGGAAAAATTAGCACCGAAACAAGGATTTTACGGGAACGAATAGAGCGCCCTCCGAGGCATGGTTGTATAATGGCGGCTTCTGATTTAACCCGCGGCTTATAGCTGCACAACCCCTCCATATCGCCATGTTGATTTTGCCGGGTTCTAATGCCCTTCCTGCTTTTCGCTCCCAACGTCTTTTATCTCAATTACAGCTGATTGACGCCAATATAATCGGCGTTACCGGTCGTTATGATCATTTTGTCGATGCTTTAACAGTAGTGGGGCAAGATGATCTCGGTCGTTTGCAAGCGCTCCTGACTTATGGTGATCTTTTCGAGGGAACTAGTGGCGGCGAAGAATTTATCGTTATCCCACGGTTTGGTACGATTTCGCCATGGGCAAGTAAGGCGACCGATATTGCGCGCAATTGCGGGATGTCGAACATTAAGCGTATCGAACGCGGTATTGCGTATCAGGTGCACCTTAAATCCGGCCTGCTCGGCGGGGTTAAAAAACTCAGCGAAGCTAGTATTTTAGCGATTGCGGATGTATTGCATGACCGCATGACGGAAACGGTGTTACGCAGTCCCGAAGCGGCCAGCGATTTGTTCCGTGAACTAGAAGCTGCTCCACTGGCTTCTATTGATATTTTGGCTGGCGGTAAAGCGGCGCTTGAGACTGCCAATAGCACACTCGGTCTTGCTTTATCCGACGACGAAATTGATTATCTGATGGCGGCGTTCACCCGTGCTGAACGCAATCCGACTGATGTCGAATTAATGATGTTTGCGCAGGCTAATAGTGAGCATTGCCGACATAAGATTTTCAATGCGGACTGGACGATTGATGGCCAGACGCAGGACAAGTCATTGTTTGCGATGATCAAAAATACCCATGAATTGCATCCGCAAGGCACAGTCGTCGCGTATAGCGACAACTCGTCGATCATTGAAGGCGCGACCGTGTCACGCTTTTATCCACGCGGCGCGGCCAACGGCGACGTCTATGAGGCGACAGATGAGTTAACGCACATCCTGATGAAAGTCGAAACGCATAATCATCCTACTGCGATTTCACCTTTCCCGGGTGCATCCACTGGTGCGGGTGGTGAAATTCGTGACGAAGGTGCAACTGGTCGCGGTGCCAAGCCCAAGGCCGGTTTGACGGGTTTTACCGTATCCAATTTGATGCTCCCTGACGCTAATCAGGCATGGGAAAACGCGGGCGATGTGACGATTTCTGCTGATTCTGTGAGTGCGTCCAGCACCGCTATTTACGGCAAACCGGATCGTATTGCCTCGCCATTGCAAATTATGATCGACGGTCCCTTGGGCGGGGCGGCTTTCAATAATGAATTTGGTCGTCCTATATTGGGCGGCTACTTCCGTACCTACGAACAAAACGTTGCTGGCAATGTGCATGGATATCACAAGCCGATCATGATCGCTGGTGGTATCGGTAGCATTTCAGATAAACACACGTTTAAAAATGAACTGCCGGTCGGTAGCTTGCTGATTCAACTGGGCGGTCCCGGCATGCGTATCGGCATGGGCGGCAGCGCGGCATCATCGATGGCGACCGGTACTAATACGGCAGATCTCGATTTTGACTCGGTGCAACGTGGCAATCCCGAGATGGAACGGCGCGCACAGGAAGTGATCAACGCTTGCTGGTCGATGGGCGATACCAATCCAATTCTGTCAATTCATGACGTCGGCGCTGGTGGTTTGTCGAATGCATTCCCTGAGATTACCAACGACGCCAAGCGCGGTGCGATCTTTGATTTGCGTAAAGTGCCACTGGAAGAAAGCGGCATGGCACCGAAGGAAATCTGGAGCAACGAATCGCAAGAACGCTACGTGATGGCGATTGCACCAGAAAGCTTGCCGCTATTTGAATACTTTTGCCAGCGTGAACGCTGTTTGTTTGCGGTAGTCGGCACCGCCACAGAAGAACGTCAATTGAAGGTCATTGATCCGCAACACAATAACAATCCGGTCGATATGCCGATGGATGTGTTGCTCGGAAAGCCACCTAAAATGCACCGGGATGTCCAGCGTCTGGCTCACAATTTGCCAGCCGTGGATCTGACCGGCATGGATTTGCTGGAAGTGTCGCAGCGCATATTAAAATTGCCGACGGTAGCGGATAAGTCGTTTTTGATCACGATTGGTGATCGTACTGTGGGCGCGACTTCAGTGCGCGATCAGATGGTTGGCCCATGGCAAATTCCGGTAGCGGATTGCGCCGTGACCAGCATGAGTTTTGAGGGTTATTTGGGCGAAGCGATGTCAATGGGTGAACGTACCCCGTTGGCGGTGATCAATGCTGCTGCGTCGGGTCGTATGGCGGTCGGCGAGGCGTTGACCAACATTGCTGCTGCGCCAATTGCTCATATTTCAGATATCAAATTGTCGGCCAACTGGATGGCCGCGTGTGGTCAGCCCGGTCAAGATGCCGCATTATTTGATACAGTCAAAGCAGTGGGTATGGAATTGTGTCCGGCGCTTGGTATCAGTATTCCGGTTGGCAAGGATTCCTTGTCCATGCGCACGACCTGGAAGGATAACGCCGAGGATAAGGCAGTGACGTCGCCGGTGTCATTGATCGTCTCTGCATTTGCGCCGGTCACCGATGTGCGTCGCGTCCTCACGCCGCAGTTGCGAACCGATGCAGGCAATACTGCTCTCATCTTCATTGACCTTGGACGTGGCAAAAACCGTATGGGCGCATCGGCGCTGACGCAGGTAATGCAGCAGATCGGTAATGAAACGCCAGATGTCGACAGCGCAGAAGATCTGAAAGCTTTCTTCAGCGCTATCCAGCAACTCAATAGCGAAGATAAATTGCTGGCCTATCATGATCGTTCGGATGGCGGCTTATTTACCACGTTGTGTGAAATGGCATTTGCTGGTCATGCCGGTTTTTCAGTCAATCTCGATATTTTGGCTATGGAAAGTGAACACGCTGCTGATTGGGGCGATTCGAAAAACTGGGCTGGTCAAGTGTCGGAACGTCGTAATGAAATGACATTACGCGCCTTGTTCAGCGAAGAACTGGGTGCTGTGATTCAAGTCCGCGCCGAGCAAAAGTCGGATGTCATGAACGTGTTGCGTACTTACAATCTGGGCGCATGCAGTCACATTATTGGCAAGCCTGACGCCCGTGATGTGATTGAATTTACTCGCGATGCAAAAGTGATTTACAGCCAGACGCGGATTGCATTACAACGTTTGTGGAGTGAAACAAGCTGGCGCATTGCCCGTTTGCGTGACAATCCAGCCAGTGCCGATGCTGAATATGACCGTATTCTGGACGTGCTTGATCCAGGTATCACGCCAAAAATTACTTTCGATTTTCAGCAAGATGTAGCAGCACCGTTTATCAATGTCGGCTCTAAACCACGCGTGGCGATTCTGCGCGAGCAGGGTGTCAATTCACACATCGAAACCGCCTATGTGATGCACAA
The DNA here is from genome assembly GCF_034314045.1 of Glaciimonas sp. CA11.2. NCBI lineage: Bacteria > Pseudomonadati > Pseudomonadota > Betaproteobacteria > Burkholderiales > Oxalobacteraceae > Glaciimonas > Glaciimonas sp. CA11.2. The sequence goes on along the minus strand of NZ_JAVIWL010000001.1, from coordinate 4,836,941 downwards.
GTCGGGCTTCACTGCGGTCGATGTGCACATGAGCGACCTGATTGCCGGACGCGCCAAACTCGACGATTTCAAAGCCTTTATCGCCGTCGGTGGCTTCTCTTACGGCGACGTGCTCGGTGCTGGTGAGGGTTGGGCCAAGACCATTTTGTTCAATAATGCGCTGGCTGATCAGTTCTCTACGTTCTTTAACCGCACCGATACGTTTGCACTGGGCATTTGCAACGGTTGCCAGATGATTGCCAATTTAAAAGGCATCATTCCCGGTGCGCAAGCGTGGCCAAAATTCACGCGCAACAAGTCGGAAAAATTCGAAGGCCGGTTTTCGATGGTACAAATCGAAGAATCGCCATCGATTTTCTTGCAAGGCATGGCCGGTACGCAAACCGCGATTGCGGTTGCACATGGTGAAGGCTTTGCAGACTTCTCGCAAACTGGCGATATTAATCAGGCGTTGGTGGGTATGCGCTTCGTTGATAATAAAGGGCAAGTGAGTGAAGCTTATCCATACAATCCTAACGGTTCGCCGCAGGGTATTACTGCGGTCACTACCGCAGATGGTCGCTTTAATGCCATCATGCCACACGCCGAACGCGTGTTCCGTAGCGTGCAGCAATCGTGGCATCCTGATAGTTGGGGCGAAGATTCTCCATGGATGCGCATGTTCCGCAATGCGCGGACGTGGGTTGGCTAGCAGAGATGGATCTTTGGTCTTTTCCAAGATGATCTAAAGTTCATATTAAAATAAGAATACAGTAGGGCGGAAGGCAGACTGCTTATCCGCCCTATTTGGTCCAGGAGTCTGTCGGATGTGTTTCTGTCCTTACGGTTAACCGGCTGCAAAATGATTGCGCGACAGCCTCCTGGCGTTAAGAATAAATTGGAGTAACACCATGACAATGACCTACGAAGAATATCTGGATGAAGTCACCACGGTATTGACTGAAAAGTATGACCTGATTGATGCTGCGGCGATCAAGCACGTGATGCGCGCGCAAGCTGCTGATTTTTTTACTTTGCACGATGATCATGCTGAACTGCGCACCAAAGAGAATGCGGCGCTGGATGCGGTAAAGATTTTTGAGCAGAGAAACAAGTCGCGCCCTGAGGCATTTCATGGACGGTCTAAAACCCCCGTTAAATGAAGACGTTAAATCAGGATGTATGAGGACGCACAAACACGCACAAATACGTATAAATACGGCAAGCGAAATGCGAAATCACGCCGTAAATTACGCCGTAAAAATGATGCTGACAATCATTGCTTTTTAGATACATCGTTACGTTTGTCATTGCTGGCTAAGGCCAGCATCGATGTCGGACCCCGTTCAGCATTCTCCCTAACACCTGCGCTGATTACAGAAGCGCCTATTCAATTTCGACCTTTGCCATGACAGAATCCGTCCGCCTCGCCAAACACCTCTCCGAGCTAGTCTCTTGCTCTCGTACCGAGGCTGAACAATATATTCAGGGCGGATGGGTCACCGTGGACGGCGAAATCGTCGAGGAGGCCGGTTTTAGGGTGCTACCGCAACATAGTGTTGCATTGCTGCCCGATGCTGTTTTGCAACCGGTTGATCCGGTCACTATTCTGCTGCATCTGCCGCTTGGTATTGATCTGGCATTCGATCCTTCCGACTTATCGCCGATTATTCAATTCTTAAGTGCAGCAAACCTTACGGCAGATGATCGATCGGGATTGCGGTTTTTAAAACATCATTTGGTCGGTCTGTCCGTGGTCAATCCTATTGAAGCCAAGGCAAGCGGTTTGGTCGTATTAACGCAAGACTGGAAAATTACCCGGAAGTTAGTCGATGATACGGCCAAGATAGAGCAGGAATACATCGTAGAGGTACGCGGCGATATTATTCCGGATGGATTGCAATTGCTTAGTTACGGGTTGAAATTCAGTGGCAAGCCTTTGGCACCGATCAAGGTCAGCTGGCAAAATGAAACGCGCTTGCGTTTTCCGCTGAAAGCCCCGCCACGCGGTTTGATCGCGCATATGTGTGAAAAGGTCGGGCTGGAAGTGGTGTCGATGAAGCGCATTCGCCTTGGTCGCGTGCCGATGGCTGGTTTGCCAGCAGGACAATGGCGCTATTTGTTGGGATATGAACGGTTCTGATTGACGTGATTTAACCCATTGCCATGACGGTTTTGCCTCAGTTGTCGTTGAATACTGGTCGAGCCAAAGCGTCAAATCTTCGGTACTTTCAGGTTTTGTGATTTCAGGCTTGCGGAGAGGATGCCCGTTTAAGCCGACTTTAATTAAGGTAGCACCATGTTTGCTCATTTCGTAGTATTCCCGATGCAATCATTCCAGATTCCGTTCGGTCTATCGGAGGCGTCGTTGTGAGTCAACCATCGCTGATTAGCTGGACCGAAAATGATATGTTGCAGTCGATGCGCTGGCATTCCGAAAGTGGCGCGCCCACACCTAAACGCGTGGTGATAGCGGATGACCGCATGACCGCAGATGCTGCTTTTCGTCTGGCATCTGAAGGCACGGCGATGTTGTGGCGCGGTGACTTTCAAAATGCGCGCCAATTGTTGCAGGCTTTAGCGCGGCGTACTGACCGAAAACCGCCAAAGCTAGCAACAACGCCTGGCGATGTGTTCAATTTTCATCGTCAGGCGCAATCGCAGCGTGGTCGTACTTTAGCCATGATATTGCTGCCGTTTGATGAAGATTATAGTATTCCGCTGAGGCGTGCGCCAGATGTCCAACAGGCTTGCCTGGAAGCTTACGGCGTCGCAAACGGTCCTTTTGTTGCCTCGTTGCGTGAGTTGCTTGGGGTGGTCGGCGCGCATGAGTGGCGCAAGAAAGGCGTGGAGATTCCTGCGCTTGGCGAGCGTATTCATCCGCATTACGGGGTGTTTTCTCCGGTGCGTGGCGAGTATATCGGCTTAGTAGCGGAAGCGCCGCTGCCAATGACAAACCTGGCATTCGATATCGGCACAGGAACCGGCGTGCTGGCGGCAGTGTTGGCGCGTCGCGGTATTGCCCACATAGTGGCGACCGATCTGGACCCGCGTGCCTTGGCATGTGCTAAAGAAAACCTGACCCGACTTGCGCTCACCCAACAAGTTGAGCTGATGCAGGCTGATCTTTTTCCGCCCGGACGGGCAGCGCTCATTGTGTGTAATCCACCGTGGCTTCCGGCGCGCCCAAGTTCACCTATTGAACACGCGGTATATGATCCCGATAATCGGATGTTGCGCGGTTTTCTTAACGGTTTAGTCGAACACCTTGCGCCGGGTGGCGAAGGCTGGTTAATACTATCCGATCTGGCTGAGCACTTAGCTTTACGTTCACGGGCAGCGTTGTTGGCGTTCATTGATGAGGCTGGCTTAATCGTCGTAGGCCGAATGGATGTTAAGCCACATCATCCAAAAGCTGCTGATGCGTCCGATCCGTTGCACGCGGCACGTGCAGCAGAAGTCACCTCGCTATGGCGTCTTGCGGCGCGTTGATCCCCCATTCTGGGCACTTTCAAAGTTAAAGAAAGTGTAAAAAAGTAAAGTATGCAAAAGTAAAGTGTAAAACGTTTAAGAAATTTGAAAAACGGTATAGTTAATAACGTCACAATTATCGCCGCCAATAACGGCAGAAAGCAGCTTCAAAATATGTCTATTAAACCTTCGCGGACGCTGACATTTAAATGTGAAAAGTGCACTAAGCCTGTGCAGGTTTTTTTGCAAAAAGTGTCGGCATGTTCCCATATTCAGCCTTATCAGGGACTCTGCAAGTGCGGCGAATTGAAGCGCCATGCCACCGGACAAAAGGCGGCGGTAGATTCTTATCTGGCATCCCCAACCGGCGACTGGTCGCATCACCATTAAGTGTGCACATTAGCGCTAGTATTGAACTTTATTGTTTAAGACTAATTCTTGCAGGGAATATCAGAGAGTCTGATTTCCTTTTCACCTTCCGATAACTTCAAATCCGTCATTAACGAGCAGTTTTAACATCGATAGAGCCTGCAATTTTGCATACGGGTTGGTATGATGTTGACCTTGGCGACTGAACGTCGCGCTGGATGATAAAAAGAAGAGGACGCAGTGTCGGAGAAGTTAGAGCAACCACAACAGTCACCACAGTCACGTCAGTTACATGTAGACGTGCCGCCGCTAGCGCTAGCAGAGATCACCATCGCAGCGCTGGTAGATGCCACGGTGAACTATGCGTCCTATCAAAATAATGTTCCGTTGATACGTAGTCTTTCGGTCCAGAATCATAGCGATGCGCCGCTCCTTGATGTCGAAATTGTCATTCGTTGCGAGCCTGCTTTTGCTGATCCGGTTCGATTGCGATTTGCACAACTTGATGCGCACCAGACACGCCGCATCGACCCTATCGATTTGAAAATTTCCCATCGTTACCTGGCTGAGTTGAACGAGGCTGAGCGTGGTCGCATTATCTTTCAGGTCATGGCGAATAATCATGAGGTTACCGTCGCAGAGCATGCAGTGGATGTGCTGGCCTATGATCAATGGGCCGGAACGCGGGCCTTGCCAGAATTATTGGCGGCATTCTCGTTGCCCAATCATCCGGCTATTGATCGCCTGATGGCGCAGTGCGGTGAGCTATTGCATAAAGCCGGTGCAGGACAAAGCATGAACGGTTATCAATCTAAAAACCGTGACGATGCATGGGCCCAGATTTCGGCTATTTATAGCGTTATCGGTGCGCTCAAGTTAAATTACATTAATCCAGCGGCGTCATTTGGAAACGATGGTCAAAAAATTCGTACGCCCGACCGGATTCTCAGTAGCGGTCTGGTCACCTGTCTCGACTCTTCGATGTTGTTGGTGTCGTGCATGGAGCAAGCTGGATTAAATCCCCTTGTCATCATTAAAAAAGGTCATGCGTTGGTCGGTTGCTGGTTGATCAACACGACGCTACCGAATGCCGTATTTGATGATGGACAAGCGGTTCGCAAACGCGTCGCCAGTGGTGAGTTGTTGCTATTTGAAACCACCATGCTGACGCACCGACCCGCAGCCTCGCTTCGGCTGGCCTGTGAAAATGGTCAGGAGCAACTACACGATGAGGATGCATTTCTTTTCGCTATCGATATAAAACGCGCTCGCATGGAGCAAATCCGTCCGCTGCCATTCCGTGTGCCAGCGAACGAGAGCGACGACATTCCGCAAGTGACTGAGGAACCACGCATCGAGCCGCCGCCGCTGTTGCCACCGCTCGATGGGATCAGCCTGATCGATGACGATGCACCCGTTGAAACTGCGGATGGACGTCTGGCACGCTGGAAATCAAAGTTGCTGGATTTAACCCTGCGCAACCGACTGATTAATTTTAAGCCGACCAAGGTGATGTTGCCGCTGTGCGTGCCAAATCCCAGCCATCTCGAAGATGAGCTATCAGATGGGAAGGAGTGGAAGTTTCGGCATCAGCCATTATTAATGGACGCTACCAATCCAGACGATCCGCGTGTCACGGCGATTGCCGTGCGTCGCAATGGTGAAGATCCGTTGATCGCTGCTGCATTGCAAGCGTTGGCAATGCACGAGTTGTTGGCAACTGTTGACGCTAAAAAGTTGGATGCGCATTTGTACGAAATCTACAGCGTTGCGCGTTTGGGTTTGGAGGAGGGTGGCGCAAATACGCTCTATCTTGCGTTAGGATTTCTACGCTGGACTGAGGACGATCGCGCTGAGAAAACTTTGCTTGCGCCGATATTATTGGTGCCGGTGACGCTGACGCGACAATCGGTCCGGGCCGGTTACTCGATCAAACGCCACGATGATGAAACCATCATCAATCCAACGTTGATTCAGTTGCTGCGAGAAAGATTTCAACTGACGATCAAAGGATTTGATCCACTTCCGGCGGATGGCAATGGCGTTGATGTGGCAAAGATCTGGCAAATTTTGCGTCTGGCGATCAATCACGTACCTCGGTGGGAAGTCTTGGAGGATGTCTATCTGGGGATATTTTCTTTCACAAAATATTTGATGTGGAAAGATTTGCAGGATCGCAGTGATCAGTTGAGACAGAATCGGGTAGTCAATCATTTGATCGAAAGGCCAACCGAATCGATGAGCCGCGGCGAAGATATCGGCATGCGCGCAGACATGGATCAGCGCCATACGCCGGAAAGTTTGTTGACGCCGTTATTAGCCGATTCTTCCCAGTTAAATGCTGTGAGTCGCGCGGGCGCCGGACATGATTTTGCGCTTGAAGGTCCGCCGGGAACAGGGAAGTCTCAGACCATTACCAATCTGATTGCGCATTTTTTGGGGCAAGGTAAAACCGTCCTTTTTGTCTCAGAAAAAATGGCCGCACTGGACGTTGTCCAACGCCGCTTGAATGCGATTGGACTTGGCCCATTTTGCTTACAGTTGCATTCTGCCAAAGCCAAGAAGTCCGAAGTTCTGGAGCAATTGCGCACTGCGATGAATATTTCTCAGCAATTTGCGGCGGGCGACTGGCAGCGCGAAGCTGATCGCCTGGCAACATTGCGCGAGGATCTGAATGCGTTGGTGCAAGCGCTGCATCGCACTTATCCGCATGGCCTGACCGTGCGCGGGGCGACTGACAGCGCAATATTGCATCAACAGCGTTGGACTGCTGCGCCCATGCCGTGGACCAATCCAGATACGCATCACCGCGCTGGTCTTGATAGCTTGCGTGAACTGGTGCGCACGATCCAGGTAGTAGTTGAGGAACTGGGCCCGATTCAACAACATCCTTTACGCCTCATCCGTCATAGCGCGTGGTCGAATGCCTGGGAAGATCAGTTACTCAACGCAATGGCCGAGTTGGACAGTGCCTCTGAGCAAGTACAAATTGCCGCATTGGCACTCGAACCGATGATGGCGATCAGTGCTGAGGCGCCATCGCTTGCATTGCTGGAGTTTTTTGATGCGCTAGCGGACGTTTTGCTGCAAGCGCCTCAAATACCGACCGGGATCGCCGCTTTCGGCGATGATCCAACTAAGCTTAATGCATTACAAAAGTTAAGACAGCATGGCGAGCGGCGTCACCTGTTTGCGCAGCAATTGGCGTCTTTAGGTTTTAAGCCGGAAATCGCGCAAGCCAACGGTGCGGAGTTGGCGGCGCTGTGGACAGCCGCTTCGCAAACCTGGTGGCCTAAGAGTTGGTTTGCGTCACGTGATCTGATGGCGCGTTTGATGCCGCACACGCAACAACAACAGCAACCATCGGCTTCCGATATCGTGGCGATGCTGGACGCCTTGCGTGGATTGAATCAAGAAGATCAGGCCTTGAATCTGGCGCAGGCGCAAGCCACGCAGTGGTTGGGGGCCGAGTATCAGGGGCCGCAAACTGATTGGGCAGCCGTCGCGCGTTACGAGCAATGGGGCCAGCAATTTGAGTTGGTCCTTGCACGTTTTGCGACCATCACTGACGGCGTTATGGCTGCAACTTTGGCGGAACGATTGCGCCAACTTGTTCATGATCAACGTGCCGATCTGGGGCCACAAGGTAGGTTATCGCTACACTTGGTTGCGTTCAAAAATGCATTCCGCGAATTCACGCTCAAACTGGCATTGGTGACCGAATATTCCGATGCCGGAGTTGATCTGGCTGGCGCTAGCCACGCGGCGGGTTTGCCGACTCGGGTGCGCGGTGTATTGGCAGGATGGCGCGCACAGCAACGCGGATTGCGTAGTTGGTGTAAGTGGCGCGGATTGCGCAAGCAGGCGGTGGATGCTGGTATTTCCAGCGTAGTGCAGGCGATCGAACAGGACCGTATTGCGTTGCCGGAGTTGATTGATTACGTTGAATATTCCTATCAGGTGTGGTGGCTGAAAATCATTACTGATCAGGAGTTGGTTCTGCGTAATTTTTCCAGCGCGGACCATGATCGGAAGATTCGAGAGTTCCGTGCAACCGATGCGCGATTTCAGCAACTGACTGAGCAATACCTTCACGCGGTGCTGGCGGGTAAAGTACCGCGGATTGACGCAGGTCAAAAGCCGGATGCCGAAATGGGCTTGGTACTGCGCGAGTTAGCTAAGCAAAAAGCGCATTTGCCGGTACGGAAATTGGTTCGCGGAATTCCTACTTTATTACCGAAGTTAAAGCCTTGTTTGCTGATGTCTCCGCTCTCCGTCGCGCAATACCTTGACGCGGCGCATTCCAGTTTTGATTTGGTGGTGTTTGATGAAGCCTCGCAAATTTTGGTGTGGGATGCGGTCGGTGCTATTGCCCGCGGCAAACAATTGGTGGTGGTCGGCGATCCGAAACAACTGCCGCCTACTAGTTTCTTTGCACGTGCCGATGATGAAGACGATCAAACCGCTGGGGACGGTGAAGATACTGTGGTCCATGATCTTGAAAGCATATTGGATGAATGTTTGGGCGCGGGTATGCCGACGCTCAGACTGGAGTGGCATTATCGTAGCCGTCATGAAAGCCTGATTACGTTCTCCAATCATCGCTATTATGACGCACGGCTGATTACTTTTCCCTCGCCTGTGACACAAGATCAGGCGGTGCGGCTGGAGTTGGTATCAGGCGTCTATGATCGCGGCGGCAGCCGTACCAATCGCGCTGAAGCCAACGCCATTGTTGCTGCTATCGTGGTTCACTTTTCAGATGAAAAACGACGCCAGTTAACGATGGGTGTGGTGACATTTAATCAGACTCAGCGACGCCTGATTGAAACATTGCTGGATGAAGAGCTACGCAAAGCGCCAGAGTTGGAACGGCATATTGCTGAACACGGTCCAGAAAAATTATTCATCAAGAATCTCGAGAATGTGCAGGGCGATGAGCGCGATCTGATTTTGTTTTCGATTGCTTATGGTAAAGATGCTGCCGGTCGCATGCCAATGAACTTCGGGCCACTGAACAAAGAGGGCGGTCATCGCCGCCTTAACGTCGCGATCACACGGGCGCGCGTCGGCGTGACGATTTATAGTTCGATACGGCCCGAAGATATCGACGTTTCACGGACACGTGCGACCGGTGTCATTGATCTGAAAAATTATCTGGAATTTGCGCAGAAGGGACCGCGAGCGCTGGTTGAGCAATCCATTCCGACCGGACGCGAACCCGACAGCCCATTTGAAGTCGAGGTAATTCGCGCATTGCGCAATCGTGGCTGGATTGTCCATCCGCAAGTTGGATGTTCAGGATATCGACTCGATATCGGCGTCGTTCATCCCGACCATCCAGGCACGTTTTTGCTTGGTGTTGAGTGTGACGGTGCTACTTATCACTCACTACCAACCGCGAGAGATCGCGATCGATTGCGGCAGTTTGTGCTGGAAGGATTGGGATGGACCTTGCACCGTATCTGGTCGACTGACTGGTGGACCGACTCTGAACGGGAAATGGCAAAACTGGAGAAGGTGCTGAACAAAAAACTCACCGAATCGAGAGTAGATATGGCGGCCGTGACGGAGGCGACGCCATCCCTTGTCGTAAATAGCGAGATGGCGCGATAGTTATCATTCAGTCTCTATGATTGATTCGCTACGGATAAGTTGAAGGCCCGAATTAATGCTCACTAACGGATAAACAGGTTTACAGCACGGGACCAAACAAGCGGGCAACATGCATCGCCACACGGTGTAAATAAGAGGAGCGGGCATATTCCTCTGTGCCGATTTCTATTGCTTGTTTAAAATCCTCTTGCAGCATTGTTTCAACTTCACTGGCGAAAGCGACGTCGATATTCAGGGCGGCGATTTCGAAGTTAAGCCGAAGTGACCGGTTATCCATGTTCATGCTGCCGATGGCGGCAGTATTGTCGTCGATCAACATCACTTTTTGGTGGGTGAAACCGGGCTGATAGCGAAACACGCGGATTCCGGCGCGGACCACTTCATGCGCATAAAGTGTTGACGCCAGGAATACGGTACGGTGATCTGGGCGCGAAGGCAGCATAATGCGAACGTCGACGCCACGGAAGACCGCTAGTTGCAACGCGGCGATCAGCGCTGAATCCGGCACTAAATAGGGCGTGGTCAGCCAGATGCGCTTTTGTGCAGCATGAATCAACTGGACAAAGAACAGCGAACAAGTCTCTTGCGCATCCGCGGGACCGGTAGCGGCGATGAGGCTGGTGGCTGAGCCATCGGTTGGGCGGGGCGGTAACAACGTGAGTTGCTGGCCGGTGATCCAATGCCAATTCTCGTCAAACGCCAGTTGCAGGTCGCCGACTGCGGGGCCTTGCAATTCCATATGCGTATCGCGCCACGGTGCCAACGGCGGTTTACGTCCAAGATACTCCTCGCCGACATTGAGTCCACCGACAAAGCCCCTAGACCCATCGACCACGACTATTTTGCGATGATTGCGGAAATTTAGCTGGAAGCGGTTGCGCCATCGTCGCGTGGCGAATGGATGTACCTTTACGCCTCCATCGCGCAGGACGTTTCCATAGCTACTCGGCAAATCATGGCTGCCCACACCATCGTAAAGCAAATAGACGCTGACGCCAGCGGCAGCGCGTTCTAGTAGTGCCGCCTGAAGTCGGCGACCAAGTGCGTCGTCCTTGATGATAAAAAATTGCACCAAAACATAGTATTCGGCAGCAGCGATGGCAGAAAAAATGGCTGCAAATGTCGCTTCTCCGTCTATCAGTAAGCGCAAACGATGTCCGCTGAGAAAGGGTACGCCAAGCATGGCGCTGATTGCAGTGTAACGTTGTGCGGCGGGGTCGGGAGGGTATTGTCTGACCAAATCCAGTTGATCAGAGTCATCCAGTTTGCGCTTGCGGGCCACGCGTGAGTGATGCAGTTCTACGTATCCGGTGAAGTGTTTACTTCCTAAAAATAGATACGGTAATAGTGAAAAATAGGGCAGAAGTACGAGTCCAAATACCCATGCTACCGCGCCTTGTGAAGTACGGGTATGCATTAAGGCGTGTGCGGCGGCGATGACGCCAGCGACGTGTAAAAGAAAGACAGCGGCAGAAATCAGCCCAAGTGGCACAGCGTGCATTCAATTAGCTCCGATTTTGTAAATCTTACATTTTAAATAAAAAAATAATACGATTTCTTAAATGCCGCGCTTGATGGGGCGAAAGACTTGCTCCCTGCGACTTTACCTCATTTAAATTCTTACTTCATTATCACTATTGGCAAGTGGGTTGGTTTGATGAAGCTGACCTTGTTTTTGGCGTTCCTGCAAATCCTGCGAAGACTTTGCAGGAATATATTCGGAGCATCGGTCAGTGCGACGAATCAGCGCAACAAGACCACGGATAGAGAATAAATCACCGATGGAAGCCGCAAAGCTTCATTTTTATCGGGTAACTGCCGTTAATGCAAAGGCAGCAAGAATGTTACCCGGGAATCATGCACAGCCCTCCCGCAGACATATTTCCTTGTTGGCAAACAACGAAATATTATAGGAGACCTCGCTGTGAATAAGCTTACTTTTACCCAAAAACTCTGGTTGCCGCTAGTTATTAGCCTGATTGCGCTGCTGGCTGTATCCGTTTTCGGTGCATATCAATCCCGTGAAATTCGTATCGAAGAGAGAAAAAATGATCTTAGACATATTTCGGAAGCAGCAATCGGCGTGATCGCGCAGTACGGTGCGCTTGTCGATAGCGGCGCGCTGAGCAAAACCGACGCACAAAAACAAGCGCTAGAGCGCGTCAGAGCAATGCGGTACGGCAAAGATGGCTATTTTACGATCTCATCCTTTTCACAAGTAGTGATCATGCATTCCATCAAGCCAGAAACGAACGGGCGCGATTTGACCGATTTTAAGGACCCGGAAGGTAATTACGTCTATCGCTTGATATCTAAAGCAGCGGCGCAATCTGGAGGCGGTTTTGTACACTATGTCTGGCCAAAGGTAGGAACAACAGAGTCGTTTTCCAAGATTTCCTTTTCAATAGCTTATCAGCCGTGGGACTGGATAGCCACTACGGGCGTGTATGTGGATGATATTGACAGCGCTTTCATGGTGTCGTTGTACCAGGCTGGTTTATTACTGATGGGGATCGCGATCTTAGTCATCATATTTGCCACTTTTACTAATCGTAGTATTTTGCGCGCCATCGGTGGCGAGCCGGAATACGCGGCTGATATCGCAAACCGGATCGCAGCAGGTGATTTGACCTTGCGTATAAATACGCGTCCTGGTGATGATCGCAGTCTGATGTATGCCATGAAATGCATGCGGGAGTCTTTGGAAAAAACAATTAATACAATCAAGAGGTCGGCCGATACAATTGCCACTGCGTCCGGGCAGATCGCCGCTGGCAATATGGACTTGTCGAGTCGGACTGAACAGCAAGCCAGTTCGCTGGAGGAAACAGCGGCCGCGATGGAGCAACTGACATCGACTGTCAGGCAAAATGCAGACAATGCTAATCAGGCAAATCAACTGGCGGTCAGTGCCTCCGACGTGGCGACCCACAGTAGCGTGGTGGTGGCGCAAGTGGTTGACACCATGGGCGCTATCCGGACTTCATCAAAGAAGATTGCTGACATCATTAGTGTTATTGACGGGATTGCTTTTCAGACCAACATTCTAGCTCTGAATGCGGCGGTCGAGGCGGCCCGAGCGGGTGAGCAAGGGCGCGGTTTCGCGGTAGTGGCGGCAGAAGTGCGGAATCTTGCGCAACGGTCTGCAGGCGCAGCCAAGGAAATCAAAGCCCTGATTGACGACTCTGTCGCCCAGGTCGGCAGCGGGAGCAAATTGGTCGAACAGGCAGGAGTGACCATGAGCGAGGTCGTCAGTAGCGTCAAACGCGTGACCAATATCATTGGTGAAATCGCCACCGCAAGTAAAGAACAAAGCGATGGTATTGAACAAGTCAATCACGCCATTAGTCAAATGGATCAAGTCACGCAACAAAATGCGGCACTAGTGGAGGAGGCAGCGGCAGCGGCGGGTTCTTTGCAGGATCAAGCGACGCATTTGACGGAGAGTGTGAGTATTTTTAGATTGGACAATAGCCAGGAGGTGCGCGCCGCACAAGCGTTTGCGGCTACTTTATCGGGCCATTCAAAGGGGTTAACTGCATCGGAATCAGAATCGTCGAGGCGAATAGTCCAGCCGCATGTCAATGCAGCGATGAAGAAGGGCGCGACCAAAGCGACCGCTCAGGCTGTCGTTCGACCGGCTACACGATTGCCGCAGATGAACAAAACTCTGGCGCGCGAATCAACGTGGAAGGCGCCTGTAAAAAATATTAATAGTGACGATTGGACGCAGTTTTGAATGTTTCACTACGAAAATAATAAGCGTTATGCCAATGTTCTGAGTAATCAAAAAAAGCGGATGTATCCCAAAATTGTGTGGCAGTAATAGGTAAATTGGATTTTTCGGGATGGAAGTCTGTAAGCGATGCTTAATACGCGATAACCCGTGATTGGTCGGCGATTACGCAGTTATCTTGTTTTAGGCATTTTTCCTTTGTGTCTGCATACACTCCTCTTCATATACAGTAAGATTAAAGCTTGGAAGCAAATCGATGGCCATTCTTTGCGACTAGTCGACCTGTCCATCGATCAAAATTTATTCTGGGCGCGAATATGAAATTCAAAGACTATTACAGTGCCCTTGGTGTCGAAAGAGATGCCACCACTGCGGAAATAAAACAGGCATACCGTAAGCTGGCGCATAAATATCACCCCGATGTCTCCAAAGATCCAGACGGTGAGGAAAAATTCAAAGAAGTCGCCGAAGCTTACGCCACGCTGAAAGACCAGGAAAAGCGCGATGCTTATAACGCGCTAGGTCGCCATCAGCAGGGAGAAAACGTTCAGCCGCCCAAAGATTGGCAGCAAACCTTTAACGATTCTGATGCTGGCTTCGGCGACGTCGATATGGCCGACATCCTGGCTGCCTTTGCGGCTTCCCGCCATGAAGGTGGACAACCGCGTCAACGTCGCCCTTCCCACGGGCAAGATTATGAAGTCAAGGCCCCGATCACACTTGAGCAGGTTTATGTCGGCGGCGAAATCGATGTGAATTTGAGTTTGCCGGAATATGATAAACAAGGTTTGATTCATCGCGTACCGCGGACCTTCAGAGTCAAGGTGCCAAAAGGAGCCGAAGACGGTCAGCGGTTACGCTTGCCAGGCAAAGGTGGGCAAGGGAGTAATGGTGGCAAAAACGGCGACCTTTATGTCGTCATGGTGGTTATTCCCCACCCGTTTTATCGCGTCAGCGAAAAAGATCTTTATATCGATCTGCCGCTGTCTCCATGGGAAGCAGTGCTGGGTGCGACCGTCCAGGTTCCCACTTTGGGCGGTACTGTTGAGTTGACGATCCCGCCCGCTACGGCGGCTAATCGACAATTTCGTCTGGCCCGGCGGGGTCTCCCTTCCGCCAACGGCGAAAATGGCAATTTGTTTGCAGTTGTTCGGATTGAGGTACCAAAGTCGGCGACGCCGGGTGAGCAAGCCTTGTTTGTAAAACTTGCCGCCGAATCAACTTTTAATCCTCGTGCACACTTCAATACAGGAGGTTAGTGATGCGTACGCATATTGTGGAAGCGGTATGGCTCAATGATGCAGGCCTTTGTTCGCTAGATCAGTTGGCAGATTATTCCGGATTGACGCTGGCCGAATTGCAGGATTTGGTCGAGATGGGCGAAATTGCACCGACCAGCGTTGATGCGGAAAATGATCTTTATCAGACACATTACATCGTGATTGCCAGAACGGCGCGACGTTTGCGGGATGATTTTGAGCTGGATGGTCACGGCCTGGCAGTAGCGCTTAATCTCCTAAGACGCATTCGTGAGCTTGAGGCACAGCTGACGCACGCGCAGGCAAAATTGCCGCAATGACTGTTTCGTGGTGGGTGTAATATGTTGGTGATGGCAGATCAATAAGTTTTCTACGGCTTGAACGCTGACTGCGCAGCATTTCATCATTAAATTATTGCGAAAACGAAGAGCCGTCGATTCTACTTTTATGCTTTTGTGCCGTTGAATTTGATTAGATTGATATTCGGTAAGCCAACACTCCGCATGGCCATTAATAAAACAAAGCGGCGCCACATCCAGAGATTGTGATGGAAATAGAATTAAAACTCCTTATTGCCCCAAGTGCGGTTAGCGCTTTTAGACGGCATCCTTTGTTAAAGCAACTGGCGATCGCCAAACCTTACCAACAACAACTTGTCAGCACCTACTTCGATACGCCGGATTGTTATCTAATGCGCCATCGGGCAGGATTTCGGGTGAGGGAAGTTGATGGCAAATTAATCCAGACATTGAAAGCGGGCGGTCAGGTCGACAGTGGCTTGCATCAGCGCAACGAATGGGAGTCCGAAGTCACGGATCTCAGGCCTGACCTGCCGGCAATTCAGGCACTGTTGAAACCCCGATCCAGATGGTTCAAGCTGTTGGGTCGACCACAGTTGATGCAGCAACTCGCCCCTGTATTCACTACGCGGTTTCAGCGGCGTATCTGGATGTTGCGTTTGCCCGAAGGTGACGAAGTAGAGTTGGCTCTCGATCAGGGCCAGATTGTCTCTAGTCATGGCGACGGCGTTATTAGTATCCCGATTAGTGAAATTGAACTGGAACTTAAATCGGGGAAGGCAGGAAATTTATTTGCCTTAGCATTAGCGCTGCAAGAGACGATAGCACTAAGCGTCGGTAATATTAGTAAGGCTGAGCGTGGTTACGGATTGTATGCACCGCAACCACCGGCGATAACAACGGCAAGCGCTCTTGCATTATCAGATAAAAAGACGATAGGAGAGGGTTTTCAGATAATTCTTGCCCATTGTCTGGAGCAAATTCAAGGTAACGAAGCTGGCATTAAATACGGGACCGATGCCGAGAGCGTACATCAAATGCGGGTTGGCGTGCGCCGCCTGCGCTCAGCGCTCGTGATTTTTAGAGACCAGTTAGCAGAACCGGAGTTTTTACTGGAGGAGTGCAAGTGGTTGGGTAGACACTTAGGAAGTGCACGTGACTGGGAAGTGTTTGCTGGTCCTACACTGGCCGCCGCGACATTCGGTTTCAACGGACCGCGGACCGTTATGCCGTTACAGAAAAAAGCCGCTGACTTTGCGAAGAAGAGCAGAAGTAATGCTGTCAAAGTTCTCAACTCTAGCCGGTATGCACGTCTTATATTGATCTTGGGCGCATGTATCCATGATGCAAATCAGCAGTTAGGGAAAAAGTCGGACACTGCCACCTCGCTACTGGAACGTGCTAATGCACCGTTGCGCCCTTTCGCCACTGCGCAGTTGCGTAGATATCAAAAGAAACTACGTCAGCGCGGAAAGGGGCTAAGTGCCATCGATGCGACAGAGCGTCACAAATTACGGATTGCGGCAAAAAAAATGCGCTATGGATTAGCGTTCTTTTCTTCGTTATATTCTGCAAAAAAAATCAAAACGTATCTTGCCGCCCTTAGCGTGCTGCAAGATACGTTAGGCGAATTAAACGATGCGCGTGTAGCTGATGGTTTATTACAGCAATGTACAGCGGGTAAGCCAAGACTGGCCGATGTTTCTGGATACGTGCGCGATTATGTCTCAGCGCATAACGAAATCAATCTTAAAAAACTCCATAAGCAATGGAAAAAAATTAAGCAGGTAAAGTCGCCTTTTTAAACGTAACAAATTGGTAGGCCCGATTTGATGTTGTGATCCGTTAGTGTTGCAGGAATAGCGAAAAGGTTAAGAGACAGCGACAGTAACGGCAGATGTTTCACAGCTTGGTTGACGTAAGGCATTACTACCGCCTGATATTTTTATCTGCTGAGTAGATTGGCGCTACTCTTTTTTGGACTTTCGCTCTTGGGTGGTGACTTTTTCACAGCTTGGTTACTTTCCCTCTACTAACATCAGCAAAGCGGGAACGTCTAATAATGTAATTTCGCGGTTGTTGACCTTCAACCATCCCATTTTTTTAAAATGAGAAAGCAACCGACTAATAGTTTCGTTTGTCAGTCCTAAGTAGTTGGCAATTTCTTCTCGAGACATCCGTAATTGAAAATTCGTAGCTGAATAGCCGCGATTTTTATATCGGGTCGAAAGATTGAGCAAAAAAGCCCCAAACCGTTGCTCTGCGCGAAGATTCCCTAATTGCAGCATGGCGTTATGATCTTGTGCAATCTCATGGCTCATCATGCGATGAAAATAATGCAGCATGATCGGGACATCTTTCAAGAGATTTTCCAAGTCCGAAAACGGCACTTCACAGACTTCACTATCCTCCAGCGCCACTGCGTTACATTGATGCCGATATGAGCTGATGGCCTCCATCCCTAGTAATTCACCGGTCATTTGAAATCCGGAAATATGGTGAGCTCCGTTGGCATTAACTTGATATGTCTTGAAATGCCCGACACGAATAGCATACAGATTGACGAATGGATCGTTCATCCGATAGAGCGCACTATCGCGCGTAATGCGCCGTCTATGTTTAACAATTTGATCCAATCGATCAAGTTCGGCCTCGGTGAGTCCGATTGGAAGGCATAGGTCGCGCAAATTGCAGTTCCCGCAATGCGTCTTTACGTTCATGACGTGTGTCGGATGTGGGGAGAGAAATGGGACTGTATTAACCATCGTGACTGATCCCTTTAAAAATAAAAAGACGCGGACGGGATGCGATATTTCTAAACCAGAATCGCCACTAAGGCGTTGATTTTCTGATTTGTTGACGATAAATTTTGATGTGGATCAGTTATTAATGTTGTCTTTATGATTACAATTGTAATCGCAATTAACTGTTCTGCAAGTCAATTTTGGAGCTTATTGCAGTCATGGGGATCACAGATTTTTAGGTGTGTTAATTTTTTGTTGATCGTATCGCTTTTTAGCCAGTATTGATCTTCCAAGGATATTTCAACAATTCGTCCAATTATGTAAGCCGTTCTCGATATTGTGGGCCAGTCAGCAGATATGCCACTTGTTGAGGTTTGAGCTCAATAGACACAGGTACAACCCGTGGCTTCGATACTGAATAGAATTTTCTTGAAAGTACGAAAATAGAGGATAGGCTGAATGGAGAGCTTTCGTTAACAAGTGAAATTGCAGGACTTATCTGGCGTCAACTATTCCTGCTATTTATTGACGTGTCATACCGGTTTTATTTATTAACCTGTTATCACGGCTCCCTTATAGGATCACTGATAAGACGTTCCAATAAGACGCTCAAATCACGCCCATGTGATGGGCCTACCGGGGAATGTACATGAAACGCACCATCAAAGTAGCTAAATCGAATATTGGTGTTTTATTGCTCTGGGCTTTATTACCTTTGTGTTTTTACGAAAACACGTTCGCAGAGTCGCCCGATACGCGACAAAAAATATATGGTGTAGAAGTACAACGGGATACCTATTTAAAAGCGGTGCGCCAGCAAATTGCCGACTTAAAAATCAAAATTGATAGTCTTAATGCTAAGGCCAAGAAGTCAGGTCGAGTTGCGAGACTGCGTATGGAGCCGACTATTCAAGGCTTTCAAAGAGATCTGAATGATCTTGATAAAAAAAGCATGGATTTGAAAAATAGTGGACTGAATGCCTGGGAAGAATTAAAAACCGACCTGGATGCTTCCATAAAGAAATTGCGCACAGCAGTTGAGGGAATGTCGCGTTAATACAAATCTATCTTCCCGCCGTCAAGCGATCCAATCTGCAATTACGCACTTACAGCGTGGAAATGATTGTTTCCACTAGTACTGCTGCGCTTTTCAAATACACTAAAGCAAAGATCTACGTGCGGTGCTCCTGCTTTTTCACGCTCACTGAGCGTGTATCGATATAATTGCGTTGAAGCAGTATTCTGTGTAGGCACAACGATTAGAGGGCGTTGATGAAAACGCCTTAAACGGTTCGTTCACCGTCGGCTAGTCGCCCGGAATTCGCAAACTTTACACCGATTTACAAAGTGTTTACTCGACCAACAATGACAAATATTATTAAACTATCGACAACTTCATCCTTATTTGCAACTTTATTTGAAACACTACGTAAAGATTATTTTTTTCTAATTTTATTCGTCATTTTGCTGATTTTGTCGGCTATTGCTCCCGAAAAAATTCAGCAGTATCCGCATTTGGTCGATTGGCCCACGATTGCGACATTGACCGGTTTGCTGGCGTTAACCAAGGGTGTTGAATTAAGCGGCTATCTGTCGCGCTTGGGTAGGCATTTAACGGTATTGATGCCAACTGAGCGCGCCCTTGCTGTTTTTCTGGTGCTCGCCACCGCATTTTTGTCGATGCTGTTGACCAACGACGTAGGACTGTTCGTCATGGTCCCGTTGACACTCAGTTTGCGCACCACGATCAAATTGCCGATAACCCGCCTGATTATTTTTGAAGCGCTGGCGGCCAATGCGGGTTCTGCGCTGACACCCATTGGAAATCCACAAAATCTTTTCCTCTGGCAGCTTTCACATCTCTCTTTTCAGGATTATGTGATCGCGATGTTACCGATGGTATGCATTTTTATGATTCCGCTGGTTTTATTGACCGTAGTTGCATTTCCCGGTTTAAAACTGATGGTTGAGGAGGATGCTGCGATGACCCCGATCAATAAAAAATTGCTTCTCATATCGCTGGCTATGTATGTGCCGTTTTTAATCATGACGGACAGGCATTATGCCGCCCCCGCTTTGTTAATGGTATTGGCGATCTTTTTATTTGCGCAGCGCAACGTGGTGGCGCGGATCGACTGGGCATTGCTGTTGGTATTCATTTTAATGTTTGTCGATTTACGACTGGTAGCGCAGTTGCCGATAGTTCATGCGTTGGTGGAGAGTGTCGGTCTTGCCGAATCGCAACGACTCTATCTTGCCGGTATCGTGGCGTCGCAATTCATCAGTAATGTCCCCGCTGCGATTTTGCTTGCGGAATATAGTGGCGACTGGCGATTGATCGCTTTCGGCGTTAACGTCGGCGGATTTGGTTTTATGTTGGGTTCACTCGCTAATATTATTGCGCTGCGTATGACACCGGACAAAAAGGCGTGGATCACCTTTCATGTTTATTCGATTCCGTTTCTTTTGGTTGTTGCTGCATTGGTGTATGTCTGGTTATTTCTTTAGAAGAGAGTATTTTTTCTTACCCAAATAGCTGTAACGCGGATTTACTTGGATGACTTCTTGTTTGATTACTCGATCATGAGAATGAAGCGTGGCAAGCATCAATAATCCTTGATCGCTTCCACTACGATATGCAGCGTGACCGCATCGCTGACAAAAGGTACAAAACGTCCCAAGTGGTAATTACTTCGGAGAATTTTGACGAAGCCATTCGCACCGCAAGCCCGCTTTCCGTACAGCAACATAAAGCGACAATTGAAATTGGTTATTTCCAGCGTCACGTTATGGGTGACATCTTTAATAGTTAGATCGCCCTGGACCTGCTTGAGATTGTCTCCGTCAAATAGTAACTGCGAAGAGGTAAATAGTATTTTTGGATATTTTTCGGCATCAAAAAATTCGCTGGCACGTAGTGCTTTATTAAATAACTCGGTACCGGTATTAACAGATGCTGCTTCAATCTCGATCATGATTTCACCGGTTCCTGCAGCCTGATCAAACGCAATGTAGCCGCTGGTACGATCAAACCGATTGCGCTGCATCGATAAGCCCCAATGGCTATATTCGAATGACGAAAACGTATGGTCGGAATCAATTGTGAAGTGCTCCGTCGCACCCGAGCTTGAACCAGCACTTGCGCTAAAAGCGAGGGCGATCAGAATGATTAACCCATTTTTTACTTTGATAACTTTGGCGCGCATCAGGACTTCCCTCTAGGTTAACGGCGTTCAACCTTGGTGTTTTCTGGTGGTATTAGGTTCTTCGAAATTGCCGCTTTATAATAGGCCAAATGTTCCCTCCTAACGATCAAAATTTGCTGGTTATCGCCGAAGGCCTTAGCATTCCTCTTGCAGAAGTTGAGATGACCGGCGTGCGCGCACAAGGGCCGGGAGGTCAAAACGTGAATAAGGTGTCGTCCGCTATCCATTTGCGTTTTGATATAAACGCATCGTCACTTCCTGTTATTTATAAAGAAAAACTGCTGGCGCTGCAAGATCAGCGCATTACCAAGGATGGCGTGGTGATTCTGAAGGCGCAACAATCACGCAGTCAGGAACAGAATAAGGTGGATGCGCTAGAGCGACTACGTGCGCTGGTATTAGGTGTGACCGTGGTACAGAAGCGTCGTCGCCCTACGAAACCGAGTTATTCTTCGCAGCTTAAACGTGTTGAAGGAAAAACCCGGCGGGGCAAAGACAAGGCGATGCGCGGCAAAGTGATTTTGTAGGGTTTGAGCCGAACGTCAAGCCAAGCTAAAATGAGACAACAAAAATTAAGGTTTGGCGGGCAATGTGGCGATAGTGCCGACCATGCCATTTGGCAACATCAGCGAATTTACGGCGCATTGGCGTAATGCTTTATCTAACCTTAAATCCCACTCTGTAATACCTAAACAGAGACATTTAAGACTCGCTTCATATCGCGTCCACTGTTCCGCAAATGCAATCGCACGCTGGTTTTCGGGCTTGCTCAAAATACGGTTATAAATAGTGCTTCCGAGATAGTCTTGGGCTACCTGTTGCCAATCAGAAATGCTGTCGGTTCGCATCGTATCGATACCGATTTTGCCATACAAGTTGATGGCTGCGAGTGAAAAACCAGCTTCATGGGTTATCGACAGTCCAATCTGCTGATGAGGTAAAGCTAATCGGATGGGGTGACCGGGTTCAGAAATCAAGGGCACCGATTGCGGTGACATATCAAGCAAAATACCGAGTGTTTCACGCAGCGCCGCACGGACTAGCTTCCGGGCGCTATCACGGTTTGTTGTTTGCGGTGTAATGATACTGATGGCGAGAATCAACGGTTTTAGCTCGCCCCCACCGACAGCCCTCATAGCGCGCACTTGCTGGATATGAGGAGCCGCTAGCGGCCAGGGAGTGACGGAGATTGGTTGCCCTGATTGATACGCTAGCATGATTCAGAGCGCGCAAATGACGTTCATTTCGATCCCTTTAACTCCGGTGCGGCAGGACAACCACGCCAACTGGTGCCAGCAGGTATTTGCTCGCCCTTCATAACAAGTGTCAGCGCGCCCAGCTTGGCGTTATCACCGACCACCGCGCTGTACAGAACTGCGCTCCGAGGCCCCATATAGACGCGGTTTCCGATGGTGACGTGATCGATCTTCATGACGCGGTCTTCGAACAAATGGGTTTGTGGACAAGCCAAAGCGTTGAGTTCGCTGTAGTCACCAATGGTGACGCAGTCAAATTCGGTAATGTCAGTGGTGTTGAGATACACGCCGCGTCCAATTTTACATCCCAGCAGGTTGAACGCCAGCGGTAGCCAAGGGGTTCCGCGCAGGTAATTGAGTAAGTTCGGGACAGCGATTCCCTCATACAGATTGGTTACGCCTTCAGATAGCCATACAAAAGGGGTCCACATTGGGACGCTGCATTTATGATAACGCTTTAATAATAACCATTTGATACAGACGATCCAAATAAACGTCCCGACGCCGTACATCAGCCCTGATAACGTCAGTAACCAGATTACTTCGCCCCAAAGTCCTGCACCGGCTAGCGGCATCAGGTTTAATACCAATGTATAACCGACGGCAATCACGATTGCGTGTGGTGAGACGATACGGAAGGCTTCTACTAAACCGCGACCAAGGCGGCGGCGCTTGGATGGTCGGAATGTTAAATGCTCAGGAAATCCGCTGACTTGCTCACGCGCTGGAAGGTTAATCGGCGGCGATCCTAACCAGACGTCGCCGTTGTGCATTTTGTCGTTGGCGGGTGCGCGCGAGTGAACGCCAATCAGGACGTTTTCTGGCAAAGTGGTGCCGTCGGGAATATAGGCACCATTACCGACAAAACTACGGCGTGAAATGACAGTTGGCTGCATCCGCATCCAGCCGCCGTCGATTTGCTCATCTCCAAGCAGAACGGCGTCGGCAATAAACGTTTCTTCGCCCAAAGTCAGCATATCCGGCACAACGCCCAGCGCAGTCGAAATTTCAGCGCCACGACCGACCTTGGCACCGAGCAGACGATACCAGAACGGTGCGTAAATGGTCGCGTATACGCCGTGCAGAACACTCAGGCTGGACTCCTGAATCTGGTTCACCAGCCATTTGCTGCAATATTTATTGCTCCGCACCGGCCAGCTACCGGCTTTGAGTCGCGGCAAAATACTCCAGCGAATGCCCGCCGAAAGTAACGCCGTACAGATAATCAACACCGCTGTCGCAGGGAAGGCCATCACAAAATATTTTGTTAGCTGGAAGGATAACTGATTACTTTGTAACCATGGGAAGCGGTCATAGTTATCAAGCCAGTCGATCAGAATAAAACTAGGAAAAACCGGCATGAAGAACAGCGTGGTGATCAGTAATGCGCCTAATAAAAAGAATATCGATTCGCCAACTTGACGCTTACGGGTTACGGGTGGTCGTGGTGAGTTAGAGCGTTTGTCGAAAGCGCCCATATCTCGCGCCGGTGAACCACCCCAAATCCGGTTCGCCGGGACGGACTGACCATCGCTTAGCGCGGACTGTCCTTCCAGATGGCCGAATTCTCCAATAGTCGTGTTTCCCTCCATGACGACGTAAGAACCAACGTTGGCTTCTCGACCAATCGCAATCTGCCCTATGCGCAATTCACCGTGCTCTACACGTGCATTTTCAAAATTGACAGCATTGCCTATCGTTGCGCCGTCTTCAATGATGAGCAAATCATGTACGCGTAACATAATTGAACCAATTAACACCTCCGAGCCAATCCGCGCGCCGAGTGCGCGCAACCACCATGTGTAAATCGATGAGCCGCTAAGCAAATAGGTCGGCGCTGCCTCAATCAGACGATCAGTCAGCCACCAGCGATAATAGGTTAATCCCCACAGCGGGTAGCGCCCGGGTTTAAGGCGTCCTAGAATTAACCACTTGGCAGCAATAGCTATGCCGAATTCAAAAAACGTTGCCAGTAAAAATACGCCGACCGACATGACAATTGCACGTGGAATTGAATCTCCAGGATCACCGGTAAAGAAGTGATACGTAAAAAATGGTGCGAGCCATTGCATCATCCGCATTGCCACTAACCATGGCACAGCTGCGGCTTGGGCGGCTCCACAGACCCAACGTTTCAACGACGATGGAGCGATCCAGGTGGTATCGACTGCAACAGGGATTTCGGGCACTTCTGATAAAGCTGCGGCGATGCGACCAATCACGCGATTCATGTAGATGTCGCGTACGGTGACGTGGGCAAAGCGAGGATCGGTTCGCAATGCGGAAGCAAGTCGCGCGGCAAAGAGTGAATGACCACCAAGATCGCTAAAGAAGTCGGCATCACGACGAATAGGTTGACCGGGGAATAATTTGATCAATGCGGCGAATAACGCTTCTTCGGCTACTGTTTCTGCTGTGTCCGAGCCAACGCTTGCTGTCCCGACGGGGCTGACCGTAAGTGGACGTATTTTGAGGGCTTTTCGGTCAATTTTGCCCGATGTCAGTCGTGGCATCTCGCTCATCAACTCAAAAAATCCCGGCACCATGTACGGCGGCAGAAGTTTCCCGAGCGCTGCGCGCAGTGTGCCAGTAGCAATCGTTGCACCATTTTCTGGAACAATGAAAGCGATCAGTTGATCGATACCGTCATCATTGCGCAATATGACCGCGACTGTCCCGACGCCGGGTTGTCGCGCCAATACTTCTTCGATTTCGCCTAATTCGACGCGAAAGCCGCGAATCTTCACTTGATCGTCGGTGCGGCCCAAACATTGAACGCGTCCGTCAGTGTCGATCCGTGCCAGATCGCCGGTACGATACAGGCGGCCATCATGTGCGCCGGATGACCACGGATTGACTAAGAATTTTTCTGCGGTCAGGTCAGGGCGGCCGAGATAACCAGCGGCGACGCCAGGGCCGGTGATACACAGTTCGCCGGTATCGCCACGCGGCATCAACGTCAGACCATTTTCAGTCGCGGGATGAATGATTAGCATGCCGTAGTTTGGCAAAGGTGAACCAATTGTCACCGGTTCGTTGGCACGTAATGCCGCTAAACTGGCAGAGACGGTTGCCTCGGTCGGTCCATAGGTATTAAATATTTGTAGTCCTGGTTTAGCCCATCGATTGACCAAAGCCTCCGGACACATTTCTCCACCCAGATTGATCAGGCGCAGGCTTGGGATATCTTGATTAAACAATGCCAGCAAAGTGGGCACAGCGTGCAATACGGTCACGCCGTTTGCGGCCAATGCCAGCGGTAATGCCTCTGGATCGGAGGCGAGTTCTTTTGGCGCGATCCATAGCGTCGCACCAACCAGATAGCTGATCCAGATTTCTTCAAAAGACATGTCGAAAGCGACAGAAAATCCTTGGTAAACGCGATCTGACCCGCGCACGCCCAGTACCGCATTTTCGCTACGCAGAAAGTGGCAGATGCCGCCTTGGGTGATTTCGATACCCTTGGGCTTGCCGGTTGATCCGGATGTATAAATGACATAAGCCGGATGGGTGCTTAACAAGCCAGTACGACTTTGAAGCGGCGTTTCCAGCGGCGTAAGCAGATTTTCTATCGTCCAGAGGTGGCGACCAAGGTTCTCAAGCCGTGATGAAAACAAAGCGCAGGTAACTATACCCGGTGCGCTGGCATCTTCGAGGCAGACTGCAATACGTTCAACTGGGGTGTCAGCATCTAATGGTAGCCATGCTGCACCGGCTTTGGCTATGGCGGCTTGCATGATGAGCAAATCAATTCCACGTGGAAGCCATAAGCCTACGATTTGGCCCGGTTTTACACCTGCGTCAATGAGTGCGGAAGCGGCGCGGTCGGCGGCCTGATTGAGTTCTTTATAAGTGACGCATCGGTCTGCAAAAATTAACGCGATCTGGTCAGGCGACCGCCGTGCGGTGTCCTCCAGAAGATCTGCGAGAACTTCGTTGCGTATGAGTTCTGGCTGAATGGGGCCAAGTAGAATGTCAGGATGAACAACGGCTACTATTTCAACGATGCGAGCGAGCGAGGATGAGGTCATGAAGGGTGGTGCGGATCAAAGCAAAGATGTTAACACGGGCGCAATCTCGTAACATCGTCGCTTAAGAAATATCGCAGCCTTTTCATCAATTCAGCAACAACAATTGATAAACAACGGTTAAATCAGACTGAGTGCGACCTATCAGAAGTTGACGCCTGTATGTGGTGGTGGCGATAACTCCGGTCGGTTGGCGTAATTTGTCGCAAAATAATACCCACGTGGCCATTGCTGGCCGAGTGGGTATGCATGTTGAATAGATCCATTTTTAAAAATATTTAGACAAACGCCCCAATTTTCTCCACCACGGCATTACGTACCGATCCGGTGACCACAAACGACTGCGCCATCAGAATATCGTCATGGAACCAGCGGTCACCGTCCAGGCAGGCCGGAATCTGGCGGCGGATTTCCTCGTAGGCGGCTTGCGTGCCTTGGCCCAATACAAAGTCTGGAAGCAACGTTTCGGTCATCGTCAGGGCTTGTGCGGCTAACAACATTTCAACGCCGATAATATATTGCGTGTTTGCCACGACTGTCGCGGCCTTGCGGGCGCACCAGGTCGAGTTGGAAACGTGGTCTTCGCTGTTGCCTTTGGCCGGAATACTATCAACGCTGCCGGGCATACACAAGGTGCGGTTTTCCATCACCAACGAACTCAACGAGCATTGCACCACCGGATAGCCGGTATTAACGCCACGCACGCCGCTCATCAGATTGCGCGGCAAGCCCCATGACAAGGTCGGATCGATCAGGCGAGCGACGCGACGTTCGCAAATACTACCCAAATCCGTCATCACCATCGCCATCAAATCCATCGCCTGCGCCAGATATTGGCCATGGAAATTGCCGCCGGAAATGATTTCAAAGCCGCCACCTTCTTTGCCGAATATCAAGGGATTATCGGTGGCCGAATTGATTTCCTTGTCGACGGTGTTATCGATGTAATCGAGCGCATCGAACACCGGTCCGTACACTTGCGGTGCACAACGCAGTGAGTAGACATCCTGAATCCGCGCCGTGTACGGAATGTCAGTGCGGCGGGATTCTTCGGGAAACTGTACGGCGCGGGCTTCATGCGTGGTGCGGGTTGAACCTTTGAGTAATTTGCGCACGACCGCTGCCGTTTTGATTTGACCGGCATGCGGACGTGCCTGCTGAATGCGTGGATCAAAGGCGGCCATTTCGGCCCGCATTGCTTCCAATGTCAGGCCTAATGACAGGCAGGCATCGGTTAAGAGATGACGGGCATCGTGGGCCACCAATACGGCAACAGCCAGCGAAGCGGTGCAACCATTAATGAGCGCCGACGCATCCTTGGCTTGCAAATCAAATTTGACCGGCGCGATACCCGCGGCGGTAATGGCTTGCGGTGCGCGCATGCGCTGGCCCTGATACATGACTTCGGCTTCATCGAAACCGGCAATGGCCGCCGCCAGATACGATAGCGGTGCCAGATCGCCGGACGCGCCGACCGATCCTTTTTGCGGCATGATCGGGTGAATACCGGCGTTCAGAAAAGCCAGCAGACGATCCACCACTTCAACCCGCGGGGCCGAATAATTACTCGCAAAAGCATTGGCGCGTAGCAACATCGTGGCGCGGCTGACTTCTTCCGAGAACGGTTCGCCGATCCCGGCGCAATGGGCCTTGATCAACTGGGTCTGAAACAAGGCGATATGTTCCACCTTGATACGGGTGTCTTTGAGCAAACCGACGCCGGTGTTGAAGCTATACATCATGGGCGCATCATCGTGCATCCAGGTCGCCTCGATAAAATCGCGGCTTTCTTTTAATGCCGTGCGGGAAGACTGCGCCAGCGTCACAGGCAGATGCGGCGCACGCGCCACGCTGACGACTTGCGCCGCGGTGAGGGTGAAACCGTCGATGGTGAGAGTGGTGGTGTTCGTCATTTTTCTTTCCAATTCCTGGGTTAAATTTTTTGTCTTGGAGATGTCTTAACTTTTGCCGTGCTTTAATAAGCCGGAAGCTTGACTGATCACAGATCCGTGTTGCGGCGTCAGATTCATCGTTATTTTTTAAATTGTTCGACAAAATGTGTGAATACTTGCGCTGCCAGTGCAGCATCTTCAGCAGTCATGATTTCATCAGGGTGATGGCTAATGCCACCGTTACCACAGCGGACAAACAACATCGCGACATCAGTAATTGCAGCCATCGCCATGGCGTCATGACCGGCACCAGAGGGAAGGTGGCGCACTGGCAAATTGCTGGACGCAATAGCCTTTGCCAATTGTTGTTGTAACCACGGCGCGCAGGGAACACTGACGGCGTCATGGGTTTGGCGGGTCTTGATGGTAACGTTGCGACGATGCCCGATCCGTTCAATCTCAGCGCGTACATCTGCAACGGCAGCTTGCCGGATCGTATCGTCACCGGCACGAATATCAATGGAAAAGAGTGCCTTGCCGGGAACGACGTTAGCAGCGCCGTTTGGTACATTAAACATACCAACCGTGCCAACCAATCCCGGCGTGCCCTGACACCTTCGTTCTATCAATAACCCTATTTCGGCCGCAGCCATCGCTGCATCGCGGCGCATTTCCATCGGCACGGTCCCGGCATGCCCAGCTAGTCCGTCGATTTCCACCATGAAACGAGAAGCACCGGAAATGGCGGTGACGACGCCAACCGGCAATTGCTCGTTAAGCAATATCGGTCCTTGCTCAATGTGGACTTCGACAAAGGCCAGCACTGATTCCGGGGCATAAGCCGCTTTGGCCAAACCGACCGCATGAAAACCGGAGGCCGCCATGACTTCGCGCATGCTTAGTCCAGCATCATCGAGATTATCGAGTACCGCCATATCGAAGGTGCCAGCTGCTGCACGACTGCCGAGCAAGGTGGCCTTAAAGCGGACGCCTTCCTCTTCAGCGAATCCGATGACTTCAAGCGCGAACGGGAAGCGTTTTCCTGCTTTATGCCATTGCTGAATGCAGGCAATGGGTAACAAAATCCCGAGATTACCGTCATATTTGCCGCCGTTTCTGACCGAGTCAAAATGTGATCCTGTGACGAGAGCGGGTGCATCCGCGGTGATGGCTTCATAGCGGCCAATGACATTACACGCCATATCGCGCCGGACCTGCATTCCTGCCGCGCACATCCATTCGGCTAATTGCGCAGCTGCGGAGTGATGCGCTGACGTCAGGTAGGTGCGGGTCAACATGCCTTCTACTTCGGTGTGCCGCGCTAAGTCCTCAGACCATTGCATTATTTGATTGCCGCAATTTTCATCCATCGAATGGGCCACTTGATTTGGTGTTGGATTTAATTCCATGCCTGTCTCCTTTTGGTATTTTTGGATATTACTCTTGAATTCATTTATTGCATACAAAAAAAGTATGCACTATATTGCGTGTAGGGCAGTCACCATCTCAGCACTTTTAGTTTTGCGATTGTGGCAAGATCTTGATGTCAAAATTAATATTTCTAGTTACTAGGAGACAAACATGCAGCGCTTGTATAAATCACTTTTTGGACAGGTCGTTATCGGCTTGATTTTGGGCATTATCGTGGGAGTGTTGTATCCCAAGTTTGGCGAAAGTATGAAACCGCTTGGGGATGGTTTCATCAAGCTGGTCAAGATGATCATTCCTATGATTGTGTTCTGTGTCGTGGTGCAAGGCATTTATGGCGCAGGCGAGCTGAAAAAAGTTGGTCGGGTTGGTTTAAAGGCACTGATTTATTTTGAGGTGGTGACAGCCATTGCCTTGGCTTTGGGATTGTTGCTAGCGTTCGTGTTTCACCCAGGCGCTGGAATGAATATCGATGTTGGCGCTCTGGATGCCAGTTCGCTGTCGAATTATGTGGCAACGGCCAACAAGGTGAGGGGAACCGGCTTTGGTAATTTTGTGATGAAAATTATCCCTGATACGGTTGTCAGCGCTTTTACATCAGGTGATGTGTTGCAAGTTTTGCTTTTCTCTATCATTTTTGGTTGCGCGTTATCGTTGATCGGCGAGAAAGCCGCACCGATCGTGACGATCGTCCACAGTATGTCGGCGGCATTTTTTAAATGCATGTCATTCATCATCAAGCTCGCGCCTTTGGGAGTATTTGGTGCGATTGCTTTTACTGTCGGCAAATACGGCGTCAGCTCTCTTCAGCAATTAGGTTATTTGGTGGCGCTATTTTATGCGTCGGTCGTTTTATTCGTATTTGCCATTTTAGGGTCGATCCTGCGACTTACCGGATTCAGTATTTTTAAACTTATTAAATATTTGCGCGAAGAGTTGATGGTAGTGTTGGCAACGGCATCGTCGGATGCCGTGTTGCCACAGATCATGAAAAAGCTTGAATATATGGGCATTAAAGATTCGACCGTGGGCTTGGTGATTCCGACTGGCTATTCATTTAATTTAGATGCGTTCTCGATTTATCTGACGCTTGCTGCTGTTTTTATTGCTCAGGCGACCAACACTCCCTTAGCGACTACCGACTTATTAGCGATTCTGGCGGTTGCGTTGATCACCTCGAAAGGTGCGCATGGCGTTCCCGGCTCGGCGATTGTGATTCTGGCGGCGACATTGTCTGCGATTCCTGCTATTCCGGTGGTTGGTTTGGTGCTGGTACTGTCGGTTGACTGGTTCATGGGTATCGCTCGCGCGCTTGGCAATTTACTTGGCAACTGTGTGGCAACCGTGGTCGTGGCGGTATGGGAGAAAGATATTGATAGAACACGTGCGCATGCTGTGTTGAATGGTGACGTTGCCGCGATTAAGGCATATGACGAGCAAAAAAATCGCGAAAATTTGCGTCAGGATGTGCGGCCGGCCACTGATTTGAATTTGCAGGCCGGGCATTAAACAATCCGCTGCTCATTTTTGTAGGGCTTAAGTAGAGCTGCAAAAAAGGGCGTTAATCATTGATGCCGGCATCAATGTAAATGGTGTTTTGCTCTTGTGATTAAATATGCGTGTCCGTCGAATGGTTGTGGTGCGATCTCGACGGACAGTATTTCTCATTTGGAATAGAAGTTTTAAAAATAGGTTTTCCAAGTACAATTTCTGCCTTTAGATAACTTTAGCGCTTTTAAGGTCAGTAATAATATGAACATGCCCTTGAGCCCAGTCATTTCCGATAGTTCGGACGACATCGCGGCCGACATTGCAATGGCGATCGCGGAGCAGCGACTGCCGCCAGGAACTAAATTGCGTGAAGAAGCACTTGCGCGTCTGTATTCAGTCAGCCGCACCAAGATTCGTGCGGCCTTGGTGATGCTGGCAAAAGATAAATTAATTGATTTGATACCGGACAAGGGGGCATTTGTCAGCCAACCCACCGAAGAAGAGGCGCGCCAACTATTTTTTGTGCGGCGAATTCTGGAGGAAGCGCTGGTACGAGAATTTGTGGCGAAGGCGGGAATCGATGATTATTTAGAAATCGATCGCCATCTGGAGTTGGAACGCGATGCATTATCAAAAGAGAATCCGCAAACGCGTTCCAAGCTATTGAGTGACTTTCACATATTGTTGGCGAAGACGGTAGGCAATCAGGTATTGACCGATATTCTGGTGAAGTTGGCAGGCCGGAGTTCGTTGATAACGATGCTATACCAATCAACACGGGACGCCGTCTGTTCATCGGATGAGCATCTGGCTTTTATAGCTGCCGCAAAAGCGGGAGACACGGAAAAAGCGGTCCTATTGATGCGGCATCATCTCCACCATGTTGAGTCTGCGCTCCAGTTTGAAAGGCAACCGGCAAGCGATAAAAAGGATTTTGTGAAGGCGCTCCTGGCTTAAGGTATTCGTAAAGAGCAATGTTGATATCAATTGTTTGTCTAAATGGTTAGACCTCAACAGGTTTTTGGACGGCAATTCGACGTTGTTTTTTAAAAAAATCCCATAACAGTTGGGTAGCGTCCGGGCCTTCGCATGCGTTGTATCGTAGTGAGCAGTCTCCACCGCTCCACGCATGGCCGAGAGTAGAAATCTCATAGACTTGGATCAGACATTTGCCTGCTTGGTAGTATTCTTGGATGGTGTAGGGTTTGTGTGGATTTCGGCTGTTGGCAGCGCTTCCCGTCTTGGCAGTGACGACGACTTTACTGTCTTCTGCTATCTTATTCAACGCTTTAAATTGTTGGGTTAATTGCAATGCGTTAATGGGGCGGACAACATTGTCTTCCAGGCCGTGAATTAACATGACCGGCATCGTCGGGAATAAAAGGTATTTTTGACTAATAGTGTCGATAATGTCAGTCGCGCTTTTGAGTGCCCCCCGTTGCATCACGCCATAGGCACCGATAATAGAGTGCCCTACGCCAAAAACGGTTCCCGAGTGTATGCCCACGGCGGTAATCAAATGTGGATAATTAAGCGCCACAATAGAAGCCATCGTAGCGCCGGCTGATAAACCCGCTATATAGATGCGCGTTGTGTCAATTGGGTGTTTGTCTGCGACAATATTAATGATCGCAGCAATACGTTTGGCATCGCCGCCTCCTGCCTGCGTCTCTCTGTTATACCAATTCCAGCAGCGTTTCATGTGTGAACTATAGGATTGCTGGGGATATAAGACAGCAAATCCTTGCTTCTCGGCCAATTCGTTCATTCTTGTGCCGCGTACGAAGTCGTCTACATTTTGATTGCAGCCGTGGAGCATGACAACTAGAGGAAGTTCGGCCCCAATAGCGCTGGCGCTGGCCGGTAAATAAAGCCAATATTGCATGCGGCGGCGCGTTCTCGCAGCACTGTCTTTCGTTGATAAATAATAAAAAGGCAGCCAGCGCCCGGGCAGTGCGGGGCTTGTGGGCGCTTTAGAGGTGGATTTACCAGCGGACGTCGATCTTATGGATCGCTTGGCAAGTGGGGTGGCCTTCTTAGCCGTTGATTTAGTCGATTTACGTTTTGCCGGCGCGGGAGGCGCGAGGAACGTTTTAACCAATTTTTTATGTTGGCTTTGTTGCGATTTGCTAATTTTTTTAATGCTTCGCAACCACAATCGACTAAGGGCTTTTAGCATATGAGCTTGACCAAATAAAAGAGCTTTTAGTGTAATGGGATTTACTAAGCCTCTGCAATTCCTATGTAATTATGGTCTGCTGATAGTTAGCTAGCCGTTGTTTTTCCTGATTCGGTACGCAGGGCCGTATCGACAATAGTCTGTGCTTCTTCGACGATTTGCTGCAAATGTGCATCGCCTCGAAAACTTTCCGCGTAAATTTTGTAAATCTCCTCAGTGCCCGAAGGGCGTGCTGCAAACCAGCCATTTTCTGTACAAACTTTTAGGCCGCCTATGGAGGCATTATTTCCTGGCGCTTGGGTAAGAATGCTGGTGATTTTCTCACCAGCCAATTCTGTCGAGTGTATTTGTTGTGGAGAAAGTGCCGCAAGCGTGGCTTTCTGAGGGGTTGTTGCAGGCGCTTCGACCCTGTCGGAAACGGGCGTTCCTAATTCTTCGGTAAGCTTTTGATAAACTTGTGCCGGGTTTTTGCCGTTGCGTGCTGTCATTTCGGCTGCTAATAATGCAGGTGTGAGACCATCCTTATCCGTTGTCCAAACAGTACCGTCGCGGCGCAAGAAGGAAGCGCCAGCGCTTTCCTCGCCTCCAAAACCGAGAGAGCCATCGAAAAGGCCATCGACAAACCATTTAAACCCGACCGGTACCTCGTACAGATTTCTCCCTAATCTATTGCATACACGATCAATCATTTGGCTACTAACAACCGTTTTCCCCACACCGGTGTCTTGCCGCCATTGAGGGCGATGGCGGAACAGGTAGTCTATTGAGACAGTAAGATAGTGATTTGGCGGCATCAAACCATGCGTGCGTGTAACAATTCCATGGCGATCATGGTCAGTGTCGCAGGCAAATGCGACGTCAAACTGATCCTTGATATCTATTAGACGCTGCATTGCATAGGGAGACGATGGGTCCATACGGATTTTGCCATCCCAATCGCGGGTCATAAAACTGAAGGTAGGATCAACCGTTGCACTAATCACCGTCAAATTGATGTGGTAATGTTCAGCAATTCTGGCCCAATAATGGACGCCAGCGCCCCCGAGGGGGTCGACACCCAGCCGAATGTCAGCACCACGTATTACTTCCATATCGATGACATTGCCCAAGTCGGCAATATAGTTACCCAGGTAATCGTGGCGATGGGTAGTGGGCGCGAGCAACGCTTTTTCAAAAGACAACCGCCTTACGCTCAGCAGACCATCTTTCATAAAGTCATTCGCGAGCGCCTGTATCCCCTTAGTAATGTTGGTATCCGCCGGTCCACCATTCGGTGGATTGTATTTGAAGCCACCGTTATCAGGAGGATTGTGGGACGGAGTGACGACTATGCCATCAGCCAGGCCTGCTGTGCGACCTCGGTTATAAGTCAGGATCGCGTGAGAAATTGCCGGCGTTGGCGTGTACTCGTCGTTTTCGGCAAGCATGACATTCACGCCGTTTGCCGCCAATACCTCGAGTGCGCTAGCCGCAGCGGGAGCAGAAAGCGCATGGGTATCTACTCCAAGAAATAGCGGGCCGGTAATATTGTGTTGTTTGCGATACTGACAAATGGCTTGCGTGATGGCGAGTACATGCCACTCATTAAATGTATTTTGAAGCGATGAACCCCGGTGTCCGGAAGTGCCGAATGTGACCTGTTGTGTAACATCATGCGGATCGAGGCGATTGCTGTAGTACGCAGTGATGAGTCTTGGAATATTAACGAGCGTGTCGGGCGAGGCTAGTTTGCCAGCCATTGGGCTTATATTCATGGCGCTCTCCTGTAGAAGTTGGGTACTTTTACGATTTTCGTTGCTGTTGCTGGTTGCCAATTAGCTACTATAAGACGGTGTGCTTTCCCAGCCGACTCTGCATACGGAATCTTAGTCAGCTGTTGATGGTGTTTTGATAATGCGCTCGTTTTCGCCGTTAAATATGAATTTGCGGGCTTTATCCGATCTGTTCGGACAAATAGGGCTTAGGAAGTAGACCACTTCATATCAGGTACAGTTCAAGAGGGAAGCTGGAGGCTAGTTCTAGCGATTGCCGCCACGCCACGATTTTCTTGATCTAAGTGGTCGAAAAGAGTCAAGCCTGCTAAGTGCCTTATTTTGATTAATTAACAATTTATTTGATGACTTAAAAAATGTTTAAAATTGTTTATAAAATTGCTTGCCAGTGTTGAGATGTGTTGCTATAGTTCGGCCTCTGTTGAAAACGACGCGAAATACTGAGTACGGCGCAAGCGGTGCGAAGGGCGAAATTGGAGGCGGAAACGAGGTTGTAAAGTGGGGTGTTTTGAGCGGTAGTTGTGAGTTGATTTGGTTTTAAATTGTTTCTAAAATGATTTAAAAAGAAGTTGACGAAAAGTTCGAAGTGCCACATAATCTCATCTCTCTGCTGCTGACAAACAAAACGCTTTGTCAGCGCTGCGAACACCGAGCGTAAGGTTGGGTGTGACGCCAAACAGAGACAGTTCTTTAACAATTAACAGCCGATAAGTGTGGGCGTTTAATGAAAGTGCAGCGTGAACTACTTCGGTGGTTTGCGTATAACTTAAAACATTAAATGTTCACAAAAGAAGAAAATAGGATATTTGCCTGAGTCAAATTGGGGAGATAGCCTGTCAGTATTTTGAGTGAGCGATAGCAGCGATGCTAGGCAGCAATGCCACAAAACAGAGATTAAACTGAAGAGTTTGATCCTGGCTCAGATTGAACGCTGGCGGCATGCCTTACACATGCAAGTCGAACGGTAACAGGGAGCTTGCTCCGCTGACGAGTGGCGAACGGGTGAGTAATATATCGGAACGTGCCTGGTAATGGGGGACAACTAGTCGAAAGATTAGCTAATACCGCATACGCCCTACGGGGGAAAGAGGGGGATTCGCAAGAACCTCTCGTTATCAGAGCGGCCGATATCTGATTAGCTAGTTGGTGAGGTAAAGGCTCACCAAGGCTTCGATCAGTAGCTGGTCTGAGAGGACGACCAGCCACACTGGGACTGAGACACGGCCCAGACTCCTACGGGAGGCAGCAGTGGGGAATTTTGGACAATGGGCGCAAGCCTGATCCAGCAATGCCGCGTGAGTGAAGAAGGCCTTCGGGTTGTAAAGCTCTTTTGTCAGGGAAGAAACGGTCTTGGTTAATACCTGGGGCTAATGACGGTACCTGAAGAATAAGCACCGGCTAACTACGTGCCAGCAGCCGCGGTAATACGTAGGGTGCAAGCGTTAATCGGAATTACTGGGCGTAAAGCGTGCGCAGGCGGTTTTTTAAGACAGGTGTGAAATCCCCGGGCTTAACCTGGGAATGGCATTTGTGACTGGAAGGCTAGAGTGTGTCAGAGGGGGGTAGAATTCCACGTGTAGCAGTGAAATGCGTAGAGATGTGGAGGAATACCGATGGCGAAGGCAGCCCCCTGGGATAACACTGACGCTCATGCACGAAAGCGTGGGGAGCAAACAGGATTAGATACCCTGGTAGTCCACGCCCTAAACGATGTCTACTAGTTGTCGGGTCTTAATTGACTTGGTAACGCAGCTAACGCGTGAAGTAGACCGCCTGGGGAGTACGGTCGCAAGATTAAAACTCAAAGGAATTGACGGGGACCCGCACAAGCGGTGGATGATGTGGATTAATTCGATGCAACGCGAAAAACCTTACCTACCCTTGACATGGCTGGAATCCTTGAGAGATCAGGGAGTGCTTGAAAGAGAACCAGTACACAGGTGCTGCATGGCTGTCGTCAGCTCGTGTCGTGAGATGTTGGGTTAAGTCCCGCAACGAGCGCAACCCTTGTCATTAGTTGCTACGAAAGGGCACTCTAATGAGACTGCCGGTGACAAACCGGAGGAAGGTGGGGATGACGTCAAGTCCTCATGGCCCTTATGGGTAGGGCTTCACACGTCATACAATGGTACATACAGAGGGCCGCCAACCCGCGAGGGGGAGCTAATCCCAGAAAGTGTATCGTAGTCCGGATTGTAGTCTGCAACTCGACTACATGAAGTTGGAATCGCTAGTAATCGCGGATCAGCATGTCGCGGTGAATACGTTCCCGGGTCTTGTACACACCGCCCGTCACACCATGGGAGCGGGTTTCACCAGAAGTAGGTAGCCTAACCGTAAGGAGGGCGCTTACCACGGTGGGATTCGTGACTGGGGTGAAGTCGTAACAAGGTAGCCGTATCGGAAGGTGCGGCTGGATCACCTCCTTTCTAGAGTTTGCCCGGACATTAAGCGTCCACACTTATCGGTGTGTTAGTTAGAAGAAGAACAGTCATATTAGGAACGTGCTAATCAGGACGGGTCTGTAGCTCAGTTGGTTAGAGCACCGTGTTGATAACGCGGGGGTCGTTGGTTCGAGCCCAACCAGACCCACCAGTTATAGAGGTACGATTTAAGGGGGGCTTAGCTCAGCTGGGAGAGCACCTGCTTTGCAAGCAGGGGGTCATCGGTTCGATCCCGTTAGCCTCCACCATTTACTTTTCCGGGCACACCGCCTGGTGCATAAAGTAAGCGTAAAAAATCAAACCTAAGTCAGTATTTGCGCGGGGTAGTAGCGTGAAATAAAAGCGATTTAGGTTTGATCTTTTTAAGATCATTGGCTGTTTGTTCTTTAACAATTTAGAAGAAGTAAAGATTCGTCTGCGCTACGACAGTAGTGTGGATGGGTATGATTGTATCAAATCAAAAAGTATTAAAGAGTTCTCAAAAGAGCATACGTAAGTATGCAAATGCGATAACACTTTGGATACGGCAAACGCTAAAGTAATACTCATAAGTAATATCCTATAACCGGTTTTTGGTCGTGAACGCGATCAGAGGCTAACGTTATAGGGACAAGTGAATAAGTGCACATGGTGGATGCCTTGGCGATTACAGGCGATGAAGGACGTAGTAGCTTGCGATAAGCTGCGGGGAGCCAGCAAACAGGCTTTGATCCGCAGATTTCCGAATGGGGAAACCCACCCTTTATGGGTATTGCATACTGAATACATAGGTATGCAAGGCGAACGTGGCGAACTGAAACATCTAAGTAGCTACAGGAAAAGAAATCAACCGAGATTCCCAGAGTAGTGGCGAGCGAAATGGGAACAGCCTGCACGATTTAGCATCAGCGATAATGGAACACTCTGGAAATAGTGGCCATAGAGGGTGATAGCCCCTTACATGAAATCGGTGGTGTGGAACTAAGTGTGCGACAAGTAGGGCGGGACACGTGTAATCCTGTCTGAACATGGGGGGACCATCCTCCAAGGCTAAATACTCGTAATCGACCGATAGTGAACCAGTACCGTGAGGGAAAGGCGAAAAGAACCCCGGAAGGGGAGTGAAATAGATCCTGAAACCGTGTGCATACAAACAGTAGGAGCGGACTTGTTCCGTGACTGCGTACCTTTTGTATAATGGGTCAGCGACTTACATTCAGTGGCAAGCTTAACCGTATAGGGAAGGCGTAGAGAAATCGAGTCCGAATAGGGCGTTCAGTCGCTGGGTGTAGACCCGAAACCAAGTGATCTACTCATGGCCAGGATGAAGGTGCGGTAACACGCACTGGAGGTCCGAACCCACTAATGTTGAAAAATTAGGGGATGAGCTGTGGGTAGGGGTGAAAGGCTAAACAAACTTGGAAATAGCTGGTTCTCTCCGAAAACTATTTAGGTAGTGCCTCAAGTATCACCATCGGGGGTAGAGCACTGTTATGGCTAGGGGTTCATTGCGAATTACCAACCCATTGCAAACTCCGAATACCGATGAGTGCGAGCTTGGGAGACAGACGCCGGGTGCTAACGTCCGACGTCAAGAGGGAAACAACCCAGACCGCCAGCTAAGGTCCCAAAGATTGGCTAAGTGGCAAACGAAGTGGGAAGGCTAAAACAGTCAGGAAGTTGGCTTAGAAGCAGCCATCCTTTAAAGAAAGCGTAATAGCTCACTGATCGAGTCGTCCTGCGCGGAAGATGTAACGGGGCTAAGCCAGTCACCGAAGCTGCGGATATGTACCTATTTATAGGTCATATGGTAGGAGAGCGTTCTGTAAGCCTGCGAAGGTGTCTTGTAAAGGATGCTGGAGGTATCAGAAGTGCGAATGCTGACATGAGTAGCGATAATGGGGGTGAAAAGCCTCCACGCCGTAAGCCCAAGGTTTCCTGTTCAACGTTCATCGGAGCAGGGTGAGTCGGCCCCTAAGGCGAGGCAGAGATGCGTAGCTGATGGGAAGCAGGTTAATATTCCTGCACCGTCGTGTGATGCGATGGGGGGACGGATCGCGGAAGGTTGTCCGACTGTTGGAATAGTCGGTTTTTGGCTCAGAGAAGGCTGTTAGGCAAATCCGGCAGCGTAATTCAAGGGGTTGAGACGAGTGAATTTATTCATGAAGCAATCGGAAGTGGTTCCAAGAAAAGCCTCTAAGCTTCAGTCACACGAGACCGTACCGCAAACCGACACAGGTGGGCGAGATGAGTATTCTAAGGCGCTTGAGAGAACTCGGGAGAAGGAACTCGGCAAATTTGTACCGTAACTTCGGGATAAGGTACGCCCCGGTAGCTTGACTGGCTCGCGCCAGAAGGGTGAAAGGGCTGCAATAAAAAGGTGGCTGCGACTGTTTAATAAAAACACAGCACTATGCAAACACGAAAGTGGACGTATATGGTGTGACTCCTGCCCGGTGCTGGAAGATTAAATGATGGGGTGCAAGCTCTTGATTGAAGTCCCAGTAAACGGCGGCCGTAACTATAACGGTCCTAAGGTAGCGAAATTCCTTGTCGGGTAAGTTCCGACCTGCACGAATGGAGTAACGATGGCCACACTGTCTCCTCCCGAGACTCAGCGAAGTTGAAATGTTTGTGATGATGCAATCTACCCGCGGCTAGACGGAAAGACCCCATGAACCTTTACTGTAGCTTTGCATTGAATTTTGAACCAATCTGTGTAGGATAGGTGGGAGGCTTTGAAGCGTGAACGCTAGTTTGCGTGGAGCCAACCTTGAAATACCACCCTGGTTTGTTTGAGATTCTAACCTTGGTCCGTTATCCGGATCGGGGACAGTGCATGGTAGGCAGTTTGACTGGGGCGGTCTCCTCCCAAAGTGTAACGGAGGAGTTCGAAGGTACGCTAGGTACGGTCGGACATCGTGCTGTTAGTGCAATGGCATAAGCGTGCTTAACTGCGAGACTGACAAGTCGAGCAGGTACGAAAGTAGGACATAGTGATCCGGTGGTTCTGTATGGAAGGGCCATCGCTCAACGGATAAAAGGTACTCTGGGGATAACAGGCTGATTCCTCCCAAGAGTTCATATCGACGGGGGAGTTTGGCACCTCGATGTCGGCTCATCACATCCTGGGGCTGTAGCCGGTCCCAAGGGTATGGCTGTTCGCCATTTAAAGTGGTACGTGAGCTGGGTTTAAAACGTCGTGAGACAGTTTGGTCCCTATCTGCCGTGGGCGTTGGAAATTTGAAGGGGGCTGCTCCTAGTACGAGAGGACCGGAGTGGACGAACCTCTGGTGTACCGGTTGTCACGCCAGTGGCATTGCCGGGTAGCTAAGTTCGGAAGAGATAACCGCTGAAAGCATCTAAGCGGGAAACTTGCCTTGAGATGATATTTCCCGGGAACTAGATTCCCCTAAAGGGTCGTTCGAGACCAGGACGTTGATAGGCTGGGTGTGGAAGCGTAGTAATACGTTAAGCTAACCAGTACTAATTGCCCGTGAGGCTTGTCCCTATAACCTTAGCAGGTTATAGATTAAGCTAATGAGATATGTGTTTGCCTGAAAAGTGCAATCATACCCAGCAGTGCGGTGACACACCCTTGTCACTGCACTGCAGTAATACAAAACTTTACTTCTTCTAGATTGCGTTGTTTGTTGCCCCATTGGGAACACACGACACTACAGTTTATGCCTGATGACCATAGCGAGTTGGTACCACCCCTTCCCATCCCGAACAGGACCGTGAAACGACTTTGCGCCGATGATAGTGCTGCAACCAGTGTGAAAGTAGGTCATCGTCAGGCTCTTATTAGAAAACCCTCCCCGAGTAATCGGGGAGGGTTTTTGCTTTGCAGAAACGATTTATGCAATGACAACACCCAACACCCAACACCCAACACCCAACACCCAACACCCTCTCAACGTTTAATCTTGAAATTTCCGGACGCCGTGCCCGACCAAGAGACGCCGCTAGTCGATTACCTCCTCTTTGTTGTCTTAACGCTCTTTTTTTTGACGTTGATCAGCGTATTTCCGCTACTGCGTATTCTGGTCAACGTGACCGCTCATTCTGGCCGATCGTGACCGCTGCGCCTGCGATGTTGTTACGCGGTTAAATTGTAATGTCTGCGGTCACGATGGGTCGATAGTTTTCTCCTTTTTGCTGGTTTTAGGTCGTTCTGCGCCACGCAGTGAATCGCCGGTCAGTGTCAGCCGATGATTGCGCTGCAGAATGCGGTCCAGGATGGCGTCGGCAATAGTGGCGTCGCCAATCCAGGCATGCCAATGGTCAACAGGAAGTTGACTGGTAATAATCGTCGCTCTGTTTGCCGCCCGGTCGTCAATCATCTCCAGCAAGTCGGAACGGGTCGTGCTGTCGATCGCGCCCATGCCCCAGTCATCAAGTACCAAGACATCGATCTTGGCGAGTTGGAGCAGCCATTTCCCAAAGCTGCCGCTGCCGTGCCGGATGCGTAGTTCTTCCTGTAGACGGGGTACGCGTTGATAAACAGCAGAGTATCCGCGCCGACAGGCGTACTGTGCCAGTGCGCAGGCCAGCCACGATTTGCCAGCACCGGTCGGTCCGGTAATGAGAATGCTGTGGCCAGCACTGACCCAATCTCCCAGCGCCAGACTCATCACTTCACGGCGGTCGATGCCACGCCCCGAGCGGGCATCAATGTCTTCAATCGCCGCTTGTGCGTATTTCAGGTGGGCGTTCTTAAGCAGGCGCAGGAGCTTGCGGTCATTGCGGCAATGGACTTCGCGATCAACCAAGAGTGCCAGACGTTCCTCGAAACTCATCGCCGCCATACTGGCCTGCGTCAATTGTTCCTCCAGTCCGGTCGCTAAGCCATCGAGTTTTAAGGTCCGCAATTGGGCCAGAGTGGTATGCATCATCATCGTTGACATCCTCATTGATAGTAATCAGGGCCACGCACATGGGCATGGTCAGGACTGACCCAATCGCCAACTGGGGCACACGGTGTGCGATCACGGTTATTTTTGAGAATGTCACGGACGTGGCGGTATTGGCAGGCACCGAGCTGTAAGGCCAGCATGCATCCTGCTTCAAGACGTGGCTTGCCGTAGCGCTTGGCCAATGACAGCAGACCAAGACAGGCACGGTAGCCGTGCTCGGGATGTCTGTTCTCGGCCATCAGACGCGTCACCGCCTCCGCTGTCGCCGTACCGATGGTCTGTCCCCAGTGAATCAGTCGCTGTGGCGTCCATTCCAATTGCGCACGATGCGCCACCGGCATATGCAGGGTGTCGGTGGTGAACCCGCCTTCGCCACTGTTGCGCGGATGACTGGCGACACGTTGACCGCGATGCAGGATTTCCACTGTCGTCGCTGTCATCCGGGCTTCCAGCACCTGACCGACCAGGGCTTGCGGCACACTGTAGTGATGGCGGCCGATCTCAACGTGGTAATCGTTATGCACCCTGACAGTCTTGAAATGCGCCATCTCATAACATTGCAATGGCAAAGGCCGTAGCGCCGGGACATCGAGTTGGGCAAACGCACTGGCGCGACTACCGGGTAGCTTCTGAAACGGCTTATCGTTAAGTACGCTCAGCAGCGGTGCGATGGCGACATCGACCTCGTGGACGCTGCTAAATTGCTGATGTCGCAGACGCGCCATGATCCAGCGCTCGACGATCTGCACTGCTGATTCGGCCTTCGCTTTATCCTGAGGATGACGCGGACGGGCTGGCAAGATGGAGGTGCCGTAGTGGCGCGCAAAATCGCGTACGGTGTCGTTACTGCGTGGTTCGTAGCGATTGGCGTCGGCGATCATAGCCTTCGGATTATCGGGAACAATCAACTGCGGTACCCCGCCGAAGAAGCGCAGCGCACGCGCTGTCGAAGTGAGCCAGTCGGCCATCGTCTCACGCGGCGTAGCACAGGCATAGGTGTAGCTCGATGCGCCCAGAGCAGCGACGAAGATGTGGGCACGGCTACCATCAGTGAGACCGATAGTCGGACCAGCATAATCAATGAACAGTTTCTCGCCAGCCCGGTGAATCTGGCGCATAGAGCGTTTGAGCTGTTTGGCAAACTGCCGGTAATTCACGCAGAACTGTGAGTAGGCATAGGTCTGGTGCTGGGCATAATCGGCACGATACTCTTCCCATAGCAACATCAGCGTCATCCCCTTGCGCCGCAGTTCGTGATGCAGCCTGGCGTAATCTGGCTGGACATGGTCTCGGGTCCGTTCTGGCGTGACCAAAAGCCGGTGCGCCAACTCGGTGTCGTCTACATCTTGCACCGCCGACCAGTCCAAACCGGCAACGGCGGCCAGGCCGACATACTTGGTGACGACTCCTTTTGAAATCCCCAGTGCTGCGGCAATCTGCTGGTGCGATAGTTTGGCATCCAGTTTTAAACGTAATACGTCTTTTATCTTACGCATAGTGATCCTTTGTACGGGCACGTTGTCTCCAGACAAACTGGAAGCGTACCCGTTCGGTTGCTCTATGCGTAACATCATCACGGTGCTGTACGACACCATTCCGGTATCGTGACCGATGATTCTGCTATCGTGACCGCCGATTCTGGTCGGGCTTGAAATCGGTCACGATAGACCGGAATGAGCGGTCACGATGCGCCAGAATGGTCGGTCACGATAGACCAGAATCGGTGGTCACGATCGGCCAGAATACCCACTACTTCTCTTCCGTTGCTACCGACGCAGGATAATCGGCAGCAATGGGTACAGTTCGAATAGTCATGTAAATCCGAAAAAATATGATATTTACAATAAAAATGTGGGATTACTAACCGTACTTCAGGTAAGTGATGATAATAAGAGGCCTTCAATTCACCCCTAATTTTATATGTCGCATGTGCGCCACTGATCAAGATTGTCGGCCACACTTCACAGTGTGTAGTCACCGAACTATCAAATATCACATCTGATTTCCATCAATGCAAACATTCTCACTTAAGTAAATAGCCATAATTGTCATCAATGACGAACCATTTCGTTTGACCAATTTCTAATATCTCGCTTAACTAGATAAACTTCTTTTATTCGACGTTATTCATTACAAAACTGTGTTCCAGCATTACCATCCGGTTCAAATTAAACAGGTGATATTCGACCATGGCATATTTGCAGGCAGTCGTTGGAAAGCTTTCAGAGGCCCACGTCTTTTGGGTGATGCACTTCAGAGACTAAAAATTCTGCGTGGCGATGTTGCAGCCGAAGAC
Organism: Glaciimonas sp. CA11.2; assembly: GCF_034314045.1. Taxonomy (NCBI): domain Bacteria; kingdom Pseudomonadati; phylum Pseudomonadota; class Betaproteobacteria; order Burkholderiales; family Oxalobacteraceae; genus Glaciimonas; species Glaciimonas sp. CA11.2. The sequence goes on along the minus strand of NZ_JAVIWL010000001.1, from coordinate 4,792,578 downwards.
TTCAGGTTATGGCAATGTGGCAAATGAATTGCTGCAATATCTTTGATTATCAATAAACTAAAAACAGGGAGTGTCATGCATGTTGAAATTTTTTAAAAATATCTTTGGGGCGGATAGCAACTCAAAGCAGAACGGACCAAATGAAGTGTCCGAAATGCAGCTTAAGACTATTCGTGAGTTGAATGTTAGCGCCGCGATTGCGGCGCATGAAAACTGGAAAATTAGGTTAGATACTTATCTCGCGGGAAAATCTAGCGAGGATCTGCGTCCGGAAGTTATTTGTTTCGATAATCGCTGCGACTTGGGAAAGTGGTTACACGGATCTGCACGTGAGCAGCTAGGAAAATACGCGTCGTTTCAGCAACTTGTTGCGGAACATAAAAATTTCCATTATCACGCGTCCAATGTCGTCAGCCTGAATCAATCAGGGAAAAAAGAAGAGGCGCAGAAGTTGCTCACAAATGGATTTCAGCAGTCCAGCGAAAGGGTTATTCGACTACTCGGCGATATCGCATAATCGGCATACAGAAAAACCATTGCGCTCAGCCTCGGCGATTGTATCTATCTCAAATGCGTCGCGGCTTTGCGCTTTTCATATGGCAATAAGACGGTTAAACAGTACAACTCCAAGTTTGAGTGTAAGGATCGGTTAGATGTACGATTTTACAGAATGAATAATTTCGGGCATGTCGCAATAAGCACCATACTAAACTTGCGACGATGCGCAATAATCCCTTATAGTTAACAAAGCGGGATAACCGAAATAATGTATCTAAACCCGACTGTTTGATTCCGACTGATTCATCACTTTTTTATTGAATGAATCTAACGTCGGGAATAAATATGCAATTGAATTTAACGCTACCACAATATTCTTTTGACCATCCTATCGGGCGCTCATGCCTTTTTTTGAGGCCTTTTTTTCGGGCTATCTGTATTACTCAAATATGACTCAGATTTTTTGATCAGACTTTTTGGTCTGAATTCCCCCGGCAATGGTCATCCACTTATTGATGAAGCCTTGTTACGGGCCAGGTGTTTTGATGAAATTATATAATAAGGTCGCCATCGTCACTGGTGCACAACGCGGCATTGGCCTCGCTATTGCGCAGAGATTCATGCGTGAAGCGCATACGTTATTATTGCTGACATCGTTGATGCAACAGAGCAGGTTTCCACGTTGCCGGAGCAAGGGAAACATAAAATGCGTTTTGTAAAAACCGATGTCGGGTCATAGGGCGCAGTGCAAGAATTAGCCCAAGAGGTATTGGATTTTCATCGTCGTATAGACATCCTCATTAATAATGCTGGTGTTGCATTTGCTAAGCCGGTGACAACCACTGCCAAGGACGAATGGAACTGGTTGATGCGAGTCAATCTCAAAGACGTATTCCTTTGTTCAAAACCAGTCATTCCTATCATGCGTGAGAGCGGTGGCGGTATCATCGTCAATATCGCTTCAGAGGTTGGGCTGGTTGGTGAAGTTGGTGTTGCCGCCTATTGCGCGTCAAAAGGCGAGGTGGTGATGTTGAGCAAGGCGATGGCGATGGACCACGGGCCCGAAGGTGCTCGTATCAATTGTTTGTGTCCAGGCCCGACAACAACGGCCTTGCTGGAAGATGTATTTGCTAGCAATCCTGATCCGGTAGGAACGCAGGAGCTTTGAGCAAGCAACTGTTCTGAAGCGGTTGGGAACCCCAGATGAAATCGCAGCAGCAGTTGTGTTTCTCGCCAGCGACGAATCATCGTTTATGGCAGGTGCTAATTTAGTTGTGGACGGTGACTGGACTGCTCGGTAAATGGCAAAAGGAATCAACCTAGAATGGAAGTCTCGCAACGCTTGATGCCAAAAGAGCGCGCACTAACCATTGTGTCGCTCTAATTACTCGCATTAATACACTTACTAATATACTTATTACTAAGCTTGATATTAAGCTGGTGTATGGACAAGGCGTGGGGCCACATTCACACCAATCAACATTTTTTCCAGACCTGCGTTACTATTTTATCGGCGAGAGCGGCTGAAGTTATCTTACGTACAAGTAGGATACCTAGCGTCAATAAGCCCCGATGACCCTACAACAGAGTAAACTACGCATCACATTGTTTCGCATAGTGCGATTCGAGCAAACCTGCGAGTTATCATGTCAGAAACACCTATTCCCTTATTCGCCGATTTGAATCTCAGTGAGCCGCTGTTACGCGTACTGAAAGAAGTCGGATATGAGTCTCCGTCCCCGATTCAGGCAGCCACCATCCCGATTCTTTTAGCGAATCGCGACGTGTTGGGTCAAGCACAAACCGGGACGGGAAAGACCGCCGCCTTCGCTCTTCCGATTCTGTCCCGCATTGATATCAAACAAACAACCCCGCAGGCGCTTGTCTTAGCGCCGACGCGTGAACTCGCAATTCAGGTTGCAGAAGCCTTTCAACGATACGCCGCCCATATTCCCGGTTTTCACGTTTTGCCTATTTATGGTGGCCAAAGTTATGAGCCGCAGTTAAGAGCTTTACGCCGTGGTGTGCACGTGGTGGTCGGTACGCCAGGTCGCGTGATTGATCATTTGGATAAAAATACGCTGGATTTGTCGCAGCTGAAAACCTTGGTGCTGGATGAGGCCGATGAAATGCTGCGCATGGGATTTATCGACGATGTCGAGAATATTCTTCAGAAAACGCCAGATACACGTCAGACAGCATTGTTCTCCGCAACGATGCCATCGGTCATCCGACGTATCGCAAAAACGTATTTGCGCGACCCATCTGAAATCGCAATTGCAGCAAAAACTGGCACTGCTGACAACATTCGTCAACGCTATTGGTTGGTAAGCGGCATGCAAAAACTAGAAGCGCTCACTCGCATTCTAGAGGCCGAAACGTTTGATGGCATGATCATTTTTTCGCGCACAAAATTGGGTACCGAAGAATTGGCCAGCAAGTTGCAAGCGCGTGGATTTTCTGCGGCCGCAATTAACGGCGACATCCAACAAGCACAACGCGAACGCACCATCCAACAGCTAAAGGATGGACGCATTGATATTCTGGTCGCCACCGATGTCGCAGCGCGTGGTCTCGATGTCGAGCGTATCAGTCACGTCGTCAACTACGATGTGCCGCACGATCCGGAAAGCTACACCCACCGGGTGGGGCGCACCGGTCGCGCCGGTCGTAGCGGCGAGGCAATTTTATTTATTACACCACGTGAGAAAAGTCTTCTAAAAGCGATCGAACGGGCGACACGCCAACCCATTGAGCCGTTAATATTGCCAAGCATTCAAGCTGTCAATGATGTCCGTATTGCGAAGTTTAAAAGTCAGATAGGCGAGATGTTGAGTCTTGGTGACTTGGAGCAATTCCGCGCCATCATCGAAGAATATGAACGTGAAAACAACGTTCCTGCCATCGAAATCGCTGCCGCGCTCGCAAAAATGGCGCGTGGCAATGTACCGCTATTGCTGGATAAAAATCAGCGTGAAGCGTCGCCTACTTCGTCCTGGTCGGACGAGCGGTCTTCTCATGCAGGCAAATTTGATCGTCCCGAACGTGGTGAAAGAGCAGAGCGTTCAGAAAGATTCGATCGCAATGATCGCTCGGATCGGAATGAGCGTCCGGCAGCCCCAAGGAAAGAGCGTGTTGATCGCGCAGCAGATGTCGGCATGCAAACCTTCCGCATAGAAGTCGGCCATACGCACGGCGTCAAGCCTGGCAATATCGTTGGCGCGATTGCTAACGAAGCGGGGATCGATTCAAAAAATATTGGACGCATCGAAATATTCGATAACTATAGCGTGCTGGATTTGCCGAACGACATGCCTGCTGAACTGCTTGAACATCTCAAAACTGTATGGGTAGCAGGTCAGCAATTACGTATAAGTGCTGATGGTGCGACGGCCAGTGCTGGACATAAATCTGCTACATCGCCAGCGTCGGCAACATCGAAGGCAGCTTTTTCCCCCAGCAATCCGAGAGAAAATAGTGCCTCGCCGTCCGATAAGTTTGAACGTAAGGAACGTTCTGAATCACCGGACCATGTTGCGAGATCTGAGTTTCCAAAAAAAGAACGCAATGATCGTAAACCTGATGCCGGTATGGAGCGCTTCCGTATTGAGGTCGGAAATGAACACGGTGTGAAGGCTGGCAATATTGTGGGCGCTATCGCCAACGAAGCTAGTCTGGATTCCAAATATATTGGCCGCATCGAAATATTTGATGATCACAGCACGCTCGATTTGCCAGAAGGTATGCCAAAAGAACTGCTCGAACATTTAAAAACTGTCTGGGTGGCAGGGCAGCAACTACGTATTAGTCACGCTGGTGAGCGTTCGCAAGCATCCGAAAAATTTGCGGGCAACAGCAAATCTTTTGCTTCTCCAAAAATGGGAGGCGACAGACGCGTGGGTGAGAAACAAAGCGATAAACCACCGTTCAAAAATAAAAACGATTTTAACAACCGTTCTGACGCTGCAAAAACAAAACCTAAGCCACATCGCAAAGGTCCTAAACCGGCCTGATGTAACCAGACTGATTTAGTTCGGGTAACGTAATGCGCGTGATGGGCATTTTTGCGAAAGTGCTCCGAGTGAATTGGTCGCCATTTGCTGGTGAAGCCTGTACAACAGTGATGGCTGCTATCTGAATCTCGTGATCGTTTAATCAATGATCACGAGATTGTTATTTGTCAATCCGACGCGTGATTGGGGTCCTTTATCACTAGCTTTAACGCTTTGATACATTGTTCATACTGCCTCTTCTTCTGCTCAGATAGATGATCCATGCTCCCGAATAATGCTCCCGTATCGATGGGTCATTTCCGCCCACGACTGACGCTGCAAACTTTAAGCCGTGGTGACGGTCTTTTAGGGATGAAACCATCTGGTCCATTTGGCCCCCGTGGCGGGCTAGTGACGGTCGTGCGTATCATGTGGACTTATACCAATGATGAGGGCTTGTATTGGGAAACCCCTGCGCCAATCGCGCTATTAAATCGACGCCCTTCATCATCGCAATACGCCGAGGATGCATTAGGGCAACGCGTGTTGACACGCAATTTTGATGCAGAAGCTGACGCATTGGATCGCGTGTGGGATGTCGGTTTGCACCCGCTCCCCAGCGAAAATTTGCAGTGGCGCACGGCTAGCGACGGGCAAGAGTTCGCCTCACTTTGGACGCTTGTACAAGAAGGTTTTTTTGGTGATTTCTGGGCCGACCAGTTGCCGATGTTGCAAGCGGAAGGTTGGTCGGTGGTAGTGCATCCAGGCTTTGCGCACGAAAGCGTGGCGGTGGATGCGTGGCATCTCACTGTCAGCACGGAAACCGGCGAAATACGCAATAAGGAAGTGATTTCGCGCATGCGGAACCGGCCTCAGGCTTTAACAGCATTAAGTCAACCTTCCGGTGAATCGTGGATGTTGACGCTAGGTATAGAGATTGACGGAGAAATACTGGACCTGACACCGTTACTAGCGAATTTATTGCAACGTGATGCACGCTGGCTTGACGCCAGAAGACTGGCGTTGATTGATGACGATGCAGTGATCCTGCTACGTACGCCAAACGGAAAGCGGATTGCGGCGGAGGCCGCGCCGCTTAAGGTAATTGTAGGAAGCATGCTGGACTTGCTGACCGATCCGGATCGTAAGGATGGTCCGCTACAACTGTCATCCTGGGATGCTTATCGTCTCGAAGCGATGCGTCTACATCTGATGAATACGCAGGCGCAACGCGCAGGCAAGCACGGCGCCTGGCAATTACGTGGAGACGTCGGATTACGCGAGTTGGCGCAACGATTGCAACAATCGTCTGGCCCACAACCGATTGAGGCACCATCCGGCTTGGGTGTCACTTTGCGGCCGTATCAGTTACATGGTGTGGCGTGGTTGCAATATCTGCGCGCGCAAAATTTGGCTGGCATCCTGGCGGATGACATGGGCTTGGGGAAGACCGCTCAGGCGCTTGCTCATCTACTGATAGAACAGCAATCTGGTCGACTGGATCGTCCAGTATTGATTGTCCTGCCCACCTCGCTCGTCTTTAATTGGCAATCTGAAGCAAAACGCATGGCACCAAGTCTGCGTGTTCTGACGTTGCAAGGGCCAAACAGAAAGCAGGATTTTTTTCGCATAGCAGATCATGATGTCGTCCTGACGACATATCCTTTGCTGTGGCGTGACCGAACCATCCTCGAAGCGCAAGATTTTTACATGCTGATCTTGGATGAAGCACAGACCGTTAAGAATGCCGCAGCCCGCAGTGCGAACGCCGTGCGCCGTATAAAGGCGCGTCATCGTCTCTGCATTACAGGCACACCGTTGGAAAACCATCTCGGTGAGTTATGGACGCAATTCGATTTTTTGATGCCCGGTTTTTTAGGAGATGCGCGCAGTTTTATGCGCTTATGGCGCAAGCCAATTGAAGTAAGCGGTGAAACGTTGCGGGCACAGTTATTGGCGCAACGGATACGGCCTTTTATCCTGCGACGACGCAAGGATGAAGTCGCCACTGAGTTACCCGCCAAGATCGAAGTGATCAAACGTTTGCAATTACAAGGCCAGCAGCGCGCGCTTTATGAAAGTGTGCGTGTGGCCGCTGACGAGCATGTGCGGCGTATATTAAAGCGCAAGGGATTTTCTGGAGGACAAATCACCATCCTCGACGCATTACTCAAACTACGACAAGTATGTTGTGATCCATATTTACTAAAGGGAATACAACACGCCAAAACAATGGAACGCGCCAAGTTAGAAATGCTGCGCGACATGCTGCCGTCGCTGGTCGCCGAAGGTCGTCGCATTCTGGTATTTTCTCAATTTACTGAATTACTCGGCATGCTCGAAGCTGAGCTCAAGCTATTGGGAATCCCTTGGCTTGCCCTGACCGGCAAGACGCCGCCAGCAAAGCGTGGTGCATTAGTCGCGCAATTTCAAAGTAAAACCGTACCGATTTTGTTGATTAGTCTAAAGGCTGGCGGCGTCGGTTTGAACTTGACCGCCGCAGACACCGTTATTCACATGGACCCATGGTGGAATCCGGCTGTTGAAGAGCAGGCTACGGCCCGCGCGCATCGTATTGGGCAAGAGCACGTGGTATTCGTCTACAAACTGGTGATCGAAGGCAGTATCGAAGAAAGAATTTTAGATTTACAAGTTCGCAAAGCAGCGCTGGCCGAAGGAGTGCTGGGCAGCGACGGCGCATTGGCACAGAAATTTAATACGGAAGATCTGCAATTTTTGTTAGCGCCGTTGCATTCGGCCACGGGAGCCGGCAGCAGCTCTTAATTAGCGAGAAAAGTGATCGACGTTTGTTGAAAAAATAACGCATTAATGAAGTGCTAATTGGGTCATTTTGCTTTCTCTACCAATTTTTTCTCCCTTGCTCTAGCGCTAAAAACCAATATTTATCATTGATAAATGATCTGCTTTGGTTCTGGCGTGGGCATAATTTATTGCTCGTTATAACGTTCCCGCATATCCAAAAGCAAATGGCGGTTATTTACCTATCATGATGGGTCCGATACTTTACATACCATAAGCTGTATTTGTGGGAAATATTCACACATTCCATACTAAGAGCGGGCTAGGACCGAGGTATTGCTTCTCGATTCGGGTGCGTTCAAAAACATAACACGAGACACCCTGAAGACGATTGCACGCATATTGCCTCAGAGGATAATAAAGGAGTAGCTTGATCATGATGGAACCACAACTTCAGTCCCCGCCGACAGGTAGTTTTAAAGCTTCCGGTCTTGATGCCGCTGGCATTGACCCAGCTATCGGGGTTGTACCCGAAACAGGAACCGGCAGGATAGACAAATACTTTCAAATCACTGCACGCGGCAGTACGCAGCGTCGTGAAATTATTGCCGGGGTCACCACCTTTTTGGCAATGGTCTACTCGGTGTTCGTTGTGCCGGATATGCTGGGCAAGGCCGGGTTTGATGTTAGCGCCGTATTTGTCGCCGTATGTCTGACTACCGCCTTTGGTTCTCTAATAATGGGTTTCTGGGCGCGTTTGCCTATCGCGGTTGGTTGTGCGATTTCGTTGACGGCATTCACTGCGTTTGGCTTGGTGCTCGGCAAAGGCATAACGCCAGCTGTCGCTCTTGGTGCAGTCTTTCTGACTGGTTTGGTCTTTACGGCTATTTCAGTGACCGGCGTGCGTTCATGGATTCTGCAAAATTTGCCTGCCGGTGTCGCCCACGGAACGGGTGTCGGTATCGGTTTGTTCTTGCTATTGATTGCGTCAAACGACGTAGGTTTAGTAGTTAAAAATGCCGGTCCTGGATTGCCAGTGGCACTTGGCCACATCACCTCTTTTCCAGTCGTGATGAGCATCGTTGGACTGGCGGCTATCTTCGGTCTTGAACGTCGGCGTGTGCCAGGCGGTATTTTACTAGTCGTCATTGGCATATCAATCATCGGATTAATATTTGATCCAGCCGTTAAATTTACGGGTGTGTTTGCATGGCCAGCGCTTAGCTCTCCGGGTCACGCCTCATTGATCGGCGCGATGGATATCAAAGGCGCGCTGAGCATGACAGTATTGCCGAGCGTGCTGGCGTTGGTCATGACTGCAGTGTTCGATGCCACGGGTACCATTCGTGCGGTGGCCGGACAGGCTGGACAAGTCAGTGAAAACGGCTACATTCTCAACGGTGGTCGTGCACTGACAGCAGACTCACTCAGTTCAATATTTGCTGGCTTTGTCGGTGGTGCACCTGCTGCTGCGTATATTGAATCCACCGTCGGCACAGCCGCTGGCGCTAGAACCGGTCTTACTGCAGTGGTGGTGGGCTTGCTGTTTCTCGGGGTTATCTTCTTCTCGCCATTGGCTGGCCTGGTGCCTTCCTACGCCACTGCGCCCGCATTGATGTACGTCGGATTATTGATGCTTGGCAGTGTCAGCAAGATGCATATGGAGGATACGGTCGATGCGATGGCTGGACTAGTTTGTGCCGTATTCATTGTCCTGACATGCAATATCGTAACGGGCATTATGCTCGGCTTCTGTACCTTGGTAATCGGCCGCATTGTTTCAGGCGAGTACCGCAAGCTAACATTCGGCACAGTCGCCATCGCGATCGTTCTGGCAGTATTTTATGGCGGTGGCTGGGCAATTTAACAGCGGTGCAAGGTTGTCATCGGGTAACGCCGTTGCCTTGCGTATTCGACTAAAAATTGGGCATGTCGCGTCGCTGGCGGCTGCCTGATCTCAGTGATCGTTTCGTCCAGAGTGAAAGTGGGACGCGCAATATCGCAGCGAAATACCACGCGGGCCTAACCGCAAGTTGCCATGTGAAAATGCTGATCAGGCAAATAATCACATCTCGTAATTGCTATGCTGGTGCGGATAAGTCTGCAATTATTGCACCATATTAATTTCTTTAGGGAAATATAAAATATTCCAATGTCATCGACGTGGATGAGCGCCAACTCTGTATGAATGTAATAGTTTGTAAAGAGGCATCGTCGATTGTTTGTGAAACGGTATATTGAATCTGTCTCCTCCAACACCTCCTAAGGTTTGGATTCAGCCCGCAGCCGAAAGGTCATGCGGGCTTTTTTTAGGCCAACGCCAACGCGGTGTTATTTCTCTTGGGAAGCGTCTAGGAACTTGCCTTTAGATGACGCGCAATGACGAAGGTTAATGAAGACCTGTTAACGCTTTACGGATAGGCTCCTGGTCGCCTGACTCAAGCGCAATGAGATAGCTTATTTTTCCCGCAATCACCGTTGCAACAGGCAGTCCGTCCCGGAATAGCACGCGGTTAGCGCTCAATGCAGGGACTTTTTCGCCGGGCAGCATGGCTCCGCAGAGGTTAAGAGGGTCGACGCCAGAGATGCAAATCAGATCACCGGAACCAGGCCGCCGACGCACATCACGGAGCAGTGGAATGGCCTCCGGTAAGGCGAATTGTTCGCCCGATAAACCGCCGACAAAACGGCCGCCCCGTAGTTCTCCCCGCGCTTCAAGACGATGGAAGATGGGGAGCAAATCACGCCATGGCGGCAACCAATTGGCTTCGCGTTCAAGTAACCGCCAGAAAACAACCCCATAGCGCCGCAATAACACCATAGCAATGTGTTCCAGCACCAATGGATCGATTCGTGGTTTTCTGCCCGAAATGGTTGTTGGTGTCATATTAAGGTTTGGGTCTCGGTCTGGATCGCGGTCTGGGTCGATATTTGAGGCAATAGGGCGCACCAAAGCCCAACGCCCAGCCTCGTCCATAGTTGTCATGGGCCAGCCCCGATGACGGCGGCGGGAATGTTCGGCGCGTTTCGCTGTTGGCACTAACAATGCCCGTAATCCTGCAAAACTGTCAGCATTGATCAGGCCAGCGGAAACTAATTCACCAAGTGCATTTTCCAACTCTGTTGGCAGCAAACGTGTATCAGTGAGTAGTTCATCGAAGAACATTGCGCCATGGCGTAGCAACGCCATGTGGACACGTTCTGAGCGCGGTGATATTTCGGGTTGCTCATTGGTAGGTTGAAGCGCATTCCAGATACGCAAATGGCGACGTTGCAGAAGTGCGATTGGGGTACTACGCAGCGGACCGGCCCCAGCGCGTAACGGCGCTGCAATACGGGTCCACACCACCTTGCCACTACGACATAAATCATCTAGCAACTGCGGGGAATAGTCGCTCAATCGTGCTGGAAGGATCGCGCTTTCCCAGCCTGCCGCAGCCCCTTCAAATCCTTCCAATTGGGCGATAACGGATGACAACGCATTTGGTCCTTTTAATTGTGTATCTGGTGTTAAATGCTGCCAATCGAACAGAAATCGCATGAAATCCTGGCGTTCGACCGGTTCAATTTCCCGTCGCAAACGCTTGATTGTGTACCGATGGATACGCGCCAACAGGTGCCGTTCACACCATTCTTCCTCGGCGATGCCGGGTGTAAAGCGCCCGCGCATGACATAACCTTCTGACTCAAGCCGAACCAGCCCGGAGGTAAGGGTCATCGCTGGTAAGCCGACGGTCTGCGTTAGCTCCGCTAGCAATTGCGGCCCGAAACCAGAAAGCCGCGCTCTCAGAATCTCAACAATTGCCTCATCGCGGTTCCAGTTGCGCTCCCCATCACTGTGCGCTTTTTGCCGGTTGAATAAGGGCGGGGTGGAAACTGCTTGCGGGTAAGCCGCCTGAAAACAAGCGATGCGTTCCAGTGGAATCCAAATACCGTCGGTAGCGTCCGGGTAAATTGACATAAGTGTTGCACGTCCGCTCAGCGCCAACGATTGCAGCCAGTCCCTCCAGCCTTCATACCGCCTTGCCTCGGTGTTGGTAACGAACGAGAGGCTCATCAGTGCTTCGTGCATTTCGTCACCATCTCGTACGCGTGGCCATGCTTCTTCGACGACGCTTGCGATGGCGTCAACATCCAGTGCGCTCATATCGTCAACCGAAGTAGGATCGGTCCATCGACGACTTTGTACGGCTTGAGTGCGGCGCTCTTCTAATGGTGCATCATCAAGAAAAGCGTAAGGCCTTGCATTCAGTATCTCCATGGCCAGCGGCGATGGCGTTGGCAAGTCGCGGGCAATGAGCGTCACATCACCTTGCTCAATACGGCGTAGCAGTGCAATCCAGCCGACGGTGTCCATCGCGTCATGCAGACAATCGTCGATGGTTTGCATCACCAATGGATGATTGGGTAGTTCACGTTCGCCAACCACATTCTCAAGGCATGCTGCCTGATCAGGGAATACGGCGGCTAACAGATCGTCGCTTTTCATCCGCTGCAATTGTGGCGCGACTTTACGGCCGCCGCTATAGCGTGGCAGCGCCAGTGCAACCGTCGCGTTCCAGCGCCAACGCACATTGAATAGCGGTGCATCCAGCAGCGCCTGAATCAATACGTGTTCGGCATTGCCGGACTTTAAATAGCGCCAGACTTCATCCAGGGCAAAGCTCTGGCTGGTTGAAAGTGATAAAACGATGGCATCTTCGGTGGCTGCGGCCTGTAATTCGAAGTTGAAGGTGCGGCAGAAACGCTTGCGTAGCGCCAACCCCCAAGCGCGGTTAATGCGACTGCCAAACGGTGAATGCAGCACTAGTTGCATACCGCCAGATTCATCGAAGAAACGCTCCATCACCAGCGTATCTTGCGTTGGAAGTGCGCCTAATGCAGCGCGGGCAGGCGCGAGATAATCGACGATCTGGCGCGCCGAACTATCGTCAAGGCCGACTTGTTCAACCAGCCAGTCAATAGCCGCCGACAGAGTGGGCGTCTCACCGCTAAATGTGACCGTACTGTCGGAATCGGCATCCTTGACGTTATGTAGCCGCAGAATGCCAGTTGTGCTCGATAGAAGCTGATCAACTCTGGCGCGCAAACGTGCGACCCCGACCGACAGTTCATCGCTTCGTCCGGGTGCTTCGCCGAGCCAGAAAGGGATGCTCGGCGGCATGCCATGCGCATCCTCAACCCTAACCCGTCCGGTTTCAACCTTCAGAATCCGGTAAGACGTATTGCCTAATTGGAAAATATCGCCCGCGATGCTTTCGACCGCAAAATCTTCGTGCACCGTCCCAATCGGATGTCCCTGCGGTTCCAGCAATACAGTGTAATCTGCATTATCGGGTATCGTACCGCCGGATGTGACAGCCGTCAGCTTCGCGCCTCTTCGCCCCCGCAATGTGCCAGCGACGGTGTCGCGGTGCAGATAGGCACCACGGACACCATTTCGCCCCGTATAGCCTTCAGTCAGCATGCGAAGGATCGCGTCGTATTGCCCGCGCGCCAGTGCTGCATAAGGTTCAGCACGCCGAACCAGCGCGAACAATTCATCTTCGGTCCACTCCTGACAAGCCACCTCGGCAACAATTTGCTGGGCCAGAACATCTAGCGGGGCGTTTGGAATGTGGAGCAAATCGAGTTCGTCGCGCCGTATGCAATCCAACAGCGCCGCGCATTCAATCAAGTCATCCCGTGATGTCGGAAACAGGCGGCCTTTGGGCATGCCGCCAACCTGATGCCCTGAACGCCCGACACGTTGTAAAACGGCCGCGATGCTGCGAGGTGAACCAACCTGACAAACCAGATCAACATCACCGATATCGATACCCAGCTCCAGCGACGCGGTGGCGATCAACACGCGCAGGTCGCCGCGTTTAAGCCGTTGTTCAGCATCTAAACGATATTCCTTGGCAAGGCTTCCGTGATGCGCGGCGACCGCGCTGGTTCCCAGACGTTCAGCCAAATGGCGGGCGGCACGCTCAGCCATGCGCCGCGTGTTGACGAATACCAGCGTCGTGCGATGCATGGAGACCAGTTCTGCCATTCGGTCATAAACCCGTTCCCATACGTCATTGGCCATGACGGCTTCGAGCGGAACGGGTGGCAATTCAATCGCCAGATCGCGTCGACGGATGTGGCCGACATCGACGATAGCGCAGTCGTTGACCATTGTTTCAGTGCCATCGTCGTAACGTCCCACCAGAAATCGCGCAACTGCATCCAGTGGTTTTTGCGTCGCGGACAAGCCAATCCGGGTGGGACGCTGTTCGCAAAGCGCATCAAGCCGCGCCAGACTTAGCGCCAGATGACTGCCGCGCTTGCTGCCAGCAACTGCATGAATCTCATCAACAATGACCGTCCGTGTGCCAGCCAACATCGCCCGACCACTATCGGAACATAACAGGACGTATAAGGATTCCGGCGTGGTGACGAGAATATGCGGTGCGCGTTTGCGCATTGCCAGTCGTTCGGCAGTGGTCGTGTCGCCAGTGCGCACAGCGGCTCGTATGCCGTGGTCGGGCAAGCCCATCTGCGCCAGTTCGCGCGCAATGCCTTCTAGCGGTGCATCGAGATTAATACGGATATCATTAGACAACGCTTTCAGTGGAGAAACATAAATCACTGAAGTCACATCCGGCAGGATGCCATTGCGCAATACACTCTCTTTTACCAGCGCGTCTATCGCCGCCAAAAAAGCCGTCAGGGTTTTGCCGGATCCGGTCGGTGCCGCGACCAAGGTAGGACGACCGCTGCGAATTAACGGCCACGCGAGCTGCTGCGCCTCCGTGGCACTCTTAAAAGTGCTGCGGAACCAAGCCGAGACAGCAGGATGAAAATACTCCCACATATTAACGGTAGCGGTGGCGGTGCATGGGGTAGCCATGGAATATTATAGGCTGGGCTGTGGATTTTGCTTTGCACACTTAATCAACCCATTCTAACTGCTGAGCTCAATCGTGGTTTTCCCTATCGTGCTTTCAGTGGGGCTCCTCAAGTTTTGCCGGGCTGGCTTGCATTCTAAGGCGATTTTCCGCATTTTGCGATCAGGACTTTATTTGGTTGAAATGATTGCCTTATTGATCACTTAATTGATTCGATATAATAGAAATCGTATTCGATAAATGAGTGTCAGTTTTATATCGTCATTCTGACTAAAGTCGGTCACAGCAGGAAATACCATTTTGTACGTTAAAATGCTAGGTTGATTTCATTTTCAGTTATTTGTGAGAAGCACCGTGACATACAGCATCAAAGAAATTTTTTATACACTGCAAGGCGAGGGCACGCACGCCGGACGCCCCGCGGTATTTTGTCGCTTTAGCGGTTGCAATTTGTGGACCGGACGCGAGGAAGATCGCAGCAAAGCCATTTGCCAGTTTTGTGACACCGATTTTGTCGGGACGGACGGGGAAGGCGGCGGCAAATTCAAGACTGCTGACGCACTGGCCAGTACGATCAACGCGTTGTGGCCGGAATCGTATACCGCCAGCAAATTTGTCGTCTTCACCGGCGGCGAGCCTCTTTTACAACTGGACGCTGCATTGATCGACAGCATGCACGCGGCCGGTTTTGAAATCGCCATAGAAACCAACGGAACAATCGACGTGCCAGCCGGTGTAGACTGGATCTGCGTCAGCCCAAAAATGGGATCGGTGCTTAAAGTCCACAAAGGAAATGAGCTCAAAGTCGTCATTCCCCAACTCGGACAAGCGCTGGCGACATATGAAACGCTTGATTTCGATCATTTCTATTTGCAGGCGATGGATGGTCCGTTGTTGGCGGATAATCTGCAACGCGCAATTGAAACCTGCAAGCGCAATCCGAAGTGGAAATTGAGCTTGCAAACGCACAAACTTTTACAGATTCCCTAAACTTATACCATTGGCGTCTTTAAGCCTTTGTACTGCTTCTGAAGTCTGCCTTGCAAAGTTCCATTGCTAAGCTGTGATTCAATACTGTCCTTAAAGCGCTTCGGGTTTGATGATTTGGACTCGTTTTAGATCAAATAGTTGATCAGTATTAATTGAAAATGAATTATGTTAACCATTACTCGCAAATTAGAGTTCGATGCCGGTCATCGCATCCCCGATCACAAAAGCCAATGCCGCAACTTGCATGGCCATCGTTATACGCTTGAAATTACGTTGGTCGGTGCCATTATTGAAGTCGAGGGAAGCTCCGACAATGGCATGATTATGGACTTTTCGGATATCAAGACGCTGGCTAAACAGCATCTGGTTGATGTCTGGGACCATGCATTTCTGGTCTATGAAAAAGACACCGTCGTGCGCGCTTTTTTGGCGACTTTGCCAGATCACAAGACCGTAATCATTGATCGTATTCCGACTGTCGAAAATCTTGCCCGCGCTGCCTATGACATCCTCAAGGCCGCTTACAAGGATCACTACGGTACAGGTTTGCATTTACAAAAATTGGTATTGCACGAAACCCCAAATTGCTGGGCGGAGATTTCTGAAGATCGTTGATTAATACGCCTTGAGGTCAGTTACCGGACCTTCAACTCAAGCGCGCAAAGTTCATTTATATGATTGAATGGTCAGCGCAACGGTTGCGCAATTCTCTTCGTTTCCATGCATTATTAGTTGTTCTGATAAATTTCACCGTATGGATAATCTTTCTCATCCAATAGACGCCGCTTCAACCGATGACATTTTCATGCGGCAAGCAATAGCGCAAGCACACAACGCTTGGGCATTGGGTGAAGTGCCGGTCGGCGCAGTCGTGGTGAAAGATGGCGTTATTATCGCCTCCGGATTTAACCATCCGATAGGCAATCATGACCCAACTGCGCATGCCGAAATAATGGCGCTGCGGGCTGCCGCGACGTTACTTGGCAATTATCGTCTACCCGGTTGTGAACTCTATGTCACACTGGAACCCTGCCTGATGTGCGCAGGCGCAATGATGCACGCGCGCCTCTCACGCGTGATTTATGGCGCTAGCGATCCAAAGACTGGCGCTGGCGGTTCTGTGCTCAACGTCTTTGAGCAAGAAAGGCTGAACCATCACACCGCGTTAACCGGTGGTGTCCTATCCGACGAATGTGGCACACTGCTTAAACAGTTTTTTTCCGAGCGTCGTCTGGCGCAAAAAAATCAACCTGAATTATTGTAAAACGTTTCCAGGACGCATCAGTGGATCTAGAAAATTCCGATTTGCCAGCCGATTTGCCAGCCGATTTGCAAACACCAGAGCTTGCGCTATTTGCCAAAAAAGTTGGCGTTGCGTTGATCGCGCCAAGCGGTTATGCGCTGGATCAGCAGGTGCTTGGGCGTGGCATTCTGGCTCTGCAACAACAAGGTTGCGTCGTTTATAACTACTACGACGGGACGCAGAAATATCAGCGATTTGGCGGCACCGAAGCAGGGCGGTTGGCACAAATATACGCAGCGATTGATAATCCACAAGTGCAAATTGTCATGGCAGTACGCGGCAGTTACGGCATGTCGCGCTTGTTACCGTTGTTAGATTTTGAGCGGATCGCAGCAAGTAAAAAGCTCTTCGTCGGCCATAGCGATTTCACTGCTTTCAGTCTGGCCCTGTTGGCGCAAACCGGATTGCAAAGCTTTGCCGGACCGATGTTATGTAGTGACTTTGGTGACGTGGAACTGAGTCAATTCACCATGTCTCATTTCTGGCAAAGCCTGCGTCAAGCAGAGCAAACGCTCGATGTGGAGACCAACGGAAATCCAGACCTTGATGTCACCGGCACTTTGTGGGGTGGCAATCTGGCGATGATCAATCACCTTATCGGAACGGCCTATTTGCCGCAAGTTGATGGTGGCATTTTATTTCTTGAAGATATCGGTGAGCATCCGTATCGCATCGAACGGATGATCTTACAACTTCAATACGCCGGAATTGCAGAGCGCCAACAGGCGATAGTGCTGGGCGATTTTTCACATTATCGCTTGGCGGCCCACGACAACGGCTACGATTTTGATGCCATGTTGGCCTATTTGCGTTCGAACATATCTGTTCCAATTTTGACCGGCTTGCCATTCGGTCATGTGCGCGATAAAGTCACGCTGCCGATTGGCGGTCAGGCAAGGCTGATTTCCGGACCAGCCGGATTTCAGCTCAGGATCTACAGTACGCTTACATTACGCTGACCTGAAAATGGGTCTTCATCGAGAGAGTTTGTCCACGTGCTAGCGTGACCAAACCTGGTTTTCCGGTTACGTGGAATGCATTAATTGGATGCGTAATCGGTTCGAAGCAAAAATAGTCATGCTTCGGTGGCCGATACATCAAACTATAGCTACTACAGTTATCCATTGTCACTGACAGTTCCAGCCCTCGGTCAGGGTAGCTAATCAGCGCCTTTCCATCCCATCCCGTAAAGCAATTATCAATCAATGGTCCTTCCAATGCGGCTGGATGATTATAATTCCAGGTCTGTGGAAAGGCCTTCGTGTGAGCAGTCGGGATCTGATCGCTATCCGAAAGCCACACGCCATCGGCCCGCGAACTAAATCGCGTCGCCTCATTTCGTGGAAAGTAGGGATGTAATCCGAGGCCGTAAGGTAAGGATTCGGCTCCCAAATGGGTTACTAATAACGCTATCGATAGCCCATCGTCCGTTAACGTCAAAGTCTGGCTGCAACGATAACTGTGTGGATTGCCATCAAAGCAATCCGATTTTAGCGTCAATTGAATACTGTTTGGGGTTCGGTTGGCAACCCGCCATTTTTGCAGCCACGCATCCCCGTGAATCGGATATGGCTCGCCCGCGCGGTTTTCAAGAACTGGATAGTGCCGTCCTTGATGGGTGAACCCGCCATCAGTAATCCGATTCGACCATGGAACCAGCGGAAAACAGGCCATGGCATAGCGATCCTTTGAGGTTCCATCCCATGACCGCAAAAGAGGACTCCATTGTTCTTTCAACTTCCAATCCCATGCAGCAATACTTCCACCCAAGGTCGGTAGAACTTGCAACCGTTGTGTCGCCGATTGGAGTTCAACTACGCGGATGGCAGAAGAGGTCGTTCCTGATGGTTTCGGGTTTATCATATATTTAATATTGGAATAGTATTCTGATAGGTTTATGCAATGATCTTAATCGACTATAAAGCTTTCAATGATGAAATAATTCGAATAAGCAATACTCAAATCTCTTAAATAAATATTAAAAAAATAACTATTCGATGTTGAATTTGATTCAATACCTAAATGGTTATCGCTTACAGCAAAAAATTCATTGGATAAATATCAATCTTTCTTCTAGGATATGAAGTGGTTTGGAACAATCAGAACAGCGAATTGTTGCAAGGCGAAGCATTGCGGAATCAAAGAACAGTAAAACAAACATCGGCGCGTTATGCGTCGCATGATCCGCAAACAGCGTGTTAAACCAGCTCCAAGGAGAAGACAAATGAAATTAACCAGCAAAAAAATATTAGCGTCCGCATTATTTTTAGGACTAGATTTTGGGATTGCATCGATTGCATTCGCAGACAAATCACTAGTAATGGGTTTTGCGCAGGTAGGCGCTGAAAGTGAATGGCGCACCGCCAATACGGCGTCGATCAAAGACGCCGCGGGCAAAGCCGGTGTCACGCTTAAATTCTCGGATGCACAGCAAAAGCAAGAAAACCAGATCAAAGCAATCCGCTCCTACATCGCCCAAAAAGTGGATGTAATTGCATTTTCTCCAGTAGTGGAATCAGGATGGGACACTGTCCTAAAAGAAGCCAAAAGCGCAAAAATTCCAGTTATCCTCACGGATCGCGCGGTCAACGTCACAGATAAATCGCTTTATGTCACCTTTATTGGTTCTGACTTTGTTGAAGAAGGACACCGTGCTGGTCGCTGGTTGCTAGAGCGCGCCAAGACCATGCCAGCCGGTGATATCAATATCGTTGAATTGCAAGGCACGGTAGGGTCTGCACCGGCGATTGACCGCAAAGCCGGTTTCGAGCAAGAGATCGCCACGAATCCACGTCTCAAAATTATCCGCTCGCAAACAGGTGATTTCACGCGTGCCAAAGGCAAGGAAGTGATGGAAGCTTTCCTTAAAGCTGAAGGCAAGAAAATCAATGTCTTGTACGCGCATAACGACGATATGGCGATTGGAGCAATTCAGGCAATCGAAGAAGCCGGTCTTAAACCAGGTAAAGACATCCTCATCATTTCGGTGGATGGTGTGAAAGGCGCATTCGAAGCCATGATGGCGGGTAAGTTGAACGTCACCGTCGAATGCAGTCCATTGCTGGGACCACAATTGATGCAAGTTGCCAAAGACATCGTTGCTGGTAAATCAGTGCCAAAACGGATCACCACGGTGGAGGGCGTGTTCCCAGCCGAAATCGCTGCTAAAGAGTTTCCAAACCGTAAGTATTGACACTAAACGGTTGGCGCTACATCACGAGCAACCACGAGCGACAATGATTGACGCCTAGTCCAGGACCGGAGCAAACTTAGTGCACGACCTTAGCGTTTGCTCCCGATTTGCAAAACAGAATCGGAGTAGACGCAAGTGTGCAAAGGGCGACGGTTCTGACGCTCAGTCATTCACTGTTCTGTTGTATGGCTAATGCATCTCATCCCATTGCTGCGCGCATCTTAACTTTTTTGTGCCGGTAATGGGATTCTTCGGGAAGTCTTTTGCCCATGATGACATCCATTACTACGCCATTATCGACCCCATTTTCTAGTCCTGAACATCGCTCGAAGCCGGTGTTAGAACTCAGTGGCATCTATAAAGCATTCCCCGGCGTCAAGGCATTAACTGATGTCGATCTCCTGTTATTTCCGGGAGAAGTGCACACGTTGATGGGCCAAAATGGGGCTGGAAAATCAACACTCATCAAAATATTGACCGGTGTTTATAAACCCGATAGCGGACGTATCCTGTTAAACGGTCGACCGGTGCAACCGCGTTCAACTCTGGAAGCCCAAAATCTTGGAATCAGCACGGTTTATCAAGAGGTCAATTTATGTCTCAATCTATCGGTTGCTGAAAATATCTTTATTGGCCGTTATCCGATGAAAAATGGTTTCATCGATTGGCCGATGATGAAACAAAATGCCCAAACATTATTGGCCGAATTACAGGTTGACATCGATGTGACCGCGCCGTTATCACGCTATTCGCTGGCGGTGCAGCAAATGGTCGCCATTTCACGCGCACTCAGCATTTCAGCCAAAGTATTAATTCTGGACGAGCCAACTTCAAGTCTTGATGACAATGAAGTCCAAATGCTGTTCACTGTATTGCGACGCCTGCGTGAACAAGGGCTGGCCATTTTGTTTGTGACACATTTCCTAGAACAGACATTCGATATTTCTGATCGTATCACCGTATTACGTAATGGCATCCGTGAAGGCGAATACCTCGTCAACGCCTTATCCCGCTACGACCTGGTCAACAAAATGGTTGGCGTCAGCGCTGAAGAAGCGCTTGCGCTCAGCAACGCGCGTGAAGAAAATTTGCAGTCATTGCCATTAACCGAGGTGGACCAAAACTCAGCCAGCAGCGCCACCTACATGGAGGCAGCAGGAATTGGGCGTAAAGGCGCGTTGACACCACTGGATCTTACATGTCGCAGTGGGGAAGTACTTGGCTTATGTGGCTTATTGGGTTCCGGGCGGACCGAAGCGGCACGTCTATTGTTCGGCGCAGATAAAGCAGACTCGGGAACCATCGCCATCAAAGGTAAGATTCACAAATTTAATTCGCCACGTGACGCGATTGCTGCCGGTATTGGATTCTCGTCAGAGAATCGCAAAGAAGAAGGCGCGATTCTTGAACTCAGCGTGCGAGAGAATATTATTCTAGCCTTGCAAGCGCGGGCAGGACTGATGCATGTCATCGGTCGCAAGCGCCAGCAGGAAATCGCCAATAATTATATTAAATGGCTTGGTATTAAAACGCCCAGCGCAGAAACCCCCATTGGCAAGCTATCCGGTGGCAATCAGCAAAAAGCATTGTTGGCGCGCTGGCTGGCGACCGATCCCGAAATGCTCATTCTGGACGAACCGACACGTGGCGTTGATGTGCGTGCCAAGCAGGAAATCATGGATTATGTCGTTTCACTCTGTCGCAAAGGAATGGCAATTCTGTTCATCTCATCTGAAATTGACGAAGTATTGCGTTGCAGCGACCGCATTCTGGTGTTACGGGACCGCAAAGCGTGCGGCCAGTATTTGCGCGGTGAGCTGGACGACGCATCAGTCCTGCAAGTCATTGCCGGAGATGCAGCATGAGTGTCGATAAACAACTGAAACCATCAGCGGCTATGCCAACAGAACAATCTGCAATCGCAGCTAATGCCTCGACTGCCTCGACTGCATTAGCCTTACCAACTGCAAGCCAATCCAGCTGGATGCAACATCCCTTATTCTGGCCCACGGCAGCGTTAGCCCTTTTACTGCTAATCGACCTGATCATGATCCCCGGATTTTTTCGATTAGAAATCAAAGATGGACATCTCTATGGCAGCGTGATCGACATCATCAATCGTGCAGCGCCGTTAATGCTGGTAGCGCTTGGCATGACATTAGTCATCGCCACACGTGGCATCGATATCTCGGTCGGTGCAGTCGTGGCGATCTCTGGCGCGGTCGCTGCGGGACTGATCGGCGGCGATATGGTGATGATCAACGGCGCACCAGAATACGTCAGCAAAATGCCGATGGTGTTTGCGCTCTTGATCGCCATGGGCGCGGCGTTGCTATGCGGCGTCTGGAACGGATTGTTGGTTTCCACCTTGGGTTTGCAGCCCATCATTGCCACCTTAATCCTGATGGTGGCGGGGCGCGGTTTAGCGCAATTGCTCACTGACGGACAAATCATCACGGTGTATTACAAACCGTTTTTCTTTCTCGGCAGTGGCTATTTATTCGGTCTGCCGTTCTCGTTATTTATTGTGCTGGCGGTCGGTGGCTTACTATTGTTGCTGATGCGTAAAACGGCGCTTGGTCTCTTTATTCAGGCTGTCGGTATTAATCCGGTTGCATCCCGACTCGCTGGTATTAAAACCTCGGCACTGATTTTTTTCGTGTATATGTTTTGCAGCGCCTGCGCAGGGATGGCGGGTCTCATGATTAGCGCCAATATCAAAAGTGCCGACGCCAACAACGCCGGTCTGTTGATGGAACTCGACGCAATCCTGGCCGTGACCTTGGGTGGTACATCCTTGGCCGGTGGTAAATTCAGTTTGGTTGGCAGCATCATCGGCGCATTAATTATTCAGACACTGACCTACACCATCTATTCAATTGGCGTTCCACCTGAGGTAAACATGGTGGTCAAGTCCATCGTCGTATTCATCGTTTGTTTGTCACAATCGTCGCAATTTCGCTGGCATTTTTCTGCTGCCGGAATACGCAGTTTCAAACATTTTTTTGCGGCGACCAAATAATGAAGAACGCCATACAAAACCTTCCCAAATCACTGACATTGCCCAAGTCTGCTGCATCGCAGACCCGCTCATTATTTAATTCACCTTATTTCACCTCCGTGATTACGGTGGCGTTATTTGCCATCATGTTCGGTCTTGGCTCCTTCTCTTATACTGGATTTTTTTCAGTGCAAGTATTTTTCAATCTCCTGATTGATAACGCCTATTTGCTGGTCATCGGTATTGGCATGACCTTTGTGATTCTGTCCGGCGGGATTGATCTGTCGGTCGGTTCAGTATTAGCGCTGACCACAATGATCTCGGCCTATTTGCTCGAAAGCCTGCATTGGCCGCCGTTATTTGTCATGATTTGCGTACTCCTGATCGGATCGCTATTTGGCGCATTCATGGGCGCATTGATTCATTTCTTTAAATTGCAGGCCTTCATCGTCACGCTCGCGGGAATGTTTTTTGCGCGCGGTTTATGCTACCTCATCAGCATCAATTCCATCACCATCGATAACCCGCTCTACGTGTCGCTATCGCAGGCCAGATTGACGTTTTTCGGTGCGTTCATTTCTCCCAGCGTCATGATTGCCCTCGTCATGCTGGGGGTGGCGATCTATCTCGCGCACTACACCCGTTTTGGTCGCGCCGTCTACGCCATTGGCGGTGATGAAGAATCGGCATTGCTGATGGGTTTGCCGGTTGGCCGTACCAAAATACTGATCTATTCCTTCAGCGGATTTTGCGCGTCACTGGCCGGGATTCTGTTTTCACTTTACATGCTGTCCGGCTACGGCTTACACGCCCAAGGCGCAGAGCTCGACGCCATTGCAGCAGTTGTCATCGGCGGCACGTTATTGAGCGGTGGTTACGGCTATGTTGCGGGCACGCTATCGGGCGTATTGATCCTCGGCGTCATTCAAACACTGATTACATTCGACGGCACACTGAGCTCGTGGTGGACCAAGATCGTCATCGGCGCATTGCTGTTTATATTTTGCCTGGCGCAACGTTTGCTGGCGATTGGTGGAAAGGCGCGCGGGAAAGCGACGGCATAATTGTAGGAATATTGCGACTTCATTTTTCCTTTGTTGCAAGAAATTCGCCTTTCCCTACGGGAACCAGGCTCGTCACAAAATCGCCATCTGCTTGAATTATGTTGATAAATAGCGCCATCTCTTTAGCGTGAGACGTGGCGTTATCCACCACCAGCAATCCACCACGACGCAGCACACGCTTCAAATCCGGCCACCATCCACCATATTCAGAGCGGTCTGAATCCAGAAAAATCATATCGAAGGCCGCATCTGCCGCACCGCTCAACACGGCGCCAGCATCTCCCTCAATTTGGGTGATATGGTCGGCCAAGCCCGCTCGGACGAAGTTCTTTGCCGCCATTGCAATTTTAAATGCCGACATCTCAACAGTCGTCACTTTGCCATCAAAAGTCCGTGAAGCATCAGCTAACCAAAGGGTTGAGTAGCCGTTAGAAGTGCCGATTTCAAGAATGCGTTTAGCGCTCATGATTTTTATCAGTACAGACAAAAAATCGCCCGTGTCACGCGTAATGTTCAACATGCGGCCTGGTCGATCCCTCATCAAATCGTCATTCGCGTGACCGAACTCTTCCAACTCGTCCAAAAGTTCTTTCAATGTTGAATTCATTGCTTACTCCGCATAGTGAGTGTTGAGAGAGCCTTGCAAACCGCCGATATCGCGATAATCATAAGGCATGGGCAATGACGGTAAAAATCCCGAGTTTAATAGGTGTTCTGATCATATTACAAATGCCGAGTGGCAGTTTCGCTTACCTGGCTGTCATTTTTGGAGTGTTTTGACTTGGCTAGCAAGACGCCGGTGGATTAGTTAAGGGCAGGCTGAAAGCGAAAGGGTATAAGGCATGATGTTTTCTTTTGTGTGTGGTTAAACCCGCGCCCCGCTTCCAAGCGGGTGGGCGGCAAATGGTAGAGTTGGAAGACTGGCGCACAAAAGCAAACCAGCAAGCACGAAGACTTGCCCGCCACAGCCGCCCTTTGAGGCAAAGAGAGATGATTGCACATAAAAAAAGGCACTAGATCGTTTTGTGCGATTTTGTGTTTTCAGGCTTTCAAACCTGGTTTCCTTTTTATCAGGGACGAAAAGAGCATAAAGCAAGACGGTAAAATCTGTGAAGTCTTGATTTTCAGTTGATAAAAAAGTGATTAGACGCGATGCGTTCGCGGATGATCCAAAGCGTTTGGGTGACCCCTTAGCCAATTACAAATTAAAAAAATGGCGATAGGGAGAGCAGCCGGTGCCTCACGTATTGTATTTTCCTGGTCGACGCAGATCAAATTGTCAGTATTTTTTACACTCTTGCCGTGAGATAGGTTTGAAAAAATCATAAGTCCATGATTTAAAACAAATAGTATATGTGGCATAACTATTGCTATTTAGTCATTGGAAAATCTATTTCATGTCTAAGGTGCGCAACTAAAGCTATGTAATCAACGGCAGCGACTTTAGGGTAATTATTTAACGGGGAAGTTATGAAAAATATTAAAAAAATCGCTTTCGTTGCTGCCGTTACCGTCACAACATTATTTTCGGTATCGGCACAGGCAACCCTCACAACTTACACTAACCTGGCGTTATTTGAGGCTGCTGCGGGTGCAACCTCTCTAGAAACCTTTAGCACTGCTACCCCCAACGTATCTGGCAATAATTTTGCCGGTACCTTTAACGGTTTTTCGCTGTCCAGCGTAGCGAACGGTAACAAGAGCGGCATTTCGACCGGATCTATTAGTGGCAGTGACAATACGGCGATTCCGGCAAATTTTTCCGGCCAAAATTTCTATGGTTGGGGGGAGGGAACTCAAGGTAACGTCGGTCCTACTACCACCTTTAGTTTTGGTCGTGCGGTTCAGGCGCTTGGTTTCGATTGGTTCGATACGGATGTTACTGATAGCTATTCATTGAAAGTCAATGCCTTGACTACGGTAGTTTTCAATTACAAATCGAGTGGCTTTTTTGGTGTTATTGCTAGCGCTGGCGAATCATTTACCACTGCATCAATCCAGACATTCACCGATGGTGGGTTCATTTCAACCGAGGGTTTTGATAATGTCCGTGTCTCCGCCGTTCCTGAACCGACTTCGCTGGCTTTGTTGGGTCTTGGAATCTTAGGCTTCGTCGCTTCACGACGCAAAGCAACTAAGCATACCAGAGGCTGATTCCTCATTTTTTCCATGGTCCGCTGATTAGGTGATTTCCGCTACCTGGTCAAGAAAAGTCTCCCACGATGACATTCGGCGAGACTTTTTTATTTGTCCGGTCCCATTTTATGTCCCGTCCAAAACAAGTTGCATATGCAAATCCCGCTATCCGTCCCTCGCCGAATTAAAAGGACGTTATCAACCTTGCGGTAATATCCACTGTTGTCTGGCTTATCGCTGCCATCTCCACACATATCCTCCACATAGGACAAGGAATTTACTTATGCAACGTTTCAATCTTTATTGTAGGCAGCTTCTGCGAGGCTTATTACTGTTGTCGCTATTGAGCATAACATCCGCTCACGCGGCCGAAAAGCGCGATCTCATCATCGATACCGATCCGGGCGCCGACGATGTAGTGGCGTTACTTCTGGCGCTGGCATCGCCCCAAGAGCTCAATGTGTTGGCCATCACCACCGTAGCAGGCAATGTCCGTCTCGATAAAACCTCACGTAATGCCCGGCTAGCGCGCGAATGGGCTGGGCGTGAAGACGTGCCCGTGTATGCGGGAGCGCCAAAACCACTGATGCGGACGCCAATCTATGCGGAGAACATCCACGGTAAAGAAGGGTTGCCGGGGGTGACCGTGCATGAGCCGAAACAAGGGTTGGCTTCCGGTAACGCGGTCCAGTATCTGATCAATACCTTGAGCAAGGCCAAACCACATAGCATCACCATCGCCATGCTCGGGCCGGAAACCAATCTCGCGCTGGCACTGATGCAGGCACCGGAGATTACCAACGGCATTAAGGAAGTCGTGGTGATGGGTGGCGCGCATTTCAACGGCGGCAACATTACACCAGTCGCAGAATTTAATATCTTCGCTGATCCCCAGGCCGCGCAGGTGGTGTTGGCAAGCGGTGTCAAGCTGACTTATATACCGCTCGATGTCACCCACAAGATTCTGACCAGTCCGCAGCGGCTCAATCAGATTGCCGGATTACACAATCAGGCGGGTACGCTGGTCAGCGACATACTTAACGCCTATGTTCCCGCCGACATGCTGCATTACGGTTTGTCTGGCGGTCCGGTACATGACGCCAGCGTTATAGCGTGGTTGCTGAAGCCAGAGCTGTTCAGCGGCAAGCAGATCCACGTTGACATCGATAGCCGAGAGGGAATAGGTTTTGGTCAGACTGTCGCCGATTGGTATGGCACGCTTGACCAAAACAAAAATGCATTCTGGATCGAAAACGGTGACGCCCAGGGTTTTTTTGATTTGCTTACGGCACGACTTGGACGCCTGAAATGATCATTGGTTAGGCTGGCCTATTTGACTGATAAATATCGACGGAATGTCTGCCGTACGAATTTAGTTGTCGGGCGCGATTGTTTGCGGCCTTTGATTGCATTGATCAGCTCTATGCCAACAGATGTTTCTTGCTACCATTGAAAAGATTCACTTGGTCACATCGGGGACGCGCCATGCCGGCAGCATCCTCGGTGGTGAGTTATTCCTTGCCTTGAATGGCATTTATAGCGCCAAAAAAGCTGAGGAATACCTCATCGCAGATCAGTTAATTGAAAATCACATTAAACGTTTTTTTCGCATTACAGCGATACCAAACAGTCCCAAACCTAGCAATGCCAGGGTTGCAGGCTCCGGCACCGCTTGGCCACCTGTCAAACCAATATCGTAACCACGCCATGTTCCTTTAGCTTGATCCACTACCCAGAACTGATCGTTCGCATAGCTATAACTGAAGTTAGAATCAAAGCTAGTGCCGCCGGATATCAGAGTTGCCGAGCCAAGATCTTGGCCAGTCATACTCCATGCATTCACAGTGCCATTGTAGTAGGTCAATAAATCATTGCCAACGATAGCCAATCCACGGCCTTGTGGATAGCTAGCCTGAGATCCACTAAAACCCGCTAAAGTGATGGCTCCAAGATAGTTACCCGTTAGATCCCAGGAGCGGACTTGACCCGCGGATTGTGCCAAATATTCGGTGCCCGCGCTATTCATTACAACGGCAGACTGAGAATCCAAGGATCCGCCATTCAACGTTACCAAACTCGTAAAATGACCAAATGAGGTTTGTTGGTAAATAACATTGCTGCCATAGCCGCGCGCTAGCAAATTATTTGAAGAATTGGTGAACACCGAGCGGAAGTCAATTCCGGGCGAAGGTGATGCCGAAGCGATTAAAGTGCCATTAGCAGCGTACTTTGAATAGGGGCTAGATTGAGAGCCACCTGATGCCGTATAGTAATTTACCCCATCCCAGGCAAGCGTCATGGTCGTCCCGGGATCTGCGTCGGTAAATGTCGTATTTTGTGTGTAACTTGGCTGTGTAAATACATTGGCTTGAGCTACAAAACTGACGCCAATTAAAGCTGCCGTGACCATTAAACCGCGAAAAGTGCTATGTTTCATCAAGAACTCCAATTGGATATATTTCTTTTTATTGTGAGAGAAAATAAGGCAATAGAAGGTAAGCATAAAACATGTCATATTAATAATATCAACCTAATCAATAGGTTAGCTAAAATATGACATATCGCATCTCGCATTGTGTAAGATTTTTCGACAAATAAAACCGAGAGTTGGTGATCGCAGTCGGTGGTCTAATCGTTTTCTTCACCGTTAAAAAACATAATCTTTATAGTGCCTCTCACAATTTGTGTAGGTATGCGATTTGTGTATCCAGCGTAGGTGCTTGCGTTCTGTTTTCTACTAAATCCCCCCGATTGGATATGCCGTATTCGAGCGTGAACCCTGTCTTTGTGTGTGGGAAATAATTCGGCCCCATCGACACTAAACATGAAACCATGTAGTTGCCAAAAATACCGTGTGCCTTAGCTCAAACGCACAGCCGCCCTGTGCAAACAAAAGCATTTTCACTGCCTATGATTTTTTGAGCGTGATAGATTTGCGGATCAAACCCGCGACGTAATCCTAATCGTTACCTTCGTTTTGAAGCAAATACGTAAGTGACGCTCAAAAATAGGGATTTGAGTAGTGCGTCACGGATCGCGCCGTCCACGGGAAAAGCAGGGCGTTGGCGCAAGCATCGATGCTGCGCCATTTGAAAGCCTTTCGTTCGGATTCTGGTTCAACATCCTGCGTAGGCGACGAGTATCCGCCGTCCGATGGAAAATAAGGCTTTCCCAAGAAGAGATTAAAACAGGCGGTTTCAAATACCAAGCGCAACACTGGGTTAATTAACAGTGTCAGTCGGATGTTGTAGCAACGCGATGTGCTGAGTATAAACGACGAGTGGCGACTCATAATCGAGCCTTGCTCTTGGACGCGTATTGAGCGACAAGGCGATGGCGTCGAGTTCGTCCTGAGAGTAGATCGACAGGTCCGAACCCTTGGGCATGTATTGGCGCAACAAGCCGTTGGTATTTTCATTTGACCCGCGCTGCCAAGGGCTGTGCGGGTCGGCGAAATAGATCTGAACACCGGTGCGCTCGGTGAGGATTTTGTGGCCGTGCATCTCGCGCCCTTGGTCGTAAGTCATGGTCTTGCGCATCGCTGCCGGCTCGCGGTTGAGCACCGCCGAGAAGCTGTCGACGACCGCTTTGGTGGTTGCGTTGTCCATCTTGGCGAGCACCACAAAGCCGGTCGTGCGCTCGACCAGCGTGCCCACCGATGAGCGGTTGCCGGCACCCTTGATCAAGTCCCCTTCCCAATGGCCGGGAATGAGGCGGTCCTCGACCTCTGGAGGCCGGATGTGGATGCTCTGCATATCTGGGATCTGACCCCGGCGATCGGTGCCACGGCTGCGTGGCTTACGGACCTGGTTGTGGTGACGCAGGCAGGCAATCAGCTCACGCTTGAGTTCGCCGCGTGGGTGCAAGTAGATGGCGTTGTAGATGGTCTCGTGGGACACAGATTTCTCAGAATTGTCGGGCCAAAGGGCCCTGAGTTTGCGCGCTATTTGCTGCGGCGACCAGAGGAGTTTTAGCTGATGCCGGACGACCTGGAACAAGGCCCCGTCCGCGTGCAGTTTGGGAAGACGTCGCGGCAGGACACGACGCGCCTGGCATTGTGCGTGGGCCAGATTGGCATCGTAGACGCCGGCACCGCTGGTGCGTTTGAGTTCGCGGCTAATCGTGCTGGCTGAACGGCAAAGGCGTTTAGCAATGGATCGGGTGGAGCACAGGTCGTCGCGCATGGTCATGACGACGGCGCGTTCCTGAGTAGTTAAATGTTTGTAAATTTTCGCCATGGCGGCACCTTACAGCAGAAGGTGTTGCACTTGGTCTTTGAGAACGCCACACCAGACCAGAACGTGCCTTGCCTGGCTACCCCGAAATCTCTGGCTCGACGAGTTTGGCAAGTTGCGCGAGCGACTCTTGCCAACCGAGATAACACATCTCCAGCGGAATGGCTTCCGGCAATCCCTCTTGCACGATACTGATTTCGGTTCCGCACAGCACTTCCTTCAAGCTCACCACTGTTTGCATTTCTCCTGGAAGGTTCGGATCGTCAAACTTGTCCGTGTAGTGAATTTTTTCGAACGGTACCAGTTCACGATATTCTCCGCTGAAGGAGTGCTCCTGGCCGGTTGCGAAGTTTGTGAACGACATCCTGTAAGTGCCGCCAGCTGTTGTATCCATGTGATGAATCTTGCAGGTGAAACCGTATGGCGGAAGCCACTTGGTCATTGCGTCAGCGTGTAAAAATGCACGATAGATGCGTTCTGGATTTGCACGTAGCACACGATGAAGTCGGATGATACCTTTGGTTTGCATGATCATTTCCTTTCGATTTGTTGTCGCGGAAGCGGCATATTTTAAATCGGCGACTAAATGATTCCAGGAAGTAAGTTGGCGTGATTGAGTTGACTGAGTTGACTGAGTTGAATAAGGCCGGTATTGAAAAAGTTAAAAGCCAAGGCCACACCCAATAATAGTCTCTCGCCTGATTGCGTCAAGTACAAGAGGTAAGTACAAGAGGTAGGCCATCAGATTGAAGGGAGAGGTGCGCCGAAGCATCAATCCCAAGGCTCGCCTTTGCAATGGCCTGCTATCGATCACCACGGCAGAATTCTAACGAGAAATCTGGTCAGTTCTGCGCTCGTAAAAATCGCGCGTTGTCGGGTATTTTCTATGGCGGAATTCTTCACTACTTTATTTTTTTGCAGTTTTTGCCTTGCCAGAGCCGTTAAGAGCAACCGCTTGGTTAACGAGCGCCCTAAAGGCGGACTCGTTCATGTCCTCTCCTTCGTGTATGTCAATTGCGCGGCGTACGTTTCCATCGAGACTAGCGTTGAGTTCCGCATTAAATCTTTCGACAAAGAAGTCCATGAATACTCTTACTTTTTGGCGTATTTGGGTACGGCCAAGCCACAAGATCCAAAAGGTTGACAAGCGCGTCATGTAAGCGTCCAGTGCTATCCTTCATTGGCCTTCAGTAGTTCCGACGCAAGCTGGGCGAAATGCGTCGACTGCTTTGACTAACATGGTTGATGACGCATCAGAAGCTGCAATTCAAAGAGCGCCAATATGGGCAGTACCATTGATAAGTCGCGCCATAGCCTCTGCATCGACGGGCTTAATTATTCCGTCATCGACAAGTGACTGAATCGTCTGTGTTGTCCTGAAAAGGCATTCGTTTTGGCTAGGCCATTGTGATATTTATCGATAAGAAAGCAAACGCACGACCATTAAAATAGTCTCGGCCAAATACAGATAGCATGATTATCTATTTAGCTGAGGAGATCGCCACCGCCGTAAATTTATACTGACTCATTATTTTTTGCGCTTGCGGGCTTAAAAGAAACAGCGCAAATCGGTATGCAGCGATATGAGATTTCGGCTCCCGCGTCACGACAGATAAACCATAGTCGGCGGTGATTGACAGTGCTTCCGGCAGTTCGACAGACGTTAACTCGGGGTCAGGAGTGGTTTGACGCGAGCTGCAATAACCGAGGAAAATATCCACTTTCTTTTGTGCAAAGAAATATTTCACTGCATCCTTTGCTTGAGGAACAGGTGGATTGTTCGTGCCACCCACCAGTTGCTGTGCCTTCTTTTCCAGAACGGCTTGTGCGCCATGCCGTACTTTTTCCGCCTTCGCAAACATCATCCAAACGTAGTCGCCTCCGGGATCGGCCTTCGGTGTCGAGGTGCCTAACCTGACGCGCGGATCCATCAAGCGGTCCAGCAAATTTTCCGTGGTGAGGTTGGAGTTAGGCAGCGCTGTCGCGCACAATCTGTTGCGTACCAAAACAACAGGTTGCGTGGCAAATCCATCGTCCGCAAGTTTCTGCGGATGTTCCATATTAGCTGACACAAGGATATCAGCCGGTTCGCGATTTTCGATACGGTCCAACAACAATCCGGCTGGACCAAATACCGTTTCGATCTGCTGCCCGGTCTGCTGAGAATAGAGTTTGGCGACGGCAGTCATTGCACCGGTTAAGCTGCTAGCAGCAAATACTCTGACTGGTGCCTGGGCATCCGATGCAGCATTTGCAGCGCCCGTACCTAAAGCGAAGGAAAAAATTACGTATTTGATACATGTTTTGTGGTGGTTCATTTTGCTTGTCTTTTCATAGAATGTTTTTACGTCACCCGTCTTCACATTTGTCGATGTTGGCAACAATGGCGACGTTATAGAGCTTGTCTTGATCAATATCAAAATTTAGTCCCAGCGATGTCTTAACCCTTTTCGTAGAGGGCCAAACGGAAACGTGCCATTGCTTAATTCGCTCGCGCATCAATTCGGTCGGTGCTCGTAAGTGGGGAGGCATCACCTCGCGATGAAACGGGGATCTGTTGTCGGCAATTATTTTGCTATTAGCGCTGTATTCTAGAGAATATAGCGAATAAAGTGTAAACAGCTCCTCTGATTTCTTCTAAAGACCGGACAGCTTTGTGTAAATAAGCTGGATGATTTGCGAAGCGCGGCGGACAAGAGGGTGGGCTGTAAATAGCAGTGTTGATAGATTGGCATACAAAAACCAGCAAGCCCGAGACTTATCTATTGCCGTCGCCTATTGAAGATCGTACGAAGCAGATAAACATAAAAAACGGCATTGCGCCGTTTGTGGAGCGAAAGTAGAGCATCGTGGTGAAGTCGATGAGTATTGATTAGCCGCCATAAAGCCCTCAGTCGTAATCTGCCAAATTGCACCGGTGTTATATTTACGCATTCTGTTGTTCAGCTTAAATTTTAAAAGGATACGTCATGGCAAACATCGCTTTTCTTGGTACTGGCTTACTCGGAGCCGCCTTCGCTGAGGCGGCTACAAAACGTGGTGATTCTGTTACTGCATGGAATCGCTCCATGGATAAAGTTGTCGCTCTGGCGCAGTTTGGCGTGAAGGCAGCAACGACGCCTGCTGAAGCGGTTCAAGGTGCTTCAAGAGTTCACATTGTGTTGAAGGATGACGCAGTAGTTGAAGAGGTTATTGCGGCGGCGCGCAGTGGATTATTGCCTGATGCGATCCTGATTGATCACACTACAACATTACCGACGCTGACTGCTGAGCGGGCCGAAAGATTACATGCGGCTGGTGTGAAATATTTACACTGTCCGGTCTTTATGGGGCCACCTGCTGCGCGCAATGCTCAAGGGGCGATGATGGTTGCGGGGCCACGGGCGCTTTTCGAATCCGTCGAGGCGGATCTCGCCAAAATGACCAAGCGTCTCCAATATATGGGTGAGCGCGCCGATCTTGCCGCAGCGAACAAATTGTTTGGCAATGCCATGATTATTGGCCTCACCGCGGTGATGGCGGACGTTCTCACACTCGCGCAAGCCAGCGGTGTTGACGGTGAAGATGCTATCAAATTGCTTGGTCTGCTTGATCTGAACGGCATGGTTGGTGGGCGAGGGCTAAGCATGGCCAAGGGACACTTCACTGCGAGTTTTGAACTGGCGATGGCGCGCAAGGACGTTCGATTGATGTTGGAGACAACAGGTGATCGGCCGATGGCGGCATTGCCTTCGATTGCCGTGAGAATGGACCAGCTCATTTCAGCAGGATATGGCGCGGAGGATGCCAGCGTTCTTGGTCTCGACACGGTCTCGCGGCCTTAATTTATCTTTTTATACGGATGGACATGTTGTAAAGTTTTGGGCACGCGTCATTACTGAGTTAATTGTGCGTTAACTTTTCACATCAGGACTAACTTGTGCTTGGATTGAATTGAAGCTGGCTATCGGGAGTGTAAGAAAATGTCCCGATAGAAAGTCTCTCCAGATTGGAAATATCAGCTAATGACACAAATTGTGCGGCACCAGTTATTTGATGGATAGCGTAACAGAATAAATGTCGATAAGAATGTTGCTGTTCAAACGTCTTCGGCTGAACGGCGCCAAGAAAATGACTTTGATCGGATGGACTCAGCAATTCTACGAGTGGATCGATAACATGGCTGCGTGCATTCTCGTTTTGTGGATCACAATGGATGCTTAAAAAAGCATGGTCTAAGAAATAATCATTTAATTCGCCTGATATTCCGCAAAGTTCAACAGTATGGGGATAGCCATTTTCAACGATTGCGCG
Organism: Glaciimonas sp. CA11.2; assembly: GCF_034314045.1. Lineage (NCBI taxonomy): Bacteria > Pseudomonadati > Pseudomonadota > Betaproteobacteria > Burkholderiales > Oxalobacteraceae > Glaciimonas > Glaciimonas sp. CA11.2. Next base: position 4,758,238 of record NZ_JAVIWL010000001.1, on the reverse strand, counting down.
TGCCGCGAGCATGCATAGATCAGCACAATTTCCAATTGCATAAAGTTTGACTGCGTTAGTAAGTTTAATAAAATCTTCCGAAGTGAAACTATTCATCGCTTTTCCGAAAGTTCCTGCTGACTGCTGCATGATGCGTTGCTGCTTCTTTAGGTCCTCAGGGCATGCTCCGTTTCGAAGAATTTCCAACACTACGCTGTCGTTGACCCGTTCCTTGACATAATTGACGCCGTAATTTCCAGCCTCACCGGCTGTCGCAACTGCAAGATGATGACCGGCTTCCTGGTTTGAAGCGGCAGCGATGGTGGGATTGTTATGTGGCGATTGAGTTCGCATACGTGTTTCCTGTTTTGCGGGTAAAAAAATTAAGTATTGTTACTACTGGATCGCCTTATTTGCGAGGCCCATGGCGACGCGCTGCGTAGAATTGAGGCTTATAGGAAAGTCTTCCTCCAGAAAAGGTTCCCTTGATTGGTGAGATTAATATCGGTACGACATTCGCCGAATTAGGGTGCGCGCAATGTTGTTTGACTAATTATGTCGATGTTCACTCTAAGCGGAATGAGTTTGGTTTAGATGCATTAAATGTTGGTTGCTAGTACTTTTTTGATGATATTTAAGCAGCAAAACGACCCTATTTTTGGTCGTGACTGAACACGTCGCAGCAAAATGGTAAAATAGAAGGTTATTCCATATTGTTTCTAAGGGCTTTTTTCCGTGCTATCCACAGCAAATATTACAATGCAGTTCGGCGCCAAGCCGTTGTTTGAAAACATTTCGGTCAAATTCGGCGATGGCAATCGCTATGGTTTGATCGGTGCCAACGGCTGCGGCAAGTCGACCTTCATGAAAATTTTGGGCGGTGATCTTGATCCGTCTGGCGGAAACGTGATGTTGGACCCGAACGAGCGTTTAGGTAAACTGCGTCAGGATCAATTTGCATTCGAAGAAATGCGCGTGCTTGATGTCGTCATGATGGGCCACACTGAAATGTGGGCTGCCATGGCCGAGCGCGATGCAATTTATGCCGATCCTGAGGCGACCGACGACGATTATATGAAGGCCGCCGACCTTGAGGCCAAATTCGCAGAATACGATGGTTATACCGCTGAATCACGCGCGGGCGAACTGTTGATGGGAGTTGGCGTGGCGATGGACCAGCATAAAGGTCCAATGAGCAATGTCGCGCCGGGTTGGAAATTGCGCGTATTGTTGGCGCAGGCGCTGTTCTCTAATCCTGACATTCTGTTGCTCGACGAGCCGACGAATAACCTGGATATCAACACCATTCGCTGGCTTGAAGATGTATTAAATCAGCGCAATTCGACCATGATCATTATTTCCCATGATCGTCACTTTTTGAATCAGGTGTGTACTCACATGGCCGATATGGATTACGGCACATTGAAGGTATATCCCGGAAACTACGATGACTATATGCTGGCGTCCACACAAGCGCGTGCGCAGCAGTTGTCAGTCAATGCAAAAGCTAAGGATAAAGTCGCTGAATTGCAAGACTTTGTGCGTCGTTTTGCGGCGAATAAATCTAAAGCGCGTCAGGCGACATCCCGTGCCAAGCAAATTGAAAAGATTAAGGTTGAAGACCTTAAGCCATCCAGCCGCGCCAATCCGTTTATTCGTTTTGATGGCGAGAAAAAATTGCATCGACTGGCTGTGGATGTGCAAAGCATCACCAAGAGTTACGACCGTACGCTGTTTAAGAATTTTGGCATCATGGTTGAAGCTGGCGAGCGTATCGCGATTATCGGTGCCAACGGCGCGGGTAAAACCACTTTGCTTCGTAGCATAGGCGGCACAGATATTTGCGGGCTCGAAGCAGATACGGGTTTGGTGAAATGGGCAGAAAACGCTAATCCAGGTTACATGCCGCAAGACCCAACTGAAAACTTTGCCGCGGATATTACGCTGACTGACTGGATGGGCGCATGGACACAGGAAGGTGACGACGATCAGGCGGTTCGCTCGATTCTTGGTCGCTTGTTGTTCAGTGGCGATGACGTCAAGAAATCTGTCAAAGTATTATCGGGTGGTGAAAAGGGACGAATGACTTATGGCAAATTGATGTTGGGCCGCCATAACATTTTGTTAATGGACGAGCCAACCAATCATATGGATATGGAGTCTATTGAATCGCTCAATATTGCTCTTGATAAATATGCCGGTACGTTGATTTTTGTCTCTCATGACCGGGAATTTGTATCATCTCTGGCAACACGTATTTTAGAAGTCAAAGAGACTGAAATAGTTGATTTCCGCGGCAATTATGAAGATTATCTGACTAGCCAAGGTATTGAGTAACTGATTTGACGATCAGTTATTGGCTATTCTAGTGCAGTCAACATGGGTGCGGAGTTGCTTCTCTATGCTAGATTGCGAGTGTTGACTGGTGGTTTAGGTGGCTGGTGAAGAGGTTGTCTTCGTGAATGTCAAAAAAGTGCACCCTACGTTTTAGGTGCACTTTTTTTTGCGCTTTAGTGGCGTTCTTTAAAGTGCTATTCCAAATTGATAGAATTTGGCCCCGGTTCGCCAAGATAAAGTAACTGATCGAGTCGATCGCGCAGGCTGCGGGTGATTTCTTTGCCTTTGGACTTAAATATGGCTTCGAGATAAAGCTGTCTTATTTCTTTGAAATCATCAATCGAACTAGCCCGTTCGACCCTCAGTTGCAGACTATATCCACGCAAACCGATCATGCTCTTGATCGTTTCGTTGTAAAACCGATAAACGCATTCGAACTGACTTTTTCCTATTGGTAGAATTGTTTGCGTTTGTGGTATTCCGAAGACAGGGGCAGCGGAAGGTGGTGACGCTACCGACGCATTGAAAGTATCCGTGTTGATTGCTGGCTTAGTTGAGGGGGCAACTGTCAGCGGCGCGATAACAGTAACGTGGGCTTCAATGAGTCCCGACTCTAATAGTATTTCCAGATGCGAAGCTGACAACCCCAAGCCAGCGACCTTGGTCAGCAGCTTATCGCTGTCCGTTTTGCCATCGACGAGCAATAACAAGGTACGCAAGCGTGGTGATAAATTATTTCCACGGATGGCGATTTCTGCTCTTCCACGGGTGGTTTTGTCAAAAAGTGTCATCCCTGTCAGGCCTCTAATTCTTGTTAAATTGATAGTAAGTGAAATTTTTAACAGAAGCAATAAAACTATACCGCAGCATTGAATCGGCGTTGGCGTTAAAATTAGGCTCCTACCGGCTGAGGCCAGATTTTTTTTGGTTTCAGTTCTTATTGGCGTTTCACTAGATTCAGGTTCATTATCGTTATGCCATCGCAACTTATTAAAACTATTGAATTCGAGCGCCCGCAAATGGCGCAAGGCAGCAGTTGTACCGCGCAAGCTTGGGCTAGGGTCGCTGCCAACCCTACACAGCAGGAAAAAACTGAATTAAAGGCGCGTATCAAACGCTTGTTAAAAGAAAAGCAAGCAGTATTGGTCGCCCATTATTACGTCGATGCAGATTTGCAGGATCTGGCAGAAGAAACAGGTGGCTGTGTTTCGGACTCGCTTGAAATGGCGCGTTTTGGTCGCGATCATCCAGCCCAGACGTTGGTGGTTGCTGGTGTGAAGTTTATGGGCGAAACGTCTAAAATTCTTAGCCCCCACAAACGCGTTTTGATGCCCGATCTTGACGCTACTTGTTCGTTGGACTTAGGTTGTCCTCCTGACGAGTTCAGTGCGTTCTGTGACGCCCATCCAGACCGTACTGTGGTCGTGTATGCCAATACCAGCGCCGCTGTGAAGGCGCGTGCTGATTGGATGGTGACATCGTCAATCGGTTTGGATATCGTCGCCCATTTGCACGCACAAGGGAAAAAAATCCTTTGGGCACCAGATAAGCATCTTGGTGGATATATTCAGAAAAAAACCGGCGCTGACATGTTGCTGTGGCAAGGTTCTTGTCTGGTGCATGATGAGTTTAAGGGGATTGAACTTGAACTGTTGCGCAAGCAGCATCCGAAAGCTAAAGTGTTGGTGCATCCGGAGTCACCGCAAGATGTGGTGGATCAGGCCGATGTTGTTGGCTCCACTTCTCAGTTGATCGCTGCTGCGCAGATGTTGGATGCGGATGAGTTTATCGTTGCGACTGATAACGGTATTTTGCATAAAATGCGTATGGCCGCACCTGGCAAGCGCTTCATTGACGCGCCCACTGCCGGTAACAGCGCTACTTGCAAAAGCTGTGCGCATTGTCCCTGGATGGCGATGAACGGATTGCAGAATCTGGCCGACGTATTAGAGTCTGGTAGCAACGAAATTCACGTTGATACTGAAGTCAGCCGCAAGGCAGTGATCTGTATTGACCGCATGCTCGACTTTGCAGCGGAGCGCAAAGCCAATACCCGTCCGTCCAGCGATCTGGCACAAGAACAAACACTATTTTCAGGAATCGGTCCCGCATGAGTCTCCCTATCAGTAATGTAAACAATGCAAATAGCTCATTGAAAAACCGTTTCGCACCGTTTGATCAGGCATTGCAAGCGGCATTTGAAAATAATATTAATACTGGTATTGCTGAAGATGTCGGCAGTGGAGACTTCACCGGTATGTTGGTACCGGCCGATGCCATGGTAAAAGCGCGCGTGATCGTGCGCGAGGAAGCGGTTCTTTGTGGGGCGCCTTGGTTTGAGGCGGTCATGCAACGGCTCGACAGCCGCATTCAGATTGAATGGCATTACGCCGAAGGTGATGTAATGCGCGCCGACAGCAAAGTCTGCGATATTGCTGCACCAGCACGCGGTTTGCTGACCGCTGAACGCGGTGCGCTCAATTTTCTGCAGTTGCTGTCCGGTGTTGCCACCGCGACCCGCAGTTACGTCAACCTGATTGCCGACACTAACGCGAAAATACTCGATACCCGTAAAACGTTGCCGGGCTTACGCTTAGCGCAAAAGTACGCGGTTCGTGTGGGTGGCGGTCATAATCAACGGCTGGCATTGTATGACGGTATCTTGATCAAGGAAAACCATATCGCCGCCGCTGGTGGAATCAGCGCGGCAATGCGTGCCGCTCAAAACCTGAATGCTGGAGTAACGATTCAGGTCGAGGTGGAAAATTTGGTGGAGTTGGATGAAGCGCTGAATGCCGGTGCAACATCGGTTCTACTCGATAATTTTACCCTTGATGCAATGCGGGATGCGGTCAAGTTAACTGCGGGCAGGGCGCTATTGGAAGCGTCTGGCGGCATTAATATGGAAACCGTTCGGGCGATTGCTGAGACTGGCGTTGACCGGATTTCGATTGGCAGTCTGACCAAGGATATCCGCGCAGCAGATTATTCACTGCGCGTACTCGATTAAGATGGGTCGCTAAAGGTAAGCTTCCCGAAAAAACAGGAAATCAAGAACCAGGATGGTGATCTTGATTTCCTGGGATTGATGATGACGCAGAAGTAGGGCGTAGAAACAATCAGTCTTTAGAGGTAATATCTGAAAAATTGCCATTCTGCGGCACCGTCAGACCCGATAACTTAATGCCTGTCAGGCGTCAATACCGTTGGCAAGGCCTTTGCCAATGTTTCAGGATAATCCTGACTGTAATGCAGCCCGCGGCTTTCGCGTCTTGACAGCGCACTTTCCACAATCAAAGACGCTACTTGCACCAAATTACGCAGTTCCAGCAAATCACGGCTGATGCGGAAGTGTGTGTAATATTCATCGATTTCTTCCTTCAATAATCGGATGCGGTGCTGGGCGCGCTCAAGCCGTTTATTGGTTCGAACTATCCCAACATAGTTCCACATAAAGCGGCGCAACTCATCCCAGTTGTGGGCGATGACGACCTCTTCGTCGGCGTCGGTAACCCGACTTTCATCCCAGGCCGGGAGCGGTCTCGATTTTGGTTTGGCTTGTTGCTCGATGTATTTGGCAGTGGCACGGCCAATCACAACGCATTCAAGGAGTGAGTTACTAGCGAGGCGATTAGCACCATGCAAACCGGTATAAGCTGTTTCGCCGACTGCGTATAAACCGGGCAGATCCGTGCGTCCGCTCAGATCGGTGACCACACCGCCGCAGGTGAAATGGACCGCAGGCACGACCGGGATCGGTTGTTTGGTGATGTCGATACCAAGTTCCAGGCAACGTGAATAAATAGTCGGAAAGTGTTCTTTTAAAAAATCGGGTGATTTGTGGCTGATATCGAGATCAACATGATCCAAACCACGTTTTTTCATTTCAAAGTCAATTGCCCGCGCAACGATATCGCGTGGCGCTAATTCCGCACGTTCGTCGTGGTCTGGCATAAAGCGTCTACCTGCATCTTGACCTTCTGTATCGGGAAGCTTTAATAAGCCACCTTCGCCACGAATCGCTTCGGTGATGAGGAAAGATTTGGCGTACGGGTGGTATAGACAGGTCGGGTGAAACTGGATGAATTCCATATTGGCAACGCGGCATCCGGCCCGCCACGCCATCGCAATTCCGTCACCAGTAGCGGTATCAGGGTTGGTGGTATAAAGATAGACTTTACCTGCGCCGCCGGTCGCCATCACAGTATGACCAGCGCTGATGGTGAGGACTTTACCGGTCTTTACGTTCTTGGCATATAGACCGAGGCACTGCGGTGAAACCCCTTTTCCGTCAATTTTTTTAGAGGTAATCAGATCAATGGCGTAGTGGTCTTCAAGCAACGTAATATTCGGATGTGAGCGTACCTTTTGTTCCAGCGTCACTTGTACGGCATGCCCGGTTGCATCAGCGGCGTGAATGATGCGGCGTTGGCTATGGCCGCCTTCTCGGGTAAGGTGAAACCCCAACTCGGCGCTGGCATCGGGCGTAAATGGTACGCCTTGCTCGATCAGCCATTCGATTGCTTCGCGGCCATGTTCGACGATATAACGTGTCGCCGTCTCATCACATAATCCGCTACCGGCAATCAGCGTGTCGGAGATATGTTCATCATAGCTATCACCGGAATCAAGCACCGCGGCGATGCCGCCTTGTGCCCAGTTACTGGCCCCGTCAAGCAGAGCACGCTTGGAGATGACAACCACCTTTCTTTGTTCTGCAAGATGGAGGGCAACTGACAGGCCGGCCAAACCACTACCGATAATAGCGACATCGAATTTCATAGTGAATAGGTGAATGTAGAAATGCTGATTGCTCTAAAAGAGAATAAAAGGCTAACAAAGTGGGATAGTGTAGCGCAAGCAGCCACGTCGTGCTGTCGACTATCTGTAGGTTTTCGCAAGAGGGAAGTCGACGCCATCTGTTGGTCAACTATGCAACGGGTCTGCGTAAGCATGTTTTGAACCGCATACTTGGTTTGATCTCCATACCCACATCGGTGTGCGTAGGAGTTAACTGCTGGGTTGTTGGATGCATAAAGGAGTGGGCGAGGAGTGATGCGCGCCCCTTTGGATGCAAAGCGACTAATCCGCTTACGCGTCTATAGGTTCGGCTAATTGCGCTAATTGGCTGTCTCACTGGCTTTCTAAAGTCGCTCCAATAGTCAGCCAGACCGAGCCAGACTCAGCTACAAATATTTGGCAAGCGGTTTAGCAAGCGATTTGCCAAACCGCTTGCTAAAGCTGTTGAGCCGAGGTTAAGCGACAATCACAGGTTTTATTTTGGCGGCGGCTTGTTTGGCGCGAACTCTGGCGCTTTCGACGTCGTTCGCAATCGCGAGTATCACGCCCATACGGCGGCGCTCAAAAGACTCTGGTTTTCCGAATAGACGGATGTCGACGCCCGGTTCCCGCAACGCATCGGCGACACCTTCAAAGGCGATACCCTTAGCGTCGTGCTTGCCATAAATCACTGCCGATGCCGCCGGGCTGTTGAGTGCAACATTGACAGGCAAGCCTAATATCGCCTTTGCGTGCAACTCAAACTCGCTTTGTAGTTGACTGGCCATGGTGACCATGCCGGTATCGTGTGGTCTAGGGCTAACTTCAGAAAACCAGACCATATCGTTTTTGACAAACAGTTCGACGCCGAAGACACCAAGGCCGCCAAGATTATCAGTGATTTTTTTTGCGATATCGCGAGCGCGGACCAATGCTTCGGAATGCATCGGATGCGGTTGCCAGGATTCGACGTAATCGCCTTGCACCTGAACGTGGCCGATTGGCTCGCAGAAATGGGTTCTGATGCTGCCATCTGCTTCAAGCGCACGTACCGTCAAGAGGGTGATTTCATAGTCGAAATCAACGAAGCCCTCAACGATGACACGCCCGGCATCTACGCGACCACCAGCCGCGGCATGCGCCCACGCAGCTTCTACTTCATTGATGCTGTCGATCTTGGATTGGCCTTTGCCGGACGATGACATGACGGGCTTGATCACGCAAGGGAATCCAATGGCATCACAGGCTGCCTTAAGTTCGTCCAGATTGTTGGCAAACCGATAGGGAGATGTCGCAAGACTCAGCGTTTCTGCGGCGAGGCGGCGAATCCCTTCGCGATTCATGGTCAACCATACCGCGCGTGCAGTCGGAATCACGGTAATTTTTCCAGCGGCTTCCAATGCAACTAGCGTCTCGGTTGCAATGGCTTCAATTTCAGGCACGACCAGATCGGGTTTTTCCAACGCTATCAGCGCTTCCAGTGCCGCACCATCGGTCATATTGATGACATGCGAACGATGCGCAACCTGATGGCCGGGAGCATTCGGATAACGATCAACCGCGATGACCTCAACGCCAAGACGTTGTAGTGAAATGATGACTTCTTTGCCAAGTTCGCCCGAACCCAGCAGCATGACTTTAGTTGCGGATGGGGAAAGCGGAGTACCAATTCTGACAGGTGGCTTCATATTCTCGTAAGTGGGTAGATGGCTAACGACGATAGCAAATCTTGGGGGTTTTGGACAGCCATAAATGTCAAATTTTGCAAGCAAATTTAAGCAATAGCAAGCAAGATGCAGATTAAGAGGACAGATTGCCTCAGAAACGACAGTGAGGCGTAGTTGCGCAGTTTTATTTAGTCAAGCGAACTGCCAAAGGGTAGCATTTTGCGATGAAAAAGGCGGTCAAATAAGGTGGTAAATATACGAAAAAATGCACGTACAAAAAGGAATTACTAGACCGGAAGGCTTGAATATTGCGTGCCAGAAACAAAAAAGCCGATCAGGTCCGGTAACCTGATCGGCTCAAATCGCTGAAGGAATTGGGTTGTCGACATCAAGCTAAGCTTTGAAGCCGACTTCCCTTTAAATCTAGCGTTCTTCGGCGTAGATATCGTTGTGGATCGTTTCTTTGACAAACAGCATACCGATGACAAAGGTCGCGATGGCAATCACAATTGGGTACCACAGTCCATAATAAATATCGCCCTTGTAGGCAACCAGTGCAAACGCCGTAGTGGGCAATAGACCGCCGAACCAGCCGTTACCGATGTGATAAGGCAATGACATTGAGGTATAACGAATACGGGTCGGGAACATTTCGACCAGCATCGCCGCAATTGGTCCGTACACCATCGTCACATACAGCACTAGAATGAATAGCAATAACAGGACCATTGGCTTATTCATTTGAGCAGGATCCGCTTTGCTTGGATAGCCTGCACCCTTAATGTCAGCGGTCAACTCAGTAGAGAAAGCCTTATCTTTGGCGGTTGCATCTTCTTTCGAGAGACCATTTGCATCGTACGAAGTCAGCGTTTTATCGCCGATCTTGACCGTTGCTACTGAACCCGGCGCACCAGCGACGTTTTCATAGTTAACCGACATCGCAGACAGCTTTGCCTTCGCGATATCACAGGAAGAAGTGAACTTTTTGGTACCAGTCGGATTGAACTGGAACTGGCAAGTCGCTGGATCTGCCGTAACGATGACCGGTGCGCTCTTGAGTGCTGCTTCGAGTGCTGGATTAGCATAATGCGTCAGCCCCGAGAAGATGGGGAAGTACGTGAGCGCCGCTATCAGGCAGCCCGCCATAATAATTGGCTTGCGACCAATCTTGTCCGACAACGAGCCAAAAATCAGGAAAAATGGCGTAGCAATCAGCAAAGCCAGTGCGATTAGAATGTTGGCTGTTGGCCCATCAACCTTGAGGGTTTGTGTCAGGAAAAATAGCGAATAAAACTGACCCGTGTACCAGACCACAGCTTGACCGGCAGTCAAACCAAACAAAGCCAAAATGACTAGCTTCATGTTTTTCCACTGGCCGAATGCTTCGGTCAACGGTGCTTTAGAGACTTTGCCTTCTGCTTTCATTTTTACAAAAGCAGGGGACTCACTCATGGATAAACGAATCCAGACCGAGACGCCAAGCAAAACGATCGACACCAGGAACGGAATGCGCCAGCCCCAGTCAGCAAATGCTTCTTCACCCACGGCTGTACGTACGCCCAAAATCACTAGCAATGATAGGAATAAGCCCAGCGTTGCTGTGGTTTGAATCCATGCTGTAAACGAACCGCGTTTGTCATTCGGCGCATGCTCAGCGACATAAGTGGCGGCACCGCCATACTCGCCGCCCAGTGCCAGACCTTGCAATATCCGTAACGCCACCAAAATGATTGGTGCAGCGATCCCGATGGAATTGTAATTTGGCAAAATGCCAACGATGAATGTCGACGCACCCATAATAAGAATGGTCACCAAAAAGGTGTATTTGCGGCCAATCATGTCACCCAAACGACCAAATACCAAAGCGCCAAATGGCCGCACAATAAAGCCCGCAGCAAATGCCAGCAACGCAAAAATGAAGGCCGTATTTGGGTCCGTACCAGCGAAGAATTGTTTAGCGATAATCGCAGCCAACGAGCCGTACAAATAAAAGTCATACCACTCAAATACGGTACCGAGTGATGATGCAAATATGACTTTTCTTTCTTCGGGCGTGATGCCGCGTGAAGCAACTTTTCCTGCAGCAATACTGGTTGCCATGACTGTCTCCTTGAATATTAATATTGTTATGCACTCTTTGCGATCTGCTTCCGACGGCGTTCTCATGTCGGTATTGATACCCAAATAGTATGTATGTCCGCTTTTAATTAGCGTTTAGACCAACGGAGTGTGCGACCACAACCTTACGCAAATCTTGCTTGAAACTTACAGAAACTTACAACGCAGAGAATGGGATACAGCGGAAAATGTGCAGATTGTTTTTACCGCCTGGATTTTGTTAATGTGTGTAGAGGGAAAAAGTTTAAAAATAGTGAGCCATCAAACTTTAAAACCCGAAGCGACGCTGACCATGTGCGGGCTTGAGTTTTTTTATTGCTTCAGAGATATTATAAAAATTACACTTATAAAATCATTAAAACTATGATCAGTTAAGCCACAGTATTGCTTAATCCCTTTACATTCAGAGGTTATTAAGACCAGTTTCTTCATTCGCTTTTTTATGCCAACGTCTTTCTATGTATAGACTAAAAACGCTTTTGAAAATTGAATTCAATTTGCATAGGCTAAAGGTGATGTGGTCGCTTATTATTTCGGCTGCACTCTTGGTGGCGTTTGGGACTTTTAGTATCAATATTTTGTCCTCGGTTCGCGGGTTTGTCGCGGGTGAAAACAGCTACTCTAAAGCGCAGCGTGTTGCAGTCATGCAGTTGTTTGCATATATTGATACACGCGATTCTTTGCAATATCAGGCCTTTTCGGACGCCATTGCGATACCGTTGGGGGATCGGATGGCGCGGCTTGAGCTTGAGAAGGCCACGCCTGATATGGCGATCGTGCATCAAGGATTTTTGCAGGGTAAGAATCACCCAGATGATTTCAACGACATGGTCGGCTTGTTTCTTCATTTTAGTCACTCTTATTTGATGAGTCCCGTGACTTCCATTTGGGCGCAAGCGGATCGACAGATAGCCGCATTGAATACTGAGGCACAACAGCTGCACAAGGAGACGATTTCCGGTGTCTATGACAGCGTTTCCTCGCAAGCCGCGAAAGAAAGAATTAGGACAATTAGCCTATCGCTTGACCGCCTTGAGGCAGATTTTTCATTTAGCCTTGGGGACACTTCGCGCCAGTTACAACGATTGTTGTTGCTGGGAACCCTTTTAATCGGTGCGCTGTTGATCGCCATCGGTACACTTATTTCACGCTCAATACTTAGCAAAACCAAACGCGTGGAACGTGCCCTCGGCATCAGTGAAGAGCGTCTTTACTTTGCGATACAAAGTACCGGCGATGGGTTGTGGGACTGGGATATCGAAAAAAATAGCGTATTTTGTTCAGCACGTTTGCTGGCGTTGTTGGAGCAGCCCGACGATGGTTTGTCATATTCATCGCGCTACTTTCTGAAATACATCTATCCCCTGGATCAAGAGCTAGTGCGGGCAGGAATAGAAAAGCATTTAGACGATAGATCGTCGTATGACATAGAGTTTCGTATCGTTACGCGCTCCGGCAAGTTGCGATGGGTACGCCTGCGTGCACGTTCTAAGTTTAATGATCGTGGTGTCGCGATACGGATGACCGGTGCAATTGTTGATATCACAGAGGGAAAAAAAGCAGCACTGGAATTGACGCGTACTAATCGAGCATTGAAAATGTTAAGCCGGTGTAGTGAGGCTGTTATCCGAGCTGAAAATGAACGCGATTTGCTTTCTCAAGTATGTCGCGTTGCGGTAGACATCGGTGGATACCGCATGGCATGGGTGGGTTATGCGCAGGGCGACGAAGCCCGGTCGATTACGATTGAGTCTCATGCGGGGATTGATAACGACGCGGCCTTTGTCGATAATTTACAGGTTAGTTGGTCAGAGGACAGCCCTTTCGGCCGCGGCCCTGCCGGGCGCTCGGTTCGTAGCGGGAAGCCTATCGTGATTGAGGATATGGCGCACGATCCGCGTGTTTTTCCTTGGTTGATTGATATCCAGCTTCATGGTTATCGGGGTGGAATTTATCTACCGTTGCATGACAAGGACGGAACCTTAGGATTGTTGACGTTATATTCTGAAGAGATGATGGTAGTGGCTGTCGATGAAATTAATCTCCTGACGGAATTGGCTGGTGATCTGACATTTGGCATAAGAAGCATTCGGGCTCAACAACAACAACGCCAAATTCAGGCAGCAGTCTTAAAGATTGCCGTAGGCGTTTCGGCGAGTACTGGCACGGTATTTTTTGAGCAAGTAGCCCGTAATATGGCGGAAGCTTTAGGGGCGAGTGCGGGCTTTGTTACACGCTTGTTACCCGGTGAACCAGTGACCAGTCGCGTCCTAGCGGCCGTGATTGATGGGAAGGTGACGGAAAATTTTGACTATGTCGTTGCATGGGACAGCTACGAAGAAGTGTTTAATGCGGATAAATTTTTAATATCAAATAAAGTGTCAATGGACTTTTCCCGTTCACCGGCATTAAAGTCGCTGGGGACGCAAGCATCAATAGGCTGGCGACTCGATAACGCGGCTAATCAGCCTGTCGGTCTTCTCTTTATTTTGTTTCGCAAGCCTCTAAAAAACCTCGATTTCATTACATCTACATTACAGATATTTGCTGCGCGGGTGGCCTCCGAAATGGAGCGACAGGAAACCGATGTACGCATTCGAGATCAGGCATCGTTGCTCGATAAAGCGCAGGACGCGATCATTGTGCGCGGTATGGATCATCGCATCATGTTTTGGAATAAAAGTGCAGAACGGCTTTATGGCTGGACTCAGGACGAAGTACTCGGTATTCCGATTGAAGACCTTCCATTTGATTATTCCGTTATCTTTGAGGATGCAAAAAAGAAAATAATGCATAGCGGGGAGTGGAGTGGGGAAATTGCAAAACGGTGCAAGAGCGGTGCCACGCTGACTGTAGAAAGTCGGTGGACATTGGTCCGGGATGACCATGGGCAACCACAGTCCATTCTGGCGATTGATACGGATATTACCCAACGCAAGGCCTCTGAGCTTGAGATACAACACCTGGCTTTTTACGATCAACTCACCTTGCTGCCGAACCGCTTGCTATTAATTAATCGTCTCCAGCAAGCGTTGGCGGCGAATGTTCGTGGGCGACATTCGGGCGCGTTGTTGTTCATCGATCTGGATAACTTTAAAACGATCAACGACACGTTAGGTCACGACAAAGGTGATCTTCTGTTGCAGCAAGCTGCGTTAAGACTCGCAATATGCGTGCGTGCGAGTGATACAGTGGCTCGCCTTGGCGGTGATGAATTTGTGGTGATGCTGCTCGGACTTGAAGCTGAGCCTGATTCGGCTGTTGCACAAGCCAAGCTTGTTGGAGAAAAAATTCTGGCGGTACTCAGCAAGCCCTATCAAATTGCCGGCATAGAACATCACGGCACCGCTAGCATCGGGATTACGCAATTCCGAGATCAGCGAGATACTGTTGGGGAGTTATTGCAGCAAGCCGATCTGGCGATGTATCAAGGTAAGGCGGCGGGTCGTAACGCGATGCGATTTTTTGACGTGGAAATGCAGGCGGCGGTGACGAGTCGCGCTGCTTTGGAGGTCGATTTGCGGCAAGCTTTGCTGCACGGAGAGTTTCTTCTTTATTACCAACCACAGATGGACGGCGAAGGCCGCGTGACTGGCGCAGAAGGCTTGTTGCGATGGGTGCATCCGCGGCGCGGATTGGTTCTGCCTGTCGATTTTATATCGATGGCGGAAGAGACAGGGCTGATTTTGCCATTGGGCCAATGGATTTTGGAGGCTGCGTGCATGCAGTTGGTGGTATGGGCAGAGCGTCCAGAAACGGCACAACTAACGATCGCTGTTAACGTGAGTATTCGTCAGTTCCGTCATGCTAACTTCGTGGAGTTGATGAATGAAGTGTTAGATCGGAGCGGTGCGAATCCGGAAAGACTCAAGCTGGAAATTACCGAAAGTCTGATGGTCGATAATATGGACTCGACCATTGCTAAAATGACCGCACTAAAAAATCGGGGCGTACGCTTCTCGCTAGACGATTTTGGGACCGGTTATTCGTCACTTTATTATCTCAAGCGCTTGCCGCTTGATCAACTAAAGATTGATCAGTCTTTCGTCCGGGACATTATGACTAATCCAAATGATGCAGCCATTGCGCGCACCATCGTCGCGTTGGCGGAAAGCCTTGGCCTGATGGTGATTGCCGAGGGCGTGGAGACCGAAGCACAGCGTGAATTTTTGGCCCGCCACGGCTGTCATTTTTATCAAGGTTTCCTGTTTAGCCGGCCTTTGCTGATTGAACAGTTCGAGGTTTTTTTACAGCAGCATCTCCGCACCAGAAGTATGGGGAATGTAAAACTGAACGCTCTGTAAAAATTGACCGTTCAGATATTTATCTAAACGAGGCCGGTTCCTCGCTTGTCGAATTCTATGTTTGTTGTGTATGAATGATCGCGCCCAATTCAGCGTAGGCTTGCTTCACTTCATCTGAGAACGGCATCCCACAATTGAGACGAATAAAATGATCAAAACGTTGTGAGTTAGAAAAGAGCATACCGGGTGAGATCAGTATTTCGCGCACTAGCGCTGCTTCGAAGATTTTCCTGGATGAGAGGCCAGCGGGCAACTCGACCCATATCGAGACGCCACCGTTTGGCAGACTACAACGCGTACCGATCGGAAAGTGTCTGGAGATGGCTTCGGCTGTCAGATCACGTTGAACGCGCAGCGCACTGCGTATCTTACGCAGATGCCTGTCGTAAGCTGGCGAACCCATAAATTTCCCTGCAACTGTTTGCGACCATTCATCGTTGTAACGTGTCTGTGCATACTTCAACATATTGACACGGGCTTGCCAGCGGCCAGCCACCATCCATCCGAGCCGAAGTCCGGGAGCGAGGATCTTGTGCAACGATGCACAGTGGATGACATTGCCGGTCATATCGTGGGCTTTTAGCGATGTCAAAGGCGGCCCATCATGCACCAAAGCGCTATACGAATCATCCTCGATTAAGGCGATGTGCGACGTTTCACATAGCTGCACCAAACGTTTTTTGTGTGCTTCCGGCATGATGCTACCTAGTGGATTTTGTAGATGCGGAACGACAACGACCGCCTTGATATTGTCGTAAGTCTGGATCGCGAGTTCCAGCGCCTCAAGCGAGATACCAGTTTGCGCACTGGTGGGAATTTCAAGCGCACGCATACCCAGACTTTCCATCACCTGAAGCAAACCATAAAAAGTGGGTGACTCGACCGCAATGACATCGCCCGACTGCGCCACAGCGCGCAACGCAAGATTGAGCGCTTCGATGCAGCCATTGGTGACCAAAATGTCATCCGGATTGAGCATCATGCCACTAGCCAGCGCGCGCCTTGCGAGTACATCCTTGAAGATGACATTTCCGGTAGGGCGGCTTTGTTTCGAAAACATATCCGTATGGCAGCGCAATTCTCTGGTGGCGAGCACATTCAGTTGCTTGCCCGGATAGAGTTCGGGCGCTCCTGCGGCTCGCCCTAAATTAATACGTACCTTCCGCTGTCCCATAGAGATGATTTCGGATACTTTTTCGTGAATACCTATGAACTGGGCGGTATCGTGTGGTCGGCTCATATCCGGCTCGGTGACCGCCATTATCTCGGTTCGCTTCTGCGATTTGACGAAATACCCCGAACGAGGTCGTGCCTCTAACCAGCCTTCGCTTTCCAGAAAGCGGCAGGCTTGCAAAGCGGTGGAGAGACTGAGCGCGTGTTGCCGCGCCAGCGCCCGAACGGATGGCATTTTGTCACCAGGATGCAAAACCCGCGTTTTCATCGCCTCCAGATAATGCGTGGCGAGTTGGCGATAGAGCGACTGTTGAGGTACGGGCGGTTGAAGCATTTTGTTATCCATGCGTGATGATCCTACGGATGTTCGTGGGCGTATATAGACAGAAGGGATGAAACCAAACCATAACAGATGATTCAATTTGCATGTGATGCGATACAGATTGTGTGGGGCTGTCTATTTCGCTACCGTTGCTGGCGGCTTATTCTGCAATATCACTCAACAACGTCTGCGCTGCTTATGCGCCACCGCCATGGAAACTTGCAAATTGATGACAGGACAAACAACCACTTTTTACGCCAGCTCCGGCACTGGCGTGATTTTACGGGAGGGGAATGTATGCGTGACGGTCAATAATATGCAAATGGATTGCTATGGATGGAAAGAAGAAATGGGGCTGGACGGAAGCGGTGAGTGGATTGCGCCGCGCTCTGGTTGGTATTCTATACATGCCCGCCAACCCGCCTTGCTATACGTCACCAAGCCATCTTCCCTAGTTTTGCGTTTTTGGACAACGTTATCTGCAATATCAAGGCGCATGTTGGGAGTAACTTCTTCTATTAAGCCAGGTTCTTACTCAAGATGATGGCAAGGGGTAAAGCCTCGTAAATACCCGCGGGGCTGACGTGAAAAAAAGCTCGAGATTCGGGCTTTTGGAATTTCCATTGAAGCTGATCGCTCGTGGTTTGGCTAACTTGCGATGTCTTCCAGGCTGAAGATTTCTCTTTTATCGTCGTATGAAAAAATTTCAGCGTAACGACCCCAGCGAATAATCGCGTCGATTGTTTCTTCTGCAGCATCGTCGCTTAAATGGTCTTCCAATTCTTGCTGGAAGCGGGCACGCGGGGCGCGTTGGTTTGGCCTTTCCTGCAATATTGCCTTGATTCGGGCTGCCAATGGTACCTGGCGCAGCAGTTGCTGTGCGAAGACTTGTTTACGTTGTTGCACGCCATGATCGGCAAACTCCAGACCTAACGTCGTGAGTGTGATGTCACCTTCCGTCATTTCCGCGAACCCCAAATAGTGCAGGACTTCGGCGACGGGGAAAAGATCGTCGATCTCCAGGTGAAGACGTGCGGAAATATCCGGCATATCTGCGCGTCCGTTATACGGCGCGGCAGCCACGGTTTCTAACAAACCTGCCATTGAGTTGGTCGATACCGGATTAAGGCGGCTGGCGAGTTCCAGACCGGGATTGCTGCGGTTCGACACTGGCTGCAATCTGGCTGTCATCTTGGCGTAGATATCATCCACCAGTTGCCGGAACGCAGGATCTAATCGGTTGCGCGGATGCGGGAAGGGGACCTTGATCTCTGCAATGATACGACCGGGATTGGACGAGAGAACCAGAATGCGATCACACATGAACACCGCTTCTTCGATGTTGTGGGTGACGATCAAGATGGATTTGATCGGCAATCTGCCGTCGTTCCATAGATCGAGCAGGTCGGTGCGCAACGTCTCGGCGGTCAATACATCGAGTGCAGAAAAAGGCTCATCCATCAATAATAAAGTCGGGTCAACCACTAGCGCTCTGGCAAAACCAACTCGCTGCCGCATCCCGCCGGAAAGCTCACGCGGATAGGCATTTTCAAAACCATCGAGACCGATCAGGTCAATCGCTGCCAACGCACGTTTCCGGCGTTCGGCAGGCGGTGTGCCAAGCGCCTCGAGACCTGCTTCAACGTTGTCTAAAACGGTCAACCACGGAAAGAGCGCGAAAGTCTGAAATACCATTGCGACACCATCGGCAGGTCCATTTACTGGATGGCCACGGTAGCTGACGTCGCCGCCAGTGGGTTGAATCAATCCGGCGATGATGCGCAACAAAGATGATTTTCCGCAGCCTGAACGCCCTAGCAGGCCAACGATTTCGCCTTCATGCAACGTCAAACTGACATCATCAAGAACTAAGAGCTCGCCTTGCGCCTTGGCAAAACCACGGCGCACATGATTGACGTTAAGTATTTCGTTTTCAGTTATTTTTTGCATCGTAATCCTTGATCAATCTTTGAATTCTATGAAGTCCTAAGTGGCGTTCAGTTTGTTATTTGCATAGTGATACATCGGTCGCCAAAGCAGGCGATTGAATAACACCACAAATAACGACATCACAACAATTCCCAGGATGATGCGGGGAAAATCACCAGCAGCGGTGTACTGCGCAATATAAGAGCCAAGGCCGTGGGCGTTGAGTTTGGTATCGCCCCAAGATACTGATTCAGACACAATACTGGCGTTCCATGCACCACCAGACGCTGTAATGGCGCCCGTCACGTAGTAAGGGAAAATACCTGGCAACATCGCTTTACGCCACCATTGCCAACCGCGGATTTTGAAATTCGCCGAGACCTCACGATAATCGTTGGGATACGCCATTGCGCCAGCAATTACATTAAACAAGATGTACCACTGCGTACCCAGCACGATTAAGGGACTTAACCAAATGTCGGGATTGCCATTGAAGCGAACAATCAGAATGACAAATACGGGAAATAACAGATTGGCTGGAAAAGCCGCCAAAAACTGCGCCAAGGGCTGAATTTTTTCAGCCAGACGCGGACGTAAGCCAATCAGCACGCCGAGCGGTACCCATATCACGGAGGCAATAGCAATCAGCAGCATCACGCGCAGTAACGTGTAGAAGCCCAGTAAAAGGACGGTACCGACTTCGCCGATACTTACTTCTGATCCGATAAAGGCGATTACGCGCCACATTACCCAGCAACCCAATACCAAGAGCGTCGCGTTCCATGCAAAATCGACTAGCTTATTTGATACATCGTTGGTTTTCTTTGGCTTCGTTTTGCTTTGGTTGAAGCGTAAAGGTGCCGTGATAATGCGGCGAAACAGCATGCTGAATGGCGATAATATCGCTTGAATCAGACGCGTCCGCTGGATCAGATTAAGAAGCCATGACGAGGGCGAAAATTGCGCTGTCGTATTTTCCATACGAAATTTGTCCGCCCATGCCACGAGTGGTCTGAAGAGTAACTGGTCATAACAAATAATGACGGCGGTCATGACGACGATGACCCATCCGACCGCACCTAGATTGTGCTCGCTGATCGCCAGCGCCAGATATGAACCGACCCCGGGTAACGTAATGCTTTTATTCCCGACCGTAATCGCCTCAGCTGCCACGACGAAAAACCAGCCGCCGGACATACTCATCATCATGTTCCAGATCAGGCCCGGGATCGCGAAGGGGACTTCCAGTTTCCAAAAACGTTGCCAGCCAGAAAGATGAAAGCTTCGCGAAACTTCCTGTAAATCATCAGGAACGGTAGTCAATGACTGATAAAAGCTGAATGTCATGTTCCATGCCTGACTGGTGAAAATGGCAAAAATCGCCGCCAGTTCGGCACCAATAACGCGCCCAGGGAAAAGTGCAATGAAAAATGTCACGGTGAACGAGATATAGCCAAGCACCGGTACGGATTGCAATACATCTAGTGCCGGAATCAAAATTTTCTCGGCACGCTTGCTCTTGGCGGCAACAGTCGCATAAACAAGGGTGAAAATCAGCGATGCAACCATCGCGGCCAACATACGCAAAGTTGTGCGCAAGGCATATTCAGGCAAATTGTGCGGGTCTAGCGTGACGACGTTTGCAGTTAGACTTGAGAGCGGGGCGAGGGTATCTTTGACGCCGATACCGCTAAAGGCAATGATGCCTATAACCAACGGAAAAACCAGAAAGTCCCAACGATTAGGGGTGAGTCTTTTTGACAAAGGTAATGCGTGAACGTTTGAAGTCATACCTGGAATTCCTGATTACCTAAGTGATAAATGTCGTAAAGGTTGAGCGCGGCGGTGATATTTCGCGTTCTGTCTAATACCTTTTCCTTCCTCAAGGGCAAATGGCCCGGTGACTATGTTAAATTTGTCGGGAGATGACTATAAAGTTCAAGCAATGCTCAGGCAATGTTAGGTATACGTTTGACATAGTTTTCAAAGCTGTTTTAGATCGATATGATATATTTTTTTACGCACCCCGGCACGTTACCAACCGAATATGGCATTCTGATGACATGGTGGTGAAAATGCTAAAAAAATCTGCAAAATGGGAGGCGAACTCAAACAAATGTTAAGCCACACATGTTGACGCCTCGTTTAAGTTACGCATTTCTGCTTCACTTTACAAACTTGCCTGGACCAGAGCAGTTCAGTTTGACGAACAATCACCCTTAAGTGTGGATGACTCTACAGGGCGACATGTCGCGATATGGTGCGATAGAGCAATAGAGCGATAGCTTGCTATTGCTTGATTAAAACGGTTTTTTATTGCAATAGTATTAACGCGCACATCAGTCAATTTATTAATCACCGTATTGATAGTTTATTGTGATCTATCAACGCGATCTTTTTTACGCTCGCCAATCTGGCGAAAACGCTAGTCTCTCTTAGCGCCAACCACATCAAGGAGAAAAAATGAAAGCTATTTGGAATGACATGGTTATTGCGGAGTCTGACGATACCGTTGTTGTTGAAGGGAATCATTATTTTCCACGCACGTCGATTGATTCCGACTTGTTGAAACCCAGCGAAACAACCTCAAATTGCCACTGGAAGGGCACTGCGAATTATTACACTCTGGAAGTAGGCGGAAAAATGAATCCTGATGCAGTGTGGTACTACCCAGAACCGAAGGATGCCGCAAAGGAAATTCGCGGACGCGTAGCGTTTTGGAAGGGGGTAAAAGTAACCGAGTAAATGGTTGTCCCGTACTGTATTGATCCCATTTGACTGCAAGCTACCTCTATGAGGCGATATGGTTCGGCTCATGAAGTGGTAGCTGCGGTTAGTTTCTTGCTGTAAGGCTGCTTACGTCTTAATTTCTCGTGCCTGCACGTGGCTTGGACTCTTTTTTTTTCAATAATTTAAACAAGCATTTTGGCAGACGCCGAGCGGACTTTTTGAATGTATCGTAATATAGCGATATTAAGTTCTGAAAATCCCAATATTTAATTCTATTAAAAACGAAATACGTGTCTCGGCCAAAAAGATGAACTTCGACCTTATACATAAAGCGCTGGCTAATCCAGTTAGACGCCAAATACTGCAGTGGCTTAAAACGCCCGGAGAGTATTTTTCTGAGCAGGAATATCCGCTCGATATCGGCGTGTGCTGCGGTTTGATTGATAAGCGCACAGGATTGTCGCAATCAACCGTTTCAGCGCATTTAGCCACCTTGCAGCGGGCCGAACTGGTGACCACAAAGCGGGTCGGGCAATGGGTTTTTTATCGACGCAACGAAGACACCATTCAAGGTTTTCTTGCACATATGAATGGCGATCTCTGATAGGTATTTCCCGTAACAACCAGGGTTAAGTACCTTTGTCAGGGTTTGGTATCGGGACCACATTAGTGGATATCGATAGAGATGCCGTAACTTGGCTTCCGCCCAAAATGCTGTTGAATCGTTCTATCCATTTTTGTAAAGATTTGTCATGCCTTTAGCTCTACTTGTGTTGGCGCTTAGCGCTTTTGCCATCGGAACCACTGAATTTGTCATCATGGGTTTGTTACCGGACGTCGCGCGTAGCCTTGCTGTATCGCTTCCAAGCGCGGGTTGGTTAATTAGTGGATATGCGCTGGGCGTCGCGATCGGCGCACCGATTATGGCCGTGGCGACTGCCGCGTTGCCACGTAAACGCGCATTGCTGATATTGATGGGCGTATTTATTGTTGGCAATCTGATGTGTGCGGTGGCTGCCGATTACGGCTTTTTGATGTTTGCACGGGTGGTGACGGCGCTTTGTCATGGTGCTTTCTTCGGTATTGGCTCAGTCGTTGCCGCCAGTCTGGTGCCAGAAAATCGTAAAGCATCTGCCGTGGCATTGATGTTTACCGGATTGACCCTGGCCAATGTGTTGGGTGTGCCGTTGGGTACCGCACTCGGTCAGTTTGCCGGTTGGCGCACACCATTTTGGGCTGTGGCAGTATTGGGCGTGCTGGCGTTCGTTGGTTTGGCGCGCATCCTGCCTTCGCAAAAAGATGAGAAAAAAACTGATCTGCGTAGCGAATTCAAACAATTGGGCAGCGCCGGTATTTGGGCAGCGCTGGCGACAACGACGTTTTTTTCGGCAGCGATGTTTGCGTTATTTACCTACGTCGCACCATTACTTGAGCAGGTAACGCAAGTGACGCCACGTGGCGTGACCTGGACGTTGTTTTTGATCGGTCTCGGTTTGACGCTGGGCAATTACCTCGGCGGTCGATTGGCTGATTGGCGTTTGGGCGCATCGTTGACCGCTATTTTTATGCTGTTGGCTTTGGCGACTGCGACGATCAGGTGGACTAGCGTGGCGCTGATACCGGCAGAAGTGAATTTGTTCATATGGGCAATGGTCGCTTTTGCAGCGGTTCCTGGGCTTCAGATCAATGTCATGATTTTTGGTAAGGCTGCGCCAAATTTGGTGGCCACACTGAACATTGGCGCTTTTAACGTTGGTAACGCACTCGGTGCGTGGGTTGGCGGAATGGTGATCGCGCATGGCCTTGGATTGCAAGCAATACCGATCGCGGCGGGTGCACTTGCCTTGGTCGCAGTATTGGCGATGCAGTTATCAATTCGTTTAGCTAAAACAGAAAAATCGGTCACAACGACCAAAATAGTTTCTCCAGCGATGGGCTGACCCCATTTTTTTGAAGTATTTTTTTCCTTAAGTATCAGGAGGTTATTTGCGCTTTATGTTTTGCGCATAGGAGTTCTGCGCTTAAAAATTTACTTTTGGCTTTTTAAATTTTGACTTTTACCACTTTGATTTTTCTATTTACTTTTTTATTGAAATGACTACGCATACCATGACTACATTATTTGATCCTATCAAAATTGGCGATATCCAACTTTCTAACCGTATCATCATGGCACCACTGACGCGCTCGCGTGCCATCGGCGAAGGTCGCGTACCGAACGCTTTGATGACTGAGTATTACGTTCAGCGCGCTTCAGCAGGACTGATCATCAGTGAAGCGACTGCCGTGACACCACAGGGTGTCGGCTATGTTGATACGCCAGGTATTTGGTCTGAAGAGCAAGTCGCCGGATGGAAAAACGTAACTTCGGCCGTGCACGCTGCTGGTGGTCGTATCATCCTGCAATTGTGGCATGTTGGTCGTATCTCGGACCCAAGCTTGTTGAATGGTGAATTGCCGGTTGGGCCAAGTGCGATTGCAGCCGAAGGCCACGTCAGTCTGCTACGTCCGTTACGTGACTTTGTCACGCCGCGCGCTTTGGATCTTGCTGAAATCCCAGGTGTAGTTGCAGCCTTCCGCAAGGGCGCTGAAAATGCTAAAGCTGCCAACTTTGACGGCGTTGAAATTCACGGTGCGAACGGTTATCTTCTGGATCAATTTTTACAAAGCGGTAGCAATCAACGTACCGATATGTATGGCGGTTCGTTAGAAAATCGCGCACGCTTGATGCTGGAAATTACGGATGCTTGTATCAGCGTCTGGGGTGCTGCACGCGTTGGCATGCATTTGGCACCAGCTTGCGACACCCATTCGATGGGCGATGCTAATCCGCTGGAAACGTTTAGCTATGTGGCGCGCGAATTAGGCGCACGTGGCATCGCGTTTATCTGCGCACGTGAACCGCAAACGCCAAATCGTCTGGGGCCGCAACTTAAACAAGCTTTCGGTGGAACATATATCGCCAACCAACAGCTTACAAAAGCCGCGGCAGAAGAACTACTGACAAAAGGTGAGGCAGATGCTGTTGCATTTGGTCAGTTGTTTATCGCTAACCCAGACTTGCCGCGTCGTTTGAAACTTGACGCACCATTGAATGCACCAAAATCAGAAACTTTCTATGCCGCAACGTTGGAAGGTTATACCGACTATCCTGCGCTGGCAGCGTAAGTTAACCTGCCTATTCACTCTACGCTGCGTGATCGGCGTGATCCGCGCTTCCGGCCGTGCTGCGAAGGGTGAATTGAGGTAGTTGGTTTTAGTAAAAACGTTCATGATATGTATTTCGCAAACCGACTTATTAAGTCTGTTTGCGATTTTTTTTTGCATTGCGTTTTGCATCGTTGAGATGCATGGACATATGCATGCGATTCTGCGATTTTCTTAACTGGCCGACTGACTATCGACCAGTTCATTCAATAAGCTCCGCACGGCAGGAATTAATTCCCCCGCAGTTATGCCAATTGGCCCACATCCTTGCGATACCAGCAAATCCGCTGCGCTGCCATGTAACCAGACAGCACCGAGCGCTGCATACCAGTCAGACCAACCTTGCGCCAATAAAGCCCCGCAAATACCAGATAATACGTCGCCGCTGCCGCCCGTCGCTAACGCCGGATTTCCAGTCGGATTGATCACAGCAGAACCATCAGGCCGAGCAATGATGCTGCTTGCGCCTTTAAGCACCACTACCGCATTGAAGTGCTGCGCCAATCTGCGTGCTGCTGCCAAACGGTCGGATTGGATTTCAATGGTACTGATGCCAAGTAGTCGCGCTGCTTCCAACGGATGAGGTGTCATGACGGTAGCAAGGCCTGAATGACGCCGTTGCGCCACGAGTTGCTGTAATGCGGGCTCAACGGCAATCAAATTCAACGCATCCGCATCCAGCAGCAAGTGGCCGGGTGCCATTAACGTTTTTACCAACAAGTCGTGTGCTGTTTGGGATGCGCCAAGTCCGGTACCGACCACTAATGTCACCGATGTCAGGTCAAGGTCAGCCGCACGGCGACACATTAACTCTGGCTGACCGCTATCGTAGGCAGGTGCAGCATCGAGAAAGCCGATAAATACTTTACCCGCGCCAGATTTGGCAGCAGCGCGTCCCGCAAGGATTGGCGCACCAGCCATGCCTTCCGCACCACCAATTACCGCGACGCTACCGAAGCTGCCTTTATGCGAGTTCCGTGCGCGTGGTTGCAGGTTACGCGCGAATAGATCGCTTGAATTCAACCATGATCTTGCCGGAACCGAAGAGTTTTCTGGCAGGCCGAGTCCGGCAACGGTGACCTGACCGGCGTAGTCAGGGCCATCGCCAGTATGTAATCCGGTTTTATCGCCGATAAAGGTGACGGTATGGTCGGCAACTATGGCGATCCCATCGGGACCGACCACCATACCGGTATCTGCATTGAGTCCACTTGGTACGTCGAGTGCCAGGACTAAACAAGACAGCGTATTAATGGTCGCGACTAAGCTGCGTAAAGGGCCGTCCAGCGGACGGGTCAGGCCTATTCCCAGCAATCCGTCTATCACCAGCGTCCAGGCGATGCTGTCGATAATGGCAAACTGTTCAGGTGGCATCATGTGGACACCGGCACGATTGGCGCGGGCAAGGGCGCTGGCCGCATCGGGCGGTAACTTGTTGACTTCAGCTTGCAACAACGCAACAACGTCCGCACCAGCCTGCGTGAGGATCGTCGCCGCCTCGAGTGCGTCGCCACCGTTATTACCGGGGCCGACCAGCACGAGAATACGTGCTTTATGCGGACTTCCCGTTAATAAGCGCAGCGCAACATCCGCAGCGGACTGACCGGCGCGCTGCATCAACGTATAGGCCGGTAACGCAGTTTGAGCCGCTTGTTCGATACGGCGAATTTCTGCGCTTGCGTAAAGTGCCGTCATGGTAATTTTGCCTCATTCTATGTTGGGGTAAAAAAAGCCGCCCAATAGATGACGTGCTGTTAGCGTCGATAGCGCGCCAATGTCAGTCCGTCAATATCAATCTCGGGCAGACGACCTGATAGTTGGTCTGCTACAATTTTAGCGGCACCCAATGCCATGCTCCAACCGCTGCCGCCATGACCGACATTGATGTATACATTGCTGCTGCTGGTAGCGCCAATGAGTGGTACTTCGTCGGCTAACATAGGAATGTTGCCGGTCCACATTTGTGCATTGTGATAATTGGCGGCATCGGGATACCAGTCCTGCGTGACCTTTAATAGTGTGCGCAGTGCTTTGTCGTCGATGCCAGTGTCGCGCGCGCCCAGTTCCGCAATTCCGGCTACGCGTATGCGCTCGCCGAGGCGCGCCATGGTGACCTTATAGGCATCATCTTGCAGCGCCAGTTTAGGCGCAACTTCATAATTTTTAATTGCTGCCGTTATAGTGTAGGTTTTGACGGCCTGCAAGGGCACTTTTAAGCCAATTTTCCTCAGAAGGCGGGCGCTTCCTGTTCCTGCAGCAACGACCACAGCGTCGGCTTGCAGCACATCATCACCAATTTTTAGTGCCACCCGTCCATCATGTGGATCAATGGCATCGACGCGAACATCAAAGTGAAATTGTACGCCGCTCGCCTGCGCAATGGCTTTTAGCTGTTTGGTAAATAAGGTGCAATTGCCTGACGACAATTCTGGAAAGTATAATCCTCCAGCAACGCTGCGGGCGGTCTGTAAGGCTGGTTCCAGCGCTTGTGCACCCGCTCCATCCAACAATCGATGGGCAACATTTCGTTCCGTCAGCAAAGCTTGAAGCGGGGCGGTTGCGGCTAATTCTTTTTCTGTACGAAATAGTTGTAGCAAGCCGCTACTTTGTTCGAAATCAAGTTGATAGTCCAGCTGAAGCTGAAGCAAAATTTGCTGACTATAACGGGCTAAGCGGTGCATGCGTTCGCTGTGTAATTGATAGCGTTGTAACTCGGGTTTTGAGGTCCAGCGCATTAACCAGCGCCATAACGATGGGCTAAGACGCGCGTTTAAGATAGTGGAGGCCTCCTGGCTGAACAGGCCAGAAAAGATACGCTTTCGCATCCCGTTGACTGCCCACGGCGTGGTTGAGGCCGTTGCCAGCATCCCCGAATTTCCCAGTGTGGACACTTCGGCGACATTGCGGTGTTGCTCGATCAGCGCCACCTGATGTCCTGCTTGCGCCAAAAAGTAAGCGGTCGACATGCCAATAATACCGCCGCCAATGACGACTATTTGTCTTGTTGCTGGTTTCAGTAATTCTTGTGGTATCACTATTTTACTCAATTAAATCCAACTGCTTTTAACAATAACCCGATGAACATTACATCTTGTTTAACCTGCAACGTGGTCAGCGCACCTCCAAAGGAGCGACCAGAATCATACCTTGAATTGATCGCAGTCCTTGCGTCACGAGTAACATTCCCTTAAAAGTTAGCATTGCATTGTCTAAAAATCGCCTTCTTGAAGCTAAACCTTAACCATTTATGGTCGAGGAAGGATAAGATATATTTGTGCACGATAGATGCGAATTGGACAAATATACTATCGCCATAGTTGAGTGACGATTTAAGATAGGCAACCGATAGGCAATATTATGCAACCCAAAAATAGCCAGCGACTTGAATCAAAAACCGATATGGCCCTTGACGCGATGCCACCCTCAGCGGAAAGCGGATTGGGGACCGCTGGCGCCAAAGCCAATCCCGAACCTGCACATTTTGGCGATCCGATTTCCGCTCTGACTTCGACGCGGGCGCGCGAACCGCTTGCCAGCCGGCTGCATGTTGACGCTCGTGGCGCGGCATTGGCAATTATCGCCACGGTGGTTTTTATTTTTGCGCTGCAATGGGCGCAAAAATTTCTGGCACCCGTGGTGTTTGGAATTTTCATTGCCTACACCCTCAATCCTGTCGTCGTATGGTTGCAGCGATTAAAGCTACCCCGCGTCGTCGCTACCAGCATCGTCCTGCTAGCCATTTTGGGTGGTGGCGCAGTGGTGACAGATGCTTTGCGGGGAGAATTTCAGTCTATTTTGGAACAATTGCCACAGGCTTCGCATAAGTTATCGCGAGGACTAGCGAAGTTGCGTGACGGTCAGCCAACGACCATGCAGCAAATGCAAGCCGCGGCTAATGAAATTGCAAAAGCTACGGGTGGGCAACCCTCCGCACGCGAATCATCGTCGGCTTCCAGATTGAGTGACTGGTTGCTGGCCGGATCGCTAGGTGCGATTGGTTTGTTAGGACAGGCGCTGGTCGTTCTATTCCTGGTATTTTTCCTTTTGCAGTCGGGAGATACATTTAAGCGAAAATTGGTGAAGTTGACCGGTCCTTCATTGAGTCGCAAAAAGGTCACCGTGCAGATTCTGGATCAGATTAATACGTCGATACAGAATTACATGTTTATGTTGCTGGTCACCAATATTTTGCTGGCGTTATTGATGTGGATAGCATTTCGTCTGATTGGCCTACAAAATGCCGGGGCTTGGGCGGTCGCGGGTGGTTTTCTGCATATTATTCCCTATTTCGGCTCGCTGTTAATCGCCATTGCAACTAGCGTGGCGGCGTTTATGCAGTTTGGAACCTTTTCGATGATGTTTTTGTTGGCTGGTATTTCTCTCGGGATCGCGGCGATTGTCGGCACGTTTGTCACTACGTGGATGACTGGAAAAATAGCTAAAATGAATCCTTCGGCTGTTTTTGTGGCTTTATTATTTTGGGGCTGGCTGTGGGGAATTGCCGGACTGCTGGTTGGCATTCCGATTGTGGTGATCATTAAAGTTATCGCAGAACATGTAGAAGGAATGTCGCCGATTGCAGAATTGTTAGGCGAGTAAGCACGTTATTTGAGCATTAGCGCGAACTATTTTGAGGTCGATGATGTAATTTAAAAGGAATTTCAAATGGCTAAACCACCTATCAAAATACTGGGCATTTCGGGCAGCTTACGAAAGGGCTCGTTTAATACAGCAGCGTTACGCGCCGCTATCGAATTGGCACCGGAAGGCGTCACCATCATCGAAGCCGATATCTCGGATATTCCGCTCTACAACGAAGACGTTAATGCCCAAGGCCGACCACCTTCAGTGGAACGATTTCGGCAACAAATTCGCGACGCCGATGCGCTTCTATTTGTGACGCCAGAATATAATTATTCGGTTCCCGGCGTATTAAAAAACGCCATTGATTGGGCCTCGCGTCCACCGGAGCAACCATTCGCGGGTAAACCGGCGGCAATCATGGGCGCTAGTCCCGGTGTAATCGGTACGGCGCGTGCACAATATCATTTGCGTCAGATTGCGGTATTTCTTGACTTGAAAGTGTTGAATAAGCCGGAGGTGATGATTGGCGGGGCTGGCGATCGTTTTGATAGCGCAGGCAAACTAACACACGAGCCAACGCGTGAATTTATGGCAACAATGCTCGTGGCGTTACAGGATTGGACTTTGAAGCTTAAATAGTATTGATTGAGTCCTGATCCTGAGGTCTGAATCCGGCGATAGAAAGTCAGCGATATAATCGGTGTGTGGGTTGCCTCCCGATCGCTACGTAATGCCGCTTTGGAATGTAAGTCACGCGCTTAAAACTTAAGGTGGCGCTAAAAAAGTACGCATCGCAGTGACAAAATAGTCGTTGTGATGCGTACAAATTTATCTTTATTTGATTTTATCTACGCGAGTAGATCGTTATCGATTATTCGATTATTTCTTATTCAAACACATGGCGCTGTCGTAAGTATCCACTGCCTTCACGCCGCGTTTTGGTTTGCGTGCGAATAAAGACGGAGCGCAACTCAGGTGCATCAGCATCGGTCTGTATGGGAAAAAACTTAGCGAGTGCAGCCTGTTCATGGGGAGCAAAAACCGTTTGTTTTTTGGCGCTCTCCATAGCCCTGATTTGGTCTGCCCGATAGCCGGGTGCCTTATCGGCCTGCTTCATCGTATCGATACGGCTTTGCAGTATGTCGCTCAACTCTGGGCTGACCGCGATAGCACGTTGATAATTTCTCCATACCTGACCGTTATACGATGTTGATGGCGATTTTCCGGTTTTATCATACGCTGTCGCCATCTCAAGTAATGCCTCCGCTTTATCCTCATCAGAGCCGTATCCTGCGATAGAAAAGCTCGCTAAGGAGTCATGCAGATAGCCTTCCAGCAGGACTAAAAATGGGGTCTTTTGTGATGCCGCGACTTTTGTCATCTCTTCCAGGGCCCATAACTCATCTGGTCCCGGAGGGGAGCCCTGTATCGCCAATCGGAGTTGCCATGCATTGGCGCTGCCATCCACCATATCTGAAAATCTGACAAACGCTCTGACAGCAGTGTCGCGACTAACCGACGTTCTCGCTAAATGCGCACGCTCTTTGAGCACCGCCACGTCGCCTCTGAGCAGATCGTTATAGCTTTGCAAATCCTCCTGATCTTGCGGATTGGCGCGACTATAGCCGAAAGATTCCTCCAAACCACTCAGCCGTAGCCGCCGAAAAGCGTAATACAACGCCATGTGTTTGCGCACAATACTGTGATAGTTGCGCTCAATCTTGTCGCCCGGCACACCAACAAACTCGGCTTTACCGGCCGCCATATAATCATTCCAGGCCAGCGCTAATTTGGGACTGATGATGTAGTCTTTCTTCAGGCGCTCATCCATCACGCAGTAAGCCGCGAGCGGCACACCCGCTTTGCTGGCGGCCCGATGCATGTGTGCCAAAGGGATTTGCGATGCCAACATGCCCATCTCACCCTTCCCATTCCAGATGCCGCGCCCCTGATCACCGGGTTTGTAAGCGCCACCGACATCAGAGTGAACACCGGGATAAATCACTTCGGACACATTCTTTCCCTTCACACGGGTAAGGGGAAAGCTGCGCCGTTGCTCATGCGCGGCGATGTAATGAACGGTCTGCCTGACACAGTCCGGGAGCGGTTTGAGGACTTCTCCTGCCCAATCCTTATGACCGTCAGACCACACCACGGGTATGGTTTCCTTCGCAGAGTTTGGTAACCCGATACTTGCTACGCTATCGAACAATCCCAAAAAATCGATACTGACTCGCATCCCTGCAAACGTGCCATCTGCATCCAATACGTCGTTAAACCAATAGCAAAAAGCGCGTGCTATTACCGCACCGCGTGAGAACCCGAATACGGAAATTCTGATATGGTCAATTCCCGGCAACGGACGCGATTTGCGCGCTGCACGTAGCTTTTCAGTGAGTTCGGCCAACCAACTGTGCCGGTCAGGACGCGAGTCATGTCTATCGGCTAGTGGATCGGTGGGATCTTTATCTGCACCGTATTGCTTCAGTTTGGCTGTAATTTCCTCAAGATCAAGCATTTTGTTATCTTTGTTAAAGGTTCGAAATACTGCGTTATAAACCTGTAACAATCCAAATAAAATTCTAGCCTTACTACCATCGCCGAAAGCCTTACCGCCTTGCAATTCGCGCCATTCGACGTTTTCTGGAAAGCGGGTTCCTACACCGGGCACGTAAAATTTATAGTGATAAGGAACCTGTAGCGCACTTTTTTCATCGACGTCCTTATGGGCATTGAATAATTTCACGATATTGGTATGACCATTCAGGGGTTCATCCCGCTCCTTATTATTGTTACTTCCGTCGAAGAATAAACCAATCTTGACTACAACTTGGCACGGAGGTCCGTTTTTGGCCGGACGTGTATCGATAGCCTGGACCGCGCATAATTCGGTGATTGACATCGCCATTTCATTTTCGATGCGATCAGAAATAATCAGTGGTGCGGATTGGACGGTGGCGTCCATTACTCTTCCTCCGGCGGGGCGACTGTTGCGTTGTTCAAAATAGGATGTTGAGGGCTTTGTGCCCCGGCCAACGGAGAAGAAACCACCCGGACTTCATCGTTATGAAAAAAATGTACATACAGTGTTCCTGCTTTTTCGTACCGTTTAATCGTGGTAAACTTTTCTACCCAAAAATCTTCGCCTTTGATGGGCCGATTCCAGCGGACCTTAACCTTCATTCCTGGTCTCCATTCCAAAGGCAGCATGTAGCCGAGGGCGGCGCTTCCGCCGCAACTGAGGCCGCCTACCATGCGTTTGCTATAAAATTCCTGCACCCTAAAGGAGTAAATATATGGCGCACCGTCATGACTTAAGCATCCCATATCTACCGCCCGCATCGGTATATCAACATAAGGAATAGCTTTTGACGGGCGAGCGGGTTTTGTTGGCGCTGTCGAACAGGCGGTGAGTAAAATTGTTATTGCAATAAATAAGGTGCTTTTTAGTCGCATTGATTGAACCTTTGGATCGATAGTTGAAGCGGTTGTGTGGTGACGTGCCGTTAAGGATTGGCAATTTTTGCAAGACGTGTATCGACAGCCTGGACCGCGCATAATTCGGTGATTGACATCGCCATTTCATTTTCGATGCGGTCAGAAATAATCAGCGGCGCGGATTGGATGAGGGCGTCCATTATTCTTCCTCCGGCGGGGCGATTGTTGCGTTGTTCAAAATAGGATGTTGAGGGCTTTGTGCCCCGGCCAACGGAGAGGAAACCACCCGGACTTCATCGTTCTGAAAAAAATGTACATAGAGCGTTCCTGGTTTTTTATACCGTTTAATCGTGGTAATTTTTTCCATCCAGTCACGTGCATTCGGTTTCCAGCGCACTTTAACTTTCATACCTGGTTGCCACTGCAGAGGCAGCATGTAGCCGAATGCACCGATTCCGCCGCAACTCAGTCCGCCTACCATGCGCTTGCTATAAAATTCCTGCACCCTGAATGAAGAAATGGAGGGCGCACCGTCATGACTTAGACAACCTAACGATACGGGTGCCATTGGTATATCAACATACGGAATAGCTTTTGACGGGCGAGCGGGTTTTGTTGGCGCTGTCGAGCAAGCGGTTAGCAAAATTGTTACTGCAATGAATAAGGTGCTTTTTAGACGCATTGGTTGATCCTTGAGATTAGGTAGGAAATTCGGGGGAGAGATCAAGCGAAACGTAAAAGGGCAATCTCGGTTCCGTGTTTTTGGGCTTCGTCCAATAACGCCATGGCTTGCTCCCGATCTG
Source organism: Glaciimonas sp. CA11.2 (assembly GCF_034314045.1). Lineage (NCBI taxonomy): Bacteria > Pseudomonadati > Pseudomonadota > Betaproteobacteria > Burkholderiales > Oxalobacteraceae > Glaciimonas > Glaciimonas sp. CA11.2. The sequence goes on along the minus strand of NZ_JAVIWL010000001.1, from coordinate 4,724,868 downwards.
GCATCACCAATGCGTGAGCGATCAACTTTCTGCGCTCTGGATCGTTCAGAATTTCACGCCTGTTCAAGCCCGTGATGAGATCAGTGATCATCGCGTACAGTTGTGATGGCTTTCGCTGTGCGGTGATCGCAGGTATGTTTTGGGCGAAATGGCGCAAAATATAATCTGCCTCGCCGCTATCGATTAACCATGCGTATTGCTTGTCGGTAATATCGAAGGCGTTTGATTCGCCCACTGCTGAAGGTACGTAGGATGCTGTATCAATGCATGTTCCGTCGATGGTCGTCAGCGTGCCTTTGCGGTTGATTAAGTGCCATTTGGCAAAGCCGGAACAAAATGCTTTACGTTGTGCGGCATCGAAGCTGTACAGAATATCTTCACTGCAGATAGTGTCCGAAAATGGCAGCGAAAAACACAATCCGTCAGATGGTGTGCGGATTTGTAGGAATGGCGCGAAGTGACGTTGTAGCGCATGGATGGTGAGCGGGCTTTGCATAATGCTGAGCATCGGCTTGCCCTCACAATTTTTTAGTACACCGGATAAATTCATTGCGGTGATGGCGATCAGGAAGGGTGCACATTCTTCCAGCTCGCTTAACACCGTCTTGTCGTACAGCGAGACAACATCACTGTTTTCGCTTCGACTTTTTTTCCACATTTCGATACCGAAGTCATCATCAAATGTGCCATTGATCAACAGGTAGGTTGAAAGGCGTCTATGTTTATTATGAACTTCAGCCAAGGTTGCTTCGATCTGACTGCATAATGCGGGATGCTGTGGGTCAAGGCCGTAATAGATCATATGTTTTTTTCAGATTGGTTGGAATGGGGACCGTGCCATGTGGAGCCGCCGTTTTCTTATCGATTTCCCGGTTGCCGTTTGGATCCCGGTCGATATGGCTAAAGGGGAATATTGCGAACGAAGCAGATCGCTTCAGGCGTGTTGGAATAGCGCTCGAATATGCGCTTAAATGGCGACTTCTTAAAACGGGGGGAGGCCTTCCGTAACGACTGTGAGGACGATTAATAAAATCGCAGAGGTGAGAAACTCTGCCGACATACTAAGCGCTAATTGCCACGAATAGTTCTAAGAAGATTCTAGTAATTGATGTGAGTTTTTAATTGAATTTTAAAAAACAATTTATATTCACTATCGGTTTAGCTGTCTGAAGCCATTGGTCATCGTTATAGAAACCAGCGTTTAATCGTCTTGTAGAATGCCGGGGGACGCACCAGTTAGCCAACCGCGCATTGCGTGATTGGGGTTACGGTGCGAATCAATTATTCAAGCTGACAAAAAAACACCGCAAGACATCTAAAAATGTCTTACGGTGTTTTGATAACCTTCAACTTTGAACTTCCTAAAGTCAAATGGCCGGCGCGGGTTCAAGCCCTGAATGTTTGAGGTCGGTAGCGCTTCATACCATCAATTAAATCCCTCTCATTTTGCGACTTTGATATGATCCAAAATATGCTTCGGTACGGCCGCATAATGCTTGAACTCCATCGTGTAGGTGGCGCGTCCCTGACTCAATGAGCGCAGGGTTGTAGAGTAGCCGAACATCTCTGCCAGCGGCACTTCTGCACGGATAGTTTTGCCACCGCCGCCAGCGATATCGTCGGTGCCCTGTACCATCCCGCGGCGCGATGATAGATCGCCCATGACGTTGCCCATGAAGTCTTCCGGCGTTTCGACCTCGACCATCATCATCGGTTCCAGCAGGACCGGGTTGGCGCGACGCATGCCTTCTTTGAATGCGATGGAGCCTGCCATGCGGAAGGCGTTTTCGTTTGAATCGACGTCATGATAGGACCCAAATGTCAGTGTAGCCCTGACATCAACCACGGGATAACCTGCCAACACGCCGCTCTTTAGGGTTTCCTGAATGCCTTTATCGACTGCGGGAATATATTCACGCGGAACCACGCCGCCTTTGATGGCATCGACGAATTCATAGCCTTTACCCGGTGCAAGCGGTTCTAGCTTCAGCACGACGTGACCATACTGACCACGTCCACCGGATTGTTTAACGAACTTGCCTTCGACATCTTCAACGGCTTTATGAATCGTCTCGCGATATGCCACCTGCGGTTTGCCAACCGTGGCTTCTACGCCAAATTCGCGGCGCATCCGGTCGACCAGAATTTCGAGATGCAGTTCTCCCATGCCGGAGATAATCGTCTGGCCGGATTCTTCATCGGTGTGCACTCTGAACGACGGGTCTTCCTGCGCCAGTCGATTTAAGGCAAGGCCCATTTTTTCCTGATCGGGCTTGGTCTTTGGTTCCACCGCCTGCGAAATAACCGGTTCCGGAAAAATCATCCGCTCAAGGATAATCACGTGGTCGGGATCAGATAATGTGTCGCCGGTCGTCACGTCTTTCAATCCAACAGCCGCGGCAATATCGCCTGCATAGACTTCCTTGATTTCTTTGCGTTCGTTAGCGTGCATCTGCAAGATGCGACCCAGTCTTTCTTTTTTACCTTTGACTGGGATGTATACCGAGTCGCCTGAATTAACTACGCCGGAATAGACGCGGAAAAAAGTCAGTTGCCCGACAAATGGATCGGTCATGATCTTGAAGGCAAGTGCAGAGAAAGGCTCGGCGTCGGCAGGATGACGTTCTATTTCCTGATCGTTTTCGTCATGACCAAGAATCGCCGGAACGTCTAGCGGCGATGGCAAGTATTCAACCACTGCATCAAGCAGCGCCTGCACACCTTTATTTTTGAAAGCGCTGCCACACAGCATCGGCACGATCTGATTGGCAACCGTGCGCAAACGTAGGCCATGGATGATCTCGGCTTCGGATAGTTGTTCGCCGCTGAGATATTTCTCCATGAGTTCGTCCGTCGCTTCGGCGGCTTGCTCGATCATCTTGTCGCGCCATTCTTGCGCCAACCCAAGCAGGTCATCCGGAATCTGGCGATATTCAAATACGACGCCTTGACTTTCTTCATCCCAAATAATGGCTTTCATCTTGACGAGATCAATCACACCTTGAAAGTGATCTTCTGCACCGACAGGAATCTGTATCGGCACTGGATGGCCTTTAAGGCGATCCTGTATCTGTTGATAAACGCGGAAAAAATCTGCGCCGACCCGATCCATCTTGTTGATAAACGCGACGCGCGGCACGCCATATTTATTGGCCTGTCGCCATACGGTTTCGGATTGCGGTTGCACACCGCCAACAGCGTCGTAGACCATGACGACGCCGTCGAGCACGCGCATGGAGCGTTCGACTTCAATGGTGAAGTCGACATGTCCGGGCGTATCGATAATGTTTATGCGGTGTTCGGCGAAATTGCCGCCCATGCCTTTCCAGAAAGCAGTCGTGGCGGCTGATGTAATTGTGATGCCGCGTTCTTGCTCTTGCTCCATCCAGTCCATGGTGGCTGCGCCATCGTGGACTTCGCCAATTTTATGTTTGACGCCGGTGTAGAAAAGAATGCGTTCTGTGGTGGTGGTTTTGCCAGCGTCGATATGCGCGCTAATGCCGATATTCCGATACCGCTCAATAGGGGTCTTGCGGGTCATGATAGTGCCTTTTCAAGTTGTATTTTCCCAATATATCTGGGGGTGTTCGTAGCAGTGTGATGCGTTGAACTTGCCGGACGGTGCATTTGCACTATCTTCAATGTCACGGCCAAAGGATGAGCGCAAGCTGCCGCTCCTTTGACCAACACGAATTACAGCAATCAACTTGTCATACGTACGCATACCAATTCCTTGAAAGCGAGCACGATTGTGCAGTTTGCAGGGCTACTCCTAAAAGTAGATTATCATTTTTTTAATAAGTGGGTGCCCTAGTGAGCAATATGGGGGACGGTCTCCCACTAAACAATAGTTCAATAGGCAATACGCTGTTTGGTTTGTCGGGACTGCGGTTTGTATTGGTAGTGTCGATTGATAGCTACAAAAGCCCTTTTTTTAAAATAGACCATGACGCTTATTTTGCGGAGAACTCAGAAAAAGTGGCGTCAGTCTTAATCTTAAAGCCAACGTCATACGTTAGCTGACTTGGAAGACATGAATGCCAACTTGGGGAAATGTCGGCAGTTGCCAAGTGCATATCAATAAAACAGAATCTTGACTTAGACCCTATTTAGATATATCTTAATTAAATCTAAATAAGTTAAAGAGATATAGTCATGCGATATTTCAGAGATTTTCAATGCAACATAAGCCGCGACGGTCACGATGATCATGGCGGTCATGGCGGTCATAGCGAGGGATCGGCTGGCGAGCATCGCGGAAGGGGTGTCCACAGTCCAAGAGGAGGCCGGATTTTTAGTCACGGCAGCTTGCGCTTCGTACTGCTGCAACTGATCAGTGACAAGCCCAGCCATGGTTATGAATTGATCAAACTGATCGAGGATCGCGTCGGTGGAAGTTACAGCCCAAGTCCGGGTACCGTCTATCCCACGCTGACATTGCTGGAAGAGCAAGATTATCTTCAGGTTGAAGAAGCCGATGCAGGAGGACGTAAGCGCTATTGCATCACCGATGCCGGCCGGGCTTTTCTTGCGGAAAACCGCGTAACCGTGGACGCGATGCTGGCGCGTATGCAAGGTGGCGTTGATGGCGCTGGTCCGCGTGGTGGTCGCCCGCATCAGGTAATGCGGGCGATTGAAAATCTTAAGCTGGCGATGCGTATGCGGCTCTCGCGTGATGCGCTAACATCGGAGCAAGCCAACGCTTTCGCTGCTGTGCTTGATCATGCGGCGCAACAACTGGAGCAAATTTAATGAATACCTCGACTAATAACACATTTTCCAATGGCCTTTGCGAACAGGCCGACTCAATAACGCAGCATGCGTCTGATCGGGCGTCTGCACTTGCCCCGCAGCGTGTGCGTTATCCAATGCGTTTTCGCGTGCTCGAGGTGCGTGAAGTGCAGCGAATCACGCCACATCTGGTGCGCGTAAAGCTCGAAGGCGACGCGTTGGAAGGATTTTCTAGCCTGGGATTTGACGATCACGTTAAGTTGTTTTTCCCGGATCCATTGACCGGCAAACTAGTGATCCCGACGATGGGCCCAGACGGTCTTATTTGGCCTGAAGGTATAAAACCGATTATGCGCGATTACACTCCACGCCGATTTGACGCCGCTGCTCGTACTCTGGACATCGATTTCGCCTTGCATACCGCTGGACCAGCTACGTTGTGGGCTGAGCAAGCGCGTCCGGGTCAACAATTAGGCGTTGGCGGACCCAAAGGTTCGTTCATCGTGCCAACAGGTTTTGATTGGCATCTTTTAATTGGCGACGATACGGCTTTGCCTGCCATTTCGAGGCGACTTGCTGAACTGCCGCCAAACGCCAAGGCTACGGTTTTACTTGAGGTGGACGGACCCGCCGATCACATCACGTTTGAAAGTGCCGCCGAGTTTGACATTGTGTGGGTACATCGTAGTGATGCCGCCCAAGGTGATGCGCCGCTACTGGATGCATTGCATGATGTGCAGATATCGCCCGGTATTTTCCATACATGGATCGGCTGTGAGTCAGCCCAGGCGAAAGCCTTGCGCGCGTATCTGGTGACGGAGTGCGCCGCTAATCCTAAAATGATCCGCGCTTCAGGCTACTGGCGCAAAGGAAGCATGGCAACGCACGATTCGTATGACGGGTGAACTTGCGCCGCGTAGCCGTTACGTTCTTCTACCAACTTTCTTTTAGCGGGATGCGGGGAACGTACCGCTTACTGTCGAGGGATACGATTGGTGATTGACGCGAATCTGATCTGCATTCGTCGGTCAGCTTGTAGGTCTAATTGTGACCCGGATAAGCGCTAAGACATGGTGAATTCCGGTCTTGGGCGGATCGGCTTAATCGCGCAATTGCGCTTTGAGCAAAATCACTATTGCACCTGAGCCACCGTTGGCATCGCTGGCTTGACAGAACGCTACCACGCTATTGATTTGCACCAACCAGTCACGCACTTTGCCCTTGAGAACGGGGACTTGATTCACAGAACCGAACCCCTTGCCATGAATGACCGCCACACAGCGCCAACGCCGTTTAATGGCTAGTTGTAGAAATTCGGCCAGTGTGTCGCGGGCCTGATCGGTACGCAGGCCATGCAAATCAAGCTGTTGCCGTATAGCCCAATGTCCCCGATGGAGTTTTGTCAGCACGTCGGCCCCGACGCCATCGCGGGCGAAGCGCAGATGATCGTCCGAGTCGAGCAGGTTTTCTATACTAAATTGATCTGAAAGCGAAGCTTCCAGAATAGCTGAGTTCTGTGACGATGCGTCCAGATGCGTAAAGTGTTGGCTAGTGCGGGGGAAGGGCTTTGGATGGTGCTGATGCGGTGGGGCGTTGCTGGATGATTTCAGTGGGAAGACCGGTCCTACTTTTTGACTAAACTGTTCGCTCTCACGCTCTAGTTGTTGTTTTTGGCGCAGCTCTTCAGCGGCAGCTTCTTGTCGGGCCTGGTGCTGCGCTGTCAGTTCTTTGCGTAGCGGTTTGAGTGCGCGAAAATCTTTGATTGGGCCAGACATAGCGTGGTTTAAATGTACGTGGTCTCAAATTCGGATTATTTTTTCTTTGACGGCGATACGAGTGGCTGGATGTTGCCAACACTCTTTCGAAAAACATTGGCGTCGCGATCAGCTTGCTCGGCAAGTTGCTTGCGTTCGGCTGCTTCGACCAGACGAACTTCTTCTTCCGCCTTCAATTTTTGTTGAAGAAACTTAAGATCGTTAAAGTCTTTGATTGGGGCGGGCATGAGGCTTCCTTCGGGAGGGTGTTCTGCTAAGCCCATCCGCTGCGTCTGTATGCAATGGCAAACATCAGATGGACTACAAACGGGGTCGCAAGCGAACGTGCTTAATGCGTGGTTCTCAACGTACTCATAATAACGCCGTTGCCGACCAGAGATGGCAACGGCATGGTCTTTATTCTTCCAAAAAGCGCTGAGCGTCCAGCGCAGCCATGCAGCCGGTTCCGGCGCTGGTAATCGCTTGACGATAAATGTGATCCTGCACGTCGCCAGCGGCAAATACGCCCGGTACACTTGTTGCCGTCGCCATGCCCTCAAGGCCGGTTTTGGTTTTGATGTAGCCGTTGTGCATAGTCAGTTGGCCTTCAAAAATACTCGTGTTCGGTTTGTGACCGATAGCGATAAATACACCGTGTAAGGTTACTGGCTTGACCGTACCGTCAACGGTTGATTTAATGTTCATGCCGGTAACACCGCTGGTGTCGCCAGTGACTTCTTCCAATGTATGGTTGTATTCGATGGCAATTTTACCTTCGGCAACTTTCGCCATCAGGCGGTCGATCAAAATAGGCTCGGCGCGGAATTTTTCACGGCGGTGGACCAGGGTGACTTTAGTGGCGATATTGGAGAGATATAGTGCCTCTTCAACTGCGGTATTGCCGCCGCCGACCACTGCCACTTCCTGACCTTTGTAAAAGAAACCGTCGCATGTGGCGCAGGCTGATACGCCTTTACCCATGAAGGCTTCTTCCGAAGGCAAGCCCAGATATTGCGCTGATGCGCCGGTGGCGATGATCAGCGCATCACAGGTGTACTCTCCAGAGTCACCGATCAGGCGAAACGGTTTTTCTGATAATTTAGTGGTGTGGATATGATCAAAAATGATTTCCGTTTTAAATTCTTCTGCATGCTTTAACAGACGTTGCATTAAATCAGGACCCTGGACGCCGCCGTGGTCGCCCGGCCAGTTTTCGACGTCGGTCGTGGTCATTAACTGACCGCCTTGTTCGATGCCGGTAATCAACACGGGATTCAAATTGGCGCGTGCTGCGTAGACCGCAGCACTATAACCGGCGGGGCCAGAGCCAAGAATCAATACTTTGGCGTGCTTAATGGTTTTTTCGGTGGTCATAAAATAATCTCAGTGAAATTGTCGTGGGCATCGGATGCAAGCGGCTATCTTGCTAACAAATCAAGCCTCCCGATGTCTCAGCGGGGTAAATAACGGGCAAAAGCGCTGCAAAAAGACCGTCGTTCTTTCATATTTTCTAACATGGGGAGGTTGGGTGTGGATTTCAAGCTACCTCAACAGGCTACACAGGGACTGGTATAAAGTTGGCAATCCCTGATAAAACGTAAATATTCTCTCGATGTATCCAAATGTTGCCTCAAAACTGGTTAAGATTATAGTCGAAGCAGCGACTTTGACGTGTGGAACAAACTAATTGTATTGATAGCGAGAACCAATTTGCCGCGCTGCATCAAAGGATGCATACCATTCCATCATTCGAGGCCCATTACAGTGCATAATTTCACATTGTTAATGTAGTGGTAGGGCAATTGTTGAAAAGGTACGGAGGTCTATTACCTGCTTTTTCATAGACTTGCAAGCGTCTGACGGTGCAAAAATGAGCAAGTTAGAGATCAGTTTGGTTCTTACTGACCGTCAAAGTGGAAGTAAGCAATGAATGATGGACGATCAGCGTTTGGTCGAAGCGTTTCAATCAGTATTTTCAGTATTAACCAGTATTAGTATTGCCAATTGGATTTATGACTAGAACAACGCAAGCTTATACCCGCAGCGCTAAACCGAAACCAGCGCCTCCAACACAGAATCGGCTGGTTCGCCTGCTATCTGAGGCACGCTGGATCATCTTTGCGGTCCTGACCGCCTATTTAGTGATCATTTTTGTAACGTATTCCAAAGCAGATCCGGGATGGTCGCAGGCGCGAGTCGTGCCGCATCTCGATAATTGGGGCGGACACTTAGGTGCATGGCTGGCAGACTTGATGCTGTTTGTCTTCGGCGCGTCGGCGTGGTGGTGGTGTGTCTTGTTATTACGTTCGTTGTGGGGTGGTTATCAGCGCATATCACATCGTTTTGAGGTAGACGTTGATCGCGAAGAAGAACATCCATACGAAGGTATTTTGCGTGGCGTTGGTTTCGTATTGATACTGGTCGGAAGTATGGGTATCGAATATATGCGGATGTATTCGTTGCACATGCAGCTGCCACGTGCGCCGGGAGGTGTATTAGGCCGTTTAATAGGCGGTAATGCACAAAGCGCGCTGGGATTTACCGGTGCTACGTTATTGTTGCTATTGCTGTTTGCACTCGGCGTCAGTCTGTTTTTTCATGTTTCGTGGCTAACTGTCGCGGAACGTATCGGCCACGGGGTTGAAGGCGCCATTCTCTGGCTTAGAAATTTGATCGCCGCCCGTGAAGATCGCAAGGTCGGCCATGTCGCCGCCGTCAAGCGAGAAGAAGTAGTCGTGCAGGAGCGCGCCAAAACCGTTGAGGCAGCACCGATCCGGATTGAGCCGCAAATTGTGAATGTACAAAAATCCGAGCGGGTCGAGAAAGAGCGGCAAACGACGCTATTTCAGGACCTCCCAGATACCAACTTGCCGCCCTTGTCTTTGCTTGATGAAGCACCACCGGTGCAGGAGACGGTCAGCGTTGAAACCCTGGAATTTACAAGCCGCCTGATTGAAAAAAAGCTCTCGGATTTTGGCGTACAGGTAAAAGTAGTCGCGGCCTATCCCGGTCCCGTTATTACGCGCTATGAAATCGAACCGGCAACCGGCGTCAAAGGTAGCCAGATTGTCGGCCTGGCGCGCGACCTTGCACGCTCGTTGTCGCTGACATCAATACGCGTAGTGGAAGTGATCCCCGGCAAAATGTTCATGGGTCTGGAGTTGCCAAATCCAAAGCGCCAAATTGTGCGTTTGACTGAAATTCTGAGCTCCAAAGTCTATAACGATGGCGTCTCTAGTCTGACGATTGCCTTGGGTAAGGATATTGGCGGTCATCCGGTAGTCGCTGATTTGGCCAAAATGCCCCATTTGCTGGTGGCGGGAACAACCGGATCAGGTAAATCGGTGGGTATTAATGCCACCATTTTATCGTTGCTTTACAAGTCCGATCCCAAGCAGGTCAGATTGATTTTAATCGATCCAAAAATGCTGGAATTATCCATTTACGAGGGCATTCCACATTTGCTCGCGCCAGTCGTGACCGATATGCGGCAGGCCGGTCATGCGTTGAACTGGGCCGTCAATGAGATGGAGCGGCGCTACAAGTTGATGTCTAAGATGGGTGTACGAAACCTTGCTGGCTATAACCAGAAGATCATCGATGCTGACAAACGCGAAGACAAGATTCCAAATCCGTTTAGCCTGACACCAGACGCCCCAGAACCGCTTGAAAAATTGCCCACCATCGTTGTGATTATCGATGAGTTGGCTGATTTGATGATGGTTGTGGGTAAAAAGGTCGAAGAGTTGATTGCCCGGATTGCACAAAAGGCGCGCGCGGCCGGTATTCACTTGATTTTAGCGACACAGCGTCCATCTGTAGATGTCATAACAGGTTTGATCAAGGCCAACGTTCCTACCCGGATCGCGTTTCAGGTCAGCAGCAAGATTGATTCTCGTACCATCCTTGATCAAATGGGCGCAGAAGCATTGCTCGGGATGGGCGATATGTTGTACATGCCGCCCGGTACGGGTTTGCCGATTCGGGTCCATGGTGCTTTTGTGTCAGATGAAGAAGTGCATCGGGTGGTCGATTATTTGAAGGAACAAGGCGAGCCGAATTACGTCGAAGGTATTTTGGAAGGCGGCGTTATGGAGGATGGTGTCGACGGTAGCAGTGGCGTGGCAGCCGGTGGTTCTGAAGGCGACGAGTTATACGATCAGGCAGTTGCTATCGTGCTCAAGAATCGTCGTGCCTCGATTTCGCTGGTTCAACGACACTTACGCATCGGTTATAACCGCGCGGCCCGCTTGCTTGAACAAATGGAAACAAGTGGATTGGTCTCGACCATGCAATCAAACGGAAATCGTGAGATTTTGGTGCCGGTTGGCAATCCGGAGTAAATTCGAATGGTAGGGTAAAAGCGGTTGATGCGGCCTAGGTGGGTTGTTAAAAGGTTGTCCAATAATGCGATTATCCCAAAACCATTCAAATTGGAAATATTGATAGCTGAAGATGGACAGATAGAACGCCGTAAAATGTTCAGGGCCTTTATGGATAAGTGGCTATCTCAAACAAACTTCTGCAACGATGATCGGTGGTGATTGTCTTTGCCATAGTGACTCTGAAATGAAAGTTATTGTGATTCAAAACCGGCAAGCAATCGAAGGTAACAACATTGTGATGAATAAATCAAAAGAATCGGCAAGTAGTGGGTTTGGAGCGCCGTGCAAGGTACGCAAAGTCATGTGCATACTAGCCCTGTCCGCGGCTTTGCTGCCGGGCATGGCAAGTGCAACTGCGCTCGAACAATTTAAGTCCTTTGTTAGCAGTACGCAATCTGCCAAGGGCGAGTTCACGCAACGTTTGGTGACAACCGATAGCGGGACAAATAAACCAAAGGTGTCGACGACCTCTTCTGGCACTTTTATTTTTGCGCGTCCTGGTAAATTTATTTGGACCTATACCAAGCCATACGAGCAAGTGTTGCAAGCGGATGGCGACAAACTATTCATTTATGACAAAGATTTGAATCAGGTAACGACCAAAAAACTTGGCAATGCGCTGGGCTCGTCGCCGGCAGCGATCCTGTTTGGCAGCAACGATTTGGAAAAGAATTTTACCCTCAAAGAGGGGACGCCTAAGGATGGTTTGGAATGGCTGGAAGTGACGCCAAAAGCCAAGGATACAACGTTCGATCACATCGGCGTTGGCTTACGGAATGGTTTGCCTGAGGCGATGGAATTGAGAGATTCGTTTGGGCAGACTTCGATGTTGTCGTTCAAGAATTTCGTTAAAAATCCAGCGCCACCTAGCGGCGGCTTTAAGTTTGTCGTGCCAAAAGGTGCTGACGTTTTTAATAATTAATGTGGCGCGAGGAGGCGCTGATTAATTTCGGCGCGCTTCTATGTCAGCATCATGATGCGACAGTGAGGAGCGCAGACCTCGCTGTTTTATTTGATTGTAGTTTCCTTGCGGGGCGCAAGTAAATTGTCATCCAATAAATCTAATTTTTTGGATGCAGTGCGCCACGCGTCATGATCTGGTAGCGGGGCTTTTGACCGCGTGATGCGCTTCCAGTCGGCGTGCGCCGCCAGTTCTGCATTAAGCTTTGTGAAGTGGCGTTGATGCGCTGGCAAATCGCTGTCGGAGTAAATCGCTCCCACTGGGCATTCTGACACGCACAACGAGCAATCGATGCATTCGTCGGGCGCAATTACAAGAAATTGCGGACCTTCCCGGAAACAGTTCATCGGACAAACGTCGACGCAGGTTGTGTATTTGCAGAGGATGCAGGAATCAGTGACGACGAAGGGCATAGTAAAGAATTGGCGTGTTTTTATTGAATGTAGACGATGTACGCAAGCGTGCGGCGGTCGGCGGTTATGGGTAGTTATTGGGCGGTTATTCATTGCTGAGTTGCTACTCATTCGCCAGTTACTATTTGGTTCCAGCCGGATTTTCTCACAATCATCCCTTTTCTGTCTGTCCTTGACAGGTTTTGAAAACTTTTAGCTCCCATCCTGATAACGAACGCTTAGATGAATCGTTAGCGGGACTGGTATCGGCAGTCTTTCCAACATGCGTATTACGGTGCCGGAGTTAGATATGCAATGTCACATAGGTAGTGTGAAATCAGCGTATTTCAGCAGCATTATTACAGCAGCAGCATTTCAGCATCAGATTGCATCATCACTGCAATTTGCGCAGCATGCGTTAGACTGAGGCGCAGTATGTATTTACCGGTCAACATTTTTAACAAGTCTATCTTTTTTGCAGAGTATTTTCTCCCATGTCTGATCTCTTTAAGGTCGAGCCCACGCCCCCGCTAGCCGAAGCCCTTCGTCCAGCCAAACTCGATGACGTGATTGGGCAAAGCCATTTGCTCGGCCCAGGGAAGCCGCTGCGTCTGGCCTTTGACTCGGGCAAACCGCATTCCATGATTTTATGGGGGCCGCCAGGAGTCGGTAAAACGACATTGGCCCGTCTGACTGCGAATGCCTTTGCCTGTGAATTCATCGCGCTGTCCGCGGTTTTCTCCGGCGTGAAAGACATTCGCGCTGCGATGGAAAGGGCAGAGCAAAATCTAGCAATGGGCAAACATACCATTCTGTTTGTCGATGAGATACATCGATTCAATAAGTCGCAACAAGACGCACTATTGCCCTATGCAGAATCTGGACTTGTGACACTCATTGGTGCCACGACAGAGAATCCGTCTTTCGAAGTCAATTCGGCACTGCTATCACGGGCACAAGTCTATGTACTGAAGTCGCTCACGGACGAGGAGCTTAAGCAGTTGTTAGCCAGAGCGCAAACCTCTGTTTTGCCGCATCTGCTTTTCGATGAAGCCGCGATCAATACCTTGGTCGGATATGCCGATGGTGATGCGCGTCGGTTACTCAATTTGCTGGAGCAGACTAATACTGCGTCGAGTGCAGCACAGACTAATAGAATCACGGCAGAGTTCATTCAAAACGCACTTACTCTCAACGCCCGCAGGTTCGACAAAGGCGGGGACAATTTTTATGATCAGATATCCGCATTGCACAAATCGGTTCGCGGTTCGAATCCGGATGCTGCGTTGTATTGGTTATGTCGCATGCTGGATGGCGGGGCGGATGCTAAATATCTTTCGCGTCGTATCGTTCGAATGGCATGGGAAGACATTGGTTTAGCCGATCCCCGGGCGATCCAGATTGCGAACGATGCCGCCAATACCTATGAGCGATTAGGCTCGCCGGAAGGGGAGTTAGCGCTCGGTCAGGCAGTTATTTATCTAGCAATTGCAGCCAAAAGCAACGCCGGTTACAACGCATTCAATCAGGCAATGGCATTCGTGAAGCAAGATAAATCACGAGAAGTCCCAGTCCATTTGCGTAACGCGCCAACAAAACTGATGAAAGAACTCGGCTACGGTCATGCTTACCGCTATGCGCATGATGAACCTCACGCTTACGCAGCGGGCGAGACGTACTTGCCCGACGATATGCCAGAGCCAGGTTGGTATGCACCGGTTCCGCGGGGCATGGAGGCAAAAATTGGTGACAAACTGACGTGGCTACGCGATCTTGACAAGAAGGCGCGGGAAGAGTGATAGGCGGTTATTGAGGGTGCGTTGGGTAAAAGTGACTCCTCTATTGTGACGCGAAGCCACAAACTCTTCTTTTACCGCTTCACTCTTTACTTTGCCAGCTGATCGGTATCAGGAAGTCGCCGGTATGAGGAAACATCATCCGAAAAATCTGCTTAATAGTGTACGAATAGTCGTTTTTCATCCATGCTAAGAAGTAAAAATTATAGTCTGACTACAATTTGCACTTGACTGAAATTGTAGTATAGCTATAATTTCTTTCACTTTGCCGACGAGCAAATACCAAAAAAATACGCGCTAACAATGAAAAGATAAATCAGCGGGGACCTCCATGACAATGCCACAATTAGGAAAGACCATTCGAACGCGGCGTCATGCGGTGAAAAAAACACTCATGCAAATCGCGGTCGAGACCGGTTTGACTGCAGGCTTTATCTCGCAGGTTGAGCGTAACCTGACTACACCATCAATCACCTCATTAGTTGTTATCGCAAAAGCGCTCGGCGTACTGATTGGCGACCTGATTAAGCAGCCAGAACAAATACAGCCGGACTCCTATCAAGATCGACGGCAGACCTACAGAGTTGCTAGTGGGCCGGTAAAGTATGAGCGGCTATCGACTGTTTTTCCCGGCAGTCGCGTGCATTCGGTCAAGTTCACCATGCCTTCAGGATACAAGTCAGAAATGGTCTCGCACGAAGGCGATGAAATGGTTTTTGTGCTGAGCGGTCAGGTGGAATATACGGTTGGGTTGCAGCATTTTGTGCTGTGCGCCGGAGACAGCCTTCACTTCGACGGCAACATTCCGCACACTATCGAGGCGCTCATGCACAAAAGTAAGCAAGCTGAATTGTTATGGGTTGGCACCGCACAACTCTTTGATGACGAAAGCGACAATGTCGTAGAAGAAAAACAGGGAAATCACGAAAGGTTTCTCAAAGGCACAGAATTTTCTTAGCCAGGTATAGATTTTGCTCCGTTACCCGTGGCATTATTAAAAAAAATCAAGGATGAGCATGTTCGAAAGTACCCAATACGCTACGCGGCGACAAAAGTTACGGCAACAATTTTCGTCTGGTTTGCTTTTGCTGCCGGGAAATGCCAATGCCTCCATGAATTATCCGCATAATCATTACGCGTTTCGGCAGGACTCTTCGTTCTCTTATTTTTTTGGATTGGATCAGCCTGATCTGGTCGGCGTGATTGATATCGATTCCGGCGTGGACTTTTTGTTCGGTGATGACCCCGATATCGAAGAAGTCGTGTGGACAGGCCAGCAGCCTTCGTTGGTCGCGCTCGCCGCCACCGTCGGCATTATCTTCAGCAACGCCACCGACGCTATTAAGGCCGTAAGACCAGCCAATGCGCTGCATGCCATGATTGCCGAGGCACGCAGCAAGGGGCAAACCATTCATTATTTGCCGCCGTATCGCGGCGAGTCCACGTTGATGATGTCGCGTCTGCTCGACCTTACGCCTGACCAGATTTGTGCCGGTGTATCATCAAGTCTGATCGCTGCGATTATTGGTTTGCGCGAAATAAAAGAAGAAGAAGAAATTGCCGAAATGGAGCGTGCATTAGTCATTACCAAAGAAATGCACATCGCCGCGATGCAGCAATCCAAGCCGGGCATATTTGAATATCAGGTGGTCGGCACGATCGAAGGCATCATGCGCGGAGTTGATTTGCTCGGCGCTTATCCCGTTATTTTTACGCGACATGGCGAGATACTGCACAGTCGCGATCATGCGCAAAAACTAGCTGCAGGTGATTTAGTCGTGAACGACTCAGGTGTCTCCAGCGCATTGGGTTACGCCTCGGATATCACCCGAACTATCCCCGTAGGCGGAAAGTTTAGCCCACGTCAGCGGGCCGTCTATGAGATCGTTTTGTCCGCTCAGGTAAGTGCCATCAAAGCGATCAGACCCGGTGTGCCGTATCTTGCGCTTCACAAATTAGCGGCAACGGAGATCGTCACGGGTTTGTCGACACTTGGATTTTTTAAAGGTGATCCGCATCAAATCGTGGATTCTGGCGCTTATGCGATTTGCTTCCCGCATGGCCTTGGTCATCAAATCGGATTGGACGTACACGATATGGAAGGGCTGGGTGAGACGGCAGTCGGTTACGATGCCAGTGTGATCCGCAGCGAGTTGTTTGGCATGCGCAATTTGCGTATGGCAAAACCGTTGGTCGCTGGCATGGTCGTCACGGTTGAACCTGGGATATATTTTATTCCAGAGCTCATCAAACAGTGGAGGGCAGAAGGCCTTGACGGACGTTATGCTGATCTGATTAATTATGATCGTTTTGTCGAATACATGGATTTTGGTGGTATCCGAATTGAAGATAATGTTTTGGTGACGCCAACTGGTTCGCGTGTATTGGGCCCGGCAATTCCTAAAACTTGCGAAGAAGTGGAAGCCATCATGGCGATGTAAATAAAAAACAATAGGCGTTGAACACCTGTTATTTGTCGAGCAGCATCCTGTCAATGTTACGACATTGCACTATTAACCTTGGAAGAGATGAATAATGAAAAATGGAAAATTTGTTGCCAAACTCAGCTTAGTCGCTGTGCTAAGCGTTTGTGCGGGATTGGCTTCAGCGCAAGCCAAAAAAACACTGGTCTTTTGCTCTGAAGCTAGCCCAGAAGGTTTTAGTCCGCAGTTGTATACCACCGGCACCACTTTTGACGCTTCTGCTAGCCCCATGTTTAATCGCCTGGTTGAATTTGAAATGGGAACGACCACCATTAAACCAGCATTGGCAGAGTCCTGGACCATCTCGGATGACGGTACTATTTACACCTTTAAACTACGTAAAGGCGTGAAGTTTCACAGCAGCGCTAAATTTAAACCAACGCGCGACTTCAATGCTGACGACGTCGTGTTCACTTTTGATCGCATGGGCAATCCTGCAAATCCATTTCACACATTGGAGCGCGGTCAGACTTTTGGTTATTACCTCGACATGGGCCTCAACAACATCATCGACAAAGTTGAAAAGGTTGATGACAGCACCGTCCGCTTCAAACTCAAGCATCCTGAATCGCCATTCCTCGCCGATCTGGTCATGTATTTCGCCTCAATCTATTCAGAAGAATATGCTGCGCAATTGCAAAAAGCCGGTACCCGTGAAATTCTTGATCGCGAGCCGATTGGGACCGGACCATTTGAATTTGTGTCATATCAAAAAGATGCCGTTATTCGCTACAAAGCCTTCGATTCTTATTGGGGCGGACGTCCAAAAATTGACAATCTGATTTATGCGATCACGCCTGATGCATCGGTACGTTATGCCAAGCTGAAGGCCAATGAATGTCAGGTAATGTCTTACCCAAAACCGGCAGATTTGGCTTCAATGAAAGCAGATAAAAATATCAATCTGATTTCAAAACCAGGCATGAACATTGGTTATATTGCTTTTAATGTTGAGAAAAAACCTTTCGATAACAAGCTCGTGCGGCAAGCCTTGAGCATGGCAATCGACAAGGAAACAATCCTTAAAACGGTCTACCAAGGTGCTGGTCAGGTAGCAAAAAATCCGATTCCGCCAACCCTGTGGTCTTACAACGACAAGGTTAAAGATTACCCGTACGATTTGAAAAAAGCTAAAGAGCTGCTGACAAAGGCAGGCTATCCAAATGGTGCAGAAATCGAGATGTGGTATTTGCCGGTCCAGCGTCCTTATAATCCGGATGGCAAACGTATCGGTGAATTGATCCAGGCAGATTGGGCAAAAATCGGCGTCAAAGTCAAACTGACGACTTATGAATGGGGCGAATATCTAAAGCGCAGCAAGCAGGGCGATCAACAATCGATGATGTTTGGCTGGTCGGGTGATAACGGCGATCCGGATAACTTCTTCGGCAATTTGTTGAGTTGCGATGGCGTCAAAGGTGGCGGCAACGCGTCACGCTGGTGCGATAAAGATTTTGATGCGTTGATTCAAAAGGCCAAGCTGGTTTCAAAGCAGAGCGATCGTGCTACTTTATATGAAAAAGCCCAGGTGATTGCGCACGAAGAGGCACCTTGGATCGACATCGCTCACTCGGTTGGATTTGTACCCGTTCGCAAGAATGTTGTTGGTTTTAAGATTCCGGCAACGCCATATAGTTTCTTTTTTGATAAAGTTGATATCGTCAAGTAAGACCATTAAAGCGATTAAAACGATTTAAAGCGATTTAAAAAAACTGTAGCGTCAATGTGCGCGGATTTCCATTTGGTCGTTTCACAAAAAACGTCTACGTGTTGATCCGCGCCCGAACCAGACAAGATTGAGCCTACCTTTTTTATTCATTGTCTGATTCTTTTATTGTTTCTAATCTGTTTTTAACCGGTTAGTATTTCTTTACATATTTTTCTGGGTGGTCACAATAGGGCACTTAGGCCAAAGAGGCTGCATAGGCCAGAAAAAGGTGGCATAAACCCACAAGTCTTTACGCACTTTTAAGCGGTTGTCTTTTTATTGAATAGGTATTTCCTATGTTTGGATTTCTCTTGCGGCGCGCAGGTTTGGTCATTCCGACCTTTCTTGGCATCACGCTGCTTGTGTTTTTATTGATTCACATGATCCCCGGTAACGTCGTCGAAGCGATATCGGGTGAGCGTGGGATGGACCCCGTTCGATACGCACAGATGATGAAAGAGTTCGGTCTCGATCAGCCATTGTATGTGCAATATTTTTCTTATCTGGGACAGGTGTTTCATGGCAATCTCGGCATATCGGTCACTACACATGAATCTGTACTCACCGAATTTTTGACCTTATTTCCTGCAACGCTGGAACTCTCCACTTGCGCGATGTTGTTAGCCCTTGTGATTGGCGTTCCGGCTGGCATTCTTGCCGCAGTCAAACGCAATACCGTGCTTGATTACTCCGTCATGGGCGCGTCGCTCACCGGTTATTCAATGCCCGTATTTTGGTGGGCGTTACTATTAATTTTGCTGTTTTCTGTCACGTTAGGCTGGACGCCGGTTTCTGGGCGGATCGATCTGTTGTTCGATATTCCGCAGGTGACCGGATTCATGCTGATCGATAGTTTGTTGGCGGGTGATCCCGGTGCGTTTAAATCAGCGGTGTCGCATCTGATATTGCCGACGATTGCTCTCGGTACTATTCCGCTTGCAGTGATTGCGCGTATGACGCGCTCAGCGATGCTGGAAGTTTTGCGTGAGGATTATGTTCGCACCGCACGCGCAAAAGGGTTGTCACCTTGGCGCGTGATTGGCATTCATGCGTTGCGAAACGCATTGATTCCGGTTGTGACCGTGATTGGCCTGCAAGTCGGAACGCTGCTGGCCGGTGCCATTTTGACGGAGACTATTTTCTCTTGGCCAGGTATTGGTAAGTGGCTGGTCGGCGCTATTCAGCGTCGTGATTATCCGGTAGTCCAAGGCGGGATTTTGCTTTCCGCTACCATTATTATCATCGTCAATCTGGTCGTCGACCTGTTGTACGGCGTGATCAACCCTCGTATACGGCACAACTCATGAACGAGACGACCACTAATTCGATCACTCTTCCGGCGCAAGCGCCAAAAAAAGAGACAATCACCGCGCCTCCTCATGCGTTGCGAGAATTTTGGGGTTACTTCAGCCAAAATCGCGGCGCAGTCATCGGCTTGGCTGTTGTGTTCATTATCATACTGGCGGCCCTGTTTGCCGACGTGATCGCACCGCATTCTCCCATCGAACAATTTCGTGACGCGACTTTGGTACCGCCTGTGTGGCAAGCCGGTGGGTCTGCCAAGTTTTTGCTCGGCACCGATCCGGTAGGCCGCGATATGTTGTCGCGTTTGATTCACGGTGCGCGTTTGTCGTTGGTGATTGGACTGGTCTCGGTCTCATTGTCATTGGTGCTCGGCATTGTTCTCGGCCTGATGGCGGGTTACTTCCGTGGTGTAGTCGAAGTGGCGATTATGCGTTTGATGGACATCATGCTCGCGTTACCCAGTTTGCTGCTGGCGGTCGCGGTGGTCGCCATTCTTGGGCCCGGATTGATGAACGCCATGTATGCGATCGCGATCGTCATGTTGCCGCACTATGCGCGCCAAACGCGGGCCGCTGTCATTGGTGAACTATCTAAAGATTATGTCAGCGCATCGCGTATTGCTGGTGCAGGAACCGCGCGCATCATGTTCAATTGCGTGTTGCCGAATTGTGCTGCGCCACTCATCGTACAAGCTACTTTAGGATTTTCTACGGCTATTCTTGATGCTGCGGCACTGGGCTTTCTCGGGCTCGGTGCGCAACCACCGACCCCGGAATGGGGATCGATGCTTGCTAGTGCGCTGGAGTTTATTCAAAGCGCATGGTGGGTTGTGACCTTCCCCGGATTAGCCATTCTGGTCTCGGTGCTTGCGTTCAATTTGATGGGTGACGGGTTGCGCGATGCGCTCGATCCAAAATTGAAGCGTTGATGACAAACCAAACAAAGCGAGTAGCCATGGCATTGCTAGAAATTAAAAATCTTAGTGTTCAGTTCGGATCAACCAGTTCACCATTCACCGCCGTCGATGGGCTTGATCTGACGATTGAAGCCGGCGAAGTCGTCGGTATCGTCGGCGAGTCCGGTTCCGGCAAAAGTGTCACTTCGTTAGCATTGATGGGCCTGATCGATTATCCAGGGCGTGTAAATGCCGAGCAGATGGCTTTTGATGGCCGTGATCTGTTGAAGATGGCGCAAAAGGAGCGCCGGAAGCTGTTAGGCAAAGACATCGCAATGATTTTTCAGGACCCGATGACAAGCCTGAATCCATCCTTTACCGTCGCCTATCAACTGATCGAAACGTTACGCGTGCATCAAGGCGGCTCGCAAAAAGAACTGCGTGAACGCGCATTAGCGTTGCTCAAGCAGGTTGATATTCCTGATCCTGAACGCCGCCTTGACGCCTATCCGCATCAACTATCCGGTGGTATGAGTCAGCGTGTCATGGTCGCGATTGCCATTGCTTGTAATCCGCGCCTATTGATTGCCGATGAGCCGACCACCGCGTTGGACGTCACCGTTCAGGCACAAATGTTGGAATTGTTGCTTCAGTTGCAGCGTGATCGTGGCATGGCTTTAATGTTGATCACCCATGATCTCAGCGTGGTGGCACAAACTGCGCAACGTGTTGTTGTGATGTACGCCGGACAAGTGCTGGAAACTGGATTGGTTCCAACGATTTTTCAGGCGCCGCAACATCCTTATACGCAAGCACTACTCGCCGCGCTGCCCGAACACAATATCGGTCGTGATCGCTTGCAGACTATTCCTGGCGTCGTCCCCGGTCTTTACGATCGGCCGACCGGTTGTCTGTTGAGTCCACGCTGCCGTTATGCCGTCGCGCGCTGTATTGAGGAGCGTCCGCTTCTCAAGGGCGCAGCCGGATCGCAGGTGCGCTGCCATTTTCCGCTCGATAGTACCGGTCAGCCGACCAATGGCTGGACACCGCCGGTTCAGTCGCAAGCATTAGTGAATAATATGACCGCCAATAAGTCAGTAAGTAATCCAGAAAGTAATACAGCCAGCAGGACGGCACCATGACGAGCACTACGCCAACGATCACCCAACCCACTATTTTGTTGGAAGCCAAAAATCTCCGCAAACATTACAACGTTTCTCAAGGCTGGCTAAAGCCTAAAGCGACCGCCAAAGCACTTGACGGTGTCTCGTTCACACTCATTCCTGGTAAGACGCTGGCCGTGGTCGGCGAATCAGGGTGTGGAAAATCGACACTTGCAAGGCAGATCACCATGATTGAACCGCCGACCGGTGGCGAATTATGGATGGACGGGGCCAACATCGCCGACGCTGATCGTGCGACTCTCAAGCGCGTGCGTCCCTTGGTCCAAATGGTATTTCAGAACCCCTACGCCAGCCTTAATCCGCGTAAGAAGGTCAGCAGCATGCTTGAAGAGCCGCTGATCATCAATACAAACTTCAGCAAATCGCAGCGTGCAGAAAAAGCCCAGGCGATGATGGCCAAGGTCGGACTACGTCCAGAACATTACAACCGCTTTCCGCACATGTTCTCCGGTGGTCAGCGCCAACGCGTGGCAATTGCCCGCGCTTTAATGCTCGATCCAAAAGTGATCGTTGCCGACGAACCGGTATCGGCCCTGGACGTGTCGATCCAGGCGCAAGTGCTGAATTTGCTCATGGATTTGCAGGATGCAAGTGGTGTCGCGTACCTGTTTATCTCGCATAATCTATCGGTGGTAGAACATATTGCTGATGAAGTTTTGGTGATGTATTTGGGTAAAGCGGTTGAGCATGGCGACAAAAAAGATATCTTTAGTCGACCATTACATCCTTACACCAAAGCATTGCTCGCCAGCACGCCACGGCTTGATCCCAATCAGCGTCAAGAAAAATTGATGTTGCCGGGCGAATTGCCATCGCCACTTGCGCCGCCGCCAGGTTGTAGTTTCAATAATCGTTGCCCGCACGCAATTGAACGGTGTCGGCAAGAAGTACCTGAACTGGCTGAATTTGAAGGTCGTCTGGTCGCATGCCATCGGGTTGCAGAAATTAACTAATCGTCATTGCTGGCGTCATCTTGGGTTTCAAAAAGTCGTTCGGTGTGATGAGCACACTCATACCGGACGCATAGTTAAAGCGCAATTTGTTGGGTTTTGGCGGTTTAGCAGATTTTTTACAACTTGCCAGAATCACCAATTCAGTCTCTCTATTGAGCAGTTGTTTCGTCCTTAATTAGATTTAGCAACATATTGATCAACTTATCCAGCAAATTACGCATGGACTCACTAAGTTTTACCCAAAAAGTCGATAAGTGATTCCCCAATTACCCGTTTCGACAATTATCGAAATTCCGTTGACCTTGGTACAATGGCAGCTTATTTATTGGTGACTTAACTATAGGTCCGCACATTCCATGATCGACATCCAACTTCTCCGCAAAGACATCGCCACCGTCGCCAGCCGTTTAGCTGCGCGCAAATATCAGCTTGACGTCGACGCCTTCAATTCGTTGGAAGCAGAGCGCAAGCAAATTCAGACCCGCACTGAAGAGCTGCAAAGCCAGCGCAATACGCTGTCAAAGCAAATCGGCATGCTCAAAAGCAAAGGGGAAGATGCAACGGCCGTCCTGGAAGCGGTGAACGGTATCGGCGAAGAACTAAAAACTTCCGCGACTCGCCTCGATCAGGTGCAAGACCAGTTCAGCAAATTTTTGGAAGTCATCCCCAATTTACCGCATGAATCTGTGCCTAGCGGTATTGATGAGTCGGGTAATATTGAAGTCCGCAAATCAGGCACGTTGCCGGTGTTTGATTTTGAAGTGCGCGACCACGTCGACGTGGGCGCTGGCGTCGGTCTGGATTTTGATGTTGCCGCCAAACTCACCGGATCACGCTTTTCTGTGATGAAGGGCGGCATCGCGCGTTTGCATCGCGCGTTGGCGCAGTTCATGCTCGATACGCACACCGCAGAGCATGGCTACACTGAATGCTATACGCCGTACATCGTCAATGCGGATTCATTGCGCGGCACTGGTCAGTTGCCGAAATTCGAAGAGGATTTGTTTGCCGTCAAAAAGGGTGGACAAGAAGGTGAGCAGGGCGCGGATAGCGCAGCGCTCTATCTGATTCCAACTGCCGAAGTACCTTTGACCAACTTGGTACGCGACGAAATCATTGCCGGTGAAAAGCTACCACTCAAAATGACTGCGCACTCACCATGTTTCCGCTCAGAAGCTGGAAGCTACGGACGTGACACGCGTGGAATGATCCGCCAACACCAGTTTGACAAGGTGGAAATGGTACAGATTGTGCACCCTGAAAAATCTTACGAAGCACTCGAAGAGATGGTCGGTCATGCCGAAGTGATTCTACAAAAACTCGGCTTGCCATACCGCGTCGTCTCGCTCTGTACCGGCGACATGGGCTTCGGTGCGGCCAAAACCTATGATCTCGAAGTATGGTTGCCTGCACAAAATACCTACCGCGAGATTTCGTCAGTCTCCAATATGGAAGCATTCCAGGCACGTCGCATGCAAGCACGTTTCCGCAATGCCCAAGGCAAAACCGAGCTGCTGCACACGCTCAACGGTTCAGGTTTAGCGGTCGGACGAACACTGGTAGCAGTGCTGGAAAATTTTCAGCAAGCCGATGGAAGCGTTGAAATACCAGCCGTATTACATCCATACATGGGCGGTATTACGCGGCTAACACCGACGGTTTAGACGTGATAATTTAAGCGCGGAATTGGCGACGCGGAGTGTGCGTCGTTATGATTGGTCAGTATTCCAAATATGTTAGATTGGTATTTGTAATACACGAGTTAAAAAGGTGTCTGGCAGCTAAAATATTCTGCTATAATCTTGTGCTTTGCTGCAGACCACGCAGCAAAATGACCAATTAGGAGAAGTGGCAGAGTGGTCGAATGCGCCAGACTCGAAATCTGGTTTACAGTTTCGCTGTAACGTGGGTTCGAATCCCACCTTCTCCTCCAAGACAGCGTTTATAATGTTCGTAGAAGTTCAATAACCGGCCTCCGCCATAGTGCAGACGTCGGTTTTTTGTGGCCTGTCGTCCAGCGTTGTCCATTTACATTCACGGTTTTTGCATCCATATTTGGGCACATGGATGCACTTTAAAACTGACTTGGATGAAAAAATGCCCAAACTCGCCACCCCCCTCACGGATATTCAAGTCAAAAGCGCCAAACCAAAGGACAAGGCCTACACTTTAGCAGACGGGGCATGTATTTGGAAGTCTCGCCGGTGGGCTCCAAGATATGGCGGATGGCTTACCGTCAGCCGAATGGCAAAAATACCAGGCTGACTTTCGGCGCATCATCGCCTCGATATGTTTGTTGCCGTCCCATTCATCGCCATACGCCGTTTCGATGGCGTTCATGACGTCCATCACTATCTGGTCCACTCGCGCAGCGTGTCACAAGAAAATGTTCCTAATATTCACTGTCATCCAGGCGAGTAAGCCATAGGAACAGATTGCACGGAATTAACGTTCTAACGGGCGGAAATCCGGGCTTTATAAAATGTACGCTGATGCTTTATACTAAATGTATGCCTGAAAAAAAGGAACCGTGCTTAGAAGCACGCAACGTACAAGGTTCACAAAAATCGCAATGCGGTTTTTAATGTGCGTTTATTTTGTTAAGCCTTCGCGGCTTGGCAATGATGGGAAAGCTTCGGCTTGCCGGTAGCGCCTCGTAAATCGGTTTTCCGACCTGCCATTTCCCGCCGAGCCCGCTTGGAATCGGGGCGCGGCCTAATCGTACAAGGAATCAATTGATGTTTAATGTTCTTACTTCAACTACCGCTCACTATACGAGCCAAAATCCGTCGTTATTTATCTACGGTGCGCCGATAGTCTTCGACGATGTCGTTGGGAGGGCGCTCTCATGAGCGAGCCAATCCTGCCGATGCCAGAACAAGAGGCATATCATAAGGCGTTTTCGTGGCTGCCTGTAGATCATCAAACTGATAAACACACGCAGTTTCGTGCACTGGCGGTAGATGTCTGTCGTGGTATTCAAACATGCCTAGAGGTTACTCACTTCAGGACCCTGAACAGAAGCAGCGATGCGATGCCAACGTTGAGTACTATTCACACTGAGCGCCTGATGCGCCTGGCGTCGTCATCATCTCAGATGCTTGCGGAAATTGCAGCGAGACACTTTGATGATCTAAACGATAAAAGCGGCAAGGCGTCTAATAAAATTTAACCTCAATCAAATGGATTGGGGGCGTTTCTATTTTTTGAGAGTTGCTCAGAGAATTGTTATGTGCCGAGATGCTAACCGGAATTGCTACAGTTCATATCGTCAGTGTGTGAATCGACCATTCAGATAAATTTACATACTGACCGTTACAACTCCCTCCGGCACGTCGTTCACCAACTTATCGACAAACCAGCCTTGCGCCTTGTCAAATCCTAACTCTTTAGCAAATATGAAATGTGCCACGGTCTCGACGCATTCGACAATCACGCGAATGCCACGGGATTGCCATTGCTGAATGAGTATCTTCAGCATCGTTGCTGCGTCATCTCGCGTCATAGCCGTCTTGAAAAAAATACCGTCAATTTTGATGTGCGTGCAATGATGAATGGCGTAAAGACGTTTGAATCCATCTTGTCCATTACCGAAATCGTCAATGGCAAATTTTAACCCGAGTAATGACAGGCTATTGATCTTGGCCGTGATCAGGTCAAATGTCTTTGGGTCTGAATAGGATTCGCTGACTTCAAATACCACGTTATTTTTTTGTGCAGCGAGAGTGAACAGTTCGCTAGGTAACGCAAGTAGTGATTCATTGGCGATATTGACGAACAAAATGGCTTCTGCCAGCCGCGTAGAACCCAGGTGCTTCAATACACTGCGATCAATGTCTAACCATTGCGCCGGGATTGGCCCGCGGTAAAGCAACTCACATTCTATCGTCGCGCTGCGTTGAAATTGGATGATCGGTTGCAACTCAAACTTCAAACTCACCTTAGGGTCGAAGTCTGAATCGAGTTGCAAAAATCGATTAGGACTATTTGGTTTAGTTGAAATAGACAAAACGGTTCATCTTAAAAGTATTAGTGGAGCACACATACGAAATGATCGTATCGGCTGGAATCTGTGCAAATTACATCAAAAAAGCTATCAGTACCTAGAAAGTTTAACGAGACGTGCGTTCATCCTGTCAATTATGACTGGATATTAGCTACTTAGTAGCGCGAAGTCGTGTTCTGGTAAAAAAGTGGCGCATATTACTTTTTTCCAGCACGCATTTTTCCAGGACATCTGTCATATTTGTTTTTAAATAGGGAGTTGTCCTATTGTTTGATAGGAGGTCGGGCCTGAATATTGGTCAGCCCCGGGTTTCTGCTAACCGGATATTTTTTCCAAATGACGACTGCTTGGGCTTACTTTATGCCGCCTTAAACTAAGTTGCATCAGACTGTTAAATACTTTGGTTGATTGTAAGCTTTCGCGTTATTTGGGTTCCGTGGCACTTATGATTGACTTGCCCGAATCTATCTAAGCGTCTGGATTTTTTTAAAACAATAAAAGTCCACATAAAATGACGCCGTATAATAACGAAAAATAGATCAGTGCCTGGGATCAGTTTATGGGTGCAGGGAGTAACTTTAACTGGAAAAGTATGAATGAAACTGCGTGTGAATTTAATGAGCATCTTAATGAATCAATATTCACCCTGCAACGGATAGCCGTTCTCATTCCTTGCTATAACGAAGAAGTTGCAGTGGCATCAGTTGTACAGGATTTTAGGCTCGCTCTTCCGACTGCAGAAATTTTCGTCTTCGATAATAACTCGACAGACCGGACTATGGACGTTGCTAAGCTCTCTGGAGCGACAGTGCGCTCAGTTCCGCTGCAAGGAAAGGGAAACGTGGTCCGACGGATGTTTGCAGATGTGGATGCAGATGTCTATGTTATGGTCGATGGCGATAATACCTATGATGCAACGGTGGCACCGCGGCTGATTAATAAGCTATTAACCGAAGGCCTGGATATGGTGGTTGGTGTCCGGGTTACAAAGGAGCAAAAAGCCTATCGGTTTGGGCATCGCCTTGGTAATGCGGTATTAACTCGTTTTGTTGCCTTCCTTTTTGGAAGAACTTTTACCGATATGTTATCGGGTTATCGCGTTTTTTCACGTCGGTATGTCAAGTCATTTCCCGCGCAATCCCGGGGTTTTGAGACCGAAACTGAGCTTGCGATCCATGCATTACAGCTAAGGATGCCTGTCGCAGAGTTGAATACGACCTATGGATCAAGGGTACAGGGATCTTCAAGTAAGTTAAATACTTATCGTGATGGCTTTCGGATACTCGTCACGATCGTTAGATTATTTAAATCCGAAAAGCCGTTGACGTTTTTTTCTTTTGGTTTTTTCTTTTGCACCTTAATTGCCATTCTTTTGGCGCTGCCTTTGTTTGAGACTTATTACGAGACTGGTCTCGTGCCCCGTTATCCTACTGCCGTTTTATGTTCTGCATTAATGTTGTTTGGCGTCATTTTACTGACCTGTGGGATTGTGCTTAATACCGTTACGAAGGGTCGAACTGAAGCAAAACGATTTGCTTATCTAGTCCATCCTGCGCCTGCCACAAAGAATCCTAACTAATGGACAGTTGTCGACAATTTATTCGTTTTGCTATGGTCGGGGCGCTCGGGTTTGGGGTCGACGTTGGTATTTTATATTTGACGCTTCATATCGGTTTTGGATATTTTTTTGGTCGCGTAATATCATTTCTTTGTGCTGTGTGGGTTACTTGGATGGTCAACCGTCGTTTTACATTTTCTACGAGGCCGAATAGTGGGGTTTTGAATGAAGCAATCCGTTATCTCGCTGCGATGTCTTTAGGTGGTCTGATTAACTATGCGGCATATAGTCTTGTGATCGTCCAGGGCCAAAACATTCCTTTTCTTCCCTTTTTTGCTGTCGCCGTTGGTTCGCTTGCAGGAATGGTGATTAACTATTTCAGTGCAAGGTTGTGGGTATTTAAACTTTCGGAAAAATGTAAGAAATGAATATTTTGCAGTGCGCGTTAAATCGAACGAGCTTTAATCATTGCGACCTGAACAAGCCTAAGACATTATTGATTGCTTGTCTTCTTGCACCATTATTTTTTGGTCTGGTTTCTTTATGGCTTGGAACTGACCTTAACTGGGACTTGCAAAACTATCATGTCTATAACGCGTTTGCGCTATTAAACGGCAAGTTACATACGGATTTGGGTCCGGCTGGAATGCAAACGTACTTTAATCCGATTTTGGATGTGCCGTATTATTGGTTGTCTTTGCATCTACCTGCGCCGCTTGTTGGTTTCATGATGGGCGCAGTACATGGCATCAATTTTATTCTTCTGGCAGGTATATGCCGCAAGACTTTGCCCGACCTTCCGTCAGAAGATCGTTTTCGCATACCACTTTTACTGGCAATAGTTGGTTGTCTCACAGCGAATTTCCTCTCAAGTATAGGAAATACAATGGGGGATGCCTCGACTTCCATTTTTATCCTTGGCTCTTTACTCATCGTTTTGTATGGGTGGGAAAAATTTTCTGAAAATGGTGTGCGGCCGATTCTTATCGTAATACTTGCTGGTTCGGTAGCTGGTCTTGGAACAGGTTTAAAGTTGACCAATGTTGTATTTGCAATGGCTCTGTGTCTCAGCTTTTGCACGGTGCAGGTTAATTGGATAACGCGATTTCGTCTGGCATTCTTTTTCGGTGTTGGCGTGTTAATTGGTATAGCAGCCACTTCGGGATATTGGTTTTTTGAGATGTGGCGCACCTTCGGCAATCCTTTTTTCCCCCAATTCAGTACATATTTCCCAAATCCGTTGACGCGATCGGTGAGTGTTGCCGATGTGATTTGGCGACCAAAAAATCATTTTGAAACGCTATTTTGGCCATTCTTATTTTCATTGAATCCTAAAAGAGTTGGGCAGCTTCCGCTCCATCAAATTATCTGGCCTGTGGTGTACGTTCTTTTCTGGTGCTGGCTTGCTGCAATATTCTTGAAAAGGAAGACGCGCACTACGATAAGTAGCATGTTGCCGGAGGCGAAATATATCGTTGCAGTGGTTGCCATTGGATATCTCATCTGGATGGAATTATTTAGTATTCAGCGTTATCTGATACCGATTGAGATGTGCGCGCCGTTAGTCGTATTCATTTTACTCATGCAGTTAAAAAGCTATCAAAAAGCCCGTAAAATCGCGATGACTATTTTTGCGGTAACAACGGCTGTAGTGCTTCTAGGGGGGCTGACCACTTGGGGGCATGCGTCATGGGCGAAAAAAATGTTCCGTATCGATTTGCCGCCGATAGCTGCTCCGGAGAAAACTACCGTCATTTTGGCGAATGGTGACCCGGCTTATGGATGGCTGGCCGCGCAGTTTCCACCCAATATTGCTTTTACGCAGATAGAAGGTAATTTTCCGGGAGCAATGCCGGCTTATGTTAACCGTATTCATGAGATTGTAAATAAACGCGGTGGTCCTATTTTCGCCATTGTCCAAGGCGAAAAACAATCCAGTCGGATAGCGCAGATCACCAAAATCCGTGAAATCGCGTCTGGCTTAGGAGTTACATCAACCAAAAGTGGTTGCGAGGGATTACGCTGGATAATCACGCGTCTAAAGCTTCATGCTAGCGTCAGCATGTTGGATGCTCCCGTTGACAATGCACAATGCGCGATCCAGGTACTAGCTTCCGATATTGTGGATGTTGAAGGCAAGAATAAGGTGTTCATTGCCAGCGTAGAAAAAGGGCTAACCCAAAATGGCTTCTTTATCAATGCATCCTTGTGCAAGCCATATCGGGCATACATTGGCGATGCCGAATATCCTTATCAGTGGTGTCCGTTAAGCCAGTCCTGATAGTTACTGGCATAATTGTTAAAAATATAATTTGTTAAGCGGTATTTGCTTCAATAAGACGAGCATCGACTACAATCTTGGCTGATGCTAGTGTGTGAAACGATTTGTAAATGACCAATTGATCTATTTGCCTCTTTAAAAGCTTGATTGGGATGCGTTTTCCCAAAGTGAACTTCACAAGTTGTCGTTTTGAGTTACTCTAAAGCAATGCTTAATATCTCCTATGGATTCAAAAATGCACAATGAACAACCCATCACCCATGCAGTCATTTTATTGCACGGATTATGCGGTTCGTCGCTTGAAATGGGGTCTATACCTAAGGCATTACGAAAAAGTGGCTGCGCAGTCATTGAGTTGTTGATACCTAATTATTCCGCAGGACACGTTGATTCAACAATTACCCCGCACTGGGAAGATTGGTGTGCAGTGGTGGATAGCGAGATTTCTCGTTTGAAAATGAATTTTAAAACAGTGTCTATCTGCGGCTTGAGTATGGGGGCAACATTGGCTTTGGCAGTTGCGTCTCGCAGCAGTGAGGCGATTGCTATAGTAGCGTTGTCTCCTGTTTTGCGATATGACGGATGGTCAATACCCTGGTATCAACATTTAATGCAGATACCTTTCTTTTTGGGCTATAAAAATTGGTCTCATAAAGAGGGCGAGCCATTTGGAATAAAGAACTTTGATATGCGCAGAAGAGTTGCTAATGCTCTCAAAAAAGATGGGGTCGCTGCAGTGGGAGCGGCTGCAATTCCGGCGCGACAACTTCGTGGGGCGCATCAAATGATGGCATATGTGCGTTCTTCGCTCAAACAAGTTAAAACGAATATTTTAGTTATTCATGCAATCGATGATGAAACCGCATCACCTAAAAATCCCGAGTTAATTTTGGAGCATGTCAGTTCCGAGATGCGAAAAGTCATTTGGTTAGGCGATTGTTATCATATTATTACTGTCGATAACGAGCGAGAAATTGTGACGAATGAAACAGTTCAGTTCATACAAAAAAATATAGAAATGCACTTAAAAGATATTTCTTATAGGGAATTGCAGCATAAATCACCGTTAAAAGATCGTCGTGGATAAAGGCTGAGATCGTTGGCCGATTTCTCGCTATTACTGACCTGTTATTCTTTATCTGAAAACTGCAATGAAATTAAAAAATAGTAGAACCTGGAAGCAAAGTGGTCTTAATTCGATAGGAATCTGTTTATTAGGATTCGCTTTAACATTTTGTTTGCGATATGTGCTGAATTCAATATTGGATCAATCAATGTCTATGTTGTTTTTTGCCATAAACTGTATTGTTATGGCATGTTTTTTTGGGTTCTGGCATTCAACAGGTCTTCTTATAATTAGTTTTCCGACAGCATTTTTCTTCTTTAGAAAACCCTATTATTCGTTTGAGGCGATAGCTGTAAAAGATTTGTATATAATTATTATTTATGCAACTATTATTTTGCTTTCTTCTTGGATCATCGAATGGTTGCAGCGTGAGCGATATGCTGCGGTTTTATTGCAACGAGTATCGGAAACACGGTATCAATTATTAATAGAGTCAGACCAGGCACGACGCATTGAGTATGCAAGAAATGCCGCTGAGTAGTAAAAATTAATATAATACTAACTAACGGTGCTAGATGTGTGACCAGACCGGTCGGTTAGTTAAAAACGATGCCCTGAACGCGGATTTTTCAACTGCAGAGTTATTTGAGGGAAATATACAACGTCGTTAAGTTGTTATCTGCTTACTCCTTTTGATGTCTTGTGATCGCCAAGTCAGACTCAAAATCAGGCGTATTCAGCGTTAAATCAGCAAGATCGCAAGTTCAGTATTTTGCGGAAGTGATTGATTAGCGTCAACGCGTTGCTTAATAACGTGTCTTTGAAGCAGCATTTTAAAGAGCGGACAACTTTCACCGACACCCATTCCGCGTACGCCGTTAAAATAACGGACTATCAAATAAATTTAACCTTAGTATGGATATTAATCTCTGGACAACGTATTTATTTGCGTCGGTTCTTATCGCCGTTTCACCTGGTTCGGGTGCGATTCTATCAATGAGTCATGGAGTACGATTTGGAGTAAGGCGCACTGGCGCAACGATTCTTGGCCTTGAGTGCGGTTTAGTGGTAATCCTGCTGATTGCTGGTGCCGGTGTGGGCTCGTTGCTTGTCGCATCTGAGGTGGCATTCAATATTGTAAAATTTCTAGGTGCTGGCTATCTTGTGTATCTAGGCTTTTCGCAGTGGCGCAGTGCGGTACCAAATGCTGAATCGACTGGATTTATGTCGCCGAAGAAAGGCCTGCCTGAGGTGTTTACATGGCGACGTCGTTACGCAGCGGGACTTTTTACCAACATGACAAATCCTAAGGGCATCGTTTTTATGGTCGCTGTTTTGCCGCAATTTGTTATACAGAATCGACCTTTGGGATTGCAGCTGCTGGTGATGGCGCTCACCACGGTGACAGTCGATGTAGTTGTTATGCACGGTTATGCATTAGCCGGAAGGTCAATGCAAAATCTGTTTCGAAACGCGCGAGCGTTCAAGATTCAAAACAGGATTTTTGGTGGTCTGTTGATGGCAATTGGAACGGGCTTGCTTTTTGTAAAGCGGGGAAACGATAGTTTATGAAAATTTCCCGATCTTGGAAAACAGATTGATGACACGATAACCAAAACAATTCTTGATGGGTGGACGTGAAGAGCAACTGATATTTTTGGCTGTTTTCAAAAGAGCATAAAAAGAGTCGGATAGCTAGAATTGGCGATCACATCAGTGCCACGCAACATTTTATTTCAGCATTGATAATTAAACTTAATGAAAATTTTATACTTAGACTTTAACGGTGTTTTGCACGATGGCATGGTGATGCGTAATCGCAAGCGTGGCATGTACATTACGAATCCAGAACGTTCTTTTTTTGAGTGGATGCCAATTTTGGAAGAATTGCTTGCACCGCACCCGGATGTAAAAATTGTGTTGTCCACAAGTTGGGTGCGGGCACTAGGATTCGATGCTACTCGCCAGGAATTGAGCGAAGAGTTGCGTGCACGAGTTCTTGGCTCGACATTCCATCACCCGAAATTGCTGCAAAGTGAATTTGATATTATGCCGCGCGGGATGCAAAT
The DNA here is from genome assembly GCF_034314045.1 of Glaciimonas sp. CA11.2. Taxonomy (NCBI): domain Bacteria; kingdom Pseudomonadati; phylum Pseudomonadota; class Betaproteobacteria; order Burkholderiales; family Oxalobacteraceae; genus Glaciimonas; species Glaciimonas sp. CA11.2. The sequence continues at coordinate 4,691,341 of NZ_JAVIWL010000001.1, read as the reverse complement.
TTGGAATGATGTCGAGCAACGCAAACCAGATAGTTGGTTCGCCATTGACGACGATGCATTCGGCTGGCCCGCATGGTGTCTGGATCGATTGGTTGAAACGAAAAGTCATCTCGGGTTGAGTGATCCGGTCGCGCAAGAGGCAGTCCGTCATATTCTCGCTGCTTTGTAAAAAGACTTGATGTATTCGGTATCGGCGGAAGGATGAAGCGAGCATAGCTAAAATAGCCGTCTAAATACCTTGTTCTAACCATTTGCGGAAAAATTCCTTTTCTGGAATTCAGAAAATTCCGATAGCTGATTAGCCAGTGCACCAATCGCATTTATTGGTGACAACAACCTCTGCTTTTATCGGTAATTCATTTTTTAAATTAGCGCAGTCTGAACACGCTGCCGCATCCATGATTATGTCATTGAGTATTCAAAATATGTCATCGCTTGATGCGATGACATATCGTTTAGCTGCCAAAAGATTAGAAATCTAATAAATTGACATAGATTTCACTTTCCAGCGATCTTCGGCCGTAACTCTGAGATGTCGTGCTCAGTTTGCTGTGTACGAGCGGCAGGATCAGCGAACATCGTACTGCGTAATCGGGTTGCATAAATTTGCGCATCAAGCGTCGACGTATAAGCGGCAATGCTTTTCATTTTCCCCTCAAGTCTTGCTATGCGGGTATTGAGCAAGTTTACTTGCGCCTGAACGTGCTCAAGGTCGTTTTCTGCTGATAATAATTGCAGCCTGGCCGCCACTAGTTCATCAGTGACGATAGAGAGATGTGTGGGAGTAAACAAACGTTTCAGTATGTTCATGATTTCTCCTTTACGTGTACAAAGACAATTAAAGAATCAGTACTTCATTTCGGGTAATGAGTTTCAGGTTTTACTTCAAAATATTCATGACGTAACATTTGAAGGTGCCTAAATTTTGTCTCTGTTTTAGTCTCTTTTTCTCCGTTCCTTGTCACTATTTTAGGTTGCTTATGATGTCGACATTTATATGGTAACAGCGAGATTAAGCTACGTGAAAGTGAATCTCTTTTGCAAATAAACTTGATGCTTTTTTACGACATTATGATGACTAATTGGCCTTATCCGATAGCTCTGCAATACTTTAATTGCAAAACAGAAATTGTCTGATTGTGAAGTCAATAAAAGGAAGAGGCAGAGGGATTTTTTGCTTTCCTCATTAACAGTTATCTAATAGGAATGGACATCAAACCTGTATAAAGATTCAATTTTTGTATCATGACTCGCCTTGATGAAATTCATATCGGGGCGACCGTACACCAAATACAATCTTTCCCTAACCACTGTAATAAGTGTAAAAGCAAACTTGGTGCAGCGCTAAAAATGAGTACGCTGATACAAAGCATCAGCAACAAGACGATTGCCGCTTGACAGCCATCAGCGAAGGGGAGAGCGGCTATCGTTCGCCTCATCACTGATTCGATCCGATCACGCTTTGTCGGGGATGCCATTGCACAACTCCATCATGAACAAACAAGTACCTATTTTTTATTTCAAATGAATGTCACGCGTCGAAACAATGATGCCGAATGACAATTCTTCCTGTCCGTATTTTTTGCTATGAACGTGAATTACAAACACCTCGCTCACCGTGCGATCTGATTCCGTCGGTCTGAACTGAAAATAGCGAACTGCTCATTTTTATGTTTCACTACATAGCGTATTACAAATTATAAAATAGGCAATCAATGGCTCCGTATTAGTATCAATAGTAGCGCGTTGGTTATTGGTCACTCGTCAATACAAAAAATCCCTAATGCAGTTATCAACGCCACTAAAGCAGTTATCAACGCCACTAAATCATCTGGAGAAAAAATGGAAACCACTGCGATTATTTCTGGAAGTGGAGGTCAGATTGTGGTGAGTTGTCTGGTGACACATGGCGTGGATCATGTTTTTTGCGTACCCGGCGAGAGTTATCTGAACGTACTCGATGCACTTTATGATGTCAGAGAGAAGGTTGCCTTGCGTGTATGTCGCCATGAAAGTGGCGCTGCGAATATGGCCGAGGCGTACGGCAAGCTAACTGGAAAGCCTGGAATTGTGATGGTTACACGTGGTCCGGGTGCGATGAATGCGGCGATTGGGTTGCATACGGCACATCAGGACTCGACTCCGTTAATTATGTTCATCGGACAAGTTGCTCGTGACTGTATGGATCGTGAGGCATTTCAGGAGCTTGACTACCGACGCGTGTTTGGACATATGGCGAAATGGGTTGCCCAAATCGACGACGCTAAACGCATCCCTGAATATATTAGCAGGGCATTTCATACCGCTGTGAGCGGAAGGCCTGGCCCGGTGGTATTAGCGTTGCCGGAAGACATGCTGACCGATATAGCGGAGGCTTTTTCCGCGCCTCCATACAAGCGCGTGGCTTGCGCACCGACGCCCACATCATTACAGCAATTAGCTGTTTTGCTTGGTGCTGCAAAAAAGCCGATTGCGATACTCGGCGGCAGTGGCTGGACCCCGCAAGCATGTGAGGATATACGTCAATTTGGAGAGGCCTGGCAATTGCCAATGGCGTGTGCGTTTCGATTTCAGGACCTGTTTAATAATACCCATCCTTTGTATGCTGGCGATGTTGGCATCGGTATCAATCCTGCATTGGCACAGCGTATTAAGGACGCGGATGTGGTTTTGGCAATTGGCCCGCGGCTGGGTGAGATGACGACCAGCGGATACAGCTTATTCGCTATTCCTACACCGCAACAGCGCCTGATCCATATCCACGCCGGTGCGGAGGAATTAGGGTCCGTCTATGCCGCTGAACTATTGATTAACGCCAGCATGCCGGAATGTGCCGCTGCGCTTGCGGAATTGGTCCCGCAGACCGGGATTGCGTGGTCTGGTAAAGGGGAGGCCGCACACACGCAATATCTTGCATGGAGCACGCCACCTCAAGTGGAGGGGCCAGTTCAGATGGGGGAGATCATGCAGACACTTCGCGAGCGACTTCCTGCTGACGCGATTGTTTGTAACGGCGCTGGCAACTACGCCACCTGGGTTCACCGCTTTTATCGCTATCGGCATTTTAAGTCCCAACTAGCGCCGACGAGTGGCGCTATGGGTTATGGCGTGCCGGCTGCAATTGCCGCGAAGTCCCTGTATCCAGAGCGGATGGTGGTGGCTTTCGCAGGTGATGGCTGTTTTATGATGAGCAGTCAGGAACTGGCGACGGCAATGCAATATGCGTTGCCAGTGATTTTTATCATTGTTAATAACGGGATTTACGGCACCATACGGATGCATCAAGAACGTGAATATCCGTCTCGCGTGCATGGCACCACGTTGACCAATCCCGACTTTGCTGCTTACGCCCGTTCGTTTGGCGCTTCTGGCGCGGTAGTTGTTAAGACGGAAGATTTTGCATTAGCGTTTGAGCAGGCGTGCGCTTCCGGGCTTCCGGCCGTGATTGAAATTCGGTTGTCACCTGAAGTGATCACACCAACCAACAGTTTATCCAGCATCAGAGAACAGGCGCTGCGCAAGCAGAAAGCACTCAAAAAGGATGGCTGACGACGAGGTTGCTTGCCGTCGTTAGCCATCCGCCCGGAATGATTGCAATTCATACGTCAAACTGGATTCCTTGCGCTAGCGGTAACGCATTGGAATAATTAATGGTATTGGTGGCCCGACGCATATACGCTCGCCACGAGTCGGAGCCGGATTCTCGTCCGCCGCCGGTATCCTTTTCGCCGCCAAACGCGCCACCGATTTCAGCGCCAGATGGACCAATGTTGACATTCGCGATACCGCAATCGCTGCCAACGGTAGAGACGAACAGTTCTGCTTCACGCATGTTTAGCGTGAATATCGACGACGAAAGCCCTTGCGGGACACCATTTTGCAGGGCGATGGCGTCGGCGAAATCGTCGTAGCGCATGACGTATAAAATCGGTGCAAATGTTTCAAGGCAGACGATGTCCGTTTGTTCTGGCATTTCAACCAGCGCTGGACGGACGTAAAAGCCATCTGCACAGCCGCTTACCGCAACCCTTTCACCGCCGACCACCAGACCACCCTGGGCACGCGCGGCCACCAATGTCTGTTGCATTGCGTCAAAAGAACGTACGTCTATCAGCGGGCCGACCAAAGTTTCGCTTTCTAACGGATTGCCAACTTTGATGTTGTTGTAAGCATTGCGTATTTGCGGCATCAATTGGTCATATATGTCTTTATGCACAATCAGTCGGCGTAGCGTTGTGCAGCGTTGCCCTGCGGTTCCTACGGCTGAGAATAAGACGCCGCGCACAACCAATGACAAGTCAGCGCTGGGCGCTACGATAGCGGCGTTATTGCCGCCAAGCTCAAGAATACTGCGACCAAACCTTTCGGCGACACGGGGACCTATTTTGCGTCCCATCCGGGTTGATCCGGTCGCTGAAATTAACGGAACGCGCGCATCTTTGACCAGCGCATCGCCGACCGTCCGATTACCCTGAAGCACTTCCAACAATCCATCCGGCGCATCTCCAAATGCACGGCTGGCCCGATTAAACAAGGCAGCGCAGGCGAGGCCCGTCAAAGGTGCTTTTTCTGACGGTTTCCAGACCACGCTGTTACCGCATACAAAGGCCAATGCTGCATTCCAGGCCCATACCGCAGCAGGGAAGTTAAAGGCGGAAATGACGCCGCACACACCCAGAGGATGCCAGCTCTCCATCATGCGATGACCGGGGCGCTCGGATGCAATGGTCAGCCCATATAGTTGGCGCGACAAGCCCACTGCAAAGTCGCAAATATCGATCATTTCCTGCACTTCACCCAGGCCTTCCTGAAGGATTTTCCCCGTCTCCATGGTAATGAGTGCGCCCAGATCGTGTTTATGTTCTCGCAAAATGTTGCCTAACAAGCGAACCAACTCCCCGCGACGTGGCGCAGGAACTGACCTCCATGTCAGAAATGCCTGGTGTGCACGATCTATCGTTTCGGTTGTCTGTACCGGACTGTGGGTCTTGATGATTGCCAGCAACGCGCCATCAATTGGGCTACGCACTTCAAGATCGCCATTTTCCAATGCCGTCTGTGGCACACCGAGTCGCTCCATTAATCCATGAATGTTCATGAAATGCATCCTTTTTAGGTGATTACACACAAAGTCTACGTTGAATTGCGTTACTTAAAATGATAATTTTGACGGGACATATTGCGAATGATGCGCGGTTTCGGGTGTTTTTTTACTTCATTGATGTAGTGCTAAGCGTACTTTTCCCCATGAGGAAACGTCGTTGTAAGGGAGCGCATTTTTTATGAAATCTGTTTTTTTAATATCTATTTTATGCATCACGGCGTTTTTTTTAAGCGTTAGTATTGATCGCGGGACGACGTGCGGTAGTAATTGACTTGATCGGCAATAGCGACTAAAACGCGCGATTGTTTTTTTGTAATGGCTTGTTCTGTGGTTATTCAGGACTGCGCCTCCTACAATTTTGTTTTTTCGAATATTATGAAATTAAATTTAATTTTTTGAACACAAAGTAGTCTTCTATTGATTTTTTTAGCTTGTTTAACTGAGAAATTGATTGCAAAAGCATTCTTGAAAACTCTACAATTTTGTACAGGGAAAATGACTGTATGCGCACAATCGCCGGGATTGTAGTTGGCGCGTAATACCAACTTGTTAAAGGGAGACGCACAATGAGTACGACGAAATATACGGAAGAGCACGAGTGGCTAAAAATCGACGACAACGGTTTGGTGACGGTCGGCATTACTGATTTTGCGCAAGATCATTTGGGTGATCTGGTCTACGTCCAGTTACCGGAAGTCGGCAAGCAAATAGACAAAGGCGCAGAAGCTGCCGTGATTGAATCAGTCAAAACCGCGAGCGAAATCATGATGCCAATGGCGGGCGTAATCACTGAAATCAACGCATTGTTGGCCGACGAACCCGGCAAGGTGAATGAAGACCCATTGGGTGATGGATGGTTTTTCAGGTTTCAGGCAAATGATGATGTTGCCGGTATAACTGGACTGATGGATGAGGATGGTTATAAAGCATTTGTAGCAGGATTGGGTTGAGTATCGTCACGCAAGTTGTATCGGTTGGGACGATGCAAGCGCATGTATGGAACAGTAACTATTGCGAGAGAATACAATGACTCAGATACGGCCGACGTTTGAAGATTTATTGCAGCATACGGATTTTGTTGGTCGGCACATCGGCCCCGATGAGACTGACCAACAACGGATGTTGGCGACGCTGGGTTACACGTCGATCGACGCGTTGATAAAGAATGTCGTGCCAGCGGCTATTTTGTCTGACGCGCCATTAAATCTGCGCAGTGCGCTCAATGAAGTCGAGACGTTAGAGGCGCTACGCAGTATTGCAGTTAAAAATCATGTATTTAAAACCTATATTGGGATGGGCTATTACAACTGCCATACGCCTACGGTTATTCTACGCAATTTACTTGAAAATCCGGGTTGGTACACGGCTTACACGCCGTATCAACCAGAGATATCGCAAGGCCGTTTGGAGGCGTTACTAAACTTTCAAACGATGGTATCCGATTTGACTGGGCTAGAGATTGCCAATGCGTCATTACTTGATGAGGCCACGGCAGCGGCGGAGGCCATGACCTTTTGCCAGCGCGTATCGAAAAGCAAAAGCAATACGTTTTTTGTATCCCAGGACTGCTTCCCGCAAACCATCGATGTAATCAGAACCCGCGCCGCGCCGCTAGATATTGATGTCGTGATAGGTGATCATCTGACGGCGTTAAATGATCTCGATTGTTTCGGCCTGCTATTGCAATATCCAAGCCTCAGCGGTGAGATACACGACTACGCAAAAACTGTTGACATCGCGCACAGTAAGGACGCGTTAGTGATCGTTGCCGCCGATTTGCTGGCGTTAACTTTATTGACGCCGCCCGGTGAATTTGGTGCCGATGTAGCCATTGGCTCGTCCCAGCGCTTCGGCGTGCCGTTAGGTTATGGCGGCCCACATGCAGCGTACTTCGCAACTAAGGACACACACAAACGCATGATGCCGGGGCGCGTTGTCGGTGTTTCCATCGATAGCCGTGGCGACCAAGCGTATCGTCTGGCGATGCAAACGCGGGAGCAGCACATCCGGCGTGAAAAAGCGACCAGCAATATTTGTACTGCGCAGGTGTTGTTAGCGAATATTGCCAGCATGTACGCGGTCTATCACGGGCCGCACGGATTGAAGACCATCGCGCAACGGGTCCATCGTCTTGCAGCGACCTGTGCGGCGGGATTAAATCAGCTGGATTATGCGGTGGTGACGCCTCATTTTTTCGACACACTCACCGTGCGCACTATCGGACATACCCAGGCGATCCACGCAGCGGCGCGCGCGCAGTCTATCAACTTGCGGATAGCTGCGATTGATCAGATTGGCCTTTCATTTGATGAAACGACAACGGCTGAGGATGTCGAGACGTTGTGGCGGATTTTTTCGCGCAAGGACCATCCAACGCTTTCCTTTGCAAAAGTTGAAGCTGAGGTTGATGATCGACTTCCGTCAGAGCACACTCGAACCAGTGATTTCTTGACGCATCCGGTATTCAATAGCCACCACTCTGAAACCCAGATGATGCGCTATCTGCGCACACTGGCTGACAAGGATCTGGCGCTTGACCGCACTATGATCCCGCTTGGCTCATGCACGATGAAACTGAATGCCACCACGGAAATGATTCCGATCACATGGAAAGAGTTCAGTGCCATTCATCCCTTCGCGCCGCTCGAACAGGCGCAGGGATATCAGCAACTGGTGACGGAGCTGGAACAAATGCTATGCGTTTGTACTGGTTACGACGCAGTGTCGTTACAGCCAAATGCCGGTTCGCAAGGTGAATATGCGGGCTTGCTGGCAATCCGCGCTTATCACCAAAGTCGCGGTGAAGGCGAACGTAATGTTTGCCTTATCCCAAGTTCTGCACACGGTACTAATCCTGCCACGGCACACATGGCGGGTATGAAAGTGGTCGTCGTGCGTTGCGACGATAATGGCAACGTTGATGTCGTTGATTTAAAGGCCAAGGCCGATTTGCATGCGGCTGAGCTGGCTGCGTTAATGATTACGTATCCATCGACGCACGGTGTTTTCGAACAAGCTATCCGCGAAATCTGCGACATTATTCATACACATGGCGGTCAGGTCTATATTGACGGTGCGAACATGAATGCTATGGTCGGTTTGTGTGCACCGGGCCATTTTGGTGGTGATGTATCGCATTTGAATCTACACAAAACATTTTGTATTCCGCACGGCGGTGGTGGCCCGGGCGTTGGTCCCATCGGCGTGAAGGCCCATCTTGCGCCATTTTTGCCTGGGCATGGACTGCTCGAAACAGGTATTGCGCCGGTCGCCGCTGCGCCATGGGGCAGTGCCAATATTCTGCCGATCAGTTGGGCCTACATCACGATGATGGGAAGTCGCGGTCTTAAACAAGCCAGTCAAATCGCGATTCTGAATGCCAACTATATCGCCCATTGTCTCGCGCCGCATTATCCGATTTTGTATGCTGGCAGAGACGGTATCGTGGCGCATGAGTGCATCATCGATTTGCGGCCATTGAAAGATAAAACGGGGGTGACCGTCGACGATGTGGCGAAACGTCTTATCGATTTTGGCTTCCATGCGCCAACGATGTCGTTTCCCGTAGCAGGAACGTTGATGATTGAGCCCACCGAAAGTGAATCAAAGGGAGAACTGGATCGTTTTTGTGCGGCAATGATTGCGATTCGGCATGAAATTAAGGAGATTGAGGATGAACGCATGACTGCTGAAAGTAGCCCACTCAGGCATGCACCGCACACTGCCTTGGATCTGACAGAAGACTGGGATCGTGCGTACACACGTGAACAGGCCGTATTCCCAATAGCATCACTGAAAAAGACCAGCAAGTATTGGCCGCCGGTTGGCCGAGTTGATAATGTATACGGTGATCGTAATCTCGTGTGTTCTTGCCCGCCGCTGTCGGATTACGAGTAAATCAAGATGGCTATCAGCATATTTGAACTATTTAAAATCGGCATCGGTCCTTCAAGCTCGCATACAGTGGGACCGATGCGTGCGGCTGCGTTGTTCGTCACCGGGCTGCAAGCCAACGGTTTGCTGAATCGCACCGCCACGGTCAAAGCTGAGCTATACGGCTCGCTCGGTGCGACAGGTAAGGGCCACGGCAGCGACAAGGCGGTACTGTTAGGCTTGCTGGGAGAAACGCCCGATCTGGTCGATATTAATACCATCGCCGCTAAGCTTGCGCACATTCGCAGCGCGGCAAGTATTGATTTACTCGGTATCAAGCAAGTTGCTTTCGTTGAAAAAGAGCATCTATTAATGTATCGGCAGCGCACCTTGCCGTATCACCCAAATGGTATGCGCTTTACAGCATTGGATAGTGATGGTAGCGAAATAGTCAACAAGGTGTATTACTCCGTCGGTGGCGGCTTTGTGGTCAATGAAAACGCCGCCGGCGAGGATCGGATTGTGTCCGACACTACGGTTCAGCCTTATGCGTTCCATAGCGGCGCAGAATTGCTTGATCACTGCCAGCGTAATCAACTATCGGTTAGTCAGCTAATGCTGGAAAACGAAAAAGTATGGCGCTCCGAGCAACAAATCCGTGCTGGCTTGATGAATATTTGGCAGGTGATGCAGGATTGTGTCAAACGTGGCTGTCAGGAAGAAGGCGTTCTGCCCGGCCCGATGCAAGTACGACGCCGGGCCGCCGAGTTGTTCCGCACGTTGTCGACGCAAGGAGAACGTAGTCTGCGCGATCCATTAACGACACTCGACTGGGTTAATCTTTACGCGTTGGCGGTCAATGAAGAAAACGCTGCCGGTGGACGTGTAGTCACGGCACCGACCAACGGCGCGGCGGGCATTATTCCAGCGGTGCTGCATTACTACACGCGCTTTGTACCCGGTGCAAATGACGACGGTGTTGTGCGTTTTTTGCTGACAGCTGCCGCGATTGGTATTCTGTACAAAGAAAACGCATCCATCTCCGGGGCTGAAGTCGGTTGTCAGGGCGAAGTCGGCGTCGCTTGTTCGATGGCTGCGGGCGCGTTGGCGGAAGTGATGGGCGGTAGCCCTGCACAAGTTGAAAACGCGGCAGAAATTGGGATGGAACACAATCTCGGGTTGACCTGCGATCCAATTGGTGGACTGGTCCAGGTCCCTTGTATCGAGCGTAATGCGATGGGTTCCGTCAAGGCAATTAATGCAGCGCGGATGGCTTTGCGAGGCGATGGACGACACCATGTTTCGCTCGATAATGTGATCAAGACCATGCGCGATACCGGCGCGGATATGAAAACAAAATACAAGGAAACATCACGTGGCGGGCTTGCCGTGAATGTTATTGAGTGCTGAAAGTGCAGATTAACTGTTGACCAAATGATTGAACGTTGCTTGCACTTTGGTGTTCACGGTCCTTAAATTGCGCGCTGTTCAAGGGCCACTTCTGACCATATTGATCCGCTTTCTCGGTACGTCGTTAACAAGGCGATACGCTCTTTTCTAAAAAAAGGAAAATCTTATGGAGTCCAATTCACAATCTCTGGCACGTACGCCGTTGTATGACCTGCATCTTGAGTTGGGCGCGAAGATGGTGCCGTTTGCTGGCTATCAAATGCCGGTGCAGTATCCAACTGGTGTTTTGAAAGAACATACCCATACTCGCACGCAAGCAGGTTTGTTTGATGTTTCGCATATGGGGCAAGTGCGACTGAGTGGCGCACATGCGGCGGCGGCGCTGGAAACTCTGGTGCCGGTTGATATCATTGATCTTGCTGTCAATACGCAGCGCTACGCCGTGTTTACCAACGCCAGCGGCGGCATTCTCGACGATCTGATGGTGGCGAATTCGGGGGATCATTTACTGTTGGTCGTCAATGCTGCCTGCAAACAACAAGATTTGGCGCATCTGCAAAAACACCTATCCGAACATTGCAGCGTTGAAGAATTGAATGACAGAGCATTGCTCGCGTTGCAAGGACCGCTAGCAGCAAAGGTCTTGGCCCGGCTTGCTCCCAACACTGCCCAAATGATATTTATGCAGACCGCCACTGTGATGCTGGCGGGCGTGAATTGCTTTGTTAGTCGTTCCGGTTACACGGGTGAGGATGGATTTGAAATATCGGTACCAAACCATCACGCAGAAGCGCTCGCACGTGTTTTGTTATCGCAACCGGAGGTCGCGCCTATTGGTCTGGGCGCACGCGATTCTTTGCGATTAGAAGCAGGGCTTTGCTTGTATGGCCACGATATGGATGCCAATATTACGCCGGTGGAAGCGAGTCTGGCATGGGCGCTCTCGAAAGTACGTCGCGCTGACCAACCACGCGCAGGTGGTTATCCTGGCGCCGAGATCATCCTGCGTCAGCTTGCAGAAGGCGTTGCGCGGAAACGCGTTGGGCTGTTGCCGCAAGACCGGATGCCAGTACGTGAAGGGGCCGAGGTTATCAATGCAAACGGCGAGATTGTCGGCAAAGTGACCAGCGGCGGATTTGGACCGACATTAGGCGGTCCGGTCGCAATGGGCTATGTTGAGTCGGCGCATGCGACTGTCGGCACGACGTTACACGCCATCGTACGCGGCAAACCGATACCGGTTGTGGTTGCGAAAACACCTTTCGTTCCGCAACGTTACTACCGCGGTTGATGGATTAAATCTTCTGAGAGGTAATGTAAAGCGGATGAATAAAGCGGATGAACAAGTTTTTTAGTCCGGCAAAGGAAAATCAGAGGCAAAGCAGAATTCGGACAAATCGAAAAGAGGAGAAGTAATGCGTGAACCCATCATCATCCGTGAATCCAATGTAGCACGGCGGCCGGTAGAGGCGGGCGAAAAACTTCGCGGTGCAGAAAAGATGGCGCGCATTCCAATCAAGATTGTGCCGACTGAACCGGCGCAATACTTGCGCAAACCAGCGTGGATTCGGGCGCAGTTTACTGGCACCCGTGAAGTGTTGCGCTTAAAAGAGATACTCCGCGAAAACCACTTGCACACAGTCTGTGAAGAAGCGAATTGTCCTAATATTGGAGAATGCTTTAAAAGCGGCACGGCGACTTTTATGATCATGGGTGATATTTGTACCCGACGCTGCCCGTTTTGTGATGTTGGTCACGGTCGCCCCAATCCGCTGGATGTTGAAGAACCGAAAAATCTGGCGCAAACAATCAAGGCAATGGGATTATCTTATGTCGTCATTACGTCGGTTGACCGGGATGACTTACGCGATGGCGGTGCAGCGCATTTTGTTGATTGCATCCAACATACCAGAGCGTTGAGTCCAGGTATAAAGATTGAAATTCTGACGCCCGATTTTCGTGGACGGGTTGATGTAGCCCTTGAAATCCTTGGGCAGGCCACGCCCGATGTTTTTAATCATAACCTCGAAACAATCCCGCGTCTTTACCGTGAAGCGCGTCCCGGTGCAGATTACCGTAATTCGCTAGAATTACTGCAGCGTTTTAAACAACGCCATCCGCATGTCGCAACAAAATCAGGGCTAATGTTGGGCTTGGGCGAGACGATTGAAGAGATCGAAGTCGTGATGCAGGATTTGCGAGATCATCAGGTTGATATGCTAACTCTCGGACAATATCTACAACCCAGCCCGCATCACTTGCCGGTCGCAAGGTATGTCACTCCGGCAGAGTTCGAGGCTTTGCGAGTCGTAGCGCTAAAGTTAGGTTACTCACGCGTGGCGTCGGGGCCGATGGTGCGCTCGTCTTATCATGCAGATGCACAATCGGAGGGGATATTTTCTTCTATTCCAAAAGACGCGTCTTAACGTTGGATTTCCGCTACTGCTGCAATGAAAATTGCAAAATGGCAACGTAACCGCAAATTTTAGGTATTCCGTGGGTTGGGGATGTTAAGACCCGTCCACCACGGATGCGTTTCAGAGCCGATAGCGTAATCTTTTTTTCGTTGGCTTGGCTAACGGCCAGCCTCCAGCCACTAGCCACTAGCCACATAACTTACCGTTGTCAGGGATTGCTGACCTTTATGCGTGCCTTGAATGTTAGGACAAGCAACAAGCGGCATGCATAAAAATGGAGCAGAAACTAACTTCTCTCTGTATAAATTTTGTTTTTTTGATAATAAATCGCAGGTTTGGGGATATTTTTTTGTTTTAGATGGTCTTATAACAGCTTACATACAAACCATTTTCTAACAATCTTTCAACAATACTTCGCGTCATTATGCTGAAGTTTCTGAAAACGATTCTCGTTATTGGTTTCGGCTTTGCCCTTCATTGCGGCGTTGCTGCGACGTCTGCTGCGACGTCTGCTGTGGTGGTGATTCCGGTCAATGGAGCGATCGGACCGGCAAGTGCGGATTTTATTGATCGACACATTCTGCTAGCGCAAAAATCCGGTGCGCAATTAATTGTCCTGCAAATGGATACACCCGGCGGCCTTGATATATCGATGCGGCAGATTATTCAGACGATACTGGCTTCGCCAGTGCCAGTTGCGAGTTTTGTTGCGCCCGGCGGGGCACGTGCGGCAAGTGCAGGGACTTTTATTCTCTATGCCAGTCATATTGCAGCGATGGCACCCGGTACAAATCTTGGTGCAGCCAGCCCGATTCAGGTTGGTATACCGGACCGTACGCGACCACCGCAACAGCAAAAATCCAAACAAGACGCTGGTAATTTAGGGGCCGGTACGGCTAAGACGGAGTTGCCGTCCGATAATGAAAGTACGTTGCATCGAAAGCAAATGCATGATGCAGCAGCGTATATCCGCGGTCTGGCGCAACTGCGTGGTCGCAATGCGGTATGGGCGGAGCGTGCGGTGCGCGAGGCGGTCAGTCTGTCCTCGAATGAAGCACTGACGCAAAAAGTGATCGACCTCATCGCTCAGGATGTGCCGGATCTGTTACACAAGTTGGATGGGCGCCAGGTCAGTACTGCTGATGGTAATCACGTTTTGCATACCGTCGGTGCGGACATTAAGACGATAAAGCTGGATGACAGAACGCGATTTCTGGCTGTTCTCACCGATCCAGGAACAGCGCTCATGTTATTGATGGTGGGAATTTTCGGGTTGATTTTTGAGTTCACTAATCCAGGAATCGTACTGCCGGGTGTGATCGGTGCCATTTGTTTATTGCTTGGTTTATTCGCCTTACAAATGTTGCCGGTAAATTACGCCGGGTTGGGACTCATTCTGCTTGGCCTGGGATTTTTGGTGGCGGAAGTATTCCTTCCTACGTTTGGCGTCGTCGGAATCGGTGGCCTGATTGCGTTCGGATTCGGCGCTACGATGTTGATCGACACGGATCAACCAGGTTTTGGCATTCCGTTGTCTTTGATTGTCGCGTTGGCCATTGTCGCCACGTTATTTGTCTATTTCGTCTCTAACGCGGTGCTGAAATCACGACGACGGCCGGTGGTCAGCGGAGCGGAACAATTGCTGGGCAGTACCGGAATCATGCTCAATGATATGCAATCTGATGGCGTCATTAGTGAAGGTTGGGCGCGGGTTCGCAGCGAGCAATGGCGGGCGCAAAGCATGGTGACACTGGCGAAAGGGCAGCGGGTGCGGGTGGTTTCCCGCACTGGCCTGATATTGGCGGTGGTGCCGATCAATGAGGTGGAACCAGGAGAGTTGATATGACACTCGGATTTGGATTCGGTGGCATTGTATTTCTGATCGTCGCGGTATTGCTCGTTACGTCAGTGCGCATCATGCGTGAGTATGAACGCGGTGTGATTTTTATGTTGGGACGGTTTTGGAAAGTGAAGGGGCCAGGGTTAGTATTACTGATTCCGGTAGTCCAGCAAATGGTGAGGGTAGATTTACGCACGGTGGTGTTTGATGTGCCACCGCAGGATGTCATCACGCGTGATAACGTTTCCGTAAAGGTTAATGCGGTGGTGTATTTTCGTATCGTTGATCCAGAGAAGTCGGTAATTCAGGTGGTCAAGTTTCTCGACGCCACTAGTCAATTAGCGCAGACAACGTTACGTTCGGTGCTTGGTAAGCACGAATTGGATGAACTGTTATCCGAACGCGAAAGGCTCAACCTCGACATCCAGAAAGTGCTGGACACGCAAACCGATGCATGGGGCATCAAGGTGTCAACTGTCGAGATAAAGCACGTAGATATCAATGAAACGATGATTCGCGCCATTGCACGCCAAGCTGAGGCCGAACGCGAACGGCGAGCTAAAATTATCCATGCGGAAGGCGAGTTACAAGCCTCGGAAAAACTCCTGCAAGCGGCGCAAATGCTGGCGCAACAGCCACAAGCCATGCAGTTGCGTTATCTGCAAACATTAACTGCTATTGCCGGAGATAAAAGTTCGACTATTATTTTCCCGGTGCCGATGGATATCTTTACTATTTTGGCCAATATAAAAGGTGTCGCGCCCGGAGAGTAACCGTAAGCAAGCTTACATTGGTCGATGCGATAAATTGATTTTAATTTCAGGCCACACTCAGATTACATTGCAACGTTAACGTATTTTATAAGTGAAGAACACGGCTGATAAAATTACTGGAGGCAGTATGTCGATTCTTGAACACGATCTTGAAAGCACGGTCGCAGCACTCATCGCGCCGGGTAAAGGGATTCTCGCCGCTGATGAGAGTGTTGGTACTATCGAGAAGCGTTTTAAAGCCGTGAACGTGGTTTCCACGCAAGAAAGTCGACGCGATTATCGGGAGCTATTGTTTTCTACGCCTGGGTTAAGTGAGTTCATCAGTGGCGTGATTCTTTTCGACGAGACGCTGAAGCAAAAAAATACCGTCGGCGTTCCACTGCCGGACTTATTAAAAACACAGGGCATGATACCCGGTATTAAGGTCGACATCGGTACGGTTTCATTACCCGGGTTTCCCGAAGAAAAAATCACGGAAGGTTTGGATGGCTTGGCGAAGCGCCTAAATGACTACAAGCATTTAGGTGCGCGATTTGCTAAATGGCGGGCCGTATTAACGATCGATGAAGGGCTTCCGTCGGCGCAAGGGATTGCCGCCAACGCCTATGTTTTGGCGCGGTATGCGGCCATTTGCCAGTCAGCCGGTTTGGTACCGATTGTTGAGCCAGAAATATTGATGGACGGCGATCATACGCTGGAGACATGTGGCAGTATTACTGAACGTGTTTTACACACCGTATTTCACGCTCTGCATGCCCAGCGGGTCATGCTTGAATTGATGATTTTGAAGCCGAATATGGTGGTGCCGGGTTCACTCTGTAAAGTGCAAGCGTCGCCACAGCAAATTGCTCAGGCAACGCTGACCTGTTTTCGCCGTACCGTCCCGGCAGCAGTGCCGGGTATTAACTTTCTTTCAGGCGGCCAAACGGACGCAGCCGCGACAGCGAATCTTAATGCGATGAATGCTCAGATAAAGCACCCTTGGAATGTCAGCTTTTCTTACGGTCGAGCGCTGCAATCGACGGCGATTCAGGCGTGGGCAGGCGAACTTGCGAATAAGGAGGTCGCGCAACAGGCGCTGTACCGACGCGCCCGCTTGAATAGTGCAGCAGTTTTGGGGACTTACTCGGCGGCAATGGAAGAAGATTAGTGTGAGATCGAAGGCGATCTTTTATACATCCTCATTCTGGCGCTGAAAAAGGTTGATCGCCGGGAGCTATTTAGCGTGAAAGTGTGAAAGGGTGAAGAAGATATCCTGATGATGGGGAACATTCAACAAAGACTGCTTTTGGCAGTCTTTGTTTTTTTGTGGACAGCCTTATTTCGTTTCTATCGCTCGCATCTCGCGCGCTGCTACAGAAAGCATCGCCAAATCGACATTTCCCCCCAACTGAAAATCGATCAACAGGCGACGGTAGCGCTCTAATTGTGGACGATTGGCAGATTGCCAGACTTCGACCATTTCCGGGGATTGGTCGAGAGTAGGCGAGAGTTGGATAACATTTGCCGTCAGGGCGCGTTGCAGCGTGGTTAAATCACTTTGCAAAGCGGTGCGGGCAAGTGTCTGCCAATGCGTATCGACCGGTAGTGTGGCCGCACGCTCTCGCATCCATCCGAAGTTAAGATTGAGGTCGAGGGCGAAATAAACTTGCGCCACAAGCTCCAGACTACGACCCGTCACGGTAGCCACTTCTGCTATATCGAGTACGGCACCGATCAGCTCAGCACTTGCTACGCGCCGCGCCAGCGTTTCCGATACGCCTGCTTGCATCAATGCCGCTTGTTTCGCTTTTAGCGCTTCTGCATCTGTGGCTGTCAGCAATGAAACCAATATAGGGCCAAGCTGATCCGCGGCAGGGCGGAAACGGGCGACCATGGCTTCAATCGTCTCTGCGGTGGCATGACGATGCAAGAACCAGAAGCTGGCTTGCTCGATAAGGCGGCCGACCGCAATAAACATTTGAGCTTGCAGCGCGTCGGGTACGACATTGTCCAGTGCGTCGATATCGCTCCAGATGTCCTCGAAACCAAAAACGTCGCGCGCGATGATGGAGGCTCTGATCACATCGGTTGGACTGGCGCCACTTTCCTCGCTAAGTTGATGCACAAAAGTGGTCCCGACCCGGTTGGTGAACGTATTCACCACGTAAGTCGCAATGATTTCGCGTGCCAGCGGATGACGCGACATCACGTCAGGATAACGTTCGCGCAATGGTTGCGGAAAGTATTGTGCCAGTGCGCGACTAATAAACTGATCATCCAGTAAATCCGAGGCCAGCGTGGTTTCGTACAACCACATTTTGTTGTAGGCCATCAGCACAGCACGTTCAGGCGTGGTTAGTCCTTGCTTGGCAGTCTTGCGCTCGGCGATAGCCTCCTCCGAGGGTAAAAATTCGACCGTACGGTCAAGTCGTCCTGCGCGCTCAAGATAACGGATCAGACGTGCTTCCGGTTCAAGTAGTGATGCGGCGCAACGACCGGCGACAGACAGGGCCTGGGTTTGGTAGTAGTTGTCGGTCAACACCTGTTTGCCCACCTCGTCGGTCATCTCGGCGAGCAATTTGTTGCGTTGCTTCTCGGTCATCTCGCCTTCGGTCACCACTAGTCCCAGCAAAATCTTGATATTGACTTCATGGTCTGAGCAATCAACACCAGCGGAATTGTCGATGGCATCGGTGCAGATCCGTCCACCTTTTTGGGCGAATTCGATGCGCCCGAATTGGGTTAGTCCCAAGTTGCCGCCCTCAGCCACCACTTTGCATTGTAGTTGCGCGCCGTTAACCCTGATGGCGTCATTGGCACGATCACCGACCTGTGCGTGGGATTCGTAACCGGCTTTGACATAAGTGCCGATACCGCCGTTGTACAGCATGTCTACCGGAGCGACCAGAATGGCATGTATTAAATCGGTAGGTGCCAACTCGGTAGCGGTAACCCCAAGTGCAGCGCGGACTTCCGGCGAGAGCGGAACGGTCTTCAACGACCGGGGATAAATGCCCCCGCCGACGGACAGCAATTTGGCATCATAGTCTGCCCAACTGGAGCGCGGCAAGACGAATAAGCGTGCGCGTTCGGCAAAGCTTGCAGCAGTATCCGGGTTAGGGTCGAGAAATATATGACGATGATCGAAAGCAGCCACGAGTTTAATGTGATTGGATAACAGCATTCCGTTACCAAACACATCCCCCGACATATCCCCGATCCCGGCAACAGTAAAATCCTGTTCTTGCGTGTTGACACCAATTTCGCGGAAGTGGCGTTTGACCGCTTCCCACGCACCGCGGGCCGTAATGCCCATTTTTTTATGGTCGTAACCCACGGAGCCGCCGGAGGCAAACGCGTCAGTGAGCCAGAATCCATATTCGGCAGAAATAGCATTGGCGAAATCGGAAAAAGTCGCCGTGCCTTTATCTGCGGCAACGACCAGATAAGGATCATCCGCGTCATACCGTACGACGTCCGTGGGTGGTACGACTTTGCCACCAACTAAATTATCGGTCAGATCAAGCAAGCCGCGTAAAAAATTCTGATAGCAGGCGATACCTTCTTTTAAATAGGCTTCGCGGTCCGAGGCTGGCGGCGCATTTTTCAGTACGAACCCACCTTTTGATCCAACTGGCACAATGACCGCGTTCTTCACCATTTGCGCTTTCACCAGTCCCAATACTTCGGTCCTGAAGTCTTCGCGTCGATCCGACCAGCGCAATCCACCGCGGGCCACTTTGCCACCTCTTAAATGGACGCCCTCGAAACGCGGCGAATAGACCCAAATTTCGAACATCGGCTTCGGAGCCGGTAGTCCCGGGACCTTGGCTGGGTCGAACTTGAATGATAAGTATGGTTTCGGTTTACCATTGACGTCGCGCTGAAAATAATTGGTGCGTAACGTCGCTTGAATGACCCCTAAAAATTGTCTTAGAATGCGGTCTTCATCCAGGTTAGGAACCTGATCCATCGCCTCTTCGGTCTGCTGCAAAAGGGTATCTATGCGGACTTGGTCAGGGCGACCACCCTTAATGTTAGCTGCGGGATCGAAGCGCGCGATAAACAGCTCTACCAATTTGCGGGCAATCGACGGATTGCCGGTCAAAGCTTGTTCGATGTACGCATTGCTAAAGGTTGAGCCGACCTGACGTAAATAGCGTGCGTAAGCACGTAATATCGTCACTTCGCGCCAATTGAGTTGGGCGCCGAATACCAGTCGGTTCAGGTCGTCATTATCGGCTTCGCCATTCCATACATGGGCGAATGCATCTTCAAATATGTCTTTGATGCGGTCGATCTCGACCTCCCCGCCATCTGCAGTTTGCATACCAAAATCATGAATCCATACGGGAGCCGCATCTTGCACTTCAATCCGATAAGGGCGTTCTTCCTGCACCTTAACACCCATATGTTCCAGCATCGGTAAGCTCTGCGAGAGGGCGATTGGTTTGCCGGAGTGGTATATCTTCAGGCGTAAGGACGAAGCAGCAGCTTCGATAGGGCGATATAGATTCATCGCCAGTCCGGCCCGCTGTTGTGCCAGTTCCATTAATTCGATATCTCGCACTGTGGCACGCGCTGCATAATCCTCACGGAAGCCAGCCGGAAATGAAGCCGCATAACGGCGCAATAATCGGTTGCCATGTTCCTCACCACGGTTTTCCAGCAATGCATCGGCTAGATCGTCCTGCCAGCGGCGTGTGGCTTGCACAATCTTGGTTTCAAGTTCGCTAATATCAGTATTAGTTACCGTACCAGCTTCGGTACGCACTGTGAACTGGATACGTGCCAATACGGAATCGGACAACAATGGAGTGAATTCGATACTCAAGCCATTGAATGCGTCGAGCAATAAAGTTTGGATACGGACGCGTAGTTCTGTATTGAATTTGTCACGCGGCACGTACACCAAGCAGGATACGTAACGGCCGAATGCGTCGCGGCGTACAAATAGGCGTGTGCGCTGGCGCTCTTCAAGCCGGAGAATACCTATGGCGGTATCGTACAAATTGTCTTCATCAACTTGAAACAATTCGTCGCGTGGATATTGTTCAAGTATAGTCGTAAGCGTTTTTGCCAGATGCCCCTTTGGTACAAAGCTTGCACGCTCCCGCACCTTCGCCACCTTGCGCCGTATGATCGGGATATCGCTAGTAGTAACCATGTACGCGGTTGAGGTATAAAGGCCGACAAAGCGCCGTTCGCCGATCACTTTGCCTCCAGTATCGTACCGTTTGACACCGACGTAATCCAGATAGCCGGGGCGATGCACGGTAGCGCGAGAATCAGCTTTGGTGATAAAAACAGGGGAAGGAGAGTCGATAATCGCTTGCGCGCCGCTTGGTAATTTAGTCATGTCAGCGCTATCCGACGACCGCGTGGTATCCCGCAGTGAATCGCGCAATATTCCGAGACCTGAGCCCGCAACTGCCTGCAAATAATTTTCACCAGCGTTGATGACTAGCTCATAATCGCGGCAGCCTAGAAACGTGAAGTGATCATTGATCATCCATTCCAGAAAAGCGCGGCCTTCGTCGATTTCGGCCTGTTGCGTGTCATCCTTGCCGGGCTGATCATTTAGTTCAGTGACTGCGGCCGTGGCGCTGGTCATCATGCCGTGCCAATCTTCAACTGCTGCCCGTACATCACTTAGTACCTTTTTGACGCCAGTTAAAATTTCTTCAAGCTTATGAGGCTCGGTACACCGGTCAATCTCAAAATGTATGTAGGATTCCAGCTTTGGTGCGTTGTGTTGCTCATCGATTTTTGCGCTGATGTCAGTAGCAGCCTGAATTCTTTCGACCTGGCCGGAAGCATCACGCCAGACACGGAATACCGGATGGATGGCAGCGTGCAACGTGAGTCCAAGGCGATTAATTTCGGTGGTTACCGAGTCCACCAGAAAGGGCATGTCGTCGTTGACGATTTCGATGACGCTATGGGCTGATTCCCAGCCGTGCTCATCGATTTGGGGATTATAAATACGCACGCGGGGCGCGCCTGTTTTAAAATGTCGTGCAAATTGCCAGTGGGACATTACAGCACCATACAGATCACTGATATTGCGACTTTGTACCTGTTCCTCACCAACTTGAGAATAGTAATTTGCCATAAAGGGCTGCATCGTAGCAAAAACGTCGGGTGGAAGTCTGTCGTGTGCGAACTTCACCATTTCTGTTAATTGTTGCTGTTTTTTTTCTTCCGCTGCTTTTTTTATCACTGGCATACATTTCTTTCGTTATTTAACCTGTACAGGCGCATTAAGGTGCACATTAATGCGCCAGATTAATGGGCCGAAAACAGGTTTTGTTCGATGAGTTAAATCATAGTTGTGCCGATTGCAAACAAACCAAATAAAAATAAAGAGACGACAGGTCACCGTTGGTGCGTTCTTGTGTATTAAGGCCAACTAGCGTGAAAGCTGCCCTTTTTATCAATCCGCTCGAACGTGTGCGCGCCAAAAAAGTCGCGTTGTGCCTGAATTAGATTGGCCGGAAGCCGTTCGGTTCGATACGCATCAAAATAAGCAATCGCGGACGAGAACGCGGGGACCGGCACACCAGCGTTGAGTGCAGCGATCACAACCTCGCGCAGTGCGGATTGGTATTTTTCTGCGATCTCGGAAAAGTAGTCATCCAGCAGCAGATTAGCCAACTGTTTGTTAGTAGCGTACGCCTCCATAATTTTTTGCAAAAAACTGGCGCGGATGATGCAACCGGCACGGAAAATTTTAGCGATGTTCCCGTAGTCCAGATCCCATTTGTATTCATTCGATGCTGCACGCAACTGTGCAAAGCCCTGTGCGTATGAAATGATTTTGCTGAAATACAGCGCACGTTGCACAGCGTCAATCAGTGCTTTGCGATCACCGTTATAGGTTTGTTGCAGCGGTCCTGACAGTTTTTTGCTTGCTGCTACTCGTTCGTCTTTGAGCGACGATAAGACGCGCGCAAAAACTGCTTCAGTGATAAGAGGTAGCGGCGCGCCTAAATCCAGCGCATTTTGGCTGGTCCATTTTCCGGTGCCTTTTTGTGCAGCCCGATCCAGGATGACGTCTACCAAATCTTTATCGGTATCGGTGTCTTTTTTTGCAAAAATCTGGGAAGTGATTTCTATCAGGTAACTATTGAGTTCACCCTTGTTCCAGTCTGAATATACCTGGCTTAGCTCTTGATTCGATAGGCCAATGACGTTTTTTAAGACCGCGTAACTTTCTGCGATGAGTTGCATGTCGCCATACTCAATCCCATTGTGGACCATCTTCACAAAATGTCCGGCGCCATTGGGGCCGATATAGCCTACGCAGGGCACGCCGTCCGCCGCTTTGGCAGCGATTTCGGTCAGTATCGGTGCGACCAGATCGTAAGCTTCGCGCTGCCCGCCCGGCATAATGGCGGGGCCTTTAAGCGCACCTTCCTCGCCACCGGATACGCCGGTGCCAATAAAGTGAATACCCGATTTGGCCAGATCGTCGTTGCGCCGAATGGTATCGGTAAAATGCGTGTTCCCACCATCGATCAGGATGTCGCCGTTATCCAATAACGGCTTGACGGCAGCAATCGTCTCATCAGTCGCCGAACCGGCTTTGACCATTAACAGGACGCGGCGCGGCTTCTCGAGCGAATCGATGAACTCTTTGAGAGAATACGTTGCAACAAGATTGCGGTCTGGAAATTCTGCGACCAGCGAATCAGTTTTTTCAGCACTACGGTTATAGACGGAGACCGAATGGCCTCGGCTTTCAATATTTAGTGCAAGATTACGACCCATTACGGCCAATCCAATTACACCAATTATTTGCTTAGTCATGATCGTTCTCCAAAAAAAGACTGCTAATGTTGAAAGGGAGCTTTAAAAATAGAGGCTTACTTTCTACTATTGATGATAGCTGACTTAAGCGGAGTGCCGCTTTCGTCAACCTATCTAAAGGAATGCGATCTGATAAACCGCCTTGTGCGTTTTAAAACTACGCGATTAAGTTGCCTTTATATTTTGCAATTACTTAAATCGATAAGCTAGTGATACAAAGTAACTTTGAGCCGTCCTCTTGTCGACGATGGGACTGTTGGTGATGCCATTGCCGAGCCACTTATAGCGCCCGTATACGTTGACAACCCAGGTTGCATTAATAGGAATTTCGACCTGTAGTGCCACGAGTGGATTTGTTGTGCCTTTGCCTTGATAGGCAGCGTAACGTTTATTAGCGGCAGATTCGGCTGGTGTAATGCCGTAGTAATAATTAACGAAATTTGCACTGCGATATTCAGCACCGATTTGTGGGTAAAAGTTAACCGGGCCAGCCTTTATTTCACCTGCATAGATGGCTTCCAGCAACGTGCCATGCGATTTGTTGACGTCGTAAAAAGCGTTCAGAAAGAACGCACCAACCGGAGTTTCCTGAAAAGTGCCAATACCTAAGGGAATCCCATTTTTGCGTTCGGTCAAACCTCTTAGCGTTGAGTTGGAAGTTTTAAAACCATCAAAACTGACACGACCAGTGAGTTCCAGATAGCCATACCCCATTTTGACCGTTTTTATGCCGAAGGTATCGACCCGCGCAAATAACCGGCCATAGTCAAGATAGGCGTACGGCAATATCAGGGTTGAACTACGTTTACCACGTATTTCTCCGTGTATTTCGCTGGGTGCCTCGTACACACCTACGCCTAAATCACCCATTATGCGCTGAGGAAACTCATCAACATCAGACGTGGTCGAGTCTTGTGCAACCGCGCTTGAAATTAAAACCAATCCTGTTATTCCTCCTAGGATGGCGCCCAGTATGGCTTTGCTCTGGCCGTTTTCTTTCATACTTTTCCGTAGTTTAGTCATGCTTGACGATGAAACCCGCATTTTGCCTGGCGCCAGCCGTTCACAGTGCGCCGGTAATCCTGTCTCTGCCAATAAGCTAGATTCATAAAAAAGCGGATCCAGCCCTCTTCAAAATGAAATAAAACAGCCCTATATTGTTACATCTCAAACGTGTTTAGACTAGGTTTGATTCTCTTTATTGTTGAATATTCGGAATGGATTTGGGCAAGTCCCAATTAAAATTTATTGAAAGATGTTTTCTTTTGGCAGGCCTTATTCTAAGGGAATCCATAATTGACACTAGTTTGAGAGGCTTTGCGTATTGCGAGTATTCTCCTTATGGTAATAGTAAATACTGTTGAAAATAATTGTTTGATAACTACGTTATCTAAAAAAATACAAACGAGTGTATTTTTCTTTTAAGGAGAGCGATATGAGCGCCATTACAACCACTAACTACGAAGGTTATGAGATACATACGCGTGCTGTGCCTATTGGTGACGTTTGGGCAGCTGAATATTCAATCAGTAAAGATGGTGAAACAAAAATATCGTGGACTCGGGCAAATATTGCGGAAGGACTGCCCACTCACGGCACTGCAAACCATGCAGCCCTCGAAAACGCTAAAGCGGACATCCAACTTGACCTCTCTACGTTCACTTAATATTTAAATACGATAGTTGTATTTGTCTTGTATGCGTTCAGGCGATCGAATCCATAATTCAGGTTGCTTTTGATGAGTGAATAGAAATTTTTCAAGAAGCGGGCTATATGCTAGTTAATGGAAAAAATACCGAGATTACGTTCGCTGTGCCATTTGAGGGAGGAACAGTGACATGTACGGTGCTAGCCGAGGCGTTACGGCATTTAACAAAAAATCCGGCAAGTAGTCTCACTCGAGACCAATTGGTCAGCGCCTTTTTGGATAACAAACCCTTAATTCGAGCGGTAGCCCTTAAAGAGCTTGAAATGGGCGTCGATGAAGTAATTTTGACGGCATCGAGTTTTTAAGGGAGGAGCGCAACTTCAGCCTAATCCTCAATGGATGTCCTCGCGCTAGAACATCAGACGCAAATAGCGCGGATATCACAGGTTGAAAGCGGCGTGGACGTCATTCTTTACCCAATTCCATTACTCGAGCGATGTCGCATGACACTTTTGTAAGTGTTTTGAACCAACCTCTTTTTTAAGTGTAAGCGCTGACTTGATCTGCCGCGCTATCAGCCCATAAGACTGGCCTCCGCCAAATCAAAATCGGCAGAAAGGTTATACTCAAAGACCGCATAAGCAGTTAGATAAGGACACACCCATGATCCCCATTTCGATCCTCGATTTGGTCCGTATTACGCAAGGTAGCACCGCCCGCACCGCGCTCGACAATGCGCGAGATCTCGCACGCCACGCTGAAGGTTGGGGCTACCGCCGATTTTGGATGGCCGAACATCACAATATGATTGGTATTGCCAGTGCTGCAACAGCTGTCGCGATTGCGCACGTTGCCGCTGGAACCAGCACGATTCGCGTGGGCGCTGGTGGCGTCATGCTACCAAACCACGCTCCACTCCTTATTGCCGAACAGTTTGGAACGCTTGCATCATTATTTCCGGGGCGCATTGATCTGGGACTGGGAAGGGCGCCGGGCACTGATCAGATTACTACGCGTGCGCTGCGCCGCGATTCTGCGAGCGCTGAAGAATTCCCGCAGGATGTACTCGAACTTCAGGCTTTTCTCGCGCCAGCTGAACCGGGCCAACGCATTGTCGCGGTACCAGGCGTAGGCACAGAAGTGCCTCTCTGGATTTTGGGATCGAGCACATTTGGTGCCAGACTTGCTGCCAAACTGGGTTTGCCATATGCATTCGCATCGCATTTTGCGCCGGATTCACTTGAGGCCGCGCTCCAAGCTTATCGGGCGCAATTTCATGCGTCTGCTCAACAGGCATCGCCGCATGCGATGGTGGGTATCAATATTATTGCCGCCGAGACCGACGCCGAAGCGCAGCGTCTGGCGACGACGCAACAAATGTCTTTTACCGACATGTTTCGCGGTGCCCGAGGTTTGAGCAAGCCACCAATCGATGATATTGAGACTTATTGGTCAGGTGCAGAGAAAGCGCAAGCATCGCATATGCTGGCTTTTTCGGTTGTCGGCTCGAAACAGACTGTACGCGAAGGGTTGGAAAGGTTAATTTCAATGACTGGTGCGGACGAATTGATGATCGTCTCGGACGTTTTCGATCATGCCGCACGGCTTCGGTCATATGAAATCATTGCAGATATAGCGCGCGGCGCCTAAAGTTAAGGCAAAGGATAAGTTCATTCACCTAGTGGGTTGAAGTGGACGTTAACCGACGTTTGAGACGCACAGCGATGGTCCATGATGGTATCGCTGAAAGAAAAAATAAGCCTTATGATTTGGCTTTAGTGTTTCGGGTTTATTGCTCTAACTTAAAGCTAAGTCATTCGAGCGTCACAACCTAATTTTAAAATAAAAATAAAAATGTGCTTTAGGGTTTTATAGGGCGCTTTGAACAGCCACTAACACGTTGCATTTGACCCGTTCGACGAGCAAAGCATCCGTCGATCCGCGCCACCAACGGGCGGAAAACGCTTTGCGGCGAGAGTGCCCGACGATCACAAGATCGACTTTTAACGCTTCTGCCATTGAGCCGATCACATCAATCGGTTCGCCAGTCTGAAGGTGAGTTGCCACACGCAGTCCAGCGGCGACCATTAATGCTTTACCCGCTTCCAATTCTTCTTTAATGACCTGAGTCCTGTTTGCAAAAGCCACTTCCGGGCAATAACCTCCCGCCATTCCATGCGCCGACAGTTCGATGACGGCCAGCAAATGGACTTCAGTCGAAGCAGGCGGATGGAGTTGAATACATTCGTATAAGGCCGAGCGACTGTCTGGCGTGCCGTTGTAAGTGACCAGGATTTTATTGAACATAAACGCCTCCAACAGATGAGATTTCAGCATTATTGCAACTAAGTCATGGTCCTTATTGTGCGCTCTTTATCGGGTCCAGGTTATAACGTTTTTATGACCGTTTGGCGTAGTAATGCAGGCGGAACAAAGAGCCGGATCGATATAGACCTCCTCGCTCTCCTTGTACATCAGGTCCTGTCTTACAGGTTTATCGCGTTTTTCATCGAAATACTGACCGCATACATGCAAACCTTGCAGTAAAATATTTTTTGATAGAATCTACAGATACCTGGAGACTTTACATGCGCTATCCTTTTATTGCACCCTCGACCATTTGTGTTTTAGTCATGCATCTTAGCGCTTGTGGCGAGGTGGCGACATTGCCGGAACAGGCGGATATGGGGCCACATCCGACAATCCCGGCACCGCATGTGACGCTATTGCCCACCGTCAATATAGCGCCAGCTACGGGTTGGCCTGCTGGCCTAGTACCGCAGGCCGGCGCTGGCCTTGCAGTGAAAGCACTTGCCACCGGCCTTGATCATCCGCGTTGGTTGTATGTACTCCCCAATGGTGATGTGCTGGTGGCAGAAACCAACGCTCCGCCCAAGCCCGACGATAGCAAAGGTATTAAGGGTTGGATCATGAGGCTTGTCATGAAACGGGCAGGTGCTGGCGTACCGAGCGCTAATCGCATCACCCTGTTGCGCGATACAAATGGCGACGGCGTGGTCGCCACAAAAACGGTGTTCCTGCAAGGATTGAATTCTCCCTTTGGCATGACATTGGTTGGCACCGATTTGTATGTTGCTACGACTGATGCCCTATGGCGCTTTCCCTATCGCACTGGCGAAACACAAATTACGGTGCCAGGTGTAAAAGTGATTGATTTACCCGGAGGGCCGATCAATCATCACTGGACAAAAAACGTGATCGCAAGTCGGGATGGTTCGCATCTATATGTAACGGTTGGCTCGAATAGCAATGTTGCCGAAAACGGACTTGAAAACGAGGTCAACCGCGCCGCCATCCTGGAAGTTGATGCCAAAACAGGTCGCTCGCGCATCTTCGCCTCGGGCTTACGCAATCCGAATGGTCTAGCTTGGCAACCACACAGTGGTGCTCTGTGGACGGCGGTCAACGAACGCGATGAACTTGGCAGCGATCTGGTGCCGGACTATATGACTTCGGTGAAGGACGGCGGTTTTTATGGATGGCCTTATAGTTATTATGGCCAGCATGTGGATACGAGAGTGAAGCCGCCGCGGCCTGATATGGTGGATAAAGCGATTGCGCCAGATTATGCGCTAGGTGCGCATACGGCCAGCCTTGGGCTTGCTTTCTATGAAGGTAATTTATTGCCGAAGCATTTTTTTGGCGGAGCGTTTATCGGCCAGCACGGCTCTTGGAATCGCAAGCCCAGGAGCGGTTACAAAGTGATTTTTGTCCCCTTTATTGACGGAAATCCTGCTGGTCCACCTGAAGACGTTCTTACCGGTTTTGTAACTGCGCAGGGTGATGCGATGGGCCGCCCGGTTGGCGTGGCGGTCGACCGCACGGGCGCGCTTTTGGTCGCTGATGACGTTGGCAATGTCGTATGGCGGGTTACCCCCAGTCGTTAGCCGACCGGTTGGTTTGAGAGGTGGCGATGCGAACGCTGTTCAGCGAATAGAGGGATGGGATAAAGAGCGCGAAGTAAATGGTTAGGCCTGTCTGCTAGTAAGGCTGGTGAAGTATCGGCGCGGCGAAAGTTTGAGGAACTATTAAGTTTTATGATTTTTATGGAAAATGAATCATTTGACTACTATGATGGAAGCTAAAGCGATATGCGAGCGAATGTCATATCCCAACTCAACCATAGTCAATACAGGAAATTACCATGTCTACCCATACGTACAAACTGGTCGAGTTGGTCGGGACCTCAAAAACTGGTAGCGATGATGCAATACGTGATGCGATTACCAAGGCGGCGCTGACGGTTAAACATATGGACTGGTTCGAAGTCGTTGAAACCCGAGGTCATATTGTGGATGGCAAGATTTCTCATTATCAGGTAACGATCAAAGTTGGCTTCAGGTTAGAGTAACAAACCGTTGACCGACCTTTAGCTTTCCTCGTGGACGTTACCGCGCGCCTGGTTTTATACGCTGAGGCAGGACATTAGAGGCGCTGCGGGGTTGCGAACCTGGGAACCTGATGCCGGGATTGAATTCTAGAGCCTCAAATAATACCGCTACTACTGATCCCTGCCTTCGGTGGTCGTTGTTGGCCTTTTTGTGCGCGATATCCGGTTGAACGGTAGCAGCCGATGGGGTCGATTGTCGCGCCCGAGCGGAACCGTGCCATTGCCAGAATAGGACTGACGTCGGTACGGAATGCATGTTTCAAGGTTTGTGCCGATTGGAGTACGTCGTTTTGCTCCTGATAATGCTGCAACGCCGTGCGGTCAACGATGGCAGATTGAATAAACGCCCGCTGTACTTCAATGGCGCTGCTCATCAAACTTTCAATCGGATCGGTTACGTTGTGTGACTGGTCGAGCATATACGATGGTTTAAACGATGCCCCCTCGCGTTGCGCAACATCCGCCAACTCGTTGAAGATCAAAAATAATTGGAAGGGATTGATGCTGCCCGAGTCCAGATCGTCATCGCCGTATTTGCTATCGTTAAAATGGAAACCACCCAATTTGCCAAACTGTGCAAGGCGGGCAACGATCATTTCGATATTGGTATTGGGCGCGTGGTGACCCAGATCGACAAGGCATTTTGCCTTCGGTCCCAGTTCGGTCGCGCATGCAAAACTAGTACCCCAATCGGCGATAGTGGTGGCGTAGAAAGCCGGTTCAAATAATTTGTGCTCAATATAGACCAACCAGTCGGATGGCAATGCGCTGTAGATTTCGCGCATGCTATCCAGATAGCGTTCGAGCGCGCCGCGTAGATTGTGCTGGCCGGGAAAGTTTGCGCCATCACCGATCCAGACTGTAAGCGCGTTAGAACCGAGGGCCCGCCCTAACGTAATGCAGTCGATATTGTGTGCAATCGCTTGAGCGCGTGCGGCAGGATTGTTTGCTGTCAGACTGCCATTTTTGTACGAATGCGCTTGCCCGGCCTGATCCTGAAATGTATTCGAATTAACGGTGTCAAAACCTAAGCCATATCCGCTTGCGATTTCTCGCAGAGCCGCAGGATCAGTCGTTTTATCCCAGGGAAAATGCAGTGATACAGTCGGTGTAGCGTGCGTTAATTGATGGATCACCGCGCAGTCTTCCATCTTTTCGAACACGTTTCGCGGCTCGCCAATTCCTGGAAAACGTGCGAAACGCGTACCGCCGGTGCCTACGCCCCAACTCGGTAACGCGACTGCAAAAGTTTGGGCTAATGCGGTCAATTTTTCAATGTCTTGTCCGCGCCGTGCCAGCATGCCACCGAGTGCTTCATAGTCAGCTTGAAGATTATTTTGTATGTTGGTATTGTGTTCGGCAATCCGGCCGGTATCGATCATTGCATTCATCATGTCTCCTGATTTTCAGCACCGAGGCAACAATTATTAGCGCCTGCTGCTGGTTATGTATATTTAATATGCTGGCGATTCGGGCGCATTCGCCTTATTACCTTATCGTGTAAACGCCGCCGCATTTCCCGCGTCAACGTTAATGATGTTGCCGGTACTCTTGGCCGATTTATCGCTGGCCAAAAAATACACTGCTTCGGCGATATCTTCGGGTAGGACGCTGCGTTTAAGCATACTGCGTTGTCGATAGAATTCTTCCACATCGCCTGATTCAATTTTGTTCGAGGCGGCACGCTCTTCTTTCCATTTTCCATCCCAGATCCGCGAGCCACGGATCACGGCGTCAGGATTGACGACATTGACACGGATACCATGCGCAGCGCCTTCCAGTGCAATACAACGCGCCAGATGGATTTCACCTGCTTTGGCGGTGCAATATGCCGATGCGCCAGCGGATGCCACTAAGCCGTTTTTGCTGGCGACAAATACCATGCTGCCGCCTAATTTTTGTTCTTTCATCATGCGGAAAGCGCTGCGACTAACCAGAAAGTAGCCTGTCACCAGAATCGATTGATTGCGCTCCCACATTTCCAGCGTAGTGTCTTCTAGCGGCGCGGATGAAGCGATTCCCGCGTTAGAGATCAGCAGATCAATGCCGCCAAAGCGGAGCGCCGTGCTGCTGAGGATGATATCAATATCTTGCTCGCTAGTGATATTCGCGCAGATACTAGCGACGTAATCGCGTCCGGCGACCTTGATCAGTGTTTGTTCGGCTTGTGTCAGCGCCTCGGCATCGATATCGGTCAGCATGACGCAAGCGCCTTCTTGTAACAGCTGGCGCGCAACCGCCTGACCGATTCCGCCGCCACCACCCGTGACCAGTGCAATGCGTCCCGCGAGACTTTTTGGTTTGGGCATGCGTTGCAGCTTGGCTTCTTCCAGTAACCAATACTCGATATCGAAGGCTTCCTGCTCTGGCAAGCCGACATAAGTGTCGACCCCATTTGCGCCGCGCATGACGTTGATGGCATTGACATAAAATTCCCCAGCGATGCGGGCTGTGGCTTTGTCTTTGGCGAAGGACAGCATACCAACCCCAGGAATCAAATAAATGATTGGGTTGGCATCGCGTATTGCCGGACTATTATCGCGTTTGCAGCGGGCGTAATAGGCGAGGTATTCGGCACGATAGGCGCACAATGCATCGTCCAGACCAGCCAATAATCGCTCAAAATTGGGATTGACTGGGTCAAAATCGACCACAAACGGGCGGATTTTGGTGCGCAAAAAATGATCCGGGCATGACGTTCCGAGCGCTGCTAACGGCAACAAATCAGTGCTACACACAAAATCGAGCACAGTCCGGCTATCGTCAAAATGGCCTAATTTATATTCATCCTGACTAATCTTGCCGCGCAAAAGCGGCATCAGACGCGCTGCCAGATCGGCACGTTCGGAGGCCACAAGTGGCGTGAACTTACTACCGCCAAAAGCCGGTTGTTTGCTGTTGGCTGCCAACCAGTCTTCTGCGCGTTTGATGATGGCTAAGGTAATCTCGTAGCAGGATTTAGATGTATCGCCCCACGTAAATAAACCATGTCCTTCCAGAACGATCCCTTTTAGGTGCGGCTGTTCTTTTGATAACGCCTCTAGCTTTAGCCCGAGATCATAACCGGGCCGCTGCCATGGCAACCAACCCAAATCACCCTCGAAGACTTTGAGAGTCAGTGCTCGGCTATTGGCACAGGCGGCAATCGCAATCACAGAATCCGGATGCATATGATCAACATGTTTTTTGTCGATGTAGGCATGTAATGGCGTATCGATACTGGCCGCACGTGGATTCAGGTTAAAGGTGCAATGCGGCAAATAGGCGACCATCTCATCTTCCAGCGCCAAGCCACGATAACGATTTTTGAGAGAACGCAGTTTGTCCATATAGAGTGTGGAAAATCCGTCCAGCTTGATACTTCCCAAATCGCCGCCCGATCCTTTGACCCACAAAACCTCGGCTTGCTCGCCGGTAAGGTGGTCAGTCATATCAATCTTGGCGGAGGTATTGCCACCGCCAAAGTTGGTAATGCGCATGTCAGAACCAAGCAGGTTCGAGCGGTATAACAGGAGTTCGGGCGCGCTGAGCGTCGCAGCGGTGGCATCATCCCACATCGGGGTGATCGGGCCTTGCGGCGTGGTGGCAATCAATTCAGTCATACAGTCTCCATCATCTATTGTTATTACTTTAGGCGTTACGCAAAGTCGCCCCAGCAACGTTGTGCTTTCTTGGCCGCCAACGTGGCTTGGTACTCGCGTACTGTCTGCGTCGGCAGCGTTCGCAAGCTCGTTGAAGGGACTGTTCTGCGTAACGCCTATTTATTAATGTATTAGGCTCTGATCACATCGATTTTTTAAAAATGCAAAGGGGATGAGCAATGACGACTAGTAGAAAGCAGGCACTAATCACTGTCAATCTTTTGGCGCTCAAAATGGTGATTGAAGTTGAATTAATCACGATGTTGATTGATGTTGGCATGAAGTTGTCGGGAATGTAATCAATGGTTTGACTGAAGTGTAAATAATCATCGAGTTGATTGATTGGTGATTGACAGACATTTCTCAAATGCTTAGTCTGTTTTACCGACAAAGAGATCGTCCTGTTGATTGCAACTTGATGTAGCAATCAAAAGAGATGAGTCCAAACAGGAGACAAAGTGGTGAATAAGTTGGCGATACCAAAATGCGCTGATGCGCTGTGGCCGATCAGCGATGGTGCGTGAATGGTGAACCACAAGCGCCGTAAAGGCTTGCTGAAGTTACTCGCCGAGCACAACACGGTCAGCGTAGAGCAATTGGTTGATTGGCTGAATTCGTCGCCAGCGACCGTGCGGCGCGATATCGCCTGGCTTGCTGAACGTAATCTGTTGACCCGAACCCGTGGCGGGGCAGAGAATCTGCCGCAAAAAAAACGTGCATTTGCCTTGTCTGGCGAAACCTTTCAAAACAATATAGAACGTTTTTCCGCAGAAAAACGCGCTATCGCCAGATATGCCACAAACATGTGCGCCGCTGGCGAAACCATCATTATCAATGGCGGCACAACGACTTACATGATGGTGGAATTTCTTGCCGAAAAACGCCTGAAAATTTTGACTAATTCGTTTTTGATGGCAGAGCGCCTATTAATGTCGAGCGAAAATGAAATCATTCTGCCGGGCGGCAAGGTCTACCGTGAGCAAAACGTCATCCTTAGTCCATTCGATAACGATATTACCCAACATCACTACGCGGCAAAAATGTTCATGGGCGTCTACGGATTGTCGATGCTGGGTTTGATGGAGGTCGATCCACTTTTGATTCAGGCCGAAAAGCGCCTGATCAGTCAGACCGAAGAATTGATTGTACTGGCCGACAGTTCAAAGTTTGCACGCAAAGCAGGATTGATCTTATGCGGTCTTAACCGCGTGGCTTGCGTCATCACCGATACGGGCGCGTCAGATGCCGCGATCCAGATGCTGGAACAGGCGGGTGTGAAGGTGATTACCGTGACGCCGGAAAAAGTACCGATGAATGCAATGCAGGATTGATTCAACAAAATTGCCCCAAAAAACATTGATTTAACAAGGCTGGAAGACATTCGGTCCACAGTCGTATTTATCACAGGAGACATCGCAATGAAACTAAAAAAAATATTGCTCGCCGCGTTGACCGTCGGCATGATCGGCGGCTTGGTGAACAGCGTCCAGGCGGCCGAAAAAATAAAGATCGCGATGGTGGTAAAGAGCCTCGGCAATGGTTTTTTTGACGCTGCCCATGAGGGCGCAAAAGAGGCCGCGAAAGAACTTGGGGATGTTGAGATTATTTATACCGGCCCAACCACGCCAACAGCGGAAGGCCAGATTGAGATCATCAACTCTCTGATCAGCCAAAAAGTAAGCGCTATCGTGATCTCAGCCAATGATGCCAACGCGCTGGTGCCGATTACTAAAAAAGCGATGCAACGCGGTATCAAAGTGGTTTCTTTTGATAGCGGTATCGCAAAAGATGGGCGGTTGATGCAACTCAATCCATCCAATGCGCAATTGATCGGTTTGAAACAAATTCAGATGGCGTCTGACGCGATTGGCGGAGCCGGTGAAGTGGCAATTCTGTCGGCCACCGCTCAGGCAACCAACCAGAATATTTGGATTGGCGAAATGAAAAAGGTCTTGGCGAAACCCGAGTACGCGAAGATAAAGCTGGTTGCGACCGTCTATGGCGATGACCAATCAGACAAGAGCTATCGAGAAGCAATTGGCTTGTTGCGTAGCAATCCAAATCTGAAGGCGATTATTGCCCCGACTACCGTTGGTATCAATGCAGCCAGTAAAGCCGTGGTGGATGAACATTTGGTTGGCAAGGTATTTGTCACAGGACTCGGTTTGCCGTCTGAAATGGCTGGTCATGTGAAGAGTGGGGCGGTGAAAAGCTTTGCGATCTGGAACCCAATTGATCTCGGTTATGCGGCGACCTATGCTGCTTACGATTTCGTCAAGGGAAAAGCCGTTTCTAAACCGGGTGCGAGTATCGCGGTCGGACGGATGGGTAAGATTACGCTTGATGTTAACAATGAAGCTGCGTTAGCGCCGCCATTTACCTACGATAAAGATAACGTCGACAAGTTTGCCAAAATATTTTGACAATCAAATCGGGCTTATCGATTTTGCCGTGCGCATCAATATTATGCAATAACGTCGTAGTGTAGGGGTTTCTGAACAGTGGTTGCAGTATTAGCTGCAACTACGTTCACAGGATGAGGTTTGATTGTCTTGCGCTGCTCGAAACGCTCGCATAGTTGCATCAGGCGCGGCGCTTGTTCCCTATTATTTATGAAATGAATATGCCCTTGAACGCTGCGCCAAACACTTATCCCGCGCCATCCGATCTGGCGCGATCCGATCTGACGCGATCCGATCTGACGTCGTCCGATACACCGCCGGTGCTGACGTTATCCGGTATCTGCAAACGTTTTCATGGCGTTGTTGCGCTGGATGATGTAGGACTAACGGTCCGCGCCGGAGACGTGATGGCGCTGATTGGTGAAAATGGTGCTGGAAAATCGACGCTGGTGAAGACGTTGACCGGGATTTACCAAGCCGATGGCGGCACGATCCATCTGTCTGGAAAACTGGTTTCGTTTGCCAATCCCCAGGCGGCGATGCATGCAGGTATCACAGCGGTTCATCAGGAAACCGTCATGTTCGATGAACTCACTGTGGCGGAAAATATCTTTATTGGTCGTCAGCCGCAACATGGATTCCCACCCCGGATTAATTGGGCTTTCATTGAGGCAGAAGCGGAAAAATTATTCGCACGTCTGGAAGTCACTTTGCCGGTGCGCGCTCGCGTTAAAGATTTGAGCGTTGCACAACGCCATTTCGTTGAAATCGCCCGTGCACTCTCGCAAAACGCGCGTGTAGTCATTATGGATGAGCCCACTGCGTCATTGTCGCAACGCGAAATTCACGAACTGTATCGGATCATCCGGCAATTGCGCGATGCCGGAACGGCGGTTATTTTTATCTCCCATAAGTTTGATGAGATTTTCGCAGTGGCTGATCGTTACACGGTATTACGTGACGGCCATTTTGTGGCTGCGGGCGCGCTTGCCGATATTGCCGAGCCGGAATTGGTGGCGTTGATGGTCGGCCGTGAGATTCATCAGGTCTTTCCAAAAGTTGAAGTTGCGCTAGGTCCGACAATACTTGAGGTGGAAAATTTTTGTCATCCGACCGAATTTAACGGAGTGAACTTTTCGGTGCAACAAGGTGAAATTGTCGGTTTTTATGGTCTGGTGGGTGCCGGGCGCTCTGAAGTCATGCAGGCGCTATTTGGACTGACGCCTGAGGTTACCGGTACGGTGAAGCTGCACGGAAAGGCGATTACTATCCATTCCACCAGCGACGCTATTGCCCATGGAATCGCCTATGTACCGGAGGATCGGCAGCATCAGGGCGCACATTTATCGCTTCCAATTGTCCACAACATCACATTGCCGATCCTATCCAAAATTGGTTTTTTTCTGTCGGGTCGACGTGCCAAAGAAACGGCTATTGCACGTCATTTTAGCGAACAGCTGGAATTGAAGGCGGGGCATTTTACCCAAATGGTATCGGAACTATCCGGTGGCAATCAACAAAAAGTGGTGCTGGCAAAATGGCTCGCGACCGATCCAAAGGTGATTATTCTGGATGAGCCGACCAAGGGGATTGATATTGGTTCTAAAGCAGCGGTCCATACTTTTATCAGTGAACTGGTGTCGAAGGGATTATCGGTGATTCTGGTCTCGTCTGAATTGCCGGAAGTACTGGGTATGGCTGATCGAATTGTGGTCATGCACCAAGGTCACATCAAAAAAATATTTACGAGGGCCCAAGCGACACCCGAAAACGTGGTTGCCACTGCATCCGGTAGTGCGTATTCCGCAGAGGAAACTGTATGCGCTTACTAAAAAATCGTGAAGCGCTGCTGGCGTTGCTGATCTTGTTACTGATTGGTGTGGTCGGGTTGCGTGCGCCGATATTCCTGAGTGCCTCGAGCATGTCTAATCTGCTGACCGATAGCACGTTATTGGTGATGCTGGCGTTGACCCAGATGTTCGTCATTGTCACGCGTGGTATTGATTTGTCGATTGCGTCAAATCTTGCGCTATCGGGAATGATGACGGCACTGTTGGCGTCCAAATTCCCTGATTTGTCGGTGGCAGTGATCATTCTGGTGGCACTTGGTATTGGTCTGTTTCTGGGCTTGATTAACGGTTGGCTGATTGGTTATCTGAATCTACCGCCGATTGTCGTTACTTTAGGCACGATGAGCGTCTATCGTGGCCTAGTATTCGTGCTTTCCGGCGGTGCATGGGTGTCGTCGCGGCAAATGCCCGCAGCGTTTATCGCGTTTCCACTGACCCATTTTCTTGGTGTCTCGCATCTGGTTTGGTTGGCAGCGATTGCGATTATCGTCATGTGGTTTATTGCCCGCTACACACATTTTGGAAGAGACTTATATGCCATCGGCAATCAACCGGTGGCTGCGCGCTACGTCGGTATTGCGATTTCTCAACGCTTACTTTGGACGTACGGACTCTCGGGCATGATGGCCGGTCTGTGCGGATATTTGTGGGTTGCGCGCTATGCCGTAGCGTATACCGAAATCGCTTATGGATTTGAGTTCACCGTTATTGCAGCGTGTGTAATTGGTGGTATCAGTATTGCGGGCGGTGTCGGTAGTGTCGCCGGTGCGGTGTTGGGTGCCTTATTCCTATCGGTGATCAATAACGCTTTGCCGATTGTAAAGATATCGCCGTTCTGGCAGAGCGCATTGACCGGTATCGTGATTCTGACCGCCGTGGTGATCAATGCCCGTGGCAATACCAAAAACGGTAGACAGATATTGTCGCTGCAGTCGCTTGATCCTTCCCGGCAACCGCCTCCATCCGTTCAATCCGGCCAATCGACAGTAAGGGAAACAGTGTGAGTACGATGAACACGGCGCCATTGCCTTCGACAGCGACATCCCGTTACACCATCCAGGACCGACAAGGCTTTAGGATAGGCGGCGTAATGGCGCGCTGGGAAACGCTGTTAGCGATCCTGTTTGTTGTGGTATTTGTTGCGAATAGCTTTCTGTTGCCGCACTTCTTTGATTTTTATAACCTCGCAGATAGTACGTTTAATTTTAGTGAGAAGGCGTTGATTGCATTGCCGATGGCGTTGCTCATCATCTGTCGGGAGATTGATATTTCAGTCTCGGGCATACTCGCCTTGTCGTCAGTGGCAATGGGTCTTGCGCATCACTATGGCATGCCAGCGCCGGGATTGCTGTTTGTCGCTATTGCGACTGGCACAGCGTGTGGATTGTTAAATGGATTTTTGGTTACCCGCTTTGCGTTGCCCTCCATTGTGGTCACGATCGGGACTGTATCTCTGTTTCGCGGCTTGTCCAGTGTAATTTTGGGTGATCAGGCATTTACCGGTTATCCGCAATTGTTGGTGGATTGGGGACAAGGATATTTCTTCGAGGTGATTCCGCGTGAGTTTGTGGTGTTACTTGTTTTCGCGATAGTGTTTGCGGTCCTGCTACATGCCACCAGTTGGGGACGGAAAATGTACGCTATCGGTAATAATCCGGTTGCCGCACGATTTTCTGGGATCGCTGTGAATCGTTACCGTTTGGCGTTGTTTATGTTGACGGGCGCAATGGCTGGTCTGTCAGGTTTTTTGTTGACTGGACGGATTGGCAGCACGCGCCCCAACATTGCGCTTGGATGGGAGCTTGAAATCATTACTATGGTGATCTTGGGTGGCGTCAGTATCGCTGGTGGCGCGGGTAGTATTGGCGGCGTGTTTCTAGCCGTGTTGACACTTGGTATGGTCACGTACGGGTTGGCATTAGCCAATATTCCTGGGATTATTATGACAATCGTTGTCGGCCTGCTGCTGCTGATCACCATTGCATTGCCGCGCTTGCTGCGCAAATAAAATTACTAACAATCGATGGAAATAATTGCCTTCAAAATGCAGTTCAAGGTTGGAAATGTCCGCGAATACAAACGCCGCCATGACTCGATCTGGCCTGAGTTGATAGTATTGTTATCCAATGCTTGTATGCGCGATTACAGCATCTTTATTGTCCTGAACTATGCCTTCCGACAATCTCATCAAGCCTTTTAAGCGCATCAACAACGCAACCGTTGTTTTGGACATCGGCAAAACCAATGTCAAATTGACGTTGCTGGATGCCAGCGGCAAGACACTCGCTGAGCAACGTTGTGCCAATGCCATCGTCCATAGTGGGCCTTATCCGCACCATGACACTGAGCGCATCTGGGATTGGTTGCTCAATACGTTGCAAGTATTTTCCCACACCGCACATATTCTCGCTATCGTCCCCGTTACCCATGGTGCTACCGCTGCGCTAGTCGACGCCGTTGGATTGGTGTTGCCGGTGCTGGATTATGAGTCTGTGTTGCCGCAGGAATGTGATTGGCACTACGAGAGCGTACGACCGCCTTTTTCCGAAACGTTTTCACCTAATCTGGGCGCAGGATTAAATCTGGGGCGTCAACTATTTTGGTTATCACGTCGCTATCCGGCTGAGTTTGCTCGCGCACGCTACATCCTGAATTATCCGCAATATTGGGCGTGGCGATTGTCTGGTATCGCAGCAAGCGAAATAACGTCGCTTGGATGTCACACTGATTTGTGGCAACCGTTAGCGGGTGGTTATTCCTCGCTGGTTAGGCGGTTAGGTTGGGAAAAACGCTTTCCGCCGATGCGTGATGCATGGACCGCACTCGGCCCATTGCATGGCGATTTGGCATCGCGGACTGGCTTGCCGACCGATTGCAAGATTCTGTGTGGCATCCATGATAGCAATGCATCGCTGTTGCGGTATTTTGGAGCAGTGGGGGATACAACGCAACGATCGGTGTTATCAACTGGCACGTGGGTTATTGTTGCCGCCTTGGGTGCGTCGCTTGATGGTTTGAATGAGCGATCCGACATGCTGGCCAATGTCAACGCGTTAGGCGATCCCGTGGCCTGTATGCGCTTTATGGGCGGCCGCGAATTTTCTGCAATTGCTGGTTCAGAACCGACATTATGCAGCCTCCATGACTTGCAGCATCTGCTCAACCAAAATACGTTGGCGCTGCCTTGTTTTGCGGAGTCCGGCGGCCCTTTTTCGGGGCAGAACGGCACCATCTGCGGAACCTTGCCACAGTCAGATGAAGAGCGCTATGCGCTTGCTACGCTGTATTGCGTGCTGATGACGGATTATTGTTTGGACGCGCTGAAATCTGCGGGGCCGATAGTGGTGGAGGGCAGTTTTACTGATAACCCCTTCTTCTCGGCCTTGCTTGGGATATTACGCCCACAACAAGCAGTGTCTTTTTCAGAGGATTCCAGCGGTACGACGTGCGGCGGATGGATGTTGCAACATTGGCCTTCTACGCTGGATATTGTTGACGGAACGGTAACCAAGTCGACGCCGCTTTCGACGGAACTGGCTGGATTGGCAGACTACCGAGATTGTTGGCGCGCACTTCTACCGCACGCCTAATCGATTTATCTTAAATAGTGAGTGGCCAGCACTTTGTTGCTTCCTGCGGTATCCTTATGGCATCGTAGTTCGCAAATGTGGTTAGCGCTTTCTGTTCGCTGGCACTCTATTTAATGAAGTAGCTTCTCAATCGGCAAGTGTCTGGCTAGACCAAGGGCCAGCAATGTTTTTTCTCTTTGTCTTTCTCTTTTTATCCGCTGTTAGCAGCCGTTCCAAAATAATTGTGAACTAAACTATCAAAAAGCTGCTCGAACTGAAGTGATGTAATTTGCATATTTTTTTAGCGAACAAGCATCGCCGATGTGGTTTTTTAACGAAAATAGCAATTTGCTTCGCGCAGTTCAGCGCAGCTTCAGGCAATTCCATTTAACCGCAACCACGTTACAAGGGTTACCATTTTCGCTCTATTCACTGGGATCATCCAGAAATGAAAAACGCAGATCCTACGGAACTTATAGATACGCAATCAACATTTAACTTAGGCAATCTGGGCGCATGCGCTCTTTTTCTCG
This sequence comes from Glaciimonas sp. CA11.2, assembly GCF_034314045.1. Taxonomy (NCBI): domain Bacteria; kingdom Pseudomonadati; phylum Pseudomonadota; class Betaproteobacteria; order Burkholderiales; family Oxalobacteraceae; genus Glaciimonas; species Glaciimonas sp. CA11.2. The sequence continues at coordinate 4,650,076 of NZ_JAVIWL010000001.1, read as the reverse complement.
ACTTCGACGGCACCCTTGTCGATCTGGCGCCCACGCCAGAAGAAGTCGTTGTCATACCAGAATTAATTGATTCCATACAGCATATCCGTGATCATCTCGATGGACGCTTGGCGATTGTGTCAGGCCGTCCTATTTCGCAGATTGATGCGATGCTCGCACCGTTAATATTACCAGTCGCAGGTGTACACGGCATAGAACGTCGCGATGCTGACGGCGTTTTACATTACGCGACTACTCCCACATTTTCTGCCGTTCAGGCCTGCGCGGTGCGTCTCGCCGCGAGTTATTCAGGGTTGCGTGTGGAGCAAAAACGCGGGACTCTTGCATTGCATTATCGTCAAGCCCCCGAGCTTGAGGCGCTCTGTGAATCAGAACTGCTCTTTGCGCTTCGCGATTGTCCTGGCATGGTTTTGTTGCATGGAAAAATGGTGTTTGAGGTGAAACCTGCAACCATCACCAAAGGCACTGCCATTCGCGATTTTTTGACCGAGTCGCCTTTTGCTGGCACGCGTCCGGTGTTTGCCGGCGATGATACAACTGACGAGATTGGCTTTGCCTATGTACAACAAGTGGGCGGGATAGGAATCAAAATAGGCGAAGGCGCCAGCGTCGCACGTTATCGCATCGCGTCACCCCGCGCATTGCGTGCCGAGCTGGCCAGTGTTGCGCAATTGGCTCAGATATTATCCAAAGGATGTTGATATGACAAAAAATTATGCTGAATCATCAGCGCCCATCAATGATCCAAAACGCAGTACATCGACGCTTGCTTGCGGGGTTGTTGGAAATTGCGCGTTAAGCGCATTGGTAGATGAGATGGGGCGCATGGTGTGGTGTTGTCTCCCACGCTTTGACGGTGACCCGGTGTTTAACGCTTTGCTTGATGAATCCGAGAATGGCAGTTTGTGGAGTATTGAAATCGAGAATTTTGCCCGATCCGAGCAATTCTACGAACCAAATACCGCTGTGTTGCACACCCGATTATTCGATACTGACGGGCGCGGCATCGAAATCACGGACGTAGCGCCGCGTTTTATGAGTCGGGATCGCATGTATCGACCACTCATGTTAGTTCGTCGCGTGCGTCCGTTAGATAGCGCAGTACGCATTAGAGTGAGGCTCCGACCACGTTTTGACTGGGGAAGGCAGATACCCACCGTCACGCAAGGTAGTCATCACATACGTTATGTCGGGGCCGCAACCACACTGCGCCTCAATACCGACACTTCACTCAGTTACATCCTGACAGAATCGTTTTTTGTACTGGATCAAACCGCAAACTTCCTGCTTGGCCCTGACGAGACATTGGCGGAAGGGATCGAAGATACTGCGCGCATGTTCGAAAAAGAAACGATTCGTTATTGGCGTACATGGAGCCGACGCCTTGCTGTGCCATTGGAATGGCAGGACGTTGTTATTCGGGCGGCGATCACGCTCAAAATGTCGTTATATGAGGATACTGGTGCGATCATCGCAGCCATGACGACCAGCGTTCCCGAGGCACCAGGAAGCAGTCGTAACTGGGATTATCGGTATTGCTGGCTGCGCGATGCATTTTTTGTCGTGCGCGCGCTAAACAGTTTGTCCGAAGTTGGCACGATGGAAGATTACATGCGCTGGCTGACCAACGTTGTGGCGCGTTCTAAAGGTGGTCATATTCAGCCGTTGTACGGAATCGGGCTGGAAGAGATGCTGCCAGAGTTGATCGTCGATCATTTGCCAGGATATCGTGGTCATACACCCGTTCGTGTTGGCAATCAGGCGCAGGAACATTATCAACACGATGTTTACGGCAATATCATTTTGGGGGCGACTCAGGCATTTCTCGATCAGCGCCTGTTCAATCGCGCAGGTATTGCCGAGTTTATCAATCTTGAGGCAGTTGGCGAACAAGCCTTTAAAGTCTATGCCGAGCCTGACGCCGGCATGTGGGAATTACGCTCCCGTGCGCGGGTACATACCTCGTCGGTATTGATGAGTTGGGCCGCCTGCGACCGACTGTCCAAAATCGCGCATGCGCTTGGTTTGACCGAGCGCGCTGCACATTGGGAGGCGCGTGCCACGATTATTCGTGAACACCTATTGCGCGATGCGTGGAGCGAAGAACGGCAGGCTTTTGCCGAAAGTCTGGGCGGACGTGATTTGGATGCCAGCGTTTTGCTGATGGCCGAAGTGAATTTTATCGATCCGATGGATCCGCGATTTATCGCTACCGTTGACGCTTTGGAGCGCTCTTTGTGCGATGGTCCTTATATGCGCCGTTACGAGGCACCGGACGATTTTGGGAAACCTGAAACTGCATTCAATATTTGCACGTTTTGGAGGATTGACGCGTTGGCGCGGATTGGCCGTAAAGAGCGGGCGCGTGAAATTTTTGAAACGATGCTGAAGGCGCGCAATCATTTGGGATTGCTGTCTGAAGATACGCATCCGGTTACTGGTGAAATGTGGGGAAATTTTCCTCAGACCTACTCAATGGTAGGACTGATTAACTGTGCTGTGCGGCTTTCTGCTCCATGGGATACTGCAATTTAAGCCTCTAAGGAAAACTATGTCACGTCTCGTTATTGTTTCAAATCGGGTTGCCGATCCGCGTAAGCCTGCTGCTGGAGGCCTAGCGGTAGCGCTCGGGGAAAGTATGAAACAAACTGGCGCTCTCTGGTTTGGCTGGAGCGGAAAAATAATCGAAGAAGCTGAGGGCGGAGTTCAGGGGGAAGGTAAGCTCCATACAGAGGAAGCAGGCAATATCACGCTGGTGACGGTTGATTTGAGTCGTAAGGATCACGATGCGTATTATCTTGGATACGCTAACGGTGTGTTGTGGCCAGTGTTTCATTATCGGCTGGATCTGGGGAATTATGAACCGGGTTTCGCAGAGGGCTATCGTCGGGTAAACGAATTGTTTGCGCGCAAGTTGCTGCCATTGCTGAAACCGGACGATCAAATCTGGGTACACGATTATCATCTTATTCCTCTAGCGGCAAATTTACGCGCTATGGGATGCCGCAATCGTATGGGATTTTTTCTGCATATTCCCATGCCACCACCACTTATTACGGCGGCAATTCCGCATCAGGAATGGTTGATGCGTACGCTCTTTGCTTATGATCTGTTGGGTTTCCAAAGTGACGCCGATCTTTTAAATTTTTCCCACTATGTGCAAAGTGAAGCACACGCAGAAGTGTTGTCCGATGGACGTTACCGCGCCTTTGATCGTACGGTACAAGCGGGCTCATTTCCGATTGGTATCGATGTCGGTGAGCTGACTCGTATGGCGGAAACCAAAGAAGGTAATCAAATGTTCCGCGGATTGCGAGAGGAATATTCTCGCCGCCAATTATTGGTCGGCGTTGATCGACTGGATTATTCCAAGGGACTGCCACAACGTATTCGCGCATTCCGCGAACTACTTACACGATTTCCTGAGAATAAGAACAGCGCGACGTTGATTCAAATTGCGTCGCCAAGTCGGGAGGATGTTGATGCTTATGCCAATATTCGCACGGAAATGGAAAATTTGTGCGGTTCCATTAACGGTGATTTTGGTGAGTTGGACTGGATGCCGATTCGTTACATCCATCGTACGGTTGCGCGCAAACGGTTGCCTGGCTTATATCGCGCCAGTCGTGTTGGCCTGGTCACACCGTTGCGCGACGGCATGAATCTGGTCGCAAAGGAATTTATTGCCGCCCAGGATCCCTCAGATCCGGGGGTATTGGTTTTGTCGCGATTTGCCGGAGCGGCAGAGCAACTTAAAGAAGCCTTGATGGTCAATCCCTATGATATTGAGCACACTGCGCAAGTCATTCAACAAGCCTTGCAAATGCCTCTGGAGGAACGTCAGAATCGACACGAAGTATTGCTACGTCGCATCAAAGAACAGGACGTACATTGGTGGTGCAATACTTTTCTTGAAACATTAGCCAATTTGGATTTGCCAGCGGGGCAATCGGTAGCCGATTAGGCAGGTTGGTTGAAGAGTGGACATCAACCATCGCCCATCGATCATAAAATACCTGCAGATTCCGCTGAACGGTCCTTTAAATAAGGAGGTTCACAATGCAACTTGGCATGATTGGGTTGGGACGCATGGGCGCCAATATGGTGCGGCGGCTGCAAAAAGGTGATCACGAATGCGTGGTATACGATGTCAGGGAAGAGGCGATCAACAATCTTTTAAGCCCTGGCATCAGCGGGGCATCGTCGCTTGACGATCTGGTCGCCAAATTACAGAAGCCAAGGGTTATCTGGTTGATGGTTCCGGCGGCTTTGGTCGATCAGGATCTTGCGTTATTAGCGCCTTTACTCGATGCCGGTGACATTATCATTGATGGCGGCAATTCCTACTACCATGACGATATCCGACGCGGGAAAGAGTTGACATCACAACAGATTCATTATGTGGATGTTGGGACCAGCGGTGGTGTGGCCGGTTTAGATCGTGGCTATTGTTTGATGATTGGTGGCGAAAAAGAAATCGTCATCCATCTTGATCCGATCTTTGCGACGCTCGCGCCGGGTTCGGCTGCTGCCTCTCCCACACCTGGGCGCGACAATGCAAACAGCACTGCGGCACAAGGTTATTTGCACTGCGGGCCGCAAGGCGCGGGCCACTTCGTCAAGATGGTCCACAACGGTGTCGAGTACGGCATCATGGGCGCGTACGCAGAAGGCTTGAATATTCTGCGGCACGCGAACGTTGGGCTGCAAAAGGGCGATGTCGACGCCGAGACTACACCGCTACGCAATCCCGAATATTATCAATATGAGATAGATCTTCCTGAGATCGCCGAATTATGGCGTCGTGGAAGCGTTATCGGCTCGTGGTTATTGGATCTGACGGCAAGTGCACTCGTCGCTGATCCTGCACTAGAAAATTATGCCGGTCGGGTCTCTGATTCTGGGGAAGGGCGATGGACGATTACTGCAGCGGTTGATGAAGCCGTGCCGGCCCCGATACTGAGTGCCGCTCTTTTTGAGCGCTTCAGTTCGCGTGGCGAAGCCGATTTTGCCGATAAGGTGTTGTCGGCGATGCGACAGGGGTTCGGCGGCCATATTGAAAAGCCATCGACCGCCGCAGAGACATCCGCCGCCAAGCGTGGCATCACAAAAATCGTGTCGAATAAGCGGCAGGAGGAATGATGACAGTATCGCATTCTGACGCGTTTGTTTTTTTCGGTGCTACTGGTGATCTTGCCTACAAGCAGATTTTTCCTGCCTTGCAAGCGATGATTAAGCATGGTCATCTCGACCTTCCGATTATCGGCGTAGCTAAGTCCGACTGGACTGACGATCAATTACGTGAACGCGCGCGTGACAGTATAGAAAAAAATGGCAGTTTCGATGCCGATGCCTTCGCAAAACTATCGGCCCGCCTTCAGTATATCAGCGGCGATTACCAAGACGACGCGACGTACACTCAACTACGTAAGGTGTTGGGTAAAGCGGTGCGGCCGCTCTACTATCTTGCGGTGCCGCCAAGTATGTTCGGGCCGGTTACTGAAGGGCTTGCCAAATCGGGCGGCGCTAATAATGCGCGTGTGATCATCGAAAAACCATTTGGACGCGATCTTGCGTCAGCGCAAGCACTCAACCGGACATTACTGGCTTCCTTTGCTGAGGAGGCCATTTTCCGAATTGATCATTATCTGGGTAAAGAGCCGGTCGAAAATCTGCTGTATTTTAGATTTTCTAATACATTTGTTGAGCCGATCTGGCATGGCGATTATGTGGCCAGCGTCCAAATCACGATGGCCGAACAATTCGGCGTCCAGGGTCGTGGTGCTTTTTACGAAGAAGTAGGAGCCATCCGCGACGTGGTGCAAAATCACATGCTTCAAGTGTTGGCGTTGTTGACGATGGAAGTGCCGGAAAACGACCTAACTGAAGTGAAAGACGTCAGCGCCGATTCTGCGCAGGATGCCATCCGCGATGAAAAGCTGCGGGTATTATGCGCGATGCGTCCATTAGAACCGTCGGAAGTAATAAAAGGGCAGTTCCGCGGATACCTGGATGAGCCAGGCGTGGCGCCGAACTCTCAGGTTGAGACGTTTGCAGCCCTGCGTTTGCATATCGATAATCCGCGCTGGGCGGGCGTGCCGTTTTATATTCGCGCTGGTAAGGAATTGCCGGTGACGTGCACTGAAGTGATGATCGAACTTAAATCACCGGCGAAAACTGTCTTCGACAAAACTGGGTCAAATCACCCAAATTATTTCATTTTTCGACTCGGCCCTGATATGAAGATCGCATTAGGAGCGAGGACCAAACTACCCGGCGAAGCGATGATTGGCACAGCGACAGCATTGGTCGCGCATCACCATCCAGGTGATGAAATGACGCCGTATGAAAGGCTACTGGGCGATGCGCTTCAAGGCAATGCGGGCTTGTTCACACGGGGTGATATGGTCGAGGCCGCCTGGCGCGTCGTTGATCCTGTTTTGGAGAGTGCGACGGAACAAAATAGTCACAATGCCGCACCAATAGATGTCTATGAGTCGAACACATGGGGGCCGGATGCAGCGCAAAAAATGATGACCGGTAGCGATCAATGGCATAACCCAACATCTAAGGACATGCTGCCATGACAACGCCAAGTGAGATTGTTTTCCTGTTCGATTGCGACAATACGTTGCTCGATAATGACCGCGTGCAGTTTGATCTCCAAACGCATCTGGAGGCAGAGTTCGGTGCAGCAAACCGTATCCGCTATTGGCAAATCTTTGAAGAGTTGCGAACCGAGTTGGGATACGCAGACTATTTGGGGGCATTGCAACGCTATCGAACAGGCGGTATGAATGACCCGCGTCTTTTACAAATGTCGGCATTTCTGGTGGACTATCCATTTGCCACGCGCCTATATCCGAATGCGCTGGAGACTATCGCCCACGTTGGGCAATGGGGACCGACTGTCATTCTTTCGGATGGCGACGTGGTTTTTCAGCCGCGCAAAATTCAACGCTCAGGATTATGGGATGCTGTCGATGGTCGCGTGCTGATCTATATTCATAAAGAGGAAATGCTGGAAGACCTTCAACGACGTTATCCGGCCCAGCACTATGTCATGATCGATGATAAATTACGAATTCTGGCAGCCATGAAAAACGTCATGAAAAATCAATTAACGACTATCTTTCCGCGGCAAGGTCATTACGCTCTGGACCCCGAAAACATCGTCAATTATCCGGCGGCGAATTTGACGGTTGAGTGTATTGGTGATCTGATCAATGCGCTGGATTATCAACATGGGGAATTGATTTTTTCGGACAAGTGAATTGACGCTTCCCGTCTTTGCGAGGTTAGCTTCACATTTCCATCCTGGTCATACAGATTGCAATCCGGCTTAACGTTGAAGTAGAGCCAAGGCCCGCTGGCAGACGTTTTCGACGGTAAAACCATACTCTCGCAGCACCACGTCTCCGGCTGCGGATGCACCAAACTTGTCTACCGAGATGATATCGCCGTCATCACCGATGTAGCGATGCCAACCCTGTGCCACGCCAGCCTCCACCGCGAGTCTTGGTTGTCTTGGCTTTGATGGCGGGAAGACGGTATCGCGGTATTCCTGCGGTTGGGCGTCGAATAACTCCCAACTGGGCATCGACACCACGCGTGCCTGAATGTTTTGTTTCATCAATTCTTCCCGCGCGGCAATGATCAGTTTTACTTCCGAACCGCTAGCGATCAGGATTAAGTCGGGATGGCCGTCAGGCGCATCGGCCAGAATGTAAGCGCCGCGTTGCAGGCCTTCGGCAGCAGCAAACCGGATCCGGTCGAGTGTTGGCAAATTCTGTCTGGTTAATACGAGTGCCACGGGCCGATCAGTTGACTGGATTGCAACGCGCCATGCGTGAGCCGTTTCGTTCGCGTCGGCTGGACGAATCACGATTAGCCGCGGTATGGCACGCAAGCTGGCAAGCTGTTCCACCGGCTGATGGGTCGGCCCATCTTCGCCTAGCGCGATGCTATCGTGGGTAAAGACGAAAACTACCTGCAACTCTGATAGCGCGGCAAGGCGTATCGATGGCCGCATGTAATCGGAGAAAACTAGAAATGTCGCACCAAATGGCACTGTGCCGCCATGTCCTGCCATACCATTCATGATCGCGCCCATGGCATGTTCGCGCACACCAAAGTGCAGATTGCGACCATCAGGACTCCAACCCCCGCCGTTCGAACCCTGTCGGTCGCGAGCGCTGACGCCACCTGGTTGAAAATCTCCGAAGCCTTTTAATGCCGTCATGGTCGATGGATCCAAATCTGCCGAGCCGCCAATCAATGCCGGAAAGTGTGTAGCAATCGCGTTCATTACCTGGCCCGATGCGATCCGGGTGGCCATTCCTTTCTCATCTGCGGGGAACTGTGGAATAGCGGCATCCCAGCCGTCGGGAAGCTGTCCTGCGCCGCCCGACATACGTTGGTGTAATTCTTGTGCTAGGTCGGGAAACTGTTTTGTATAGGCTGATATTGTCGCGTTCCAATCAGCTTCACGCTTTTCGCCGCGATCATTTATTTCTTTAAAGTGTGCGCGGGCGGCATCGGGAACGTAGAACGCTGGTTCCTCGGGCCAGCCCAGATTACGTTTGGTCAGGCGGACTTCTTCGGTGCCGAGTGGAGAACCATGCGCCTCAAAGGTGTCTTGTTTGTTGGGCGAGCCATAACCAAGATGAGTGCGCACCAGTATCAAGGAGGGACGATGGGTTTCTGAGCGAGCGTTAGCGAGTGCTTGCGCGATAGCTGAAAGGTCGTTGCCGTCCGCAATGATCTGCGTATGCCAGCCATAGGCCTCAAAGCGCTGCGCCCGATCCTCGCTGAAGGTCATCTCGGTGCTGGCGGACAGCGTCATGTTGTTGTCATCATACAAATAGATTAATTTGCCTAATTGCAGATGACCAGCCAAAGAGGCAGCCTCGGATGTCACGCCTTCCATCAGGTCGCCGTCACTCACAATTCCATAGGTGTAGTGGTTGATGACTTCATAGCCGTCGCGGTTATAGTGAGCTGCGAAATGTGCTTCGGCCATTGCCATGCCGACGGCATTGCCAAAGCCTTGACCGAGGGGTCCGGTTGTCATCTCGACGCCTGGCGTGACGCCGCGTTCAGGGTGGCCGGGCGTGGAACTGGCCCATTGGCGAAACCTTTTCATTTGTTCAAGCGGTAGATCGTAGCCGGTCAAATGAATCAGGCTATACAGGAGTGCCGATCCATGCCCTGCCGAAAGGACAAAACGATCCCGGTCGAACCAATCGGGATTGGCTGGATGATGCTTGAGAAATTGTGACCAGAGAACATACGCCATCGGTGCCGCATCGAGTGGCAAGCCGGGATGACCGCTATTGGCAAGTTGCACGGCATCGACCGCCAGGAAACGGATTGTATTAACACACGCCTCGTCGACTTCTGAAAATGTTGAGGACATTTAGCTGCTCCTTGATGGGTTGAATGGCGCTAATAGGCGAAGATTTAAAAACGAAGAGTGACTAACAGAGCTCGACGGACGCACATTGGCGTAACCGTCGTGAATTTGTTGGGAATTGTTAAAATAGACAGGGGTTTAATTAAATAGTTTAAAAAAACGACAAACAGCGGGGCGATAGCCGCAATTTAGGCGTTGTACTCTGCAACTAACAAACGAATTCGGCGTTTACGTTGAAAAAATACTTACTTTGGCTTGTAGGGATATAATGCGCTCCACCCAATTTGAGAGATCAATGGGGAATGTGCAGTACTGCGTGACGTTATTCCTCCAGACAACCTTTTTGCAATCTTTTCTGTTGTCAGTTTGTTCCATAAAAGAAAACATTTTTCTTGGAAAACATTGCTTTATAGCATTTTTTCCTACGTTGTCGCGTGGATAAAAGCGCACTTTTTCAATTTATCGTAAGACCCGCGCTGTTCCGTGAAAGCGTGATATATTTTTTTATATTTCCTGTGTACATATTTTTTTTTTGAAACCATTTAGAGGCATTCACCATGGTTCAACTATCAAGGCGCCAGTTTCTTAAAGTTACTGGCTCGACGCTGGCGGGTTCCAGTCTCGCTTTGCTTGGCTTTGCGCCAATTGCGGCGTTGGCGGAAGTTCGACAATATAAGCTTTCTCGCACCACGGAAACGCGTAATACATGTCCGTACTGTTCGGTTGGCTGCGGCATTCTGATGTACGGTCTGGGCGACGGAGCAAAAAATGTCTCCTCGAGCATTCTGCATATTGAAGGCGATCCGGATCATCCGGTCAATCGCGGCACGTTATGCCCAAAGGGCGCAAGCCTGATTGACTTTATTCATAGCCCGAGTCGGTTGCTTGCACCAGAGTATCGCGCTCCTGGCGACGACAAATGGCAGAAAATATCATGGAACGACGCGCTAGATAAAATCGCTGGTCTGATGAAGAAAGATCGCGATGAAAACTTTATTGAAAAAAATGCCGCAGGTGCGACCGTCAATCGTTGGTTGACCACCGGTATGTTGGCAGCATCAGCGGGAAGTAACGAAGTTGGTTATTTGACGCACAAGACAATTCGTAGTTTGGGAATGTTAACGTTCGACAATCAAGCACGCGTTTGACACGGACCGACGGTGGCAGGTCTTGCCCCGACGTTTGGCCGTGGTGCGATGACGAATCATTGGGTCGACATCAAGAATGCCGATGTGATCCTGGTAATGGGCGGCAATGCCGCTGAAGCACACCCTTGCGGATTCAAATGGGTAACAGAAGCTAAAGCGCATAACAAGGCGCGATTGATCGTGGTTGACCCGCGTTTCACCCGCACCGCGTCAGTGGCGGACTATCATGTCCCGACCCGGACCGGTACGGATATTGTGTTCCTTGGCGCAATCATCAACTATTTGTTGGTGAACGATAAGATTCAGCACGAGTACGTTCGCAATTACACCGACATGCCGTTCATTGTGCGTGATGATTTTGCGTTCAAAGATGGTTTGTATTCCGGTTACAGCGAAAAGGCTGGCGGGTATCCGGACAAAAGCACGTGGGATTACGAGATGGGTAGCGATGGCTTTGCCAAAATCGATACCACCTTGCAGCATCCACGTTGCGTTTATCAATTGATGAAAACGCACTACTCGCGCTATACACCAGAAATGGTGGAGCGTATTTGCGGTGTGCCATCGGATAAATTTCATAAAGTAGCCGAAGCATTGGCTTCGACCGCCACCCCGGATCGCGCAGGTACTATTTTGTACGCTTTGGGATGGACGCATCACTCGACCGGCGCACAAATTATTCGTACCGGTGCAATGGTCCAGCTATTACTGGGAAATATCGGTATCGCTGGCGGCGGAATGAATGCGTTACGTGGTCACTCTAACATCCAGGGTCTGACCGATTTGGGGTTAATGTCGAACCTTTTGCCAGGCTACATGACGTTGCCCGGCGAGAAAGAACAGGATTTTGACGCTTATATTGCTGCCCGTGCGACGAAACCGTTGCGTCCTAATCAGTTAAGTTATTGGAAAAACTACCGCAGTTTTCATGTCAGTTTTATGAAGACCTGGTGGGGCGACGCCGCTACTGCGGAAAATAACTGGGCTTACGATTACTTGCCTAAGCTTGATAAGCCGTACGACTTATTGCAGGCCATTGAGTTGATGCATCAGGGCAAGATGAACGGCTACATCGCGCAGGGCTTTAACATGCTTGCTTCTGCGCCGAGCAAGCAAAAAGTTACTGAAGCCCTGTCTAAACTGAAGTGGCTAGTGGTGATGGATCCGCTTGCGGTGGAAACGGCTGAGTTCTGGAAACCACACGGCGAATTCCATGACGTCGATCCGGCTAAAATCCAAACTGAAGTGTTCCGTTTGCCAACTACCTGTTTCGCGGAAGAGCGTGGATCGCTGGTCAGTTCAGCGCGCTGGTTGCAATGGCATTGGCAGGGATCGGAACCACCGGGTTTAGCCCGCAGCGATCTGGACATTATGTCTGGCATATTTTTGCGCATGCGCACGATGTATAAACGCGATGGCGGCAAGTTTCCTGACCCGATTGTGAATCTGACATGGAATTATGCTAATCCTGAAAGTCCGACGCCGGAAGAACTGGCCAAGGAATTTAACGGTAAAGCGCTGGTCGATTTGTATGATCTAAAAGATCCGACCAAGCTACTGGCGAAGAAAGGCGAGCAATTGCCGTCGTTCGCCATGTTGCGTGACGATGGCTCGACGACTAGTGGTTGCTGGATATTCTGCGGTGCGTGGACGCAGGCGGGCAATCAGATGGCGCGCCGTGATAACACCGATCCTACCGGGATTGGCCAGACCCTTAACTGGGCTTGGGCTTGGCCGCTCAATCGTCGGGTGTTGTACAACCGTGCTTCTTGCGATGTGAAGGGCAAGCCATTTGACGCCAAACGTAAACTTATTGGCTGGAATGGCACCGCTTGGAATGGTCCTGATATCCCTGACTTCAAGGCTGACGAACCACCGGAAAACGGGATGGGTCCGTTTATTATGTTAGGTGAGGGCGTGGCGCGGTTCTTTGCCCGAGGTGCGATGGCGGAAGGTCCTTTCCCAGAACATTACGAGCCATTTGAAAATCCGCTCGGCTATAACCCGATGCACCCGAAAAATCCGTTGGCGACCAGCAATCCGGCTGCACGGGTCTTTCCACAGGACCGTGCGCAATTGGGAAAACATGAGGATTATCCGCATATTGCAACCAGTTACCGATTGACCGAGCATTTCCATTACTGGACTAAGCATGCCAAGCTGAATGCGATTATTCAGCCCGAGCAATTTGTCGAAATTGGTGAAGACCTGGCGAAAGAAGTAGGCGTCGTAGCAGGTGAGCGCGTGCGCGTCAGTTCGAAGCGAGGACACATTATTGCCAAAGCTGTAGTGACCAAACGTATCAAATCCTTGATGATTGAAGGCAAAAAGATGCACACAGTCGGACTCCCGATTCACTGGGGATTTACGGGTCTTGCAAAGCCCGGATATCTGATCAATACCCTGACACCGTCAGTCGGTGATGCGAATTCCCAGACGCCGGAATTCAAATCTTTCCTGGTGAAAGTGGAAAAAGCATGAGCAAACTACTAGCGTGTGCTGAAAGAGGAGACTAAAGATGTCAATGCAATCACTTGATATCCGGCGCTTGTCGGCGACGACGGTACAGCCGCCGTCGGTGCGGGAACCCGTCACAGGAACTGTCGCAAAGCTGATCGATGTCTCTAAATGCATCGGTTGCAAAGCATGTCAGACCGCATGTATGGAATGGAATGATCTGCGCGATGAAATTGGCGATACGAGCGGTACTTACGATAATCCGCGTGATCTGACCGATAAATCGTGGACCGTGATGCGGTTTTCGGAATATGAAAATCAGGATGCAAATCTTGAGTGGCTAATTCGTAAAGATGGCTGTATGCACTGCGAGGATCCGGGCTGTCTGAAAGCTTGCCCGGCACCTGGCGCCATCGTGCAATACACCAACGGTATCGTCGATTTTCATCAGGAAAATTGTATCGGTTGCGGCTACTGTATTGCGGGATGTCCGTTTGATGTGCCGCGCATTTCGAAGCAGGACCATCGTGCTTATAAATGCACTTTATGTTCTGACCGTGTTGCGGTCGGTCAAGAGCCTGCATGCGTCAAAACCTGTCCGACTGGTGCCATTGTGTTCGGTACAAAAGAAGACATGAAGCAGCATGCGGAAGAGCGCATTGAAGATCTGAAGTCGCGTGGTTTCGACAAGGCCGGTTTGTACGATCCTGCTGGCGTCGGTGGTACGCATGTGATGTATGTATTGCATCATGCGGATCAACCGTCTCTTTATCATGGTCTGCCCAACAATCCGCGCATTAGTCCGATGGTGTCGTTATGGAAGGGTATCGCCAAACCGTTGGCTGTTGCCGGTCTCGCACTGGCTGCGTTGTCAGGTTTCTTCCACTACACGCGCGTCGGCCCTGCCGAAGTGACTGAGGAAGAAGAGCGCGAGGCCCAGGAAGCCGCTCGTAAAATACAGGAAGAGCAGCAGCAAGGAGAGCCAAGATGAATCCCGAGTTGAACGAGTTGAAAGATCACAAGACGCCCACGCCTCTGATCCTTCGTTACACACCCAACGAACGCAGTAATCACTGGATCACAGCGATTACGTTCGTTTTGCTGGCTCTTTCCGGATTGGCCCTGTTTCATCCAGCCATGTTTTGGCTGACTGAACTGTTCGGAGGCGGGCAGTGGACGCGGATTCTGCATCCCTTTGTTGGCGTTGTCATGTTTGTATCATTTGCCTTCCTTGTATTGCGCTTTTGGCATCACAACTTCTTTGAAGAGGGTGATGTCCAGTGGTTGAAGCAAATTGACGATGTCCTCGCCAATCGCGAGGACAAGCTGCCCGAAATCGGTCGCTATAACGCTGGGCAGAAGTTGTTATTCTTCACACTGGTGGTGTGCATGCTAGGCTTGCTGGCATCCGGAATCGTGATTTGGCGCGCGTATTTTGCATTTTACTTTCCGATCCCAGTCATTCGTGCAGCAGCGTTATTGCACGCTGTTTGTGCGTTTGTTCTGATCATTGGTATCATCATTCACATCTATGCAGGTTTCTGGATCAAGGGTTCGATGGGTGCAATGGTGCGTGGTACGGTCACCTACGGCTGGGCAAAAAAGCATCACCCGCGTTGGTTTAAGGAAAGCGTCAAAAAGCAACCATGATGTGAGGTGTTATGGTGATTGATATCGACTTACGTTGATTTTTCAATTTGAACTGTTAATGTATCCTCAGTATGTGCAAATGGATATTGCGCTCAACTACGCCGACGTGGCGTCAGTTGGGTGCGTCTGCCGCCGATAAGCTTGCATGAGATCAAAGGGTGATGTTGAGTGGTATGCTGACATCAATCCCGCCTGCGCGGTAATATCGTGATCAGGTTCTACAGTATTATTTACAGGGAGTTTCAGTGCAGCGAATTCTTGAACGCGGGGAAATTGAATCCCTCGATCACATTACGATCCCACGCTTATGCTTGCCGTCCGCGGAAGGCGTGTTTAAAGCGCGCGCGGCACGTTTGCGCAAGTTGGCAGCGAATGAAATAACAGGCACGCCGGTTAGTGCAGAGTTAAGTGGCTATTTACTGTTGATGGCAGAGTTGGTCGAAGCGCAGAACGCGGTATTTGTATCGCTGACCGATGCGGATGCAGCATTGCCTGATCGGGAGGTACTCGATATCGGGCTTCAGCACGCGATGCCACCATTGCCAGCGTCTGGTCCAAGACCTGTTGTATGGCAGTTGATTTTCCAGCGATTGCTGGCCTTTTTGGCGCCAGTCGTATCGACGCGGCCTCAATTGGGTCCTGTATTGG
Organism: Glaciimonas sp. CA11.2; assembly: GCF_034314045.1. NCBI lineage: Bacteria > Pseudomonadati > Pseudomonadota > Betaproteobacteria > Burkholderiales > Oxalobacteraceae > Glaciimonas > Glaciimonas sp. CA11.2. The sequence continues at coordinate 4,634,758 of NZ_JAVIWL010000001.1, read as the reverse complement.
CAGCTTTGCAGGCGCTTGATCAGACATCACTGGATACATTGGCGGATGCTGTCTTAGCCCAACGTACGGAAGATGTCGATCCAGCCCAAGCACCATTTATTGCTGCCGCGTTACAAGTGTTGTGGAGCCATAGTGCCAGCAAGTTATCGCTGAAGGACGTGCCGACGTTGGAAACGGCTGCGTTATGTCCTGTTTGCGGTTCGCATCCAGTAGCCAGCGTGGTGCGTATCGGCGGTCAATCGCAGGGTTACCGTTATCTGCATTGTGAGCTTTGTGCGAGTGAATGGCACATGGTGCGTGTGAAGTGTTCCCATTGCGAAAAAAATGCTCACATCGCCTATCAAGGCCTGGACGCACTTGGCGATGCGGACATTGATACTTCAAACACTGCTACCGGGTCGAAGAATATCTCAACGTCGATCAAGGCTAATAAGGCGAACAATCCTCAAAAGGTTATTCGGGCCGAGACCTGCGACGATTGTCACACCTATCGCAAAATCGTCAATCAGGAGCACGACTACGAAGTTGAGCCTTTGGCAGACGATCTGGCCAGTTTGACGCTGGATGTGTTGGTCACCGAAGCCGGCTATACGCGGGCAAGCATGAATCCGTTACTGTGGTTTAGCGGCCCCGCATGACAGACCTGCGATCGGCGGCGGGATTACTAGCAACTTCAGCGGCCACATCGGTTGCCGGTGGCGAGGTCGTTTTTGCAGCTCGCTTGCCTTCCGTCGAAAGTGTTCTTGCGGATGCATCCAGTGTTCCGTTGATCGAAAAATATGGTCGCACGCAAACTCTGGCGGCGCTGCGCGCGTTGCTTGCCGAGTTGCGGGCGGAAATCGTGCGCGGCGTGGCGAGCGCTGCTGCGGATGCTAGTACCGCGGTTAATCGGCCAAAGCTGCAAGATAGAGAAAACCCATTCGCTGGCCTCACCTCGGTACTTGCTGAGCGTTTGGCGACGGCTGCGATTCCGTCAATGAAACAGCTATTCAATCTTACTGGCACGGTATTGCATACCAATATGGGCCGAGCATTGTTACCAGATGTGGCGATTGATGCGGTGGTTGCAGCATTAAGTTCTCCGATGAATCTGGAGTTTGATCTGGCGACCGGAAAGCGCGGCGACCGCGATGATTTGGTCGAAGACTTGCTCTGTGAGTTAACCGGGGCTGAAGCGGCTACGGTTGTTAATAACAATGCCGCCGCCGTTTTGCTGATGTTGAGTGCGCTGGCTCCTCGCCGCGAGGTCATTGTTTCGCGCGGGGAATTGGTCGAAATTGGTGGTTCGTTCCGTATTCCGGACATCATGATGCGTGCGGGCGCAAAACTGCACGAAGTCGGAACCACTAATCGCACCCATGTATCTGACTATTCGGATGCGATTGGCCCGCGTAGCGCGTTACTGATGAAGGTCCATTGCAGCAACTATGCAATTCAGGGATTTACTAAAAGTGTCGAAGTAGCGCAACTCGCCGAACTGACCAAAACGCATGGTGTACCGACCGTGGTCGACTTGGGAAGCGGTACGCTAGTTGATCTTTCTCAATATGGATTGCCGCACGAGACAACGGTACGCGAGACCATTGAAGCCGGTGCCGATCTGGTGACCTTTAGTGGCGACAAATTGCTTGGTGGTCCACAGGCTGGCTTGATTGTGGGGCGCGCCGACCTCATCAAAAAAATCAAACGTCATCCTCTCAAGCGTGCGCTACGGGTTGGAAAACTGACATTAGCTGCGCTGGAGCCCGTGCTTGCTCTATATCGTAACCCTGAGCTTCTGCCTGAGCGACTGACAACCTTGCGTTTGTTGACGCGTCAGCAGTCAGCGATGCGGTTACAAGCTGAAAATCTCATGCCGATAGTTCAGCAGGCATTGGGACCGACAGTTGTCGTGACCGCCGAACCATTATTTAGCCAGATCGGAAGCGGTGCGTTACCGGTTGATTTGCTGCCAAGTTATGGCCTCTCGCTACGTATTAATGCGCCGCAGCGGCGTGGCCGCGGGCTAGGAAAAATTGAAAAGATGCTGCGTAACTTGCCGCGTCCAGTGATTGGGCGCATCGCCAATGATACGTTGTGGTTGGACCTGCGTTGTCTTGAAACTGCGGACGAAGCACAGTTCATTGCGCAACTATCCACGCTAGTACTAGCATCATGATTGTTGGTACCGCAGGACATATCGATCACGGTAAGACGACCTTGACGCGTGCTTTGACGGGTGTGGATACTGACCGCCTGAAAGAAGAAAAAGAACGCGGGATCTCGATTGAGCTTGGGTATGCTTATTTGCCTTTGCCCAATGGTGAGGTTCTGGGCCTGATTGATGTTCCTGGTCATGAAAAATTGATTCACACCATGGCCGCAGGCGCTAGTGGAATTGATTTTGCTTTGTTGGTGATCGCCGCCGACGATGGCATCATGCCGCAAACACGTGAACATCTGGCGATATTGGCCATGCTGGGCGTTAAGCGGGGTGCGGTAGCGCTGACCAAAATTGATCGTGTCGATAGCGATCGCATGGCTGCTGTCGAGCAGGATATCAACGTGCTTCTTGCATCAACGCCATTTTCTGGTGCGCAGATTTTTCGCACTCAGGCACATATTGCTGGCGATCCAGGCGTAGCGGCGCTACTTGCCTACTTGACGCTCAGTGCAAATAATGTGAACGGTACAGCTGTTAACCTTGCAACTAACCAAACTAACGCAAATATTTCGCAAATTGCCGATGCCACGCTCGCGACTTCCTCCATGCCGGACGAGCGCTTGTTCCGATTAGCGATAGATCGTGTCTTTACGTTGGCTGGACACGGAACAATCATCGCTGGAACCGCCTTGGCTGGACACGTGGCTGTTGACGATACTTTGATACTGGCGCCGAGCGGCGAACGTGTGCGGGTGCGCAGTATTCACGCGCAAAATCGTCCATCAGCAAGCGGTCATGCCGGTCAGCGATTAGCGTTGAATCTAGTGGGTGTTCCACGTGAGCAGATCAGTCGTGGCGACTGGATTTTGTCACCAGCACTGGCTGAGTGTTCCGAGCGTATTGATGGTGCGCTGCGCTTATTGTCCGATGCCGGACTTTCTCTTAAGTCCTGGTCTCCCGTGCATGTCCACCTCGGTGCCGCACATCGCACCGCGCACGTGGTGCTGCTTGATGGCGATGTGATAGTGCCGGGGCAGGAGAGTAGGGTGCAGCTTGTGTTTGATGCGCCTCTCCACGCGGTGCCGGGCGATCGCTTTGTGATCCGTAACGCACAAGCATCCCGCACCATTGGCGGCGGTCGTGTACTTGATCCATTCGGACCTGCGACCAAGCGGCGCAGTGCTGCACGTCATGCATGGCGCGATGCACTTGCTGCTTTTGTGGACTCTGGCGATAGCGCCGCGCTTCTTGACTGCAATCCGCTTGGTCTTTATCGTTCTGGGCTGGTGCGGTTATCACAGTTGCCACCCGAGCGGCTAGTTCTTCCCATCGATACGCGATCGATTTCGATCAGGGATGGTGATGCAGTACTTATTTCACGGGCTGCCTGGGATGCACTTGCTGCGCGCACGATCGAAGGATTGCGGACTTTTCACGCGAGTACACCCGATGATATTGGTCCGCAAATTGGCCGTTTAAGACGTATCGTTGAACCAGATATGGATGAGTCGCTTTGGCGTGCGCTGGTGGCATCGTTATGTGCGACCGGAATGTTGGTACAACAAGGTCCATGGTTGCATTTGCCTGAGCATACCGTGGAACTGCGCGCAGATGAGCTAGCGTTAGCGATTCAGTTGCTAGCCTCACTTGAGGCCGCAGGATTTAGTCCGCCTTGGGTGCGCGATCTGGCGCGTGAGCATGGCGCTGGCGAAGCGGAGGTCCGCGATCTTTTATGTAAGCTAGCAAAGCGGGCTGAAGTAAGTCAAATTGTGAAGGATCTGTTTTATCATCCCTCAAAGATTGATGACCTGGCGAGGATAGTCGCAGTGCTTGCAAACGATATCGATGAAGCAGGCTGCGTCGCTTCAACCGGTGCAAAAGCACGGCTAGTCAGCGCTGCCGCGTTTCGGGATGCGACCGGTATCGGGCGAAAACGGGCCATTCAATTATTGGAATTTTTTGATCGGGTCGGCTATACTCGGCGCTTGAAAGACACGCACATCCTGCGGCCAAACGCTTTGTGGGGAAGCGACGTTATGTTGTAACGGTTTTTGGATTCTTCAGGTGGTATTTTTGAATAGTATCTTTGAATAGTATTAAAGAGTATTGGTATCCAGCGATACCTGTTAAGTAGTGCTTAATGAGCTGTACCTATTGAGCAATACGGAACAAGCGGCAATGGGAAATAATCCATTCCGCAGCGTACAGTTTTCTTGGAAGGCAACCGCATCCGGTGGTGCGGCCGGGCTTCAAACCCGGTAGGGGGCGTCAGCCGTTCCCTCGTAAGTTCGACTCTTGCTGCCTTCCGCCCTATGGCCTGCTCTCAGATGGATACGAGGCTGACTAAGTCTGATTGGGCCTCATTAATGTTCAGTAATGCCCAGGACGGTTGGTGTAACTCATTCATTTTTCAGATCATTCGCGTTTAGGGACGTACGAAGATTGCGGACGACTTTCAGCAGATTTTTCACGAATTTTCGCAAATCAATTACCGTTGGGACACAAGGATTGCGATGACTGTCATGGCATATTTGTTCCGATAGTTGGGCTAAGCCATCTTCTTGTATTGCCAATAGTGCGCCTTTGAGCCGATGCAAAGCCCCATCGAGGGCTCCAAACTCCCTATTCTGGAAGGCAAGTAGTAGTGAACGTAAATCTTGTCGGTACGTGTCCAAAAAAATCTTAGCAATGTCATCATCGACTATAGATGAACCAAGGTTGTCGTTGAAGGTGGCTGCCAAAGTCTCGGCTTGATTAATAGATGCCTCGAAAGCAGAAGTGCCTCTTTTCGTCCCAGTAGATTGTGGGGCGTATGAACTATTAATAAAAAAATAGCGTGCCAGAGCATTTTTTAAATCAACCAAAGAAATCGGCTTGGTCAGATAAGCGTCAATTTGAGGCCGAATAACCACTGTCTGATCATTTTCACCACTTGCGCTGGTGACAATAATTGGCGTATCCAATCCATGCTGCCGTAAAGATGAAATGAGTTCGTACCCGCTCATGTGCGGTAAGTTCATATCGGTCAATATCAAGTCATACGGATAGTCGCTCGGCGCTGAGGTTGCCAGCGCTAATGCCAGTTTCCCATTATCGACAAAATCGACATTACTCTGTCCCAATGAGTATAGTTGCCTCTCCAGCAATTTTTTACTGACAGGATCATCTTCTACCACGAGTACCCGTAACACAGTCGATGGGATCGGCTCCTGAGGCTGTGCATGGATTTGGGACAGCGAGATCGACGGCATATAGCGAATCGCGGTAATGGGTATAGCATTACCTATGCGCCAATGTTTAAGGGCGCTGAGATCGATTGGTTGTGAGATAGCATTAACGGCCGCATGGCCCAGCACTAGCGTCACCAGAACAATGGTCCCCGCACCGTATTCGCTCTGAATGGTGATTTTTCCCTGCATCGCATCGATTAACTGCTTACACAATGATAAACCCAGACCGGTGCCACCGAACTCGCGTGCGATACTAGAGTTCGCCTGGCTGAAGGGTGTAAATAGCCGTTTTTGATCCTCAGTCGCAATGCCGATGCCAGAATCTCGAATACCGATCTGCAACGTATATCCATCCGGATGCGATGAGCCGGAAATGTCGAGAATAATGTTACCAACATGTGTGAATTTCACTGCATTTGATAGTAAATTATTTAAAATTTGCGCGATTCGCCCAGCATCACCGACCAGATTCTCCGGAACCGTAGATGTGATTCGACATTGAAAGTCAACAGATTTGGATTCGAGGGCAGGTGTCCACAAGTGCGTACATGACGCCACTGCGTCACGTAGATTGAAAGGCGCAATTTCCAGAGATAATTTGCCAGCCTCAATTCTTGAGATATCCAATATGTCATTAATGATGCGCAGGAGCGATTCAAACGAACCACGGATCGTTTGCACGAGTTCTCTTTCTGATGATGCTAAAGGCGCCATTTCCAGCAACTCCAAATGGCCAGTGGCGCCATGCAAAGGCGTCCTTATCTCATGGCTTATTAATGCCAAAAACATGGATTTGGCCTTATTTGCTTGGTCGGCTTCTATCTTTGCACGCTGCAGAGCACGTTCCGCACATTTCTGGGAGGTGATGTCGCTAAGACAGCATAACAGCACGTCATTGCGCAAGTAACGTGTGCGGGTAAAAGCCGCCAGCGCAAAGGTGCATGTTCCGTCCGCTGCGGACAACTCTAATACATCATGGGCAAGTGTCTGATCGCCTGCACCTGACTGACCTTGATTTTTATAGCATGCCATCAGGCGTTGATGGAACGACGTTATCTCATCGAAGGCGTGACTTTGACTGGCGATATGTCGTGCTTGTTCATTGGCCAGTATGAGTTCTCCTGTCGGATAATTTAGTACAAAAAATCCCAATGGCGCCACGCCCATCATAGCGCGGTTAAACGCTTCGCTGTCATGCACTCGTAGCGCTTCTCGAATGACGGGAATGAATGCCAGGCGATTGAAGAAAAAGACGGCAGTCCATAAAATGATACTGAGCATTAAGGCGACGCCGAGCGCAAAATAAATTTTGTGGTGAAGTACGTCCCACAACATACGCCAGTTGAATGTGTATACCATAGTCCAGCCAGTGTCTCTGATAGGGTGGCTTAAGGTGACAAGCGTGGCGCGTCCGTCGAAAAAAGCTTTCAAAGTATCGCTATATTTTTCAATTCTGGATGATGATGTCTTTTGTTGATAGGGCGACTGTTTGCCAGCATCATCGCTGACCGCCCCTGAAAGTACGATTCCGTTTGACGCAATTACGCCAAAACCTGCTGGTAGCGGTTGCAATAGGAAGTGTTGGTCGAACAGATCAACCGGTGTGCTAATGACCAGCACTGAAAAAGCGCTATCGCCATGAAAGGTCACGGCCGCCCGGCTGATGATCAGTTTTCCGCTTAAAGGGTCTTTATAGGGCGCGATCCAGATGGTCTTACCTGCGCGTAGTTTTGCGGCTGGTATTGTCTGCAGTGCGGCCTCAACAGGTGCGACGGCCTTAACAATTGCGGCGCGAATCTCCATTGGATTTCGATGTGAAGATTGAAGCGATTTAGCCGACATCTCCGTCTGCGGTGCATGCAAGCCCAAAAAAGTTTTCTTTTTATCATAAAGCATGACGTACGAACCCTCAACCGCCGGTAAGGTATTCATGACGACATTAGGTGAGACATCGTAAAATTGTGTCAGAAGCGTTGCCAGTTTTGCAGACGGTTTGGCAACGTTCAACGCGGTTAGCACCAGCATTTCTGTTGATGCTTTGGCGGGGCCGTTGTTAACGGCATTAGCCGCAATTTCGGAAGTCACGGCAGGTTGCGTGCCCGATGTGATGTCCGACTTGCTGACCGCGGTGTCAACGGCGGCATCAATCGCTGCATTGATGGCTATGTTGCGCGCCGTATGTTGAATAAAACTAAATCGTTCGAGCGGAATTAAATTAGCTGTTGCTTTTCCCGCCACGTCCGATTGCCGTTGCTTATGCAAAAACTCTTGCCTTACAATAGCTTGGCGCATTTTTGCATTTGCTGTAATGACCCTGATTTCTACCTGACGCTGTTCGTCATCGAATAGAAGTCGTTGCGCGTGGACAAAATTTTCTGTGTACATTGCCACTGCGATTAACCCTGCCACTAGCGCGACAAAGGTAAACAGCGTGGCACCGCCGTAGAGTATCCATTGATAGTATTGACCTAAAAGTTGAACGGAGCTGGTTCCATTGGGTGAGCCTGGTTGTGAACAATGTGTCGAGAACGGTTTGTTCTCGTCATGTTTGATCATTGCGAGGTGATGGAGGACATCAGTTGTTCATTACTGAGCGTATGGAAAAACTCAATGTTACTTTTGGTGCCGAGCTTTTTCATCAACAACTGTTTATGTGCACTGACTGTTTTGACGCTGCGACTCGTCAACTCCGCGATCTCCGTAAGAGTCAACCCGCGTTGGAGTAGACGTATAGTTTCAATTTCTTTAGGTGTGTATGAGACACGTCCGACTGCTGGTGAGCGTTCGTTTCTTCCTAAAGATAAGAGATTTTTTAACATGTCCTGCGTGGTGGCAGAGTCAGTAAATTTATTGCCGGATCTGACTTCATGCACAGCGTTGATCACGTTACGCATGTCACTATTTTTACGGACGAATCCATATACGCCACATTCCAGCGTATTACGGGCTGTTCCCAGATCATCCCGAGCAGAAAGGATGATAATTTTAAGATCAGGGTATATCTGTCGGATCTTTTTAATCATTGGTAAGCCATCAGGGAACTCATCGCCATAGAAAGAATAATCGCATATCAGAATGTCACATGGATAAATCTCAAGCACTTTGAACGTGTCTGACACCGTTTGCGCGGTTGCTACAATACGGACGTTTTTGGTTGTTGCCAATATTTTTTCAACCCCATGTAACAAAATGGGATGATCGTCTGCGACTATGATGTCGCATGTCTCGTTGGTGTGGATATTTTCAAATTGCTGCTGGGTTTCAAACATAATATTTCCCTTATCTTTCTATTCCACACAAAAATGGCGGCGATCGCGTGAACATATTTTTGAGAGCCTTGAAATCCCGCGACACAGATAGAATTATCTCAATAATTGGTGGCAATTGAATTAAGAGACATCTCTTTTTGATGTGGAAATAACTGTAAACGTCTGAGAATATTCCGAGATAAAAAGATTATTCTTAGTGGGCGATGCTATGCTGCGATGGAATACCTCGACAGGCGCTTATGGCTTACTCTGCTTTATCAGACCGCATAACGACGATTTCACGCAGATTTTTGCAAGCGCGAACCTATTTGATCATCGCTTTATTGTCGCTTTTGCTTGCCCTTTTTATCGGTTTTTTGCTTCTGTTTATGCTATGGGACCGGAGTGAATGGGCGCATGAAAATTATGCAGATCTGTTGCGGCAAATATCGCGACAGGAATATTTCATTGGTAAGTTTTCGGAGGTGGTGCCAGATTATATTTGTGGCATGACGTCGCCTTGTAAAAAGCCGGTTGACCCGACTGCACGCTTATCGGTTCCCGGTCAGACCTCTCCACTGGTTGAGGAATTTTGGATACTTCGCCGTCCTATCGGGGCGGGTCCATCAACTTTCCTTGAGCCACAGCACGAATTGCAACTGAGAGAATGGCAGGCGCTTGGATGGCGTCTCGCGGATTTTCATAAGGTCTTTTGGGGTTATCGGGTAAGTAGTGACCAATCAGTCTTAATGAATGCTGATGGCTCTCTTGCAATGTTCACCCGGTCAGGATTGAAGTCGCAGCCAGATACCCAAAAAATTGCGTTATTTTTGCTTCAGAAGCGCGAGGAGTTTGAGCGCATATTGCGCGATTATCCAGATTCGCACAATGCGGATGGTATTTATTGGACGAAATCGATGACCGACCCTTTTTCTGGGCGTACGGTATTTACCTGCTTCATGCCGTATCGAGATAGTCATGGCACTGTTCTTGGTTACGCTTCGACCGACGTTTCACCGGATACTGTATTAATCCGCACGAAGGTCACTGGGACTGCTTTCCAAAAAAGATCTGGACTCGTATTGATTTATGCCTACACAGGTCGATTGATGTTGATTGATGGCCGTAAACCGACTACCGAGGAAGTCGCATTTTATCGAAATCTGGATAGCGAGCAAGATTACAAAATTCACCGTAGCTCTTTACAGTTTCGGATGAAAGATGCCATGCTCCAAGTGAGCTACGCGGTACCAAATATCGAATGGCGTGTGGTGTATGCAGTCAGTTTGTGGACGATGCTGCGTGAAAAAATGATGCTGATCGTGGTCGGAATTTTATTGTTTTTATTGGCCGTTACCGGAGTTCTGCTTGGCACGCAGCGCATCAAACGTGCAGTAATAGGTCCTGCAGAAAGGCAGGCAAAACGACTGGCTGACAGTGAAAATTTTAATCGGACTATCATTGAAACATCGCCTGTGGGATTGGCAGTTTTAAGGGTGCGTGACGGCAGTGTCGTATTGCGTAACGGGCAGTTTGTTCCGCTTGAGCGGTGGCGGTTATTTGATGCGACTGATCAATTAATATCTGGCGATGTGTTGCCGATCTTAGCGTCTCTGGAGCAACTAGGAAAACAAGAGCAGCACAGCACGTTACTTTTAGAGGATGCACAGCACGGACATTTTTACCAAATCGGCATTGCTTCAGCAATGCACGAGGATGAGCCAGTATATATTTGTGTGCTGAGCGATATGACTGATCGCGAACGTACGGAGCAAACGCTGGCAGAAGCCAAGCTTGTTGCCGAATCGGTTAGCGCTTCGAAAAGCCTTTTTCTGGCAACAATCAGTCATGAAATCCGCACGCCTTTATATGGAATGCTGGCTTCAATCGAGCTAATGGCCAAAACTCGACTCGATGATGAACAACGCCAGTTGTCCCACACAATGGATGGTTCTGCCAGAACGCTCAAAGACGTATTAAATGACGCCTTAGATTTCACCAAGGGTGAAACGGAAGCCGATGAGCTAGATCGTCAAGAGTTCGACTTAGCGAAAGAGTTGGAGACAGTGGTGCAGGGATTTTGGTCGCGAGCATCGTTAAAGAATTTGCAACTGAATTGCTTCATTGATCCTGCACTCGAGGGCTTGTGGTGGGGTGATTCCCTTAAGTTGACACAAGTGCTTAATAACTTGATCAATAATGCGGTGAAATTTACGATGCACGGAAATGTCACGGTAATAGGGCAATTACTTACGACGGGACCGAATGGATCACGCATAGGCCTTTCTGTCCGTGATACCGGACCGGGTATTGACGAAGAAGATGCGGAACGTATTTTTCAACCATTTGGTCAGGCTAGCGGACCGGTGGCGAGACAGCAGTTTTCTGGTACGGGTTTGGGCCTTTTTATCTGTAAAAAATTCGTCGCTGCGATGGGCGGTACGATTGCTTTAGATTCTGAGCCTGGTCAAGGTGCGACTTTCGTTGTGACGATTACATTAAGCCAAGCTAAACGAATAGCGGTTGATGAGAGTTTGAGCGGTCTTACATTCGCAATTAATACCAGCCTGGAACACGGAACACATTTATCCTCGGTAATAACGTCGAAATCCGGTGTAATCCTTGAACTGCGTGATGATCCTGACAATAGAGAGCCGTATTCAGCGCGAATTGATGTGACTGTCGATACGGCAGGGCATGGCGTTGAAGGGCATAGCGAAACCGGTGAATTTGAAGAAGCGGCGCACCAGGGGGTTGTGTTTCTAGACTTATCTTTGCCCTATCAGCCCTTTTTGAAGGGTAATCAAGGTTATGCCAATCCTCTTTCCGGATCAGCCGTAATAAATGCTTTATTGATGGTGGCTGGGCGCAAAGCCGCGGAGGAAGCAATCCAGCCAGCAATGATGGGAAGCCCTCGTAAAACTGATGCGCATGTGTTGATTGTTGATGATCAGGCAATTAACAGACTTCTTTTGGAAAAACAATTAACGTTTTTTGGTTGCCGTATCAGCGCAGCCGAGAGTGGCCGGGAAGCATTACGACAGATTCAGGACGGTCAACATTTTGATCTGATTTTGACTGATCTGAATATGCCAGAAATGAACGGTTATGAGTTGGCACTGGCTTTGCGTGCACATGAAGTGCTTTGCCCTATCATTGCCGTTACTGCAAGCCTGTTAGCGGGCGAACGCGAACGCGGGCAGGCCGCCGGGATGAACGGCTATATGATTAAACCGTTTGCGATGGATGATTTGGAAAAGCTGTTGGAGCGATTTATTGGCTTGGGCAAGGCACTGCCACATATCGTGTCTAACGCTATGGTGATCGACGAATCCGATCGTGATAAAGCGATCGCGGAAGCGTCTGTGGTCGCATCACAGATGTGGCAGCCGGAAATGTTAAAAGCTGCGGTTAATAGTATGACGGAGGATATGGCACTGTTGGCTGTCGCTATTGCCTTAGCTGATCTTGATCACCTTGGGGCAATCGCGCATCGGATTCACGGCGGTATGGCGGCCCTCGATATGCGACCTGCCATCTCGCTGTGCCGCGCGATCGAAGAAAGTGCAGAGTACGAGTGGCAAGAAGAGGCGTTCCGACTTGCACCTATCCTGTTGGAAATGCTTGAACAAATTCGAGAAGATATCAATCCGGATGAGGATTAAGTACTAAAGCCGTCCCATCATTCATTGACCTAAATCTACAGGCAATCAAAGCATCCGGCTAATAATGTTACGTTTGTCGATGAGTTGATGTTTCGCTACTGCCGCAAGGTGCAGAATTAACATTACTGCTACGCCAGCGCAGGAAGCACGATGTACGTCAAAAAAGAATCCGTTAATCGATGCGTCGTTGATAGGGTTGGGAATGTCGATTAACCAAAAAAATCTGTAACTATGTGTCAGCATTAAAACGCCGCTTAATAACATGACAAAAATTACCAGGTAAAACATTTCATGCGCCAGATGTGCAATATTTTTCTTGGGACCTGAAAGGTCGGCCGGGTAGGGAACTGACGGTCTAAAGAATTTCCATAAATACCTTACAACCGTAAGCGGTATCACGACAGTTCCAATAGACATATTCAATACCGAAAAAAATGAAAAATACGGTGTGTCGATCAAAAAATGTAGCGAGTAACCAGCAATCATTGTATAAATGATCAAGCCCGCAGCAATCCAATGTACCCGTCGCGTAAAGACGTCATAACGATTGTGCTGCTGATTTCTCTGTGAAAAATGATTAATAATCGTTGCCATAAATAACCTTATAAATAGTGTTGTCAGGTGTAAAGAAGAGTTAAAAACGCAAAGTGACTAAAACGCCGTTTCACGCTCACCTAAAAAATTATTTTTTAAAATGGGGAAATGTGATTGATTCGTACAAAAACGTCGAATCGGAGGTGCATCTTGTCACGGTAAAAAATCTCTTTTACCAAAAATAAATTCGCATGCTCTCGATAAAAACCGGGTCACTCAAAGCGCCATCCCGGCAATCACTCGGTATAGCTCAGAATCATTGCGTATACTTAATTTTTCCATTGCACGCAGTTTGTGCGCACTCACCGTTTTGATGCTGAGACTCATGCATTGAGCAATATCAGTGAGACGACTACCTTTGCCCATCAAGCGCAGTACTTCTATTTCTTTAGGACTAATAACAGCAGTTTCAGGATTGCGATACAGCATCGCTTTCAACAAGTGATGCTCAACAAACGTATCGCCTTTGATAACAGCCTGAATTGCTTGCCACAGTACTTCTTCGTTGGCGCTTTTACTGATGTAGCCATTCGCGCCTGCTTCCAATGCCGCGCAGATGATAATTGGCGAATGATGATGCGACACCACAAGTATGTTGGTGCTGTAATTCTTGCGGATATGCTTGATCAAGTTATGACCGTCGAGTGCGTGGAGCGGATGCGGATCGGTACTGTCAGTCTGTAATGAATAATCTAGTAGGAGCAGATCCGGGTTATGCGTCTTCAGCGCCTCCAATAACTCCTTAGGCGATGCCACATCTGCGACCACGTTATAGGATGTTTGTTCAGTAGATGTCTGAGGCGATGCATTTGGAGCTGAAAAATTGCTGATTATGGAGACCAACCCCTTGCGGACTAAAGTGGAATCTTCGACGATAATAATGTTGATAGGCATGAAAAAAGCTCCGTTTATTCAGATTGTCCACAGAACATCTTCACCGTTCCTCAACGTCGATATTTAACGGAGAGTAGTTTGCCATGCGATAAGGATTGGTCCTGACTTGTTGAAACAAAGAATATTCTTATCGACTCTCATTGAAAATAGGGTTTATCCCAAAAATCGCGATATCGATTGCACTGAAAAAAAACTCAACAAACATACCGGTACAAAATCACTGAGTAACGCTGCTATGGATAATTAAGAAAGTATCGCCAGAACTATAAAATCCCTTGTAAAGTCGAATTAATTTTTCCTGACTACTCAAAAAAACGCCCCGTAATCCGAGGCGTTTTTATTAGTATCTGGTCCGGTACCTATTTTGTTCGTTGGCACCGGATAGCCAAAATTCGTTTGTAGATAATGATTTACTTGCTAACCTTCGTCCACGCATCCGACCAGTCACTACCAGTTCCCGGAGCATAATGCTGTGGAGACTGTTTGCACCACAGACCATGAGGAACCGGCTTACATGCATAAACATTGCCATCCTTCGGTTGTAATACCTTGTTACCTGGTTTATACGCTGTGCGATCATTCGGGTACGTAAAGTCATAGTCGACATTTACAGGAGGAATCGGATCAACGACTGGCGGAATTGGATCAACAACCGGTGGAGTCGGGTCAGCTACATCGCCTCCTACCATTTTGAAGTTCGATGTTTTTTGCACCAGCGCGCCCGATTTTGCTTTACCAATAGTCACCAGATCGTAGCTACCGGCTACAGCTTTATCGATATCTATCGTAAAGTGTTCTGAGCCGTCGTTTATATCTGCTTCGCCACGAGCGACTTCTTCTTTTTGCGCGTTGTAGACAATGTTTTGCACCTTACTGGAATCGCCCAGAGCTTTCACGTCAAAATGGAGTGTGACTTTGCCGTTTTCGATTTTGTACGTCGATTTTACGCCGCTGACTTCCATCGAGAAAATAGGATTTGCGCGCTGAATATCAATGATCAGACCTGAAACATTGCTGTCTTTTTGGACGTAAGCAGTGTTTGGGCCATAGGCTGGTTTCACTTCATCATCTTTATTCAATTGGCCTGCTTTGTAACCCAGATTGTCGGCGTTGATTTTGGTGGCTAATTGATGTGGCCATTGGGTACTCTTACCTTCTTCGTCGCTCTGAATGGTGAGTACGGTTTGTTTTGAAACATCCTCCTGACCAGCAACCATCACGCGAGCGGTGATGACCGTGTCCGTTTTTAAATCGGTTTGACTCGGTTGAATTGATCCAATTTCTGACCACTTTGATGGTGCGATCATATCATTCTGAATATCGACATCGACTACTTGATAGAACGTAGCGGAAGTATCTGATGTCTTCCATGTAGCCAGCACCACATGATAGCCGCTATGATCGGTCGGAATATCAACACTATGCGAAGAATTCATGATGCCATTATTCGGTTTGGTGCCGTTATGTATTTGTTGGCCGATTGGCGTTGCTTCAAACGAACTGCGTGACAAAGGCATATTGGGGTTCCAATCTTTTTTAGTGATAAAGAACTGCCAGTAAGCGGTAATATGATCTGCCGTATATTTCCACTTGAACGTATTTTTACCCGCTTTGACCTTGGTTTTATGCCAGCGCGTTGCTGTCTGTTCGTTCAGGTTACCGTATTTGCTGGTGAGGCCGCCTGCTGCAATATCGCCGTCAGCGGGAGCGTTGAACGGGAAAGCCTCGTTGCCGGGTGGCAGAACGCCGAAAGCACCGCCGCCACCGCCGAATTCAACACCTTGTGGTTCGTAGGGAGCGATGCAGTTGGCGTTGACGCCTTGGTAGCAAGACAGCGACCGGCTCATTGGCGATTCGATGTAACCATGTGCTGATGCTTGCTGAGCGACCAGCGAACCAAGTACCAGTGTTAAACCGAGCGATAGTTTACCGATTGTTTTTGTTGATGTGGATGTAGACATATAGGTTAATACCCTTTGTTAGTGTATGTAAAAAATCGTTAGTACTGCATGAATTCTGAATCTCAATAGTGAGTTGATGCTGCGTGCTCAGTGGCACTGCATTCCTACTGTTGATGGGATTCATTTTCCAGTTTTTAACTAACGCACAACACCTGATAAATGCGGGGATTAAATAAGAAAAACGCTTAACCGGTTAAGAATTGTCTGTATTTGAGTTGGGCTTGATGATTCAAGCCGTACGTTTTAGTGTTACTGCTCTACACCAAAGGAAGTGATGATACAAAAAAGGTGCGGACAATGTCGGCACCTTTTGTGGGAAATATGTTCTCCCGCTTAACGCCGCTTATATGGCGTCATTGGCAAGTTTATTTTATTTCAAATTGCGCCTTCACCCAAATCATTCGACCGGGTTCGTTGATGCGTGTGGTTTGGTCATAACCGGGCAATGGCGTGCCACTGCGACTAAGATGTTCGGCGTACACTTTGTTGGTTATATTATCGACGCCGGATGTAATCAATACATCTTTGCGAGGCTTCCAGCCAGCATTAATCGAAAATATGGTGAACCCAGAACTAGCCCCCAAATCTTGTCCCGCGATGTTACCTTTATGAAGATCAAAACGTTTCTGGGAGGCGACTGAGCGCACCATAGAAGCTAGAGACCAGGTGTGATTGTCAAAGGTAAGACCAAATTTACTTTCCAATGGTGGCATTTGTGCTAAGGGTGTCTTGTCGGTCAGGTTATTACCGCGAACCCCGTTAATCGAACCATCGAGTTTCCATAGTTGATTGATCGCATACGTTGCGCCGATTTCACCGCCCCACGTCGACGCCTTTATATTACGTGTAATGGAGATGCCGGTCTTTGCTCCCTTATTCACGTTTGACTCAATCAGGATAAAATCATTTACATGGCTATAAAAGGCTGAAGCGGTTAGATTCCATGGGCCTGAATGATATAGGACACCAATATCAAGTTGAGTCGTTTTTTCTGGCCTGGTACCAAAAGCGCTCACACTATCCACACTTTGCTTTGAAATCAACTCCCAATAGTCAGGAAATCGCTCTGCGATTCCAACACCCGCATAAAGCGTCGTTGGACTTCCCGTAAGGTCGTGCTCATAGCGTGTAAAACCACTGCGTAACGTGTCATTTCGGCGTGTGAGATTACCCGAACTGGTGGTCGATTTTCGTTCATCTCTGGCCTGCCAAAAATCTGTGCGCAACCCGGTAATAATGCGGCTATTTTCGCTTTTTCCGAGATGTTGCGTTAGCTCGCCAAACAAACCAATATTCTGAAAACGTGCATCGGGCACCCGTGGACTGTCCTGATACGACACGCTCCCAGGATTCATTCCCATCCCCATGCGTGATGTATGCACATTGCCTTGCATATCAAAACCGGTTACTAGTTGCGTCGTATCACTCAGATTGAGCGTGATGGCGACGCGGCCGCCTTGTGTGGTGCGGTCCGGATTCATTGCCTTCAACATACTACCCGCTGTAGGGGAGCGAAGACTGTAGTTATCCATTACGTGGTCAATGTAATTTCGGTAAATTTGGGCTTCCACTTTTTTGACCATTGGTGACAAGTTACGCTTTTGGAACTTGAGTCCTATAGTCGAGCGAGCGAATCGCGCACCATCCATCCCACGGTCAGCGTAGGCGGCCTGACCGTCACTTTTGGCAATAGATAGCTCCAGCAAGGTATTGTCATCGGGCGTCCACCCAAACGCTGCACGACTACTCCAGCGGGTATAAGACGAATGTACAGGATGTCCTTCGCCATCGCGATAGTCATCGGAATGTGATCGGGTCGCGCCTGCTTCAGCATAAAATCCGGACAGGCTATAACGGGCGGAAGAGACCTCGTCATGACGCCCAAAACTACCCACCATAATACTGGAGTTGAGTTTCAATCCTGGCGCTACACGCTCGGTACTACGTTCGAACAATACAGTTCCTGCAGAACTAGTGGGGCCATAAAGAACCGTTTGCGGTCCTTTAATCAAGGTAATGCGGTCATATTCCGCTGGAAATATATAGGCGGTCGGTGGATCCATGCGACCACCGCAACCACCTAAAATTTGCTGTCCATCCATTGCAATATTCAGCCGTGATCCCGCCATACCACGGAAGACAGGATCACCATCAGTGCCACCTTTGCGCACTACAGAAAATCCTGGAATCGTTTTTAGGTAATCAGCTCCATCATGTGCGGGAACGGGTTGGCGCGGTGCTTTTGGATCGGTAACGACGATGAGCGGTGCCGACATTTGCGGTGCGGTTACAACGACTTCTGGAAGGGGGATAGTCAGGTTTGCAATGATTGCATGATCTATCGATTGGGCGTGAACGTTAGCCATAAAGAGAGCGCCCAAAACTAAGGCAATCGGCGTGAGTTTGAAACAATTCGTCATATTGGGATGAATGGTTGATAAGTGACTCGCGACGATGTCTGCCGGCATTAGCGAAGACGCCGAACCGTCAAGACAAGTATTGCGCACAGTTACTCTGGTTTAAATAGCATTTATCAAAACCGCCCGCTGACAACGCTGAGAGGTTCCTATCCGTTTTATAGATTTGGTACTACACAGTGTGGACACTTTTACCAATTTAAAACACGGGATAAGTACTAGATATGGTTAAGACTTTTCTAATTCTTTAGCAGAAAAATCTTATTGAGAAAGATGGTGGAAACCTCGATAAGAACACAACTTTTAGAGATGAAAATAGGAATGGATGAGAACGAAATACAAATTTTCAATCGCCCTCTGATATCACAAAGTAAAAGTTAATTTAATTATTTTGAAAATTGAATGTCGATTTTATAGAATATTCTTAGATAGATTCCAGAGTATTCGCATTGTTTTTTGTCGCGCAATTTACTATCCTCTTAACTGTTTTTGAAGACAGGATGAAGAGCTTGTAATGAAAAGTTTAAACGAAAAAAATAGCATCAATTTTCTAGAGTTGGACATCTATAGATGACGATACATTTTTTCTTCTCGTCAATACAAAAACCACTTTCTGTCTGTTGCTTGGTGCTGCTTGTGAGTGCTTAAGGTTGTTTAAGTAGTGACGAATCAAGAACCATTCGCAAATTTTTATCCTTCCTTGTACACCTGATTTTCACAAAAAATAAGCGTTGAATATTCGAAGGTATTTTCTGGCTTTTTTTTGAAGTAAATGGCGCTCATAAAGGAAGCGTGGTTTTTGGCTGGGATATGGAAATGGTATCTATTCTATGCAGCGAACAGGCAATCAACTTTATAAATACTATCCACATTTGGGATAAATCCCATGTTCCCAATATCGCTTCTCTGTAAAACTGCATCTCATCAACTTAATCAGAGCAAAACGAGTTTGATGTAGAAGCACTCATCCTCATCATCGCTCACCTCAACAGGAGCCTTACAAAATGCGCATCAATCGACTTATCACCGTGTCAGCAATTTTTCTGTTTAGCGTGATGCCGTATGCAATGGGATCGAACGTCGCTGTTGGCTTGCAGCATGATGATACAAAACAGCTGGGGAATTTTGGAGCACTGAAAAAAAGCGATAGCAAGCGCGCAATCGGTTTGCAGGCTTCAGCCCAGTATGGACTACTTGAAAAAAGTCGGAATAGATTGTCGGTTCAATCGATCCCATCCGTTGGTGATCAAGCTATAAATAATAATCTATGGAATAGCTTACCAATGGAAAAATCATTTAAGCGAGTTGAAGGTTTGGGTGAGCGTCATGTTACGGTTTTTTCAGATCCTAACTGCAGCTATTGCAAACGTTTGGAAGCAGAACTGGCGAAGCTCCACAACGTGACCGTACATACATTTATTTTTCCTTTTTTGTCTGAAAATTCAAGAGAAAAGGGAAACAATATTTTATGCGCAAAAAATCCTTCTGCCGTTTGGGGGGAATGGATGTTGCATGGCAAGGCGCCTGTAAAAAATCCCCTTTGCGCTTCAACATTACAAGAACTTCTCGATGTCGGGCGGCGTTTCGATATTCGTGGAACGCCAGTTCTGATTTTCCCCGATGGCTCCCGCATTAGTGGTTTTATTTCTGCCGAAACGATTGAAAAAAAATTAGAGCAAGTAATGAAAAAAATATAGATGTTATCAAATCACCTCAAAATCAGACGTAAGTTGTGGCGTATTCGTCGATTTCAGTAACGAAGTCAGCGGTCAGCTAAGTAACTATATAAATCAGTAATGAAGTCCGTATCGGCGCAACAGCCCCAACTCTAACCAAGGAAATACAAATGATGAACCCAAAATCCCAATCTGAACGTGGCTTTACGTTACTCGAATTACTGGTGGTTCTATTGATTACCGCGTTGTTAGCTGGGTATGTCGGGCCAAAGTTATTTGGAAAAATCGAACAAGCTAAAGAAAGTGCAGCAGCGGCACAAATGAAAACGCTTGCCGATGTACTTGGTCAGTACCGGCTTGATACGGGCATCTACCCAACTGAAGAGCAAGGATTAGAAGCCTTGATAGAACAGCCAGCTGGTGAAAATAATTGGAAGGGGCCGTATTTAAATAGTGGTTTGCCGAAGGATCCATGGGAAAACGCATACGTCTGGCATAACCCAGCGCGTGATGCCGATGCTACGCATGAAGTTGAAATTTTGTCTTTGGGCGCTGATGGACAGCTGGGTGGCTCAGGAAAAAATAAAGATATTACGAGGGGATTTTGAGTTATGAAAATATCTTTGATTGCGGTCACTATGTGTCTGGCGGTTTCAACTTCGTCGCAAGCCGCATGTTGGGACGAAGCTGGCGCTCGCTACAACATTGACCCAATATTGCTTCAGGCTATGGCGCATGTGGAGTCGGGTATGAATGCTGCTGCTCGTAACTATAACAATGATGGCTCCTATGACGTAGGCTTAATGCAAATTAATAAGTTGCATTTCCCGCGACTTGCTACATTCGGTATTACCGAAAAACGTTTGATCGCGGAGCCTTGTACTTCGGTGATGGTGGGTGCGTGGATTTTGGCAGAATTTGTTCAACGCGTTGGCTATAACTGGACTGCAGTTGGGGCTTATAACGCTGGAACAAGCATACATCGAAAACATGCGCGCAACCGATATATCAAGAAAGTAGCTGGACAATATCGAGCGTTAAAAATGCAGACAAAAAAACGAACTCACGTTGCCAAGGTTCTTTCAGGAAAATCCACCCGCTCGTTTGTGCAGCTTAATACGGCTACGCAATGAAGCAGTTCGACGTACTCGTCATGCGTGGCGGCAATGCAGAGCATCAATTAATACAGGCCAAAGATGCCAATGATGCCAGCAATCAATGTGCAAAACAGGGACATGTCTTGCGCGTTAAGGAAGTCCGACTACGCGCAAAACGTCGCACTAAATTTCTACTTGGTCTGTTTATTCAGGAACTGATCGCGCTTCTTGACGCGGGCCTGGCATTAGTTGAAGCAATCGAAGCTTTGGCAGAGAAGTCGGCAAATGAAGAGCATAAGGAAGTACTAGATGGACTGTTAACGTATTTATATCGGGGGCAGCCACTTTCACAGGCGATGGAGCAACAGAGCGAGATTTTCCCAACATTACTAATTGCCAGTGTTGCGTCGTCCGAGCATAGCGGTCAATTACCACAGGCGTTGCGTCGATTTCATCATTACGAAGTACAGATTGCTGCTTTGAAAAAGAAAGTCTGGAGCGCGCTGATGTATCCGCTCATCGTGGTATCGGTCGGTGCATTGATTTTAGGATTTTTGGTCGTGTTCGTCATACCGAGATTTGCCACCGTCTTCAGTGGCATGAAGGATCTCAATGGCACGGCACAATTGATGGTGTGGTGGGCTGGAATGGTCACCGAGCACGGGGGAGAACTTCTTCTCACCCTTGTTGCCAGCGTTATCGCCGGCGTATTAGCTTTGCGCACTAAAACAGTGAAGGCTGGACTATGGAAAATGGTCTGGAGCGTTAATCGTCTTAACGAACAACGTGTGTTGTTTGTTCTGGCGCGTTTCTATCGGACATTCGGTTTGTTATTACTCGGTGGCATGCAAGTAGTTGATGCATTGACGTTGACCGGAAAGTTACTTCCTGCAGACCGTCAGTCTGATTTGCAACAAGTTCTTCAACACGTTCAAGAAGGGCGCGGAGTTGCCGGTGCATTGGTAGACGCCAATTTGACGACTCCTGTTGCGGCCCGTTTGCTACGCGTCGGCGAAAAAAGTGGCGACCTGGCTGGTATGTGTGAACGTATTGCACAGTTCCATGACGAAGCGCTGGCCCGCGCCATAGAGTTGTTTAGCAAAGTATTTGAACCGATTTTGATGCTCATTGTGGGCGGCTTGATCGGGACCATCGTCTTTTTATTGGGCGTTCTCAAAGACCAAGTGCAACACCTTCTGCTGTAAGGTGCCGCCATGGCGAAAATTTACAAACATTTAACTACTCAGGAACGCGCCGTCGTCATGACCATGCGCGACGACCTGTGCTCCACCCGATCCATTGCTAAACGCCTTTGCCGTTCAGCCAGCACGATTAGCCGCGAACTCAAACGCACCAGCGGTGCCGGCGTCTACGATGCCAATCTGGCCCACGCACAATGCCAGGCGCGTCGTGTCCTGCCGCGACGTCTTCCCAAACTGCACGCGGACGGGGCCTTGTTCCAGGTCGTCCGGCATCAGCTAAAACTCCTCTGGTCGCCGCAGCAAATAGCGCGCAAACTCAGGGCCCTTTGGCCCGACAATTCTGAGAAATCTGTGTCCCACGAGACCATCTACAACGCCATCTACTTGCACCCACGCGGCGAACTCAAGCGTGAGCTGATTGCCTGCCTGCGTCACCACAACCAGGTCCGTAAGCCACGCAGCCGTGGCACCGATCGCCGGGGTCAGATCCCAGATATGCAGAGCATCCACATCCGGCCTCCAGAGGTCGAGGACCGCCTCATTCCCGGCCATTGGGAAGGGGACTTGATCAAGGGTGCCGGCAACCGCTCATCGGTGGGCACGCTGGTCGAGCGCACGACCGGCTTTGTGGTGCTCGCCAAGATGGACAACGCAACCACCAAAGCGGTCGTCGACAGCTTCTCGGCGGTGCTCAACCGCGAGCCGGCAGCGATGCGCAAGACCATGACTTACGACCAAGGGCGCGAGATGCACGGCCACAAAATCCTCACCGAGCGCACCGGTGTTCAGATCTATTTCGCCGACCCGCACAGCCCTTGGCAGCGCGGGTCAAATGAAAATACCAACGGCTTGTTGCGCCAATACATGCCCAAGGGTTCGGACCTGTCGATCTACTCTCAGGACGAACTCGACGCCATCGCCTTGTCGCTCAATACGCGTCCAAGAGCAAGGCTCGATTATGAGTCGCCACTCGTCGTTTATACTCAGCACATCGCGTTGCTACAACATCCGACTGACACTGTTAATTAACCCAGTGTTGCGCTTGGTATTTGAAACCGCCTTGTATATGCCGATCTTTGAGTTGGCGGGAAGCGTTTCATGACCAACAATATGACTGAGAATATGATCGATAACATTATCGATAACATGACCAATAACCTTGGCAAGGATATCGATATGCCGGCCTGGCTATCTGCTTCCATGGCAGAACATGGTGACGCCGCCATCGAACACATGCTAAATACACAGCCAGAGCGAATCGACGAGATCGCCGCTCTTATTGGGTTGCGCTCAATCTCGAGCGATATCGTGCTGGCTGCTGATTGTGATTTCGACATCATGCCATTGGCGGTTGTATTGGATAAGCAGATTTTGCCTATTCGTGTTGATGGACTTTTGTATCTGGTGATGGGACGCCCTGGTTCCATCTCCGCTCGAAATTGGGGACAGCACTGGATCCAACTCTTGGGTCAACAACACACTGCTGTGTTAGCGGTCACCATACCAGATGCAGTAAAACAACGGCTAAAGATGGTAGAGGCGCAGGAACGCGCTATAGACCAGTTTCAACAGGAACAATCTGAGCGTCAGACTGATGACGTAACCGAAATTTCATTAAGCACTATTTCACAGGATCAAAGCCCGGTCGTAAAGCTACTCAACTCAACGCTTTTCGACGCGCTGCAATCACGCGCAAGTGATATTCACCTGGAAAGTATTGATGATGGCCTTGTGGTGAAATATCGTATTGATGGTGTATTGCAAGCGATTACGCAAGTGCAGGGAAGCGATTTTGCAGAACAGACGATTTCGCGTATCAAGGTGCTGGGTGGGATGGATATCGGCGAACGTAGAATTCCTCAGGACGGTCGTTTCAAGGTATGCATACAGTCTCGGAATATTGATTTCCGTGTATCGGTGATGCCAAGTATTCATGGCGAAGATGCCGTATTACGCGTATTGGATAAATCCAGTCAGAATCAGGCCATCAAACTTGAGACGCTTGGCTTTGATATCCATACCTTGGATCGCATTCGTAGTCTGGTGAAAATTCCACACGGTATGGTGTTAGTAACCGGTCCTACCGGTAGCGGAAAATCGACTACATTGTATGCCACGCTTTCGGAACTCAATAGCGGCGAAGAGAAGCTCATTACGATTGAGGATCCGGTTGAGTACCAATTACAAGGCGTGTTGCAAATTCCTGTGAACGACAAGAAGGGACTAACGTTTGCGAAAGGTCTTCGTTCAATCTTGCGGCATGATCCCGACATTATTTTAGTCGGTGAAATACGCGATACGGAAACTGCGGGTATCGCTGTACAGGCAGCACTAACAGGACATTTAGTGCTGTCTTCAGTCCACGCCAATGGTGTTTTTAGTGTGCTTGAACGTTTTCTTTATATGGGCGTTGAGCCAGCGAGCTTGCTTGAGGCGTTGAACGGTGTCGTGGCGCAGCGCTTGGTCCGACGTAATTGCCCGACATGTTCTCATCCGGTTTCCGACACTGAGCGTCAGGAGATAGAAAAATTGAATCCGGATCGCTTTCCAAATGGAACTGATACCGCACATTTTATGGTTGGTGCGGGATGTGATGCATGTCGTTTTACCGGCTTTCATGGCCGTATCGCATTGGCGGAAATTCTACGTTGCAGCGAGAGTTTTAAGGATGCCGTGATGCAAAAAGTCCCGATGCGAGCACTGAAGGCTATCGCCAAATCAGAGGGATTTGTTTCAATGAGCGACGTGGCGATAGCCGCTGTAATCGAAGGAAAAACGACATTATCGGAGGTGCAACGTGTCATTGCGATGGAATAAATATATTGCCGTAATCGGCGCAGAAGTCGCTATACGTCTATCAGATAATCCAATAGCGCAAACGCATAAACTTGCGTTGTCGTCTTCCAGCAATTCTGAAGAGTGTTGTGCGACCTTTGATACGTTGATTGCTACTTTACCACGTAGTAAATTACCAATGCTCGACGTGATCGAGATAGCGCTTAGTTATCCTTATGTGAACCATATGATTTTGCCATGGCAAGATGAAATTATCTCTCCTGCAGATCGTCTCGCATATGCGGAGTCAATGTTAGAGCAACATTACGGCATCATTCGCTCCGATTGGTATTGCGAGATATCACAGGAAAAGTTCGGCTGTCCTGCAATTGCCAGCGCTATTCGTCGCGACATCGTGGACGAAATTATCGTCGTTTGTAAACAGCAAAAAATAAGGCTACAGCGTATACAAACATTGTTGTCCGACACTATCAACCGTCATCCTGGCGTGTTGCATACAGACGCAGTATTTGTTGTGCGTCAATCGGAGAGCTATGAATTTGCGTTCAGGCAAGATGGCATTTGGCGCAATGCCTTCACTTTGCCGGGAGTAGGCCAGGAACCTGCACTTTGCATCTTGTCGGCTTCCATATTGGCAAACTTTTTTCCCGAGAATGTCTACTCAAGTGATTATACGGTGACTTCAGAATTGCCAGTGATTGCACCCACACGTGCAGTTACGCACTCATCTCAAATTGAAGTAATCGTATCGCAGGAGAGCACGCATGCGTCTATTTAAACGAAATGCGGTTCCTGTCATCGCCACTGATCGCTTCCGTCCTGTATTCATCGTTGTCGCCTTGATTATTGCCTTTACGGCTGGATATCTGCTGCTGCAAGACGTTGGGGAGTTGAGACTACAAACCGCGAAGCTAAATATTGAAGATACACGTCTGGCGGCTTTGCAGCGCAGCGCTGATAAGGAAAAAAAAGCCATCAAATTAGAGTTGGCAAAAAAAATGCCACAGGGCGCCTCGCCACCTGAACCTGCGATCGCTGTGCTTACACGACTCGAGGCAGCATGGACAGATGATATCAGTCTGTTACGTGTGGAAACGGATCTGACCAAAGGCAGTATGCAATTGCATATTAATGCTAAGTCACGCGAGGGGTTATTCAGTTTTGTGGAGCGTCTCAAGCAACAATTTGGGAATAACGTTTTTTTACAGCGACACGGACAAAATGCGTCGAATGATCAGGATTGGCTATTGGATGCAAGTGTGGCATTGGGGTGGAAATGAATATCCAAACAATACGGATAAATAAAATGTTGATGCGCTTTCAATGGGAGTGGTATCGCATCGCTGGGGCCATTGGATTGCCTGGTTTGATTGCTTGTGCATTATTGGTCGTCTGGCTTGTTATGCATGCGGCCTTCCTGTTGCCATCGATCAGTCGTGTAAATGATGCATTGACCAAAAATACTGCGCTTCAGGCGGCCCGTGCAAAAGAAATAAAAAGTAATTTGCTCGTTACTTCTCAGCCAACAACCAATTTTTTAGTCAGAGAAGAAGATATTTTGGAACTCGCGAGAAAATTTAAATTGGATGCGCCGGAGGTGAAGTATCAGCAGATGCAGCGCGGAAAAGATGTCCAGCGAGAAGGGCGTATTTTGATCAACCTGCCGACAGTCGGGAGTTACCCGCAATTCAGAGAAATGATGGAAGAGTTATCTACGATGCCAAGTGGCCGAGTTGAAACATTTTCTCTGACCAGAAAAATGCCGTCGGACGAGATGCTTGCAATCGAAATGCGATTGTCTGTCGCTAAGGATGTCGCTCTGGAAGCAAGTAAATCTAAGGAAGTGGCAAAGAACGCCCTTTCAGGGAGGCCCAAATGAAGATTCCCTTCTATTTACGCATAGTTCTGCCGCTTACTATCGCCGCTTGTGGTTACGCGATGTGGACTGATTCGACAACAGACGAATCCACAGCTGTTCGCGCTCATTCCGTCAAAGTTAGCCAAGTGCATTCGGTCGAAAAGAAGCAAACAGCACCACAACTGGCCGTGGTAGAGAAGCGGAATTTGTTTCCTTATCAAGGTAGACCTTTAATCGCCCCTGCCATCTCGCCCGTTTCGGATAAAGCGGCAAGCTTGGGTACAAAAAACGAGGCGCTGGCGCCGGTACCGGTACGCGCTCCTCCTTTTCCATTTCGAGTTAGCGGCATATGGGTCGACGGCCCCCAACGCAAGATCATTCTTACCAAAGGCGATCAAACCATCATTCTTTGTCGTGGTTGCGATAAGTTGGCAAGTCCGGCTATCGGCGATGTAATTGACGGTAATTACCGCCTCGAAAAAATTGAAAACGAACGCATCACTTTTACTTATTTACCGTTGAAGCTTGAACAAATAGTCGATCTCGACAAAGCCCTAAGCGGAACAGGAAATTAATTATGTCAAATTTAAAATGCCGTATGGCAAAAAGTTTTTTGATGGTGGCGGTTGCGTCGATAGTAACGGGATGTGCTGTGCCTCGCGCCGTTCAAACGACCCAAGAGCTGTCAAATCAAGGTCATTTGGAAGAAGCAATCGATGTTTTGCAAAAGGCAAAAAAAGAAAATCCTGAGGACATGCGTCTTGATAGTGCCATGTTTAAACAGGTCGATAAACTAGTCGGACGTTATTATCAAGAAGGAGAGCGCGCACTTGCAGCGGATGATGAAAAGACCGCGCTTGAGCGCTTTGAGACAGTCCTGAAATACGATACCGGAAATATGCGGGCACGTCAGGCTATCGACCAGATTGGCAGCCGTAAACATTTAAAAGAATCTCTGATTGAAGCGCGCCTTATTGCAGAAAGCCGCCCAGATGATGCACTTCAGCTAATCTGGAAAGTATTGGAAGAGAATCCTGCATTGCCCGATGCAATCAAATTACGCGATACTTTGATGCGCCGTGTTGCAGAATCTAAAACGCTATCCCCAGCGCTAGGTACTTCGCTACAGAAGCCTATATCGTTGACATTCCGTTCGCATAACCTAATTAGTATTTTCGATACTATTTCTAAGCTTGCCGGGGTTAACTTTATCTTTGACGCCGACGTATCGAAGTCTGCAACCGCCAGCATTTCGGCTAAGAAAACGACAGCGGAAGATGCTATCAATTTATTACTTGCGACCAATCGATTGCGGAAAAAGGTGTTGAATCACAACACGTTACTGATTTATCCAGCTAGCGCCAGCAAGGACAAGGAATATAGGGACATGGCAGTAAAGACCTTCTTTCTGAGTCATGCGAATGCAAAATCGGTTAGTAGCGCGTTGAAAATGACCTTAAAAACCAGAGACATTTATATCGATGAGCGGATCAACGCCATTGTTGTTCGTGACGCTCCAGAAACCCTGGAACTCGCGAGTCGCTTAGTGCAGGCGCTTGATCGCCCAGAGGCTGAAGTCACCTTAGATGTGCAGGTACTTGAAATTAGCAGCAATGATTTGCTCAATCTGGGTGTTCAATATCCAGGGTCGATTGGTGTCGGAATTAACGGCGGTGTTGATGGAAGTACCAATATTCCATTGAATGTGTTGTCGAGCTTGACCAAAAATAATCTGTTTGTCGATCTAGGTGGAAAAAAGGGCTTGACACTAAACATGTTGCAGAAAGCGACACATATGCAAGTGTTAGCGAATCCTAAAATTCGGGTCAAAAATGGTAAGAAAGCACAAATTGAGATTGGTCAGAAAATCCCAGTCATCACCAACCTGATGACAGACTCTGGCGCGACCTCAGAAAAAGTCGAAATGTTGGATGTCGGTCTTAAATTTGACGTCTTGCCGACGATCAGTCTTGATGGCGAGATTAGTGTCGATATTGACTTGACGGTATCAAGCCTGGGCGCTTCAGAAGTCTCCCCAAAAGGCGCAAAGTATTATCGAATAAATCAGCGTAAGACAAAGACGACGTTAACCGCCAAAGATAATGAAACACAAATTCTGGCCGGGTTAATAAATCGTATAGGCGAAGATAATAAATCCGGTTTGCCCGGCCTTAGTCAACTCCCGTTACTTGACCGTCTGTTTGGCAGCCGTGAAGGTAATAATTCAAAATCAGAACTGGTGTTGGTCATTACGCCACGCATCGAACGTAAACTTGAATTGCCAGGAGCACATGTAACTACCTTCATTTCTGGTACTGAATCACGTGTAAGCCAGGATAGTCTGATATTGCGCAATACGGAAGGCGCGCGTTTGACGGCTGGTGGTGGTACCGCTTCGGTTTCAACACCACAGGTCGAGGAGCAGACTCGCCGAGAGGAAAAAGAGACTGAGGAGCTACCCGACCTTGAGTTGCCAATTGATCAAGGAGTTCCGGTTGATAAGGGAGTGCCCGCTTCAGTGCCGCCGCCTTTGAGGCCAAATACAGTCGGGTATTCCCAGCCAGCTGCAAATCCTCAATCCTTAGCTAAAGCGACTGTGGCAGGCATGTCTTCCTACTTGGCGAATAGAGAATTGAAGCCGGATTTAACATGACGGTTAGGTTAAGGCGTGTGAAGAATGGTGCTGGCGCTACCGTAGAAATTACTAAATCGAACGGCTTCACATTGATAGAACTCATGGTGTCGCTCGCAATACTCGCATCTCTAGCAGCAGCGTTATTGCCAATGACAGAGCTAATGGCGCGGCGTAGCCAAGAGCAAACTCTCAAGGACGGATTACGTAAAATTCGCAGTGCTATCGACGCCTACAAACAGGCATCAGATGACGGTGATATAGCAAAAGTAGTAGGTGCTACCGGTTACCCACCAGATTTGGAAGTGCTCCAGACCGGAGTCGCAGATAAAAAAAATATTAACGGTGGAAAGCGATATTTTTTGCGAAGATTGCCACGTGATCCTACCTGCAATTGTCCTGATACGTCGGCAGCTGAAACCTGGCAACTACGTAGTTACGATAGTGCTTTCGATGCGCCGCAAGCCGGCGCCGATGTCTTCGATGTGTCGTTGCGTATTCTGGTCAACGTGACCGCTCATTCTGGCCGATCGTGACCGCTGCGCCTGCGATGTTGTTACGCGGTTAAATTGTAATGTCTGCGGTCACGATGGGTCGATAGTTTTCTCCTTTTTGCTGGTTTTAGGTCGTTCTGCGCCACGCAGTGAATCGCCGGTCAGTGTCAGCCGATGATTGCGCTGCAGAATGCGGTCCAGGATGGCGTCGGCAATAGTGGCGTCGCCAATCCAGGCATGCCAATGGTCAACAGGAAGTTGACTGGTAATAATCGTCGCTCTGTTTGCCGCCCGGTCGTCAATCATCTCCAGCAAGTCGGAACGGGTCGTGCTGTCGATCGCGCCCATGCCCCAGTCATCAAGTACCAAGACATCGATCTTGGCGAGTTGGAGCAGCCATTTCCCAAAGCTGCCGCTGCCGTGCCGGATGCGTAGTTCTTCCTGTAGACGGGGTACGCGTTGATAAACAGCAGAGTATCCGCGCCGACAGGCGTACTGTGCCAGTGCGCAGGCCAGCCACGATTTGCCAGCACCGGTCGGTCCGGTAATGAGAATGCTGTGGCCAGCACTGACCCAATCTCCCAGCGCCAGACTCATCACTTCACGGCGGTCGATGCCACGCCCCGAGCGGGCATCAATGTCTTCAATCGCCGCTTGTGCGTATTTCAGGTGGGCGTTCTTAAGCAGGCGCAGGAGCTTGCGGTCATTGCGGCAATGGACTTCGCGATCAACCAAGAGTGCCAGACGTTCCTCGAAACTCATCGCCGCCATACTGGCCTGCGTCAATTGTTCCTCCAGTCCGGTCGCTAAGCCATCGAGTTTTAAGGTCCGCAATTGGGCCAGAGTGGTATGCATCATCATCGTTGACATCCTCATTGATAGTAATCAGGGCCACGCACATGGGCATGGTCAGGACTGACCCAATCGCCAACTGGGGCACACGGTGTGCGATCACGGTTATTTTTGAGAATGTCACGGACGTGGCGGTATTGGCAGGCACCGAGCTGTAAGGCCAGCATGCATCCTGCTTCAAGACGTGGCTTGCCGTAGCGCTTGGCCAATGACAGCAGACCAAGACAGGCACGGTAGCCGTGCTCGGGATGTCTGTTCTCGGCCATCAGACGCGTCACCGCCTCCGCTGTCGCCGTACCGATGGTCTGTCCCCAGTGAATCAGTCGCTGTGGCGTCCATTCCAATTGCGCACGATGCGCCACCGGCATATGCAGGGTGTCGGTGGTGAACCCGCCTTCGCCACTGTTGCGCGGATGACTGGCGACACGTTGACCGCGATGCAGGATTTCCACTGTCGTCGCTGTCATCCGGGCTTCCAGCACCTGACCGACCAGGGCTTGCGGCACACTGTAGTGATGGCGGCCGATCTCAACGTGGTAATCGTTATGCACCCTGACAGTCTTGAAATGCGCCATCTCATAACATTGCAATGGCAAAGGCCGTAGCGCCGGGACATCGAGTTGGGCAAACGCACTGGCGCGACTACCGGGTAGCTTCTGAAACGGCTTATCGTTAAGTACGCTCAGCAGCGGTGCGATGGCGACATCGACCTCGTGGACGCTGCTAAATTGCTGATGTCGCAGACGCGCCATGATCCAGCGCTCGACGATCTGCACTGCTGATTCGGCCTTCGCTTTATCCTGAGGATGACGCGGACGGGCTGGCAAGATGGAGGTGCCGTAGTGGCGCGCAAAATCGCGTACGGTGTCGTTACTGCGTGGTTCGTAGCGATT
Source organism: Glaciimonas sp. CA11.2 (assembly GCF_034314045.1). NCBI lineage: Bacteria > Pseudomonadati > Pseudomonadota > Betaproteobacteria > Burkholderiales > Oxalobacteraceae > Glaciimonas > Glaciimonas sp. CA11.2. The sequence goes on along the minus strand of NZ_JAVIWL010000001.1, from coordinate 4,603,106 downwards.
GGCGTCGGCGATCATAGCCTTCGGATTATCGGGAACAATCAACTGCGGTACCCCGCCGAAGAAGCGCAGCGCACGCGCTGTCGAAGTGAGCCAGTCGGCCATCGTCTCACGCGGCGTAGCACAGGCATAGGTGTAGCTCGATGCGCCCAGAGCAGCGACGAAGATGTGGGCACGGCTACCATCAGTGAGACCGATAGTCGGACCAGCATAATCAATGAACAGTTTCTCGCCAGCCCGGTGAATCTGGCGCATAGAGCGTTTGAGCTGTTTGGCAAACTGCCGGTAATTCACGCAGAACTGTGAGTAGGCATAGGTCTGGTGCTGGGCATAATCGGCACGATACTCTTCCCATAGCAACATCAGCGTCATCCCCTTGCGCCGCAGTTCGTGATGCAGCCTGGCGTAATCTGGCTGGACATGGTCTCGGGTCCGTTCTGGCGTGACCAAAAGCCGGTGCGCCAACTCGGTGTCGTCTACATCTTGCACCGCCGACCAGTCCAAACCGGCAACGGCGGCCAGGCCGACATACTTGGTGACGACTCCTTTTGAAATCCCCAGTGCTGCGGCAATCTGCTGGTGCGATAGTTTGGCATCCAGTTTTAAACGTAATACGTCTTTTATCTTACGCATAGTGATCCTTTGTACGGGCACGTTGTCTCCAGACAAACTGGAAGCGTACCCGTTCGGTTGCTCTATGCGTAACATCATCACGGTGCTGTACGACACCATTCCGGTATCGTGACCGATGATTCTGCTATCGTGACCGCCGATTCTGGTCGGGCTTGAAATCGGTCACGATAGACCGGAATGAGCGGTCACGATGCGCCAGAATGGTCGGTCACGATAGACCAGAATCGGTGGTCACGATCGGCCAGAATACCCATGTCGTCAATGAATACAAAAGAGGGTCTCAATGGCATTCCGTATAACCAATGGTAAAAAAGGATTTACCTTAATAGAGTTATTAGTGGTGATGGCGATTATTGCCACGCTGATGACGTTAGTAGCGCCGAAATATTTCAAACAAACTGAGCGTGCCAAAGAGGTGGTACTGCAACATAACATTCGCGGTCTGCGCGAAGCAATTGACAACTATCGTCAAGATCTCACTGCAGGGCCTCAGGCGCTCGAAGATCTGGTCAGTCGGCGTTATTTAAAAGAGGTCCCGCTTGACCCTGTTACAGGACGCCGTGATACCTGGTTGACTGAACTGAACGAAGACTCAGAAATTCAGGAGGTTCGTAGTGGTGCGCCAGGTACCTCCCTCGGAGGAGGGGCCTATGCGGAATGGTAAACAACCGGGATTTGCCTATCTCTCGGTGCTCATCATTGTGGCCGTTATGAGCATCATGGCACTAAAACTGTCGGGTGATTTGTCAGTGCGTTTGATGAGAGAGAAAGAGGCAGATTTGCTATTCAACGGAGATCAGATCGCCCAAGCGATTAAGAGTTACTACGAAAGTGGACCAGTGCGTGGTTGCTATCCGCCAAATCTGGATGTATTGCTTGAAGATCGTCGGGATTTGCGGGTAATGCGACATTTGCGGAAAATGTTTCCTGATCCGATGCACATGCGCACAGAGGGACAATCCAGTAGCCAGGATGATATTGAAACAATTGGCAATGGTGGATGGGGTTTAATCATGAACGAAAGCGACCATATCATGGGCGTCTTTAGTAAAAGCCAAATGGAGCCGTTCAAACAAAATGGTTTTTCTAAAGGTCGTAAGGATTTTGATGGAAAATCTCAGTATTCCGATTGGAAGTTTACTGCAAGGGGAAGCGCTGTAGCGCCAGCGTCACCGGCGGTTTGCAAGCAATAGATGGGACAAATGAGTGGAATTAGTCTAGACGTAATGTAGATCGCAAGTCCGGCTTTTTGAGGAGAATATTCATTAGTGTTTGCATGTTTAATTAATTTTTTTTTGTATGTGTTATGCGTTTTTGTTTCTCTTGTGTAACTACGCGCTATAATCTACTTGAATAGTTGGCGACATTATTGCCGATATGATGAAGTGCGAAAGTGACACATTTCACGGGATAAGCGCATGCATGTTCGACAAGTAAAATTGGTGTTAGCAGACGATCACCCAGTCGTTTTGTTGGGAGTGCAGTCACTTTTGCAAGGTCTCTCAAACGTGAATCTGGTTGGTACCGCCGCTAATTCGACTGAATTATTTGCGATACTCAACAGCCAACAAGTCGATATGGTATTGACTGATTACGCGATGCCTGGCGGCGCTTTCGGTGACGGTATGGAAATGCTGAGTCGTCTAAAAAGTCGCTTTCCCAAGGTTACCTTAATCGTCTTGACGGTGTTGACCAATCCAGCGTTGCTGAGCAAGATTGTGCAGCTTGGCGTGCACGGTCTGCTCAACAAAAGTAGCGATCTGAACGAAATACCGTTAGCGATTAAACGTGTGGGCAACGGCTATAAATATTTAAGCCGCAGTCTCACTGCGAGTCTTGCCGAACAAAGCACTCGTCCCGAAGTTGATAAAATCGCCTTGCTCTCAAAAAAAGAACTGGAAGTTCTCCGCATGTTTTTGGGCGGTATGTCGGTCCAGGCAATTGCCGATCATTTTCGACGCAGCAGCAAAACCATCAGCAATCAGAAACGAACGGGTATGCAGAAGCTGGCCTGCGCTAACGACGCTGAACTTTTTCAGCTCAATTCTCAAGTTGGACTGACAAATATCTCACCTCCTGAACAAGAGAATCCAAAATAAATTATCGCGACTGCAATGCGAGGGGCTTAGGACAAGCAATCATTGCTGTTAAGTCACCGTGGTGCGGCGTCTTCGAAGTCTATTGACATATTTTGCGACGTTGGCCTTGTGCGTTTGAGCGCCTAACAAGTAAGCCGTGACCATGCCTACGCAAACGATGTGCAGGCGCATCAATACCATTTGGCAATTTTTAGATGGTAGCCAAGTCGCGTATGCGATAAATTTCCCTCAAAACGCTTGTCACTTAAGTTGTTGAGGTTCTGCACCTCAACACTTTAGAAAAATAGAAAAATCTATATAAATATTAGATTTTTCTTAGGCGCTGAAAATAACAATTCCAAGATATATCTCAGATGGATACTCTATCCGACATCTTATATTTTTATGATTATTATGGGAACATAAAGATCACCGTCATTAATGTTTAATAGTAAGGGCTAGATATTATTTTAATCAATTTAGGCATGCCCTTAATTAGAATTAAGTACAAATATTAAATACAGATTTTTCTTATCGATGCAACCCTTTAGAACTAAGAATTATCTTTGTAATTTTATTAATAGTTATGTAATAAATAAATAATTATTTTCTTAATTACATTTTTTCATTGATGTAAAGATTAATGGTGTTTGCGATCAATATAGAAATAAATTAGAATCTATCTTTATAAACGGTAACAATAGCATTCATATCACTTCAACAATTTTTAAAATAATTAATTTTACCAATAATCAATAATGCAATTTTATAAAATATCGATTGATTGTTGTAATAATACATATATTTAATATTTAATTAATTAACATTAGATAATATTAAATTTTTTTGCCCCACGTTGTATCGATTTGGCTAGCCGGATGAATTGGTATCGCTTTCATCTGATTCGCTGAGTTAATAATAGAAAAGAAGAATCCAATGAAACAAGTATTGCCAAAATTAATAATATGTGCAGCCGTTAGCGCGCTATTTTTCACCTCTGCACAAGCAGCTATGTCCGCCGAAACAGCGGGGTCTGATGTGGCACAACTTAAATGGAAATACCAGCCACCGGGAGATAAGTTCTTTGACTTGGCATTAGATGCAGGGGGTGATGTATATGCTGGCCGAACCAATCATAGCGCTAAAGCAAGACACATCGGTATGCTCGGGTTCAGCGATGTAGAAGATCAATTTAAGCTTAAGTGGAGTCTAGATTATTTGACCGAATATCCTACCGGCCACAATTTGGAAGTCCCTTATTATCACAATCGGTACAGAAGCTTTACAGGGTTAATTGTTAAAGATAACACGGTCGTAGCAAGACTATTTGATAGTAGTTTGCTGATATTTGTGGACACGCGTACTGGAAATGTATTAAGGACGACCCCACTTGAGCCTTTGTCCAAGATGTCAACCCAGCATGTAGACACAGCGGCATTGGGAGAGGATGGGACGCTTTATTTCAATCGATGCAATGCGGTATCAAGTTCCGTATCTGAACATGAATTTTTAGGCGTTGGTTTTAACGATGGTTTGATAAAATGGCAAAAACAATTAAAAGGTGTCGGTTGTACTAAACCGCAGTTTAACGAATATTTTGAGGTTTTTTCTCCTGTCATTGATGCAGCCGGTGTAGCGCATATTTCTACTCAGGAACAAGGGCATTTCAACGGCGCCAACTTTACCGTCGCAGAAAATGGTGATGCATCTAAGGGAGTCAGATTACCTATGCGCTCGCTGCAGTCGGCAGTGGGTGACAACGGTGTAATTTATACACTTGGATACAAGCAGGCCAACTATAACTCTACGCAAACAGAATATGGTCTTTACTCTCTTAATGCAGAGTATCCTGATCAACCGGCTCATTTACTTTATAGCTTTAAGTCCGATAGACGATATATGGGGGGCTTGTTAACGGAGCCGGTGATCGCTGGCTCCTCGATTTATTTCGCCGACTCCGCAGTCAACGGAACACGTTACGCGCTTTCTGCACTCACATTGGACGATAATTCCCACGTCCCGCGCTGGACTTTTCCATTTGGAGAAAGTACAACCTATCATTATAAAGAACGCGTTACCGCAACGCCTGCAGTTAGCGCTGGGGGACTTCTCTACGTTGGCACAACAGAAGCGCTGTATGCGATTGACGCTGCAACGGGCGAGCAAAAATGGAAATCATCTGAAAATCGTAACGCCTCTCAATTAACGATAGGCAAAGACGGCACTCTTTACGCGATTGCCTGCGATGATACTTGCATTGTGGCGATCAAGGGCGATGGCACATCTCTGGCTAAGGGCCCATGGCCGAAGGCACGAGGCGACGCTGCTAATACAGGACGGGTCTCAAAAAGTATCGGGGAACCGGCGGCTAGTCTTTCCTGGATTAAAGCTGGCCAGATCAATGCAACCGGCGATTTGCCTGTCGGCAGTACGGTGACCGTTACTGCGACTAAGCCGAACGTTAAACCAACGAGCATCGACATCACTTTGCCGAGCGGTAGTAATACCCATTATCGCTGGCCTAAGTACGTGGCTGATCAACTCAATAACACCACGTTGTTCCGCGCTGGTGTCGAACAAAAAGATGGTTCGTTTGCACCGCAATATAGCCAGTACCTCAACATGATTTGGTCGCAATCCAAAGATGCGAAAATAACGGTGACAATTAAGCCGGCTACCGGGGACGCTCCAACCTGGAAAACGGTTAGCGCGATTATCTCAACCGGTGACTTGGCGGTAGGTAGCCATATTCTTATTTCGCTTACCGATCCCGAAGGACATCACTCGCAAAAATCATTTGCAGTGACAGCGGGTGCGAACGGGCATTATGAATGGCCTAAACATCTGGCAGACTTCATCAACGGAACATTTGACGCGGTGCGCGCAGGTGAGATGATCGGCAAAGATGCCTTTACGACGCTCAAAAGTCAGTACCGCAACACATTGTGGGTTCAGCCCGGCTATCACGCCGAATTGACTTTCGTAAGCTAACAGTTCGTTTTTGACGCAGCTTCCTGTCGACCTAGAAGGAAGCTGCGCTTGAGCTTATTTGTATTTTCTCTCGAATCGCTTTGAACTTTTTCAATAAACTCCTCCTCTTGAGTGAGGAAGGGTGTTCAATAATGATGTTTCAGTCGTGATAATGCAAAAGGAACGAATTATTTGTATTTATCGAGTGATGAGATCGGTAGTTACTGTATTTAATATCAAAAAAATAATTATAAAATAGTCAATAAATAAGATTTTGCCGGATGGTTTGAAAAAATTTAAAAATTTCAAACATCACCCGCAGAATTTTCTATTTACAAACGGTTTCCGCACATGAGTGATGTTTTTATGACACCGTGGCGCTTTTCAGCTAAATTTGAACTCCCCAACTATGGCATAATCATAGGCTAATTTCACTGTTTAGCGCGTCCAGATACGCGATTGATCATGCTAAAAACGCTCTACGACAAATTATGGGAATCTCACGTGGTCCATGCTGAACAAGATGGCACGGTAATTCTTTACATCGATCGTCACTTACTGCATGAGGTGACGAGTCCTCAAGCTTTTGACGGACTTAAGCTAGCCGGGCGCACGCCTTGGCGAGTTCCTGCTAATCTAGTTGTGGCCGATCACAATGTTCCCACTACTGATCGCGCCCATGGGATCGTTGATCCAGTTTCGCGTCTTCAGGTCGAGACTTTGGATGCCAATGCCAAAAAATATGGCCTGACTTATTTTGCCATGAACGATTTACGTCAAGGTATCGTCCATGTGATTGGACCTGAGCAAGGTGCCACCTTGCCGGGGATGACAGTTGTCTGCGGCGATTCGCATACATCAACGCATGGCGCATTTGGCTGTCTGGCCCAAGGTATTGGGACGTCTGAAGTAGAGCACGTATTGGCAACTCAGACGCTATTGACCAAAAAATCCAAATCGATGCTTATACAAATCGACGGTGTGATACCGAACGGCGTCACTGCTAAAGATCTGGTACTAGCGGTAATTGGCCAGATCGGTACTGCTGGTGGAACTGGTTATGCGATTGAATTTGGTGGTTCAGCAATTCGTTCTTTGTCGATGGAAGGCCGAATGACAGTTTGTAATATGGCGATTGAGGCAGGTGCGCGTGCTGGCATGATTGCCGTGGACGACACCACTATCAACTATGTCAAAGGGCGACCATTGTCACCAGTTGGACCACATTGGGAGCGGGCTATTAGTTACTGGCGTACGCTGCACTCTGATGTCGGCGCCAAATTTGACATGGTGGTTACACTGAATGCTGCCGAAATTAAGCCGCAAGTGACTTGGGGCACTTCACCAGAGATGGTGGTGCCGATTGATGGCCGCGTGCCGGATCCCGATAAAGAAAAAGATCCGACCAAACGCGATGGCATGGAAAAGGCGTTGGCTTACATGGCGCTGAAGCCAAATACCGCGATGGAAGATATTCGCATCGACAAAGTGTTTATTGGCTCATGTACTAATTCTCGTATTGAAGATTTGCGTGCAGCAGCGGTAGTGGTTCGCGGCAAATTCCGTGCATCAAATGTGAAGCTGGCGATGGTTGTTCCCGGCTCTGGTCTGGTTAAGGAACAGGCTGAGCGCGAAGGCCTGGATAAAATTTTTAAAGATGCTGGTTTTGAGTGGCGCGAGCCAGGATGTTCAATGTGTCTGGCCATGAACGCCGATCGCCTTGAGCCAGGTGAGCGATGTGCATCAACTTCAAACCGCAATTTTGAAGGTCGCCAGGGTAATGGTGGGCGTACACATCTGGTAAGTCCGGCAATGGCCGCTGCAGCGGGAATCGCAGGTCATTTTGTTGATGTACGATCCCTATAGAACGTTTATTTGTACCTTTGATTTCGTAAATATGAAAAAAATTATTGCTTTATGTCTTCTTGCTGCTATTTCTACTTCAATGGCTGGTTGTAATACATTTCACGGTTTCGGCCAAGATGTCGAACATGTGGGCGAAAAAATGCAAGGCAAGTAATTTTCAGTAGCGATTATGTGTTTAATTGCACTGTGTTTTACGTTGTTATTGTCTCTTTGTCGCTAGCTTGAAGCGCTTTATTTGGAATAAATGTGATGAATAAATTTACTGTACTGGATGGTTTGGTGGCACCGTTGGACCGTGCTAATGTCGATACCGATGCCATCATACCGAAGCAATTTTTGAAATCTATTTTGCGTACCGGATTTGGGCCGAACTTGTTCGATGAATGGCGCTATCTGAATCATGGCGAGCCAGGAGTGGATAATTCAAAACGACCGCTTAATCCGGACTTCGTACTGAACCAGGAGCGCTATCAAGGCGCTTCGATTCTCTTAACGCGCAAGAACTTCGGCTGTGGGTCGTCGCGTGAACATGCGCCGTGGGCGCTGGATCAATATGGTTTCCGCGTTGTAATCGCACCAAGTTTTGCCGATATTTTCTTCAATAATTGCTACAAAAACGGTTTGCTACCAATTGTTTTGCCGGAAACGCAGATTGACGGCCTGTTTGATGAAGTGAAGGCGTTTCCTGGTTACCGCCTGATTATCGATCTCGAAAAACAATTAGTGACGACCTCGAACGGTAGCGTGAGCTATCCGTTTGAAGTGGGCGAGTTTCGTAAGTATTGTCTACTAAATGGCCTGGATGACATTGGACTGACACTGCGTCAGGCCGACAAAATTCACGAATTTGAAGATCGTCATTTGTTTGAGCAACCATGGTTAGCCAATACGATTTGATGCAGTTGCGTTTATGCAATGATTCTAAATATGCACAGTAGTATCTTATGTAGATGGTTTTTTTGGCTTGCGCTTGGCGACTATCCTGAATGGCTAGGGCGATAAAAATATATCCATCGACTGCGCGTTATTATTTCAACGTTTCTTTGAACTTATTTAAATACAAAACATGAAAATTGCAATTTTACCGGGCGATGGTATTGGTCCTGAAATCATAGAGCAAGCGGTGAATGTTCTTAAGGTACTTGGTGAAAGTTTCGAAATGGAAACAGCCTCTGTTGGCGGAGCTGGTTATGCCGCACACGGCCATCCTCTTCCAGAAGGCACACTTAAATTAGCAAAAGAGGCGGATGCCATTTTATTCGGCGCAGTGGGTGATTATCAGTACGACTCACTAGAACGTTCGTTGCGTCCTGAGCAGGCAATTCTTGGTTTGCGTAAGAACTTAGGGTTGTTTGCCAATCTTCGTCCTGCGATTTTATACCCAGAATTAGCCGGTGCTTCAACGCTGAAGCCCGAAGTCGTATCAGGTTTAAATATCTTGATCATTCGTGAATTGACCGGCGATATTTATTTTGGTCAACCGCGCGGCGTACGTACGGCCCCTGATGGTGCATTCAAAGGCGAGCGCGAAGGTTTTGATACGATGCGCTATGCTGAGACAGAAATTCGTCGGATTGCGCACGTTGCCTTTCAGACGGCACAAAAACGCGATAAGCGTTTAACAAGTGTCGATAAAGCGAACGTTCTTGAAACCTTTCAGTTTTGGCGTGACATTGTAACGGACGTCCATAAAGAATATCCGGACGTCGCGCTTGAGCATATGTATGTGGACAATGCAGCGATGCAATTGGTCCGCGCACCAAAAAAATTCGATGTCATTGTCACGGGCAACATGTTCGGAGACATTCTGTCGGACGCAGCGGCGATGCTGACCGGTTCAATTGGCATGTTGCCATCCGCTTCATTGGATGCCAATAACAAAGGTTTATACGAGCCTTCACACGGCTCAGCGCCTGATATTGCAGGTAAGGGCATTGCTAATCCATTAGCTACCATTTTATCGGCTGCGATGATGCTGCGGTTTTCCTTGAATAAGGCAGAACAGGCTGATCGCGTTGAGGCGGCAGTAAAGAAGGTCCTGGCGCAAGGTTTGAGGACGAGTGATATTTACGAAGCGGGGACAACAAAAGTCAGTACAACTGAAATGGGTCAAGCCGTATGTAAGGCTTTGGCTTAAGTTACGCGACTAAGAAGGTGTAGAACCCTTCTTTTGTGTTTTCATTGTATTTTATGTTTTCTTAGTATTTATTGACGTTACGGGCGTTTCCCCGTTCATGTTTTAGGGAATGATGATGAAGCTGGTTGGTTTAGTCGGTTGGCGTGGCATGGTTGGTTCGGTCCTGATGCAGCGAATGCAGGAAGAGGGCGATTTCGCCCATATTGAACCGGTATTTTTTTCAACTTCAAATTCAGGCGGACCTGCGCCTGCATTGGCAAAAAATGAAACAACATTAAAAGATGCTAATGACATTGAGGCGTTAAAAAAATGCGAGATCATTATTACGTGTCAAGGCGGTGACTACACTAGTGATATTTTCCCAAAACTTCGTGCGTCCGGATGGAGCGGTTACTGGATTGATGCAGCATCAACTTTGCGGATGAAAGACGATGCCATCATCGTGTTGGATCCTGTCAATTTGAATGTCATTAAAGATGGACTGACGCGGGGTATTAAAAACTACGTAGGCGGCAACTGTACCGTCTCCTGCATGATGATGGGCCTGGGTGGATTGTTTCAGCATGATTTGATTGACTGGATGACCTCGATGACTTATCAGGCAGCATCTGGTGGTGGCGCGCAACATATGCGTGAATTGTTGACCCAATTTGGTGCAATCAATGCAGAAGTCAAATCATTGCTCGACAATCCTGCGGCAGCGATTCTTGAAATTGACCGTAAAGTATTGGCTAAGCAGCATAGTTTTTCTGCAGACGAAACCAAGCAGTTCGGCGTACCCCTTGCCGGAAATCTAATTCCATGGATCGATAAGGATCTCGGTAACGGAATGTCTAAAGAAGAGTGGAAAGCCGGCGCAGAAACGAATAAAATTCTCGGCCGTGGTGAAGGATTTAGCAGTGGGAAAAAACCTATTCCGGTTGATGGGTTATGTATCCGTGTCGGTGCCATGCGTTGCCACTCGCAAGCTCTCACCATCAAATTGAAGAAAGATGTGCCGCTTGACGAAATTAACGACATCATCGCTAGTAACAATCAATGGGTAAAGGTTGTCGAGAATAGTCGTGAGGCCTCAATGCGTGACCTGACGCCAGCTGCAGTCACCGGTAGCTTAACGATTCCAGTTGGCCGCTTACGCAAACTGGAAATGGGTGGTGATTATCTTTCGGCATTTACTGTTGGTGATCAATTACTGTGGGGAGCTGCAGAGCCTCTGCGCCGCATGCTGCGAATTGTGTTGGATAAATAAAAAAGCGAACTAGTTCAATTGCGACTTCCGTCTTTTTGTTGTCTACAAGAGGCGGCTTAAGGACGGAATAATACAATTGTTGATGTTCATCCCTGTCCAACGATAGATTTTCATGGCATTGTTTTATTGGTAATTTTAATGCGACCAATACTATTCGTGATTTGTTGCCAGACTGGTAATCTACTAAATATCTAATGAATCGGCCTAGCTCGACTTTTTGGGCAATATTAATGTTTTAAAACTCAGGAAATAACATTGATAAAACGCAAGATTTGTCTTCTAACTTACGCCAACGGAATGTCTTCAATGCCACTAAACAAGAGTTTACATTCATCGAGCAAATTAATGTCCGTTGGTTTAAAGACAATTACATCAGCAGTCATTTCTTCCATGGTAATGATGGCCGGAGCACATGCCGCTGGGTTTGGTAAGTTAACGATCTTGTCGTCGCTAGGCCAACCACTGCGTGCTGAGATTGAATTAACTTCCGTGGCCAAGGATGAGGAGTCGCAATTAGTTGCAAAATTAGCGTCTGCTGATGCATACAAACAGGCCAATATCGATTTTAATCCCGCATTATTATCTCTCCAATTTTCGATAGATCAGCGTGGAGTGCGTAAATTCGTACGCGTAACTTCTACGCAACCAATTAACGAGCCATTTGTTGCAGTGTTAATGGAGTTGGGCGGCACGAATACGCGCGTTGTGCGGGAATATAACGTCTTGCTCGATCCCGCCAGTTCTCACGTGGCGCAAAGTGCACAAATTACTGTACCAGTTCGCCCATCAGCAGTGGGTCCCACAATAGCGTCTGCGCCATCTGGTGCGGACGCTGCCGCGTTTTTGCCCGGCGCGAGAAATGATCGCTCGTTTCCACGTTATAGTGAAAAAAAATAGCTCAACCTGATCACACTGAATCTCGCACAGCCAAAACATCAGCTCCCGCTGCTACGGGTGATAAAAAACGCGCTGGAGATTACCGGGTAAAGAAAGGCGATACGCTTTATCAAATTGCGGATACCAACTTGCCGGACGGCGTGTCAATTGATCAAATGTTGGTCGCCCTGTATCGCGGCAATCAAAATGCATTTATCAATAAAAATATTAATCGTTTGCGTAGCGGTCAGATTCTCTCAATTCCCGATGCGGACAACGCACGTACCGTTTCTTCAGCAGAAGCTAGAAGTGTAATTCTGGCAATGTCGAAAGACTTTAACGGATATCGCAATACGCTGGCTGGTCAGTTGCTCACGGCAACGCCGCGTGCTGGCGATGAGGCAAAACAGAGTGGTGGCGGTAAAATCACTGCGAAAGTGGAAGAGCCGGCAAATCCTACGAACGACGCCAAAGACAAACTGAAACTATCACGCGCTGGCGGCACCTCTAAAGCGGATGCGAAATTGGTTGCAGCGACTGAAGAGCAAGTTGCCCATGAAAAAACAAACGTTGAAGCAAATACTCGGGTCAAGGAACTAGAAAAAAATATTAACGACTTACAAAAAGTCATAGATCAAAAAAATAAGAATTTAGAGGAGTTGCAAAAGCAAGCGGATAGCTCTGGAAAAGCTTCGGCTGCCCCATCTGTTGGTGCATCTCCTCAAGCTGCCCTCGTAGTTGGGTCAACACCGTCTTCGATGATGCCCACTGTGGCAGGTGTCGCCCCTAATGCACCTTCTATTACTCCTGTGTTATCAGTTGCGGCGGTAGCTGACGCTTCGCCACCCAAGCCTACTCAGCCCAAGCAGATTCCGAAGTTGGCAACACCCTCTCCTGAGTCCAGCACCTTAAGCGGTTTAGCGGATAATCCTTTGCTATTACCTGGTGTCGGCGTGTTGGCATTGCTATTAGCAGCCCTTGGTATCAGCAGACTGCGTCGCAACAAGCAGCAGGTGTTTTTAGCTAATGGTGGAAGGTCGCAGGGCACCTCGGGGATCAAGTCGAGCACATTATTTGGTGCGGCTGGAGGGCAGAGCACTGATACTAAAAATAGCGTATTTAATTCTAATTTCGTACCTTCGGTTAGCGATCTTGATACGAATGTCGATCCTGTAGCTGAAGCGGACGTTTATATCGCTTATGGACGTGACTTGCAGGCAGAAGAAATTTTAAAAGAAGCGTTACGCGGACAGCCAACGCGTGATGCGATTCGCGTTAAATTATTAGAAATTTATGCGGCGCGTAAGGATGTGCGGGCCTTCGAAATACTAGCTAGCGAACTCTACAGTCTAACAGTCGGGAAGGGGGAGGATTGGCAGCAAGCGGCGGCGTTAGGAGTGACGATAGACCCTACTAATCCATTGTATGGGCGAGGAGATTTGCCAGAGCAAGTAGTTAGTAAAGCAGCATCGATAACTGCTCCTACGCAACCAATGGAAGGACTTGAATTTAATGCGCCGCGAGTTATTCCTGGACCTTTGAATACACAAAGTCGAATACTGGATGTCGAGGAGGTGGCAGTTCCGATATTACTCACTCCGTCGCATGTAGATGCTGATCCACTTAAAGATATATTGGAACCAGACGACAAGCCAGATCTGGATTTTGACTTTGCGCCCCTAGATGACCCTGTCGATAAGAGCCATCATTCGGCGATCACGATGACGACACCTGAATCCGCTAAGGCGATTCTGGAATCTCTGGATTTTGATCTTGAAAACAAAGCGTTGACAGGCTCTGATTTTAGCGTCACGGGTTCGTCTGCTGAAACTGGCGTACAGTATAAACATATTCCATCAGACCCGACTGTAGAGGTATCAGGTGGGGTTCCAACTCTTCTGGAGCCTGTTATTCCACTATCGAATGTAGCATCAACCTTCGTGATGGCTGCTCCCCTGGAGTTCGAGTTTTCAGCTATGGATCTTGATCTTGTCAATGTGGCTGATAAGCATAGTTTGTCAGAGGAAATATTGAAGGCTCCTCTTGTTATGAACAACACGGAAATGGCGACTAAGCTTGATCTTGCTGCTGCTTATCAGGAAATTGGTGATAGTGAAGGCGCGCGCGAATTACTAGAAGAGGTATTAAAGGGCGGTGATGTGGGGCAGATAGCAACGGCGAAAGCGTTATTGGTAAAGCTTACGTAAAAATGTTGGTGAGCATTTTTTAATTTGAAGTGCTAATAATATTTGGCAATTAACGGGCGCAGCGTTATGCTGGCGCCCGTTTGTGTTTAAACGCAGTGTTTTTTTTTGCGATGGGTTCCTAGTCCAAATTGTTATGGCCTTTTTTGTCTTTTAATGGCGATATTTTTTAAGTGGAGTTGGTGTGAGGCGAATCGTTCTCGGCGTGCAATATGATGGCACTCCTTGGCAGGGGTGGCAAACGCAACCTAGCGGCAAGACCGTTCAGGATCGGTTAGAGCTTGCCTTGCAAAAATTCACGCAGGGTAAAGTTTCGACCATTTGCGCTGGGCGTACTGATTCAGGTGTTCATGCGCTTGAACAGGTGGTGCATTTTGATACCCCATTGGCGCGAGACGCATCGTCTTGGGTACGTGGATTGAATGCTTTTTTACCGCCATCCATCGCGGTACGTTGGGCTTGCGAAGTACCGCATGCTGAAGTAACCGACCACGTTGATGGTGACCAACAATTTCATGCACGCTTTAGCGCAACTGCGCGTACTTATCATTACTTACTTTACAACCATCCAATTCGATCGCCCTTGTTGGTGAATAAGGTGGGGTGGGCTTTTCGCCCACTTGATCTGGCGTTAATGCAGGCGGCCGCAGAGCACTTTGTTGGCACGCACGACTTTTCAGCTTTTCGAGCCATCGAATGCCAGGCACGTTCTCCTGTTCGTACTATGCATGAGGTAAATATTGCCCGCAGTGGTGATCTGGTTGTCTTCACCCTACGCGCAAATGCATTTTTGCATCATATGGTGCGTAATATGATCGGCTCATTAATTTTCGTTGGCATCGGAAAACAGTCCCCTGAATGGATAGCGGACTTACTTTTACAGCAAGATCGGAGTCGGGCCGCGCCAACGTTTATGCCGGACGGCTTATATTTGGCGAAAGTTGAATACGACCAAAAATGGAAACTACCGCAGCAACAAAGTAAAATATTACCTTGGTTATAATCCGTATATAGTCAAAACAGATCAATATTTATGGCCAATATTGACGTTATTTGCGGAGGTTCGTCATTGGAGCTCAGAGTGAATAAAGTGGATGCCTAAAGCACTCCTTTGCTAAGTTTTGTGTGAATCTCTGCGAAATAGATGATTCGTATCTATTTTTACTCATATTATTACCTCTATAAACATGATCCAGCGTACCCGAATCAAAATTTGCGGTTTGACACGTGAGCAAGATGTTGCGGCAGCGGTTTCTGCTGGCGCGGATGCTATAGGCTTTGTTTTTTATGCAAAAAGTCCACGTTTTGTTTCGCCTCAACGAGCAGCGCAACTAATTGCTACATTGCCACCGTTCGTTACTGCGGTAGGATTATTCGTCAATGCGACGGCCGATGAGGTCGCTGCGACAGTTGATGTGGCCCCGTTGTCTTTGTTGCAATTTCATGGTGACGAATCGGTTTTGCAATGCAATGAAGCAGCTAAACGTGTCAATCGCCCTTTTTTGCGCGCAATGCGTGTAGGTGCTGCAACAGTCGCCAGCGATTTGATAGAGTACAATCGTACATATCGATCTGATGGTCGGCTATTTGCCGGTTTGTTGCTCGATACCTTGGTAGATGGTTATGGTGGTAGCGGAAAGGTTTTTGATTGGTCTCTCATCCCAAAAGAACTCGCGCCTCAGGTCGTTTTAAGTGGTGGCTTGAGCGTACAAAACGCGACTGACGCGGTGGTACGTGTTCGTCCTTTTGCGGTCGATATCAGCAGTGGTGTCGAACAAGAAAAGGGCGTAAAGGATCCCGCAAAGATCCGTGCTTTTATCGAAGCCGTACGTCAAGCAGATACAGTGCCTGAGTAAGTTTTGTTCGCAATCCACTGAACCGCGCGAATTCTGCGGTGCATGGTGCGGCGAGTCCTATTATCTTTAGTGCATTGTGGGTGCTATATTTGCCAGCAGTATTAACTGCAGATTGTTGGCTACGGTTTAAGACGAGATCTATTGATAGTGCTCAGTATTTTTTGCGCACTTTGAGGTGACTAAATGCCCTCAATAAAAGTCAATCAGCAGTCAATCAGCCATTTTCAGAAAGAAAAAGATGAAAGAATTAAATCCGCTTGAGCACTTTGCTGAGCGCCAACCACCCGCCACCGCGACCTTACAGCAAGCTGCACATTACAATTTGCCTGATGCAAGGGGTCACTTTGGTATGTATGGCGGCAGCTTTGTGTCAGAAACCTTGACACTTGCCCTCAAAGAATTGACGGAAGCTTATGCGCACTACCAGTATCAACCGGAATTTGTTGCTGAATATGAAAGTGAACTGAAACATTTCGTTGGTCGCCCAAGTCCGATATATCACGCTAAACGCTGGTCTGAGCAAATGGGCGGTGCACAAATTTATTTCAAGCGCGAAGACTTGAACCATACAGGCGCCCACAAAATTAACAATGTGATCGGACAAGCATTGCTGGCCAAGCGCATGGGTAAACCTCGCGTGATCGCGGAAACCGGTGCGGGACAGCATGGTGTCGCAACAGCTACGATCTGTGCCCGTTTTGGCTTGGAATGTGTGGTTTATATGGGTAGTGAAGACATCAAGCGTCAAAAACAAAATGTCTACCGAATGAATCTGCTAGGTGCCACAGTCGTGCCTGTTGAATCAGGATCAAAGACATTGAAAGATGCGCTCAATGAAGCGATGCGAGATTGGGTGACGAATGTTGAGGATACGTTCTATATCATCGGCACTGTTGCAGGACCACATCCTTATCCGATGATGGTTCGTGATTTTCAGTCTGTCATTGGTGAAGAGTGCCTGATACAGATGCCGGAAATGATCGGTCGCCAACCGGATTATGTGGTCGCGTGCGTCGGCGGCGGTTCAAATGCAATGGGTATTTTCTATCCTTATATAGACCATCATGACGTCCGTTTGATCGGTGTTGAAGCGGCGGGTGAAGGATTGGCAAGCCGCAAGCACTCAGCCTCATTGACTGCTGGTTCACCCGGTGTTTTGCATGGCAACCGAACATATTTGCTCCAAGATGCGAACGGTCAAGTTATTGAAACGCATTCGGTTTCTGCCGGCCTGGACTATCCGGGCGTTGGTCCTGAGCACGCATGGTTGAAGGACTGTGGTCGTGCGACCTATGAGACGATCACTGACGATGAGGCGCTTGATGCATTTCACACCTGTTGCCTTATTGAGGGAATTATTCCCGCTCTGGAATCCAGTCATGCGTTAGCCTACGCTGCCAAACTTGCAGCGACTTTGCCGAGAGATAAAATTATTTTGGCAAACTTGTCTGGTCGTGGTGACAAGGATATGCATACTGTGGCTGAGCGGTTGAAGTCGGCATAGCGTTAATACAAAATCGCCACCATGGGGAAACCCGTTGGTGGCGATACGCTCTGATCTACATGATCATGATTTGCCGAACGCAGACTGAATGTATTTCGATGGATAGATTTTAAGCGATTTATCTCAAACAACTTGTTAGGCCGAGCTTGTTCTGCTTAATTTAATCAATAGCTCACGAAAATTTTTCTAAGACAACCATGTCACGAATCCAGACTACGTTGGCCGCACTGGCCGCAAATAACAAAAAGGGTCTGATCCCGTTTATCACCGCTGGTGATCCAGATCCAGAGTTGACCGTACCATTGATGCACGCTCTGGTCGCTGGCGGTGCCGACATTCTTGAGTTGGGTGTCCCATTTTCTGATCCAATGGCCGAAGGCCCTGTTATCCAGCGGGCATGCGAACGCGCGCTTAAATTCAATGTCAGCCTGCATGACGTGTTAGGGTATGTACGGGTTTTTCGGCAGACCAATACCCATACGCCAGTCGTGTTGATGGGATACGCTAATCCCCTCGAACGGATGGGCGTGGATGTTTTTATTAGTGCTGCAAAAGAAGCGGGCATTGATGGCACCATCGTTGTCGATTATCCACCCGAGGAGTGTGAAGAGTTTGCGCATAAGATGCGCCTCAATGGCATGGATCCTATCTTCCTGCTCGCGCCGACTTCTACTGAAGAGCGGATCAAGCAGGTTGCCGAAGTTGGCGGTGGTTTCGCGTATTGCGTATCGCTTAAGGGCGTGACGGGTTCGGCTAATATCGATATCGCTGAAGTCACGAAGCGCATCGAAGCAATTCGCAAGCACGTTAAGTTGCCTATTGGTGTCGGTTTTGGTATTCGCGATGCAGCTACCGCTAAAGCAGTGGCGCAAGTAGCGGATGCAGTTGTCATCGGAAGTCGCATTATTCAGGAACTTGAAAATACCCCGCGTGAGCATGCTGTTGCAGCGGTGCAAACATTTATCAGCGGTATTCGGAAAGCTTTGGACGAATAATTTCCGTCGTACTCGCGCAGGCCTGGTTAATGGCGTTAACAAAAATTTGCTAAATTGGCATTTAATCTTCAATCACTAAGTTTGTGTAGAAACAGCGATTTACTATCGCTGTTTTTTGGTTGAAGGTACAATTCGGCAAGTAAAAAATATGAAGGAGGTCGCTCTATGAGTTGGCTTGAAAAACTACTCCCGCCCCGTATCCAGCGCAGTGACTCGGCAACCCGCAAATCGATCCCGGAAGGACTGTGGGTTAAATGCCCTTCCTGTGAAGCGGTGTTATACCGGACTGACCTGGAATCCAACATTCATGTCTGCCCAAAGTGCAGCCATCATTTGCGTATTCGCGCGCGTGACCGTCTGGATGCGCTTCTGGATGCTGGTGGACGCTATGAAATTGGCCAGGAAACATTGCCTATTGATACGCTTAAATTTAAAGATAGTAAAAAATATCCGGATCGCCTCAAAGCGGCGATGGAAGCTACCGGTGAAACCGACGCACTTATCGTGTTGGGTGGCGCTATTATGACGTTGCCTGTTGTGGTCGCCTGTTTTGAGTTTGAGTTTATGGGTGGCTCAATGGGCTCTGTTGTCGGTGAGCGGTTTGTTCGCGGTGCACAAGCTGCGCTTGAGCAAAAAGTACCGTTTATCTGCATTACAGCGACCGGTGGAGCGCGTATGCAAGAGGGTTTGTTGTCGTTATTGCAAATGGCAAAAACGACAGCAATGCTAACTAAATTGTCGGAAAAGAAATTACCGTATATAAGCGTCTTAACTGATCCGACCATGGGTGGGGTATCTGCGTCATTTGCATTTATGGGTGATGTTGTGATCGCGGAGCCGAAAGCGTTAATTGGTTTTGCTGGTCCACGCGTGATCGAAAATACTGTGCGCGAAAAACTGCCTGAAGGATTTCAGCGGTCTGAGTTTCTAGTCACTAAAGGCGCAGTCGATATGATCGTCGATCGACGCAAGATGCGCGAAGAGATCGCGCGTTTGCTAGCCTTATTGCAGAATCAACCAGCCGAAACGCTCGCTTGATGTGTTTTTTTTGATCTGAGCTGATGATCGACATTTGGTTACAGAAATTGCCTGATTGATATTACTCAAAATCTGATAGCCCGAATCGCTTTCTGTTCGGGCTATTGTTTTGTTAAATGACTAATTTATGCCTACATCGTTAACTTCTCCACTCGCAGCAAGCCATCCCACCACGTTAGACGATTGGCTTGAACTGCTCGAGTCGCGCCACTTTAAAACCATTGATATGGGCTTGGATCGTGTCAAGCTCGTAAAAGAACGACTCAACCTCAGGTTTTCTTGTCCTGTCATCATGGTCGCTGGAACCAACGGAAAAGGCTCAACATGTGCGATGTTGGAGTCAATGCTATTACGCGCTGGCTACAAAGTAGGGCTGTACATCAAGCCACATTTCTTGAAATTCAATGAACGCGCGCAGTTAAACGGCGAGTCAGCCTCTGACGATGTGCTGATTGCCAGTTTTGAAGCTGTTGAAGCGCAACGTGGAGATGTTTCGCTAACGTATTTTGAATTTACGACCCTTGCCATTATGCATTTGCTTGCCTCTGCCGATCTAGAGGTGGTGATATTGGAAGTTGGTCTGGGCGGGCGTCTGGATGCTGTCAATGTGATTGATGCAGATATCGCCATTGTGACCAGCATTGATATCGATCACACTGATTACCTTGGTGATACCCGGGAAAAAATAGGTTTTGAGAAGGCGGGTATTTTCCGGGCTGGAAAAACCGCTATTTGTAGTGATCCAGTGCCGCCTCAATCACTTATTGACCATGCCATTGCAATCGGCGCTGATCTTTGGTTACTGGGTCGTGATTTTAACTACACTGGGGATAAGCAGCAGTGGAACTATGGTGGACGCACCCAGCGTCGCAACTCTCTAGGCTATCCAAGCCTTCGCGGTGCCAATCAATTGTTGAATGCATCCGCAGCATTAGCAGCATTGGAGGCTTTACGTTACCAATTACCAGTTAGTGCCCAAGAGGTGCGAACCGGACTTGTGACTGTGGAGTTGCCGGCGCGTTTTCAAGTGATGCCAGGACAACCACTCGTGGTATTAGACGTGGCACACAATCCTCACGCAGCCGCTACATTGGGTCAGAATCTAGAGAACATGGGCTTTCATCCTTACACCTTTGGCATATTTGGTGTGATGCTCGATAAGGATATCCAAGGTATCGTTTCCCAGTTAAAAAGCAGAATTGATCATTGGTGTGTCACTGATTTGCCGTTACCGCGTGCCGCGACAGCAGAGCAAATTCGGCAATGCTTGCAAGATGCTGGAGTCGAAGCGCAAGAAGGGCCAAAAGCAGAATCTACCATTCAAAATTTCAGTACTCCCGCAGAAGCCTATGCAAATGCACTGAGTAGAGCAGGCGAGAATGATAGAATTGTGGTTTTCGGATCTTTCCTGACAGTTGCTGATGTAATGAAGGCAAGGAAATCCGGATTTCACTGACAATATGCGCTGCAACGTGTGGTGCAAACTCAGTCCATATTTTAGTATTGCTTTTTAAAATTAAATAGATATCGCATGGGTTTGTTCTCTTTCTTCCGTAAAAATAAACAACAGCCTAGCTCTGAGCAGAGCGCCTATCATTCGCGCGCTGAAGATGACACCAGTGCCATCCGTGCAAGTAGGAAACGCAAAATTTCCAGTAATCAGAGCAATGATCCGGCCGATCCGGTTCTGCCGGAAAAAAAACGTGCGCGACGTCGTTTAGTTGGTGCAGTAGCTTTAGTGTTGGCGGTAGTCATTGTGTTGCCGATGGTATTGGATTCCGAACCGAAACCGCTAGCCGACGATATTTCGATCCAGATTCCTTCACGCGACAAACCTGCGGCAGTAGTCGCAGCGGATGCTCCGGCAAATCGTGCTACGACTTCATCCAAATCATCTGCTTCGTCTGGTATGACCGGTACGATCGGCGGGCTGGATAAGCAGGAGGAAATTATTGATCCAGCGAGTACACCTGCAAGCGCGCCGATTTCTGCTTTAAGTCAACCGCAAGTTTCGGACAAGGGTGCCATTACGAGTGTATCGCCTGTGATGCCGTCTTTGCCTTCAGCCGATAACGCTGACGTCGCGCCAGTAGCGCC
This sequence comes from Glaciimonas sp. CA11.2, assembly GCF_034314045.1. Classification (NCBI taxonomy): domain Bacteria; kingdom Pseudomonadati; phylum Pseudomonadota; class Betaproteobacteria; order Burkholderiales; family Oxalobacteraceae; genus Glaciimonas; species Glaciimonas sp. CA11.2. The sequence continues at coordinate 4,581,606 of NZ_JAVIWL010000001.1, read as the reverse complement.
AGTAACTTCAGAGGCTAAGCCTGAAGCAAAAATTGTCGCCAAGCCTAAAGTAGAAACCAAGCCAAAAGTTGAAGCAAAGGATGAGCGAAAGTCACGTCCGGAACCTAAACTAGACGCAAGGGCAGAGGATCACCCTACAATAAACGAATCACAGGACGATTCTGCGCGTGCGGCAGCGATTTTAAACGGCGGCAACGCGGCTCCTTCAGCCGAAAAGAAACAGGGCAAATTTGTGATTCAAGTAGCGGCCTTAGCGTCGCAAGAAAAAGTAGATGAGTTGCAAGGAAAGTTAACCGATGCAGGCATTCGGTCTTACACGCAAAAGGTCAAGACCGCTGCCGGAGAGCGAATCAGGATCCGGGTTGGGCCATTTTCCAGCAAAGAAGAGGCCGAAAAGGCGCGTGCAAAGTTAGTGCCGTTGGGATTGTCAGGCAGCTTGTTACCAGCTTGAATTTGATGCAAAGCAACCTCATATAGGCTGCTCTGTGAGAGTGACCTGAAATCCGTTTGCGAGAATGATGTTGGTGCGATTGATCGCCCCGTTGATCGACACAGATGAGGGTTGCAATTGATTGACCAGAAAGGTACCGCAAAATGCCCGATATATTTACGGGCTAACGATCTTTGAACCGGTTTAGAGGCAGCGTGACGATTTTTGATTATCTGATATTGTTCGTCCTGATTTGTTCAGTACTCATTAGCACTTTACGTGGATTGGTTAAAGAAATCCTGTCTCTTGCAAGTTGGGCAATTGCCCTCTTCGTTGCCAACGCATATGGCGAAAGTCTGGCAGCATTACTACCCGAGGTCATTCCTGGTACGGTGACGCGCTTGATTGTTGCCTTTATAGCCTTGTTTATAGGCGTCAGATTTCTCATGATGCTGTTAAGCATGGCATTGGATGGCGTGATCCATGCGAGTGGTCTTAGCATTGCAGATCGCAGTTTAGGTGGCCTGTTTGGCCTGGTCAAAGGTTTGGTAATCATATTGGCAGTAGTATTGGTCTGCGGCACCACGGCGATTCCGAAACAATTATTTTGGCGGGACGCTATATTTAGCCCGTATGCCGAAAAGACTGCGATGACTGCTTTACCGTTTTTGCCTGTCGCATTTGCGCAGCACGTAAAATTTTAAACACCAATTTTGAATTTGTAATTTGTATTATTTGTATTATTTGCATAGCTTGTATTGCTTCCTCGAAATGTTTTGTTTAGGAGTCCACCATGTGTGGCATAGTCGGCATCGCCTCTCACAACCCCGCCAATCAATTGATTTACGATGCATTGCTGCTGTTGCAGCATCGTGGTCAGGATGCAGCGGGAATCGCAACTAATCACGGTAACGGATTTTTTATGCACAAGGCCAACGGCCTCGTGCGGGATGTTTTCCGGACCAGAAACATGCGGTCTTTGCCAGGTAATTTCGGCATCGGTCAAGTGCGCTATCCAACTGCTGGCAGCGCCAGCGCGGAAGAAGCGCAACCGTTTTACGTCAATGCGCCGTTTGGTATCATTTTGGCCCATAACGGCAATTTGACTAACGCTGAACAACTCAAAATTGAGATGTTCAAAAATGACCGTCGTCATATCAACACCGATTCTGACACGGAAGTTTTGCTGAACGTGCTTGCGCATGAAATACAGCAAGCGACTATCGGATACTCTCTTGACCCAGACGCGCTGTTTAAAGCCGTTGCTATTGTTCATCAACGGGTTCGTGGTTCTTATGCGGTAGTAGCCCAAATTGCCGGGCATGGCCTGTTGGCATTCCGCGATCCTTATGGCATTCGTCCATTATGTATAGGGATCAATGAGACAGAAAAAGGCACTGAATACGTCATCGCCAGCGAATCAGTCGCGCTGGAAGGCTTGGGGTTCCGCTTCTTGCGTGACGTCGTGCCGGGTGAGGCGATATTTATCGATATAGAAGGAAACTTGTACAATCAACAATGTGCAGACAATCCAACCTTAAATCCATGCGCCTTTGAGTTCGTCTATCTCGCACGTCCCGATTCGATCATTGATGGTGCATCAGTTTATGCGACCCGTCTGAAAATGGGCGAATACCTGGCCGACAAGATCAAACGCGAATTTTCCAGCGGTGATATTGATGTGGTTATGCCGATTCCTGATTCATCGCGCCCTGCGGCGATTCAACTGGCACTCAAACTGAACATTGAATACCGTGAAGGTTTCATCAAAAATAGATACATTGGACGTACCTTTTTGATGCCCGGACAAGCGATTCGCAAGAAGTCGGTGCGCCAAAAGCTCAATGCCATCGGGTCTGAATTTAAAGGCAAAACTGTGCTGTTGGTCGATGACTCTATTGTGCGCGGTACTACTAGTCGCGAAATCGTACAAATGGCACGTGATTCTGGTGCAAAGCGCGTCATTTTTGCTTCAGCAGCGCCACCGGTAAAGTTTCCAAACGTGTATGGCATTGATATGCCGACCCGTGGCGAGTTGATCGCTTATGGTCGTACAGACGAAGAAGTTTGTCGCGAAATTACTGCGGATGCTTTGGTGTATCAGGATATTGACGCACTCAAGCGGTCAATTTCAGATGTCAATCCAGCGCTGAAAAATTTCGAGGCTTCCTGTTTCGACGGTCACTACATTACTGGCGATATCTCTCGTGACTATTTGGATCATATTGAATTTGTGCGTAACAATCCAAAAGCGGAAATCGAAGATGGTGTGCGTTCCCAACTGAATCTTGCCAATTTCGACTAATACAGACAAAAAATCTGTTCGCAATGGGCGGACAGATGTTGTTTGTCCATGTTGGTGACGAGAATAAACTGGAAATGGTTGTAGATCATGACTAAAACAGAGCAAAAAAATGCCTATGGGTTTACCACTACGGTGGTTCATGGGGATCGGCAAAAAACCATAGAGCATGGTTCTTTACATAAGCCGGTACATACTTCAGTGACCTACGGCTACCAGGATGCGCGTCAGTTAGCCGAAGTTTTTCAAGGCAGAGCACAAGGTTATCGCTATGGTCGGCAGGGCAATCCTACCGTCGCTGCGTTGGAAGATAAAGTCAACTTAATGGAAGGTGGTTTCGCCACCATCTGTTTCGCCACTGGCATGGCGGCGATTGGCGCTGTTGCGCAAAGCTTGCTGCGTGCGGGTGATCATGTGGTATCGACGGCATTTTTGTTCGGCAATACTGCTAGCGTATGGCAAACGATTCAAGGGCAGGGCATTGATGTTTCGATGGTTGACGTCACCGCTGTTGCGCAGGTTGAAGCCGCGCTGACCGCTAATACGCGCCTGGTGTTCGTTGAAACAGTCGCCAATCCACGTACCCAGATTGCAGATTTAAAGCTCATCGGCGAGCTATGCCGTGCTCGGGGGATTCTGTTTGTCGTTGATAACACGATGACTTCGCCGTACCTGTTTCAGCCAAAGATCGTTGGAGCGAGTCTGGTGGTTAACTCGTTGACCAAATCGATCGGTGGTCATGGTAACGCTTTAGGTGGCGCATTAACTGACACTGGTTTATTCGACTGGAGTCAATATCCGAACATACTGGCCAGCTATAAAAAACTCCCCCCGGCGCAGTGGGGAATGGCGCAAGTCAGGGCAAAGAGTTTACGTGATTTCGGTGCTGCAATTGGTCCGGAAGCAGCCCATCACATCGCCGTCGGTGCGGAAACCATGGCACTGCGAATGGACCGCAGTAGCGCGAACGCACTAGCCGTGGCCCAAATGTTGGAGGCCGATCCACGGGTTGCAGTGGTGCATTATCCAGGCTTGAAATCTCACCCGCAACATGCCCTTGCAAGTGAATTGTTTCGCTCCTTTGGTTACTTGCTTAGCTTTGAGTTGAAGCCTGAGATTGATTGTTTTGAATATCTGAATCGTATGAAATTGGGTATTTCTGCGACACATTTAGGTGATAATCGCACCTTGGTGTTGCCTGTTGCGCATACAATTTTTTATGAAATGGGCCCTGAAGCACGTGCGCGGATGGGAATTTCAGAGTCGTTGATTCGGGTATCGATTGGGATTGAAGATACGGAAGATTTAGTGGCTGATTTTAAGCAGGCATTGGATCACTAATCGTCTTTTCACTATTTATGCTGAAAACTGTCTTCATGCTATGAGGCTGAAAGCCACAAGACCAATAAGGTTTCGTGGCTTTTTTTATGGATGAATCTTTGCCGTTTGCCTTGATAATTTTCGCAATCAGCGTGCACTCTTTTTGATCATTGGAAGCGGTGACTAAATCGTCGTGCGGTCCAACCACTTTGGCACATTGGTTGGAACAAATGCCTTAAAACGCGCCAACAATGCAGCGCCATCAGGTGCATTGATGAGCATGTCTGCCTGTTCTGCTTTAAGAAAGCGTTGGGATACCATATGCTGAATAAATGCGATGAGGCCATCGTAAAAGCCGGTTACATTTAACAGACCGATCGGTTTTTGATGAAAGCCTAGTTGCGCCCAAGTAAAGACCTCAAATAATTCTTCCAGCGTACCAATTCCGCCCGGCATCGCGATAAAACCATCGGATAACTCTGCCATCATCGCCTTGCGTTCGTGCATGTCTTTGACAATGTGTAGTTTTGTCAGGCCTGTGTGTCCAAGTTCTTTCTCCATCAAGGCCATTGGAATGACGCCGGTGGCAACGCCTCCAAGCCGTATTACTTCGTCAGCGATGACGCCCATCAATCCCACGTTGCCACCGCCATATACCAACGCAATATTGTCATCGACCATTTGTTGCGCAAGCGAACGCGCTGCTTGTGCGTAAAGAGGAGATGATCCCGGTGAAGAGCCGCAATAAATGCAAAGTGATTTAATCCGAAGTGATGTCATTTTTTGATCGTTAGTAAAAGAGAGACTATTTTTTTATTAAGAAGGTGGGGGAACGTCACCATTTTCCTTCAAATATTTCGCGGTGAGCTCTTCAAATTGCTGAAGGGTTTCACCACGCAAATACGGATGCATTAAAGACAGAACCTGATAACAACCGCTGGCGAGTGCTTTTTCGACAACCGCTTGCTCGGTATATTTACGTGGATTCAATACATATTGATAGGACAACCAGTAACTGGCGGTGACGACCATGTTGGTCGAGAGAGTATCGATTTCAATAGCGTTGACTGCGAGGGTGTTCTCTTGCTGTAAGCCTTGGCAAAGTTGTTTTACTACCTTAATTTTATGGCCGAAGATCACTTTGAACTGGAGTTCTAAAGTGCGGTTACGTGACAATAAATCGCTTAGATCACGATAAAAAAATCGATAGCGCCAAATCAGTTCGAACATTAAATGGAGATACTTCCAGACGTTCTGCATGGTCGGCCTACCGCCTGGCGGTACGGTCAGCATACGACTCATTTCTTCCTCGAACGTCACGAAAATCGAATTGACGATGTCGTCTTTATTGCGGAAGTGATAGTACAAATTTCCTGGCGAAATTTTCATCTCGTCGGCAATGATAGTGGTCGTGATATTGGGTTCACCGAATTCGTTGAAAAGCCGTAACGACAGTTCCAGAATTTTTTCCCTTGTACGGCGTGGCACCTTTTGTTCCATGATTTTTCTTTCCGAAAATTTCTATACCAGGTGAACAACACAACTCTGCATATAAGCTGTTAAAGATTGTATAGTGTTTCCGTTAAGCTACTTAAACAGAAAGTAAAATCATGTTTATATAGGCTTTTTTTGTGTTCTTTTAGCTATTTATGTGATGTTTCGTTGTTGTGAAACAATGATTCCCGACATAGCCTATTTTCCTAAATTATCCAGTAAGTCAGAAAGTCTACATTTGATGCATTTTAGGACACGTTTGACGACATATTTTATGTTAATCAGAAAAGCGGCAGACGCCCCGGTAGATGTGTAATATAAATGCTCTATCGGATTCTAAAGGCTTTGATTGATTGACCTTGTTATAGATCATTTGGCTTTAATCAGGCGTCAATTGACCATGATCTTCAACGGGTTAGTTCGTAAGAGCTATATTAAAAATCCTGCTTATGATAATTTGAGCGTTAATCATGGGCCAAACTTGCTGACGGTTAGTTCGTCCACGCGTCACAAACTTACACCTTTTTAACAAACTCTGATTTTAGACTCATGGCACCAAAACCATCAATTTTGCAGTCGATGTCATGGTCGCTATCGACCAGGCGAATATTCTTTACTTTGGTTCCCATCTTGAGTGTTCCACCGGAGCCTTTTAGTTTTAAATCCTTGATGATGCTCACCGTGTCACCGTCTTGTAAAATATTTCCTGCCGAGTCACGGTAGACTTTGTCATTCTCTTCTATCGACTCCGCGTTGGCATTTGCCGGCCATTCATGTGCACATTCCGGACAGATGTAAAGCGCACCATCCTCGTAGGTAAATTCGGAATTGCATTTTGGGCATACTGGTAAAGTCATCATGATCTTGTCTGTCCGGAAACGGCTATAGATATAAAAGGATCTTAGTATACTGCGTGCCGCTGATAAACATGGCGAGCGATTGGTGCGATTGGATATGGACGAACTCAGAATAGTGCCTTGCAATAATCGCTATTAACCAATAGTTTACCTAATAAGACTACTCAAGGATCCTTAAATCATGCAAAACAAAACTGTCACATTGGCATTGCAGGGAGGAGGATCGCACGGGGCCTTCACATGGGGAGTATTGGATCGACTGCTTGAAGATGGAAGGGTCGAAATTGAGGGCGTCAGCGGTGCCAGTGCGGGGGCTATGAATGCGGTCGTGATGAGTCATGGTTTCGCTGTTGGAGGTCGGGATGGTGCGCGTCAGGCTTTATCCGACTTTTGGGATAGTGTCAGCACTAACGACCTTTTCACCTTCATGCCGCATCATGCGTTAAGCGACAGAGCAATTGCCCGACAAGCGTCCTCGACTGCCGTCATGAAGGGCTTTTTTTCAATGATGCGGTTATTTTCCCCGTATCAATTTAATCCTTTTGATCTTAATCCACTTCGCGACATTCTGGTAAAGCAGATTGATTTTGATCGACTGCGTTCGCATGGAACGATCAAACTGTTTGTAGCCGCGACACAAGTCAGCTCCGGCACATTAAAAATATTTCGCAATCACGACCTCAGTCTGGACGCATTGTTGGCGTCTGCTTGCCTGCCGTCCATGCATCATGCGATAAAGATCGATGGTGAAGCATATTGGGATGGTGGGCTTACCGCTAATCCGCCTATTTTTCCGTTACTGCATCTATGCACCTCGCCAGATATTATGGTCGTTTTGTTGCATCCTTTCCGACGTCCCAAAACGCCAACCACCTCCGATGAAATCGGGCAGAGGCTGACGGAAATCAGTTTTAGTTCCGCCTTTTTTACTGAATTAGGTGGTATTGCGCTTGCCAGACGCAATATTGAGGATGATCCGGAGGCCAGCGGTAAACTTGAGCAGCGTCTCAAAAATCTCAATATGCATTTAATCGATGCAGACGATTTGATGAGCCATTTAAGTGTCTCCAGCAAACTCAACATAAAGGCATCTTTTATCAACGCATTGCGCGATGCTGGTCGTCAACAAGCAGGTATCTGGCTGGCGGGAAAATTTGATGATCTGGGTCGACGTTCTTCCTTTGATATTGATCAATTTCTTCCATGAGCACCAATCGAAGTAGCCATTATTACTAGCTCAGTTTAAGTAGTTGTGAATAAGTCTATAATTCAACAGCACATCCATCCATCAAACATACGATTAAAGTAGCAGGAATCAAACAATGACTCAACCATGAAGACTTCCCAATCGGATTTCATTCACATTCGCGGCCTTCGTTATCACATTCGGCGATGGGGATCACCCGATGCACCGTTGTTATTTATGTTGCATGGCTGGATGGATGTCTCAGCATCTTTTCAATTTGTCGTTGATCAACTTGCGCAAGATTGGCAAGTCATCGCACCCGACTGGCGCGGCTTTGGTCTAACCCAATACGGGCCGGCCGATGTGTATTGGTTTCCAGATTATCTGGCGGACCTTGACGCTATTTTGCTGCATTATGCGGGAGATGAACCGGTCAACTTGCTCGGTCATAGCATGGGTGGAAACGTCGCAGGACTATATGCTGGCGTGCGACCACAGCGGATTCGTAAATTAATTAATCTGGAGGGATTCGGTCTTGGCGTAACGCAGCCAGAACAGGCACCTCTGCGTTACGCTAACTGGCTTGATGCGTTACAGCTCAAGCCCACCATGCAGACTTACCCCACGCAGGCGGCAGTTGCTGCGCGTTTAAAAAAGAATAATCCACGGCTAACGAATGCGCGTGCCGATTTTCTTTCTGGTTATTGGGCCTCTGAGACCAGTCCTGGGAAATGGGAAATTGCAGGCGATCCGGCTCACAGGCTTGTGAATCCAGTATTACCGAAAGTCGAAGAGTTACTGGCTTGTTGGCGGCGCATCACCGCACCGGTGTTGTGTGTGGAGGCCGCAGAGACGGCTATTTGGCAGTCTTGGGGTGGCAAGGAAGCGATACGCGCAGAAATTGACCGGCGCATGGCGTGCATTAATGACGTTCGCTTTGTCTCAATCGCCGATGCGGGACATATGATGCATCACGATCAGCCCCAATTGCTGGCCGCGACGATCGAGGAATTTTTGGCTGAGCCAATAGCGCTTCCTATGCTCGTTGCATCTGAATGAATCCTGATCGCTCGGATGCATCGAGAGCGCGTGATAAGTATCGGAATGTCTATCCCTCACAAAATCACGCGAATGCTAAAGATCATCCATCATGAAGGTTTGTCGTCGCCACGCATAAAAACCGTGGTGTCATTGATCCGATCAATCCGACCCGCTGCCATTTCCGCCAGCATATGAGACGACGAAATAGCGAGGCGCAACAAGTGTTCGGTGTCCATAATATCCAGCGTTGGCATCGTCCCGTTGTCTCGATCAGTGTTACTGAAGTGGGCCAGATCAATACATGTTTTTATACCTTGGCAAACATCGACCGTCAGGGCATAAAATTGTGCATGTCGATCACCGCGATGTTGAGGAAGCAACCAGGAAAATGATTTATGAAATGCTTCGATTTCAGAAGTCGGCGATTGTGGAGGATTGGTTTGCTTGTTCATGATTTTGGCTCGAATACACCAACGAACGCTACTAATGCGTTAGACAGATTAGTTTGGCCTTCGAAGGTTTGGAAGCGGGGAGGTTTGGACGTGATCGTGCTTCGCATTATTTTTTCCTTGTACGGTTACACCGCGCCCGCGACTAAACGGGTGGGCGGCAAATGGCGGGGTTAGTCGACCAGCGTACAAGGTTACCGGCATACCCGAAGGTATCCCCACCACCACCGCCCATTGAGGACAAGCGAAGGAAGAGCCACACTTAAGAAGCGGCATTGAGCCGTTCGTGCGCCTTGTACATGTCGAGCGACTAAACCCGTTCCCCTTTTTATTGGGGACGGGAAGAGTATAAATCAAGCTAGTCCGGTTTGTGAAGATTTGATCGCCAAATCGATAAACGCCGACATCAATATGTCCCAAATAGGACTTACGCAAACTGTTCCCAGCGGGGTTGTGCTTTCCTAGCCGTGTTGGCGCGTACTGTCTTCGTCGGCACGCCTTGCTTGGAACAGTTTGCGTAAGTCATATTATTGTGCAGCCGCAGCAAAGGGGGCGTATCGCGCGTACAATCATAGATTGATAGCGACTTTTGAACTGTTTCTTAATGCTGAATGTAGATCTCCATTGTCACTCGAATATTTCCGACGGAATGTTAACGCCGACGGCGGTGGCTGCGCGTGCCAAAGCTAACGGCGTTGACGTCTGGGCCTTAACCGATCACGATGAGGTGAGTGGGATAGCCGAAGCGCGGGCCGCCGCGCGCGTGCTCAATCTGCAGTTTGTGACAGGCGTCGAAATTTCGATTACGTGGGCCGGTCACACGATTCATATCGTTGGGCTAAAAATCGACGAAACCAATCAGGCGCTGCTCGACGGTCTGGCCGCAACGCGTGGTGGACGTGAGCGGCGTGCGCGTGACATGGCTGCTCAATTAGCGGCAATCGGTATTCCGTATGCATTTGAGGGAGCACTGAAGCATGTGGGCAATCCGGATTTGATTTCCCGGACCCATTTTGCGCGCTATCTGGTGGAAATTGGACGTTGCGCCGATACCCACGAAGTCTTTCGCAATTATTTGACTGAAGGTAAACCAGGTTACGTGCCGCATCGTTGGGCTAGTCTGGCGCAGGCGGTTAACTGGATTCGCGGTGCCGGCGGCATTGCAATCGTCGCCCATCCGGGGCGCTATCATCTGAGTGATGTCGCATTTGGTGCGTTCTTCGATGAATTTAAGCAATTGGGTGGTACGGCGATAGAGGTTAACACCGGAAGTCACTCGCCAGATCAATATGTTGAATATGCAAAAGTGGCCGCGACCTACGGTTTTCTAGCATCACGCGGGTCAGATTTTCATAGTCCTGGCGAATCCCGTGTCGATCTTGGCGCCTTGCCGCCATTGCCTGATAATGTGATACCGGTCTGGCACGATTGGGCTTTACAAGAACAAAATTAAACGGGCCCGCGTCTTGCCTAACGGATTACCCATTCAATTCGTCAGACAAGAACCGATATTTCTGCGAGAGTGCAAACATGTTTCGGCCGCGTTTAGGCCGATTCCCCATAAAATTTTCTGGCAAAATCGCGTATTTGGGGAAAACTAAGGCTGGAGTGTTAAAAATAGAGAACGTTGTTATAAGGTCGTTGTCAAAGCGCCGTACCTTGAAATTAGTAATAACAGTCTCATTTATGTTACATCCATCACTTAGGAGTCCTGCGCATGAAACGTATTTTCCTGTTCCTCGCCACAAATATTGCAGTAATGCTGGTGTTGAGCGTCGTCCTATCGTTGCTGGGCGTGGACCGTTTTCTGACGCGCAGTGGCCTCGATATACCAAAATTAATGGTATTTTCGCTGATAGTTGGCTTCGCAGGTTCAATTTTTTCGCTATTGATCAGCAAGTGGATGGCGAAACGCTCTACCGGTGCGCACGTGATTGTTTCGCCGTCCAACTCTACCGAGGTCTGGTTGGTCGACACGGTCGGCAAGTTGGCACAACGCGCAGGGATCGGTATGCCGGAGGTCGCAGTATTCCAAGGCGAGCCTAACGCATTTGCGACTGGGGCTTTTAAAAACTCTGCATTGGTGGCGGTTTCGACCGGCCTGCTTGAAAGCATGACGAAAGAAGAAGTTGAGGCGGTGCTTGGGCATGAAATCGCGCACATTGCGAACGGTGACATGGTGACGATGACACTCATCCAAGGCGTTTTGAACACTTTCGTCGTGTTTTTGTCCCGTGTCATTGGTTACGCGGTTGATCGCGCCATGTCACGTGGTAACAATGATGGTCCCGGTATTGGTTACATGATCTCCGTGATCGTTACGCAAGTGGTGTTGGGAATTGGTGCTTCAATGATCGTAGCCTGGTTCTCGCGCCACAGGGAGTTTCGGGCTGATGCCGGTTCGGCTAAATTAATGGGCAGTAGTCTGCCAATGCAACACGCACTGGCTCGTCTCGGTGGCGGCCAGGCAGCTTCGTTGCCGGAATCGATGGCAGCGATGGGTATTAACGACAAGCCTGGATTTATGGCGCTATTTTCAAGCCATCCACCGATCGAACAACGGATTGCAGCGTTACGTAATCCTCACGTTACAGCACTGTAATCATTCAAAATAGGGTGTAAAACCACCGTTGAAGGGATGTAGCAGGGCGGCGGTAGTCTATTGACTATCGCCGTTTTTATATTTAGAGAGTTAGAACTATGAGCCAGTTTTTTCACATTCATCCCGATAACCCCCAACTTCGGTTGATTAAACAAGCGGTCCAAATTATTCAATCCGGCGGAATCGTTGCGTTGCCAACCGACTGCTGTTATGCCTTGGTGTGTCAGTTGGATAATAAAGATGCGGTCGAGCGATTGCGCCGGATTCGCGGCGTGGATGACAAACACCACTTGACGCTGTTATGTAAAGATCTGAGCGAAATTTCGGAATATGCCAAGATTGATAATCGGCAATTTCGTCTTTTAAAAAGTGGCACGCCCGGGCCTTATACTTTTATTTTGGGCGCATCAAAGGAAGTGCCACGCCGGTTGAGCCATCCATCACGCAAAACGATCGGCTTGCGTGTGCCTGAAAATGTGGTCGTGCAAGCTTTATTGGAAGAGTTAGGTCAGCCATTAATTGGTACTACGCTGATTCTGCCGGGTAGCGGATTGCCGTTGACTGAAGCCGATGAGATTCGCGATCAACTGGAGAAACAGGTGGAATTGGTTGTCGATAGTGGCGCGTGTAGTTTTGAGCCAACTACGGTGATTGATTTGACCGCAGATGAGCCAATGCTAATTCGTCAGGGACGCGGCGATATCCAGATGTTTGGCTTATAGTCATGCCAAAATACAATTAATTCGTGTTACTCTTTTTTAGCGAATGATTTTAACTGGTCATTTGTTCCGAATTTGCCGGGCTTTTGGGCCTCTCTGTTAAACTTCTGCTAATGAATGAACTAATTCAAACTATTGCCGTACTAGCGTTACCCATGCTTTTCGCCATTACCTTGCACGAAGCGGCACATGCTTATGCAGCGAAGTATTTTGGTGATTCCACAGCTTACATGTTGGGTCGCATGAGTCTCAATCCTGTCAAGCACATTGATCCTTTTGGCACTGTACTGATTCCGTTGTTAATGTATTTTTCCACTGGTGGCGCATTCCTCTTTGGCTATGCAAAACCTGTACCGGTCAATTTTGGTCAGTTGCGCAAACCTAAACGTGACATGGCATGGGTGGCCTTGGCCGGGCCAGCCGCAAATTTGGTAATGGCACTCGGTTGGATGTTGTTATGGATCGGGTTGGCTGCCTCTGGATCGGAAGCCAAGGATTTCTTTGTAATGATGGCACAAGCCGGTATCCGGATAAATCTGGTGTTATTTGCGCTTAATTTGTTTCCGCTGCCGCCGTTGGATGGCGGTCGTATTCTGTTTAGTTTGTTGCCGCATACATACGCGTTTAAACTTGCCAAGATTGAGCCATATGGTTTCTTTATCGTATTAGCTTTGTTATTGATCAAGTTACCGCAATTTGGCGATCAACCTACTTTGTACGTCGTGTGGATTACGCCATTGATGCATATCGCGTCGACTGTTCTACAATGGATCGTGACACCGCTACTGATGCTGTTGCGTTGACACAGCATTCCCCTTTCATCTTGCTACTCTGACATCTCACATTAACTATGTATCCTGATCGCGTTGTATCTGGCATGCGCCCCACTGGCGCATTGCATCTTGGCCATTATCACGGCGCTTTGAAAAACTGGGTTCGGTTGCAATCCGAACTGCCTTGTTTGTTTTTTGTCGCTGACTGGCACGCGCTGACCACTCACTATGACGATCCAAGCCAGATCGAAACAAGCACGTGGGATATGTTGATTGATTGGCTTGCTGCGGGTGTTGATCCCTCACAATCGACATTGTTTATTCAGTCGAAAGTGCCGGAGCACGCCGAGTTGCATTTACTGCTATCAATGGCGACGCCACTTGGGTGGTTGGAACGTGTTCCGACTTATAAGGATCAGCAAGAAAAGCTCGCTGATCGCGATCTGGCTACCTACGGTTTTCTTGGTTACCCGTTGTTGCAAGCAGCTGACGTGCTGATTTATCGTGCCACGCAAGTGCCGGTCGGTGACGATCAGGTCCCCCACATCGAAATGATGCGAGAGATCGCCCGTCGCTTCAATCATCTATATGGCAAAGAAAAAGGCTTTGAAGAAAAAGCGCAAGATGCCGTCAAAAAATTAGGTAGCAAACGCGCCAAGTTATACAACGAACTGCGCGTTGATTTTCAGCAGAAGGGGAGCGAAGAGGCTCTCGAGCAAGCCAAAGCGATGCTGGACGATGCGCAAAATCTGTCAATGATTGATCGTGAACGTCTATTTGGATTTCTGGAAGGAAGTCGCAAATTGATTCTTTCCGAGCCTCAAGCGCTGTTGACGGATGCGTCTCGCTTGCCAGGCCTGGATGGCCAAAAAATGTCGAAAAGCTATGGCAACTCGATCGCCTTGCGCGATGACAAAGACGTCGTTACCAAGAAGGTGCGCACGATGCCAACTGATCCGGCACGCGTGCGACGCACTGATCCGGGTGAGCCGGCCAAGTGCCCTGTTTGGCAGTTTCATTTGGTGTATTCCGATACTGCCACGCAGGAGTGGGCGGCAAAAGGCTGTCGCTCGGCTGGCATTGGTTGTCTGGAGTGCAAGCAACCGGTGATTGATGCCATCGTCCGCGAGCAAGAGCCTATGCACGAGCGAGCGCAACAGTATCTGGATGATCCTTCGCTGGTGCGCGCCATTGTTGCCGATGGCGCAGATCATGCCCGCAAATTGGCGCAAGATACGATGCGCGACGTGCGTGAGGCGATGGGTTTGAGCTACAGTTGATTGATAGTCTCCTTATTTGTCTAATCATGTATGGGTGCCTGACACGATGATTGTTAAACCGATGACGATCACAGCGTTGCCTGTATCCAGCTGGGTTAGTCGTTTTGCGTCAGCCATTCCAGCCGGACAGGTTCTCGATTTGGCTTGCGGTGAAGGGCGCCACAGTCTATTTTTGGCGACGTCGGGCAAGGATATGTTGGCGGTTGATCGTAATCCGAACCTGCTCGCCGGTATTGCGGCAACACAAATTGCCACATACCAGATTGATTTAGAAACTGGCGACGACGATGCGCTTGCCGAATTGTTTCAACCGGCGCGGTTCTCTGGTGTGGTGGTGACGAACTATTTATATCGACCGCTAGTTGCCTTAATGCTTGATAGCATTGCCAATCAAGGCATCTTGTTATACGAGACCTTTGCTGAAGGTAATCAACAGTTTGGCAGACCCAGTAACCCCGATTTTTTGCTGGAACATGGAGAATTGTTGCGGTGGTTGGAGGCTGATAGCGAGAATGTCTGGCATGTTGTCGCGTTTGAGGAAGGTTTTGTTGAGCGACCTAAGCCAGCCATGATTCAGCGGATTTTCGCGATAAAAGGAACTGCTAGTTCCGTTAGCGGTCTACGGCTAGATTAAAATATTATCTGAGCCAAGCTTGTTTTTTGATTCTGTATTTTCAATAATTTCAAAGATAGATTTTAAGCGTTAAATTACTTAGGTATCAATTTAGTAATTTAATTTGTTATTTGATTTGAATTGCAGGTGGAATTTCCCCATATTGGCGGCGATCCGCTACAATCAGGTTTTTATCTCTTTCGTATTGACTATCATGATCCAAGGTAGCATCGTTGCAATCATCACTCCCATGCATTCGGACGGCAGCCTTGATTTGCCAGGTTTACGTAATCTGATAGATTGGCACATCGCCGAAGGTACTGACGCCATTGTTATCGTCGGCACTTCAGGTGAATCGCCAACGCTCCCGGAAGCAGAGCATTGTGAATTAATCAAAGTTGCAGTGGAGCATGCTGCAAAACGTATTCCGATCATTGCTGGCACTGGTGGCAACTCTACCGCTGAGGCAATCAATTTGACGCGCTATGCCAAAGAGGTTGGTGCAGATGCCTCTTTGCAAGTTGTGCCTTATTACAATAAGCCGACGCAAGAAGGCATGTATCAGCATTTTAAGAAAATTGCGGAATCTGTTGATCTGCCGGTCATTCTGTATAACGTACCAGGCCGTACGGTAGCGGATATGAGCAATGAAACGATTTTGCGTCTGGCGCAAATTCCCGGCATCATCGGGGTTAAAGATGCGACTGGTAATATTGCACGTGTTACTGATTTACTGCGTTTGGCACCGGCAGATTTTGCCGTATATTCCGGCGATGATGCGACCGCGATGGCACTTATGTTCTGCGGTGGCAAAGGTAATATTTCAGTCACTGCTAACGTCGCGCCTCGGGATATGCATTTGTTGTGTGTCGCAGCGATCAAAGGTGACGTAGCTGAAGCCATTCGGATAAATAATAAGTTGCTGCCGTTGCACGTTCAATTATTTATTGAGCCAAATCCGATTGCGGCTAAATGGGCATTGTGCGAAATGGGAATGATCCCTTCAGGAATACGTTTGCCTCTGGTGCCGTTGTCACCGGAATTTCACGCACCTGTCCGAGCAGCATTGCGCGAATCAGGTGTATTAAAATAAGCTGCGCTGACAGGCGTTTTCTCTAGAATTTTTCTCGTTCCATTCATTCTGTATTCACATGACTATTCGCAAGAACATTCCTTCGACATCACGCAGTGCTATTCAACGTAATCTTGTTTTCACTCTGGCATTAACCAGCTTGGCAGGTTGCTCCTCTATCAATTCAATGATGGAGCCGGATCGTATCGATTACAAAAGCGCTGATAAAGTAAAAACGCCAAAGCTTGATATTCCACCTGATTTGACGCAATTGCAGCGGGAAAATCGCTATGCTATTCCAGATTCAAATCAAGGAACAGCCACTGCTTCAGGTTATAACCTTCAACAAGGTATTAAACCCGCAGCTGATGTTGCCGTGATTGCGCCTAACGGTGCGCCGGATATGCATATCGAACGTGATGGCTCGCAGCGCTGGTTAGTGGTGCAAACTACTCCAGAGAAGTTGTGGCCAAAGATTAAAGACTTTTGGCAAGATTCAGGATTTTTGATCAATACCGAAAATCCTGATACTGGCGTAATGGAAACCGATTGGGCCGAAAATCGGGCCAAGATACCACAAGATTTTCTGCGTAATACGCTGGGTAAAGTATTCGATTCAATCTATTCGACGGGGGAACGTGACAAGTTCCGTACGCGCCTTGAACGTGGGCCAAACGGTACGACCGAAGTTTATATCAGTCATCGCGGCGCGGAAGAGGTGCTTACTGGCGCTTCAAAAGAAACGAGTATCTGGACTTCGCGCCCAGAAGATCCACAGTTAGAAGCTGAGTTTTTGTCGCGTTTGATGTCTCGCCTCGGTGCGGATCAGGTGAAGGCAAAAGCGGCGGTGGCTAATTCACCGTCGTTACAAGCGCGTTCTAAGCTTGTAAAGGGTGCTCTCGGGACGAGTTACGTTGAAGTAGACGAAAGTTCTGATCGCGCTTGGCGACGTGTTGGTTTGGCGCTTGATCGCGTCGGCTTCACAGTAGAAGATCGTGATCGCACGCAAGGTGTCTATTTTGTCCGATACGTCGATCAAGATGAAGAGGCTAAAGACAAGAAATCAGCTGGTTTCTTCTCAAAAATGTTCACAAGTTCTAAGAAGGACGATAAAAAGGCTGCCCGCTATCGGGTCGTTGTAAAGGCTTCCGGTTCGGCGAGTCAGGTTGCAGTGCAGAATAACGCAGGTCAACCAGAAACGTCGCCAGCGGGAGACAAAATCCTGACTTTGTTGAACGAGCAACTTAAGTAATTGTTTGTAGTGTTGTTTTTGCAATTGTGTCGCAGTTAGTGCTGCGAGGCAATTGCATCTTAGGATTAGTCGTTGAAATTTGCCAGCCTCGGAAGCGGTAGCGAAGGTAATGCCTTATTGATTTCCAGCGCTTCTGCTACCCCTTCTACTGAAACCAAAGCCACAACCAACGTTATGTTGGATTGTGGCTTTGGCATTAAAGAGACCGAACGTCGTTTGGCTAGGTTAGGTCTCGATCCCACTGATTTATCTGCTATTGTTGTCACACATGAGCATCAGGATCATATTGGTGGTGTCTTCAAACTAGCTCGCCGTTATGCATTACCCGTATGGCTGACGCATGGCACCTTTGCTGCCATCTCAAAATCACTTAAAACGCGTAGTGCGGTTGAGATGCATTTTTGTCGCGATGGTGAAGTTCTGACTATCGGAGATTTGGAATTGACGCCCTATACCGTTCCTCATGACGCCAGAGAGCCGGTGCAATACGTTGCTAGTGATGGCACATTACGGCTTGGCGTGTTAACCGATGCTGGAAAATCCACAAATCACTTGATTCGCGCTCTAAACGGTTGTCACGCACTTGTTTTAGAGTGCAATCATGATAGTCAGATGCTTCTCGATTCAGCTTACCCACCTTCACTTAAGCGTCGTATCGGCGGTGAGTATGGGCATCTTTCAAATGATGTTGCTGCAGACATCTTGGCTGCGTTAGATCAGTCGGTTTTGCGTAAAGTAATCGGCGCGCATTTAAGTCTGCGTAATAACACTCGCGAACTCGCACTGGCAGCGCTTAATCGCGGCAGAAAAAATCAAGATATTGAATTAACGATTGCCTGTCAGGAAGACGGATTCGATTGGATCGACATTTGTTAAAAATGAAGAGTATCCATAGAGGTTTGTAGCCGAGCAGGTTTTGACTTAAGTCTTACTAAGCCCTATTACATATGGTTACAAATAGGATAAGAAAATTGAATCCAGTGATGTTGAATGCAGCATATTTTTGTATTATTACAACAAAAAAGCCGACCCTAAGGTCGGCTTTTTTTAAAGCAACCAAATATTACTTGGATGCAGCAGGAGCGGCAGCAGCGTCAGGTGTCGAAGCAGCAGGAGCAGCAGCGTCAGGTGTCGAAGCAGCAGGAGCAGCAGCGTCAGGTGTCGAAGCAGCAGGAGCAGCAGCAGCGTCAGGTGTCGAAGCAGCAGGAGCAGTCATCGAAGCAGCTGTATCAACAGCAGGAGCTTCGTCTTTTTTACCGCAAGCAGCCAAAGCCAAAGCCAACAGGGAAGCGATCAATAGTGTTTTTTTCATGGATATTCCTTCAGTAGTAATCAAAATTTTGTGCGATGAATAATTACCGGTAATTATCGCTCTAAGGATGCTTTTGCAGTGCTTTGCACTAAATACGTGCATTACAACAATAAAAACTTTCCAGCTGCGAATTATAGCGGATTTTGTCAAATATGATACTGTAGGTTTTCTTTTTAGTAAGCATTTGTATCAAACTAACATCCTTTAATTCACTCCTTTTGCCCTTTAATTAACGTTTATTAGATTTCCATAGGGAAACTAGTGGTTTCTCTGAAAATTTTGTTATACGGCATTGTTTAAATAATAATAATTCATTATTGGAATTGTTATTTTCAAACTAGCCCAATGTAATCCAGCCGTCCTCGTACCAAGTATATAGCGCCTCAAGTACGTCGGTTGAAACCATACTAGCCGCATCGCCATCCAATTTACGCTGATCAGCCAACGCACATAAAGAGCCTTTATCTTCGCGACCGGCAGCGAACGACTCGCCATTAATAAACACATGTTTGCCACGATAAAGCATTTGTGTCTTGCGCGACAGGCTTACGCCCCGTTTGGCGATCGATGCCGTGAACCGCGATAGTGTCAAAGGGCGTTTTGGAGATTCAAAAAATACGGTCGCTTTTGGATCCGACAAATACTCGCCCATAAAAATCGCGATGTCATCGTCGGTAAAGCGCACTTTATTAAGTGCCTCCGAAACCTGCGATAGCATGTTGCGGCTAATTTCTGCTGGATGTTTGGTGGGAGCCAGGTCGGCGTCGGCGTATCGGCCGGGTAGGTCGATAGATTCAGCCATGAACTGCAAAAAGGCTTCCCCAAGCTCTTGAAACGCTGGTGCACGAAATCCTATTGAATAAGTCATGCATTCGCCGATTGCATTGCCTTCGTGGGCATATTGCGGTGGCAAATAGAGCATGTCGCCAGGTTCAAGTACAAATTCTTGTTCTGGTGCGAAGTTTTTAAGAATTTTTAGTGGACTTCCTTCGACCAGTGTCAAATCTTGTGCTGCGCCGATTTTCCAGCGACGTTGTCCATGCGCTTGCAGTAAAAAGACATCGTAAGAATCAAAATGTGGCCCGACACCGCCCGTATCAGTTGCATAGCTGATCATCAGATCATCAAGGCGTGTATCGGGAATGAAGCGAAACTGTCGGAGTAAGGCATCGACTGTATCGTCGTGCAAATTGACGCCTTGAACAAGCAGAGTCCAATCCTTTTTATCGGCCTCCGGCAAGGTGCTAAACGGCCCATTTTCAACTTTCCACTCTTGCTTAAAATGGCTGATTAGACGCGATTCGACGTCATCTCGCGATGCCATTTCAAATAATGTTGCTGAGGACAGCAGTGGTTTGAAGTCCGGCAAAGCCTGGCGAATCAATAAAGGTTTTTTGTGCCAGTAATCGCGCAAAAATTGCGCAGGCGAAAGGCCGCCCAACAACGTAAAATTTTTCATAGGCTGCATTATATCGGGTTGGATAGGGTTCCATACTCCACCTGCTACACCGTACGCAAATACTTCCAAGTTTATCGATTAACTGATTTGGCACGGTGAAAAATGTTTCTTAAAGAACACTTGGTCGCAGACTTCGACAATTTTCTGTTATTTGCACTATTTTTGTTAATCAATACTCAGTAAATTGTCTTAACGACTTGCAGGGTGGCTTTATCAGTATCAAGCCCTTCGGATAAATTTTTCTCGTTACGCAGACCTGATGAATTCGGCGGGTATAATCTGAGCGCATATTATATGAAAGGAATGATCATGAAGATTGCCAAGAATACCGTAGTGACGGTCCACTACAAATTGTCAGATGCTCAAGGCAACTTGATCGAAGAGAGTAGCCAGCCGATGATCTATTTGCATGGTGGTTACGAAGGCACACTGCCGAAGATTGAGGAAGCGCTGGATGGCAAGGAAGTTGGCTACAATGTTGAATTGCAGGTGGAGCCGGATGATGCCTTTGGTGAATATGATTCGAATCTGGTAAAGATCGAAGCACGCAACCGTCTACCAACACCACTAGAAGTGGGCATGCAGTTTGAAGGAACGCCAGACGGCGAAGATGACGATGAGCAAGCGTTAGTTTTCACAGTGACTGATATTGCCGATGATAAAGTTGTGCTGGATGGTAACCATCCACTAGCTGGCATCGCGCTGCGTTTCGATCTGACAGTAGGAGAAGTGCGCGAAGCAACGGACGAGGAAATTGTTCATCAACACGTCCATGGCGCACACGGTCATGGTCATCATGATGATTTGGATGATGAGTCTGCGGACGAATTCCGTAGCCACCCGATTCATTAAGATAGTACGCATTTGGCGATTGCTATTGGCAGCCATCAATAAAAAAGCCGTAAGCGTTGAATCATTCAGCGCTTACGGTTTTTGATATTTATTTTTTGATATTGATTATGTTATGTCAATTAAATAACATAAAATTTTCAATATTATTTATTCAATATTATTTATTCAATATTATTTATTCAATATTATTTATTCAATATTATTTATTCAATATTATTTATTACTATTCCTCTTGCAATTGTTACTGCGTTGCAAGAAAAATAAAAAAATGATTTAAATACCCATTTTTTATCGTTAGTTGCGGGTTTTGTCGATGGCAAAATAGTGCGGATTGCGCGTGTCTACCGTTACTTTCGCCCACGAGGATGCTATTTCCATATCGCCAAGATTCTTTTTCCAGACAACGTCAGTAGTGGATGGCGCGCTGTTGGAAGGGGGTCCGTGAATAATTAAGACCTTACCCGAAAATTTAGTTGCCAGTGCGGTAATGGCGTGACGCATCTCAACAAAGCCATCGCGCTTTACATTAAAATCAAATACGCGTCTTCGCTGCACGGCGAGTGGATCACCGTCACAAAATAAAACTATACCATCTGATTTATTTTGCTCAGCAATGTTCAAGATTCGTTGCAACCATTCCTTGTTAGCAATTAAACGATCTTCAAATTCGCTGTTGCGGCCGCCTTCAGACGTATAGTGGTTATTTCGTGCAGGCAAATTGACGGTGGCAAACGTTACATTACCAATCTCCCAACGTGCATTTTCAACGTATGTGCGAAACTTTGGTGACGTGGATTGGCGGTTCAGCGGGATTCTGGTTTCACCTAACGAAAAATCATCCGAAAAAAATAATTCACGGAGTCGGTTGAGACGTTCAAACGAAGTAGAGCGTCCGATTTCATTTTTGCATGCGACCCAATCGCTAGCGGAGGGTGAAACGATCATGCCATTTTTTGCGCTATTCAAGAGCGCCTTACGTTCTTGGTACAGTTTATCTGAGCAAGGCTCTTTTTCCGATTTTATGCCATTGGTGACAACGAATGCCAGATTTTCGTCATCAGTCTGGCTAATAGCCGTGCGCACTGCGACTTCATCAGAAGTGCTTCGGAATGGATGACCAATAACGCCAAAACTAAAGCTGCTGGTTTCTCCCTGGTCGGTAGCAAGAGCAGCGCCAGATAACCAGCCGATAGTAAGTATAAACGCCGCGACGATCCCCGTACTGGCCATGCTTTGGGATCGTGCTACTGGCACAGGACCGGACATTGTTCTAGCCCACAAGCACACCTCGTTCATGCGACTCTGACCGCTTGGGCAGTTGGTGGTGTTTTCTCGGATGACGCAGCATTGGGCCCTGCTTTGCTCAAATGCTTCAGGTGATATAAGTGATCCAATGCCTGGCGCGGGGTTAAGGTGTCTGGGTCAATGACCGCTAGCGCATCAAGCAATTCACTTTCCAGTGATTGATCCTGAACCTGAATTGAATCAAGCGCTTCGTCGCCACTATCCTGATAATTCGCTGGCGCATTTGAAAACAAGTCGAATTGCGGCGTGGCCTGGACCGACTGCGATTCCAGAAGTGCCAGATGCTTGCGGGCGGCTTTGATGACTGCCGTTGGCACGCCCGCCAGTTGCGCCACTTGCAAGCCGTAACTCTGCGATGCAGGGCCGGGCTGGACAGCGTGTAAAAATACAATGCTGTCTTTATGCTCAACCGCAGACAGATGCACGTTCGCTGCTGTAGCGTGGATATCGGGCAATTGGGTTAGTTCAAAGTAATGGGTGGCGAAGAGCGTAAAACAGCGGGTTACGTCAATTAATTGTTTGGCGATCGCCCAAGCCAGCGCCAGTCCATCAAACGTCGATGTGCCGCGTCCGACCTCATCCATCAAAACCAGTGAACTTTCACTTGCGCCATTAAGGATGGCTGCGGATTCGGTCATTTCGACCATAAAGGTAGAGCGGCCGCCTGCTAAATCATCAGCTGCACCAATACGCGTGAATATGCGATCTATCGGACCTATTATTGCGTTGGTGGCAGGGACATAACTGCCGACATAGGCCAGCAAAGTAATGAGCGCGACTTGCCGCATAAAGGTTGATTTGCCGCCCATATTAGGGCCAGTAATCAATAGCAATTTATGCTCTGCAGACAGCATGCAATCGTTGGCAATAAAGTGTTCAATTTGCTTTTCAACTACCGGATGCCGGCCTTGCTCGATCTGGATCGCCGGTTCGGTAGTCAATTGTGGCGCGCACCAATCGTGACGTGCTGCATGCGACGCTAATGCTACCAAGGTGTCGATTTGGGCCAGCGCTTGAGCGATCGTTTGTAATGTTGCTATGTGTGGTGCCAGATCGAGTAATAATTGTTCATATAATACTTTTTCTCGAATGAGTGCGCGCTCTTGAGCAGACAATGCCTTATCTTCAAACGCTTTCAATTCGGGAGTAATGTAACGCTCTGCGTTTTTCAGTGTTTGACGGCGGCGATAGTCATCTGGCACTTTGTCGGTTTGACCATGTGTCACTTCGATATAAAAACCATGTACTTTGTTATATTCAACACGTAGGTTGGCAATGCCGGTACGTGCGCGTTCACGGGTTTCCAGATCGATCAAAAACTGTCCGGCATTTTCGGATAATCCTCGCAACTCATCTAGCTCTGCATCAAATCCGGCGGCAATGACGCCGCCATCGCGGACCATGGTTGCTGGTTCGGCGGCCACTGCACGCTGCATCAATGTGAGGCATGCCACCGGGGTTGCTAATGCCTGATATAGCGTGCGTAACAACGGTATTGGATATTCGGTCTGCTCGACTGCGTGCGCCCCATTTTTACTAACATCACCCTCGCTAACACCGTCACAAAGCGCGACATTGACGCGGATCGCTTCCAATTGCTGCAAACCATCCCGCAGCCCGGCTAGGTCACGTGGTCGCGCAGAAAGCAGTGCGATGCGTGTGGTAATGCGCTCGATATCAGGGACTTCAGCGAGTGTGGTTGACAAGTCTTTTCCGGTCTCGGCGGCGAGCAGCGCGCCAATCGCCACGTGCCGTCCTTGCGCTACGGATTGCGCACGTTTGGCATGGTGTAGCCAATGACGCAACAGTCGGGATCCCATTGCGGTGCGGCAATGATCCAATAATGAAAATAGGGTTGGTGCACCGGACGCAGAATCCTCGCCACGGATGGTTTCAGTGAGCTCCAGATTACGGCGGGTGGCAGCATCCAGACCAATGAATTCATTTTCAGTTTCTACGGTCAAGGCGCGGACGTGCTGCAAGCCTTTTCCCTGTGTTGACTGTGCGTAGCGTAGTAGTGCGCCAGCGGCGCCGACAGCGGTGCTTAGACCTTCGGCGCCAAAGCCGCTTAATGTGCTGACAGCCAGTTGGTCAAGCAACGCTTTTTCACCATTTGGAATATCGAAGTGCCAGTCCGGCACAGTCGTCGCTTTATTAATCAACGTCTGGCCGTGCAAAGTGTTTAATAAAGGGCTGACAAGTTCGCCCATCAAGATCTCTGCCGCTGCGATGCGTTCCAGTTCTTGTTTAAGGCGTATCTCCAGCGCTTTAATATCGCCGCTGAATTCCATCATTTTTAGCGCGCCACTAGCCATGGTAAGCCAGGCTAATCCAACTGTTGCGGTCTTACGTTGCTTGTGTTGGGTAAAGGAAAGGGCCAATAACGGTTGTTCCAATTTTTCTGGCAGCAGGTTTGAGTCTGTGAGTGTGCCAGGCGTTACGACGCGTAATACTTTACGCTCGACGATCCCTTTGCTCGTCGCTGGATCACCGATTTGTTCGGCAAGTGCGACTGATTCACCGACTTTGACCAGCTTGGCCAGATATTGGTCGGCGGCGTGAAAGGGGATGCCACACATCTTGATCGGTGCGCCATTGTAAGTACCGCGAGAGGTCAGCGTGATACCAAGTAAGCGCGAGGCTTTTTCTGCGTCTTCAAAGAACAGCTCGTAAAAATCGCCCATGCGGAAGAAAACGAGCGTGGTCGGATAATCTGCTTTTATGCTGAGATACTGGGCAGTGCCGGGGGAAATTTTTAACTTTTCTACAGTCATCCGGTTATCACTCGCACATCAATTAATCTATTGTTTACTGCGTTAAACATTTTTCTCTTTCAATACAAAGCGCTTTTACCGTTACTCTTGCCATCGCGGCTTGATAGGATTGTTGCAATTTATTTATTTCAATTATGCGAAACGTTGTTTGCAACCTATTGAATTTTAAACGTTTTCAAGCGCAAATGGGTATGCCGTTGACGATTGGCTCTGACTACGATTCTGATTCAGATACAACATATTTAATTGAGAAAAAGCGTAAGCCGCGCAATCAGCAAGACCGGTCCGAACAAACCTTCTGCGAGTATTGTCTTCTCTCGCGCATCATTTACGACGCTACTTTTTTAGCCAGTCCAGCACACCGAGGCCTGCTTTTCGACCGGATGCAAAACATGCGGTTAACAAATAACCACCAGTAGGCGCTTCCCAGTCAAGCATTTCACCAGCGCAAAATACGCCTGGAATAGCTCGTAACATCATGTTCTTATCAACTTCATTAAACATAACGCCGCCGGCACTGCTGATTGCCTCATCAATCGGCCTTGCTGATACCAACGATATGGGGAGTGCTTTAATGGCAAGCGCGAGTTTGGTTGCATCAGTAAATGCCGTTGATGCGCACTCTCTTAGTAAGCCGACTTTTACCCCTTTGAGTCCAAGTCGACTTTGTAAATGACTTGACCATGATCGGGAACCGCGAGGGTGTGTCACTTCTGTAAGGACGCGCTCATGGGACCAGTCTGGCAATAAATCCAGATGGAACCTGACGCTGCCGTGGCGTCCAATGTGATCGCGCAAACGTGCAGAAATGGCGTAGATCAGGCTACCTTCGACGCCGTCAGCACTGATCACGAACTCCCCTTGTTTATAGAAAGGTATATTTTGATTGTTCGAAGGAGGTGTTTGATGTACGTCGTCGTTCAAATCCGGTAGCGCGATAGCGACTGATTTTAAATGGTGACCAGCAAATCGCTCTTTAAAATAATCACTCCACTCAACATTGAAGCCGCAGTTCGACGGCAATAACGGCGAAACGGAGATTTTTCGGCTAGCCAATAATGGAACCCACGCACCGTCAGAACCCATGCGTGCCCAACTTCCTCCGCCAAGTGCCAATAATATTACATTGGCTCTGACCGTCAGGACACCATCTGGTGTTGAAAACGAACAATCACCTTCAGCATTCCAGCCTGTCCAACGATGCCGCATGTGAAATCGCACACCCGCTAAACGCAGACGATGCAACCAGGCGCGTAGCAGCGGTGCAGCTTTCATGTCGGAAGGGAACACGCGTCCGGACGATCCGATAAAGGTCTCAATGCCTAAATTCTTCACCCATTTGCGTACGGCATCGGGGCCAAATTCCTGAAGCAGCGGCCCCATGTCGTTCGCATGGGAGCCGTAACGTAATAAAAAATCCGTGTAAGGCTCGGAGTGCGTAATGTTCATACCGCCTTTGCCAGCTAGCAAAAATTTGCGACCGACTGATGGCATCGCATCATAAACGGCTACCGGAACACCGTTGGAAGACAATGTTTCCGCCGCCATCAGCCCGGCCGGGCCACCGCCAATAATGACGACTGCTGGGATGCTTGAATGTGGGGAAGAAATCATGGTAATTGTGGGGCTTAAGCGACGGATGTCTTAAAGCAGACAGAGGGCGTAGTCTACGCTGCAGCGAGTCAACTGCCAATCAGTAACCGTCGGTGGCTGATTGGCAGTTGATTTGTTTGTCAATACGGAGAATGTTGTTGAAATTCTTTTTTATTCGTATTAGATCAATTTTTTCAATCAGGTTCATATCTTTTATGCTGTGCAGGGCGCGTTCTGCCTTATTATATTATGTTGTGATCGCTATTCAGAATCATCCTCCTCCTTGGGATACCATTCATAGTAGGCGTTGAAAGTTTCCGTCATTTCGTCTATTTGCTGCCGAGGAAATCTATCGAACGAATAGGTTTTTGGGGATCCCTCAGTACGAACATTTCTGCCGACCGATGCAGATGATGTCCAATATTGATACATAACACCACCTGATTCCCTTTTTTCCGTAAGATATTCCTTGGCTTTTTTGTCGCCGCCAGAGTCTGCGGGTAGCTTAGTAAAACAGGATTGGTCAATGGTGAAACGCGGATCCGGTTTGGAGGTCGGAGCGAATTGCTCAAGTACATTCCCTGGAGAAAATTTCCCCTCATCAAGGGTATGGGCGATAGGGAATTTGACCCACGAATCCGCGACGACCACCTCACTGGAATCAATTTCACGCTGGTCTCCAATGAGCACAAAATTATGATCCATCCCTTCAGCGGCGACTCGAAATAGGGGACTTTTCGTGGGCTCCGATAGTAATAACGCGGCGGTTACCTTTGAGTGCTCTGAACAATTGCCTACGCCCGATGTGACGATAGCTTTTAGTGATTGTCCATCTTCCGCTAACAACCTGATACGTCGCCTCAGAATATTCTCTGCATTCGTTCGCCATACGTCGGCAACTTGGTTTGTTGATCCAAAAGGTAAGGCTACCTGGGTCAACCGAATCGCTTTGTCGGCCATCAAAAGTTCACTAAGTATTTTTTTTGTGACGATGCGTGGTGCGCTGTTACTCACTTCGACCTCCCAAACGTAGCGGGCCATACTAGAATCTGGATAGTTTGCGATCCTTGGACAATCTACCTGCGTTCCGTCTGAGGGCGTTTGATATGCATTAAGAATCACTGGGGAATTCGTGACTGAAACCAGTGCTTTTATAAACAGGGCGTTTGAACGTCCTTCGCTAACTGGGGTATTAGCGGAAAATTGTTGAAGCGAGATATTGCTCAATGAGGAAGCGGATGTAATCGGCACTAAGTTGATCCTAATGTAAGTTCGCATGATTGTTTTCTTCGAGTATCTGATCAAACAAATGAATCAAAGAGCTTATTTCTGCCATACCTTGGCGTTCTCAAAGACCAAGTGCAACACCTTCTGCTGTAAGGTGCCGCCATGGCGAAAATTTACAAACATTTAACTACTCAGGAACGCGCCGTCGTCATGACCATGCGCGACGACCTGTGCTCCACCCGATCCATTGCTAAACGCCTTTGCCGTTCAGCCAGCACGATTAGCCGCGAACTCAAACGCACCAGCGGTGCCGGCGTCTACGATGCCAATCTGGCCCACGCACAATGCCAGGCGCGTCGTGTCCTGCCGCGACGTCTTCCCAAACTGCACGCGGACGGGGCCTTGTTCCAGGTCGTCCGGCATCAGCTAAAACTCCTCTGGTCGCCGCAGCAAATAGCGCGCAAACTCAGGGCCCTTTGGCCCGACAATTCTGAGAAATCTGTGTCCCACGAGACCATCTACAACGCCATCTACTTGCACCCACGCGGCGAACTCAAGCGTGAGCTGATTGCCTGCCTGCGTCACCACAACCAGGTCCGTAAGCCACGCAGCCGTGGCACCGATCGCCGGGGTCAGATCCCAGATATGCAGAGCATCCACATCCGGCCTCCAGAGGTCGAGGACCGCCTCATTCCCGGCCATTGGGAAGGGGACTTGATCAAGGGTGCCGGCAACCGCTCATCGGTGGGCACGCTGGTCGAGCGCACGACCGGCTTTGTGGTGCTCGCCAAGATGGACAACGCAACCACCAAAGCGGTCGTCGACAGCTTCTCGGCGGTGCTCAACCGCGAGCCGGCAGCGATGCGCAAGACCATGACTTACGACCAAGGGCGCGAGATGCACGGCCACAAAATCCTCACCGAGCGCACCGGTGTTCAGATCTATTTCGCCGACCCGCACAGCCCTTGGCAGCGCGGGTCAAATGAAAATACCAACGGCTTGTTGCGCCAATACATGCCCAAGGGTTCGGACCTGTCGATCTACTCTCAGGACGAACTCGACGCCATCGCCTTGTCGCTCAATACGCGTCCAAGAGCAAGGCTCGATTATGAGTCGCCACTCGTCGTTTATACTCAGCACATCGCGTTGCTACAACATCCGACTGACACTGTTAATTAACCCAGTGTTGCGCTTGGTATTTGAAACCGCCCTTCTTTAGCGTAAAAAAATTGATTCAAAACAGGGAATCGAGGCGGCACATTTTTGCTGTAATTGGCAAAAAATATAAAAATTGTCGTGTCAGCATATACCACGTGCAAAACCACAATTCAAGGTTTTTTGGTGAGGGCTAAAAAAGGGGGCGGGTAACTTGCTGATCAGATCGCCAGATCATCTGCACGCAGTATTGAAAGTGCTGACATTGGCTTATCTTGTTGATGGCTTAAGCATCGCGGCTGATCCACAAGTTTTTGGACATTGTAGGGATACGCACCTCTAGAGCGGTGGTGCGCTTTGTAGCTCGTGCATCGATGGGAGGTAATTCCTCGTTTTAGATCAAGCGCGGAATCGGCTATTCGTCCCGCTAGTAAAGTTATAAAACCGATTGTGCACACAAGAAAATAGGGCGTTCTTGTAAAGAAGATGTGATACTTTTTTACCCAGCATAACTATCATGGAGCAGGACAGAGTATTGCGTTAGTCATATAAAGATAAGAACTGGCGGTGTTCCACTTTAGAGAATTGGCTAACGCCATTTAAAGCGCTATAAGATTATTCTATTCGAGAGAAAACTTGAGTTTGTTGATGACTTCGCGCCAACGACTCACATCTTGCTTCATCAATTCACCTGTTTTTTTACTATCCAGATACGACGGTTCTAGTCCTGTTGCGCGTAGCTTGACTGCGAGGTCGGGGTCCGCCATCACTTTCGCTAAATCGTCGCTAATTTTTTTTATGATCGCCGGAGGTGTTTTTAAGGGCGCAACCAAGCCGTACCAGACGTTCACATCAAAACCTGGCATCCCGCTTTCGGCCAGTGTTGGTACATCGGGAAGCCCAGAAAAACGCGTCGCCGTAGTCACGGCTAACGGACGTATCCGGCCTTGCTTGATCAGGCCATCAAACGCAGCCATTGATCCGAATGACAATTGCACCTCATTCGACAATAGGGCCACCACTGAAGGACCCGAGCCCTTGTAAGGTACGTGTGTCATCTGGACGCCAGAGCGCATGTCAAACATTTCGCCGGCCAGATGCGTTGTTGTGCCAGAACCTGCCGATCCATAATTAATCTTGCCCGGGTTGGCTTTGGCATAGGCTAAAAAGTCAGCGAAAGTTTTGACCGGTAACTGGTCATTGACCAGTACAACCATTGGCGTGCTCGCATACCTGCCTATGGGGGCAAAATCACGGAGCAAGTCCCATGTCAGGTTGCGGTAAACCGTTGTATTGATGGTGTAGGAATTCACCAGTAGCAGAATCGTGTAGCCATCAGGTGCGGCTTTAGCGACTAGGGCGGCGGCGATATTGCCAGCCGCGCCTGCTCGGTTCTCAATAATGACTGGTTGATCCCAAAGGACCGAGAGCTTTTGAGCGACCAGTCGGGCAGAAATATCCGCGCCACCTGGTGCAAAACCGACGACGATATGGACCGGATGATCAGGAAACGCTTGTGCTGCAGTAGCTAACCCGATGCACAATAAAAAAACTGCTATATGTCTACAACGATTCATTATGGAGCCTGCTTATATGGAGGTTAAACCTAATGTCAATTTTCGAAATTTAGAAAATGAATTCGTAATCTAAAAATAGAACCATACAGCATTACGCACTACTTACTATGAAAATTTATAATAAATTATGCTGAGCCTAAAATAGTGCTGACGAAAGATGAGGTTTGACTGATTGGGATCTTCACAAATTTTCGCTGGGTTTGTATAGATTTCAGTTGGCCTGAGCGATATTTGTGCTTACCGATTGAACCGGATTTGGTAGAGTTTTGTTTTGTTCGATACTCTGTTCAAGCATTAAAAAACGCGCCAGTCGGCGCGTTTTTTAATATATTGCTTACTCGCTCACGAGATTATTCGCAAGCCAATCAATTCTGCCTTGGCTTAGCGCTTCAACTGACTGATATCACGCACCGCACCGCGATCCGCCGATGTGGCCATTGCAGCATAAGCTTGCAATGCCTGGGAAACGTAACGCTGACGGTTAACCGGTTTCCATGCATCTTTTCCCCTAGCGTCCATGGCAATGCGGCGCTGCGCTAATAGCTCATCGCTGATAGCCAGGTGAATACGACGATTTGGAATGTCGATTTCGATGGTGTCACCATCTTCAACCAGTCCAATTGCGCCGCCTTCTGCAGCTTCTGGCGATGCATGACCGATTACCAGGCCGGATGAGCCGCCTGAAAAGCGACCATCAGTGAACAGAGCGCATGATTTGCCCAAACCTTTCGATTTGATATACGAAGTTGGATACAGCATTTCTTGCATACCAGGACCGCCTTTTGGCCCTTCGTAGCGAATAATGATGGTGTCACCTGCTTGTACTACATCGCCCAGAATAGCTTCCACCGCGGCATCCTGGCTTTCGAACACACGCGCTTTGCCCGTGAATTTGAGGATGCTTTCGTCCACACCAGCGGTTTTAACGATGCAACCGTTAACGGCCAGATTGCCGTACAACACGGCTAAGCCACCGTCTAGCGAATAAGCGTGCGCTTTATCGCGGATGCAACCGGTACTACGATCCATATCCAGGCTGTCAAAGCGTTTCTCTTGCGAGAATGCTGTTTGTGTCGCCACGCCGCCTGGCGCCGCACTGAATAGTTTGTGTACCGCAGGATCTTGCGTTTGTGTAATGTCGTTATTGGCAATCGCTTCTGCCAAATCCTTACTATGGATTGTTGGACGTGTCGTGTCCAGCAAGCCGGCGCGCGCCAGTTCGCCCAAGATGCTGATAATACCGCCAGCACGGTGGACGTCTTCGATATGGTATTTGTCGGTCGCGGGTGCCACTTTACATAAGCAAGGCACATTGCGTGAAATACGGTCTATGTCGGCCATTTTGAATTCAACTTCGGCTTCTTGCGCTGCCGCCAGTAAATGCAGTACGGTATTCGTGGAGCCGCCCATCGACACGTCTAGTGTCATTGCATTCTCAAACGCAGCCTTATTGGCAATCGTGCGCGGCAGGACCGAGTAATCATCTTGTTCGTAATGACGTTTCGCCAATTCCACGATTAGTCGTCCAGCGCGCAGGAATAATTCCTTGCGATCCGCATGCGTCGCCAGAATCGTGCCATTACCCGGCAATGCCAGGCCGAGTGCCTCGGTCAGGCAATTCATTGAATTTGCTGTGAACATCCCGGAACAAGAGCCGCACGTTGGACAAGCTGAGCGTTCGATTTCGGCGATCTCCGCATCACTGACAGACGAATCGGCAGCCTTGACCATTGCATCAACCAGATCAATTTTAATGATGCGCTGGGTTCCTGGCGCTTTACCTGGCAACACTGCCTCGACTATTTTTCCGGCTTCCATTGGACCGCCAGAAACAAAAACTACCGGAATGTTCAGGCGCATCGCTGCCATTAACATACCGGGCGTGATTTTGTCGCAGTTCGAAATACATACCATCGCATCGGCACAATGGGCGTTGACCATGTATTCGACAGAATCAGCAATCAACTCGCGGGATGGTAATGAGTACAACATACCGCCATGACCCATTGCAATGCCATCATCGACTGCAATAGTGTTGAATTCTTTCGCAACACCGCCCGCTGCTTCGATCTCCCGGGCGACCATTTGACCGAGGTCTTTCAGGTGGACGTGACCGGGAACAAACTGGGTGAATGAGTTAACCACGGCAACGATAGGTTTGTCAAAGTCCCCATCTTTCATGCCGGTTGCGCGCCAAAGAGCGCGGGCGCCGGCCATGTTGCGGCCGTGTGTGGTGGTGCGTGAGCGATATTCTGGCATGACTTCAATCTCCAATAATTCAATCGGGCGTAACTATATTGGGTTAAAAACGCCCATAATTAGCTACAAATCTGCGCCTAGAGTGCCTTGACCCTATCGTGTTGTCAAATATATGATTTATAGATCATTAAGACCTTTTGCATATTACTGAGCTTTGATCGCACCTAATCTATAAAAAATTGTCTGATACATAACTATTCGAAGGTTGATAAAAATAAATTACTCTTAATTATATTAATATTGGTTAATTATTCTAATTAGTGGTTTTTTTTAGAGTAATTTCGAAACTATTTTTCTAGTTAGCTCATTTAAACTTATGGCTGGCAATCTCGCCAGCAGGTCAATGATGGAAAATAATATGTCTTCAGCTTCCTTACCAGGCACATCTTCAAGCAACCATTCGGATACTCCCAGCGATGTGCCCGCTGATTTAGCGATTGATTCCACAACGCAGCAGGACTTGAGTCATCAGCCCGAACAAGCTCCTCAAGTGCCCCTGGACCAGCGAGTGATGCGACATGTCGATACGCAACTGATTCACGCCGGTCGTGATCCATCGCTTTATGGTGGCATGGTCAATACGCCTGTGTTTCGTGGATCGACCATCATGGCCGATAACCTTGATGATTGGGAGGCCGGCCGACAGACTGACAATCCGATGGCAAAATACGGTCGCTTTGGTACGCCAACCACACGTTCGTTTGAGCAAGCGATCACGGCATTAGAAGGTGGTGATCACGCATTAGTATTTCCGTCGGGATTATCTGCCTGCACCCATAGCATCATGGCTTTTGTTGAGGTTGGCGATCATGTATTGATTACGGATAGCGCTTATGGACCGACCCGCACATTTGCCGAGCGCGTATTGCGTCGCATGGGTGTGGAAGTGGAGTTCTTTGATCCATTGATCGGTGGCGAAATCCGACAATTGATACGGTCAAATACACGCGTCGTATTCGTTGAGTCACCTGGTTCCTGGACCTTTGAGGTGCAAGATATTCCGGCAATCGCAGAAGAAGCCCACAAGGTTGGCGCGTACGTGCTGATGGACAATACTTGGGCTACGCCATTATATTTTAAGCCGTTCGAACACGGCGTGGATGTTTCCATTCATGCTGCTACCAAATATATCGTCGGTCATTCTGACGCCTTACTTGGAGTCGCAAGCGCGAACCAGCGCGCGTGGCCAATTTTAAAGCAGGGTGCGCACGACTTCGGTCAAACTGCGGGACCTGACGATATCTATCTGGCGCTACGGGGCATGCGTAGCATGGCAGTGCGTTTGCGCCAGCATTGGAATAGCGGCATGCAGTTGGCCGAACATCTTGTGACACAATCGTTAGTGGAACGTGTTTTACATCCTGCTTTGCCATCCGATCCAGGTCATCAGCTTTGGAAGCGTGATTTTCTGGGCGCCAGCGGGCTATTTACAATAGAGTTGAAACCGGTTGGTCGTCCCGCATTTGCCAGTTTTTTTGAAAGTCTGAAGTTGTTTGGTATCGGTTTGTCGTGGGGTGGCTATGAGAGTTTGGCACTGCCTATCGACAAACCGCCAACACGGGTGGCATCACGCAAGACGTATCAAAATCCTTTGGTCCGGATTCACGTTGGACTGGAAAATATTGACGATCTCAAGCGTGATATGGACCGTGCGTTCAAATGTATGGCACTTGCACTCTAGGTGGTATTTTTTCGGGCCAACGATTAGTACGTTAGCCTTTAAACGCGCTACTTTAGTCAGGATGCAACTATTCCGGGTCTATATATCCTAACGGCAGGGCGGTAGTGTGTTTAATCTTCTCCATCGCGAAGCTGGCGTTGACGTCGAACAGCGCATTTGATTGCGTTAGTTTCTGATACACCTTGTCATATGCGGCGATATTGGGCACTACTATGCGCAGAAGATAATCGATATTTCCGCTCATGCGATAAAACTCGACTACTTCCGGAATCAGCTTGATGTTAGTACTGAACTGCGCAAACCAGGCAGCATTATGTTGATTCGTTTTGATCGACACGAATACGGTCACGCCAACATTGAGCTTGGTGGCATCTAACAGTGCAACGCGCCTAAGCAAATAACCTTCTTCCTCCAATTTCTGAATCCGACGCCAACATGGTGTTGATGACAGGCTTACTTTCTCGGCAATTTCGGCCACTGAAATCGTCGCATCCTCTTGGAGGATTGCCAAAATTTGTTTATCTATTTTGTCCATATTAACGCTTAATTTGTGCTCGAACTTGTTAGTGGAAAAGGGCTTGTCGACCACTCTCGGACGGAAATACACAGCTGACATCATGGCCGCAATCAGGTACGATTTTCATCATCTTGTGATGTGGTGAGCGCAGCTTTTGTTGATCGTAAAGCGCATAAGCCAGCCCGCGTTGCAGTCGAAAAGGTCCTTGCAAGGCGGCGCCGCATGATTTATCGAGAACCTTGTACGACGCTTTTTTACTGTTATCGCTATCGAGGGCCGCTTCCAGGTAGGTTATGTCGGCGCTTTGATAAGCGATACGTACGGCATTCGCGGTGTGTTTCTGCATCAGGACCTTAGGTAGATTCTCGATGCCGTATTTCCAATTGTTATAAGTTGGGCAGCTACTCATCATTTCTGAGGAGGAAACAATCTTAACAGTACATTTAGCAAAATCACTCTGACCGTCTGCGTCGCATTCAGGCCATGTTACTCGGCGATCGGCAATCATTGGTTGCGGGCGGTCGTTGTCAAAATATAGCCAGGTGCCGGGATCTGCTATCACGTAGCGGACTGAATACGATTGAGCATCTAGCGTGGAAAAACCGATGTAATGTTGTATTGTCTGAGCCCCAGCCGAAAATCCGGCGATCGTAACGGTACGAATGGTGGGATAGCGCTGGATTATTTTTTCGACTAACTTATCTATTGCTTTAAAGGATGTCAGGTTGGGGTCATTCTGAGACGAACCACCTTCCATCCAACTGGCACACGTCCACACAAAATCATTAGCCTGTGCAGTTTGTTGCTCTTCAGAGCGGCATTTTTTTGCATTCGTATCGTTGACCTGAAACAACGGAGCAATTACTAATGTGGTGCTTAGACGTTCGGTTGTAGCCGCTGCAATGGCGGCATCGAATGTCTTGGCTGCATCATGCGAGTGACCGTGAATCACAATCAACGCGGCGTTGAAGCGCACATTGTTAGTATTGATTGGAGTTGATGCATAAAATCCTAAAGTGCCATCAGGATGCGTGGCGTCCAGGCTAACTCTAAAAAAACATTCTGCGATGGCTTGTAAAGAACAATTATGGTTTTGCTTACTTTGATGTGGATTGGATGCTGTCCGCGTCGCACCGCTGGTTTCAGATACCGCCGCGCCGATAACTGTATCCATCGCATAACTCTTTGCGCTGGCGAGAGTCAACACCAACGCTAGTAAAAGTGCCCACGACACGAACAAGGATGATGAAAACTTCACGAAGGTATATTTGCCATGCATGCGTCACGGTTTAAAAGTAAACAATGGATAAATGTGGTTTGCCGTCAATTTTACAATGAGATGGCAGCAATTTGCTATCACCAGACGCTAGATATTAAGAGATAATTTGATCAGAGACTTTATGCATGATCAGCGCATATAATAATTCATGACGTGGCATTTATAGGTTATATCGTTGTCGGAATTTCTGCAGAACAATAGTTTCAGTGGCGTAATTTAATCTTCAATTTTTGCATTCAAGCGATAAAAAGCGCATATGAAAATCACTTTAGCTTCTGCCATTCAGTTAATGCACGAAGGCGCTTGGGGAAGCTTGGCGACGCACTCAACGCAGGTGGCTGGATATCCTTTTGCGACCATCTTGCCATTCACGTTAGACGAGCAACACTGTCCGATCTTTCTGCTCAGTGACCTTGCTGAGCATACGAAGAATCTCTTCACTGACTCTCGATCTAGCCTTTTAATTCACAGTTCAATCGGGCAGAATGTCTTGACGGCCGAGCGGATTTCGATCATCGGGGACGTCATGCCGATTATTCCCTCGGGAGATCTTATTGCACGGTATCTTCGTTATCATCCGGATGCAAAGGACTATTTGGCGCTGGGAGGTTTTTCATTTCATCAATTAACACCTCAACGATCCCGTTATGTCGGTGGATTTGGACAAATGGGATGGATCGAAAACGAAGAGTGGGCAAGCCTCGAAGTATTGCCAGTGGCGGATGAAAGAATGTTGATTCACGGCATCGCTAATACCTATCCAAATCCGTTACGCATCCTGGGAATTGATTGTTACGGTTTTGATGTTGAAAAAAATGGCAAGCGCACGCGTCAGCGCTTTGCGGATGCACCTGTCGCGGTTTCACAAGTAGGCGAGGTTGTAAGACGATTCCTTGCTGCCATCGAGTAATCAATTCATTCGTCTTAGCAGATGAATTGATTGTTTTCTGAGAGGAAAGTTATAACGTCATCTATCGAAACAATGGAAATACTTTGGAAAATGGCGACTACGACGTTGGTCTTGGTTGATTTGAAATAGTAGAAGCCTGAAAAATATGTAAGTCGCTTTAAGAGTAAGTGTCTAACATCCCAGGATTGTTGCTAACGCCAAAAGATTAGGAGCATGAAACGCATTTTCAGGATGGGGAGAAACGTCCTTTATCTGTGCGATACCAAACTCAAATGGTCGCTCAATATAGGCAGTTTTTAAGCCAACATTGTGCGCCGCATCCAAATCATCTTGATGCGCTGCGACCAGCATGACTTCGTCTGGTGCAACGTCAAATATTTTCGCTACGCCAAGGTAAGTTGCAGGATCAGGCTTGTATCTTTTAAATACTTCGGCAGACAAGATACAATCCCATGGCAATCCTGCGCGTTTTGCCATGTTGGTGAGTAATCCGATATTGCCATTGGATAAGGTACAAATAGTGTACTTTGATTTTAATCGCGTAAGTCCTTCGACAGAATCCGGCCATGTGTCTAAGCGATGCCAGATTTTATTGAGGTGACGTTTTTGTGATTCGCTTAATCCATTGATACCGAATCGTTCAAGGATGTCGTCTAAAATAATGCGATGTAAGTCATCAATCAGCGTCCATCCCAACTCACCGGACATCACTCTTTGCATGGCGGGCTTATAACCTTCCCGCCATGCCAGAGCAAATTCTGCACCGTCGATGCCAAGTTGCAATCCGTCAATTTCTCGTGAGATGCTGCCGTGCCAGTCAACGACTGTGCCAAATATATCGAATGCCAAGATTTTTATTTGTGTCATTTTTCACCTAATCAATAAAGATTTTTGTTGGCGCTTAGTTGTAAATCATTTACAACTTAATTGTCGTTATTGCCAATCATTTGTTAAAGACATGTCCAATATTAATTGATCGCCTCTTCCTGATAGAGTGGAGGCAAATCGCTTACATTGCATATTTACGGCAATGTTCTAAATAGCCAGCCTCGTGACTAGCGACCAGGTGCACAACACTGCTCCATAGCCACGCCGGTGTCGCCAGCGTCTTAGTCCGATTAAGTTTCAGTTCTCCAAGCCAGCTGCTGCGGGAATCATCATCCATTTGTCGGGAATGGGCGCGACCAACGGCGTATCCAAGATAACGCGCCATGTGGGTTGCCTGATCAGCTTTAAGCTCCTCGATCTCCAACTTCAGATCTTGCGGCAATAATTCGCGGATAAATACGCCGTGGTCCAAAAAACGCTGTGCGACCATCCGTTCACCTAATGCCGGCGACATGTGGCGTGCGCCCTCCAGCACACGGCGTGCGTTATCACGCGGCATACTAACGTGCGGATAACGTGGCGCGGCAGCGATAACGGCTTCTTTGATATCTATGAGGCAGAAATCATCCCCCCCGACGCATACTAGAACTGCGTAGCGCAATCGGCCTAATGAACTGCAACCTTTCACCCAATAAGCAGCGTCGATTACTTCGATTTTTGCATCCCTGTCACGCGATTTCAACGTGGTCACAAGTTTTATCATTTCTTTTGTTTTAAACATGCTCGCGATGCCTTTTTTCTCCGATTTTGACAGCGGCCAAAAATTTTTCCCCAGTGGAATATTGGGGCGGGTGTCGTCGATCCGTTCGCGTGCGAGTTCTTTCCATGAGCGCTTGACTGCGCTACGCAACACCACCTTTACGACTTCCGGTTTTTGTATGGAGACGCGTTCATCGCCAGCTTCAAGGGCTTGTTCATAACCCAGCACCAAATGTTCAAGCATCTGTGCGGTCACCATTCCTGGCAAGCGCGAACCCCGTGCGACGGCGGCGAGTGAAAGGCCAAGCCGGATAAGATCGTGCGCAGGATTGCCGATAATCGTCTGATCAAAATCGCGTATCTGTACATCGACATGGCCATCGGCCGCAGCTAGAGGACCGAGATTGCCGAGGTGGCAATCTCCACAAATCCAGATCGGAGGGCCATGCGGCAGCGTATGACCATGTAAGTGATGCAACCACTCATAATACTGCGCGGTATTTCCGCGTACATAGGCGTGCGGGGAACGTGCCATTTTTTGATTGCGGCGAGCGATTAATAGCGGTTGTCGTCCATGTGGGGCTGGAATTTTCATCAATCGCACTCCAATCTAAAATTAAGGTTGATATTATTTTTACCGGTATCGCACAGCGCTTGCATGCACTATGGCGAAAAAAAGAACATTAATAATCGCTCAAGCACCCAATAACAACATGTAGATTATCTGCGTGCGATTGCCTTATCGTCCATCACTTCCGTCAGGCTTTTTTTTATACCGCATAATGCACTCTAATTTGGCATGCAAAGACGTAAAGTGGCGTAGAGCAATCCATCATCCAACCGAAAGGTAACGCCAACGATGTGCCTGCTCTTGTAAAATCGCTGGTATTGATTCATACAAAGGCAGAAAAAATGACGACTCCAGCACCAATGCCCTTATTGTCTTCCGAGAATCCATTGACTGACATACGTAGTTTGGTGCGTGCTTTCGTTTCAGCGCGCGATTGGGACCAGTTTCATACACCGAAGAATCTGGCCACCGCTTTGTGTGTCGAGACGGCAGAATTGCTGGAACCGTTTCAATGGCTCAAAACCGGCACTATGGATGAGCTTAGCACTAAAAAGCGCGTCGAAATTCGTCATGAGATTGCAGATGTATTTTTGTATCTGGTAATGCTTGCCGATAAAATGGAAGTCGATTTGATCGAAGCTGCAAAAGAAAAAATTACGCTTAACGAGATCAAGTATCCTGCCGAACGTGTACGAGGCGACGCGAGGAAATATAACGAATATAAGTAAAAAACCATTCGCACTGCATCCAAACCGCATTTGAGAACGTAGTTAACTGAGCTAAATGGTGAGCATGGCGCTGATATGAGTTACTGATCGCGCGCTTTAAAGTTAAAAACGGGTAAATATGTTATTCAAAAAAGTTGGTTTAGCCATCGTGTTCACATGGTTTCTGGTGGGTGGTGTGGCGCATTTTATTGCTCCTGATTTTTTCTTGCAGATTATCCCACCGACCTTGCCGTTTAAGATGCAAGCCGTCTACATCAGTGGATTTTTCGAATTGGCCGGTGCGATAGGGCTTCTATTTTTGGGATGTAGGAGGGCGGCTGGGATTGGGCTATTCATCCTCACTATTGTGGTGACGCCCGCTAATGTTTATATGTGGTGCAATGCTAAGCTGTTTCCCAGCGTTCCAGAAAGTTTACTAGCATTTAGACTGGTTTTGCAGTTAGGTCTTTTGGCGTGTATCTGGTGGTCGACGCTAACGGCTTCTTTTACGCAGTCAAGAAATTAATCCTATTTTTGTTTCTCGGGAGATACAATCGGGGCGCTAGAAACAATCGTGTCATATGAAAACCGACATAAAAAATGGGAGCCAAGAATGACGAAAATTGCCGCCACATTATTATTTCTATTTTTCTGTACCAATGTCCTCGCAGATGAAACTATTGTTTTCATCCGACACGGTGAAAAGCCAGAAAGTGAATTCGGCCAATTAAACTGCCAGGGATTGAATCGCTCACTTGCGTTGCCAGCGAATTTGATTAATAAATTTGGCAAGCCTGACGCAATTTTTGCCCCTAATCCTAATCCTACTGCGCTTCAAAAGGAAAGTGGCAAAATTTTCTTTTATGTTCGACCATTAGCAACGATTGAGCCAACAGCTGTTCGCCTTGGTTTGCCAATCAATTTACAATTTGGAATTAAAGATAGTGCCGACCTTCAAGCGGCGCTGTTGTCGCCGAATTATAAAAATGCGGTGATATTCGTGGCTTGGGAGCACACTTGGGCACAGAAAATTGTTCAAAGTCTGGTAGAAAGCATGGATAAAAATGAAGCCGCAAAAGTTCCGCTATGGGATCGGGGAGATTTTGATAGTATCTATGTGGTGCGTATTACAGGTGAAGCGGCCGATAGACGAGTGACTTTTAGTCTGGATAAGCAAGGGTTGAACGGATTGCCTGATAGTTGCCCGGTCAACTAGCTGATTGTCGGTGTGAGTTTATGGAGTATTGGTAAGTTACAGCGTTGATGTAGGCGTATGTCACGTCTCAAAAAATACGTTCGTTAGGTATCGCTTACCGCTCGCCTGATTTTGCTCACGTTCCCATTTCGTCGATTTAAAGGAAAACACCATGCAACAGTCTAGCGTTTATCAAGATTCCCGCCACGCGCTCACGTCGCGCGTTATTGTGGCTAAGGCGTTGAAGGATCTCTCGTGGGAGCAAATAGCCGCCGACACCGGACTGAGTATCGTCTATATCACGGCAGCGTTATTAGGCCAACATGCATTGCCAAAAAACGTCGCCGAAATCGTTTGCCAACGCTTAGGTCTTGATGCGCAGGACGCAGCTGAATTACAGTCCATCCCGTTGCGAGGCAGTATTGCCGGTGGTATCCCAACCGATCCGACCATTTATCGTTTTTACGAAATGGTCCAGATTTACGGCACGACATTGAAAGCGTTGGTGCATGAGCAGTTTGGTGATGGGATTATTAGCGCTATTAATTTTAAACTGAATATTAAAAAAGTCGACGATCCGGATGGTGGCTCACGTGCGCTGATTACGCTGGATGGAAAATTCTTGCCGAATAAACCGTTTTAATTGCGTATTTCTAGTTCTCGACAGTGGTCTTTGCCTGATATAACCAAGAACATTGATTGGGTTTGATATTGAGAGTGGCGCTATTCGTATGGTAGCCACCGCCGCCTTATACGGCGCTGGTGGTTGATACAAAATGCGTCGACACAGTCGCGTTGGGCGCTGGCGCTGCGGCGAGCATTTAATCAGAATGTTCGTTCTTCAAACACAATGAATCCTTCGTCATCGACTTTTGCTATGATCGTGTCGTAATTGCCAATCGATGCATGCGGCGTGTCCATGGGATGAACATGGGTTGATGTAACAACTATCACCCGCGCGCCAGAGGCCTCGCCCGCAAGAATGCCGACATCGGCGTCTTCGAATATAAGACAATCCGCAACATCCACACCCAGTTTGGCGGCGGCAAGAAGATAGCAAGCAGGGTTTGGCTTGCCGTTAGCAACATCATCAGCCGTCACCATCACAGCGGGAACAGGAACGCCCGCGGCCTTCAGGCGTTGTATTGCCAGCGCGAGTGGAGCCGAAGTGACGATGGCCCATTTCTCGGATGGTAAGGACCGTAAAAATTTTACCGCACCGGAAATTTCGATAATGCCTTCTACGTCGGCGATTTCCGCTTGGGTAATGCCGAAGGCTTCGCGTTCCGAATTCATGCCCGGTATCGACAGCCGCGTAATGGTGTCAATGGCGCGCGCACCGTGAATGGTCGGCAGAAAGGCATCAACATCGAGACCGTGACGGATCGCCCAGGCGCGCCAAATGCGCTCTGCCGCAGCGATAGAGTTAAGGAGCGTTCCATCCATATCGAAAAGGAACGCGCTGTAGCGACCGGTGAGCGCCGATGAGTATTGATCAGTCAATGTGAGTTTTCCTTATAAGTTGGTCAGCCCGTTGTTGGCCCGATTTCGGCCAAAATAAATCACATTAATTTTTTAAGTAAGGTCATCCTGTCGACTATTGTAGTTGCTCCATCGCCGCAGTTTCGAATCGCTCTTGCAAAAATTCCAAAAATAGTCGGACGCGCCCTGGCATATTTCTTCGACTAGGATACACGGCGTAAATGTCAAGCCCGGTCGGTGTGTATTCCGGCAGCACGAGGCTTAGTCTTTGTGCCTGGATATCCTGCGCCACCATGTATGTCGGATGCATTGCAATGCCATGCCCTAGAATTGCAGCGTGGCGTAAGGCATCCCCAAAGTCCGACCGCATGCTGCCGGAAACCCTTATAGAAGCTTTGCCTTGCGGTCCCGTAAGTATCCAAAAATTTGTTGGTGATTTCAATGCATTCACCAGACAATCATGGGATAGCAAATCCTGCGGTTTCTGGGGCTGTCCTTTGGTAGCCAGATAGGAGGGCGAGGCCACCAGCACTTGCGGCGCGTTGCCAAGCTTCTTTGCCACCAGACTAGTATCTTTTAGCCACGGGGCGATACGCACCGAAAGATCGAGGCCCTCGCTGACGAGATCCAATTTGCCATCGTCTAAATGTATCGCAAACTGGATATTTCGATGCAGCGTCGAAAATTCCGTGATCAGCGGCACTAATTGAACCGCCCCAAACGACGGTGGTGTGCCTATCCGAATCGTACCTCGGGCTGACATAACTGCACCACGAACGACCTCCTGCACCAAGTCGAAGCGGTCAATCAGGTCTTGGCCGTGCTCCAGCAGGGAAATGCCTGCATCGGTAAGATTGACACTTTTGGTAGTCCGAGTGAGTAGTTGCGCACCTAACAACTCTTCCAGCCACGCCACGTGCTTGCTGACGTTACCTTTGGCCATGCCCAGCCTCAGCGCTGCTGCCGAGAAACTGCGGCTACGCGCTACTTCATTAAATACTTCAACACATCGCAGTCGATCCATGAGTGTTTCTCTGTTTCCAAAATCAGAACAATATATTTACTATTGGATTCTATCTGGATCAAATAGGAGAAGGTAGAATAATCTGAGATAAAAAATAAAAAGTAGCTCAACCGGGATAAATGCATGACGACGGATTCGCTTAACGATTTGCCCGGATGTACCCAGCTGATTCATCAGCTATTTTATTTTCTAGATGAATCTAAAAACGACGAACTCATTGCGCTTTTTGAACCGGACGGAAAGTGGCATCGGCAGGGAAAAATCCTCGAAGGTCGCACCCAAATGATGCAAGCAATGCTGCAACGATCACTCACGCAGAGAATTCGCCATGTCATCACGAACAGTTTTATCGCATCAGCTTCGCAAACAGCGGTGCAACTGGTCGCGTATATGACCGCCTATCGGTTTGATGACGGCGCATACCATACCGGTGCGGTAGAAATAAGCCAGCCGTTGCGACTGTCCATCCTGAACGCCACGCTGCGACCGACTGACGGCGTCTGGAAAATAGCTGAACTGACACTGACGCCTGAATTTGAATTCGTCCTTCCCGAGACGCCCAACCAGCCTAAAAAAATGGAGAAACAACTATGAATTTCGTGGAAAGTGGAAAAACGCTTGGTGCGCGGGTCGAAGGTATCGATCTGTCTCAACCATTGTCGGATGAACAGTTTACTGCGCTGGAGCAAGGGCTAGGCAAATATGGCGTTCTCAGC
This sequence comes from Glaciimonas sp. CA11.2, assembly GCF_034314045.1. Classification (NCBI taxonomy): domain Bacteria; kingdom Pseudomonadati; phylum Pseudomonadota; class Betaproteobacteria; order Burkholderiales; family Oxalobacteraceae; genus Glaciimonas; species Glaciimonas sp. CA11.2. The sequence goes on along the minus strand of NZ_JAVIWL010000001.1, from coordinate 4,537,034 downwards.
TATCCAAAGCAGGAATTGACCTCGGCACAACTGTGTGAGTTCGCCGCGCGCTTTGGTCGGCTTGAAGTCAACGTCGCCAACGCGTATCAAGAGCCTGGCTTGCCGCAGTTGATGATTCTTTCCAATAAAGTTGATCAAGATGGCAAACCGCTTGGCCTAAGTGATGCTGGTCAGGACTGGCATACCGACATGTCTTATAGCAATATGATCGCATTTACTAATGTTTTATACGCCCTTGAGGTTCCGCATCGCGACGGTGAACCACTGGGCAATACCGAATTTTGCAATATGCATGCCGCCTATGAAGACCTGCCTGAAGAATTGAAAGTCAAACTTGATGGCATGACCGTCACGCACGATTTTGCCAAATTTTGGGATAAGATGCGCTTGGAAAAAGGCAGTTCCCGGCCACCGCTCACCGCTGCGCAGCGGCAAGCCAAGCCGCCAGTTTCGCATCCGGTGTTTTTACAACACCCGATTACCGGCAAAAAGGTACTGTATGCAAATCCGGGCTATTCCATGCGTATCAACGAACTACCGGAAGATGAAAGCGATCGTATTTTGGCATTTTTGTTTGAGCACCAATTACAACCAAAATATCAATATCGGCATCGTTGGAGTGTGGGCGACGTTCTCATGTGGGACAACATGGGAACATTACACAACGCTGTGGCCGATTACGGCCGTGATGAACACCGTTACATTAAGCGCTGCCAGGTGGCAGCGACGCGTTACTTTGGGAATGTCCAGGCATGAAACTGATTACCTATCGCAAGCCCAATAGCGCCATTCTTACCGGCGTGGTAGTTCAGGAACGGATACTAGACATCAGCGCTTGGATAGCTGCTTTGCCAGTGTCGGTGGATACGCATCGTCATACTGCGGCGGCCGGTATCAGGCCAGCAGCATGCGGCATACTGCGTTGGTTACAGTCTGGCTCGGAAGCGATTGCCGCTTTACAGCGCCATGTTCAGTCTGCGCTTGAAAATCCAGCGGTGCAATGGGATTTGCTCAAAGATGTCCAGCTATACGCTCCGGTCCCACGCCCGGGAAAAATTATTGGGGTAGGACGCAACTACGCCGACCATGCAAAAGAAACAGGCGTGGCCCCATTTGAGCATCCGCGTATTATTTTTAAAGCAGCGTCGTCGGTGACAGCGCCGGGCGCGCCAGTTCCCCGACCGACTCTTGTGACTAAGCTGGATTTCGAGGTCGAGTTGGCTGTTGTGATTGGTGGCTATGGAAAAAATGTGTTGGAAGAGGATGCGCTTTCGTTGGTCGCTGGCTACACCATTCTGAACGACTTGAGTGCGCGGGAATTTCAGCTCGATACTACGCCACCTCAGACGACGTTTGCCAAAAGTATGGACGGCTTTGCTCCAATGGGGCCTTGGATTGTTACTCGCGATGAAATTCCCGATCCGCAGACACTGGAAGTATCGACCTGGTTAAATGATCATCGCATGCAGCACGGTCATACCGCAGATATGCTGTTTCCGGTGGCAACGCTCATTGCCTATATTTCTCAATATATGACGTTAGAGCCGGGCGACATTATCAGTACCGGCACACCCGCCGGAATTGGCGCTTTCCGTCAACCGCCGCAGTATCTGCAGCCGGGCGATCAGCTGCGCTTTGAGGTGACTAACGTGGGCACGATGGCGCACCGGATCGTTTGACGACCAGCAGTTACTGCAACAAAAAAATAGAAAAATTAGGGGACTTTTGATGAAAAATACGTTGGTTGGTTTGATTGCCGGTGGGCTCTTATTGTGTAGCGCAGTGTCGCCAGCATTTGCGGCTTCTGATTATCCAAACAGACCTATCCATTTGCTGGTCGGGTTTGCTGCTGGCGGACCAACCGATATCATTGCGCGTGTCTTGGCCAAGGATATGTCAGCTGTGCTGGGGCAATCAATTATTGTTGAAAACAAGCCCGGCGCGAGTTCGATGATTGCCACGCGAGAAATCAAAGCCGCTGCACCGGATGGCTATAGTATTTTGTTCACTTCACTGGGACTGAATGTTAATCCCATTCTGCTGGGTGAACAGGCTGGCTATAATCCCAAGACTGACTTCGTGCCAATTTCGAATGCAGCAACGCTGCCTTTGGTGGCGGTAACCGCTTACGATTCGCCACTCAAGTCGATGCAGGATCTGATTAAAAAAGCGCAATCGCATCCTGATGCAGTAACGTTCGCATCCTCCGGAAACGGTGGTTCTGGCCATCTTGCTGGTGAACTACTGGCCGCTCAAGCCAAAACTAAAATGGTCCACGTGCCGTTCAGAGGCAATGCACCAGCGCTGATGGAAGTCATGGCGGGTCGAGTTGATTTTATGTTTTACCCGATCATCGGACTGGCAGAAAATGTCGCAGCCAAGCGCGTGAAAATTTTGGCAGTTGGCACGGCAAAAAGAATGCCGCGATTTTCTGATTCGCCGACTATGTCGGAAGTTGGCTTTCCTCGATTTGAAGAGACAGCACCTTGGGTAGGCATGTTGGCACCGGCCAAAACACCTCTCGCAGTGATCAAGCGGCTCAATGACGCCATGGTCAAGGCGCTTGCCAAACCGGAAGTCAAAGCGCAACTGGAAAAACTCGGCGCGGTGATTGTCGGCGATTCTCCTACGGAATTTAGTATCTACCTAAAGCGTGACTACACGCGCTGGGCTGATCTGATTAAAGCGGCGCAGATTAAGGCGGAATAAAGTCTGGTCGATTGACCGAGTCGTTGCACTCCTACATTCAGCTATTCTTTCTTTGGTGCTTGCGTTGCCGGGGCATGAAGCTAGCATGTCATCACCGCTCATTTTGCCACTTATTAACCAGGTTCAGGTATGTCTTATAACGTAGCCAAAGCGTATTCAATAGAAGATCTGCGAGCCGCGGCGCAGCGACGGTTGCCCCGTGCAGTCTTTGATTTCTTTGACGGTGGGGCCGAAGATGAGGTCACGCTGCGTGATAACACAGCAGCATTCAGACGCACACGGTTAATGCCTGAAATATTACATGATGTATCGCGTATCGATACCAATACTCTCATTTTGGGTGCGCCGGCAGCATTGCCAATGGCGATAGCGCCGACCGGTGCGGTCGGTTTTGGTTGGCGTGGTGGTGATATTGCCATCGCCCGTGCGGCCATTGCCGCCGGTATTCCGTACACATTATCCAGTACGGCGACTGCCTCGATTGAGCAGATTGCCAAAGCAGCGCCAGGCCGACTATGGTTTCAAGCCTACATATTACGTAATAAACCATTTTTGGAGAAGTTGATCGCGCGGGCCTTGGCAGCAGATTACGAGGCATTGGTGATCACCGTTGACTTGCCGGTTGGCGGTAAACGCGAGCGCGATTACCGTAATGATTTTTCGATCCCATTCGGTTTTACGATCAAGAATATGCTGGATTTTGGACTACACCCGGCGTGGCTTTCGGACATCATCAGATATGGTATGCCCGTCATGGAGAACTTGATCGGGCTTGATGCGAAGGCGACCAATTCGACCGCGATTGCTTCGTCGGTGGGTCGTAATTATGACCCATCCTTCAATTGGGACAGCCTTAAAAAAATTCGCGATACCTGGCCGCGTAAGTTGATTGTCAAAGGCATTCTTAATCCTCAGGATGCTAACCGTATTGCGTTGATGGGATGTGACGCGGTGGTCGTTTCCAATCATGGTGGGCGGCAGTTAGATGGCGCAGTCGCTACCTTTGATGCGCTGCCGGCGGTGGTCAAGGCAGTCAATGGGCGAATCCCTGTTTTACTCGATGGCGGTGTGCGGCGCGGCAGTGATATCGTCAAAGCGCTGGCAATGGGCGCTCAAGGCGTTATGCTTGGCCGCGCCACCTTATTTGGTGCAGCGTGTGCGGGGGAGCCGGGTGCCAGCCGTGCTTTGTCGATCTTGAAAGACGAATTGGTCAGGACGATGCAGCTATGTGGAGCCCGCTCTATGGACCAGATCACGGGACGAATGCTGTTTAAGGATATGCTGATCTAAAGGACCAGATGACTTCGCGCAGTCGAATCGATCGATATAAAATAGATGACTTACTGTGTGCCGCTATGGGCCGCATAGCGTGATCAGGGTTGGAGGGTATTTTACGGCTTCGCCTTGTTGGTGTATCTTGTCGACAGGAAGATGTTCATGGTTCGAAATTTTATTGGTCGTCTTCTGCGGATTTATAAAGTCTTTCCAATGTCCTGACTTGCATCGTTACTGACTCGCATCGTCACTGATCTGCTGCAATCCGGACGAATTGGCTACTTTGCCTGAAAATTGCCTGAAAACGATCATGATAGAAACTACCGAACAAAAAATTGTCGACGCGGCGATCACTTCCCGCCGTTCGATCCGCGCCTTTCTACCGACGCCAGTTGCGCGCGAGGATATCGAGAAAATCCTTGAAGTGGCAGCACGTGCACCGTCCGGTACCAATATTCAACCATGGAAAGTCTATGTATTGACCGACGCGCCGAAGGAGCGACTGTGTGCCGAAATACTAAAAATCCATGATAACCCTGAGGAAGCGAGTCAGCATAAACAGGCATATCGTTACTATCCACTTGAATGGGTGTCGCCTTACATTGAGCGACGACGTAAAGTCGGTTGGGACTTGTATGCATTATTAGGCCTGACACGTGAGAACAAGTCAGGAATGCATACGCAACACGGTCGTAACTATACGTTCTTCGACGCACCGGTCGGGCTTATTTTTACAATAGACCGATCAATGGAGCAAGGTTCATGGCTGGATTATGGAATGTTTCTGCAAAACATTATGATCGCGGCCCGCGGACGCGGGCTTGATACCTGTCCTCAAGCAGCCTTCACGCAATTCCATCGCGTCATCAGTGACGTCTTGAAATTGCCTGAGAGCGAAACCTTTGTGTGCGGCATGTCCCTGGGATTCGCCGATATGAGTAAGATCGAAAATACGCTGGTGACTGAACGCGTGCCGGTCACAGAATTCGTAACATTTATCGAGTGACAGCAGTTACCAGCCACCTTGTAGGCTGGTCTGAGTATCTGCCAAACCAAGAAAAAATGGTGTTAAGTCGGTTTTTGTGATGCCTATTTCCAAAAGCCCTCGTGCGGTTTCGCGGCCTCGTCCTCCAGCAGCGGCCCAACCACCGTGACTTTGCGTTGACCGCGCGCAAATACTTCCCGACAAGGTAATGAAAAGGTAGGGTTTTCTGGATGATCTCCCGTCAGTCCTAACAAAGTATGCTCGGACAAGGCATACACTACGCGGCCAATACCAGTCCAGTAGATGGCGCCAGCGCACATGCAACAGGGTTCAGCGCTGGTATAAAGCGTACTCTTCGCAAGTTGTTCCGGGCTTAGTTTCTGCGCCGCTTGGGCCGCGGCGATCAGTTCCGCATGCTGGGTTGGATCACCTTCTGGTGGCATTGAATTGTTACCCGCTGTGACAACCACGTTGCCGTCCTCATCGGCCACCAATGCTGCAAATGGATGACGCCCACGTTGCTTCGACTCGTCGGACAAGGTGATTGACTGGCGCAATAGCGCCAGATCGCGGCTGGACAGTGTTTGAGTAGAGATTGTGGTGGAGTGATTCATGCCATTTTTTTATTAAAGGTGATTGTCAATAGATTCTGGCTGAACGCAGCGGGCTTCCATTACTGGGTTGGTCTCAGGTCAGTGGTAACAATAGCACTCACAAAAAAATGCCGCTCAGTTTTTAGCTGAACGGCATTTCCGCAATAGCCGGACTTTCATATAACCTTAAGCACTTCCTCATAATTTATGTTGCAGGAGGTATTTCGCTTATCCCTTTTTTTGATTGTGAACAGCATGGGCGGTCAAGGAGCGCTCAACCGCTTCACAGTTCAATTTTAAGAACTGATAACACCGATCTGGCATTTTTTCCTATCGGTATGCGAACTTATCACCACGGGGCATGGTGAACTTCGTTTAGATTGAGAGGCTACTTATTTCTTAGCGTCAACTGTCGACTTTAGTTGCGTTGCCATTTGCAGATGCTCTTGCAGGGCGGGCAAATTGTTTGCAGCAAATTGTTTGATGTCTGCATCTTTGGCGCTGGCAGCGGTTTTTTTAAATAAACTGACTGCATCTTTATGCGCCGAGACGCCAATCATTCCAGCATATTGCTTGTCAAACGTGTGCCCATCCAGTTTGCTTAGAACCAGAATTTTGGCCTTTTGCGCTATGCTGGGATCATCCGGTACGGTCACGCTTTTCGATGCTGCGAGCGTTTTCAGATCGTCGCCAACTTTCGTATGGTCATCAATCATTTTTTGGGCGAAGGATTTAACATCAGGATCGCTGCTTTTTTGCAGCGCCAATTGACTAGCCTTAACTTCAGCATTCCCGGATTCAGCGGCATTGGTCAGAAAGCTTTTATCCTGCCGCGCCAAACTATCAGCGGCGTGTGCGTGATGTGCGGTCACCGCCATTGCAGCGACTCCCAGCACAGTTATGCCCAGCAACTGCAACATTTTATGAGATGCTTTTGCGGTAAAGACGGGTGCCTGTAAGCGGGATATCGTAGTCATGATTTCTCCTGAATTCGTTTGATTAAGCGACACCTTATCTTCCAAATACCGCCATTAACATCAGACAAAGCCTCTCTCCGTTGTAAGACTTGTTGAGGTAGCAATAAATAGCGGGAGTCTCGTGCAGCGCCATGTAGATGCGATCCCCATGGTTTATCAGAAGTAAATCGTGCGATTTTTGATTGGAGTGGCGGGAAATACTGAATTGAAATGATGGTCGTGCATCAGGCTTAACCGATATGCACGGTTAACGCGGGGTCGAAGAAATGGTCAAGAATAGGTGAACCAAGAATAAATAATGAGAATAATGGGCAAATTTTGCCTGCCCTCTATTGAGATTGCCGCCCTGATTTTAGCGCCTTGCCACAACCAAGGCCGCGCTTTAGGTTACTCAGAATTGGCTACAAATCCGCTATAAATTGCAGAGCTGCTTTTGCAAACGCCTCCGGTTGTTCGATTGCACTCAGATGCGAGGCATCCTCCAGCACAATCAGTTGTGCGTTGGAGATTTTTTCACATAGCGTTTGCGACATGGCTAATGGCGTTCCTTGATCTTGTGCACCGGCAATCACCAAAGTCTGTACCGCAATCTGCGCTAGTTGTGCAGTGGTATCCACGTTTCCAACCGCATGACAGCAAGCTATATAGCCGTCAACATCAGTGCTGATCAGACGCTGGCGAAAGCGTGTTACGGTGGCGCTGTGCTCAGTACGGAACCGGTCGTTAAAATACCGTCCCATGACGGCTTCAGCAATGGCTTCCAGACCTTTGCTGCGAACGGTCTCTATCCGTTGCTGCCACATTTCTCGCGCTGCATCAGGATAGCAAGAAGTTGAATTGGCGATGACCAACGCTGCAATGAGCGATGGATGATTGATTGCCAGCTCCTGACCGACCATGCCCCCCATCGACAGACCGATCCACACGACCGGGCCAGAATCGAGCTCGCGCAATAGCCGTGCCGCATCGTCGGCAAGTTCGGTGATTGTCGTTAAACCGGTCGGTGCATCGGAACTGCCATGCCCGCGCTGGTCATAAGTGATGACTCGGCAATCGGCTGCCAGCAAGTTTGCCAAACCGTCCCACATGGTCAGGTCGCAGCCCAGCGCATGACTGAGCACGACGGTATGGCGTGGTGCTTTGCCGCTACGCGGTGCGCGCACGCTGTAATGCAATGCAGGTTTGCTAGTTGTGAGACCCTCCTGACCAATTCCTGGATGACAAGTATTTGCTGGTAGCAACGGTAATAGAGGATAACCAATTTGTGCGCCGATCTCACGCAAGATGTGTTGCGCATGCGTGAAAGCCGTGTTGGCCGCTGGTACGCCTGCATAAATCGCAGCCTGCATCAACACTTCTTTCATTTCATCCGGCGTCAGGCGCGTTTCTGGATCACCCAACAGGGCTGCGCGCGCATGCAGTTCGAATTCTTCCCAACGGCTGAGTGCCATGGTGATAGCCAGAACAATCACGCGGCGGGTTTTTTTCTCTAATCCGGGGCGTCCCCAAATATCATTCCAGGCAAATCGCGTGATCAAATGTTGAAATTCGGCATTGAATTCGGTCGCGTTGGCAACGGAACGGTTGACCCATTCATCACCGAGGATGCGCCGACGGTTTTCCATACCACGTTCAAAATCATGGTCGATCGGGTCGTAGCTCATGGTTTATTCACTTTTAGAAAAGGTTGATGAGGGAAGGGCAGTCAAGGCCGCTACCGCAGTTCTTAACGTTTTTAACTGACCGCGAGCCAACACTTCGGCTGGGGCCGTTGCAGAGACTGGATCAAACAAATTTTGAAGACTATCGAGGTCAATGAAATCGCGTAACCGGACATCTTTTTTTACCGCATCGATCACCACAATATTCAAACTGGTGCTACTGCTAGCAGCTAACTGCGTCAATTGTTCCATCAGGCTATGTGCCTGTGGCCGACCAATTGCACCCGCCAGATAAATCGACACGGCTTCTGCAAACACCAATCCTTGCAGACCGTCAATGTTCTGGCGCATGCGCGCGGTGTCGACGTTCAATCCTGCCATTGCTTCAGTTAATGCATTCAACGCACCGTGGGCGCTGAGAAACAGGCCGGGCCATTCCGCCAATTCGGCTTGCCAGTTACCTAGCCCACGCTCGTGTTGCTGGCCCATACTTGCCAGCAGCGCTGCAGCGTGTTGTGGTGTCCGTGTTGCCGCTGCCAGGGCGATCATCGAGGACACAGGATTACGTTTGTGCGGCATCGCCGATGAACCGCCCCGGCCATTACCAGATGGTTCTGCCAACTCCGCAATTTCGCCCTGCGTCATCAGGCTCAGATCAGTAGCAATTTTGCCGAGACTGCCCACCAGCACGGCGACTTCTAATCCTAGCCGCACCCACTCATCGCGTTGCGTATGCCAAGCTGCATCGGCGGCGACCAATCCCAGATCGTCTGCGACCCTTTGCACTACTGCCGGACCTTTTGCGCCCATGACGGCGAGCGTCCCCACTGCACCGCCGAGTTGTAATTGCAGCGCGCGCTGTGCGGTTGAGCGCAGTTGTACACGGGCGCGTACAAGTGGCGCAGCCCAACCTGCCAATTTGAAACCGAAGCTAGTGACTTGTGCAGGTTGCATCAATGTGCGCGCCAGTATTGGCGTGGACAGATGACGTTCCGCCAACGTCAATAAACTCTCTGTGAGAGTTTGCAACCTATCATCAAGTAACGATAACGCCTCGCGGGTGACTAACACCATCGCGGTATCGATCACATCCTGACTAGTACTGCCCCAATGCACAAATGTGGCGGACTCCTGATTAAAAAGTGCGACCGTTTTGGTTAATTCTTTGACCAATGGAATCGCCAGACTGCCAGCGCGCCGACTGGCATGCACTATCGCCGGAATATCATATAACTGCGCCTTGCAGACACTGGCGATAGCCCGCGCAGCCGTGTCCGGGATAATCCCTTCGGCTGCTTGCGCGCCTGCCAGAGCGGCCTCGAAACTAAACATGGCCTGCACCACTGCGGCATCGTCAAATACCGCGATCATGTCCGGAGTGGTGAGAAAACTATCAAATATTGAAACGCTCACATGAGCTCCGTTCGTCTGTTGGCAATAATCGTTGCGGCGATTTCTACGACTTCCACGATTAACAGTAATCGAAAAATACCGTTTCTTTGTCGGTCTGCATCCAGATATCCCACTGATATTCGGCCTCGGATTGCTTGCGTGCAATCAGGGTATTGCGTCGATTGAGAGGAACCTGATTGAGAATATCGGATTTCGCCAGACCCGTATCATCTTCGAGAAAAACGGCAGTAAACTGATGCTTGACCAGACCGCGTGCAAAGATCGTTGCATACAGGACGGGCTTGCCTTTGGTCGCTGCTTTCGGTAGCGATACTTCAATACGAAATCCACCTTGATCATCGCTAGGAATGCGGCGAAACCCCGGTATTGCTTGCTCGGCTTCGGCGGTCACTGCATCCGGTAGCCAAACTTCAATCCATCCATCATTAATCGGATTGCCGTCTCCGTCTCGGAGTGTGCCGCTGATGGTAATTGTTGGTACGTGACTGATCAGTGTACTGGTCGCATCGACGCCCCAGCGCCATGCCTCATGCGGAAAAGGACCGATGGTTTGTGAGGTGGTAATGTTGAGATCCATACTATTTTTCCTTTTTAAAGATCCATTGGCGTGGCATCACGGCCGCGCAACACGATATCGAATTGATAGCCAAGCATTTTGTCATCGACTGTTTCGACCATGCTGAAGCGAGCAATTAATCGCTGGCGTGCGGCAACATCCGAGATGCTTTGAAAGATCGGGTCATAGTCGAACAATGGATCGCTAGGAAAATACATCTGTGTCACAAGACGTTGTGCGTACACGCTGCCAAATAAGGAGAAGTGAATGTGGGCAGGACGCCATGCTTTATGGTGGTTACCCCAGGGATAAGGACCGGGCTTAATCGTGACAAAACGATAGCCGCCTTCGTCATCTGTCAGCATCTTGCCAAAGCCGAAAAAATTGGGATCGAGTGGCGCGTCGTGTTGATCGCGTTTGTGCCAATAGCGACCAGCCGAGTTACATTGCCACACTTCCAGCAGCGAGTTGCGGATGGGTTTACCATCCTCATCCAGTACGCGTCCGGTGACCACGATTTTTTCGCCCAATGGCGCAGCTTGACCTTGCGCGGTGAGATCAGTGTCGTGTGGAAGGATCAAGCTGCGGGACGCTGCAATATTGGTGTTGACTGGATCTGCGGCGCGAATCCGCAACGGTTCTTGGGTCGGGCCACGTTTTAGCGTTGAAGCGTAAGGTAAATAGACGAGGGTTGGATAGACCCCGGTTTCTGTGGGTTGAAATTTCACTCCGTTCTCCTTTATATTTTTGGGGTTTAACGCAATTCAGGTCGCTTAAGCTGGTCAGTTTGCCGAAATGACTTGCGCGGCGTAACGAGCGCATTAGATGAATCTTGTCATGAATGAATTGGATCATAGGTGATCAATAGCCGGTCAACAAGGTCCGGATGTGACGTGACGACCGGCTATCGCCCGTTTCGTGCGATAATCGCACAAATAGGAGGATTTATGATTGAAGGGGAAAGCGTCAAGATACGACCGTCTTTGGCAATAATAGATGCGCCAAATGGAGAACTAGAAGAAGGACCGCTAAAACGCGACTTGATTGCGGGACTTGAAAAAGGTCTACAAGTGATTGAAGCATTCGATCAGGAGCGATCCCGGCTAACGATCAGCGAAGTCGCGCAACGTGTCGGGCTGACTCGCGCCGCGGCGCGACGTTATTTGATTACGTTGACGCATCTGGGATATGTCAGACATGAGCAAAAAGTATTTTCATTGACGCCCAAGGTGTTGCGGTTGGGCCAATCGTATCTGCATTCCGCCAGACTACCGCGGATTGTCCAGCCGTTACTTTATCGCTTGGCTTATTCGCTGCAAGAGGCAGCTTCGGCTGGCGTTTTGGACCATGATGAATTGGTTTGTGTAGCTGCGGTCAGCGCAGGTCGATTGGTGTCTGCCACACTACAACCGGGTACGCGGGTTCCCGCATTTTGCACCGCGAACGGTCGCGTTTTGTTAGCAAGTTTGTCGCAACCGCAGATTGAGGCGCTATTGGCACGCGTGCAGCTTGAGCCAATTACCGCACACACGATCATCAACAAAGAGCGGCTCTTGCTGGAAATCACACGTACCCGTGCACAAGGTTATGCAGTGGTGGACCAGGAACTTGAATTGGGACTGCGGACGATTGCGGTTCCGCTGAAGAATTTTCGCGGAGAAACGGTCGCCGCGGTGAATGTCAGCGTGCACGCGGCGCGTATTCCAATTGAGGATATCGTCGAACGTTGCTTGCCTGCATTGTTAAAGGTGCAGGTGGAACTGGCGGCATTGTTGTGAAACTTGAGCGACGTAATTTCGGTGAGAAGTTTGTGCTTTGAATTGTCTAAATTCATTCACCTTCAAAAACATTGCCGCAAAAAAGCAATCAATAATAATTAGACCCACCATTAAGCAACCACACCATCACACCCATAACATCAAGGTATTTGCGGTCGCTTGCAATGCTGGCACGCAGCGTGCGACGGCCTCGGCTTTTGAGCAACTCGAAATCATCATCGATACGCTTAACGCACCAATCAGTGCACCACGGCGGCTTTTGATTGGCACGGAAATGCCACGAAAACCTATCTCATATTGATTTTCAGTTAATCCGAAACCGTCCTCACGGATCGCGATCAGCTCTTTGAATAACTGCTCTTTGTCGAGCGTAGTTAGATGGGTAAAAGCGATCAGTTCGACCCGTTCAAGATAGGCGCGTAACTCGGTGTCCGGCAGCGCTGAAAGGAGTACTCTGCCAGCGGTGGCAGTGTAGGCAGGCAAGCGCGTGCCGGGTTCGAAGCCAGTAGTGAGCAGTTTTGGCGCATTTACCCGACTGACATACACCACGTCGTCGCCCTCCAGCACGGAATAGTTAGTTGATTCTTGTAGCTGTAGCGTCAAGCGCTGAAGAAACGGCACGATGGCGCGCGGCAGCCGTGCAGAATCAAGGTAGGAACGCCCCAAGTTCAGTACTTTAGGTGTCAGCCAAAAGCTACGCCCATCCGTCGAAGCCAATCCAATATGCACTAGCGTTAACAAGTAACGGCGCGCAGCACTGCGACTAATTGCCACTTTTTCTGCCAGATCGGTCGCGGTCAGACGCGCCGAATCATCGTTGAAAGCGGTGATGACATCAATGCCTTTGATCAAGCCATCAATCAGGTCACGTTTGGCGACTGCGACATTTTGTAGCTCTGGTTTTTTCATTTGAAAATAATCCTGATCTTGTGCGCTAATCGCGCCGGTTGAGCGATAAGCGCAGTATAGCCGTTTTTTGCCACTGTTTTTTTTGTCAACCCGTTCCTATACTTCGCACATCAATTTAGCGAAAGATCATCATGATTGCGCAAGAGCACAACGCCGAACCGAATAATCCACTCGGTATCGATGGTATCGAATTTGTTGAGTATGCAACTGCGCAGCCGTTGGCGCTCGGTGCGCTGCTCGAAAAAATGGGGTTCGTATCAACCGCACGTCACCGCTCACGTGAAGTTACCTTATATCGACAAGGCAGCATGAATGTGATCGTCAATGCCGATCCGCGTGCTTTGCCGCAATCCGACACTGATTTGCAAACCACAGTGATCAGCGCCATTGGACTACGTGTGCGCGATGCTGACCTCGCGTATCGTCATGCGATCTCAATGGGTGCATGGGCAATTGAAACCCGAGCTGGCGTCATGGAACTGAATATTCCCGGAGTGCATGGCGCTGGCGACTCAATTTTGTATTTCGTGGACCGCTTTCGTGATTTTTCTATCTATGACGTCGATTTCAAACCAATTCCGAATGCGCCGGTTAATCCGCCCGCGATAGCTGGGCTGCATTTCTTCGGTGTTGTCCAGGCAATTGGCCGCGACCGGTCGCCTGAATGGATTGATTTTTATCAGCAATTAATGGATTTCAGGCCGCTGCCGCAAGGTCACTATTTTGGGGTCTTGCCTAAAGGAACCTTGCTGGAAAGTCCGTGCCATCAATTTTACTTGCAGTTGGTAGAGCCGCCAGAAGGCGCTGCCGGATTGCAATGGGATGAACAATTGATTCGGGTTGGTTTAGGTGCGCCAGATGTACTCGCTGCGGTGAGAGAACTGAAACAACGTGGAATTATTTTCATCGATCGCGAACCGACGCAGTCGAGCGAAAAGGGTGCGTTGACACAGTTATACAAGAGCGGCATCAGTTTTGAACTCGTTGTCAGCAATCTGGAGAACGACCATGCTTAATATTTCCGGTACTACGCGTATTTTTCCTGTCATTGGCTGGCCGGTAGAGCAGGTCAAAGCGCCCGCGCTATTCAACGCCTATTTTGAGAAACACGGCATAGATGCGCGCGTTATTCCCCTTAAAATTGCACCTGATTCGTACATGTCGGCAGTTCGTACGCTGATGTCGATTGAAAACGTGGGTGGCATTTTTGTGTCGATTCCGCATAAGCCGATGAGTGTCGATGCAGTGGATAAGCCCACCTCTCGCGCCTTGCTGGCTGGCGCTTGCAACGCGATTTTCAAAGCGGACGATGGTAAAACGTTAGTTGGTGATTTGATCGATGGCGAAGGTTTTGTCCGTGCTTTTGACCGCACTTTAAACGGTGCAGCCTTTGATTGGGCAAGGGCTAAAGCGCTAGTTGTCGGAAGCGGCGGTGTCGGCTGTGCCGTCGCGGCATCTTTGGCAACACGTGGCATTGGTCACGTTGCAATTTACGATACGCGTTTGCCGCAGGCCGAGGCACTGCGAGAGCGCTTGCAGCAAGCATTCCCCGCAACGGAAGTGGTAATCGGCACGCCGAATGCCGAGGGCTATGATCTGGTCGTCAATTCAACGCCATTAGGGATGAGCCCTGACGATCCGTTGCCAGTCGATTTAAGTCAGGTTTCGGCGTCCTGCATCGTCGCTGATTGCGGCATGAAGACCGAAATGACACGCTTATTGATCGAAGCGCAGCAACGTGGCTGCCGTATCCAGAAAGGCCGTGAAATGATGATTGAACAGGCACCTTTATATCTGGAGTTATTCGGCTGGCCTGGCGTGTCTTCGGACGCTTTCCGCGCGCTGGAGGCAATATGAATCTCAGCAATTTCGGGATGGACAGCATCACGCTGGCTGGTCCGTTGGAGTCGAAATTGATGGCGTCCAAGGTCGCCGGATTTTCTCAAATCATGCTGTGGGCTAAAGATTTGGCTGGACATCCGGGTGGCGTAAACGAAGCTGTGCAGCTGGTGAAGGCGAGTGGAGTTCGCGTCACAGGCATTCAAGTCATGCGTGATTTTGAAGGGTTATCTGGCACGCTGCATGAATACAAACTCGACATCGCTAAAAATTTATTGCAAATGTGCAAAGCGGTCGGCGCACCATTGTTGATGGTGTGTTCGAGTACTTCGTCGCATGCCACGGGAGACATGTCCCTGATTGCCCGTCATCTGGCTAAGCTGGCAACCCTTGCAGTGCCGTTGGGCGTCAAGATTGGTTATGAAGCATTGTCGTGGGGCCGTCACGTTAATCAATATACACAGTCGTGGGAAGCGGTTGAAATGGCTGATCATTCCAATCTGGGCGTGGTGATTGATTCGTTCCACATGCTGGCAAATCAGGCTGACTTTGATGGACTTGAAGATATTCCAAGCGACAAAATCGCGATGGTGCAACTATCGGATTTTATGTGGCGTGATATTCGCAGCGCAGAAGAACGCCTGGAAACAGCCCGACATTTGCGCGTATTCCCGGGTGAGGGCGCGCATTCCCAAGAGTTGTCCGATCTGCTGCGTCGACTGGACCGAGGCGGCTATCGTGGCGACTATAGTTTTGAAGTCTTTAACGACGATTATTTGCAACTATCACCGGATATCGTCGCTCGCCGCGCGCATCGTGCTACCAAGTGGGTGACTGATCAAGTGCTTCGCCGCAGCCTTCAGGTCCGACAGCCAACGGCTGGCCATCCAACCATGGCTTAGTTATATCGCAGTACAAAATAGCTGAACAAAAAAATAATGCAGCTTTAAAGGAGACAGTATGACAGCAGGTCCAAAATCCGTTCTCGTCCTCAATGGACCGAACCTCAACCTTCTAGGTAGTCGTGAGCCGTCAGTCTATGGCGGCCAGACCTTAGCCGACGTCGAAATTCTTTGCTGCAACGCCTGCGAAGAGCATGGCTTTGCGCTCGATTTTCGCCAGTCCAATCACGAAGGCGTATTGATCGACTGGATCCACGAAGCAGGTATTGCACAGGCGAATGGCGATCTCGCCGGCGTGATATTTAACGCCGGCGCTTATACCCATACCTCTGTAGCGTTGCACGATGCGATCAAGGGCGCCTCGGTGCATCTGATCGAATTACACATCTCGAACGTCCATGCGCGCGAAACGTTTCGGCATCACTCGTGGTTATCGGCAGTTGCGCACGGAGTGATTCTGGGCTTTGGTATTCAAGGTTATGCGTTGGCGATTGCGGCGCTTGCCATGCAGCCTGCCGCAGAATTTAAACGCTGAAGTAAAGCATTGAACGCTGGCGCAGTCGTTTAGCTGTCGTTATGGCTGGGTGCTGTCGCTTGAAAATTAGAGTGCCGCCATTGATTTAATGAATTGAACTACGGAGGCCCCTCGCTTCGGAAAATCCTTGAGGGGAGAACTGGTGTAACGCCCTTTTGGGCGTCACCTACACAATATAAAAATGAACTATTTGGGAGATGTAATGAGGAAAAAAATTGCTGTCGCTTGCTGTTTCGCAGCGTGCTCAACCTTCGCACAAGCACAATCAAATGTAACAATCTATGGAGATGTTGACCAATACATCGATTACATCCATAGCAGCAGTGGAAAGAGTGTCATCGGTCTGAATGACGGCGCTATTTTGCGAAGCCGTCTCGGCTTTCGTGGTGTCGAGGATCTTGGTAACGGCTATCAGGCTAAGTTCACGCTAGAGCAAGGGTTCGGTGCCAATACCGGTGCATTGGCCGATGCGCCGCGTCTTTTTGATCGTCAGGCATGGGTCGGTATCAATACACCAGCGGGTGAATTTCGTATTGGTCGTCAGAACACCATCATATTTTTCATAGGTGGTGCTATTGATTACACCGAGCGGACCACTTTCGGCTCAATCATCAATACATTTGGCGTTCCATCGCGCTTCGATAATGACATCTCGTACAAATCTCCGCGTCTTGCTAATTTTCAGTTCGATTTGCATTACGCATTGACCGAAACCGCAGGCGAAAGTATTGGTACGCGCGGCGTTTATCAAGCCGGTGTTGATTACACCAATGGCCCTTACCGTGCCGGTTACGCTGGGTTGTGGGCCAAGCCGCTAGCGAATGCAGCGTTCGCAGACGCGGTGGTCTATCACAATGTCTATGCCGATTACGACTACGGCAAAGGTAAGATTTATCTTGCTTACGTGCGCAGTAACAACGTGACGGCGAATGCAAACGGTAATAATGCAACCGCTATCTTGAGCAATGTCAGCATCCCGACTAACGCGTTTGCGGGTAATAATTCAAGCGTATTGCGGATGTATAACATTTACCAGGTTTCGGCTGATTATCGTCTGACTCCACAGTTACGTATCGGCGCTTTGTATGGCGTCATGAAAGATACCTCGAACGGAAATTCGGGCGCGCAGGGTGGTAATGTCGGTGTTTATTACGACATGTCCAAGCGAACTACGCTCTATAGTTTTGCTAATTACATGAAGAACGATACTAACGCCGGTTTCCGGTTTAGTGGTTCTGCTGGTCCAACGGCGAACTTGGCCGGTACCGATATCAATGGCAGGAGTTTGGTGGGCCTGCAAGCTGGCATTCTGCATCGGTTCTAAGGTTTTCACTTTGAGGACGCATTAAAAGAATTCGTTCTTTTAATGTGAACATTATCTACAGATCATGGAGGACGACATGTCTACATCTACGCTTTCGCAACAAGCCAGCGCTAAAAGCAGCGCTGGCGAAGAACAGAAATCAACCACGCGCTCACCGCGTAAAGCGGCGTTCGCCAGCTGGATCGGCAGCGCGGTTGAGTATTACGATTTTTTCATCTACGGCACTGCCGCAGCGCTGGTGTTCGGAAAAATATTTTTTCCTTCATTTGACCCTGTGACGGCCACTGTTGCAGCGTTTGCGACTTTTGGGGTTGGTTATGTGACGCGGCCAATCGGTGCTGTTTTATTGGGGCATATTGGCGACAAATATGGTCGCAAAAAAGTGCTTACCTTTACCTTGTTGTTAATGGGCGTGTCGACCTTTATGGTGGGTTTGCTGCCGACCTATGGACAAGTCGGTATCGCGGCACCGATCATGTTGGTGGTGCTGCGTATGTTGCAGGGATTGTCTGCGGCCGGGGAACAGGCGGGTGCCAATTCAATGACGCTTGAGCATGCTCCGGCGCATCGACGCGCATTTTTTACCAGTTTTACCCTGAGTGGAACGCAGGCGGGTCTGATTCTGGCGACACTGATCTTCCTGCCGATTTCGGCATTGCCAGAAGACCAGTTGTTGTCCTGGGGATGGCGTATTCCCTTTTTCCTAAGCGCGATTGTGGTAGCGGTGGGTATGTGGGTACGTCGAACTTTACCCGAGACACCGGCATTTAACGAGGAAGAGAAATCGCATACGCAGGCTAAGTTGCCGGTTGCAGTGCTTTTACGTGACCATAAGGCAAACCTGATTCGGGTGATTTTTGCAGCGTTGATATCGGTGGTCAGCACTATTTTTAGCGTCTTTACCTTGTCATACGCGGTCAACACTGTTCACATCCCGCGTGCGACGATGTTGACGGTTCTCGTTCTGGCGAATGTGTTAGCGCTTGCGGCAATTCCAGCCTTCGCGATGCTGTCTGATCGTATTGGCCGTAAGCCAGTGTTTCTGTTCGGTGCGCTAGGCTCAGCCCTCCTGATTTGGCCCTACATGTGGGCACTTAGTCATGCCAATATCCCGTTGATTTTTGTGATCGGCTTGCTCTTGTCGGGTGTTGTGTACAGTGCTGCCAATGGCGTATGGCCATCGTTATACGGTGAAATGTTTAACACCCGTGTTCGTCTGTCAGGCATGGCAATCGGTACCCAGATCGGCTTCGCATTAGGTGGCTTCGCACCAACCATCAGCGCAGCTATTCTTCGGCCGGGTGTGGATGGCTGGATTCCTGTCGCGGTGTTTGTAACGATCACCTCGGTGATTTCGGCAATCTCCGTTGCGACCTCACGCGAGACCTTCCGCACGCCGATGAGTGAGTTGGGCAAGGTCTAAATATCTGCTGCGCTGGCTCTTCCGCGTGCTTTGCGACGCGGAAGAGTGCGTGATATAACGACCATTATTGGATACGCAGATGTCGTCATTTGTTTAAAAACTATTTATAAGTACGCTGCCACATTTTCTAGCTGGTTAGTATTGACGTTGAGCGCTGTGCGCAACATAACGCTCGCGCAGCGTCTCCAGCAGAGGCGCTGGTAATACTTGGATTACCCGCGTGGAGGTGAGTGTTGCCCCAGAAACCCACCGCTCACCTCACGAAGTGATTTCAGTATTTTCGTGCATAATCAAGGCAGTCGCTTGCCGCTGAACCTCTTAAATCGCAGCGTAACGCCGGCTCTTAATCATGCGATTGGGTTGAAAAGAATCGCATCATTTCTCGCGAAGCATCAGGACCTTTGCCATCGGTATATGTGCCACTCTTATTGCCACCGGCCCAGGCGTGTCCTGCACCATGGATCATCCAGTGCTCAGCGATCGACCGTCCTCGAGCGTCGTGATGCGACGTTCGCGTGTAACGATGTCCATTCGGCACTTGATCTTCTTGAACGATTACCACTGGCTTAATCGGTTTGGATGCATCGTATTTGTTATTACGCTGGTTAAAGATCACTTCAGGTACGCTCTGCGCCATCAGTTGCTCGCTATTTTGAGGACTGACCGTCGCATCTTTATCGCCATGAAAAACAATGATGGGAATCGATTGCAAGCGTGCATCAGCAACGTGCTTATGTTTTGAACCCGAGATCGGCACGTTGCCCCTCATTGCCGCAAGCGCGGACGGCAAGTCATGTGCGGCTGCGTACGGTAAACCTGAATGCACGCCGACAGCGGCATATAAATCGGGATAAGTGGTTCCCATGATAATCGCCATTGCGCCGCCCGCTGAAAGTCCGGCTATGTACACTTTGCCAGCGTCGAGTTTATAGTCATTAATGACCGTTTGAGTGATGCCTGCAATGATGGATGGCTCACCTTGATCGCGTTGCTGGTCTAGGGCCTTGAACCAGTTCCAGCACTTTGCAGTATTTGCTGCCTGGGTCTGCGTTGGATAGACCACAAAGCATGGTGACTCTTCAGCCACAATATTCATCCTGGTGCCGCTTGCAAAGTCGTCCGGATTTTGGGTGCAGCCATGCAACATGACCATGAGCGGCATGGCTTGACCGTGATAAGAAGATGGAATGTACAGTTTGTAATTGCGTGTCCCGGCGTGATTGGTGAACGACTTGGTTAAAAACTGGCCATTTGCGGTGGCCTTACCGGATTCCAGCTCTTCAGGGCTAAGCAAGTCTCCTTCGGCGTCTTTTTTGCCAGTATTTATATTCCCGTACGCGGCCGGAATACCTAACCGATTCAATAGGTCAGACACAAAATTTGGTACCGTAACTGATGCATCACCAATGTCTGATGTGGCATTTTTGTTAGGCATGGCGTTTGACAAAGGCGGTGTTGCACCGTTGGGCTGACCAGGTAAGGTCTGGAGCGCTTTTTGAATTGCAGCGGTTGCCTCTGAGGCTCCGTCGGACATTAGCTTACGGGTTGCCTGGCGCAGTTGAGCGCGTAAATATTCAGTCAGATTCATGGGAGCCTTTCAGATCGACATAATTAACAGATAATTAATTGACTTTAATGGATACGTTGGGCGAGCGCTGCTTTTACGGCAGGGCTTGCATGGAATGCACCCAAAACAGAAATGGATGCGATAGTTGCCAAGGCTAATTCTGCGGAGACGTCGGCAGCAATAGTAGCTAGCCCGAGTACTTGAATGTGCAGTGTTTGCCCCGCGTCTCGTAATGCTTCAAGATCCGCGCGGGAATACGTTTGCAAGCCAAGAACCAAGCTCTTGCGAGCGACAGTTTGTTTGACTGTATCGGCATGGACTGCTAGTTGATTGCGGATCGCGGTACGGATCAAATCAGTTCGGTTTGAATAAAACCCTTCCTGGACTAATAAGTCGATTTGTCCTAAATCGATTAATCCAAGATTAATAGTAATTTTTTCACTTTCACTGATTTTCGGCTTTAACACTAATACGCTCATAATACCTCCGCATGACATCCATATGCCATCTATATGGATGGTATTTTAGGTCGTAAACGATGTTTGTCAAGTTAAAGGCGCATCCTTGAGCATAATTTTATTTAATCTATGCACGTTTTTTGGATTAGTTCGACCTCGATTTAACAGGAACATCCAGGCCTTTACTTCACTGCCAAAATGGAGAAACGATTAGCTGGCCTGAAATCAGCAACTAAAACGACAATAGAGCGCGATAAGTCATTTGGAGGAAGGGAGGAGCGCAGCGTGCGTCAATCGTTGAAGCATGACGTTGACGAAAGCCCCGATGCTGTGGGATGTTTAATCCGGGGCATAAATATTGTATGCGGTGCGTACGTTAAGGAACGTGCGCCAAAGTACGTAATTGAATTATCTGCGTGGTTTCGGCATCATCGCTAAAATCGAAATCGGCCGCGTTGGCGGCCGAGATATTACTTGTTTCAGTTACTCAGTTACTGATCGGTCGTTAACCGTGATGCAATATTAAGCAGTTTTTTTTGCAGCTTGGGACAACTGGGTCGTTGCTTTGGCAACATTCGCTTCAACTGTTTCCACTGCTTGCTTAGTGGTTTTAGAGAGTTGTTCGTAACCAGCATTTGCATTGCTGACGACCGATTTCAACATGGCGACAGCATTTTCAGAACCGGCTGGTGCGCTTTTGGCGACTTCTTCAACCAATGCAGTCACTTTGCTTTTTGATTCAGCAATTTGCGCTTCAGCAGCTTGCGTGAGGTCAGCTTTGACGCTTGAAGCGATTTCGGTCAAATGGCTGCTGTATGACGCGGCTTTTTCAGCGTTCAGTTTAGCTTGTGAAGCGATCAAAGCGAAAAATGCTTGTGGATCTTTTGCTGACAATAATTGTTTTGTCGCAATGCTTGATTCTTCTGCATACGCTTTAGCAGCTGCGATATTCAGTGCAATTGCTTTTTCGCTGCTTTCCATGATCTTGCTTACGAGTGCACTAGAAGTGGCAAACTGGGATTCAAAGGCGGCTTTGGTTGCAGATGAGAATTTATCTAGATTCGAAAACATAAGAACTCCTGATGGGTCAATAATGAGGTTATGCAGGTATCCGAGTAAATGGTGCACTGCAACAATTCATATTTTACCCGAAGAATAAAGGATGTCCAGCTTTTTTTTAAAACTTTTTATGAGATAAATCAATACCTGAGAAATCAGTTTTTATGAGGCAATAACCCTTGCTTGGCGTTAATGTCCCTCGATCAGCTTAAGCGCTGTTGGCCGCCGAATCGAATATGCATGTCCCGACCGTGAGCTAGTCAGGTATCTGACGACTTCGGGTTTGGCGAAGGGCGGGTGACAATCGGTTCGTTGCGCTTGGTGAGACGGACGCGGTAGAAGCTAGTCAACAAGTTGTAGCCGGGCAAGTAACGGACTTCCCCCCCCGGGCAGCTAGTTCTCTCCCAAGTCACATTTGTGCATTTGATAACGCAAAGTCAATACACAATCTATACCTCGCAATATACAAACAATTATGACAAATACACAAGGCCTGTGTAAGCTGCATTAATTGCAGTTAATGCAACAATAAGCTCAAGAAATGGGGAATAGTTTTCATGCCACGCAACCTTCTGACGAGAAAAGCGCTCCAATTACTTAAATAGCTTATAGGTTGAATTTCAACGTGAATGTTTATACGTATGACACACCAAAAAATGACGTAACCATATTAAGGAATATGATGGTGTTACATCAATCCCGCAATCCGGAGCCGATGGTCTATACAGCTTTAGGGACCTTCTTCACCGGCTTATTAGCGCTTGTTCTAGTTGGCGATCAGGTTGAGGCTACATTCGATGCCGGGCGCTTGGCAATTTTTGGACTCGGTATCGGTGCCGTACTAGCCACTGCAATATGTCTGACTCTCAAGAGGACTTTTTTTCATATTCTTGGCAATGGTACAAGGTTAGCGATTATTGGTTTGATGTGGCAAGGAGTTGTGCTGGTCACCTGTGCTTTCGCTTTTTATTCAAACTATCTCATGGCCGACGAACCGGTTCGACTTGAGCAAATGCCCGTGTTAAGTAAGCAAGACGGCAAAGGAGCGACGCAGCATTGGTACGCTTTGTCAGTGAAAGTAGCGGGAAATAATGAACGTATTTATGTGTGTCATGACATTTGGAAAAATATAAATACCAGTCAGCATATATATAGTGCGCCGGTATGGATGGGGTTATGGGGATTTCGTTTTACGTCGACGTCTCATTGCAATTGATATCTCGTCGTTTGCTTGGATTGATTAGGCAGCGAGCTGACCTGTCGATACTTTCTGGAGTGCACCCGGATAGCCCAATTTAGCGGTTTGCATCATTTAAACGCCTACTTTTGTAAGACTTTAGAAATTAAGGGTACCAGAATCGTCTCCCGGTTCAACCGCGTGAAATGGTCATTCCAATCTGTTCTTTGTGTTTGTCACGGCCATCTTGTGTGCGTCGTGACGACACCATGGCTGACGCATGTGAGAGCGGCCGTCTTCGATAGCTAAGCAAATAAGATTGCTGACATTAAATTGCCGTAATTCAGCATGGCGCGATGTTTGCTAGTTGTTATCGAAGTACACGGCATCGCGTTCGCAACAAGGAAGCTTTATTAATTGCTTTTCCTGTTGGACCCGCCATTTCGATGACTCAACCTGATTTACCTAAATCTATAATAGGAGACACCATGCATTTGTCCACAATCGCCCTTGCCGTTCTTAGTGCGTCCATCATTGGTTTAAATCCCGGCAGTGCCATGGCGCAATTTACGGGTGACAGCGTCAAAATAGGTGTCATTGTTGATAAAACCGGTGTCTACTCCGGGATTGGAGGCCCAGGAGGGGTCGCCGCGGTAAAAATGGCAATTGATGATTTCGGCGGCAAGGTATCCGGCAAACCGATTGAAATGGTTTCAGCGGACTACCAGAATAAAGTAGACATCGCCGTTGCACGCGCATCGGAATGGGTCGATCGCGATCATGTTGATATGATCATCGAGTCGACCGACTCTTCTGCCGCTATTGCATTGCAAAAATTGGGGGCAATTAAAAAGAAAGTGATGTTATTTGCCGGATCGGCGTCAACTGTGCTGACCAATCAGGAGTGTTCCCCATATGGCGTCCACTATGTATATGACACATACGCGCTGGCAACCGGTACGGGCCGCGCTATCGTAGAGTCAGGCGGCGATACCTGGTTTTTCCTGACTGCTGATTACGCGTTCGGAAAATCGATGGAAAAAGATACGAGTCAGGTCGTTAATGAAATGGGAGGGAGAGTCTTAGGCTCGATTAAGCATCCACTTAACGCCTCAGATTTTTCTTCGTTCTTGCTACAAGCTCAGGCTTCGAAAGCCAAGATTATCGGTTTTGCTAATGCTGGCAGAGATACGCAGAACGCGGTACGTGGTGCCGTTGAATTTGGCTTGACTAAGGGTGGCCAAAAGCTGGCAACCCTGTTAATTTTTGACACAGACCTGAAAGGCATGGGCCTGCCTCTCGCGCAAGGACTGTTGTTTACCACGGGTTTCTACTGGGATATGAATAATGAAACCCGTGCATGGTCTAAGCGTTTTTACGCACTGCAACAAAAGATGCCGACGATGGTTCAAGCCGGTATGTATTCCGCGACGATGCATTATTTGAACGCGGTTCAGGCGGCAGGTACTGACAATGCGGAAGTAGTGATGAAAAAAATGAAGGCCACCGAAATCAATGATTTTTTTGCGAAGAAAGGCCGGATTCGCGAAGATGGTCTGATGGTGCATGACATGTATCTGGCAGAAGCCAAAAAACCGTTGGAATCCAAGTCTGACTGGGATCTCATGAAAATAGTAAAAACTATTCCAGGCGATCAGGCATATCAGCCGATGAGTGAAGGATCTTGCGCACTGGTGAAAAAGTAATTGTTGTAGCCCTGGAAAAATAATTGCCAGGTTTTGGATGAGGTCCTCCCAAGGAGGGCTGGCTAAATGAATGTCCCGGATCAGCATGACTGCTGATCCGGGATAAACGTGACCGACCTGAGGTGCGTGTCGGATTGATCGGCCAGGTTAGGTTGGGTAAGTCATTAGCTGCACCGTTTGTTAAATTCAAGTAAGCTCCAGCAGCTCTGACCATTTTCGCGTTCGCTAAAATCACGTTTCATACTTTGCATCGAGTTAGCTTAAAACTGCTGTCCTGACCTTCGGCTTCAATTCTTTGTTCGCCTCCGTGGTAAGAAAATGCAACGTCACTGCCACCACTATGCGCTGCCTGTTTGCTGCTTAGCATCCTCAGCTATCCATCGTGAACAATTAAACACCTCGCAGACTGGTAAAAATAGCCTGGCGCAACCCTGGTGCAATGCGTCGCTCCACGCAATTCCTCCCCCGCTAAGATTCCCTTCGTTCACTTGGCTGCGACCTCACGATGGACATTGCACCCGGGCCTTATTCGCCAGGCCCTGCCAGCCATACCGCGAAGCGCTCATTTGAACCGATGGACAACAAACTTTCGGAACAGCGTTGTTGACCAAAATGTCAAGCGAGACAAAGCGGTCAACGGTGACTTTTATGGCCTGCGCCACTTCGTCGTAATGGCGCACGTCGGCTTTGCTCGACACTGTCTTTTATTACGCAGTATAGATATGTTCTGAGAACAGTCGCAAGGAGTGCGACTCAATTTGATAGATGCTTTTTTACACCGTGCCGATATCGAAGTGTCTTCAGTACGCACTGCTGTGTTTTCCAAATGAACAAAATTGCGCGGTGGCATGCGGGGGGAAGTCAGATTAAAGAACATCGGATAAACAATGACAGGGAGCGGGGTTATCCGTTTTCCCTGGCACGTGGTTTGCATAAAGGTCATATGGCACAATTAAGTGCCATGCAAGGATCCCAGCAATGAATACCCGTAATAAGTCGCTGGTGAGCACGACAATGGAAGGTTCGGTGCCGATACAGACACGAGTGGCTGAACGGCCGAAGCCTCACTACAGTCAAGACGAGATTTGAAACTGGAGCTTAATGTGGTCAATGCAGTAGTTAAACAAGCACCAAATCAAGCGGCAAAAGAAGCCGTAAAAGAAATTCAACATATCGGGATCATCGGTGCCGGTGCCATGGGGCGTGGCATCGCACAGGTATGCGCATCGGCTGGTTGCCAGGTCAGGTTATTTGACAGTGTGGAGGAAGCCGTAGCGCGTGCCATCGCGTTTGTGCGCGAAGACCTGGGACAGGCAGTAGCGAAAGGTAAAATTTCCGAATCCGATGCGGCTGCCGCACTTAGTCGTATTTTGCCCGCCCATGATGTGAAGGAACTGGGCGATTGCGAGCTGATAGTGGAAGCTATCCTAGAGAATCTTGACGCTAAGCAGAGCTTGATGCGGGAGCTGGAAGCGGTGGTCAGGCCGGAGTGCATCCTTGCTACCAATACGTCTTCACTTAGCGTGACGGCGATCGCGGCAGCTTGCGCGTTGCCCCAGAGGGTTGTCGGTTGGCATTTTTTCAATCCCGTGACCCGCATGAAGTTGGTAGAGGTGATACAAGCGCCGCGTACTAAGCCTGAAGCGGTGCAAGCGTTGGTAACGCTTTCGCTGCGCGTGGGCCATCGCGCTATTGTTACCTCTGATTCACCCGGATTCGTAGTCAATCATGCGGGGCGCGCGTTTGTCACGGAAGGACTGAAACTGTTAGCTGAGCGCGCCGCCGAACATCCGGTTATCGATACCATCTTGCGCATGTGCGCGGGTTTTCGAATGGGACCGTTCGAGTTGCTGGATCTCACCGGTCTGGACGTTTCGGTTCCCGTGATGGAGTCTATCCATAGCCAATACTATGGCGATGACCGGTACCGTCCGGTGACACTCGCTCGCACCCGGTTGCTGGCCGGTCTCTTAGGTCGAAAAAGCGGTCAGGGTTTCTATAGTTATCAAGAAAAAAATATCACACCGCAATTAGTATCGCAACAAACCGCGGCGGCGGCCACAGTCGCTGTCTGGTGGCCGGAGAACAGTCCTGTCACGCCACCGGATTCGCTTCTTGCATTGCTTCAATCTGTTAGTCGAGTGCACGATGCGAGCGAGGCCGACGTCATTCTGCTGGCACCATTAGGCCGCGATCTTTCTACAACCGTTGCGGACTTGCAACTTGATCCGTCTAAAGCAGTCGCAATCGATCCGCTTTTTAGTGGAAAAACCGGGGTCACACTGATGGTTAGCCCGGGTACCGCTGCGGCTACTGTCGACGCGGCCCGTACCATTTTCGCCGCACAATTGATTCCGACGTTTGTAATTGCAGATTCACCAGGTTATGTTGCGCCGCGCGTTATCGCCTGTATCGTCAATCTTGCGTGCGAGATGGCGCAGCAAGGGGTTGCATCGCCTGCTGATATTGACGTCGCTGTGCGCCTCGGTCTGGGCTATCCGGCCGGGCCATTCGAGTGGGGTGATCGCTTGGGTGCAAAACACATACTGGAAATCCTTCAGGGATTGCATGCCACATTCGGCGATCAGCGCTACCGCCCATCACCATGGCTCGTGCGGCGTGCGCGCTTATCACTGTCGCTGACCGCGCCAGACCGCGTGGGCTGAACATCTCGCTCCCTGACATCGCATCCTTTGTGCTTTAGTTCATGCGCCGGCGAAGACAGGCTGTCCTTACCGCAGAATAGTCGCATTTTGGGCGCAAGATGCTGGAATGGGTGTGAAGTTAAATTGGAAGTAATGTTTGAGTTTGATTATTAACGCAGGGACAGACATTAACGCAGAGACAGGCTTGAGCAGTTGTAAATTGCAAACTATGTACCATGAGTCTGGTGTAATTAGCCGCTATATCTCTCACTCAGATTGTCCATTGAAAGGACGCGACGGCATCGCGGTGTCCGCATGACATGCACTTAATCATTCATGCTTGCAGAAAACCCTTTTTTTAGGCCAATAAAGCTAAATAGTGGATTTCATTACCTGGCTGAGTTGCGGGGTGGTCGGTTCGGCATGATCGTCCAGATCCATTTCGAACTCAAGCCGCATGGACCGGGGTTTGTGCGTCTTGCGGACAGTCGACTGTATGACGAGTATTTGGCGCGGACAGTAAAGCGGAAAAACACATGTTTGCGATTTGTCCGCAGCTTTCAAAAATGGATTTGCTACGCGTAGCCTGACGACCGTTTGACGAATAGTCGGGCATGCAATTTGCTGTTAGCCTAAGCATGACAACGTAAAAACGATCCACCGCATGCCAGCACTGCCGCCGGAACAGCCTGAATCAGAAGTGCCGGCGCAAGTGGGAATGAGCATAGCGAAATAAACTTAGCGAAAATCAATGCGTTGCGCAGTGCAGGTGACATCTGACCATTCAATTCAAGTCTTAAATAAAAGGAAATAACGTGGAATTTCAGGAAATTACTTACGAAGAAGACGGTCCAGTCGGAACCATGACCCTGAACCGCCCCCATGACGGCAATATGTTTACGCCGCTGATGTGCGATGAAATTCGTGATTGTATCAACGCCATCCGGCGCGAGACCCGGACCCGGGTCATCGTGCTGACGGGCGCCGGAGATAAATTTTTTTGCACCGGCGGTAAGAAGGAAGGTATGGAAGACACCCAGCTGTATGCCGGTATGTTACCCACATTGGATATGTATGAAAGTATTGACCGGCTGCAAAAACCGGTGATCGCTTGTGTCAACGGCTATGCGGTCGGCGGCGGTAACGTGCTGCAGATGGTATGTGACATGACGATTGCTAAGGAAAGCGCCGTGTTCCGCCAGGTGGGGCCGATGGTCGGCAGTTTTGATGCCGGTTATGGCACCTGGTATCTTGAAGATCTGGTCGGTAAGAAGCGGGCTAAAGAAATCTGGTTTCGTAATCCGAAGATGACAGCGCAGGAAGCGCTGTCGATCGGACTGATCAATAAAGTAGTCCCGGATGCGATGCTAAAGAAAGAGACCCGCAAGATGGCGCTGGAAATCGCCGATCGCGGCGCATTTGCACTGGCTTCTATCAAGGCTGCGTTCAATGCCCGCCATGGTGGCGTGAGCGGTCTTGCGCGCATGGCGCATGACTTGTTGCTCCCAGGCTATCTGGACAGCGAAGAACATGCCGAACTGGCGTCTGCATTTGCGGAGCGGCGCAGCCCTGACGCGTCCAAATTTGGCCAATGATTCCTTGCAAAGAAAGCTGTCATGCAGAATGTTTTAACATTACATAATCCGCAGCAGGCGCGCGAGTATTACATGGCAGGGATCTGGCAGGGTGAAACTCTGTACAGCCTGGCCGAAAACCATGCAAGTACGCGTCCGGGTTCATGGGCGCTGCGTGATACCGAGATCCGTCTGACCTGGCGTGAACTGGTGGATTGGGCCGACAGCGTGGCGCAAGGTCTGGCTGAGGCCGGTTTGCACGGCGGCGACCGGGTCGCTGTCTGGCTGCCCAGCCGGGTCGAGTCAGTCGTCGTCTTTCTTGCCTGTTCACGCAACGGTTATGTGTGCGTGCCGTCGCTGCATCAGAATCATACCGTGGAGGAGATCGCGGTCCTGCTTGAGCGGGTGCAATGTCGGGCATTGTTCGCGATGCCAGGTTATGGTGCTGATGCATCGGAGAATTCAATTTTTACGCGTGCATTAACGATGCCGTCGATAAAAACTGTCTTCTCGGTATTACCATCTCATGGCGTGAAATGGATGCTGCCTGAGAAAAGCCGGTCCTTTCCGAAGCCTAATGCGGCATCGGTTTCATCACCTCCCGACTTGAATCCCGACAAGGTCGCGTATCTGGCATTTACGTCAGGTACTACCGGCATGCCGAAGGGCGTAATGCACAGCGATAATACGCTGCTTGCTAATGGTCGAGCGCTTGCCAGTGACTGGCATCAGGGACCGGACACAGTCATCTTGTCGCTCAGTCCGGTCAGTCACCATATCGCTACGGTTGCGTGCGAGCAGATGCTGGTGACCGGTTGCGAATTGGTGCTGCATTATGCGGGAACGGGTAAGTCGGTATTGGACTGGATTATTGAGACCGGTGCCACTTACGTGATGGGCGTCCCGACGCATGCGATCGATTTGCTGGCTGCGCTGCAGCAGCAAGGCTTACAGCATCTGGGAAAAGTAAAGACCTTTTATATGGCGGGGACCTTGATCCCGCGCAAAATTGCCGAGCAATTTTTGACGCTTGGGGTGGTGCCACAGAATATTTACGGAATGACAGAAAATGGATCGCATCAATATCCATTGCCTGCGGATGAAATTGATACGCTGGTGGCTTCCTGCGGTCGCGCCTGCCGTGGCTATGAGGTGCGTCTGTGGAATCAGGAAAATCCGGATATCGAAGCTGAGCCAGGACAGATCGGCGAAATCGGCGGACGCGGTGGCTTGCTGATGCTCGGTTATTTCAATAATCAGGAAGCGACCGAAAATTCATTTAATGCCAGTGGATGGTTTCTCAGCGGTGACCTCGGTCAATTCGAAAAAAACGGCGGCTTGCGTCTAGTCGGTCGGAAGAAGGATTTGATCATACGCGGTGGTCACAATATTTATCCGGTCAATATCGAAGAGTTGGCGCAGCGGCATCCGGGCGTTCTGAAGGTAGCGGTGTATCCGGTGTCGCACGAACGTTTGGGCGAGCAGGTTTGTCTTGCCGTTATCCCGCGTGATGGTGTCGCACTGCGTGCCGATGAGGTCTTGAAATATCTCCTCGATTCAGGGCTTTCCAAGTATGACTTGCCTGAGCATTTCATTGAAATGGACGCCTTTCCGATGACGACGAGCGGTAAGGTACTCAAGCGTGAACTAATCGAACTGACGCGTGCCGGTAAATTGGTCCCGCAAGCAGTGAGAGAAATTGCAAGCGCCGGTCAGCCTTTAGCCGGTAAGTCTTTAATCAGTGAAGGAAAAACGGCATGACTATTCAATTAACCTATCAGGAATCATGTGCGATTTTGCAGATAGATCGGCCGCAAGTCTTGAACGCACTGAGTTTCGACGTGCTGCGCCAGATTAGCGCGGCGATCGATCAGGTCGCGGCATCCGATGCGCGTGCATTAGTGATTGTCGGTAGCGGTGAAAAAGCCTTTTGCGCTGGCGCCGATATTAAAGAATTGCAAGGTCGCGGCCTGCTGGCGCAAAAGCAAGGTGCAGAGCTAGGCCAAAGCGTGATGGCCAAACTGGATCGGCTGCCGATTCCATCGATTGCCGTTATTCATGGCTATGCGTTTGGTGGTGGATTGGAGTTGGCAATGGCGTGTACTTTTCGGGTTGCAACGCCAAAGGCAAAGATGGGATTGCCGGAAATTAAGCTCGGGCTGATCCCGGGTTATGGCGGCACTCAGCGCCTTCCACGTTTAGTCGGCGAAGCCAAAGCGCTTGAAATCATCCTGTCTGGCAAGACCATAGACGCGGTCGAAGCAGAGCGCATTGGCTTAGTCAATCTGGTGGTTGAAGCGGCTGACCCGATTACGATCGGTTGTACTTACGCGCAGCAATTTATCGGCTTTAGCCGCTGTGCGCTGTTGTTTGCCCGGGAGGCTATTCAGCGCGCATTAGCGTTGCCGCTGATCGACGGTTTGCGCATCGAATCGGACTTATCAACGCTGGCCTTTCAAACCGCCGACGCACGTGAAGGCATGCAGGCCTTCGTTGAAAAGCGGACTCCTCATTTCAAGGATGAATAAGCCATGAAACAGTCTTGTATTATCGTAACCGGTGCCAGTCGTGGAATCGGTGCGGCAATTGCCGAAAGTCTGGCGGAGGCTGGCTTCATGGTTGGTTGCCTCTCACGCTCAGGCGACCTTCCGCATCGGCCCGATGCTTCGGAGCAAGCACGCCAACGTTGGTTGAGTGCCGCTTGCGATGTGACCAATGCTAGCCAGGTGCGAGCGGCCATCGCAGACATTCAGTCTCGGTGCAGCGTCCCGATAGCCGGGCTCGTGAATAATGCCGGCATCCATATGGAAGGCAAGTCAGCGTCGCTTCCATTGGAGGAATTTGACAAAGTAATGCAAACCAATGCCAACTCGGTAGTGATAGGCAGTCAGAGTGTGTTTCCGTATTTGCGCGAGCAGGGCGGACTGATTGTCAATATAGGTTCATTTTTTGACAAAATGGGCGTTAAGCGCAACCTCGCTTATTGCGCCTCCAAGGCCGCAGTCGGCGCGATCACGCGCTGCCTGGCAGTCGAATGGGCCTCCGTTGGTGTGCGGGTACTAAACGTCGCCCCCGGCTATATCGTTACCGACCTTAACCGCGCATCTATGTCGGAAGGTCCGCTGCGCACATTTCTTGAAAAACGCATTCCAAACGGGGCGCCCGGCACAGCTGATGACGTAGGCGCACTGGTCGCCCTCTTGTTTGCCATGCCTGGCGGATTTATGTCCGGTGAGACAATTTATATTGACGGCGCGCAAGGCGTCGCACACTAAAAGAAGGACGCGCTATGAATGTGCTGGAAAGATTAGATAATCGCTTACCTCTGAGCGAAGATGAAAAAATGATTCTCGATAGTGTGCAAGCACTGGCACGTAAGGAGATTGCTTCAAGAGCAGCGGAAGTCGATGAAAGTGGAGAGTTTCCTTGGGATAATGTCCACGCCATCAACCAGCTTGGTCTCAACGCGATGTTCGTTCCGGAAGAATATGGTGGCGCACCGCTGTCGTTCACCTGCTATCTGGCATGCGTACGGGAAATTTCCAAGGCGTGTGCTTCCACTGGCATCATCTGGGCCACTAATTTTCATGCGATCAAGCCATTAATCGAGTTCGGCAATCACGAACAGAAATCGCAGTTTCTGCCAAAGATTGCAGAAGGAGCGCTGGCCGCTCTTGCCATCACCGAATCATCGGCGGGCTCGGACGCGACTGGTATGAAAACCTCGTTCCGTCCGGATGGCGACAACATCGTCATCAACGGTAGCAAAATTTTCATTACTAATGGTGACGTTGCTGACCAGTATCTGCTGTTCGGAAAATGGAGCGAAATTGACGATCCAAAGGCAGCGATCTCAGTGTTGATCCTTGAAAAGGGCACGCCAGGGTTAAGCGTGACCGGTACAGAGAATAAGATGGGCACACGTGGCTCCAGTACTGCTTCGCTGGCTTTTGATAACTGCCGTGTGCCGCGCGCCAATCTTCTTCAAAATCCTGGCGATGGTCTGAAAATACTATTTGGCTCGCTAAATCGTTCTCGCCCTAGTGTTGCGGCGCATGCGCTGGGTATCGCGCGCGCGGCTTTCGAGGATGCGGTGGCTTACATCAACGAGCGCAAGCAGTCCGGCAAAAAAATTATCGAGTTTCAGGGGATTCAATTTTTACTTGCCGACCTCGCTGCAGAGCTGGTGATGTGTGAATCCTGGTTGTGGCGTGTAGCAGCAATGGTCGATTCCGGAGAAAAAGATTTTGGTACCGAGGCATCGATATTAAAGATGCGCGCCAGCGATGCAGCGATGCGCATCGCCACCGAGGCCGTACAGCTATTGGGCGGCTATGGTTATTGCAAGGATTATCGCGTTGAGCGGCTCATGCGTGACGCTAAAATCACCCAGATTTGGGAAGGTACCAATCAGGTACACCGTCAACTCATTGGCCGTAGCTTTCTTTTGAAATAGGAACAAACATGACAGTAATTAAAACCGTCGGCGTAGTCGGCAGCGGCACCATGGGAACCGGCATCGCGATTGTAGCCGCTCGCGCAGGCTTTCGTGTCAAGGTGCTCGATACCAGACAGGAAGCATTGGAGCAGTCGCGTCAGCAGACGCTCGCCTTTCTAGAAAAATCAGTGCAACGCAAGAAGCTGGAACCGGTTCAACTGGAACAGATCATGCAGAACTGGTCTGGCAGCACTGATGCAGCAGGTATGGCGGATTGCGATATTATTATCGAAGCAGTATTTGAGGACCTGGCTGTCAAGCATCAATTGTTTCAGCGATTGCATGCGGTTTGCCCGCCGCACACCATCTTTGCTTCGAATA
The DNA here is from genome assembly GCF_034314045.1 of Glaciimonas sp. CA11.2. Classification (NCBI taxonomy): domain Bacteria; kingdom Pseudomonadati; phylum Pseudomonadota; class Betaproteobacteria; order Burkholderiales; family Oxalobacteraceae; genus Glaciimonas; species Glaciimonas sp. CA11.2. The sequence goes on along the minus strand of NZ_JAVIWL010000001.1, from coordinate 4,503,150 downwards.
CGTCGACCATCTCGATTACCGAGATCGCAGGCGGTTGTGGCCGTGATGATCGCTTTGTAGGGATGCATTTTTGCCTTCCTGCACAATTGATGAAGCTGGTGGAGATGTCAGCTGGCATGAACACCAGCGAAGAGACATTTGCTGCAGCCTGGGAGTTTAGTAAGGCCATGGGGCAAAAGCCTGTACGGACTCAGGACACGCCCGGCTTCATCCTGAATTATTTTTTAATTCCATATCACAACGATGCTATCCGTTTAGTTGAGCAGGGCGTGGCCGAGGCGGCCGATATTGATCTGGCTATCAAGACCGCGCTGGGCTATCCGATGGGACCAATGGAGTTGCTTGATCTAGTGGGTCTTGATACGCAACGGCTGTTATGTGAGGCGATGTACGGGTTGACCAACGAACCGCGGGCAGCCTGTCCGCCGCTGGTCAAACGCATGATCGCTGCTGGCCGACTTGGCAAAAAATCCGGTAAGGGCTTCCTCAACTATACCAATACTAAAATGTTCGGAGCTTGAGATGGAAACACCTATGCAGACACCTTATTGTATTATTTCATCCGGCATCAGCCGCTCGTTTCCGGTCGACCATTCATTCATTGCGCAAGCTGATAGCGATGCTATCGCGACAGTCTATCTGGGCGCTCAGGCCGGGGCCGCCTACCGGTCTTCGCCAACAGTAACTGACGCTGTATTTATCGCTATTGAACTCGATATCGAATGTCTCGGTGTGCATGTCGATACAAATGCTCCTGCCGTTCGGACTAACGTGGTTGGTATTGCGCGTTTTCGTCTGGGCGATGCTGAACCTAGTAATCTGATTGAACTGGTGCGTCTGCCACAAACATCGCCGGTCGCACTGGCGGCCGCAAAGGGGGCACTCGAAGCAGCCGGATTGGTCGTCGCAGTGTGTGGGGACTTTCCCGGCAGAATCGTCAACCGTCTTGTGCGGCCTTATTACAACGCGGCGCTGCGTCGACTTGATGAGCAATTGGCAAGCGCCGAGGACATGGATATGACGCTAAGGTTGGGTCTCGGTTATCCGGAGGGTCCGATTGCGCTACTCAAGCGTACTGGTCTGGCCGATCATTGCCGGGTCAGCGAGCAGCTTTACCAGGCATTGCGCCAGGAACCCTATGCACCGGCGCGTGCAGCACAGATGGCAATGGCGCATAGTCAGGGAGACTGAATATGGGACAGCCTCACCACCAGCCCCTGCATGGTATCACCGTCCTCGATTTCAGCACTCTGTTACCTGGTCCTATGGCGACGCTGCTGCTAGCTGAGGCGGGTGCTGAAGTCATCAAGATCGAGCGCCCTGGCAACGGCGATGAGATGCGCAGTTACACACCCAAATTTGGGAATGATAGCGTCAATTTTGCTCTCCTTAACCGAGCGAAGAAATCGATTGCGATTGACCTCAAATCAGTGACGGAACGCGCACGTCTGGAAGAACTGGTGCGCAGCGCCGACATCATCGTTGAGCAGTTTCGTCCAGGTGTCATGCAACGTCTGGGCCTCGATTATGAAACTGTTTCGCGCATCAATCCGAAGATTATCTATTGCTCTATCACTGGTTACGGCCAGTCCGGTCCTAAAGCACAGATCGCCGCACATGATCTGAACTACGTTGCCGATAGCGGCATGCTGGCGCTGTCGACCGGTGCGGACGGCGCGCCGGTATTGCCGGCAGCGCTAGTGGCTGACATTGCCGGTGGAGCTTATCCGGCAGTGATGAATATTTTGCTGGCGTTGCAAGCGCGCGCGCAGAGCGGTCTCGGATGTCATCTCGATATTGCCATGGCCGACAATTTATTTACCTTTATGTACTGGGGACTTGGTAACGGCTTCAGCGCTGGTGAATGGCCGAAGCGCGGCAAGGAACTGGTGACAGGTGGCTCGGCGCGTTATCAGGTCTACCGGACCAGCGACAATCGTTATCTTGCGGCGGCACCGCTTGAGGATAAATTTTGGACTAATTTTACTGAAATCATCGGGATACCACAGGAGGAACTTGCCGCCGATGATCAGCAAGCTATAGCAAGGGTGGCCGCTGCCATCGCCCAACATTCAGCAGATTACTGGTTAGAGAAATTTAAGGGCAGGGAAGTATGTGTGGGATTAGTAGCCGATCTGGAGGATGCGGTCGCCGATCCACATTTTATCGGACGCGGGCTATTCACGCAGACGCTGGATAGCGGCAAGGGCGATTCAATCCCAGCGCTGCCAGTACCGATATGCAATGTATTTCGACAAACCCAGGCGGCGGGTGCACCTGAGCTGGGACAGAGTAATACAGCGTTAATCGGAGAGCTTTAATAATAAAGCGGTCGTCATCATTATATTTTGAGAGCGCGTGTTAAGCGTAAGCGGCCAGTCGAATGGGTGCGCAGTGGGTAATGATTTTCGCCTTAATAACTCAGTTGCACTAACACCTCCGTATAAGTCGCCCGAGCGGACTACATTCGTCAGGTAAATGTAAAACAGCTTCTACGGATTTACCTGACGCAATTTAGCCAAAATTTATCCAAATCAACTTGCCTGACTGTTGAATAGCGCATCGAATTATTTCAGTGTTTATAAGGGAGTGAACGCGACGTAAACAATCACTTTGTGATGTCGCACATTGGATGATGCAGTGCGGGATACATCGAATGAGGAAATGACCATTGCGCCGTCAAAATTCTAGGCAGATTTTTGTCACCCACCACAAACGCGACGATTTCGTCACCGGTCACGTTAATCTGCTTAGTGTTCGTAGTAATTACATTTGTTCAGTGAAAGGCGGTCGCTCCCGGCGGCAAGGGCAACTAAAATAGAAGTATAATATTTGAAATGAAAATACCAGACATAAGCCCCGCAGGCGTGACGCCGAGTTCCCTGCGCGGCGTACTAATTTTGGGTGCTGATGGAAAAGAACTGGCTGCAGGCGGTATCGCCGCCGAGGGCGAAATGGCCGCTCGTATCGTCCGTGGATGGCATGATGCACGTCGCAATCAGCAACACCTGTTTTCTATAGAGGGCCCGGATGATACTGATGTCGTTGTGATCGTTCTTCCGACTCCTGACGCGACGGTGCTGGTAGCGATGCAGCGCGAGGGTCGTGACGCATTGTTTGAACTGGTCGCCTCCATCGACTTTGGAGGCGACATCCTCGCCCATCTGCTTACGAATCCGTTTGAAGCCCTTACCGTGGTCGACCGGGAAGGTGTGCTGCGCTACATGAACCCGGTGCATGAGCGGTTTTTTGGTCTTAAGGCGGGCAGCGCTGCAGGGCGTCACGTGACCGATGTTATTGAGAATACAAGGCTGCATCACGTCGCCGCAACAGGCAAGGCCGAAATCGGGTTAATTCAGGAAATGCGTGGCGTGGCCCGTGTGGTGACGCGCAATCCGATACGCAACAGCCGGGGAGAAATGGTCGGGGCTATCGGACAGATCATGTTTAAGGGCCCGGAACAACTGCGGGCATTATCGGGTGAACTGGCAAAGGTCAAGTCTGAAGCAGCCTTTTACCGTCGTGAGTTAAGCGATCTGAAGAACCGCAGCTACGGGCTGGATCAGATGGTCGGCGAAAGCCCGGCTATGCAGCGTCTCAAGCAGCAGATCGTGAAAGTCGCACCGATGGATGTCGCTATCCTTTTTACCGGGGAAAGCGGCACCGGCAAGGAACTCGCTGCGCATGCCATCCACAAGCTGAGCTCCCGACGCGATGCCACGATGGTGATGGTCAACGCAGCCGCGCTGCCAGCCACACTGGTCGAGAGCGAACTGTTCGGCTATGAGGCGGGCTCGTTTACGGGTGCAGAGCGCAAAGGCAGAAAAGGTAAGATCGAGCAAGCTGATAACGGCACCTTATTTTTCGACGAGGTGGGCGATATGCCTTCCGAAGTTCAGGTAAAGTTGCTACGCGTTTTGCAGGACGGTTCGTTTCAACGGGTCGGTGGGAACGAGTCGCATCACTCGAACTTTCGGCTGGTCACGGCCAGCAATCGTAACTTCGAGGCGATGATCGCCGATGGTACTTTCCGGTTGGATCTTTTTTACCGTATCGGTGCTGTCACGATTCGGCTTCCGTCATTACGGGAGAGACTTGAAGACATTCCTTTGCTGGCTGAAATGGCGCTTAACCAGTTTACCGAGCGGCACGGACAACGTCCGAAGACACTCTCAGATCAGGCACTGGTATTTTTGAAAGGTCAGCGCTGGCCTGGTAACGTACGCCAGCTGATACATATGGTAGAGCGTGCGGCAATATTTACCGAGTCCGATGTGATCGAGCCTGCCGATTTCGGTCACATTGATTCAGATGCTTCCGAAGTGTCGCAGGCAGCACCTTCAGATACGTTCGAGGATAAAATTGCGCGCGAACCAAAGGCAGACCCGGCAGAGCCCATGCGCGTCAGCCGCGCTGTCGAACAAGTGGAAGAACAACTCATTCGTCAGGCATTGGCGCGCTGCCGTGGTAACAAAAAACAGGTTGCTACTGAACTCGGCATCTCACGCTCCTATCTTTACAAGCGCCTGGCGCAAATGCATGTCCCGGAGTCGGAAGGCTAAACTTATCCCGGGTAGCGATCACCCTCTATCACACGGTTGTGATCGACCCGGAATCTGCTTTACGCCGCTTTATAATAATGCTTCGTAATACCGCCTATAAGTATTCCTTAGCCAAAGCCAGTTCCCCAATTTGATCAACGGTCCCGCTGCGCGAACTTCGCCGTCGTGGATTCCGTAGGCACGGTCGACCAGCCCATCTGTCAGAAACGTTGGGATCGCCCGAAGGTGATACATGCCAGTGACACAACCCAAAGATATAAAACGTGTCTCCACAACGCAATTTCTTATGTCTGCAACGAGGGCAATAGTCCTTCGTTTGTCTTCGGTAAAGACACCCAAACGCTTATTTTGCGATCAGGTCCGGCCCACTCAGGACCGGCTATCGCCAGTCTCCCTTAGCGTGAGACACTAACCATGGTATGGCACAGAGTTTGCTCAAGGAATTTAAGTATCCATGCCTGAGTGAGCAACATAATGTCCACACTACAAAAACAATTACCCATGAATGATCTGCCTTTGAAGTCGACACCAGCGCTTGATCTGCTGGCCGGAGTGAAAGTTCTCGACCTCACCTCATCGGTTGCCGGCCCTTATGCTGGCCAGTTGCTTGCCGATATGGGCGCTACCGTCGTCAAGGTGGAAAAGCCAGGGAAAGGTGATGATGCACGCGCCTGGGGACCTCCTTTTCTACATGGGGAATCACTCTGGTTTATGAGCGTTAATCGGGGCAAACATAGCATTACCCTGGATTTCAGCGTACCGGAAGGACGGGACATTCTGCGCAAACTGGTGGCCGAATGCGACGTCATTCTAATTAATCTGGTCGCGCGGGTACAGCACAAACTAGGTGTGGATGCAGTATCGCTACGCTTGTTGAACCCGGGCCTGATCCATGTTTCAGTGACAGGTTTTGGTCTCCACGGAGCACGTGCGGATATGCCTTGTTATGACCTGATCGCGGAAGGATATTCCGGCGTCATGGATCTCACCGGCGAGCCGGATAGTGCCCCGCAAAAGGTGGGTACTCCCGCAGCGGATTTGCTAGCAGGGCATGATGCTGCAATGGCCGTACTGGCCGCATTGCTGCGTCGCGAGCGGAATGGTGCAGGTTGCGAAATTGACATATCGATGGTGGAAAGCATGTCACGCTTCATAGCGCCGAGGCTGATGCCTTACCTCGGATCTGGCAAACTTACCCGCAGATCTGGCGGCCGCGATAGTGTCATCGCGATCTATCAGGTGTTCGATACGGCCGATGAACCCATCACGCTAGGCTTAGGCAACGACGCGATCTGGAAGCGTTTCTGGGAAGCGGTGGAGAGGCCCGAGGTGGCCCTCCTTCCGGAGTTTGCAAGCAATGCAATGCGTTGTGCGCGGCGCGGAGAAATCGTCGAACTGATAGCAGGGATACTGCTAAGCAAGCCTCGTGCGCAATGGTTAGATTTGCTCACGCGTGCCCGCGTTCCGGCCGGACCACTCAATACGGTAGGCGACGTTGCCAGCGATCCCGCGCTACGCGAGTCGGGTTTCATCTACCAAACTGAAGGAGAAGACGGCCCCATTCCTCAAGTGGGTCTGGGAATCCGATTTGACGGACATTCGGAAGGCACGCAGATGCCGCCGCCCAGACTTGGGGCGCATACTGACCTAATCCTGCGTTCCTGGCTCAATAGCGATAGTACAGAGCTGGAACACCTGCGTACAAAAGGCATTATCTGAGGGGGTGATTTTATGTCGTTCGAGGGCGCCAGCTTTATCCAGGAGACGCCGATCCGCCCACGCATGCTTAAAAAGCCGTCGGTTAGATCAGCGTTAGACTTGTTTTCAGGCGGCGCAATAAGGACCAGTGACATGGACCGGCCTCTCTAGTCGGCTCCTCTATTTATCAGGCACGGTACGCCTGATCCAACGCATTTCAGATACTGAAGAACGACATTTTCGGAGAATACCAGCATGTCACATCTTCTTACCTTGCATGATCCGGCCGCTGCCAGGGAGAACTACCTCGCAGGCGTATGGCAGACGGATACCTTGTATTCTCTGGCGAGCCGCAATGCGACGGAGTGTGGCAACGCTTACGCGCTGCGTGACAGCACGCGCCGGTTGACCTGGCGCGTGCTGGTCGCCTGGGTGGATGCCGTGGCAGCTAATTTGTATGACAGTGGATTGCGACGCGGTGATCGAGTCTCGATCTGGCTACCAAACCGGGTGGAAACAGTAGTCGTGCTGCTGGCCTGTTCGCGCAACGGGTATATTTGCAATCCCTCATTACACCAGAACTACACCGTGGCAGAGATCGTCACGTTGCTGACAAGAATCGAAAGCCGGGCCCTTTTCGCGCAACCCGGATGGGGAGCAGACGCTGCAACCTCGGATATTTTCGCGCAGGCCATCGCACTAAGCGGGATGAAACGGGTCTATGCATTACCGCCGCTACTTGCACCCGATACCGATATGCCACCTGGCGCGTACCACATGCCCTTAACTGGACAACCGTCTCGTATTCCGCTGCCGCTACCGAGTACCCACCCTGATCAGATTGTGTACCTCGCATTTACCAGTGGCACCACCGGAATGCCCAAGGCGGTCATGCACAGCGACAACACTCTGTTGGCTAACGGTCGTGCATTGGTGGCTGACTGGGGACCAACTCATAAGACCATTGTGCTGACCTTAAGTCCGATGAGTCACCACGTCGCCATCGTTGCACTGGAGCAAGCGCTGGTGACGGGATGTGAGCTGGTCATGTACGATCCCCTAGCCGGGATCGCGCCACTCGACTGGATCGAACTCACCCGGACTACCTATGTAATGGGAGTACCGACCCACGCGATCGATTTGTTGCAGGAAGTTGAGCGGCGCGGCGTTACCCGCATTGGCGACGTCGAGGTGTTTTACATGGCAGGATCAAACATCCCGAATAAAACCGCAAGCCGGCTACTATCGCTCGGCGCTAAGCCTCAAAACGTCTATGGCATGACCGAAAACGGCTCGCATCAGTACACCAAACCGACCGACTCTTTTGGCGTAATAACCGGTACTTGCGGCAAAGCGTGTTCCGGCTACGAAATTCGATTATGGCAACCTGACGATCCGGATTTAGAAGCAGTACCTGGTGATATCGGTGAAATTGGCGGCCGCGGAGGCGTTCTGATGTTAGGCTACTTCAGCAATCAGTCGGCAACCGAATCCTCCTTCAATAGCAGCGGCTGGTTCATGAGCGGAGACCTCGGACGCTTCGACAACGAGGGCAATCTGGAAATCATCGGGCGCAAGAAAGACATCATCATACGCGGCGGCTACAATATTTATCCATCCCACATTGAGGATTTTGCGCTTCGGCACGAGAGCGTGAAGAAGGCTGTCGCATTCGGCGTAGCAGATTCCCGACTAGGCGAAAAGGTCTGCCTCGCCATCATCGCTAATGAAAGAGCTCCTGCGGCCGAGGAGATACTGCTGCACCTCGCAGAACAAGGTTTATCCAAGTATGAAATGCCGGAATACTTCATGGTGGTGGAAGAGTTTCCAATGACCCCAAGCGGGAAAATCCTCAAACGTGAATTGACGCAATGGGTGCAAAGCGGTCGTGTGCAACCACAAGCTGTGCGTTACCACGCTCCCTGACCAGGGACAGACTTGTGGTTCCTTAGCAGTCGCCGTGAATTGGTGGTTTGGGAAGCACAAGCTGGCAAGAATTGGGCACGAAAATTAAATTAGACGTGGTTTTATTGATTCTTGGGGATACTTTTGTGCATTACAGGCGTTGATCATAGCTTCGCTGCCCAGTAAAAATATCTGAAACAAAGTTGTACCCAGATTTTGCTGACAGAAGAATTTCAAGGCATCGATACACGGTCGCCATTTTGTACCCTAATTTTTATTCTAGAGCCCTAAAAGACGAAAAGGCCAATCGCAAGATTGGCCTAAGTCTTTGATTCTATTGGTCGGGACGGAGTGATTCGAACACTCGACCCCTTGGACCCCATCCAAGTACGCTACCAGGCTGCGCTACGCCCCGACTAGCCTGTTATTATATCAGGGCAGGGGCAATTTAATCCACGTGGATTATTAAAGTCTCAACTAAATTGCGACGTAGCGTTGTCTTCAATCATCGAATGAAGTTGCCGTCGTCAAGTTAACCTAATTATCTTATGCCAATAAAAATCAGCCAGCATTTTGATGGTGGCGCCATCGTAGTTTTGCGGGCGGAACAGCCTCAACATATTGAGTTGAATATTCGCAGTGACTCGCATGCGGATTTTTGTCAGTGGTTTTATTTTCGATTGCAAGGGGCGCGTGGTGAGGCTTGTGATATTAGCCTGATGAATGCTGGACAGGCTACTTATACTAACGGCTGGAAGGATTATCAGGCGGTTGCCAGTTACGATCGTGAGGCCTGGTTTCGTGTGCCGACCACTTTTGATGGACAGGTTCTTAACATATCGCATACGCCTGAGCACGATAGCGTGTATTACGCTTATTTTGAGCCTTATACATGGGAACGTCATTTGGGATTGTTGGGGCGGGCAGGGCGCTCATCCTTGGTAACGGTTGAAGATTTAGGTTCTACGGTAGACGGTCGCGATTTGAATATGCTAGTGATCGGGAATCCATCTGCGGCGAAAAAAGTATGGGTGATTGCGCGTCAGCATCCAGGTGAAACGATGGCTGAATGGTTTGTTGAAGGGCTGGTTGATGCGTTGCTGGATGGCGCTAATCCCATCGCTACACGGGTTTTGCAGGAGGCGGTATTTTACATCGTCCCGAATATGAATCCGGATGGTTCGGTACGTGGTAATTTGCGGACTAATGCCGCTGGCGCTAACTTGAATCGTGAATGGATGACACCTTCTATTGAGAATAGTCCGGAAGTGTTTTTAGTCAAAAATAAGATTCACGAAATTGGTTGTGATTTGTTTTTAGATGTTCATGGTGATGAGGCATTGCCGTACATCTTTGTTGCGGGTTCTGAGATGCTGGAAGGATTTACGGCAGAACAGGCGATGGAGCAAATTAAATTCATCGCGAACTTTGAAAGTGCTAGCCCGGATTTTCAGAGCAAATATGGCTATGGTGCGGGTAAGTACAATGCCGAGATGTTGGCGCTTGCTTCAAAATATGTTGGCCATACATTTAAATGTTTGTCGTTGACGCTGGAGTTGCCATTTAAGGATAATGCGAATTTGCCCGACGTTACAAATGGTTGGAACGGTGCGCGGAGTGCACGACTTGGCGCCGCAAGTTTACAACCGATTTTGAAGGCGTTTGCTTAAAAAAATTGTCGGCAGATGTAAAAAATGCCGCGTACGTTTTATCGTCGCGGCATTTTTTTTGCAATCGATCTTGTGTCGACTGCACGCGTTTATCTTAGTGAAAATGTGTCGATCCGCTGGGCGGTGCGTCCTCTGGCATTTCAGGGTGTACTAATTCGCCTTCTGGGTCAGCATAAAATGGTGATCCGCAATCGTCACAGAATTCCATCGCAAATAACTCATCGTGGCGTTGTATGTCATTGATGCCGCACTCGCGCAATAACGACAAAATTTGCTCCAACGGCGTTTGGCTTTCTGCGTCGGATTCAGCCTGATCGGTTGGTTCTTCAATGGCCTCTTCCTGGCCGTACAGTGGCCAGACGACGCCGTAGATGATTTCGCTAGTTTGCCCGATAGAAAAACCGATCCTATATTCATCAACTCGGTTGCTTTCAGGTTCTTCGCTAAATCGTCCGATTGTCACATGCAGATCCTTGCTTTCGATTTCTAGCGTAGTGGCAAGGTAATAACTTGCAGCCCGTAAAGAGACCGGACGGATCTGTTTATCGCCTTCACGGCAAGCGACAAAATACGCTTCGGGCAACAATAAATCGATACCGCATCCAGGTAAAAGGCGACTGATATTCGGCGTTACCTGCGCCTGCCAATGTTCGAGTGCGACGGCCTTTTTCATCGCGGTGCTGGCTGTGCCGATGGTGGTAACGCTGGCAGCGCCCGGTTGCCAGCAAAAGAACGCATGCCCGGTCGGGACTACCAGCGTGGCTAGTAAATAGCGGGTGTCGGCTAAAAATGGCGCAGTTTCAGGTGCATTAGGTGGATTGGTAACGATTGTTCCTGTGAGCGCCGCCTGCGTCATACGCTGCATCAATGTGTAGGTGTCAGCGTGGGAGCGCGGCAACTGATCTATGGCGTACAAGGTAGGCATGAGTGCGACGAGGACGCCAGGGGCCAGTATGTGCGCGTGCAAATGGCTAGTCAGTGTGGTGACCATGTCGGGTGGCACGTTTCCGGATGCAATGGAAAATCGGGTCCATGCCAATATTGGCATTGCGACTAAAAGGGTATCGTATTGAATCCCATTTTGCTCAATCACGGACGATTCGCTACAGGCTTCCACTGCATCCATCAAAGCATCATAAGCGTCGGCCTGGTCCGGGAATAATTGTTCTAGTGCGCTGTCGATTGGTTCTTGATGATGGCCCTTCAAGAGTTTATTCAGATGAGTATCGATATCGTGTTCCCAAGCACGTTGTTCCATACGACTAGAGGCAAGTACAAGGGCTTGTGCGAGTTCAGTCAGTCGGTGGCTGTCAGCGGAGAACTTACGAGGTGATTTAGACGGACGGCGCATAGAGGTGTTTGATACTTAGCGTGTTGAATGAGGCAGCAGACTGCCGAATTGAATACTTCTATTGTAGTGGAGTATGCATGCAGGGACGAAAAAAAACGCCGGACCAAGTAAATAGTCCGGCGTTTTTTGCTGTCAGTACGCTTTAAATCCAGCCTACTATACCGAAGCAGGGTTCTTTAGAGTAACAAGTAACCCGGCCAATTTCAGATAATCTAATTCAGATTATTTTAGGCAGCCAATAACTGACGCAACACGAATGGCAGAATACCGCCATGCTTGTAGTAGTCAACTTCGATTGGTGTATCGATGCGTAACAGAACCGTGACTTCCTGGATGTCGCCATTTGCACGATGTATCACAAGTGTTGCATCTTGTTGTGGCTTGATTTCTCCATCGATACCCTTAAGGTCGAAAGTCTCATCGCCTGTAATGCCAAGTGTATCAACGCTGTCGGTACCTAGGAACTGCAATGGCAACACGCCCATGCCGACCAGATTCGAACGGTGAATACGCTCAAACGAACGCGCGAAAACTGCTTTTACGCCTAGTAGTTGTGTACCTTTAGCTGCCCAGTCACGCGACGAACCTGTACCGTATTCTTCGCCAGCGAAGACCATGGTCGGAACGCCATCATGGACGTATTGCATCGCAGCATCGTAAATTGACATCTCTACAGCGGCTGGTTGATGCAGTGTAATGCCGCCTTCAACACGTGAACCGTCTGGCATTGCCGGAATCATCAAATTTTTGATACGCACGTTGGCAAAAGTGCCGCGCATCATGATTTCATGGTTTCCACGACGTGAACCGTAGGAGTTGAAGTCGGCTTTCAAGACACCGTTTTCAGCTAACCATTTACCAGCTGGGCTGGATTCTTTGATCGCACCGGCTGGTGAGATGTGGTCGGTTGTGATGGAGTCGCCGAATACGCCCAATGCCCGCGCGCCAGTGATGCCAGTAGCAGCTGGCTTTGGTTCCATAGTGAAATCTTGGAAGAATGGAGGCTCGGCAATGTACGTCGAAGTTGGCCAGTTATAGACTTCCCCTTGGGCTACGCCCTTGATGCCTTCCCACAACTTGCCAGGTGCGCCTTTGACGTCTGCGTAGTTTGCCTTGAAAGTCTTGGCATTCATCGCAAATTTCATGAGCTTGGCAACTTCTTGCGAAGTCGGCCAGATATCGCCAAGATAGATGTCTTTGGCTTTACCATCTTTGCCTTTGCCACGGCCAACTGGCTCAGTCATCAGATCGCGTGTCATGTTACCGGCAATGGCGTATGCCACGACCAACGGTGGCGATGCCAGAAAGTTGGAGCGAATGTTCGGGTGAATCCGTGCTTCGAAGTTACGGTTGCCGGACAAAATTGCTGACGCAACGACGTCGTTTTTGACAATCGCTTCGTTCATCGCCGGCGTCAAATCACCTGCGTTACCTATACAAGTGGTGCAACCGTATGCGGTGACACCAAAGCCCAGCTTTTCCAGGTACGGAAGCAGACCGGCAGCGGTCAGGTATTCAGTCACAACACGTGAACCAGGTGCTAGCGAGGTCTTGATGTGCGGTGAGACTTTGAGACCCGCTTCAACTGCTTTTTTAGCCAGCAGACCAGCCGCCAGCATGACGCTTGGGTTAGATGTGTTAGTACATGAAGTAATCGCGGCGATCAATACATCGCCGTTCATCAGGCCGACGCCGTCGGTGTTGACGTATTTAGCGTCAAGATCTTCTGCTTTTTTGTTGAATCCACTTTCTGCAGCAGACTTACTGAATAGTTCAGCGAAGTTATTTTTTACATTGCCAATTTCGATACGATCTTGTGGACGTTTCGGACCCGCCAATGATGGTGCAACTGTTCTCAAATCAAGTTCGATGACAGTGGTGTAATCGATGTCGCCTTCTTTTGGAATGCCGAACAATTTTTGCGCGCGGAAATAGCCTTCGAAAGCTGAGATTTCTGCCTTGCTGCGGCCAGTGCCCTTGAAGTAGTCAAGCGTTGCTTCGTCGACTGGGAAGAAACCCATCGTTGCGCCATATTCTGGTGCCATGTTGGCGATAGTTGCGCGATCAGTCAGGCTGAGGGACGCTGTGCCTTCGCCGAAGAACTCAACAAATTTGCCAACAACTTTTGCTTTACGCAGTAGTTCTGTGATGGTCAGGACCAAGTCAGTCGCAGTACAACCTTCGCGCAATTGGCCGACCAGATTGACGCCGACGACATCTGGTGTCAGGAAATATACTGGCTGACCGAGCATACCGGCTTCTGCTTCAATACCGCCAACGCCCCAGCCGACTACGCCGATACCGTTAATCATGGTGGTGTGGGAATCAGTACCGACTAATGTATCTGGATAAAATACGTCACCCTTTTTATGCACACCGCGTGCTAGATATTCCAGGTTAACCTGGTGGACGATACCAAAACCTGGAGGAACGACGCCGAACGTATCAAAGGCTTGCATGCCCCATTTCATGAACTGGTAGCGCTCATTATTGCGCTGGAATTCCAGTTTCATATTGAGGTCGAGTGCTTTCTTTTCGCGGAAATGATCGATCTGTACGGAATGGTCAACGACCAGATCAACCGGCACCAACGGCTCAATATTCTTCGGGTCTTTACCGAGTTGTGCGGCAACGTTACGCATAGCAGCCAAGTCAGCCAGCAGCGGGACGCCGGTGAAATCTTGCAGTACAACACGAGAGACGACGAACGGAATTTCTTCTGTACGCGCGCCAGTTGCGTTCCACGCAGCTAATTGGCGGACATGTTCTTCCGTTACTTTCTTGCCGTCGCAATTACGCAGCACTGATTCCAGCACGATACGGATGGAGACCGGAAGGCGTGAAATGTTGATGCCAAGTTTCTTTTCAAGTGCAGGCAAGGAATAAAATTTGCCTTTCTTGGTATCGGAAATTTTAAATTCCTTGAGGGTGTTCAACGTGTTGCGTGACATGGTTTCTCCTTGATTTACAATCTGAGTAAAACGGTACTTGGTACTTAGCTTAAGTTGCTTTTTGGGACGGTTTGAATAGGTAATTGACATCGATTTTTAACGCAAAATTTATTGTACTGCGCGTCAAAAACGTCAACTTCTTACACACATATTTTTTCACTTTCAAAAATACCAAAAAGATACTTTGAATGCTGCTGTACCACTTACAAAATGATAGGACAATGTAATAGGACAAGAGCGCGACACAACCATGGCTGCTCTTCATGAGTTAGCCATGATGATCGTCGTAGCCCGGTATGCGGGTGTATTACTGCATTTTAATTCTATTAACCGTGCACTGGCTCAGCTATTAGGTTAGCCGCCGGTGCTGCCGCAGGAGCCACATTTTGCTCCGGCGATTTACATTCGTTGGCCAATTGCTGTCCTTTTTTAGAATCGAGCAGCATGCCTTTTGCCGGAATGCCGATCCATACCAAGCCATATTTGTGATTTTCAAATCGGTCTGCACCAGTCGTCGTCGCTACATTGGTTAGACGATGCAGGGTTTTTCCCCAACGTAATGCAATGTGTTTGGGGTCTGCGGCGTTGCGATAAATGGTTAATTTATTTCCCAGTTCGCAGTTGTATTCGACCGCCACGGCGACTTTGATATCGGGAGTGCCTTCATCTTCACCGTCGTCCACTTCTGCTGCAGGGATGGCTTTCTTGCCGGTATTTTTCTTGGCAACTTTTTTCTTCACTACTTTTTTCGTTGCTGCTGGTTGACCTGTAGTGGTTTGTGCGATGGATGTTAATGGTGCCGTTATCATCAAGCTAGCGCACAGCAAGCTAAGAATAGAGAGAGTTTTTTTCATATTGTCTGAACTGTTGGTTGGGCAGTTATTAATTACATCAATGGGCGCGCTACAATATTAGTAAGCTAAAAAAAGTGCAATGTTTAATTCGTAAATAAACTATTAGCAAGCGGCGGCAGTACTACGCCATTGTTTTTCGCTCGCTGTAAAACGGTCCAATAATACCGATAGCTGGCACGATCATGCAATGTGCCGAGATGCTGGATTGGACCCCAATCCGCCTTTTGGGCGGCAAGTAAAATGTGAGTCGCGTCGCTCACTTCTGACTCGGTTGGAGAAAATGCGCCCAAAATGAAGCGTATTTGCTGCGGATGGATACTCCACATCCGCGTGTAACCGAATGCCATTCTGGCGCGATGGGCATCGTCTGCGACGACTGCGCTGTCGTGTATCTCTGTCGTGACGTTATGCGAAGGGGTTTTGCCGTGTGCATGACAGGCGGCAGATATCTCAAGCTTGGCGCGCGTCACCAAAGCGTGGGTGAACTGACCCGGTGAACGCATAGCAGCGCCGGGAATTGCGCCGTAATGGGATGAAACAAAATCCATAATTCCAAACGACAGCGACTCAACCTGGGGAAGGGCAGCGATCGCTGCGACATCGGCAAGCGCGCCGTGAGTTTCAATCAGAACATGGACTGGTAAAGTCTCGCGGCCAGCGCGTTGACTATGGTGATTGATCAGATCGATAGCGGTGCTGACATCGGCAAGGCTTTCCACCTTGGGGACCATCAGGTAGGCAAGAGTCGCCGCTTTCCGGCAAATAATCTCTACATCTTGCTCGAAAAAACTACTGCTGATGTCATGGACGCGCGCACCGATACGGTTAAACCGATTGTCGGCACTCGCAATAACCTCTGATACCAATCGTGCATGAGCAGCCTCATTACCGGCAGCCGCACCATCTTCGCAATCGAACGTAATATCAAATACCGGGCCTAGGTCGTGTTGAAGCGAGACCGATTTGCGCATGAGCTTTTCTGAACCGGCGTAATGGTCACACGCCGGCAATAAGACCGGTGGATGTTTGCCTAGGAATAAAACCTCGGTAGGATTCATACGACTTAGCTTGACTTAAATGAACTCAATTAGGGGTATTGCCAGCGAGTTGCAATAACGATGCGATAATTTTTAACAGCGATCAAATTGCTATTTATTTAAAACATCATACGGCTACTAACAACTAAATATAACTAACTATTTATGATAATTACTACAGATGGTTCTTATTTCTCAAGTTAATTCTTGGTTCTTGGTTCTTGGTTCTTTTATTCTTATTACAGTAAACAATTTCTGTGTATCAAACTATGTGTATCAATGCGCTTGAAACAACTGACGAAGGCAAATCTGAAAAATGTTGCCCGCATCAGTTTTGCAGCATGCGACCGGTTAAAGATCGCACGTTTTAATGCACCAGATTAGCCAACCAAATGTTTAACGCCTTCACGCTCTTCCAACAGTTCGTTCAACGTGACGTTGATACGCTCTTGAGAGAATGCGTCGATTTCCAAGCCTTGAACGATGGTGTATTCGCCGTTTTCGGTCGTCACTGGGAAGCCGAAAATAGTGCCTTCCGGAATGCCATATGAACCGTCCGATGGGACACCCATGGTAGTCCATTTGCCGTTGGTGCCAAGGACCCAGTCACGCACATGATCAATTGCTGCGTTGGCTGCCGATGCTGCCGACGATAAACCACGTGCTTCAATAATGGCGGCGCCGCGCTTACCAACTGTTGGCAAGAAAACGTCTTTATTCCACTCATGATCATTGATCAAATCTTTTACCGACTGGCCGTCAACTGTCGCGTAGCGATAGTCAGCGTACATCGTTGGTGAGTGATTACCCCAAACGAACATTTTTTCAATAGAGGCGACTGGCTTGCCGGACTTAGCCGCGACTTGCGACAATGCACGGTTATGATCTAGACGCAGCATTGCAGTGAAGTTTTTCGCTGGCAGGTTAGGTGCCGATTTCATCGCGATGTAAGCGTTAGTGTTAGCTGGATTGCCAACGACCAATACTTTCACATTGCGTGAGGCGACTGCATCCAGAGCTTTACCTTGAACGGTAAAAATTTGCGCATTGGCTTCGAGCAGATCCTTACGCTCCATGCCAGGGCCGCGAGGACGTGCGCCGACTAGTAGGGCGACGTCGATATCCTTAAACGCGGTTAGCGGATCACTATGTGCAGTAACGCCAGCCAGTAACGGGAATGCGCAATCGTCGATTTCCATAATGACGCCCTTTAGTGCTTTTTGGGCTTTTTCGTCAGGAATTTCTAGCAATTGCAAAATGACCGGTTGGTCTTTGCCGAGCAAGTCGCCGTTGGCGATGCGAAATAAAAGGGAATAACCGATTTGACCAGCTGCGCCGGTTACGGCAACACGCATTGGGGTTTTAGCCATGTTGAATCTCCAGAGTGGTGATGAAAAGCGTAATCTGTATACCTGATCTACTATGATACCGTCGAAAACAGCGTGCGTCAGTTTGTTTTAGCGAACAGCTTATAGCCAATATCAATGCTGACGGACGACGAAAGCAGTGATAAGCAAAAAAAATCAGAAGCAGCAACGTTTATCAGATATTTTATTGGTCAGATGTTTCCTGTGACCAAAAGCAGCCAATAAACAAATAACCTCAATCTAATAACGGTTTCCCGCGAGTGTAGGCGCGTGAAGTTGGTCTGTCAATGACTATCTTATATCTTATATAAGACATCTTACCAAGAGATTTTGTGCTGGACTATATGGGTGTTTATGTGTTGAAATCGTAAGTTATGAGTTCCATCCCATCCAATATGATTAGCACTGATCCAGTCAACGTCGGCAGTGCTGTCGTCCCTGCAGCATCCCCAACCTTTAGTCCGCTCTATCAGCAAATTAAAGCACTTATTATGCTGCGCTTACAGTCGGGAGAGTGGAAGCCGGGCGAACTTATTCCCAGCGAGGTAGAGCTAGGGAACAGATTCAAGGTAAGTCAAGGAACTGTCCGTAAAGCGATCGACGAATTAGCCGCAGAAAACTTAGTGGTGAGACGTCAGGGAAAAGGTACTTTTGTTGCGACGCACCACGAAGACAAGGCGCAATTTAGATTTTTGCGTTTAATGCCTGACGATGGACAGCCTAAGCCGGCCGATAAAAGAGTTATTGAGCTTAAGCGTTTACGCGCTCCGGCGGAAATTGCACGCCTCCTAAACATGAAATCCGGAGATTCGGTAGTATTCGTCAAGCGCGTTATGTCATTTGAGGGTGCGCCGACAATACTTGAGGAGTTATGGTTGCCTGGCGCGATATTCAAGAGCTTAACCCTGGAGCGGCTAGTTGAATATCGTGGGCCCATGTATGGCTTGTTTGAGACTGAATTTGCTACACGAATGATTCGCGCCACTGAGCAAATACGTGCTGCGAGCGCGGATACGGAAGTGGCACAATTACTGTCTGTGCCGCCGATGTCACCGTTATTAAGTGTCGAGCGCGTGTCGTTCACGTATGGCGACAAACCGGTGGAAGTTAGGCGTGGGCTGTATGTTACTGATCGCCATCACTATCAGAATGAATTGAGTTAAGTGTGTTTTAGGGAAGTCGGCGCAGTGTAATACCGACTAAATCGGTGTGGAAAAAGCGAGCAATACAATAAATAGGGGCGCAATTTCACCGAATAGCAGGTTGTCGTAAGATGCTAGATTGGAATGATATTTAAAGGCTTTATGACTAAATTAACTCTGCCAATTAGATGATAATTGGATTTTTCTGAGGTAATTTTGCTGAATACTTAAGAACTAATGGTGTGCTGCACCAAAATAAGCGAAAATCACGCAATTGTTTTAAAACTGAGGAGAACCCCCGTTATGTCTGATGCCGAAGCCGAAAAAAATCAGCGGCCACAATTTCGTAACATTCACATAAGTCAAATTATTGGATATCGCTTGCCTTTGGCAGGTTTTATTTCGATTTTGCACCGTATTAGCGGCTTGTTGATGTTTTTGTTATTGCCTTTCATTCTGTTCCTGCTTGACACAAGTCTGGTGTCTGAAGGTTCATTTGAATACTTCAAGGGCATTACATCCAACTGGTTCGTCAAATTGATTATCCTGGCGCTGTCATGGGCATATCTGCATCACTTCTGCGCTGGTATTCGTCATCTGGTCATGGATAACCATGTCGGCCTCGACAAGGATAGCGCCCGCAAATCCGCAGTCGGCGTATTTGCAATTAGCTTGCCGCTGGCGCTAGTGGTCGCGTTAAAACTGTTCGGAGCATTCTAAAAATGGCGAATAATAATATTGGGGCTAAGCGCTTAGTCGTTGGTGCACATTACGGTTTGCGTGACTGGCTTGCGCAACGCGCTACCGCAGTTGTAATGGCGATTTATACCGTTATTCTGTTGATCTCCTTTTTGACCGCAAGCGATTTTAGTTATCAAGGTTGGGCGGGATTATTCTCGCACCAGTGGTTTAAGCTGGCGACTTTCGTCGCGCTGGCAGCACTGTTTTTTCACGCATGGATTGGCGTGCGTGATATCTGGATGGATTACGTTAAGCCGGTTGCTCTGCGACTGGTATTGCAAGTTGCCACAATTTTGTGGCTAGTCGGTTGTGCCGGATGGGCGGCGCAGATTTTGTGGAGAGTGTAATCGTGGCAGCTATTAAACCCACAATTCCTACACGCCGCTTTGATGCGGTAATCGTTGGTGCCGGTGGTTCCGGTATGCGTGCTTCGCTACAGTTGGCGGAAGCTGGTTTAAATGTCGCCGTTTTGTCTAAAGTTTTCCCTACGCGCTCGCATACAGTTGCAGCGCAGGGCGGTATCGGTGCCTCTCTGGGAAACATGTCAGAGGACAATTGGTACTGGCACATGTTTGACACAGTCAAGGGTTCTGATTACTTAGGTGATCAGGACGCTATTGAGTTTATGTGTCGCGAAGCGGCGAAAGCCGTGTACGAACTAGAGCATTTGGGTATGCCATTCGACCGTAACGCTGACGGTACGATTTATCAGCGTCCGTTCGGTGGTCATTCGGCTCACTTCGGTGAAAAACCGGTCGCCCGTGCCTGTGCTGCAGCTGACCGTACCGGTCATGCATTGTTGCATACGTTATATCAGCGTAATGTTCGCGCCAAGACCCACTTCTTCGTTGAGTGGATGGCGATTGATTTGGTGAAAGACGCTGACGGCGACGTACTCGGAGTACTTGCTCTTGAGATGGAGACTGGCGAGATCATGATGCTGGAAGCCAAGACAACTGTCATGGCAACTGGTGGTGCTGGCCGTATCTGGGCGGCGTCAACTAATGCATTTATCAATACCGGTGATGGTATGGGTATGGTGGCGCGTGCTGGCATTCCGTTGGAAGATATGGAGTTTTGGCAGTTTCACCCAACCGGTGTTGCCGGTGCTGGTGTGTTGATTACTGAAGGCGTTCGGGGTGAAGGTGGTATTCTCATCAATTCCGAAGGTGAGCGTTTCATGGAGCGTTATGCTCCAACATTGAAGGATCTGGCACCACGTGACTTCGTGTCGCGGTCAATGGACCAGGAAATTAAAGAAGGTCGCGGTTGCGGTCCTAATAAAGATCACCTGATGCTGGATCTTCGCCACATTGGCGCTGAGACCATCAAAAAGCGCCTTCCATCCATCCTTGAAATCGGTCACAAGTTTGCCAACGTCGATGCGCTTAAAGAGCCTATCCCGGTCGTACCAACGATCCATTATCAAATGGGTGGTATTCCGACTAACGTTTATGGTCAGGTAGTAGTGCCGAAAGATGGCATTCCTAACGCGATTGTAAATGGCTTGTATGCGATTGGCGAATGTGCCTGCGTATCGGTGCACGGTGCTAATCGACTGGGTACTAACTCACTGCTGGATCTGGTTGTATTTGGTCGCGCAGCCGGTAACCATATTGTTGACAGCAAGCTAAAAGAGCGCAGCAATAAACCTCTTCCTGCTGATGCAACCGACGCTTCTATGGCGCGTGTCGCAAAACTGGAAACAAGCACAGGTACTGAGCGCGTACAAGATGTTGCCAATGATATCCGTAAGACGATGCAGCACTATTGTGGCGTGTTTCGGACGGATGAATTGCTCCAGCAAGGTTACAAAGAAATTATGATCCTTGATGAGCGTCGCAAGAATGTCTCGTTCAAAGATAAGTCGATGGTTTTCAACACTGCGCGGGTTGAAGCACTTGAACTCGATAACATGATCGAAGTAGCCAAGGCAACTATTACGGCCGCCGCTGCCCGTAAGGAGTCACGCGGCGCTCACGCGCATCGAGATTACGAAAAGCGCGACGATGAGAACTGGATGAAGCACTCGTTGTGGTACTCCGAAGGTAATCGTCTCGATTACAAACCGGTGATTACCAAGCCCCTGACGGTTGATACGTTCAAGCCAAAACCACGTACTTTCTAATAAGGTCTAGCCATGTCACGTACAGTTAAATTTAAAATCTATCGCTACGATCCGGACAAGGATACAAAGCCTTACATGCAAGACCTGACGGTTGAACTATTGCCGACGGATAAGATGTTACTTGATGCATTGCAACGTATCAAGGCAGATGTTGATGATTCGTTGTCACTCCGTCGCTCATGTCGTGAAGGCGTTTGTGGTTCTGATGCCATGAATATCAACGGCAAAAATGGTTTGGCGTGTACAACTAATTTGAATGAATTGTCTGAGCCGATCATCCTAAGGCCGTTACCAGGCTTGCCGGTGATTCGCGATCTGATCGTTGATATGACGCAGTTCTTCAAACAATACGATTCAGTTAAGCCATACCTGATCAACAACAGTATTCCGCCGGAAAAAGAACGTTTGCAGACCCCAGAGCAGCGTGAAGAGCTAGATGGCTTGTACGAGTGTATTCTTTGTGCTTGCTGTTCTACGTCTTGTCCGTCATTTTGGTGGAATCCAGACAAGTTTGTCGGTCCGGCTGGTTTGTTACAAGCTTACCGTTTTATCGCTGATAGTCGCGATGAGGCTACTGGTGAGCGCTTGGATAACCTGGAAGATCCGTATCGTTTATTCCGGTGTCGTTCAATCATGAATTGCGTTGATGTTTGCCCTAAGGGATTGAACCCTAATGCAGCAATCGGCAAGATTAAAGAACTGATGGTTCGTCGCGCGGTATAAATAGTATAAGCACTATCAGTCGATGATTCGTCTATGACGGATCATCGTAACTGGAAGGTGAGTCGACAATTAAGAAACAACATTGTTTTGAATTGCAGTCTAAGCAAAGCCGATCAGACACAAAGTGAGGATGCTGCAGGTTATTCACGCAAAGTTTTTTTGTATTTTTTACGAGAAGACCATTTGGGCTGCTCAGTCACAGAACACACTATGTGTGCCTGACACAAGGTTTCAAAAACAACTTCATATTGTCACTTGTCTGGTTCGCAGTAACTGCTGCGGGATAAAGTTTACATCGACAGTGGTTTAACATTGCCATTGCACTAATTGGAATCAAGTAAATCATGACCATCACCCACCAGGACGACCCAGCAAAGCGCGCAAGATTGCGCTGGCGCGCGCGGCGCGGTCTTTTGGAAAATGATTTAATTCTCACCAGATTTTTGGATGCAAATGAGTCAACCATGACGGACGTTGATGTCGATGCCTTCACGCGATTGATGGACTTATCCGACGGTGATCTGATGAATTTGCTGATGGGACGCAACGAGGCCGAGGGCGAAGTGGATTTGCCTCAGGTTCATGCTTTGGTAGCGCGATTACGCGTAATCTGAGCAAAGATAAACCCGCCATTGACCATATTGTCAGTGTGATGCATAAGCCAGCATGCGGCGAAGCAGTGCGTATAAACGTATTTTATTTTTGATTCAAGCATTACCTGCTAAAGAGGGAAGAGCCATGACCAACGCTGAAACGAAAGCCACACTATCATTTTCTGATGGTAGCCCATCGATCGATTTTCCAATCTACAAAGGGACCGTGGGTCCTGAAGTTATCGATATCCGTAAGTTATATGGTGCGACCGGCAAGTTTACTTATGACCCCGGTTTTATGTCGACCGCTGCATGTAATTCATCGATTACCTATATCGATGGCGACAAGGGCGAACTACTTTATCGCGGTTACCCGATTGAGCAATTAGCTGTAAATTGCGATTTTCTGGAAACGTGTTATTTGCTTCTGAATGGTGAATTGCCAACAGCAGAAGAAAAAGAAACCTTTGACGCAACCGTGACGACACACACCATGGTCCACGAACAAATGCAATTTTTCTTCCGTGGTTTCCGTCGCGATGCGCATCCTATGGCTGTATTGGTTGGCACAGTGGGCGCGTTGTCTTCGTTTTATCATGATTCGCTAGACATTACTGACCCGCGTCACCGTGAAGTTTCGGCTATTCGTTTGATCGCCAAGTTGCCAACGCTAGTCGCAATGGCCTACAAATATAACGTCGGACAACCGTTTGTATATCCACGTAACGATTTGTCGTACAGCGCAAACTTCATGCACATGATGTTCTCAACGCCATGCGCAGAGTACAAAGTCAGCGACGTTCTGGTTCGTGCCCTCGATCGTATTTTGATCTTGCACGCTGATCACGAGCAAAATGCTTCGACATCAACAGTGCGTCTGGCTGGTTCAAGCGGCGCAAATCCGTTTGCCTGTATCGCTGCTGGTATTGCTTGTTTGTGGGGCCCAGCACACGGCGGCGCGAACGAAGCTGCACTCAATATGCTGAAAGAAATCGGTACCGTCGATAATATTCCTGAATTCGTAAGACAAGTTAAGGACAAAAACTCGACTGTTAAGCTGATGGGCTTTGGTCATCGTGTCTACAAAAACTACGATCCACGTGCCAAGTTGATGCGTGAAACTTGCTACGAAGTGTTGGCAGAGTTGGGATTGGAAAACGATCCTTTATTCAAGCTAGCCATGGCGCTAGAAAAAGTCGCGCTAGAAGACGAATATTTTGTCTCTCGCAAACTTTATCCGAATGTTGACTTCTATTCAGGTATCGTTCAATCAGCATTGGGCATTCCAGTTTCTCTATTTACCGGAATCTTCGCAATGGCGCGTACTGTAGGTTGGATCGCGCAATGGAACGAAATGATCTCGGACCCTGAGCAAAAAATTGGTCGTCCGCGCCAATTATTTATCGGTTCTCCGACTCGCGATGTCGTGTCAATCGAAAGTCGTACTGCAAGTAAGTAATGTAAATATCAAAAAAGCGAATCGAATGATTCGCTTTTTTTGTATTGTTGAATAGGAGTTATGCTATTCTACTGCATCAATAGTTTTGATCGCGTTTGCAACGGATAGCTTCAGGTTTTGTATTGCGTCCTTAATTGAAGTGGCAAAGATGACAAAATTGCAAAGTGTGAGCACACGTTTAGAACTAATTGCGTTAGTTGAAAAGAATACAGTAATAAGAAGTTGTAATTTGATCCCTTCCCCACAACTTGATGTGCAATCCGCTAACCGGTCAGGCCGTGTCGCGGAAGGTTTTGTTAACCCGCTAATCTCGCGAAACGCGAAGAAAGGTGAGCAATATGATGCAGCAATATGGCTCCAATTCGTATCTCTTCGGAGGTAACGCACCGTACATTGAAGAACTGTACGAGTCGTACCTTGATAATCCCGGATCTGTTTCAGATAACTGGCGTGCGTACTTTGACGCCATGCAACATGTGCCTGCCGTCGATGGCACAGATAAGCCCGATGTAGCGCATGCAACGGTCGTAGCATCATTTGCCGAACGCGCAAAGCAAGGTCCAATTCGGACAATTTCCGCTTCAGCTGATGCTGAAATGGGACGTAAACGCGTAGCCGCAACTCAGCTAATCGCTGCATATCGTTACCTCGGTTCGCGCTGGGCCAATCTAGATCCGCTGCAGCGCCAAGAACGTTTGGCTATTCCTGAGCTGGATCCGACGTTCTATGGATTTACTGATGCGGACATGGACATTGTGTTCAACATCAGCAATACCTATTTCGGCACAGAGACCTCTACGCTTCGCGATCTGTTGAATTCATTGCGCGATACTTATTGCCGTTCGATTGGCGCTGAGTATATGTACGTTAGTGACCCAACTGAAAAGCGCTGGATACAAGAACGTCTCGAGTCGACTCGCTCTGCACCGACGCTGACGGTTGAAAAGAAAAAACACATTCTTGAACGTTTGACAGCTGCTGAAGGTTTGGAGCGCTATCTACACACACGTTATGTCGGACAAAAGCGTTTCTCACTAGAGGGCGGCGAAAGTTTTATCGTTTCACTCGATGAAACGATTCAACGCGGCGGCGAAAAAGGTATCCAGGAAATCGTTATCGGTATGGCCCATCGTGGCCGCCTTAACGTTCTGGTCAATACTTTGGGCAAAATGCCGCAAGAATTGTTTGCCGAGTTTGAAGGTAAGCACGGCGATGATTTGCCTGCCGGTGACGTAAAGTACCATCAAGGTTTTTCATCGGACATCACTAGCCCAGGCGGCCCTGTCCATCTGTCGCTGGCGTTTAATCCATCGCATCTTGAGATCGTCAACCCAGTGGTCGAGGGATCGGTCAAGGCACGTATGGAACGTCGTGGCGACAAAGACGGCGCGCAAGTTTTGCCAATCCTGGTGCATGGCGATGCCGCATTTGCAGGGCAAGGCGTTGTAATGGAAACGTTAAACCTGGCGCAAACTCGCGGTTACGGCACCGGTGGTACTGTTCACATCGTCATTAACAATCAGATTGGCTTTACTACTTCCGATCCACGCGACTCACGTTCGACGCTGTATTGCTCAGACGTGGTCAAGATGATTGAAGCACCTGTTCTTCACGTCAATGCGGATGATCCAGAAGCAGTTGTTTTCGCAACTCAGATCGCCCTTGACTATCGCGTTGAGTTTAAAAAAGACATTGTTGTGGACATCATCTGCTTCCGCAAACTTGGCCATAACGAACAAGATACACCAGCATTGACACAACCGCTGATGTACAAAAAGATTGCACAGCATCCGGGTACGCGTAAAGTGTATGCCGACAAATTGACCGCACAAGGCACAATTGAAGCCGGTGAGGGCGATGCTATGGTCAAGGCCTATCGCGATGCGATGGATGCAGGTAAGCACACAATCGACCCTGTCATTACCAATTTTAAGAGCAAGTATGCCGTTGATTGGTTGCCGTTCTTAAATCGCAAATGGACCGACGCTGCCGATACTGCTGTGCCAATGACTGAACTGAAACGTTTAGCTGCGCGCATTACAAAGGTGCCGGATGATTTTAAAGTCCACGCGCTGGTCGAAAAAGTGCTCAATGATCGTGCGACTATGGGCCGCGGCGAACTCAACCTTGACTGGGGTATGGGCGAGCATCTGGCCTATGCGTCTCTGGTGTCTTCCGGTTATACGATTCGCTTAACCGGGCAAGATGCCGGTCGCGGTACTTTCGTACATCGTCACGCAGTATTGCATGATCAAAATCGTGAGCGTTGGGATGCCGGTAGTTATATTCCGCTGCAAAATGTCTCTGATCAGCAAGCGCCTTTCAATGTTATTGACTCTGTATTATCTGAAGAAGCGGTTCTGGGATTTGAGTACGGTTATTCGACAGCAGAACCGAATACTTTAACGATTTGGGAAGCGCAATTCGGCGATTTTGCCAACGGTGCACAAGTTGTTATTGACCAATTCATCAGCTCCGGCGAAGTGAAATGGGGGCGTGCGTCAGGGTTAGTAATGATGCTGCCACATGGCTATGAAGGCCAGGGACCGGAACACTCGTCGGCACGTCTCGAGCGCTTCTTGCAATTATGTGCAGATAACAACATGCAGGTTGTTCAGCCGACTACTTCAGCGCAGATTTTCCATTTGCTGCGCCGTCAGATGATTCGTCTGTTCCGCAAGCCGCTCATTATCATGACGCCGAAATCATTGCTGCGTAATAAGGATGCCGGTTCGCCTTTGTCTGATTTGGCAAAGGGTTCATTCCAGACCGTCATCGGTGAAGTTGATGACAAGATCGATGCTAAAAAGGTGAAGCGTATCATCGCTTGTTCTGGCAAGATTTATTACGATCTGGTTAATGCGCGTAAAGAACGCGGTCAAGCCGACGTCGCTATTATTCGTCTGGAACAACTGTATCCGTTCCCGCACAAGGCATTTGCAGCTGAATTGAAGCAATTTCCAAACTTTAATGAATTGGTTTGGGCGCAAGACGAGCCGCAAAACCAAGGTGCGTGGTTGCAGATTCAACATAATATTTTTGAAAATCTGGGTGATGGTCAAAAGCTTGCTTATGCAGGTCGTCCAGCCAGTGCATCGCCTGCCGTGGGTTACTACGACAAGCATTACGCGCAACTAAAAACATTGCTTGATACTGCATTTTCAAAGCTTAAGGGCTTTGTTCTTACCAAATAACTGAAGCAAAGGCACGCCACAAACAAGGCGTGCCGGATGCAAAACCCATACGGAGAATTCCATGGCACTTATAGAAGTTAAAGTCCCCCAACTTTCAGAATCTGTCGCTGAAGCAACCCTGTTGCAATGGCATAAAAAAGTAGGCGATCCAGTCGCACGCGATGAGAACCTAATCGATATTGAAACAGATAAAGTGGTGCTGGAATTGCCAGCGCCAAATGATGGCGTAGTCGTACAAATTGTGGAGCCGGATGGCGCTACTGTTGTTGCAGGTCAGATCATCGCGATTATCGATACTGATGCAGCAGCTAAAGTAAGCCCGATGGAAGTAACGCCGATACCGGTGCCGCAACCTGGCCATGCAACGACACCTGTTGCCGCCCCAGAACTTGCAAGCACCTCCGCAGCGGGTATTGCTATGCCGGCAGCAGCCAAGTTACTTTCGGAAAATAACCTTTCAGCAACGCAGGTCGCAGGTAGCGGCAAAGATGGTCGCGTAACTAAAGGTGATGTGCTGACAACGTTGGCAGCGAAGCCAGCCACGCCAGCACCAGCGGTTGCAGCTCCGGCTGCTA
Source organism: Glaciimonas sp. CA11.2 (assembly GCF_034314045.1). Classification (NCBI taxonomy): domain Bacteria; kingdom Pseudomonadati; phylum Pseudomonadota; class Betaproteobacteria; order Burkholderiales; family Oxalobacteraceae; genus Glaciimonas; species Glaciimonas sp. CA11.2. Next base: position 4,475,200 of record NZ_JAVIWL010000001.1, on the reverse strand, counting down.
AACCAGCCTTGCAACAAGTTGCTGCGCCAAACAAAGCTAGCAAAGAAGAGCGTCCGGAAGAGCGCGTGCCGATGAGCCGCTTGCGCGCGCGTATCGCTGAACGTTTACTGCAATCGCAAGCGACTAACGCAATCTTGACTACATTCAATGAAGTCAACATGCAACCTGTTATCGATTTACGGACCAAGTACAAAGATAAATTTGAAAAAGAGCACGGCGTTAAGCTTGGGTTCATGTCCTTCTTTGTCAAAGCAGCTGTCGCAGCGTTGAAGAAATACCCTGTCGTTAATGCTTCCGTTGACGGTAACGATATTTTGTACCATGGCTATTTTGATATTGGTATCGCCGTTGGTTCGCCACGTGGTTTGGTCGTCCCTGTGTTGCGTGATGCTGATCAAATGTCGATCGCGCAGATCGAAAAGAAAATTGGCGAGTTCGGTGCTAAAGCACGTGACGGCAAGCTGACAATGGAAGATCTGACCGGCGGTACTTTCTCAATCTCAAACGGTGGAACATTCGGATCGATGCTGTCGACGCCGATTATCAATCCTCCACAGTCTGCGATCTTGGGCGTTCATGCCACTAAGGACCGTGCTGTCGTTGAAAATGGCCAAATCGTTATTCGTCCGATGAACTATCTGGCAATGTCTTACGATCACCGTATCATCGACGGTCGTGAAGCAGTATTGGCATTAGTCGCTATCAAGGATGCGCTGGAAGATCCTGCACGCATGTTGCTGGACTTGTAATTTCTAAAAGTAATTGCGCTTTACTGCCTTTCGGTCAATACCTCATTGGAATTGACCGGAAGGCATGAAGTGGACTGCTTTACGTCATGTTGGTTGAATTAAATAAATTAGCGTACAAGTGGGGTAAACAACGGAATGACGATTTATTGCGATGTAAAAAATCTGCATCAAAGACGTGATTAAAAGACGTGATTATTAAAGAAGTAAGCATCAAAGTAAGCACCAAAGAAGTGAGCGGCAGTTATGCAATGCGTTGCCGCTAAGTTAGCCTTGGCTTTGTCGTAAGAAGTCGAAAAATACCGAATTTACCTGAAGTAGTGCGTGATGCCTTGTTGCCAAGAGCGCCGTAAAAGAACGAAGGAAAAACTATGAGTAAGCAATTTGACGTTATCGTTATCGGTGGCGGTCCTGGTGGTTATATCGCAGCAATTCGTGCTGCTCAACTTGGATTCAATACCGCTTGTATTGATGAGTGGAAAAACGCCAGTGGCGGTCCGGCACCAGGCGGAACCTGTACCAACGTTGGTTGTATCCCATCAAAAGCGTTGCTGCAATCTTCTGAACATTTCGAACATGCTGGCCACAGCTTCGCAGATCATGGTATCGATATCAAGGAACTAACCTTGAATTTGCCACAGATGTTGGCGCGTAAAGATACGGTCATTAAACAGAACAATGATGGCATTTTGTATTTGTTGAAAAAAAATAAAGTGACCTTTTTCCACGGACGTGGCTCTTTTGTTAAAGGCGACGCTAACGGTTACGAAATTAAGGTTGCTGGCAAGACCGAAGAGTCGATTAGCGGTAAGCACATCATTCTGGCAACGGGATCCAATGCGCGTGCATTGCCGGGCGCTGATTTTGACGAGAAATTGATTTTGTCCAACACTGGCGCGCTGACAATTGGCGCTGTACCGAAGAAACTCGGTGTTATTGGCGCTGGCGTCATCGGTCTTGAAATGGGAAGCGTCTGGCGTCGTCTGGGTGCAGAAGTCACCGTCCTGGAAGCGTTACCAGCTTTTCTTGGCGCAGTAGATGATCAAATCGCTAAAGAAGCAGCCAAACTGTTCGCCAAACAAGGGTTGAATATCAGTCTGGGTGTCAAGATTGGCTCTATCACTGCGGGCAAAAAAGAGGTCACGGTTGAGTATACCGATGCCAAAGGCGAAGCCCAAAAAGCCGTGTTCGACAAATTGATCATTTCAATCGGCCGCACACCTAATACCATTGGACTTAACGCTGAAGGCGTTGGCTTGCAACTGGATGAGCGCGGCTTCATCAATGTTGACGGTGATTGCAAAACTAACCTGGCAAACGTTTGGGCGGTCGGTGACGTGGTACGCGGCCCAATGCTCGCACACAAGGCCGAGGAAGAAGGTGTTGCTGTCGCGGAACGGATCGCGGGCCAACACGGTCATGTCAACTTCAATACGATTCCATGGGTTATTTACACGTCACCAGAAATCGCATGGGTTGGAAAAACCGAGCAGCAATTGAAAGCGGAAGGCGTTGCTTATAAAGCGGGCACATTCCCGTTCCTGGCGAATGGCAGGGCGCGCGCGCTGGGCGATACTGCCGGTATGGTGAAGTTTTTAGCTGATGCAAAAAGCGATGAAATTCTTGGTGTCCATATCATTGGACCGATGGCTTCGGAACTCATTTCTGAAGCAGTCGTAGCAATGGAATTCCGTGCTTCTGCCGAAGATATTGCACGTATTTGCCACGCACATCCGTCGTTGTCTGAGGCGACCAAAGAAGCTGCTCTGGCAGTTGATAAGCGCTCGCTCAACTTCTAAAGGAAATGACGATGCGTCATCTGACCCTGTTATCGATAGTTTTACTTGCTGGCTGCGCGACAACTGGGTCAGATAATGGTCGAATCCAGATCCAAACCAAATCGGATGGGCAGCCTTTGACCGCCGCTCGTTGCGTAGTCAAAACGGATGGTGGAACCTGGAACCTGACGACCCCAGCCGAAGTAGTGATATCGGCTGCAGACGGTGATTTACATGTTGACTGTAGTAAAAGAGGTTATCGGAGTGGGGTCATCATCTTTAAAGCGCCACCGGGGGCTGGCTTACCAAGTATGGGAGGTAGTGCTGCGGGTGGTGGTGGCATAGGCTTAGGTCAGGGGACCAGTTTTCCGACCAGTGTTGACAATAAAAATGGGGCCTATCCAAGCCAGATATCGGTTGAAATGGACCGACTATAGTTGCAAGAGTCGCAACATCTAAGTGTGGGTGAGCAATGGCTCGCCCATTTTTGTTTTACCCGGTCGTTCTGATAGCTAAGTATGGACGGGGGAGTTGAGCATGTGAGGTTGACAATCATGAACGTCCTAGAGTTTTATGAGCAGACGTTGAGGCAGCGTGGATTTACCTCTGATCCTGCACAGTTGCTGGCGGTCGAGCGGCTTCAGCAAGCTTATGATGAATGGGTGGCCTTCAAAGCGCAACGCTCGAATTCTTTGAAGCGACTAATTAATCGTCCTGACGTGCCGCGTGGTGTATACATGTGGGGTGGTGTCGGGCGCGGCAAATCGTTTCTCATGGATAGTTTTTATTCCGTTGTGCCCGTGGTTCGTAAAGTACGTCTGCATTTTCATGAGTTTATGCGCGCAGTACATCGCCAGTTGGATGAATTGAAAGGCGTAGAGGATCCTCTTGATGAAGTGGCTAAGCGGATCGCAAAAAAATATCGTTTGATCTGTTTCGACGAATTTCATGTATCCGATATTGCTGATGCGATGATTTTGTACAACTTGCTCAGAGCTTTGTTTGATAACGGCGTTTCATTCGTGATGACGTCCAATTACGAGCCGGGTACACTGTATCCGGATGGCTTACACCGTGATCGCATGTTGCCGACCATTAAGCTATTGCGGGATAAGCTCGATGTTATTAATATCGATGCGGGAATAGACTACCGTCGACTTGCGATGGATTTAGTGGATAGTTACTACACGCCACTTAATGGCGACAGTGACCGCGCCTTGCGTCACGCTTTTGCTGGGATTGCCGAAATGGCAGATCAGGACCCGGTCGTGGATATTGAAGCGCGTAAAATTAAGTCGTTACGGCGCGCTGGTGGGGTTATCTGGTTCGATTTCGCGACGTTGTGTGGGGGGCCACGTTCGCAGAATGACTATCTCGAAATTGCCAGTCGGTTCCATACAGTGATATTGTCCGGTATTCCGCAAATGTCGGCAGCAATGTCGTCGGAAGCACGCCGATTTACCTGGTTGATCGATGTGTTTTATGATCACAAAATAAAATTAATTATGTCGGCAGCGGTTGCGCCAGAAGAGTTGTATACCCAAGGCATGCTGGCAAACGAATTCCATCGTACGGCATCACGTATCAGTGAGATGCAGTCTAAGGAATATATGGATTCCGAGCAACGGGGTACGGCAGACGCTATTGCATAATCACTAATATGCCGGACGCCGAAACGGGATTGTGCTTAATGTTGATGTAACGCGGCAAATAGGCCGCGAAGGACCGGCCCACTTGTTCCGACGCTACACGGCCCCGACGTTATGCGATGTTGATTAACCGAACAATGCAATGTAAAGAATGGATGGAAACACGTGAGATTCGCTTCTTTTGTTATTAAAATGCAGTCTTCAGCGATCAAAACCAACGGCCTCTCTCTGCCCGTGATATCAACGTTTGCGCTCCTGACTACCTTGCTATTTCTGGGTGGTGGGATGGCTGGCAGGGCGCATGCGCAGGACGATACGAAATCGGATCAATATAACGGCATTACATCCAACAGCAAATCCACAGCAAATGTCGACGCAAAACCTGGCTCTGAGCAAAATACAGCAGGCGTCAACCAAGACGCATCTCAAAGTGATGCGTCCAACGTCAATAAAGACGCTAAGCAATCTGCCAACCCTACAGATAATCCGATTCAGTCTAGGGATATTAATAAAGTATTCGATTCTTCTATTCCTGCCGCAGAATTTGCAACGCGTCATCCGCTCGGTTCTGTCAGTTCGGTGGCCGGTGCAGACAATGTGTTGACCGATGTGACAAAGGCACGTGCCGAGGTCGAGTTACGCACTCTGAACGAGCAGCGCGTTTGTTACAAAAAGTTTTTTACTAATCCTTGTTTAAATGCCGCGAAAGAGCAACGCCGCTTGGCGTTAAAGCAAATTCGCCCTCTGGAGGTTGAGGCAAACGCCTATAAGCGACGTGCTACAGCGGATGATCGCGATAAAGCGCTGGCAGAACAGCAAACCAAAAATGATATTTCTGCGCCTAAGTTGCAGCAAGACCAAAAGGAAAAAGAGAGTTCAATTGCAAATAAGGTAAAAGAAAGCGGGGAGAAAGATGCCGCTGTTACGGCGAATACCAAGCTCCATGCAGGCGAGGCTGAGAAACGCATCTCAGACAATGCCAATAAATTAAATAAAATACAGCAAAATGAAACTGCTAAAGCATCAGAACGCGCTGCTAACAGAGCTGCATTTATCAAAAAAGGCCAGGATGCGGCTGCACGTCAGCGTGAAGTAGCTGACAAAAAAGCAGAAAAAGCGCGCGATCTTGCGGAGAAAAAGGCATCTGCAGTTCCAGCAGTGAGTCCGCCGGCAGTCACTTCACCTTCCAGTGCACCAGCGCCAGCCCAGCCCTAAAGTGGCACTTTGAGCTTAAAAACTTCGGAACTGGTTCAATGTAAAGTGGTTGAGCGCAGGTAAAATTTCCAACGCAAGGGGGAAAACCATTTCTCGTCATTTTTCAGAAATGGTTGTGTATTGGACTGTGTTGTTGTTAACTACGTAATCTGCCGCATCAGAACGTAGCGCCACGTCGGGTAGCGTCTTTTGCGTGCATCGATAAGCTGGTCGACGTTCAACTTTCCTAAGCATGACGGTCTTAAAAATGTTTAAGGCACCCAAACTACCAAATGCCGAGTAACTATTGCGGTGTTAAGACTGCCTTAATTTAACCGAGTTAAGATCAATCTCATGCGTATCCTCCTTGCAGAAGACGACCCCTCGCTGGGTGCGACCGTTCAATCGTGGCTTCAGCTTGACGGCTATGCCGTCGACTGGGTGCAACGTGGGGATTCCGCCGCGATTGCCCTCCAAACCCACAGTTATGATTGCGTATTGTTAGATCGCGGCTTACCTGGCGCGTCCGGTGATCAGCTTCTTATGCAATTGCGCGCTAACAAAGACCTCGTGCCGGTACTCATTTTTACTGCAAGAGATACGTTAGCAGACCGCATCAAAGGACTTGATCTGGGCGCTGATGATTACTTGATCAAGCCAGTAGATATGGAAGAAATGTCAGCTCGGATTCGGGCCGCTATGCGGCGTTATGCCCATCGCGCTGATAATATTATCAAACATGACAATATCGGCTTAGATATCGCCAGCAAACGAGTGACATGTAATGACGAACTGGTAGAACTGACCGCCCGTGAATTTGCCGTGCTACATGCATTGATGCTGCATCGCAGGCAAATTGTTACGCGTGCTCAGATTGAGGAAGGCTTATATGGTTGGGGCGAGGAAGTGGAAAGCAACGCAATTGAAGTGCATATTCACCATCTTCGCAAAAAACTAGGGGCGTCTTTTATCGTTACCGTACGTAATCTTGGCTATCGTTTAAAAGAAGAGAATGCCTAAGTCTTTAGCCGACAACGTTGATACCAACTCTGCCAAGCAGTGCTCCTATTCTCTGCGCCTGCGTTTGTTATGGACGATTCTGGGTACTAGTACCTTAATGTGGATCGCCAGTATCACCATTATGGTGTTTATTGCATGGCACGAAACTAACGACGTGTTTGATGACGCCTTGAAAGAGTCCAGTTATTTGATCATGGCCGCGACCACTGACTTGAATGCGCGAGGCTTATTGGCCGAAACCGATAGCGGCACGAGCGAAACCCGTAAGGTTGATATTCAGTATCAGATCGTGGTGGATAACAAGGTGATCCAACGCACAACCAAAGCACCGGATAGTCCTTTTATTCCACATTTCGACCAGCGCAAAGGTTTTAAGAATATCGATATTGATGGCCAAAGCTGGCGTATTTTTGTGGTTCGCAGCAGTGATGCGCATTTTGAAGTGCAAGTCGGGCAGAAGTTTAAAAAACGTCTGGATATACTTGATGAGCTGGCGGAAAGCCTCACGATTCCGGCTTTGTTATTGCTTGCTATGGTGGGTGCAGTGAGTTGGTATTGCGTTAATCGGGTAATGAAACCGATTAACCTCACAGCCCATGCACTGACCCAAAAATCACGCGATGATTTGACACCAGTGTTGTTAGAGGAACAGCCCACTGAATTAAAACCTGTCGTCAACGCGTTAAATGGCATGCTGTTGCGTTTGGATTCGGCGCTGCAAGCAGAGCGTCGATTTACTGCCGATGCAGCGCATGAGCTCCGCACACCGCTTGCGGCAATAGGCATGCACGTTCAGTTGTTACAACGTCAACATGCTGAGTTGGCTATCCCCTTTCAAAAACTGCGTAACGATGTTGATCGCACGACGGCTTTGGTCGAGAACCTATTGGCACTGGCGCGGCTGGACCCCATCAATCAAGATGGCTTGAAGCGACAGTCGGTTGCGCTAACCCCGTTTCTTCAGGGGTTGATTGATGCCCATGCCGTTAATGCTGGCCGCCGCGATATAAGCGTCGAATTACAAAACCAGGTTGAGTCGTTAAATATAAATCCGGAATTAATGTATATCGCTTTGCGCAATCTTCTTGATAATGCATTGCGTTATTGTCCAGCGAAAAGCACGATACAGATTAAAATCAGGACCGCGTCCGGTGTGGTGCGTATTGCTATTTGCGACGATGGTCCGGGTGTTAATGAAGAGCAACACAGTCGATTGGGCGAACGTTTTTTTCGTGTGCTTGGTAGTGGCGAGGCTGGCAATGGACTGGGGCTTTCTATCGTACGTCGCATCGCTGAGTTACATGGTGCAAAACTATCGTTTGGGCGCGGTTTGCATACACGTGGCCTCGGTGTTTTCCTGGATTTTCCAGCGTGAAGCGATCACCTGTGCAGAAGCATTACCGAGTTTAAGTGGCGAACGTAAGATTTTTGTTTCTTAAGATAACGTTAATGTTGAGGGAGTTTAATAGCAACAGTCCAGCGCAGTCTCCGAACGCGCTGAATCAACTATTACACACACCGTTGTCAAAAGGGATATCTCATGAATCGCATCGCCAAAGTAATCGCCATCACCGTGTTAACAGTTTCCTGCGCAGCTGCGATTTCGCAAAGCTATACGGGACCGACTGCCAGTGCAGCTGGCGCTAATACCCAATATACTGGCCCGTCCAGTATTTCAAAGATGACTGTGAAACAATTACTGGACGATGGAAAAGACGATCAGTACGTCACTTTAACCGGCAAATTAATTAGCCACGGTGGAAGTAAAAACTATGTCTTTGCTGATGCCACTGGTGAAATCAAGACAAAAATTTCGCCAAAATACTTTCCTGCGAATCAGACAATTAACGAAAATACCGTTGTTGAAATCACTGGAGAATTCGACAAGAACCGTTTTGGTCCCTCTAAACTGGAAGTCAACCAAATCAAAGTTATCCCAGGTTGATTTTTTTGACGCAATAGAGGGCGTAAAAGAGAGAGCGTGAACCGGTGGCTTTCAAAATTGTGTGGTACTTCCAATATATCTGGAAGCCCCATTGCATCTTTTAATGTTCCAGATACCCCGAACGTACGTTAAACACGCAGACTGTCTTATACGAGCAGGTCTGCGTTTTTTCTATATTTTGATGGTGTAACCAGTTTGATGATCGCCAAAGTACAATTATCGGCAGCTATGTTGACCGTACGCACACGCACTCTGGCAATAAACATTTCGGCCGCCTCGCGCACTGTGGCTCTGTCAATTGCCAGACCCATTTCCGTCTCTGTAAAGTATGGCCAAAATCCATCTGAGCACAATAAAAACGCATCCCCGGTTTTTAATCCGGTATGACGGCCTATTGATACGAATGGAATTTCGGTAGTTGAGCCGATCGCGTTTATTAATACGTTTGACATCGGATGGGATGGCGCCTCGGCGGGCGATATCTTGCCCTCGCTGGTCATTTTTTCTACGTACGAATGGTCAATCGTATGTTCGATACATTTTGCCCCCTCAAAGCGATACAGTCGTGAATCCCCTACATGACCCCAAGTTGCCAATCCATCCGGTGATAACACCAGGGCAACCATGGTACTGTGGGGATCCGTATCACTAGTAGCGGCCGAAAGTTTGATGATGGCGCGGGTTTCGAGAGCGATATTAAGAAGTAGTTGCTCCACCGTATCGGTCAATGGCGAAAACTCATTGAAGAGCTGTTTCGCAGTGATAATGAGTTGTTCAGCGGCAAGATCGCCGCCTGTGCGCCCGCCCATTCCATCCGCTAATATTGCCATCATGTATCCAGGCGCCTTGCCCGCACTTAAAAGGGCGACCCGGTCCTGTTGTTCAGTGCGGTCACCTATGTGCTGACCGGTCCCTGCATCGACTTTATATTGGCTCATTCGTTCGGGTAGATTAAACTGCGCTGTTGATGTGTGTTTTAGAAATGTAATTTAAAAAGCTGTTGACCCAAAGATGCGTCCTTGTTTGCAGATACATGCAATTAAAAGTAAGGGCGACAAGTCGCTAGCTTTCTGGGATTATCTAAAAAATTATTATACGCAGGAATATCTTGTATCAAAGATAAGATATTTTCCTAACATTTATAGAATTTTAATGCGGGAACGTGACTATGTTAGATCGTGAAGATATTCACCGCCGAATCATCGAGCTTGAAGTCGAACATCGTGATCTCGATGCTGTGATTGAGGTGATGGCTAACGAGGTAAGGCGCGAAGAGTTACAATTGCGACGCCTGAAGAAACGCAAACTGCAACTAAAAGATCACATTACGCTCTTAAAAATGCAATTAATTCCGGATATTCCAGCATAGATAAACCTAAGTGAATGAGATAGCGTAGTCGCAGTTCCCTCAGGTGAGGATGACCGCTAGGCTCCTTTATCTTAGCGATACCTTTTCGTTTTATCTCAGGTGCCAAGCTCCTAAGGCCTTAAAACCTATCCTTCAAGCCTATTACTGACAGTTACTTTGACCGAAGATACATCCATTACCATTGCCGAAAGCGCCAAAATTGCTGGCACACACGACGCCGATATCGATCAACTATTTGGTCCTGGTGGCCCGTTAGGACAGATTGTCGGTGGATTTCGCCCGCGAATGGCCCAGACCGAAATGGCGAAAGCGATTGCGGAAGCTATCGCGCAGCAGACAACACTTATTGCAGAGGCAGGTACCGGCACGGGAAAGACGTTCGCCTATCTGGTTCCAGCCCTATTATGGGGTGGTAAAGTTATCGTCTCGACTGGCACGAAGAACTTGCAGGATCAATTATTTTTACGTGATATTCCCACAGTACGCAAAGCTCTCAGCGCCCCGGTGTCGATAGCGCTACTAAAGGGGCGCGCCAATTATGTATGCCATTTTCATTTGGAGCGAACGCTTCAGAATGGACGCATGACTTCTCGCGAGGACACCGGTCATTTACGCGAGATTTCACGCTTTATGAAGACCACCAGTTCCGGTGACAAGGCCGAATTGTCAAAAGTCCCCGAAACTGCGCTCATCTGGAATCTGGTTACGTCGACGCGCGACACGTGTCTTGGCGCAGAGTGTCAGTACTATCAGGATTGTTTTGTCATGAAGGCGCGTAAAGAGGCGCAGCAAGCAGATATCGTGGTGGTCAATCATCATCTGTTCTTTGCTGACGTGGCCTTAAAGGATACCGGCGTAGCTGAGCTACTGCCCTCCGCCAATACGATCATTTTCGATGAAGCCCATCAATTACCTGAAGTCGCCACATTATTTTTTGGCGATACAGTTTCCACCTCGCATATTCTCGAACTATGCCGCGACGTGTTGGCAGAAGGCCTGTCGCATGCCCGCGATGGCGCTGACTGGGCCAAAGTAGTGATGCCGGTCGAGAAAGCCGCCCGTGATTTGCGGCTGGCGTTCCCGCAAGATGTGGTGCGCCTGGCGGTCAACCAGATTGCGCCTTCTAGCGTGTTTTTTTCTGCTCTGGAGACTTTGCGCCAAGAGTTTGACGGAATGATCGCGACGCTGGAAAAACAGGCGGAACGTGCTGAAACTATCGAGCAATGCCGCACTCGGGCGATTGAACTTGGGATGCGGATTGATGCCTGGAATAAGCCGGAGTCGGTTAAATCCAAAGTCAAGACCAGCAGTATTAAAGATGCGGTACACGGCGACGCTGAAGGCCGCGTGTTGTGGGTGGAGGCATTTTCTACGTCATTACAATTGCATCAGACCCCGCTTTCCATTGCGCCGATTTTTAATAAACAGCGTGAAGGTGTTCCACGCACCTGGATTTTTACCTCAGCTACGCTGGCGGTAAAAAACGATTTTCAGCATTACGCGTCACAAATGGGTCTTGCTGGTGAACCGGCGCAATCCTGGCCGAGTCCCTTTGAGTATGGTGAGCAAGGCCTGTTATACGTGCCGCAAAATTTGCCACAGCCAAACTCGCCGGAATATACAGACGCTGTGATCGACGCTGCTTTACCCGTCATTGAGGCAGCTGGCGGTAGGACATTCCTGCTTTGCACGACCATCCGTGCGGTCAATCGGGCGGCTGAAAGGTTGCGGGCAGAATTCGAAGAGCGGAATCTGCCGTTTCCATTGTTAGTGCAGGGCGAAGCAGGGCGGACAGAGTTGCTCGATCGTTTTCGGGCTGCCGGTAACGCCGTATTGATCGGTAGCCAAAGCTTTTGGGAGGGTGTTGACGTGCGTGGCGAAGCATTATCGCTGGTCATTATCGACAAATTGCCATTTTCTCCACCGGACGATCCGGTGCTGGCCGCGCGTATCGAGGCTTTGGAAAAAAAGGGAATGAACGGTTTTATGCATCATCAACTGCCAGCAGCGATTATCAATTTGAAGCAGGGTGCAGGCCGCTTGATTCGTGATGAAACTGATCGCGGTGTATTGATGATTTGCGATCCCCGCCTTATTTCAAAAGGTTACGGCAAGCGGATCTGGCAAAGTTTGCCACCGTTCAAGCGCACTCGTGATCTTAGTGTGGCGACTGAATTTTTTAACACTGTCCCACTAGCTGTTTGACCATTGAACCGCACCGTCACGATTCACCCATCGAGTAAATGTGTTGGATGATGTTAAAGTCATGGCGAAAGCACCTGACGTAATATGTCCAAATCAAAGCGTGGAAGCGATTGGTCGGCCCTGCAATTAAGGCTCAACGGTTGGTTTCCACACAATAGCCATTCCAGTAGTTTGTATGTATGTCATGCACTGGTAACAATCCGGATTTATTGTTCTAGCAGTCGAAAGCCTTTGATCAGGGCTTTCTCTTTCATCTTATATCCCTGAAAACCAGTCAAGTTTCAAGTTTGTAATCGTTAAATGTAGTGCAGTGTTGTATAGATTGTGAGGATGTCATGTTTGCAGCGGTCGATCTGGGTTCGAATAGTTTTCGGTTACATATTGGCAAATACAATGGTGATGCCATTCGCGTCATTAAGAGTGCGCGAGATCCCATTCGTCTGGCTGGAGGTCTCGATAGCAAAGGCAATTTGACCGAAGTAGCAATGCAGACTGCACTTGATTCTCTCGGGCGCTTCCGTACTATTTTAGAAGACTATCAACTCGAGGCGGTGCGTGTGGTTGCGACCAACACGTTACGCATAGCAAAAAATGCTGCTGCATTTTTACCCGCGTTAGAGGCAGCCATTGGTTATCCCATCGAAATTATTTCTGGTGAGGAAGAAGGTCGTCTGATTTATATGGGCGTCGCCAGCATGCTGCGTTTGCCGAATGAAAAACGGCTGGTATTGGATATTGGCGGTGGTTCTACCGAATTGATTTTGGGTCGTGGCCAGCAAATTGAACGGGTCGAATCGTTTGGCATCGGGACAGTGAATCAAAGTTTGGCGTTTTTCCCCAGCGGAAGCATCACCAGTGCGGCTTATGCCGCAGCAATTCTCTCTGCGCGCAGTCATTTTGAAGATGCCGCACCGCCTTATCGTCCACAAAACTGGACAAACGCTTACGGTTCATCGGGCACGATTCGCGCAATCGCAGAAACGATCGAAAAAAATAACCTCGGTGATCGACGCTTATCTTACAAAAGTCTGGAAGCGCTGAAAGAGCGGTTTATTGAAATGGGGCATGTCAGCCGGATTGATATGGTTGGTATGAAGCCGGACAGGGCGACTGTCATTGTTGGCGGCGTGGCTGTATTGAGCGGTTTGATGCAAGAACTGGGAATTGAAGTATTGACCCCGATTGAAGCCGGGTTACGCATGGGTGTCATGTGGGATCTGCAATTACGCGGCACGCGTCTGGATCGGCGCGAGCAATCCGTGCGTGATTTTGCGCAGCGCTTCCACGTAGATCAATTGCGCGCCAATCGCGTTGCGGAGACTGCCAGCACGTTGTTTAGCTTACTTAAGCCCAGCAATGACGTGCTTGAAAAGTATCTGCATTGGAGTGGTTTGTTGCACGAAGTCGGCCTGGTTGTATCGCAAAGTGGTTATCACAAACATGCTTCCTATCTGATTGCCAACGCTGATTTGTCAGGGTTTACCACAAGGGAACAAAAGACGATGAGTCATTTGATTCTGGGACAGAAGGGCAACTTACGGAAAATTAGTGAGAGTTTGCTTGACGCTGATTTCTCCAAAGCAGTTCTTGCATTGCGACTGGCGGTCATGTTTCTGCACTCACGGATTGAGGTTGACCTCGACGAACTACGCGTTAAGATGAAAAGCAAAATTGAACTCGACATTAAGCGCGAATGGGTCGCAGACCATCCGACTGCAACTTATTGGATGGAAAAAGAACGGGAATGGTGGCGTGAAATTGGCGTTGAATTTGCTATCAAGCGGATTTGAGCTGCCATTCCTTAACAGTCGGGAAGGCCGCCTAATTACCCTGCGGTAAATACCGATATTCATCGATTTAATGTCTGAATATTGGTTATTAATGACTGCGATCATTATCTTCTTTACTACCCCTATTTCAATTGATAAACCAGACCAATCTCCGAGACTGTAAAGCTTCTCGGAGTTGCCTCGCTGTTTGATTTCAACTTTCGGTGCGATTTAGCCTCAATTTCTCTGCTGTTACAGTCAGATAGCAATAATAATGATGTCTTTTGGAAACATAGGCTTGCTAATTTCAATTAAATTGCATATATTATTTATACTATTTAATTTTTGGAGTATTTATGGTTACCCGAGCACCCACCAAGCCAGCTATTGCAGTGACAAAAAAACCGGTAGTTAAAGCCGTCGTAAAAAAAACTGCACCCGTGAAATTGGTAGCGAAAGCCCCTGCGAAAACGCTAAAGGCCCCAAAAGCACCCATCACAGCAAAAAAAACCGTGACACCAAAAAAAGTAGCACCAAAAAAAGTAGCACCAGCAAAAACAGTTGCAGCGCCAGCTAAAAAGACCGCCATAAGCGCACCAGTTCTGCAAGTACCGAAGACTGTTGCAACGCCAATGAGCCCGGTTAAACCAGTCACTGAACCAAAAGTAAAAGCAAAGAAAGCCAAACTGGTCCGCGATAGCTTCACCATGCCGGAAGATGAATATCAAGTTCTGAGCGACGTCAAGAAGGCCTGCCTCAAGGCTGGCTTGGCAGTAAAGAAAAGCGAACTGTTGAGAATCGGCGTTGCGCTGATCAAAAACCTGGACAATGCTAAGTTGAAAGCCGCGATTGCCAGCTTGCCGTTGGTGAAAGCCGGACGTCCAAAAAAAGAGAAATAACCCGGGGTTGGGCTAAGTGGTATGCTTAGCGTTGATTGCCCAGTAATGTGAAGCATTACGATTAGCTATAAACCACACTGCAGATATAGCATAGCCATCATACAAAAAAATCCCGATATCACTATCGGGATTTTTTCATTCAAGATCAAGGCAGCAAGCAAGCCTGCTAAAACGACAAAGACAGTTTTTAAGCCTTTTTCAATTGCTCCCGAATCGGCAAATCGCGGATCCGCTTGCCAGTTGCGGCAAAGATCGCATTGCATAACGCAGGTGCAATCGGCGGCGTTCCGGGCTCTCCCACGCCACCTAACGCCATGTCATAGGCGTGTTGGACGATATGCACGTGGATATCCTTCGGCGCAGCGAGTGAACGCATGACTTCATACTCATGAAAGTTACCTTGCACTACCGCACCGTTTTTGAAGGTAATCTCACCGCTCATCGCCAGACTCAGGCCCATGATGCAGGCGCCTTCAACTTGCGAGCGGATACGATCAGGTGTGATAGCTGGCCCGCAATCGATAGCCACGTCAACCCGAGGAATACTGATCGTGCCATCATCGCTGACAGCAACCTCGATCACAGCCGCAACATAGCTCATAAAGCTATACGCGACCGCCAGACCCAATCCGTGTCCCTTGGCAACTTTACGTCCCCAACCAGCTTCACGCGTAGCGAGTTCCACCACATTACGCATGCGACCGGCGTCGAGCGGATAAAGCGTCGGCGATTCCCCATAGTTGGTGGTGTCGGACATGTCTTTCGGAGCGATTTTGCGTGCTGGTCCAATCAGTTCCAGCAAATATTCGCGATGATCACGCTTAGCCGCAGCAGCCAGTTCAGCAACGAACGATTGCACTGCAAAGGCGTGAGGAATGTTGTAGACGGAGCGGAACCAGCCAATACGGGTATGCGCCGGTACTGGCGGTGCTTCTACCCGAATGTTTGGAATCACGAAAGGAATATTGATTGCACTCATTCCCAGTTCGCCAGCCGATTCACCCATCGCGCCCAGGACGAAAGTAGATGAAATAGTCGGCGCAGCGCTACGATGCAACCAGGCTAGTGGCATGCCTTTATCGTCAAGCGTAGTTTCAAGATGTTCCAGCGATACAGTATGCAAATAGTCATGACGCAGATCATCTTCGCGGGTCCACGTCAGTTTTACGGGCTTGCCATCCATTGCTTTCGACAGCAGCGCGGCCTCTGCTGCGAAGTCTGGCTTCGATTTACGACCGAATCCACCACCGAGCAACGTAACATTGATTTTTACATCCTCGGGTTTCAAACCAAGGGTTCCGGCAACCGTCTTAAGCGTTGCCTGCGGATTTTGAACACAGGCCCAGATTTCACATTTGCCGTCAACAATGCGTGCAGTTGCCGCTGGCGGTTCCATGCTTGCATGGGCCAGATGCGGAATATAATATTCGGCTACTATCTGTTTTCCAGACTTTTCCAGCACAGCCATGGTGTCGCCGTCATTACGCATGACTTTGGCTGGTTTGCGTGCGGCTTCTTGCAGCGTTACCTTGAAGGTGGTTGAGTCATAAGCAGCATTTGGGCCGTCATCCCATTTGATCTTCAATGCCTCGCGGCCCTTGATCGCTGCCCACGTATTACTGGCGATGACGGCAATGCCGCCTAGGGGATTAAATAAGGCCGGTGGCGGACTGCCTTGCAATTCGACGATTCGGATGACGCCCGGTACCTTCATCGCATCAGCCGAGTCAAAGCTGGCGACTTTGCCACCAAATACTGGAGGACGCGCGATAACCGCATACACCATTCCATCTATCCGGGTATCGATACCGTATTGGGTATTCCCCGTAACGATATTTTGAAAGTCGACGCTAGAGAATTTGTCTTTGCCGATGTACCGAAACTGCGCCGAATCTTTCAGGCGAATGAGCGCGGGTGCTGGTAAAGGCAACTTAGCTGCATCGGCAGCCAATGAACCATAACTGAGTTTGCGACCGGATTTCGCATGATGAATCTCATGATTTTTGGCGCTGACTTCTGAGACTGGCACTTCCCAACGATTCGCTGCTGCGGTTTCCAGCATCAGACGCGCAGTGGCGCCCACCTGACGCATTGGCGTGAAAAAGTGGCGCATGCTACGGGAACCATCGGTGTTTTGATTACCGAAACGACTTTCGTCAGCATTTGCCTGGACCACACGGACGCGACTCCAGTCAGCCTCAAGCTCTTCAGCAACGACGAGCGGCAGACTACTACGGATGCCTTGGCCCATTTCCGAGCGATGGGCAACGATCGTTACGATGCCATTGGTTCCGATTGAAACAAAAACGAGTGGATTGTCGACTGTGGCGCCCGACATTGCCGCGCCACCATATTTTTTTTCTGGGACCGGTACATCAGCAGCGCTGACAAGGCCGTGAACACCCACGGTCAGCGCAAGACCAGTGAACGCACCGGCGCCTTTCAGCCACGATCGACGCGAGATGGTGTGTGCACCAGTCTGCGCAGCGCTAATTTCAATGGCTGATGTTGACTCAAAATGCGTTTCTTCATTATCAAAGGTTGCGCTCATTTTGCGACTCCATTATTGGCGGCGACTTGCTTGATGGCAGCTTTGATACGGGTGTAGGTACCGCAGCGGCAAATATTGCCACTCATTGCGTTGTCGATTTCTTCGTCTGTCGGTTTCGGTATGGTTTTCAGCAAAGCGCTAGCTGACATTATTTGTCCGGCCTGACAATAACCGCATTGCGGTACGCCGAGTGCAACCCAGGCTTGTTGAATCGCTTTGCCCAAACCATCGTTGGCGATCATTTCGATAGTGGTAATTTTTTTTCCTACCGCTGCACTGATTGGTGTCACGCATGAGCGTATCGGTGCACCATCAAGATGGACGGTGCACGCACCACATAGCGCCATTCCGCAACCAAATTTTGTCCCCGTTAAACCGACATTGTCGCGCAGTGTCCATAAGATCGGCGTGTCTTCTGGTAAGTCAACAGTATGTTGCTTGCCATTTATATTTAATGTTGTCATTTTGTTTTCCAACTTGAGATGTTTGCCTAATGATGGAGGTGGTCATGACCCAGCCAGTCCCTGGCATAGATGTTGATGGATTGTAATCTTGCTTTCGCTTTCATGTTGAAAAGTATGGGTTTTGCCGCTTTTTTGTTCTGTTATAAAACTGCTCGTATTGATTCGTCAGGGTTCTCGACGCAAACTTTCGCTTGCGCGCGACCCCATGCTGTAATATTCGCTCATCAAAAAATTTGCTTTCTGAGGATTCATGTCCGTATTTCAAAAACCGATCGTCATGCTCGATTTCGAGACCACCGGGTTGAGTCCTGCAATGGGCGACCGTATCACCGAAGTCGCAGCGTTACGAATAGTGGAGGGCAAAATAGTCGAGCGCTTCGTGTCGCTGGTTAATTGCGGTGTAGTGATTCCGTCGTTTATTTCGCAACTGACAGGTATCTCTCAAACAATGGTCAATAGCGCACCGCCGGTCTCTAAGGTGATCCCGGAACTCTTAAAGTTTATTGGTTGCGATGCGTTGGCGGCACACAATGCTAGTTTTGACGCAAAGTTTCTCTTGGCGGAGAGCGCTGCGCTGGATTTGCAGCCACGTTATAACGCATTGATTTGCTCGTTAAAATTGTCGCGCCGCGTGTTTCCGGGGATGACGAGCTACAAACTTGGATCGCTTGCGTCTGCGCTGCGGATTCCATTTCACGGCACAGCGCATAGAGCAGAAGCCGATGCTGAAGTATCCGCAAATTTACTACTTCATGTTGCTAAAAGCTTGTCGCAAACCTATCGTGTGTCATCGATAGATCCGGATTTGCTGGTATCGGTGAATAAGTTAACCGCTGCAAAGGTGCCAGATTTTCTGGCCCGACAATTATCAGGACGCGCTTGAGTGTTGAGTATTCAGTATTGATGAGTCTTGAGTCTTGAGTGTAAGAACTAAGCTCTGGCGAGTATTGCCGCTTCATAAACTGCGAAACGGTGGCATTCCACCATCGTGCGCCACCATCCACACTTACATTGAACTATCTGTAGCGAGCGAATGTGTGGCGTTTTTTGTTTTTGTCCTATTTCCTTTTACAACTCGGAAATAAAGCGCATCTTAAAACTGCGACCTTTAATATTGCCATTACTCAAGCTAGAAAAAGCGTGTTTTGCCATGCGACGCTCGAGTGCGACATACGTCATGAATTCAAATACGCTGATTTTTCCTACTTGATCTTTGGTCAGGCCAACATCGCCGGTCAGTGCGCCCAAGAGATCACCCGGACGTAGCTTGTCTTTTTTGCCGCCCATGATGCATAGCGTCACCATTGGCGCTTGTAGTGGTCCGCCTTCGGCAGGCTCTAGCGTAGCCAGATCAAACCAGGTGACCGGTCCTTTTTGATAGTCTTCAATTAGCTTGACCCATTTTTTTTCATTTGGCGCACACAGACTCAGCGCAAGGCCTTTGTCATGACCGCGACCAGTGCGGCCGATGCGATGAATATGCACTTCAGTATCCTTCGACACATCAACGTTGATTACCGCTCCCAAAGTCTGAATATCCAAGCCACGTGCGGCGACATCGGTAGCAACCAATACCGAACAACTTTGATTAGCAAACTGCACCAAAATCTCATCGCGTTCGCGCTGTTCAAGCTCACCGTATAACGCCAGCGCACTAAAACCCTGATCGCGCAATTCCGCGGCTAATTCGCGGCAATGAATTTTGGTGTTGCAAAAGGCAATTGTTGACACTGGTTTGTAATGATTCAGCAACTGTGCGACCGCTGCGTTAC
The DNA here is from genome assembly GCF_034314045.1 of Glaciimonas sp. CA11.2. Classification (NCBI taxonomy): domain Bacteria; kingdom Pseudomonadati; phylum Pseudomonadota; class Betaproteobacteria; order Burkholderiales; family Oxalobacteraceae; genus Glaciimonas; species Glaciimonas sp. CA11.2. The sequence goes on along the minus strand of NZ_JAVIWL010000001.1, from coordinate 4,455,839 downwards.
GGCCATCGTAAGAGACCTCATAAAAGCGCTGTTCAATCTGGCCCGAATCATGTTGGGCCTCGACTTTTACCTCAACCGGTTGGCGTAGAAATTCAGCACTCGCTTTGCGTATATCATCGGGATACGTGGCCGAGAACAGCAGCGTCTGACGGCGCTTCGGACAAGCACTGACGATTCCTGAAATTTCTTCGTAAAAGCCCATATCAACCATGCGATCAGCTTCATCCAGAACCAGGGTTTGCACTGTCGACAAATTGATGGTGCCGCGCCCGATATGGTCGCGTATCCGTCCAGGTGTGCCGACAATGATGTGCGCGCCGTGTTCCAACGACCCAATTTGTGGTCCCATCGGCGAGCCGCCGCAGAGGGTCAATATTTTGACGTTATCTTCCAGGCGTGCCAATCTTCGCAATTCTTTTGCTACCTGATCGGCGAGTTCACGGGTTGGACATAGAACCAGTGCCTGAATGGCGAAATAGGTTGGATTGAGTTTATGCAGAATCCCGATACCAAACGCGGCGGTTTTGCCGCTACCCGTTTTAGCCTGCGCTATCAAATCGCGTCGCTCCAGAATCACAGGCAGGCTTTGTGCCTGAATGGTCGTCATTTCGTGATAACCGAGACTGTCGAGGTTACGCAAAAGCGCTGGTGACAAGGGGAGATTGGAGAAAGAGGAAGTAGTCACGGTGGCGTTAGTCGACAGAAAGGGGGAGGGAAGTCTAACAGGCGCACCGGTTTAGGGCCAGATATGATGGCTTTTTTGATGTATTTTAATATCTAAAAAGCACTTAAGTGACGTTTATCGCATCCAAATCGAAAAATGCAAGCACAAAATAGGCGTTTTTATTTATATGTTCGATTTTTTCGATAATAGATATGAAAACTTTCCGTTTTTCTTTTGATTTGTTGTCGATCATAATTAGACCTATCGATGCATCAATAGGCGTTACTTAGGTAAGTGGTGACCATCATTGCGAAGCTATCGACATTATCGAAATAATCGTCAATTCAGAAACGGAGAGCATCATGTTACAAGTGCGTAAAAGCGGTGATCGCGGTGTAGCCGACCACGGATGGCTGCAATCCAGACATACATTTTCATTTGGTCACTATCAAGATGCGCAGCACACCGGTTTCGGCCCGCTATTGGTGATCAACGAAGACAGAGTTGCGCCAGGGCAGGGCTTCGGGACGCATGGTCATCGTGATATGGAAATTATTTCCTATGTGCTCGATGGTGCATTGGAGCACAAAGACAGTATGGGGACGGGCTCTGTATTGCACTATGGCGATGTACAACGGATGAGCGCAGGAACAGGCGTAAGGCATAGCGAATTTAATAGCTCACCTTCTGAAGCACTACATTTTTTGCAAATTTGGATAGAGCCAGACGTCAAAGGCATTCCACCTGGGTATGAGGAGAAGCATTTCACTCCAGCGTCCAAACAAGGTCAGCTACGCCTTATAGCGTCATCTGACGGGCGCGACGGGACGGTATTGATACATCAGGACGCTTGCATTTACGCCGGCCTTTTGGGTCCAAAAGATGCAATTTCACATGCTTTAGCGGCAGGACGTACTGGGTATATACACGTGATACGCGGTGCGGTTACGGTGAACGGGATCGCGTTATTCACAGGTGATGCACTGAAAATTTCAGATGAATCGTTAATCTCTTTAAGCGATGCAGAGGCGGCTGAAATATTGGTATTCGATTTGCCGTATTAACTCTTTACTTCATCAGATGCGTGATAAAAGTAATGCCTGAAGTGAATGTCATCTTGAGCGGCGGCCCGATGTACAATTATTATGAGACTTTAAAGCGCGAATCGACGGCATGAGGTCCAGCAGTCCGCGTTTTAAATACCCCAAAATAATATCGTTGGGCTTGTTTTGGGGGAAAAGGTCATTATATCAAGGTAATCTGGAAGCGCTTTTAGCTACGCAGGCGCAATGACCAATGGTTTTTATGAAACCTATTAGCGTTCAGTATGGCAATTTACCGGCTTCAGCAGTATTGACCTCATTGCTACCGAAGAGATGACGTTAGGCGAAAAGGCAATGGTCAGCGCGCTTTCCTATTCTCGGTGTACGATGACTGAATTAATTCCAGCCTGAGTTATTTAATCTGTTGGCAAGGCACGTCATGCACCTAATGGCGTGCTTTTTATATTGAAGTAACGCATCGATCTATGAGCACCCACATTACACCTTGTAACGCCGCAGCAGCCCAAATCCACGAATCACTGGAATACGTCACCTCTTGCGAACTGCCGACTCCTTGGGCTACATTTCAGCTCCACGCTTTTATCGATCATCCTTCTGGTAAAGAACATCTGGCACTCGTCTTAGGCGATGTAACAGACGGTTTGCCGGTTTTAGCCCGTATCCACTCGGAATGCCTGACTGGCGATGCGCTCTTTAGCCAACGTTGTGATTGTGGCGCCCAATTAGAAGGATCGCTCCAGCAAATTGCGGCAGAAGGGCGCGGCGCCATATTGTATTTGCGTCAGGAAGGACGTGGAATCGGATTAGTTAATAAAATTCGTGCTTACCGCATTCAGGATTCTGGTGCCGATACCGTCGAAGCGAATCAGCAATTGGGTTTTGCCGATGATTTGCGCCACTACGGTATGTGCGAGCCAATGCTGCAGCATTTGGGAATCAAGACATTGCGTCTGATGACTAATAATCCGCGCAAGATGGACGCACTTAAAAAGATGGGCGTGCCGGTAGTTGAGCGCATACCGTTGATTTTGAACAGAAATCCGTTTAATACCCGTTATCTGGATACCAAGTCGGCTAAATTAGGGCATTTTTTGCCAAATGAGGGCGCTGAACATCAAGATGAAAGTGTCTGAGAACGCACCTTGAGTGCACATTTATAAGATAGTTTATGCAGCGATATTTAGAACGGCGCACTGATTGTTTAATACCCGCGTTAGGCGTTGTTAGTGGTTAAAGGTTAAACCTAAAGACTAAACTTAGCCGATATTTTCTATGCGGCAATCTAGGTTTTCTATCAATCCATCTAATTCTTATTGGAGAGTGCCATGCGCAAATTTCTTTCAACAGCCTTATTAGGGAGTGCGATGCTAATAACATCGTTTGCCGCTAATGCCGGTGAAATAGCTTTTAGTCAAACTGCATTCGAAAAATTACAAGCTGAAGGCAAGCCCGCAATTGTTTATTTTCACGCGGACTGGTGTCCGACTTGCAAGGTACAAAAACCTATCGTTGATAGTCTGTTAAAGCAGCCGGATATGCAAAGTATCACTCTGCTTGTGGCGGATTACGATAAAGAAATAGCGCTCAAAAAAGTCATGCATATCAGTCAGCAATCGACCTTTGTTGTCTTCAAGGGTGGCAAAGAAGTGACGCGCGCGACCGGGCAGACCACCAAAGCAGCAATCCAGGCGACGTTTGCGCAAGCACTTTAATGGATTTTGGACTTGCTAGTTACGGTCTGAGTTTTGTGGCGGGTGTTTTGTCCATTCTGTCACCCTGCGTTTTGCCACTCGTCCCCATCCTGCTTACTTCAGCAATCACCGCACATCGATTTGGCGTGTTGGCACTTGCTGCTGGACTGGCACTCTCGTTTTCCCTATTAGGCGTATTCATAGCCGCCATTGGCGCATCAATTGGCTTAGGTCAAGATACATTTCGCCTGGCTGCCGCAATCTTGTTTATTTTGTTTGGGCTATTGATGGTGTCAGCGAGCTTGCAGCAACGTTGGTCTGCGGCGTTGGCTGGTATCGGAGGGTTGGCCAGTGATGTATTGTCCCGCGTGCAACTGGACGGTATTCCAGGCCAATTTGTTATAGGATTACTGCTTGGCGTGATATGGACTCCCTGTGTTGGACCAACTTTAGGAGCCGCAACAACGCTGGCTTCGCAAGGTAAGAGTCTGCCGCAGATTGCATTGCTAATGATCATTTTCGGGATCGGTGCCGGATTGCCTTTGATAGTACTCGGCATGGCGTCACGTGCTGGATTTGGACGCTTCCGCGGAAAATTACTCACCTTCGGTCAATATGGTAAAACTTTACTCGGCGTCATGATGATGATCGTGGGTGGATTAATGCTGAGCGGTCTGGATCGCGCTCTTGAAAGTTGGTTGCTATCTATCAGCCCAGATTGGCTAACCGTCTTGACGACAAGTATGTAGATGGGTTGCTAGAACAATACTTTGCTAAAGAAAGATATACCAATGACGAATACGCATTCTGGTGTTGATGGTAGCGATCCCGCTGAAATCATCAAAGAGATGCACTTGTATCTGGAAGATATTTTTCTCGGTCAACAATTTATATCCGCCTCGCATCAAATGACTGCGGAGGAAATCAAACGCTTTGCACATCAATTCGATCCTCAGCCGTTTCATTTGGACGAGGTTGCCGCCCAAGATACGTTCTTTGGCGGCTTGGCGGCAAGCGGTTGGCACACTGCGGCGATCACAATGCGCTTACTGGTAGAAAGCGGAATGCCGCTGGCTGGTGGCATTATCGGTGCGGGCGGAGAAATTACCTGGCCCAAGGCAACCCGACCCGGCGATGTGCTGCATGTAGAGAGTGAAGTAATATCTCTTACGCCATCGAGATCCCGTCCTGACCGCGGCATGATACAAGTTAGATCCCAGACAATAAATCAAAGCGGAGATGTTGTGCAATTATTGGTCGCAAAGCTGATGGTATGGAGCAAACAAGCTAAGGATTAACGACTGACAAAACATTCTCGGTCCCGATCTCTGTCGGCGTTGCCAAGTCTTGGATGCCGGTTTTTAGCGACGATCAATTCGGCATTACAAAAAACGAACTTAAGGTAATCCGTAGTGACCAATTCAACGACAAATGTGATCAAGGCCATGACGATCGAATCATGCACAACTGACGCATGCACCATTGAAACCTGCCTGGAAAAGTTAAGGGTACGTTTAGCTAACGGTCAACGCTTTATTCTTGGGATTGTTGGTCAGCCAGGCTCTGGTAAATCGACATTCGCACAAGCGCTCGTGGCGGGTTTGCATGGACGAGCGATAGTGGTGCCGATGGACGGATTCCATCTGGCAAACAAGGAATTAGTCCGTTTAAACCGGCAGAGTCGTAAAGGTGCCGAAGACACCTTTGATAGCGCCGGTTATGCCGCACTACTCAACAGGCTGCGTCATCAAGCCCAGGATGAGGTGATCTATGCCCCAGAATTCCGCCGTGAGATAGAGGAGCCGATTGCGAGCGCGATTGCCATATCCGCAGACATACAACTGGTGATAACGGAAGGAAACTACCTTTTACTGGACCGAGGCCACTGGAGCAAGGTTCCCGGCTTACTAGACGAAACCTGGTATTTAGCGATAGAGACCGATTTGCGGCAACAACGACTGATTGCGCGCCACATGCAATTTGGGCGTGATAAGCAGGCCGCGCAAGAGTGGGTACAACGGACGGATGAACCGAATGCTGTTTTAATTGAATCGACACAAGGGCGCGCCGACAGGGTGTTCAATTGGGTTGCTGGCGAAAGTGGCATTTCTCGCTGATCTGGCGGACGCGGTTGCGTCCGCTGAGCCGGTCAAGTTGTTTGTTGCATTTTTCAACGTGCCACTTTCTACCGCAATTTTCAAAAAAACATTTTTCTTAAAATTTATAAACTAACGTCAACTCTGGATAAACGCCGCTGCGGCCACCGCGACTGGCCGTCAGTACGCCAAACTCAGAAAAAATATGGGAGTTTGGTGTGTATCGGAATAGAAGAGAGGCGATCCGTTGATTGATGCCACTTTTATAATCATCATAGCGATAGCGGAAAATTGTCGATAAATCGCCGCGCCATTGATAGTTCAGGAAAATCAAACTTTTGCTGTGGATCGAGTTGTCCAGATCCGGGTTTGTTATATACGTAGCCGCGACTTGCATTTTTTGCGTCAGCATATATTCCACTCCCGCCTTTACCAAACTGGTCGTGCGCAGATCGCTAGTCGTAATCGGATTGTCATTAAGATCGCGCAGCGCCCCTGCACCAACTAATGTGGCAAAACGGGGCGTCCATTGAGAGTGAAGTTCCATCTCAAGTTTGGTTGAGTTATATGTCTGCTGCGTGGTTTTTAACGTGGTCGGCCGGTACGTGAATGTCAGCGAACCGACTTGCTCAGGGGTGATCGGATAACTATATCGAATGCGGTATTCATCGAACCAGTCGACAGCTGAAAAGTCCGTTATAGGGATTGAATAAGAATAATTAGATCGCCGATATCTGAATTCCAGAAAATTATTTAACGCGAAATAGTGTCTGTAAGTAGCCTTTTCATCTTTTCGTACATAGACGCCAAGACTCTCATCATTGACGTGTTCAAACTGAATATCCTCGCGCGAAAATAACGGTGTTCCGGCGCCATAAGTGGTGGTCCGAAACGCAAGATCCCTTTCGTAACTACCAAATATGCGTGGATTGGTGTCGCGTGCAAAATCGTAGGCAGCCTGTTTTACTTCGTCATCTTTCGGCCAGTGTTGTTGCGCGGCGGCATAATTTATTTTTGCCTGGTCGAAGTCATGATTTAATCGGTAGGTATTAGCGATTCCCAGCGCAGCATTTGGATCCTCCGGTTCAAGGGCTGCGGCTTTCTCGTAAGCTTGCCGCGATTCTTCCAGATGTCCCTCGAAGCGAAGTATCCGGCCAATGCCCCGCCATGCGTCCGCGTTTTTATTGTTTTTGGCGAGTTCGTCGCGATACGTCTGAATGGCTTGATTCCAATGGAATTCCTGAATCTCCTGATCCGCCTTTTCTGCATAGTTTTTTTCTTTTTGCTGCGGCACGACGTCAGTTTCGGCAGCTGATGCGACCATTGACAGACAAGCCAATAGTGCACCCCAAGACAACGTATTCCCCTTCGGTTTGAGCTTCATTGCTATATCCCTTGTCAAAGTATTTTTATCGTATTTTTTAGAAGCTTTTGTAGCTGAAATCTTCAGCGTGCGCCGGTGTTGTATGTCGTTTGTTAATGTGTAATACACACGCGACTTAGCGCCTGACTCACCATTCGTCACCCGATTTCCGAGTCAGACTTGATTCGTGTAATCCTTTCCAAGCTTGAGTTTTGCCAATGCGTCCCAGTGCGCATCGGTCAGATACTTTCCTGGCGTAATCCAGATATTAGTACTACCGCCTCGTCGGGCTGCACGTATAGAACGGGTAAGCTGATCTGCATCTATAGCGCCCTCCTTGTCATTCCATAATCCGATTGAATGCCAATAACGTTTTGCACCAAAATGACGACTAAGATATTTGGCTACTGTCCCTGTGACTTTAGGCGGCAAGCCATCCAGCGCAAAGTAATCCCACACCACCAACTGATCGACTAAAGGCAACAGCAAACGATAATCCTGACCGTTTTCAGTACTGTTGCGAGAGAGATCGTCACGACTCACACGGACATCAACTAACAGCTGTTTGCCGTAAGTGCGCGCAATTCTGGACAGTCGGGTAACAGATTTACTCACCTGTTCTGAGCGCCATTTTCCGATTGCCGGATGCAGTCGGTCTATTAATCCATTACCTTGCCGTGGCCAGTCACTCTGTCCAGACGCACTCGTGAATGCCTTGCGGCATCGTTCGTCATAGCAATGAACGTCGTAAAACAATTCGGTGATACAAATCGATTCAACTTCTGGCTTAGTGGCAAGCGCCCGAAATGCACCATCAAGTAATTCTCCATACTCTTCGTTCGCAAGGCACGTGGAGCAGACTATGTCGCGGCTTGCTTTTCCATTGATATCGACGGCGGCACAATGCGGATTGAGTTGTAGATAACGCGGCGCAAGCACGTCCAGCGTCACCGTTGTGGCGTAGCCCTTTGCAGCAAGCGAGGTGATCGTCTCGGCTAACATATCGACGTGCGATTCTTTTTGTTCTGGACTCCACCACTCCGTATTTCTATCCCATTTGTAATAGGTCCAGTCAGGTCGCCCTGCAGAAACGGCAACCCGATCAACGTGCTTTGCACCAGGCGATACCAGCAACGATTCCAAAGCCCTGCGCCAGTTGTTCCAATCCGAAAAGTGGATAGATACCGTCAGACTGCCCCCAATCGGTTTTTCTGGCTCGAACAATTCAGCGACCTCACTAAAATCGTCACCATCAAGCTGTATCACCGAGCTTACAACCGCCAAGCTGGCCACCGTGGCCCCACCCAATACCAACCGGCGTCGCCAGGGATCTTCGGGCGCAGCAATGGCGAGAGGATTTCTGCGCTCAAGTTTGTTCCAGTCTTCGTTATGGGCGCGTAATTCGGCCCAGATCGCGTAAATCACCACCGCGGTGTAAAAGTAACTCAACGGAAGCAGAACCATGGTGTAGGGCAAATACAGCAAGTCCCGCGGAGATTTATCTAATAGGATCGCCGTCACTGCGGCGATCAATAGCGACCCAAATCCCATGTATGCAACCCATTCCATGTTCTGCAGTTTGATGATACCGGCATGCATAGCGACGGGAAGCAGCAATAAACTCAGCATTTGCACAATCGGAACAATGATCATGTTGAACAAGTTCAGTAGCAAGTAGCCGCCGAATACACCGAATGTCGGACGGGCAATCATGTCCCGATGCAAAAAAATGATAGTGATATAACTTCTGACCCACCGTACTCTTTGTTTCCACAGACCACGCAAAGAGTGAGGGCACTCTGCGATCACCTTGGTACGTGCGCCATACACCACCCGCACACCGCAGCGATGCAGGCGAAAAGTAATTTCCAGATCCTCGCCCCATATCTCACGAAATCCTCCGATGGAGCGAAGAATGTCACTGCGCACCATACCAAGATTACCAGGGATTATGGGTAAAATTCTTGCCATTGAAAGAGCACGGCGTACCAGGCCTGTGCCTATATGTGAAGTCACCACCAGCATCTTCTGAAGCCACCCTTTAGGATTAAGCGGCGTGTCATTGCCACTCAATGCACCAATTGTAGGATCGGTAAAATACGCAACTCCGTTACCAATAGTATTTTTTTCAAATAAAGAGTCGGCGTCAGTAAACAAGATAATCTCACCGGTGGCGCGGGCAATGCCAGCGTTCAGGGCAGACGCCTTTCCACCGTTTTTTTTCTCCACATAACTAATCTGCCGATGGGCAATAAAAGGCTGAAGTTCGTGCGCTGTCCCGTCAGTTGATCCGTCATTGATGACGATCACTTCAAAATCGGGATAGTCGGAATCAAGGATTGACTGGATACTGGGATAAATTGTGCGCTCCTCGTTAAAAGCAGGTACAAGAACGCTTACCCGCGGCGTGTAATGGGCAGTTTTTGCCCTTGAGAAAAGCCGCCACTCCCAAAAAAGATAGGCGAACGCCAGGGGAAAATAAACGAGCGAAATGACACCGAAATAAAATGTAACGGCGCCAAATAGCAATATCGGAGTAAGCAGGAAATCGGTCATCCGCCCAGATATCCCAATGCATAAAGATCTACCATGGCATCGAAAATCTCCGGTGCTTTTTGGGTATGGGCGCCTATTCGCGCGTTGATCTCAAGAACATGCGCAACGCCATTGATATCGCGCCGAATATCCATATCAAGTGGACCGACTAACTTCAGAGTTCTAGCAGCGGAGAGGGCGAGATTGCGCACATCCGGTGCATTGACGCGTGTTACTTCCAGTGCGTTACCGGTACGTCCTTCCCGCAGGAGTGTTTTTTCGAAGATGACGGTTGTCACTTCCAGCGGTTGTTCTGGCGGAAGCATCATCAACACATCATATTCAGTGCCGGGCATAAATTCTTGCCATACAAGATTGTTGTCACCGGATTCAGCCAAGGGTGCGATTGGTCCATCATGTACCGCAACATCACGACCTCCCCGACCAACCCTGGGTTTGGATACGCACGGGAAGCCCAATCGCATCACTTCTGCCGAACCAGATTTGCCGATAGCACTCTTCGGTACAGCGACACCTGCAGCACCCAACGTTTGCGCCGTGCGCCATTTGTCGTCGCAAATGGCGACTGCCTCAGGATTTCCTACAAAAACCGCTATTCCGCGACGCCGATACAGGGCCGCGCGCTCGGCAATGAGAACGAGTTCCTCCTGTACTGTCGGAAAAAGCCAGCCTATATCGTGAGCAGCCAATAATGCATCCAACTCATCGATATAGCGAGGGTCGCGGACTGGCGGGACTAAGAAGAAAGCATCAGCACAGTGCTCGACTGGAACCATATCGACGGCGATCACGCGAAATCCCTTGTTCTTGAGCACGTGCATCGCAGCTTTACCGGAAAGGCCGCCGACGCCGGTGACCAAAACGTTTTTTGTTTGTCTCATCTTTGCCTCTGAAGGACCTGATTTATATCGTCAAGCCGTAAATCTGATGGCTTCGAATGCTTCAGCTGCGCGCAGACGTGCCTGACTTCCGCGCACTCTCGCTAAGCTTTGTACGATATCCTCTTCCATATATGGACGGGATAGGGTTTGACTTGCGTGACACTTCAACGCTTTAATTTTTTGTTCGAGATACAGGGAAACGTCGATAAAATAATTAGGCCGGAAATCGGGTGGCGTATTGGGGTTTTCGTAGCAAAGCATGGTCGGCACACGACGCGCTGCCTCCAGCGATGCCAGATAAACAGCATGATGATCAGCATGCAGATCATGGCGATTATGGGTAAATATCAAATCAGGATGAAGTTGGCGAGTGACTTCTTCAATCACGCGTTTAAGGTCATCCTGGCGGGTGCCTAATTTGGTGTCAGGAAATTCCAGCACAGTCAAACTATCAAGTTGCAGCACACGACCACCTTTTTCGGCTTCTTTTCTTCGTGGATTACCATTTTTTGCAGCGGCACCGTAGACGCCACCTTCGCCGACCGAAAATACAATGCCATGTGTTTCATGCCCTTCGACCTTGTAGCGTAGCAACGCCGCGCCGCAACCTAACTCGATGTCGTCGGGATGCGCACCAATGGCGAGAATGATCAATTTTTTGTTGGACTTCGTGATGCACCGAATCAACCAGATCAGGTTGAAAATGACGAACGCCAAAATGATGAACCCGATCAGTTCAAGTGCATACAGCACTGCTGATCCACTCGACGTTAGTTTGGCAAACTCAAACACGCTATTGGTTGGCAGCAATACAGCAAGAATAGGCAACGTACCCATCACGCGCCGCGCCGGGGGACGCAACCCTGACAACTCCAAACGGAATCGGTAGAGTTGATAAGCCACGAGTAACAAAATGGCTGAGAAAAAACACAGAAAGATTGGTTCTTGGGAGGAAAACATTGCTTTTCCTTTTTAGTTTTTATGAAAACCAAGACTACCGAAACTGCTAACTTACTTTCATCGTTCTGATCTCCCTATGATCCGCCCGACGAAATACTCCAGATAGCAACCATTGATTGAATCTACTAAAGATTAACGCTACTAAACCCAAATAAGGTTATCTTCTTAATAAGATATTATAAAAACACTACTTTGTCTAGACTAGATTTTATCTGAAAATATCCACATAAATGATGCGCGAAAAATGGGACAGAAAATGTGTTCAAGAGGGAGTTTTGAACTGCGTAAAACTTTCATTCGTCTTACGAAAATTCAATATAAGCAAAGCGCGTAGAATGAGAATGAGGCATCTGACTTGGGCCAGCGATTGAGTAGACTACGAACGAAAACATTTTCTGCCAGCAGTCTTAGCTGAAAATCAAACCTTGGACTAGGGTCAGAGATATAAGCTGGTATCCCAAAAATTGAGGAGGCTATATGTCACAAACAGTGGTTGGTGTTTTCGATAATTATGAAATCGCTCAAGACGCTCAGCGGGCGCTGATATCATCTGGTTTCGAGGCTTCCAACGTACATGTTCGCATGCACGAAGCGCATATGTCGTATCGATCGCATGAATCAGATGTTCCCGCATCCGATAAGAAGCGCCGCGCTGTTGCTGGTGTCGCAGATAACCTTCGAGATCTTCTTGTTCACCTATTTGGTAGCCATCATGAAGACATTGGCCATTATTCTGAGGCGGTTCGGCGCGGCCACGCGGTGGTGGCGATTACGGTAGACGATGATGCGCTGGTGCCGATAGCGCAATCAGCCTTGCGCAATGCGGGTGCGTTAGATATCGAAAAACAAGTTGAAGGGTGGCGTCAAGATGGGTATAGCGGCTTCGATGCGGCGGCACGGCCTTATACGCCTGAGGAAGTGCTCGCAGACAGAGCCAAAATCAGGCCTGCGCTGGAGGACAACCCCGACATTGCGCAACAGTCCGAAAAAACAGAAGAGGCGGAAAGCTTTCCGTCACGTGCATACCCGTTCCAGCTGGTACAAACGCCCTATGACGACATTATGGGAAAATCAGGCGGCGTGAATGCTGGCGGCGCGGCTACCGAACCCACTGACACGCGCTAAAAACGTGGGGTCTGAAATTGCGAACACAGCGGACGCTATTGGCGTCCGTTTTATGTTTAAGCGCCGTCATGATCTTGATGATCACTTCTCCGCAATGCCAACTCACTAATTTTTTACGTTTGCATGCCACATTATCGGACAGGTCTACGTATCGTTTACCGATCTTGCAACTGTATGGCAACTGTATAACGACGGTGATGATGCATCTCATCAAATTACCCTGTCAAAATAATAGGTCCCACGGTATATTTATTGTCACAAGAAAACAATAGAAAGAGCCGCATGCGAACGAAATCGAATGTCGTTGTAGCCGCCAGTTTGCTGACAATGTTAACTCTCCATGGCGGGTTTGCCATTGCTGCCGCTAAGACACCTAAGACACTCGTTTTCTGCTCGGAAGGCAGCCCTGAAGGGTTTGATCCGCAGCTTTATACAACGGCTATTTCATTTCAGGCTTCATCAGTGCCAGTGTTCGATCGATTGGTGGCCTTTGAAATAGGGACCACTAAAATTCAACCTGCATTGGCAGAATCCTGGAAAACATCTGCTGACGGTCTGACTTACACTTTTCAATTGCGTCGAGGTGTCAAGTTTCAGGGTAATGCCCGATTTACCCCGACGCGTGATTTTAATGCCGATGACGTCGTGTTTTCCTTCAACCGTATGGGCGATCCCAATCATCCGTTCCACCAACTCCCGGCAGGGCAGAGCTTTGCCTATTACCTGGATATGGCGATGGATAAAATCATCGATAAGGTGGAGAAGCGAGATGACTACACCGTTGTGTTTACGCTAAAGCATCCAGAAGCACCGTTCATTGCCAATTTAGGGATGGATTTTGCCGCAATTATGTCGGCCGAGTACGCCGAAAAAATGAAGGCACTCGGCATGCAGGAAATCATTAATCGCGAACCACTCGGTACCGGCCCGTTTCAGTTTGTGTCATATCAAAAGGACGCCGTGATCCGTTACAAGGCTTTTGACGGCTATTGGGGTGGACGTCCCAAACTCGATAACCTGATCTACGCCATCACACCGGATGCATCGGTCCGGTACGCTAAACTAAAAGCTAACGAGTGTCAGGTCATGACCTTGCCAAAACCAGCGGATGTCCCTTTGATGAAGGCTAATCCAGACGTCACGGTACTGAGCAAAGAAGGCTTAAACGTTGGCTACATCGCCTTTAATGTGGAAAAAAAGCCATTCGATAACAAGTTGGTCCGTCAGGCCTTGACTATGGCGATTGATAAGACCGCCATAGTTAATATTGTCTATCAAGGCGCAGGACAATCGGCAAAAAATCCGATCCCACCGACGCTCTGGTCCTACAACGATAAGGTTGTCGACGTTGTTTATGACCCGATTAAGGCCAAAGCGCTATTAACCAAGGCAGGTTATCCGAATGGTGCCGAGGTAGAATTATGGTATCTCCCCGTTACCCGTCCGTACAATCCCGATGGCAAACGTATGGCAGAATTAATCCAGTCGGATTGGGCAAAAATCGGGATCAAAACCAAGCTTGCTACTTACGATTGGGCGGAATATGTTAAGCGCAGCAATCAAGGTGAGCAACAGGTCATGATGTACGGCTGGAATGGCGACAATGGCGACCCGGATAATTTTTTTGCTACATTGTTGGGTTGTGACAGTATTAAAGGCGGCGGCAACAAAGCGCGCTGGTGTAATCCTGCCTTTGAGACGCTGATACAAAGCGCCAAGCGCACACCACATCAGGCCGAGCGCGCAATACTTTATGAGAAAGCGCAACTTATTGTGCATGAAGAAGCGCCCTGGATTTCCATCGCACATGCAGTACGTTATGCAGCCATCCGTAAAAACGTGATCGGATTCAAAATGTCTGTGTTCAGTGAATATGAATTCCAACATGTTGATTTAACGCAATAGACCTATTGCGAGCGTTTTATTGGCATGAAATGTGATGCTTGGGAAGTGTGACATTCGCACCTCCTCGCGCAATACAAGCATGGGGCGTGGGATTGATGAACTAACGTGCCTCCCCACTACGGCGCAAATTTTCACTCAAATAGTGCATTCATAAAGCTAGAATGGGGCGTATTACAGCTATCTACTCAGCTAAAGTCGCACCTAAGCCGTTTGCTTAAGGCCACTAATCAACTGATCAACTAATCAACTAATCGACCAATGCAATGATCGTGAGTTGGCTAAAGTCCGTCGATGAGTGTGATACATCATCAAAAATCAATACAAATAACCACTACATCGATTTTGCTGGAACAATGCTTGCTTAGTGTTAAGTTTACCCATTCGATATAACTGCCCCATGATGAACCTCGCAAAAGTCTTTTTGGTCGGTGCCGGTCCCGGCGATCCTGATTTGCTGACTTTAAAAGCAGTCAAAGCAATTGCCAGCGCCGATGTGATTTTGGTCGATGATCTGGTCAATCCCGCCATACTCGAGCATGCTAAGTCTGATGCCAGGATCGTGCATGTCGGCAAGCGTGGTGGGTGCAAATCCACGCCGCAAGCTTTTATCGAGCGCTTGATGATTGCCGAGGCACAAGCCGGGCAATGCGTCGTCAGGCTAAAAGGTGGCGATCCCTTTATGTTTGGCCGCGGCGGAGAGGAGCGTGACCATCTCATGGCGGCTGGGATTGCTGTCGATGTAATCAATGGCATTAGTAGCGGTTTGGCAGCGCCGTCCTCAATTGGCGTACCACTCACCCATCGTGACTGGAGCCAAGGCGCGATCTTCATAACCGGTCACGGCAAAACGCCCGAATCCAATCCGGATTGGGCGTTACTGGCCCAAACCGGCCTGACGCTGGTGATATACATGGGCGTGGCCCGCTGCAATGAAATACAAGCTGCGCTGATGGCTGGTGGCAAGGCCGCATCGACTCCGGTAGCGGTGATTCAGTCGGCTACCATGGACGCGCAATCGCAACTCATTACCACGTTGGGCGAGTTACCGGCTGCATTGGCAGCCGCGCAACTCGGCAGTCCCAGTATTATTGTCATCGGAGATGTGGTGCGGTGCGCGATGAACACGGTGGCTTCTGACCTGGTTGATCATTTCGATCAATCTTTGGCGCAATATTCTTAGCAACTCATCTCAACACTCCACCAAAGTCACATCCTTGTTTCGGGAGCGGCAATCGCCATAGCCGCCATATGCAGACCAGCGATGCGTTTGAAGTCATCTGAGATACGGTGATCTTTGCACACCTTATTCCAAAATTGATTAGCAAGGTTCGCCGCAACCGGCAACTGACGTAAGTCGAGGCGATCCAAACCGGATAAAGTGAATGTGCGTTCTATCACTTCGCCTTGTGCATTTGGCCGATACATCATCGGCAGCATGTCGTAACATGGCCTCAAGGCAAAAAATCCCTCCACCGTCCAGGACAAAGAGAGATTACCCGGATGACGATCAGTATTACCAATTAACGCGCCGTAGACGTCCAGTAACTGGATCACGACCAAGTCAGCCTGAGATAACTTTTTCCGATTAGCGAGCATCGTCGCGACAAATGACCAGGTTTTTTCAGCGGCTCCCGTTTCACCGATCAACCCCGACAACGATATCATCGGCGTTCGTCCAGCCGTGCCGATACGATCAAAGCGGACAGACTCCAGAAACACGCGATTGCCAGCAACTAAAATGCTGGAAGCGGCAGCCGGTATGCCATTTTCGCGCAACATCGCGATCGCCAGATGTTCGGCAATCAGCAGATCGCCCCAACGTCGACCACCGGCCGTGCGAATGTCGGGAGAAAATTTGACGATCACCGCCGACGGTGAATCATCCGTGCCGCGTACAATAGCGGTAGTGAATTTGGGTTGCTCGCCTCCCGCAGATGAGCCAACAGCCTCACCTTTTAATGCACGTTCTGCTAATTCAGGATAGCGCGTGTCGCGGTCAGCCTCTGCAAGCAGATTGCTTTGCGTATCCGAATTGTCCCCCAGGAAGCGGCGGTAGGATTCATTACCAACGACAAGATCGCCCATATTATCTTCGCCGCGTCGGGCTAAATAATACAGTGCGTCGTCATCCGTCCATTCCAGAATGTCTTCTGGCAGATGCAAATCAGCGTTTTCGCGCGGTGCCATGCGCCCCAAAAAACCTTGTGGCCGACTATCCTGTAGGAAATACGGCAATCCTTCGCAGGTAAAGACGCTTTTGTTGCCTGTAAATTGGTACGCGTACCAATGACCTGATAAAACGGTGAGTTGCGCGAAGTCTTCAGGATGTCCATCGGCATTGATACGAAAAATAGGCAGCGACGGGCCAACATCACGAATGGTACGTGCCAGCCCGTACATGGTCGCCCGTGCAGCGCCGATTGCAAGAATGTCGTTGCCAGCGGTCGGCCACAACCGTGAAAACGTCGGCTGGCTGATACCAAGTGCGGAAGAAAGCGTCTTCGCATCAGTCGGTTCCTTAGCAAGAAGTTGGCGCAGCGCCGTTATCTGATTTTTTTTGTTATTGAATAACATATGAATAGATATTTAATAAAAATTATAAGAATAAAAATGTCATTTTTTATAGTTTAATTGAATATCTAATGAATAGATAATTTATCGGAATTATTGTTGTAATTTTAGTTGCGCTTATTTATACAGTGTCTGCAATTGTTCTAATGATTGCTATGCCGGAATAGGGTCGTGACAGCAAACACACAACTTATTTCCATCGATATCAGAAAAATAAGCGCCGTAATAATCAGGGTGATAATGCGGCCGCAAACCGGGCGGTCCATCACAGCGTCCACCAAGGGATAACGCCTTGGCGTAAGTGCGATCCACAGCCGCACGCGTAGGAGCGAGGAGGGCGATCATCTGCCCGTTTCCAGCGGTCGCGGTATTGCCATCATAGGGTTTGCCGATGACAAAAATGGGACGAGGCGCATCTGGCGCAACCCAACCAGCCCATGATTTGTCGGGCTCGCTGAACTTCAAAATCAGTCCAAGCTCGCGCGTGACCGCTGAATAAAAAACCAGCGCAGCGGGAAAGTCATTCACCCCAACAAAAACATGAGAAATCAAACCGCCTCCTTAATATACCAATCAAGATTTGAACGTGTCTCATACGCCGATCTGGCACCTTTTTAGGCGTTCCAAAGCCTGTTTTAAATTACTTTCAAAAGTAGTTTAAAACGACACCAGAAAAAATTATACCCGCTCAAGCACAATCGCAATCCCTTGTCCGACTCCGATACACATCGTACACAGTGCATATCGTCCGCCAGTACGTTGCAACTGATTTACCGCAGTCATTACCAGACGTGCGCCGGACGCACCCAATGGATGACCGAGTGCTATAGCGCCACCGTTTGGATTCACACGCGGGTCGTCATCCTGCAAGCCCAACTGTCTGAGCACGGCCAACCCTTGTGCTGCAAACGCTTCGTTGAGTTCGATGACATCAAACTGATCCAGGCGCAGACCGGTCAACTCCAATACTTTTAACGTGGCAGGAAATGGTCCAATACCCATTACCCGTGGCGTCACGCCTGCGGTCGCCATACCAACAATACGCGCTTTAGGCACTAATCCGTACTGTGACGCTGCGGTCTCATTAGCCAACAGCAAGGCGCACGCACCGTCGTTCACGCCGGATGCATTCCCCGCTGTTACTGTACCGTCAGCCTTGACGATGGGTTTGAGTTTTGCCAATGCCTCAAGTGACGTAGCACGCGGATGTTCATCCTTGCTAATGACGATGGGTTCGCCTTTTTTTGGCGTGATCGTCACCGGTGCAATCTCACTATCGAAAACGCCTGCTTGTTGCGCGGCGATTGCTTTCATCTGGCTTGAGAGGGCCATTTTGTCCTGGTCAGCGCGACTGATACCGTATTCCGCCGCCACATTTTCAGCCGTCTCTGGCATGGTATCGACGCCGTATTGGGCTTTCATCAGTGCATTGATAAAGCGCCAGCCGATCGTCGTATCCTCAATCTTTGCAGCACGGGAAAATCCGCTTTCAGCCTTGCCCATGACAAACGGCGCACGACTCATACTTTCCACGCCACCGGCAATCATCAATCCCGCTTCACCGCTCTTAATTGCACGCGCTGCAGTGCCGATAGCATCAATACCTGAACCGCACAAACGGTTGATGGTAGCGCCCGGTACATCAACCGGCAAGCCAGCCAGCAATGCCGACATGCGCGCAACATTGCGGTTGTCTTCACCAGCCTGATTGGCGCAACCGTAGATCACATCAGCCACGGCGTGCCAGTCAACTTGCCGATTGCGGGCTATCAAGGCGCGGATAGGAATTGCGCCTAGATCATCAGCGCGGATACCAGACAAAGCACCGCCGTAACGGCCAAAGGGCGTGCGTTGGGCATCGCAAATAAAAGCATGGGACATGACACTCTCCGTTGATTAATGATTATTATTTTGAGCTCTGTGCCACCTTTGGTAAGCACAGCAGATATGCAGATTAGCTTTATTCGATGACTCAGCCAGCCAAGTTAATCAGTGGAACAGCCGTCACCTTTTGCAATGCATCGAACGTCATTCCTTCAACGATTTCGATCACTTTGGCACCATCTGCATCCAGATCGATGACGGCCAGATCGGTGTAGATGCGGCTGACACAAGCGACGCCGGTTAACGGATACGTGCAAGCTGATACCAGTTTGCTTTCGCCTGATTTCGTCATATGTTCCATCATGACGTAAGTTTTCTTTGCACCAATCGCAAGATCCATCGCGCCGCCGACTGCCGGAATGGCGTCCGGTGCGCCGGTATGCCAATTTGCCAGATCACCACCGACAGATACCTGAAACGCACCCAATACACAGACATCCAAATGGCCGCCCCGCATCATCGCAAAACTATCGGCGTGGTGAAAATAACATCCGCCCGCCAACAATGTCACAGGCTGTTTACCCGCATTGATAAGATCGTAGTCCTCTTCACCCTCCGCGGGCGCAGGGCCCATGCCAATCACGCCATTTTCACTATGCAGAATCACTTCCCGATCACTCGGCAAATGATTCGCCACCATGGTCGGCAATCCGATACCAAGATTGACCACAGCGCCATCCGGGATATCCTGCGCAACGCGTCGCGCCATTTGTTCTCTTGTCCACTTGCTCATATTTTTCTCGCTTATTTTGTACTAAGGCTGACTTGTACTCTTATCATTTATGGCGCTTGGTAAGCATATTGATCTGCAACCAGGAAGCGGTTAACGGCATAATCGCCAAGTTGACCGCGTTGCCCAATCGTTCGCATACGTCAGCGTCTTTATCACATGTCCACTATGCAGCTTTAAGACCAGCCGGTCCCGTAGCGGTACGCGGCACTAAAACGATGCGTTGCACGTAGAGGCCAGGCGTGATGACTGCTTCTGGATCAAGACTGCCCAAATCGACAATTTGATGTACCGATGCAATCGTCACCTTGGCTGCGCTTGCCATGATCGGGCCAAAATTACGGGCTGTTTTGCGATACGTCAGATTGCCCCAACGGTCACCAGATTCGGCTTTGATCAACGCAAAATCGGCATGAATCGGGCTTTCCAGCACATACATGCGACCGTCGATTTCCCGGGTTTCTTTGCCCTCCGCCAATTGCGTGCCAAAACCGGTTGGTGTAAAGAACGCGCCGATACCAGCACCGGCAGCACGAATGCGCTCGGCAAGATTACCTTGCGGGACAAGTTCGAGCTCCAACTTCCCGGAGCGATATAGACCGTCGAAGATATGCGAGTCCGCTTGTCGCGGGAAAGAGCAAATGATTTTGCGCACCTGACCAGCCTTGAGCAGGGCGGCCAAACCAGTTTCACCGTTACCGGCATTGTTATTGACGATCACTAAATCTTTTGCGCCGTGCGCAATCAGACCATCGATCAATTCGGCAGGTTGTCCAGCACCGCCAAAGCCACCGATCATGATCGTTGCACCATCATGAATATTTGCCAGCGCTTCTGTCACAGAAGGAATTATTTTGTTAATCATGGTTTTTATACGAACATTAGGTTGAAATATCGTTTAAAGTTCTTATAATGAACAAATATTCGCATTTAGAACTTATGGGATAAGAATAGACAGGGACCGCTGCGTTGTCAATATTTGTTAGCGCATTATTTAATTGTTTTTTGTTAATTAATTCGGCGCCATCCATTTACACTTTCAGCGTTTGGGAAGCGGGTAGAAGTTATCCAATTGTTATTAAGAAATTTGAAAGAGCATAAACATGTCGGATAGTGTGCCATTCCCTCTTCAAGAAGAACCAGAGTTACCGGACTCCCATCATCCGTCGTCTGCCATTCCAAAGCCCGGCGATAGTTATGTGCAGTCATTTGCCCGTGGCCTGTCTGTGTTACGAAGTTTTGGCGCAGATGCGCCTTCTCAAACGCTAACGGAAGTCGCCGAACGCGCTGACCTGACGCGTGCGGGAGCGCGTCGAATTTTGCTGACTTTATTGCATCTCGGTTACGTCGCCGCAGAAGGGCGCTTGTTCCGTTTAACACCTAAAGTATTAGAACTCGGGTTTGCTTATTTATCATCATTACCGGTATGGACGCAGGCCCAACCGGTGATGGAAGACCTCGTAGAAAGCCTGCGACAATCCTGTTCAGCCGCCGTGTTGGATGGCGACGAAATTGTCTATATTTTGCGAGTACCTGCCCACAAAATCATGTCGATTCACCTTGGCGTTGGCAGTCGGTTGCCAGCTTACTGCACGTCGTTGGGGCGGGTCTTATTGGCTGGCTTGCCACCAGCGACATTGCGTGATCGCTTGCACAGAATGATACTGGCCCAGCATACCCCAAACACCATTATCGAACCAAAGCGTCTGGAGGAGACGATCGAGCAGGTTCGCATTCAGGGATGGAGTCTGGTCAGGGAGGAATTGGAGCCCGGCCTGGTGTCAATGGCGGCACCGATTGTTGATCGTAACGGTCGCGTCGTGGCTGCGATTAATATCAGTGGACAGGCAAACAATCCAAGCCCGACCCAGTTATTAGAGAACTGCCTTCCCGCATTGATGGCGGCGGCGGCCAAAATCAATCTGCTAGTGCGTGCACAATCGTAAGAGCGTGGCAGCATTGGATCTTTTTAGATCCCCAATCAACGTTGCTGATCGGGGATTTGGGTGGTTATTTGGGTGGATATTTTAGATACATGAATTCGGCTAACTCTTCAGTATTTCTCGAAAGAACCACCTTCGCGATGCCGAGCCAATGTAATGAATCAGCGCCAGGTTCAGCGCTGTAGCAATACTCAATGCAAAAGCTGCCAAAGCAATAGTGTTCCAGCTAATCCAACTACCGACACAATAGTCTGCAACACCGACCAGACCCACAGTGTCTGCTTGAGTTCCAGGCCAAAAAATTCTTTCACCATCCAGAATCCGGCATCATTAACGTGGCAGAAAAATACCGAACCAGCACCAATAGAAAGCGCGATCAAAGAACCTTCCGTCGCCGACATGCCCATGGCCAGCGGGGCTAAAATACCGGCGGTGGTGGTGGTCGCCACAGTTGCAGAGCCAGTCGCCTGCCGCAGTGCCACGGCAATCAGCCATGCGAGAAGAATATAAGGCAGATGCGCGACCTCAGCCGCTTTGCTGATCGTCGTGCTCATGCCCGCATCCAGCAAGGTTTGTTTAAGTCCACCACCAGCGCCGATGGTCAGCAACAGCACGGCAATCGGCGCAAGACTCTTACGTAACAAGTCACCGACGCGCTCACGCGGCAAGCCGCTTCCCCATCCAAGAAATATCACCGCCGCCAATACGGCCAGTCCAAGCGCGACCAGCGGTTCACCCAAAAACTTCAGCAGCAAAGCCAGTTGGCTTTCCGGTGCCATCGCCACTTTTGCCAGCGTACTTCCAAGCATCAGAATCACAGGTAACAAAATGATCAGCAGTGACAGCGCAAAACTTGGTTGCTTGTTTTGCGTTTCTTTTGCGCTGTACACGGCCCCTACGGTAGCAGGCAGTTCAATCGGCATACGGCGCGATAGCCAGATTCCATACAGCGGCCCAGCCAAAATCACCGCAGGCACAGCAATAATAAACCCCAGCATCATCGTCAGACCGAGATCGGCATGCAGAGCGCTAACGGCAATAAGTGGACCGGGGTGTGGCGGCATGAGTGCATGCAGCGTCGTCATACCGGCTAATGCCGGGATAGCAATTTTCAGCAATGGTTGACCGGAGCGGCGCGCAATTACAAAAATGATCGGCACCATCATCACAAGGCCAACCTCAAAAAATAACGGCAGACCGATAACCATGGCAACCGCCGCCATAACCCAGGGAAGGGCGCGCCCGCTGGCCTTGCTTAACAGCGTCGTAGCGATGCGATCCGCAGCACCCGAAACAGCCATCAAAGCACCAAGCATGGCGCCAAGCCCAATGATAATGCCGGCCTCACCCAAAATGCCACCTGCGCCTTTGCTAAACGCTTTGGCTACCATTTCAGGCGGCAAGCCCGCCCCAAGTCCAGCAATAAAAGTGCCGACAAGGATCGACAAAAAAGGCGGTAATTTGGTCGCGCTGATGAGCAGGATAATGGCACCTATCGCCACAACGCAACAGATGATAAGGCGGGTATCGTGAGCGATCCACACTGCGTGCGACAGATCCAATTGCAACTCCTTCGATGATACTTTGTTAAATGAGGCGCTACGATATCCTATTTTGGGCTTGCCATGCAGGAGTGGCCATTAAAGGGCAACTTCACATTAATGTCACATAAAATGCTGGCCATGTGAGACCTGAACTTTGTTACTGAAAAGTTACCATATGAAACATAGAACACTTGTCCCTCAGGGACGACGACAACTACCGGTATCTTGCCGAGTGGTTTTACAGTGTCGGTTCGAAGCGCCGTGAAGGCTCTTTAACACCATGAAATTGAGACCCGGCCTGAATTTAAATTGAAACAAAAGAAAATGCTCCGTATTTCTGCTGTAAGAAGGCCATTACGATAGTCCATTGATTTTTCTATGCTGTTTTGTTTGCAGATTTACTTCGATCAAAGGCTAGGGTACGCTGTGGTGAATGCTAGGATCATTAATATGTTCTAGCGAAGTTTTCCACCAATTTGCAGATTTAATGACTGGCTCGCTCAACATAAAGACGCGAAGGTTGCTGCGATGGAAAAGACCGCATTTGTATTCGCCGGTGGAGGAAGTCTCGGTGCTATCGAGGCAGGCATGCTGCGCGAACTGATCGCTTCAGGCGTCGCTCCGGATTTGTTGGTAGGTGCTTCGGCGGGTGCGATTAATAGCGTTTTTTTTGCTTTTCAGCCACATATGGCTGGGGCGCTGGCGCTGGAGTTGTTGTGGCGCGGTACGCGTCGAGAGCATATTATGCCGTGGTCGATTCTCTCAATACTTGGCGCATTAGGTATATTCGGCACAAAAGGGTCGCATCTGATCAGTTCTGCAAAACTGCGCGCGTTTTTGCATCTTCAATTCGGTGAAACACGTCTTGAGAATAGCGGTTTGCCGGTCTATGTGGTGACCACCGATATGACGACCGGTAGCGAGGTTGTACTTTCCTCCGGCTCTGTGGTCGATGCGGTATTGGCAAGTACAGCTATCCCGGGCGTATTCCCACCTGTATTGGTGGCGGGACAGTTACTAATTGACGGCGGTGTTGCTAACAATACACCTATTTCTACCGCGATTCGCTTGGGCGCGACCCGCGTGATTGTGTTATCCACCGGCTTTACCTGTGCCGAACGGCGTCCGCCCAGAGGAGCGCTTGAGCACGCCATGCGTGCCCTCAACCTGCTTGTCGCGCGGCAACTGTTGGTCGATTTGGAGCGTTGGTCATCGCACGCAGCCATCGCAGTGGTCGCTCCGCTATGCCCACTAGACGTGTCACCTTATGATTACAGCCAGTCAGGCGCATTGATCGATAGGGCGGCCAATGCAACGCGGCTTTGGCTGGCATCTGGCGGACTGGATAGTCGCGAGATACCGAGTGCGTTGATTCCACATTCTCATCAATAAGAATGTTTGACATCAAGACAACTGCGATATCTCAAAAGATGTCGCAGTTGTGATTACCAAGCAGGTAAGTTATCCCATTCACCCCGCATGAACCATTGATTTCAGTTCGAAATTAATTGGTTTTCTGAGCGGAAGGAACCGCTACTTCAAGCGCGCTATTTCAGGACTTCACTGCTTCTTGTATCGCAACCACGCGCCGCGGCCTTCCTGTATATCTGCCGACTCTAAAGGCAGATAAGTTGGACGCGTCCAGCTGTCTTTGGCGATCTCAAAAGACGCTGGATCTTTACGCGTGTGGTCCGTGTAGTCCGCGATAGTATGTTTGAGCTGGCTTACCGGCAGGTCCTGGCAGTAATTCAGTCGGGTCGGGGACTTCGATGTCATGCGCGACAATGTACTGATTTAACATACGTTTTGTAGCTAGCTTTTTTTGCCGCCTAGGAAATATTTTTCCGTAAGTCTGCAATAGGTAATAGTGCGGTAACAATGGCTTTATATACTGCCCGAGTTATTTCTTTCGGCATTTCACGCAAAGCCCCCTACAAAATGAGATTTCCCAAATTTTCCAACCTGTCTACCGGCTCTCGGGTCATTTTCTCTTTTGTACTTGTGTTGGCGGTGATGGCGTCGATGACGACGATTGCGCTTTGGCGTTTGCAGTCGGCCAACGACATGACTGAATACCTCGTGCACGACAAGCTGGCCAAACAGCAACTGGCGGCTGACTTGCTCGCTGCCGTTCAGCTCAATGGCGAGCGGGCGGTGCTGATTGCCAAAAGTGATAGCCTCGAAGTTGCTGAATACTTTCAAAATCGCACGACCATGGGCGAGAAATTGGTCGCCGATGTTGAGTACAAGCTGCGAGCGGTACCGCATGATGCGCCAGAGCAGGCATTGTTGGCATCGATGGGTAAGCAACGCAAAACGTACCAGCTTGTGCGCGACGAAGTATTTAAATTGAAAGCGGGGGGCAGGACGATGGAGGTAGAGCAATTGGTTGATTCGAAAATGGCATCTACCTTTAAGGCTTATATCGACGCGGTTCATGCACTTGTCGCGCATCAGAAAAAGCAGGCGGAATCGCTGGCCCTGGAATCGGCTCGCCAATTCCAGATCAATCGCGCATTGCTGGCCGGGCTGGGCGCTCTGGCACTTGCCTCGGGTGTATTGCTGGCTTGGCTGCTGACCCGCAGTATTGTGGAGCCGCTCAAGCAAGCGGTTCAGCTCGCGACAAAAGTGGCGCAAGGCGATTTGCGTGCAACCATTGATGTTGATCGCAAGGATGAAATCGGGCAGCTGTTGTCCGCGCTACGCGAGATGAATCAAGTGCTCGCTGGTAAGGTCGCCAAAGTGCGGGCGGGCGCGGAGGCCATTGATGTCGCGTCACGGGAAATCGCCGTCGGCAATCGTGATCTGTCATCCCGTACCGAGCGGCAGGCCAGTGCACTGGAACAAACTGCAGCCTCCATGGAGGAACTGACTTCCACCGTCAAGCAAAACGGCAATCACGCACGGCAGGCCAATCGCCTGGCTGCGTTTGCTTCGGATGTTGCGGTCAAGGGTGGCCAAGTGGTATCGCAAACGGTTGTGACGATGGCGTCGATTAATGAGTCGGCCAGGAAGATTGGCGACATCACCGGCGTTATCGAAGCAATCGCATTCCAAACAAATATCTTGGCGCTGAATGCTGCCGTGGAAGCGGCGCGTGCCGGTGATCATGGTCGCGGATTTGCCGTCGTCGCTGCCGAGGTGCGTATTCTCGCCCAGCGTTCCACCATCGCTGCAAAGGAAATCAAGTCCCTGATCGAGGATTCGGTAGGAAGGGTGGAGGCGGGCAGCAAGCTGGTCAATCAGGCCGGCGCCACCATGGACGAAATCGTGGCCAGCGTTCAGCGCGTGTCCGAGGTGATGGCAGAGATTGATGTCGCCACCCGGGATCAGGAAGTCGGAATCGGACAGATCAACCAAGCCATCGCTGAGATGGACACAGTGACGCAGCGCAATGCAGCATTGGTAGAAAAAGCGGCGGCTGAGGCCGAATCGCTGCAAGACCAGGCGGGCAATCTGGCGCAAGTAGTCAGCGTGTTTAAACTGGACGACGAGCAGAGCAACGAATTTGAGCAGACTGTCCATTCCCAAGCCCGGACGGCATTTGAGCACATCGTATGGGCTAATCGGGCTGGGCGTGGTGTTGCTGGTGCGGATGGCGATCCTTTTCATTGCGCTGCTGGCTGATAAAACCAGCGGCGGTGTTCGGTCTTGAGTGTTGGCGCGCGATCAATACCGACAGGCTTCGATAGCGATCGCTTGTTTAAGGGTTTCCAGGAATTGCAATAATGTTCTATACTCAGTTCGCCCTCGAGAAAAAGAGGAACTGGTTTAGCAGCCTGATTAAAGTTAAGCGCACAAACGGCGTCATGCCGTATTTTTATGTGCTTCTGTCGTCGTACGTCCTCTCTGGGCGGCGGTGGCGGGGAAGCCTTCGGGCTTGCTGGATTTTTGCTTGCTTTACCAGTCTGCTAACCCTGCTATTTGCTGCCCACCCTACTTAGTAGCGGTGCGCGGTTCAACCGCAAAAAAGGAACCAACAATGCTGAGTACCATCCTGCCTATCCCACCTCGTTTTTACCATCATTAAGTCCCGCATTATTTCCATCAAACTGGTAGGTCAATCATGAGCAAGCCGACCAGAACCAGATACACATCGCCAACATCACCAGAATCTCTCCATCAGCCGTTTTCATGGCTGCCTGAACATCACAAAAATGAAGAAGCCGCAGAATTTTATGCATTGACCAAGGATGTCTGCCAAGGCATACAAACCTGCATTGATCTGGCCCATTTCAGCAATATGGACAGAGATACTGATACGACACCCATGCTGAATATTGCTGATACAGAAACCTTGCTGCGGTTTGCATTGACGTCATCCCACATGCTGGCGCGCTTTGCGGAACTGCCGATTGACAAGCTGGGTTGCCGCCCAAGCCACAATGTGAGCCCGGCAGAATAATCCATTCAGGCGCAGTGCGTCGTTCAATAAATGCTTCCGGTTTTTGGCGTTATTTCAACAATAGAACACTTGTCTATCAGGGACGACAACAACTACCGGCATCTGGCCGAGTGGTTTTACAGTGTCGGTTGGAAGCGCCGTGACGGCTCTTTAATGCAAGCATCCTAATTGTTACCGTAACGATACTTACCTAATGATCCGAAGTACAGTAGAAGAGTACACATCTAACTCTAAAAGTGACTTCTACATGATCTGCATTGCACCTCGCCTCCTTGAAGAGAGCAAATATGTCCACTCAACTTGAGAATATCCAAGAATCTTCGCCTTTATTAGAAGAGCGTAAGTTGGAAGCAGACATGAGGATTCGAGAAATTGAGATAGCGCTCAAGCGAGATCAGCTCGCCACTCAGAAGGCACCTGACATGAAGACAAAGTGGTCGCCTAGTGCGACAACTATCTTAGTTGCGGTGGCAGGCATGGTTGCGTCTGCGATCGGTGCACTCTTACAGGTGCAATCAACGCGAGAATTGGAGAGATCAAAGTTCGAAGGCAACCTTATACTAAAAGTCATTGAAACTGGCGATCTCGATCAAGCCGCGAAGAACCTCCGGTTCTTAGTTAAAGCCGGATTTATAACCGATGATAGTGGCAAGATTTCAAAGCTCTTAGACACGCCTGATGCGATACCTTTTCTGCCTTCTCGGGAGGGTCTTCCTGATTTGTCGACGATTAAATTACCGGAAGAGCGCTTTTATAAGCTCGGTGACGCCGCTAAAAAATACTTTGAAAAAGGACACCTTGATGAGGCAAAGAAATATGCCGAGGAACAGAACACGTTACTTCCACAATTTAAGAACAATTGGAACTATGGAAATGCGGTTCAGGATATAAACCTGGTGCTGGGTAGAATTGCAGTCCAACAAGATCGAATTGTTGATGCTAAACGCTACCTTTTGTTGGCCGGACATACGCCAGGCTCTCCTCAACTCGACACTTTTGGTCCCAACGTTAGTCTTGCTTCAGATTTGATAAAAAAAGGTGAGCGTGAGATTGTGCTTGAATACTTCGAACTCTGCCGCAAATTCTGGAAGTTGGAAGACGGGCGTCTCGACAAGTGGAAGAGTGCAGTTCAGGCAGGGCAGACGCCCGATTTCGGAGCGAACTTGGTTTATTGAATGACTCTAAACAGCTTCTAAGCAAAATGTCGATCTCCCAACTCAGCCGAAAATCGATCTTGTCATCACTGACAACGCGTTTTAACATCTTGCTTAGGCTGCCTCCGGTGTTAACTGGACTCTTTATTGTAAGGGTAAATTGGTCTACAAAATGCTACTACTACCGATGAGTAGGGGTAGAAAACTATAGATGAATTTGCCGAGGTCTACGATTCCCTGAACTTTTACATCATGGTGCCGAGCAAGAGTCCGTGCCATTTTAAAAATCCCTGGCAGGCGGATTTAGCGACTTTTTGGCACCAAATATTCGTGCCGTTCGGAGTTAACATGTGACACTCGCCATTCGATGGGCTGATCGTTATAAGAATAAGCAACGCGCCGCAATTCCAGCAACGGAGCGCCCGTAGAAATGCCGAGTATACGGGCCTGTGCTTCGGTGGCGCTGGCTGCACGCAAGCGTTCTTCAGTTCGGATCACGTTCAGACCAAAGCTGGCCTGATACAGGTGGTACAGGGTGTTGGCCCGGTTGCGCACCTGATCTTCGCTCATGCGTACGAAAAGAACTTCGGGCAGGATGATGTCGTCGATGACCACCGGTCGACCATCGAGGCTCAGCAAATTCGTGAATGCAATAACCTTTGACGTACCGGGCAAGCCGAGCATATCGGCGGCGATCTTACTTACTTTTTTTCTGGTGAAGGACAATAGCTCCACTTTCGGAGAAGTCTTGTGGCCGTCATGAGCGACAAAATTAAAAAACCGGAACGATTGTTGCTCGCGATTGTGCAACGCCACGAATGTGCCGCGTCCCTGATGTCGTACCAGAATATTGTCTGCGACAAGATCGTCGATTGCCTTGCGCAGGGTGCCGATTGATACGCGGAAGCGCTCGCACAGGCGTTTTTCGGCAGGGATCACTTCCCCTGGTTTCCATTCGCCAGCACATAAGGCGTGCAGCATCTGCCGCTTGACCTCTTCGTAAAGTGTGGTGCCGAGCGTGGATGAGGGATCGAGTTCGAGCATGGTGGGATGGTCAGTTCTGATGTGTGAATGAACGGCGGACGGTTCCATGGAAGGCAATGCCATTCTGACGAGGCCGTATCTCGTCGCCGAATGATACCATTTTATTTTAAATGATACATGTCATATAGTTGACATTGATGAATAATGGTCCTACATTAGATCTCAATGTTAATGCGGAGCGGGCCAGATGGCGTATGAAGTTGGTGTGATCCTCTCTGGTGCAGTTCTCGCTGCAATGGTGTCGGGAAGCAGTGGCTTTGCGTTTGGATTGATTGCATCGGCGATCTGGCTGCATGTGCTGGCACCGTCCCAGGTGGTGCCACTGGTAGTTATCTGTTCGATGCTGGTCAATGCGGCGTTGGTGTGGCGTCTGCGCGGCATGGTGCGGCTCCGGTTGCTCTGGCCGTTTCTGGCCGGGGCCATGATTGGTGTGCCGATCGGCGTGGCGGCATTGCACCGACTCGATGGCCATGTTGTCCGGCAGGCGGTGGGCGTGGTATTGGTGGCGTACAGCCTATACATGTTTTCCAGGCCTGTCATGCCGGTGATGCGGCTCGGTGCATATAGTGGACAGGTGGCTGACGGTGCGATCGGCATGCTGGGTGGCTTCATGGGTGGCGCAACCAGCCTGAACGGCATTTTTCCGACCTTGTGGTGCGGCTTGCGTGGCTGGAGCAAGGGCGATCAGCGCGGCGTGTTCCAGTCATACGTTCTGATCGTGCATCTCATGACGCTGGCATGGATGGGCTCGGCAGGTGAATTGAATGCCAGCACTGCACGCAACGTTCTATTGTGCCTGCCTGCGCTGATGGTCGGCACCTGGCTGGGACTGCGGCTGTTTCATCATGTGAGCGAAAATGGATTTAGAAAGTTGATATTGCTGCTATTTCTATTGTCCGGGCTGGCGCTGCTGCTTTAGCATCCAACTAGACGAATTGGCGCAGTGATATCTGGGCGGTGATATCTGTTATTGCGCGCACTGTACGACCCCGACGCACAAAGTGCGCGGTCCCCTTCCATAAAAAGAGGAGACATCTTGAAATTTCGACAAAAATTCGGCTTGCCGGTCTTACTAGGCACGGTACTTACGTTGGGTTCACTCACCAGCGCGCTGGCAGAAGTCAGTGAAGTCGCCATCGCCCAGCAATACGGCATCAGTTACCTGCCGCTGATGATCATGCAGGAAAACAAGCTGCTCGAGAAGGAAACCAAAGCGGCGGGCCTTGGCGACGTCAAGGTCACCTGGGCCAAGTTTGCTGGCGGTAACGTGATGAACGATGCATTGCTGTCGGGTGACTTGCAGTTTGCTTCCGGGGGCCTTGGACCGTTCATCACGCTATGGGCCAAAACCAGAAACAACATTGGCGTCAAGGCCATCGGCGCGATGAATTCGATGCCATTGCTGCTAAACACAAACAATCCCGACATCAAGAGCCTGAAGGATTTCACTGAGAAGGACAAGATCGCGTTGCCAGCCGTAAAAGTGTCGATACAGGCGATTACGCTACAGATGGCAGCGGAAAAAGAATTTGGAGCCGGACAGGCCAATCGTCTGGATGCCCTCACCGTCACGCAATCGCACCCGGACGGGATGCTGGCCATGCTAGGCGGTGGTAGCCCGATTAATAGTCACTTCACGGCACCGCCGTTCCAGTACGTCGAGCTGGAAAAGCCAGGGATGCATACCGTCCTCAACTCTTACGACGTGACAGGCGGGCCGCATACGTTCAACGTGGTCTGGGCCAGCACCAGGTTCGTCACCGCTAATCCGAAAACCTATGCCGCCTTTCTGCGTGCTTTCGACTCCGCGATTGCGCTGATCAACAAGGACAAGCAGGCCGCTGCCGAGTTCTACGTCAAGGCTGCCAAGACGAAGGAATCGGTCGCTTTCATTGAAAAAATGTTGAACGATCCGAACATCGAATTCACCACGACACCAAAGAATTCGATGAAATATGCCGAGTTCATGCAGCGCATTGGCATGATCAAGGTCAAGCCATCGTCGTGGAAAGAAATGTTCTTCCCGAATGTGCGCAATTTGCCAGGAAGCTGAAGCGCAAAGCGCACGCTGGCCGCCGTTGGCGTGCGCGGCGTGGGCCTGACCAAATTTCATACAATGATCCGGTTGCCACGTGAAGGAATGGGCTGGCCGGTCGCCGCATATCAATTGCAGGCAGAAACCAGGTGACATCATGACAAACAGCTTGAAAGTAAAAGTCTGGCGCGGCAAGGAAAAGGGTAGTTTCAAGACCTATGATGTACCGCGGCGCGAGAGCCAGACCGTGCTGGATGTGGTGACGTTCATCCAGCGCCAGCTTGACCATACCCTCAGTTACCGCTTCTCTTGCCGGGTTGGCATGTGCGGCTCGTGCGCTATGACAGTCAACGGTGTGGCGCGTTGGACTTGCCGCACCCACGTGTCCAAGGTAGCCGTCGACGATGTGCTGGAAATCGCGCCGCTGTCGAACCTGCCGGTGATCAAGGATCTGGCCACGGACATGACGCAATTTTTTGATAAGTGGGCCAGTGCCAGAGGCCAGTTCAAGGGTTCAACCACTCGCCATGATCCATTCGCCAACGTTGACCCGGCGTCCAAGGCGCGCCTGGCCGCCAATGCCGGCATCGAATGCATCGGTTGTGGTGTTTGCTACGCCTCTTGCGACGTGGTGACCTGGCGCCCGGCCTTTCTTGGCCCCGCCGCACTGAACCGCGCCTGGACTTTGGCCAACGACGTGCGTGACACGCAGCAGGATGCGCGTTTGCAGGCCGTTGCCGGAGATGGCGGCTGTCATTCCTGCCATACCCAGGGGTCTTGTACCCAGCGCTGTCCGAAACAGATTGCGCCGACCGCCGGTATCTCCGGCCTGAAGCTGTTAACAGCGAGGGCCGCTTTGCGCGGCAAGCTATGACCAGTAACGTCGCGCGCCAAGCCCGGGGCTGGTACTTTCAGCGCATCAGCGCGATGGTGCTGGCACTGTGCGTGGTGGTGCATATCGGCGTGATCATCTATGCGGTGCGCGGTGGCCTGAGCGCTATCGAGATCCTGGCACGCACGCGTGGCAACTGGGGCTTCGGTATCTTTTATGCCACCTTCGTGCTGGCTTGTGCCGTGCATGTGCCGATCGGTGTGGCCAACATTGCCGAAGAGTGGTGGGGCTGGAGTAACCGCGGCGGCCGCATCCTGTTTTTTGTAGCCGGGCTGTTGATACTGTTGTTGGGCCTGCGCGCGGTCGCGGGAGTTACCTTTCCATGAGCCGCCGCAACGATTATCGGGCGCGTGCCCATCCTGGCTATTGGGCCTTCCTCGTACACCGGATTTCGGGTCTGGCGCTGGCGTTGTTCTTGCCGCTGCATTTCTGGGCGCTCGGCCAGGCAATTCACGGTGAAGTGGCGCTGGAAGGCTTTCTTCGCTTTGCCGACCGGCCGCTGTTCAAGCTCGGAGAGTGGGGATTGGTGGTACTGCTGTCGCTGCATATGATGGGTGGCGTGCGCTTGCTGCTGATCGAATTCGGCACGTGGTCGGGTCCGCGCAAGAACTGGATCGCTGGCGCCGTCGGTGTTGCTATCGCCACCGGCCTTGCCTTTGCAATGGCGCTGCTTTGGTAACAGTCGCAGCCGGCGACCACCTTAAATCAACGAACAAGGAAATCGCATCATGAAAATCGACTTGCAGCTGGTGGAAGATGCCGCCAAGGAACTCTATATCCGGGCGCTGAAGATCCTGCCACCTGATATCAAAGAAGGCCTGGCCCAACTGGTCCGGCGCGAGACAGCGCCAGTGGCCCAACGCATTCTCGGCACCATGGTGACCAACATCCGGGTCGCCGAAGACAATAATAACTTGCTGTGCCAGGACACTGGCGTGCCGATCTACAAGGTCATCATCGGCAGCGGCGTCGAGGTCGATGGCTTCGCCCTGAAACAGGCTATCCGCCGTGGCTGCGAACGGGCAACCCGCGAACACCCGTTGCGTTCTTCGGTAGTGCATCCGCTGACGCGCAAGAACGAACACACGTCCTGCGGTATCGAAATCCCGGCAATCAGCATCGATTTCACCACTACGCCGGATGTATTAAAAATCCTGATGATCCCCAAGGGCAGCGGCTCGGAAAACAATTCGTTTCTGAAAATGGCGATCCCGGCCGAGGGGATTAATGCCATCAAGCAATTTACCATCGATTGCGTGCTCGCTGCCGGTGGCAAGACCTGTCCGCCGACGATAGTGGGTGTCGGTATCGGTGGCACATCAGAGTTGTGCATGGCGCTCGCAAAACGTGCTTCGACCCGGGAACTGGGGACATCCTGCGCCGACCCCGATGGCGCGCTGCTTGAGCGTCAATTGTCGGCGGCGGTCAATGCGCTCGGTGTCGGACCGCAAGGACTTGGTGGCGACGCCACCGCATTCGCGGTCCATATCGAATTGGCAGCGACCCACATCACGATGAACCCGGTCGCCGTTAACATGCAGTGCCACTCGGCGCGCCGTGCATCTGCGACCTTCACGCCGACTAACCTTAGCTACGGATTCTGATCATGGCCCATTATGAACTCACCATGCCGGTTAGCGAAGCGCAGGCCCGGCAATTACGCATCAACGATACCGTGACGCTGCACCAGACGCTTTACGGGATTCGCGACGCAACTCAGATCCAGATGTTCGACCATGGCCGTGCCACCCGCTTCAATTTGAACGGCCATGCCGTGATCCACACTGCACCGAACGTCAAAAAAGTCGAGCCAAGCGCCGATTACCCTGCTGGCTACATGCCGATCTGTATTGGCACAACTACCTCGGACCGCATGGAGCGCTTTACCGAGCCCTTGATGCGACAGAACGGCGTGCGCATCATCATTGGCAAGGGCGGCATGCGCGCTGGCTCATTGGCGGCATTCAAGGAAATCGGCGGTGCCTATCTGGCCATCATTGGTGGCACGGCGGCATTGGAAACCACCTGGATTACCCAGATTGAGGAAGTGGACATGGACGACCTGAATCCTGAGTCTCTCTGGAAATTTCAAATCAAAAATTTCGGCCCGCTGCTGGTGGCGATGGACAGTCATGGCGGCAGTCTGTATGACGCCGTCAACCATGAGGCCCAATCCCGTCGTGCAGCGGTGCTGGCAAGCCTTGGCGTGCAAACGTCATGAACATCAGGCGACTGGAAACCGATATCCTCATCCTTGGCACCGGCGGGGCTGGCCTCTTTGCAGCGCTGCACGCGCATCAGGCCGATCCAGATTTGCATATCACAGTGGCGGTCAAAGGCTTGCTCGGCAAATCGGGATGTACCCGCATGGTCCAGGGCGGCTACAACGTGGCGCTGGCGAAGGGCGATTCGGTCGAGCGGCATTTCATGGACACCGTCGAAGGCAGCAAGTGGCTGTCTGACCAGGAACTGGCCTGGACTCTGGTAACCAAAGCGGTCGAGCGGATTCATGAGCTGGAAAATGAACTGGGGTGCTTCTTTGACCGTAATCCCGACGGTACTGTGCATCAAAAGGCATTTGCCGGCCAGACTTTTGACCGCACCGTACACAAGGGTGACCTGACCGGCATCGAGATCATCAACCGTCTGGCCGAGCAGGTCTGGGCGCGTGGCATCAATCGCCTGGAAGAACACCGCGCCGTTGAGTTCATCAGGACACCCGATGGGAGTGCTTTGGCAGGTGTATTGATGATCGACATGCGTGATGGCGAGTTCGTGTTCGTGCAATCCAAGGCCGTTTTGCTGGCCACCGGTGGTGGCCCGACGATGTACAAATTCCACACCCCATCCGGTGAAAAGAGCTGCGATGGGCTGGCCATGGCCTTGCGCGCCGGCTTGGCCTTACGCGACATGGAGATGGTGCAATTCCACCCTACCGGACTGCTGGCCGGTACCCACACCCGGATGACGGGCACGGTTCTGGAAGAAGGTCTGCGCGGCGCTGGCGGTTATCTACTCAACGGCGAACAACAGCGATTCATGCACGCCTATGATTCGCGCGGCGAGCGCGCAACACGGGACATCGTCTCGCGCGCGATTTATGCCGAAATGCGGGCAGGGCGTACCTCGCCCAATGGCGGCGTCTATATCCAGATGGCGCACCTGGGACCAGACAAGGTGCGCAAGCAGTTCAAGGGCATGGTCGAGCGTTGCAGTGATTGCGGCTTTGATCTGGCCGGCGGTTTGGTAGAAGTGGTGCCGACCGCTCATTACATGATGGGCGGTGTGATCTTCCGGCCCGATTGCAGCACTTCGCTGACGGGTCTGTTCGCAGCCGGCGAAGATACTGGCGGCGTGCATGGCGCCAATCGGCTGGGCGGCAACGGAGTGGCTAATTCGACCGTCTTCGGCGGCATTGCTGGCGACACCATGGCGGCCTGGGTGCAGACTAACGATAGTCTGCGGCCCGCTGACGAAGTTGCACTGGAGCAGGCAATGGCAATGCATCGCCTGCCGCTCGGACTCCCGGCCGGGAATCTGGAAGCGATCCGCGAAGCGCTCTACGACTGCATGTGGGAAGACGCCGGTATCCTGCGCACTGCGGCAGGTCTGGAGCACGGCATGCAAACGCTCGAGCGACTCGATATCGAACTGTCGCAGATCGGCGTTGACGACGATGACCCTGCCTTTAACATGACCTGGCATGACTGGTTAAATCTGAAAAGCCTGATTGCCGTGAGCAAGGTGGTGGTGACGGCGGCGCTGGCGCGGGAGGATTCGCGCGGCGCGCACTTTCGGGAAGACTATCCGGAAACCAAAGACTTGCCTGGTTCTACCTTCACCGTGGTGCGCCAGATTGATGGCCAACTCATCGTGTCGCGCACGCCGGTCGAGTTCGTGCGAGTCAGGCCGGGCGAAACCATACTTGACGACAGCCACGCGATCACCTAGCGCCCAGATCTGGACACGTTTAACGGAAGGCCTGCAGCCATGCCAAATGAGACGATTCGCGGTGCCGATCTTCTGGTACGTACGTTAGAGCGTTTTGGCGTCGAGAAAATATTTTCCCTATCGGGCAATCACATCATGCCGGTCTATGATGCCCTCGTTGATACGGCAATCGACCTGATCCATGTTCGACATGAGGCGGCCTGCGTTCACATGGCAGACGCCTACGCGCGACTGACCGGGGAAGTCGGTATTGCACTTGTCACCGGCGGCCAGGGTCATGCCAATGGGACTGCCGCCCTGGCCACCGCGCTGGCCGCAGAGTCACCTGTGATCCTGCTATCCGGCCACGCAGGTCTGAACGAACTTGGCAAGGGCGCGTTCCAGGAAATGCGCCAGGCTGAATTTTGCAGGGAGCTCACCAAAGCGTCGTGGACCGTGCAGAGTGCAGCGGCGTTCGGTCACGATCTGGCGCGCGCCATGCAAATTGCACGCAGTGGACGGCCGGGCCCGGTGCATCTGAGCCTGCCGGTCGACCTGCTGGAACAGGCAGTGCCGCTTACCGACAATCTGTGGCCTGGCATGGACGATGCGGAGCGTCTGGTTACCCCACTGTCAGACGCAGTCGCCGATCTGGTACTGATGCATGTCGCAGCGGCAGCCCGTCCGCTGATTGTATGCGGACCGACCTTCTGCAGTGTGGCGGGGCGGACGTCGATGCAGGAACTGTCGCGGCGCACGGGCGCACCCGTGGTGGGCATGGAAAGTCCGCGCGGCATAAACGATCCTGGCCTCGGTGCGTATGCCCAGGTAGTCGCCCAGGCCAGCCTGATTGTCTTGCTAGGCAAGCCGCTCGACTTTACGTTGTGCTTCGGTCACGCGCCAGCTGTTGATGCGCTTTGTCACTGGATCGTGATCGATCCCGAGAGGGCGCTGCTCGACCGCGCTGCTGGCTTGCTCCAGAAGCGTATGTTGCTCGCTACCCTGGCAGCGCCAGCCGATGCCATGCTCGCGCTGCTCAAGCGGGCTGTGCATTCTGGTCGGTCGGCCCATGCATGCGGCGTGGCCGCAGCGCCTGACAATGACTGGCTGGTTGATGCCAGTGCTCTGATCGCATACCGGCCACCGCAATGGCGCGCTATGCAATTTGCTGACGATCAACCGGTGCATCCGGTGGCGCTTGGGCGTGCGCTGCAGGCCTTCATTGACCGCCATCCGCGCACCACACTGGTCTGCGATGGTGGTGAAATTGGTCAGTGGCCGCAAGCGACCGTGCAGGTAGAGCGACGTTTGATCAACGGCGTAGCCGGTGCAATCGGGCCATCGCTACCGTTTGCGCTGGCGGCCAAGGCTGCTAATCCGGAGCAACCGGTGCTGGCGGTAATGGGGGACGGTACCTTCGGTTTTCACATGGCCGAATTCGACACTGCCGTGCGCCATGGATTGTCGGTGATCGTTGTGGTCGGCAACGATGCGCGCTGGAATGCGGAGTACCAGATTCAGGTACGTAATTACGGCGCTGCCCGCACTCTGGGTTGCGAGCTGCTGCCAACGCGTTACGAAAAGGTCGCGCAGGCACTGGGCGGGCATGGCGAATACGTGGCCACGCTGGCCGCTCTGGTGCCGGCGCTGGAACGTGCCGCGGCGTCTGGCAAGCCGGCCTGCCTTAACGTCATGCTGCAGTCGACTCCGGCCCCGATGGTGCGCTGTAAGTACTGATTCGTCGCACTTGCAGGATCAAGCGAACCCGAACACTATTTTTTTGAAATAAATATTAAATCATATAGGTCATATAGTTGACCTCGCAGAAATTAGCGCCTAAGCTTTCTGAATTCGCCAGTGATGCGAACACGTATTTTCCAAACCGAGGAGCTAAAAATGATTCACGTTGTTTTGCACGATGCAAAGGACTCCGTTGCTGTAGCAGTGGTGGAGGGCATTAAGGCTGGTACCGAACTAACCGCCTGGATCATGGATGACGACCGTACCATCACCGTCAAGGCGCTACAAGATATACCGATGGGTCATAAGGTAGCGATGAAGCCGATGGAAGTGGGCGATACGGTTTTCAAGTATGGCGTCGATATCGGCAAAGTGATAGTGGCCGCCAAGGTCGGCGAGCACGCCCACGTGCATAACATCAAGACCAAGCGCTGGTAAATCTTCGCGAGGCAGCCGTCTCGCAGGCTGCAAACCGGGCTTGTGCCCCTCAGCCTTATTCCTTTTCTTCCATTCAATTCCTGAGGTTCAGATCATGATCAGCAAAGACAGCACATTCCTTGGCTTTCGCCGCGAAAACGGCCGCGTCGGCGTCCGTAATCACGTCATCATCCTGCCGCTCGACGATCTGTCGAATGCTGCTTGTGAAGCCGTGGCTCACAACATCAAGGGCACGATGGCGATTCCTCATCCGTATGGCAGGCTCCAATTTGGCGCGGACCTGGATCTACATTTTCGTACCCTGATTGGCACCGGGTCCAATCCGAACGTCGCTGCCGTGGTCGTGATTGGTATTGAAGACAGTTGGACCAAGAAAGTAGTGGATGGTATTGCAGCGACCGGTAAGCCGGTGATCGGCTTCGGCATCGAAGGGCATGGCGATCATGAAACGATCATGAATGCTTCAAAAAAAGCGCGTGAGTTCGTCCAGTGGGCATCCGAAAAACAGCGTGAGGTGTGTCCCATCAGCGAGCTGTGGGTATCGACCAAGTGCGGCGAGAGTGATACCACTTCTGGTTGCGGTGCCAACCCGACAGTCGGCAATGCTTTCGATAAATTGCATGCTCTCGGCTCAACGCTGGTGTTCGGCGAAACCTCGGAAATCACCGGTGGCGAAACCGTCCTGGCGGCGCGCTGCGCCAATGACGCGGTGCGCAAGCAATTCATGTTTATGTTTGACCGCTACCAAGACATGATCAACCGCCACAAGACCTCCGACCTGTCGGACTCGCAGCCGACCAAAGGCAACATCGCCGGCGGCCTGACGACTATCGAAGAAAAAGCGATGGGCAATATTCAGAAGATCGGCAAGCATTGTACGGTCGATGGCGTCCTCGACAAGGCGGAAATGCCGACCCATTCCGGACTCTGGTTCATGGATTCCTCGTCGGCTGCAGCCGAGATGGTGACTCTATGCGCCGCTTCCGGTTTTGTGGTGCACCTGTTTCCTACGGGCCAGGGCAACGTGATCGGCAATCCGATCCTGCCAGTGATCAAGATTTGTGCCAATCCACGAACCGTACGGCTGATGGGCGAGCATATTGACGTTGATTGCTCGGGGCTGCTGCAACGCGAACAGACGCTCGACCAGACTGGAGACAAGCTGCTGGAAATGATGCTGGCGACCTCGAATGGTCGTTTGACCGATGCCGAGGCACTTGGCCATCGCGAATTCGTTCTGACCCGGCTATACGAAAGCGCCTGATCTGGCGCCGCGGGATCTTCGTAAAGCTGCGCAGACAGCGGGATACAAATGGGCTGCCATGTGCGACAGGCAAGGCAGGCCCGGCTTCAATGAAGTCGAACCCAATACGGAGAATTGACAGGATAGCCGGCACAGATCGGCATCAGGCGCACGCAGATGTGCGCACCATGCCGTCAGGTTGGTTATAAAGAGGAATGACAATGAACACTTTGCCGCAACCCTTGCTCGACGTCCGCGGGGTAACCTTGCAATACAAGACCAAAGAACATCTGGTCACTGCTACCTATCGTGTCGACTTCAAGGTCTATCAATCCGATCGTTTCGTCCTGCTGGGCCCATCCGGGTGCGGCAAGTCGACGTTGCTCAAGGCGGTCGGTGGGTATATGACGCCGACCGAAGGCGAGATGCGTCTGCATGACAAGATCATCACCAGGCCGGGGCCGGACCGTATGATGGTATTCCAGGAGTTCGATCAGTTACCGCCCTGGAAAACGGTCAAGCAGAATGTCATGTTTCCGTTGCTGGCCAGTGGCAAACTGAAAGGCAAGGCGGCCGCAGAAAAGGCCATGCAATATATTGAGAAAGTCAATCTCACCAAATTCTGTGATCACTACCCACACATGCTCTCGGGCGGCATGAAGCAGCGGGTGGCGATTGCACGCGGCATGGCGATGGAACCTGACATTCTGTTGATGGATGAGCCGTACGCCGCGCTGGACGCATTGACGCGCAAAAAAATGCAGGATGAATTGTTACATCTGTGGGACGATACAAGGTTCACGGTGCTGTTCGTGACACATTCTATTGCCGAGGCGGTCAAGATCGGCAATCGCATTCTGTTGCTGTCGCCACACCCCGGTCAGGTGACGGCTGAACTCAATAGTACAGGGGAAGATACTATCGATGCCAACGGTGAGCGCCTGACCGACCGTATCAACGGCATGCTGTTCTCTGAGCCGGTCGAGCCAGAAGAGGTGTCCCATGTCTGACGTGTCCGACATCCATCGTGCCGAGGTTTCGCTGCGCCCGAACATCGAGCGTGCCGAATATTTTGCGGTAAAGGCGCCGAGCACCGAATTCGGAGTGGTGCAAAAACCGCTGACATCCTGGGAGAAACTTTATAACAAAGGTAGCCTGCGCAAGATTGCAATCCTGATCTTGTTGGCGGTGATCTGGGAAATCTATGGGCGCTGGCTGAACAACCCGTTGCTGTTCCCGACGTTTTCCTCGGTGATCGTGGCCCTGGTGGCCGGCATCGTTAGTGGTGGCTTGATCGGCAAGTGCCTGTTTTCAATCAAGGTGTTGTTGATCGGTTATGCCGCCGGTCTTGCACTAGCGGCCCTGCTAACGGTGTTTGCCATTACCTCCCGCATAGGCCGCGATGTTCTCGAGACGCTTACCTCGATGTTCAACCCGCTGCCGGCCATTGCCTTGCTGCCGTTATCGTTGCTGTGGTTCGGCCTGGGTACCGGCAGTCTGGTGTTCGTATTAATCCACTCAGTCCTGTGGGCGGTGGCATTGAACACCCATTCGGGTTTCCAGTCGGTAAGTCAGACCCTGCGCATGGTCGGCAAGAATTATGGCCTGCGCGGCTTGCCGTACGTCTTTGCAATCCTGATTCCGGCTGCGTTCCCCAGCATCTTGACCGGGCTGAAAATCGGCTGGGCGTTTGCCTGGCGTACGCTGATTGCCGCCGAGCTGGTGTTTGGTGTGAGTTCCGGTAGCGGTGGGCTTGGCTGGTTTATTTACGAAAACAAGAATCAGCTGGAAATCCCCAGTGTTTTCGCCGGGCTGTTGACGGTGATCCTGATCGGCCTGTTCGTGGAAAACTTCATTTTCCGTATCATTGAGCAGCGCACCGTCGAAAAATGGGGGATGCAGAATTGAACAC
Source organism: Glaciimonas sp. CA11.2 (assembly GCF_034314045.1). Lineage (NCBI taxonomy): Bacteria > Pseudomonadati > Pseudomonadota > Betaproteobacteria > Burkholderiales > Oxalobacteraceae > Glaciimonas > Glaciimonas sp. CA11.2. The sequence goes on along the minus strand of NZ_JAVIWL010000001.1, from coordinate 4,414,069 downwards.
TCAGAATAGTAACGCGACGGCAGGAGAGCTTATGAAAATCGTCATTACTGAATTCATGGATGATGCGGCCGTCGACGTCCTGCGCGCTGCCTTTGATACGTGCTACTTACCGACGCTGGTCGACCAGCGCGCCGATCTGCTGGCGCAGCTGGAACAGGTGGATGCCTTAATCGTACGCAACAGAACCAAGGTCGATGCGGCGTTACTCGCCGCAGCACCGAACCTAAAAGTAGTGGGTCGGTTGGGTGTGGGGCTTGACAATATCGATGTCGCAGCATGTGCAGCACGTGGCATCGAAGTCATTCCTGCAACTGGCGCAAATGCCCGCGCAGTCGCCGAATATGTGATCGGAACGGCCATGGCCTTGCTGCGCCCGGCCTATACCCGCAGCGCCGAAACCGCTGCTGGCAAGTGGCCGCGCGCAGCCTTGTCGAATGGTCGCGAGCTGTCCGGCAAGACCCTCGGTCTGATTGGTTTTGGCGGCATCGGTCAATTGACCGCACGGTTGGCGCAGGCGCTGGGCGTGCATGTAATTGCGTACGACCCGATGTTTGGCCCAAAGGCGCCAGTATGGGCTGCAACAGGCGTTGCCTGCACCCGCATAGACGACCTGCTGCGGGTTGCCGACATTGTCTCGTTGCACGTACCACTGGTGGACCAGACCCGTAATCTGATCAACGCTACGGCATTGGCGAAGATGAAAAAAACATCGATCCTGATCAACACCTCGCGCGGCGGTATCGTTGACGAGTCGGCGCTGGCACAGGCATTGCACGCCAGCAACCTGGGTGGTGCGGCGATCGACGTGTTTATGCAGGAACCACTGGCCGCCGACACGCCGCTAGCCGATGCGCCGAACCTGATCCTCACGCCGCATATTGCCGGCGTCACGGAGGAATCGAATACCCGGGTCAGCGCAGTAATCGCTACACTGGTGGGCAATTACTTGCGCCAGAAGCAGTCACTCTGAAACAAATTTAGTGCGGCCAATCGACACTATGCGTCTGTCGTGCCGTGCACTTTTTCGCTAAAAGGATCCATTATCATGGCGACGCTTTCGATTTCTGAACTAAACTGCCTTGTGACACGCGCTCTCGAATGCTCTGGTGCCACCCCGACTGCAGCTGGCGCCGCCGCACGGGCATTGGTATCGGCCGAAGCCCAGGGTCTGGGTTCGCACGGTGTCTCGCGCGTGCCGCAATATGCGACTTTCCTCGGCAATGGCAGGAGCAACCGTGATGCAGTGCCGGAAATTGTGCGCTCTAAGGGTGGCAGTTGCCTCATCGACGCGCACAGCGGGATGGCATACGAAGCTTGCGCTATGGCCATCAACACCGTCATCGCCCGCGCCGGCGAATTCGGTATCGGCTGTGTCGGCGTCACCAATAGCAATCACTTCGGTGCCGCTGCGGTGCATCTGGAGCCACTCGGCCAGGCTGGGCTGGTTGGACTTGCCTTCAGCAATTCGCCTGCCGCGATGCCAGCCTGGGGCGGTAAGACGCCGCTGTTCGGTACCAATCCGATTGCGGCAGTGTTTCCGCGTCGCGACAAAGCACCCTTAGTCATCGATCTGGCGCTGAGCGAGGCGGCGCGTGGCAAGATCATGCTGGCGGCAAAAGAGGGCAAGCCAATCCCGCTGGGCTGGGCGCTCAACAAAGCAGGGCAGCCGACCACCGACGCCAGGGCAGCGCTGGAAGGCAGCATGCTGCCGGTGGGAGGCGTTAAGGGAGCGATGCTGGCACTCACAGTAGAATTGCTGGCCTGCGCACTGACCGGCGCTGCCTTTGGTTTCGAAGCTGATTCTTTCTTCGTTGATACAGGCAATCAACCGCGCCTGGGTCAATTATTTTTGGCGATTGACCCCGGTACACTGGCTGGCTCAGACACATATTTTAGTCGCACCGAACGCCTGATCGACATGATGTTGGAAGACGAAGGCGTACGTATCCCAGGCGAGCGGCGCCGTGACCTGGCCAACGCAGCCGTTCGGAACGGCATCACCATTGCCGATGCCTTGCACGTGCAGATCCTGCGCCTGGCTGGCGAGGGTGCCGCAGTATGAGCTTGCCTGCGGACGACGACGGAGGCGAGTAGAAGTCAAGTGCACAATCAGTCGACCACCCCGCACGCTATGACGACAGGATCATATTGATGGATGACCCCGATCGTTTGAGGGCCTTAAAACATTCACGTTCAACAGGAGGAGGAGGGGATCGATCATCCCACCCTTCGTGAGCAATGGTTCGGTCACATTACCAGAGACAAATCGGACTGCCGACAGTTTTTTGATCCAGCTTCAAACCGAATGGATTTATCCCGCCAAAGCATAAGACTGGTGGGTAAACGACATCATATTTTCTGCTGTGACGATCATCTATCCTTTTCGAATCATGTGCATGACACACGATCTCTTTGGCGCTTTACTCACCCGCGGTGACAACAGAGCGTCAAGTTCATTAATTCCAAATCCCAGTCAAACCGACTTTTTAAACTCCTATTTTCGTCAGTAATTATCGGTACTTATCAGTATACTGACATGGTATTATCTTAATAATAGTGCCGCAAGGTATTGTTATGTAATGAATAATAATGGATGTCGTTCCCACCATAGCAATGGTTGTCCGTGTGCAAAGAATAAAAGTACTTATAAAAAACCAGCATTACCCAGGAGGAAGACATGAAAATTCGTAATAAATTATTATTAGTCTCGTTACTCACAAGTGTCGGGACTGCCGTCTTTGCGCAGACATCGCCTGCTCCGGCAGTAGCGCCTGCATGGACACAAGGTATGTCAGCGGATCTAGCAAATTCAACTTTACATCCGATCGCGACAATCTTGATCGGACGCAGTGCCAGCGAGCTTCCGATCGAAAAACTAAAAGTGCCACCCGGCTTCAAAGTTGAGGTTTGGGCGGATGGAATTCCGGACGCACGTTCGCTTGCGCTTGGTAGTAAAGGGACCGTTTTCGTCAGCAATCGCGGGCTAAGCAATGTGTACGCCGTAATCGACCATGACGGAAAGCGTGAAGTAAAAACCATCCTTAAAGGACTGAACTCACCGAATGGACTGGCGTTTGCCGACGGCACTCTGTACGTAGCTGAACGCGAACGCATCGTTGCCTATGCTGGGATCGAGGACAATCTCGATAATCCTCCGGCGCCTCGGGTAATCGTCGATGGCCTGCCGGAGCAACCAGGGCACTTCTGGAAAGTTCTGACGACAGGCCCGGACGGTAAAATATATTTCAATATTGGTTCGCCGCAGAATATTACTATGCCGAGTTATATACAGGCAGCAATCCTGCGGGTTGATCCAAAAACGGGCGTCGTGGAAGATGTCGCGCACGGAGTGCGTAATAGCGTCGGTATGGCGTTTAATCCGCGTACGAAAAAGCTTTGGTTTACTTCCAATGCACGCGACTGGATGGGTAACCAAGGACCGGAAGACGTTCTCGAAACTGTGACCAAAGTGGGACAACATTTTGGCTTTCCGTTCTGCCACCAGGGAACGATCCTCGATCCGATCTATGGCAAGAACCGTTCATGCGCCGAATTTACTCCACCGTCGATGTTATTGGGCGCGCACGTAGCACCTTTGGGAATGCGTTTCTATACGGGTAAAAGTTTTCCTGCGGCGTATCGTAACGACATGTTTATCGCGCTGCACGGCTCGTGGAACAGGGAAGAAAAACAAGGCTACCGAGTAGACCGCGTGCACACCGACGCCAAGGGCCATCTTGTAAAGGAAGTTTTTCTTGACGGATTCATGACCGATGCGCGTGCCGATCCACCGATGTGGGGTCGTCCAGTTGACGTGCTTGTCATGAATGATGGTGCACTTCTGGTTTCCGACGACTATAACGGCGTTGTATATCGAGTCAGTTACGTCGGTAAATAACGATTCCAGGTTGAGGTTTTAACATTTGATGCATCGCAACTGGTGCATCACAACTGTCACAAAGAAATGAGACTTCACACATGAAATCTGACTTATGCAGGCGACCCACGTCGGGTGCTGTAGTGAAGCGGCTCCGTCAAAAGCGATGGATGCGCGCCGCGTGGTTGGCGGGGTGCATGCTGGCGATAAGCAGTGGCACGACGGCGGCGCAGGATATCGCTGTTCCTCCAAAAGCGCAAGTCTGTGCCAGTTGCCACGGGGTTGGCGGTAATTCGCACATTGCTGCCATTCCGAATCTGGCCGGACAACCCAAGCAGTTCCTGGTTGCTGCGCTTTATATGTTCCGCGAAGGCAAACGTAAAAATGACCTGATGTCACCAATGGCATCAGGGCTTAGTAATGCCGATCTGAACGAGCTGGCGACCTACTTTTCGAGTCAGAAGCAGGAACAGCCGACGGCAGTATTGACCGAGCAACAAATTAGCGCCGGGGCGGCGTTGACGCAACAGAATCATTGCATTGCGTGCCACGCGCGGGATTTGGGCGGCCAACAGCACATACCTCGGCTGGCCGGACAACATTACGACTATATCAAAGCGCAACTGATAAGTTTTCACGCCAGTACCCGTTACGATATGGACGGCGTCATGACCTCAGCCGCCCAGGCTCTGTCGGAAAACGATATTGAAACCCTGGCGGTGTATTTATCCGGCCTCACGAGCATCGCACCGATTTCTGCGACGCCCGCAAAGCCTCCGACTAAATAAACGCAGCGTATCGAAAGCAGGCATTATAAGCAGCAACGCCAACGGTTAATTGGCCGGGCCTTACCGTGTATTCGTAATTAAAAATATTAAGAGTTCTGCAAATTGATATGGATGAACAACTTTATTGGGATGCAATTTACAAGACGAAATCATCTGATGAGGTAAGCTGGTACCGTCCACATCTTGAAAAATCCTTGGAATTGATTCAACGTGCAGCAATCGGCTCCGCGGTGCAGATTATTGATGTGGGTGGCGGCGAAGCCACCCTGGTAGATGACTTGCTGGCAAATGGCTATCGCAATATCAGTGTGCTGGACATCTCACAGACTGCCATTGATGTATCTCGGCAGCGTTTGGGAAAAGCTGCGGATAACGTAGCATGGCTGGTCGGTGATATTACGCAGATTGCATTGCCGCAACAATTTTATGATGTGTGGCATGATCGCGCTGTCTTCCATTTTCTGACCCGGCCCGAGCAACGTGTTGCGTATGTGCGTCAGGTCATGGCGGCGATGAAACCGGGCGGCACAGTCATCGTCGCGACCTTCGGACCGGAAGGCCCGGAAACGTGCAGCGGACTTGATATCGTTCGCTATGACAGCGAAGCACTCCATGATCAATTCGGTGCACGTTTCCGATTAGTGGAAAGTGGCGTGGAAGTACATCAAACACCATTCGGGACGACGCAACAGTTCTTGTATTGTTATTGCAAGATGGACGCCGAATCAACCTGAAAAAAACGCAGCGTTTTGCAAGCTTGCGTACGAGGCGTAAGATACGTTACACGCACGTCTGCTGTAAGATAGTTAGCTATTGATCGCGATCCAATGTTGGTGGATACCGAACGACATTGGCGTGTAAATTGTTCGCATCGGCAGACTAGGCCATTACTTGAAGCCTTCCTTGCAGATCGTGAAGTTCCAAGGACTTCACTCTGCTATGGTGTCAATGAGCTACTCTTCTCCGGCGCGAGCTATTTAACCCACCAAAGAGGACCATTATGAGTACCTTTAAATTAGTCGCCAACGAAATTTATATAGGCCCGCAGCCGAACGATCAAGATCTGCAGGACGCCAGGCAGCAAGGGATTCGCACGATTATTGATTTTCGGGAGCCCTCCGAGACTACTACCTCGAACGAGATACTTACCACAAACCATCATCTGTCGTACGTCAATATTCCAGTCAATAAAACAGCGCCAAACGCTAGCCAGATCAGGGACCTGACTGATGCACTAAAAAATAACGAGGGTCCTTTTTTGCTGCATTGCGTGAGCGGTGCGCGTGCAGCGTTAATACTCTCCCTGAGCAGGGCTGAGCAGCATGACTGGAATGGCGAGCAGACCATGCTGGAAGCCAAAAAAATGGGCTACGATTTAACGGCGTTTCCGGAATTTTGTACGTTTGTGGCACAGAACCGGAATTAGATCATGCTCCACTAATAGCGATGATCAAACGCGATTCGCCTCACGGTGAGGCGTTTTAGGCGTGACCGTGTGCGTACCTTTCCGCGGCATGAGATAGTGGCCCTGGTCGCTTATAACGCGTAAAAATCCACGGGTTGCTTGATTGCCGAAGGTGGCAAGCGAAACGGCTTCAAACTATTGGAAACAAGGACCACAATGATTCGATTTTTTTCAACAGAAATAAAAAAAACCGTTGGCTTTAGTATTCTCGCATTAGCGACATTGACCAGTCTGACTGCACGAGCAGACGACATCTCACGAATATTGCCCTTGCAGACCCATGCCGCTTTTTTTTCCAGTGAAACCAAACAAAAAACTCCTCTGGACCCGCAGGTGTTTGTTGCGGCGCCGACGGCCCCTGCAGCAACCGGCCCACAAGGTATCGAGCATATTGCCGGGGTGCGCAACGCATTGATTTCCGATATGCCCGAGCTACCGATCATGAACGCCATGGGCAAGTCATTGGACATGACACTGGGGGCCTGGCTAGCCGCGCAGGGTGACGTTGTCCTGACCAACATGCCGAATGGAACACAAAAAATTACGTTAATTTTGACGCACCTATTTCCACACGGCGTCTATAGCGTATTCGAGAACCATTTTGATCAGAAGCCAGTCGGATTTACACCACTTGACGGCAATGGAACCGCGAATAAATTTGTCTCTGATGGCGAAGGCAAAGCCAATGTCACCATCATTTCGCCATTGCCACTAACGCACGATAATGCTGTGCTGGTTATTTACCATTCCGATGGCAAAACCCATGCAAAATTGCGTGGTGATATTGGCGTTGATGCGCATCATCAACTGATTGTCAGACCCTGACTAGCGCTTTTAAGTAAAGCAGTATTGTGATTAGTTTTAATTTTGCTGTGTAACCGATAGCGTCGATACGACGCTGTCCAAGTATTGGTCCGACCCGGCGGTGCATTATGCAGCTGCCACGGTCATTCTTCAGGCCTCGGCCATACCGGCAATTCGACAAGTGCTATTTCGCATGCTACGAAGACTGTCCTCGCTTCACCCTGCGCAACAAGACAGTTGCTTGACGTCTTTAAAAAAAGTCTGAGCGCAAAGCTTTAATCCTTCTACCATCGTCAGGTACGGAAACAACTGATCGGCTAGCTCGTGCACCGTCAAGCGTGCCAGAATAGCCATTGCAGCAGTCTGAATCAATTCACCGGCTTCCGGTGCCACTATATGCACCCCGATCAGAATGCCGGAAGGCCTGTCAACGACCATCTTGATAAACCCCCGTGTGGCGAAATTGACCAGTGCCCTCGGAACATTATCAAGCGTCAGTATCCGACTTTCAGTGTTAATCCCGATAAGGTGTGCTGCGGCCTCGCTCAGCCCCACAGCGGCAACCTGAGGATCGGTGAAGACGACCGCTGGCATTGCGCTCAGATCAAGACTGGCAGTACCACCCGTCATGTTGATGGCTGCGCGGGTACCCGCTGCGGCTGCTACATAGACATATTGTGGCTGGTCAGTGCAGTCTCCGGCGGCGAAGATGTTTTCTGCGCTGGTGCGCATACCCTGATCAATCATGATGGTACCGTCTGCCTTAACAGCAACACCCGCCGCTTCCAGTCCTAGGTTGCTGGTATTGGGCGCGCGTCCGGTCGCGATCAATAGCTGGTCTGCAGTGACTTCGCCGTATGGCGTGGTAAGCGTGAACTCGCCATTCGTATAGCGAACCTGGCTGGCCTGTGTGTGTTCCAGCACTGTGATGTTCTCGGCGCGAAAAGCGGCCGTGACGGTTTCCCCGATGGCAGGGTCTTCGCGCGACAACAGCGTGCTGCGCGCAAGTAGCGTCACTATGCTGCCCAGACGGGCAAATGCTTGCGCCAATTCCAGCGCAACCACCGATGAACCGATCACGGCCAATCGGTGGGGAATATTGTCATTGATCAAGGCCTCGGAAGAGGTCCAGTAGGGTGTATCGTTTAAGCCGGTGATGGGTGCAACGTGCGCACTAGCGCCGGTGGCAATCAGGCAGCGGTCGAACGCGACGACGCGTTCACCGCCGTCATTCAAGCGCACCATCAGACTCTGACCGCCGTTGAAGTGTGCCTCACCACGCACTAGGGCAATCGCTGGATTGCTCTCTAATATGCCCTCATATTTGGCAGCGCGTAATGCATCCACGAGAGCTTGTTGCTGCGCTACCAGCTTGCTGCGATCAATGACGGGTTTAGTCGCCCCTATGCCTTCATCGAATGGGCTTATGCGGCGAAGATGGGCGATATGCGCAGCCCGGATCAGGATTTTGGATGGCACGCAGCCGCTGTTGACGCAGGTACCTCCGATGATGCCACGCTCAATCAACGTAACTCGGGCGCCTTCATCGACGGCTTTAAGTGCTGCCGCCATGGCCGCGCCACCGCTGCCGATAATGGCTATATGCAAACCACTACCGGAATTTTTAGGTAAGTCATTTTCGTCGCCTCGCAGGTGTTGCGTTTCCGCGCAAGTCATTGTTGGGAAGTTTTTCACCTTGTATTCTTCGGCGACGATGGATAGCCGGCGTTTGCAGTCGCTTTGGTCAGAGTCTCGACCTCGGTTTTGCTATCGTCGAATGTGACGATCGCTTCGCGCTGATCGTAAATGATCTTTGTCTTGGTGACGCCCGCCACTTTCGAGATCGCGTGCTTGACGGTAATCGGACAGGTGCTACAGGTCATGCCTGGTACCGATAATGTCACCGTCCGGGTGGCAGCCTTTACCGGAGCAATAGTGGCCATGATGGCAGCTGCCAAAGCGAGGGATGAAAATAGTTTTGTCATGGAAGACTCCTGATTAATAGAAAAATGGCGCTATCAGCGGGAAACCTAACGCTATTAATGTCAGCACGGAGACCACCCAGAAAATAGCTTTGTAGGTTTTTCTTACCTGCGGTATTGCGCATACATCAGCGGGCGCGCACGCTAGGGCGGGGCGGAATATTTTTTTCCATGAGACGATCATCGCCACCAGGGCGACGCCGAGGAAGAGCGGACGGTAAGGCTCAAGCAAGGTCAAATTGCCGATCCACACGCCGCTGAATCCCAGCAGCATGAGGATCAATGGCCCCAGACAGCAAGTCGAGGCAAGGATGGCTGCGACCCCACCTGTGAAGAGGGCGATGCGCCCGTTTTTTGATGTCGACATGCGTTGTTCCTGTTAAAACGTTCACGAATAGCGCAACCTTAATACCGTAGTCAAGTACGGAGTCAATCGCTATGCACACTATTTCAGACAATCTGACGATCGGCTTATTCGCCAAAGCCGCCGGGGTCAATGTAGAAACTATTCGTTTTTATCAACGCAAGCGTTTATTGACCGAGCCCGACAAACCTTACGGCCGCATCCGTCGGTATGGCAAGGCAGATGTAGCGCGGGTACGGTTTGTGAAGTCGGCCCAGCGACTGGGCTTTAGCCTGGATGAAATCGCAGAATTGCTCAGACTTGAGGACGGTGCGCACTGCCTGGAAGCGCGGCAAATAGCCGAGCACAAACTACTGGATGTGCGTCAAAAGATGGCCGACCTCGCCCGCATGGAAGCAGTGTTGTCGATAGTGGTAAGTGCCTGCGATGCTCGCAAGGGGAATGTATCCTGCCCCATGATCGTGTTGCTTCAAGAAAAGCAACGCATGGACAATTTAGCAAAATAGGAAAACACTCCCTTTTGCACACTTAAGTTTTAGATGGGGCACGCTCAAGTCCCCCGCATTTTGTTTATTATCGTTAAGCAAATGTGCCGAGGGAACGATCAACCTTTCCAGGCAGTTTTTTTAGATACGTTCGCCGAGTAACGTTCGATGATCTCAAACATCACCATGCCGCTCAACATTGCCAACGTAAAAATCCAGGGCTTGCCCGAACCGGTCGTCAAAGATACTAAAACAGGGCCAGGACAGTAGCCAGCCAGCCCCCAACCGGCACCAAATGCCAGTGCGCCAAAAATCAGACGACGGTCGATTTGTCGCGCCGTAGGCAGACGCATCGGCGCGCCCAGGAGCGACTTGGTGCGCGTGCGGGCGCAGCGAAATGCAACCAGACCTACCAGAATCGCGCCTCCCATCACCATTGCCAGCGACGGATCCCATTTGCCGCTCACATCCAGAAAACCGATCACCTTGGACGGGTCGGTCATACCAGAAATAATCAGGCCGATTCCAAAAATGAGTCCACTCAATAATGCTGTCATTAGTTGCATGCCGCGCTCCTTAATTGATCAAATGGCGAAGGATGAACACGGTCATGCCACCGGCCAGCATGAACAGGACAGTGGCGACCATTGAACGTGGTGACAGGCGCGATAAACCGCACACGCCATGCCCGCTGGTACAACCGGCACCATAGCGTGTTCCGAGTCCGACCAGCAGTCCGGCTACGATCAGGGTGGCCGTATCGGCATCAATTTGAACGAAGGGAAGTGGGGCTATCCCTTGATACATCAGGGGCGCAACGATCAAGCCAGAGAGAAAGGCAACACGCCAGCCGACGTCGCCGGAGGTCGGGCGCAATAGCCCGCCTACGATGCCGCTGATACCGGCAATACGGCCGTTGAAGAATAAAAACAGCGTGGCGGCGAGCCCGATCAATAGTCCACCGGCCAGCGCGGACCATGGCGTGAAGTGGCCCCAGTCAATCATTACTCTCTCCTGCGTTGGCGGCGCAAAATTGTTCATATAAAACCTGCATCACGGCCATGGCGGGCTTGCTGGCAATACTGTAAAAAATCTGTTTGCCCTCGCGTCTGGTACTCACCAAGCTTTCTTCGCGCAACACGCTGAGTTGCTGTGACAACGTCGGTTGCAAGATAGCGGTTAAGGTTTCGAGTTCGCCCACGCTGTGCTCGCTCTGGCTTAACTGGCACAGCAACAGCAAGCGATCGGGATTTGCCAGCGCTTTCAACAAACCACTGGCTTGCAAGGCGGCCAGTCGCATCGCTTGGATATCGATGCTTTCTCCATTACTTTTCATCTGTATTTCCAATCTGTTTGTACACTATACTAAGATAAATTATACTATATATTTTAATATAATATCATTATATGATTTGATAAAAATTACCTCATATTCAACAATCAACATAGTTCAGTGGTAAGTTTTTATTTGGTGTGCTACAGCGATATTTTTTTCAACTATCCAGTCTATTTTCTTATTAGTCCACACCCATGCCAATTTTCCCGATCTGGATCATGGGCAACCACATTGACGATCCTATTTTGTTGAGGCGGGTACGATTCTGAAATGATCACCACCGAAAAAAACGACACGTGTTTGCCGCCAATAAAGAGCGGAAGATTGCGCTATCGCAACACTCGGTGTAACGGCAATCATTCCCAATATGATTCCCAGTATCTTGTGTTGGCATTCAATAGGCGCCCCTATAAAATAAGGCCCGCTGGCGCCCGGTATCCTCAATCTGCTCGCCACGTCCCTGATTAAAACATTAACGAGAAAAATATCATGCGGCATGACGAGCGACATAGTATTGAAAAAATAGGCTGGTTACGCGCTGCAGTTCTGGGGGCCAATGACGGCATTATTTCCACGGCAAGTCTAGTGCTGGGTGTCGCAGCAGCCCATGCCGCCCATGGCAGTATTTTGATTACCGGAGTGACCGGCCTGGCAGCCGGTGCGATGGCCATGGCGACAGGGGAATATGTATCCGTCCATTCACAAGCTGATTCCGAAAAAGCTGCTTTGGCAGAAGAAAGCGCAGAAATTGCTGCCGATTTCGATAGCGAGCATCGGGAGTTAACCGCGATATATGTAGGGCGCGGTCTCGATTTTCCCCTTGCGAAACAAGTAGCTGCGAAGTTGATGGCACACGATGCGCTGGGCGCCCATGCGCGTGATGAACTAGGTATATTTTCCGGCGCAATCGCCAGACCTTTGCAGGCCGCATGTGCTTCGGCATCCAGTTTTATCGTCGGAGCAATATTGCCGCTAACGGTCGCAGTCATTGTTCCTGAAGCGCATCTTATACCGGCGGTGGCAATTGCCGCGTTGATTTCACTTGCCTTTCTGGGCGGACTGGCCGCAAAAACGGGTGGGGCGAAAATTCTCCCCGGCGTGATCCGCGTCACGTTCTGGAGCGTGTTAGCTATGAGCGTGACATCATCGGTAGGAGCAATGTTCGGTGCGGCAATATAGCATTGACAGCGAGGTGGAGCCACTTCTGCTGGGAAGCAGCGGAAAGGCAAGGAACACCAAAAAACGCAAGGGTAATAAGCCAAACTTGAGAGCGCTGGCGAGATATCGCTGTCGCGTCAGTAACGGTTGAATGAGTGCCTATGTCGATGTGCGTGCAATGTGTCATCCACTACAATAAATATTCGGTGTAGCCAATAGCACTGATGTTCACGGCCTGGCCGCTGGCAACACCATACTTCTCTTTACGCTTATTTCTTGCACCCAGAATCTTCCCGTTGAACATCCCCCCGTAGATGCAATGTAAATATTGAGGCATGTTTCTTAGAAGTTCTATAAATAATACAATCAGGAGTGCTATGCAATCTATAGGTATGGAGCAGTTTAACGGTTGAGTTGATCATTGTGCCAAGCGTATTGGAGGGGGCAAAAGTATGGAGCCGATTGTAAAAGTGACGGAAGATTTTTCAATAACTGGCCAGATAACAGTTGCCGATCTGGCGGCCATTGGCGCTGCCGGTTATCGCAGTGTAATGTGCAATCGTCCAGATACTGAAGGAGACGCGGAGCAAACGGATTTTTCGGAAATCGCATCCGAGGCGCATACCATCGGATTACACGCCGCTTATTTGCCGGTAGTCCTTGACCAGATCAACGCGCAGGACGTGTATAGTTTCAGGCAACTACTCATCGACCTGCCACCTCCGGTTCTCGCTTATTGCCGCAGTGGGCGACGCGCCTCCACATTGTTTCAACTGGCCCAGGACGCCGCGTCGGCCACGCTTGCCGCAACTGACGAAAAAATTGTTGCTCAGCCAGTTAGCCACGAGGTACTCATCGTCGGTGGTGGCGCTGGTGGAATCGGCGTGGCGGCTAGCCTGCTGCGGCGCGAGCCGGGACTGCAGATCAGTATCATCGAGCCCAGCGAACAGCACTACTACCAGCCGGCCTGGAGCTTGGTCGGTGCCGGTGAATTCGATATCGCCGACACCGTCAGACCCACAACGAGCCTGATACCGGGGTCCGTCCGGTGGTTAAAACAGTGCGCCAGCAGCTTTGATCCGGAAAATCAACAACTGACCCTTTCAGACGGCTCCACCCACTGCTACCAATACTTGATCGTTGCACCAGGTTTAAAATTGTACTGGGCGGGTATAGCCGGTCTTGAAGCGACATTAGGAAGCAATGGCGTGACGTCGAATTATCGGTTTGACCTCGCACCGTACACTTGGTCGTTGGTGCAAACGCTGCGATCAGGCCGCGCCATTTTCACCCAGCCCGCGATGCCGATCAAATGTGCTGGTGCGCCGCAAAAAGCGTTGTATCTGTCGTGCTCCTATTGGGAGGCGCAAGGTGTGTTGTCCAATATCAGCGTCGAATTCGACAATGCTGGCGGCGCGTTGTTTGGTGTGGCGGCATTTGTGCCAGCCTTGATGCGTTATATCGAACGTTATAAGGCTAATTTGCAATTCAATTCAAATCTGGTGGCGGTTGACGGACCAGCCCGTAAGGCATGGTTTGATGTCAAAGACAGCAACGGCCAGACCAGCAGGGTAGAAAAAACGTTCGACTTTCTGCATGTAGTACCGCCTCAGGTTCCGCATGATGTCATCAAAGCCAGCCGCCTGGGGAATGTCGATGGCTGGGTAGAGGTCGACCAAAAAACGTTGCAGCATGTACGCTACCCAACCATCTTCGGTCTCGGCGACGCCTGTTCTACACCAAATGCCAAGACGGTCGCCGCTGTACGCAAGCAAATCGTCGTGGTAGCAGAAAATCTACTGGCGCTGCGTCAACAGCACGCTCTGATCACCGAATATGACGGCTACGGCGCTTGTCCATTAACCGTTGAAATCGGAAAAGTAGTATTAGCCGAATTTGGCTACGGTGGCAAATTGTTGCCGACGTTTCCAATCGATCCCACAGTCGCCCGGCGTTCTGCATGGGTGCTCAAGAAAAACCTGCTGCCTGCGATCTATTGGCAGTTAATGCTCAAAGGCCGCGAGTGGCTGGCGCGGTCGGGTAAGGTATGAGATCGAACATAACGGACAGGGCAGGGTTGCGATAACGATCCTCATCGGTAAACTGATCTGGACGCTACCGTGCGCCCGGGTGCTTTCGCTATCCGGGGTAATTGCTGGCTTGTTGTCAGGCCTGCTGGGTGTTGGAGGCGGCTTTGTGACGGTACCAGCGCTACAGCGATATACTAATCTGCATGCACAGTCAGTGCTGGCAACATCCTTGGCGGTAATTGCGCTTGTTTCCGTATCGGGTGTGATCAGTAGCGCTGTAGCCAACCATCTTGACTGGATAGTGGCATTGCCATTTTCGGCAGGCGCTATAAGCGGTATGTTAGGAGGGCGAATAGTTAATAGTGTCTGGCCGTCTCGCAGGACCCCAGTTACAAAAAAGTTTCGCGTTGATTTCGACACTTGTTGCAGTCGCTTTAATGACTAAAGCAGCCGTCGGAAATTAAGCACCAACCACCATACAGCTTTTTCTATATGCACTTCAGATGTCATTTCAGGAAGAACAATCATGAATCCACTTCAGTTATTCGATACCGAATCCTCTACATTCACTTATCTCCTATTTATTCCCGGTCAGACGACAGCGGTGATCATAGACCCGGTCGCACGGCATTGGGAGCGTGATTTGCAGCAATTAGACAGACTCGGCCTAACCCTTGCTTATGTACTAGAAACCCATGCCCATGCAGACCATGTCACTTCGGCAGGAAAACTATGTCAAATTACAGGAGCTAAGTCGGGCGCTCCAACCGGATGTGGTATCGGGCCTGCCGATTTGCAGCTCAATGATGGCGATCGGATTGTATTTGCTGATGCCGAAGAAATTTATGTCATTCATACGCCAGGACATACTGCCGGCAGTATGTCCTATCTTTGGCGCGATAACGTGTTTACGGGCGACACCCTGTTGATTGATGGTTGTGGTCGTACGGATTTCCAGAGTGGCAGTGCCGATGCACTTTATACTTCCGTGACAACGAAACTATTTACACTAGCAGAAGGCACGAAAGTATGGCCTGCCCATGATTACAAGGGTCGTTCAGCCTCGACCATCGGTTGGGAGAAGGTACATAACGCGCGGCTCGCAGGTAACAACCGAACCGACTTCATTACGCTTATGGAAAGCTTGCATTTGCCTAAGCCGAAGCTGCTGGATATCGCCGTCCCTGCCAATCAAAATTTAGGCTTGCCCCATAGTGCGTGAATGCCCCGTTTTCATTAGGCTGATACAAAACCGGCGAGTATTCATCAAGCGACTCAAGTAAGCCACGTTTCTGGATATCGCCGACAAACTGTCTTCGTGATGGTCTTGTGTGTCCGTACCGAATTGTCCGAAACGCAGCGCGAGCATCGGCAGCACGATCAAATTGAGTGGAGTGGAGGTCACCAGCCCTCGCAAACAGAAAATCGGGCCAATGCACGAAGTTCTAAATTATCGTGCGGATCAACAGAAAAGGGCCAAGATTATTTTTCTTCTTTGATTTTACATAATATACATTATGCGAAATCTAGGTCATTGCGAATGTGTTGCATTTGGATAGGTTTTGAATGCATTCGCTTAATGGTTAGTACTTAATGGCTGTAGGAAACTATTCATAGCACTTCTGAAAACATTGCTCTCAGCTTACTTTGCTGTCTCGATCAAATGACTGTAGCCAAAATAGCGCCAATGCGTACCGGATCGGCGTCGATAAGGTTCTTTGTTGCGGTCAGCGTTTCGTAGCCGAGAAGCGCGATGATATGGCGCAGGTCATCGCCTTGTTGATGTAACCGAACGGCGAAGGTCCGTCGAATTGTATGAAGCAGATCGCCCTAATCAACTAATGTTGCAGTACCACAGTCGTTACGTGTTCAACTTGGCTGATGGCGGATTGCGCATCAATATTCATGGCAGCACCTCGAACAGACCGGCGGCACCCATGCCACCGCCGACACACATCGTCACCACTACATACTTCGCGTTGCGCCGCCGCCCCTCTAGCAATGCATGCCCGACCATGCGCGCACCGGTCATACCGTAGGGATGACCGATCGATATAGCGCCTCCATTCACATTCATCCGAGCGGGATCGATTCCTAACCTGTCGCGACAGTAGAGAGCCTGGCATGCGAATGCCTCGTTCATCTCCCAGAGATCGATATCGTCGATCGTCAGTCCATGGTGTTTCAATAACTTCGGGACAGCGTAGACCGGACCGATGCCCATTTCCTCGGGCGCATTGCCCACCACTGCGATACCGCAATAGATACCGAGTGGTGTTAACGCGCGGCGTGCTGCCATTCCCGCTTCCATCAACACGCACGCACTGGCGCCATCCGATAGTTGGCTCGCATTACCAGCAGTTACCGTGCCGCCGTCGATCACCGCGGCTAGAGCAGCGAGAGATTCACGCGTCGTCTCCGGCCGGTTGCCCTCATCCCGGTCCAGAGTGACATCACGCTTGATCACGGTGCCAGTGGCCTTATCGGTCAGCGTCATGGTCGTCGCCAAAGGTACGATTTCAGCCGAAAAACGCCCTGCCAACTGCGCCGCTGCGGT
Source organism: Glaciimonas sp. CA11.2 (assembly GCF_034314045.1). Classification (NCBI taxonomy): domain Bacteria; kingdom Pseudomonadati; phylum Pseudomonadota; class Betaproteobacteria; order Burkholderiales; family Oxalobacteraceae; genus Glaciimonas; species Glaciimonas sp. CA11.2. Next base: position 4,397,223 of record NZ_JAVIWL010000001.1, on the reverse strand, counting down.
CCGCCGCTGTGATTCATACGCCAGCGCATCCTGCGCCTCGCGACTGATCTTGTATCGGTTGGCAACGTTTTCGGCGGTTAGCAGCATAGGCATGTAAGCGTGTGGGACCCATATATCGACTGCGGGATCGCGGGTTTCCTTGATCCAGTCGAAGTAGCGCTGCTGAAGTGCTGAAATATTGTCCTGCCCTCCAGCCGCGACTATATCCATTTTATCGACAATGATTTGCTTGGCGGCAATCGCAATCGCCATCAACCCCGATGCGCATTGCCGGTCGATCGTTTGCGCTGCCACACTGACCGGCAGACCTGCCGCGAAAACTGCATTGCGCGCAACGTTCATCCCGGCGGTACCGGCACCAAGCACGGTTCCGGCAACGAAGTCCTCGATCTCCGCAGCCTCGACACCTGCCCGCTCGACCGCGTGGCGCAGTGCGTGTCCAAGCAAGGTCGGCGAGTGGACGGCGTTGAACGCGCCCTTGAAAGCGCGCCCGATCGGCGTGCGCGCTGTGGAAACAATAACCGCTTCTCTCATGTCTGACTCCGGAAAGGGCTGCGCTGATGAAGACGCTCCCGTGATGATGGTTGACCGACCAAATTAGCTGGCACGGCCTAGTGATGCCGCTGGCGTCCAATAGCCGAAACGGTTGCCGCGTCTGCGACCATAATCGTCAAGGCGGTCGGACACCAGTTGACGGCCGAGTGTATCAGCGTAATACATCGGGCCGCCACGCTCAGGTGGGAAGCCATAACCAGCAAGCCAAACGATGTCGATATCCCCCGGTCGGGTAGCTACGCCCTCCTCCATAATGTGCGCACCCTCGTTGATAAGCGGTAGCAAACAGCGCTCGACAATCTCTTCATCCGTTATGTCGTTGCGGCGAGCGATTCCGGCTAGTGTCCCAAGCTTGGAACAGATTTCATCAACAGCGGCGTCGTCGCGCGCCGTGCGTCCATCGTAGCGATAGAAGCCGCTACCGGACTTCTGGCCGAAACGGTCTAGCGCGGCCAATTCTCGACAGACAATGCGATAGGTCGGATCGGACGGTAGCTTGCCCTCCTTCCCGCGCTCTTCCACTACCTTGGCACAGACATCTACTCCTGCCAGATCCATCATGCGGCATGGTCCCATCGCCATGCCGAATTGCTCGAGGGCGGTATCGATACGACGCGGAGTCAATCCCTCTAAAAGCATCGCCTCGGTTTCGCGGAGATAGCCTTCGAGCATCCGGTTGCCAATGAAGCCGTAGCAAACGCCCGACACCACCGGTACCTTTCCGAGTCTGGTAGCTAATGCCATAACCGTTGCCAGCACATCGGGCAAGGTCTCTTTACCGCGCACTATCTCGAGTAACTTCATCACGTTCGCAGGACTAAAAAAATGCAAGCCGACTACATCTTGCGGACGGCCAGTGGCAGCCGCGAGCACGTCGACATCCAGCGTCGACGTATTGGTCGCAATGATCGCCCCGGGCTTTGCAATATGGCCCAGCCGTCGGCATACCGCCTGCTTGATCTCAAGATTCTCGTACACGGCTTCCAGCACCAGATCGCAAGTGGCCAGTGCCGCATCGTCAAGCGCTCCTGCCAAGCGCCCAACGCAGGCAAGGGCCGTCTTCACGTCGATCCGGCCAGCCTTCACACCGCGCTCGTATTCGGCCGAAATGGCAGCCAGCGCGGCATCGCGCGCGATGGTACTGACTTCAAGTAATACGACCGCAATACCTGCGTTCATAAAGGCAATGGCAATACCGCGTCCCATCGTGCCACCTCCCACGATACCAACTGACGCCAGAGGGCGGCGCTTTGTCATAGAACTCACACCGGCAATTTTTGTGGCGGCACGCTGCGCAAAGAAGGCGTGCTGCAATGCCGCTGCCTCGGGACTTGCATTGCAGGCCACAAACTGCATGCGCTCGAACCGCAGTGCCTCGTCGAACTGCTGCTCCACTGCTGCCTCAATAACATCGATTGCTGCAATACGCGCACGCGCCTGAGCGCGGTTGCGAGTCTTCTCAGCGCGTGCTTTGGCGAACAATCCAACCGGCATGTTGGCGACATCGACCGCACGGTCACGCGCCAACAGGCCGGCGTTAGCCTTGAGGGCAAGCTCTGTAGCATAAGCGATCGCCCGCCCTACCAAATCGTCGTTAGTCGAGATCACTGCATCGATCAGTCCTACGGCGAGTGCGTCCTGCGCCCAGAGCAACTTGCCGGTTAAGATCATCTCTAGCGCCAGCGGTAGGCCGACCAGGCGCGGCAAACGTTGCGTTCCCCCGGCTCCAGGAATTACACCCAGCGTGATTTCGGGAAACCCGATACGCGTATCGACGTGGGCGATGCGCGCATGGCAGCCCAGTGCTAATTCAAGTCCGCCACCCAACGTATGACCGAACAGTGCGGCCACCACAGGCTTACCGCATTGTTCGATTGCGGCAATCACCTCATTCGGATCGGGTTCGCTGGTCATTAGTACGCCACTGCGATCAGAAAACTCACCTATATCAGCCCCCGCGACGAACGTGCGCCCGGCGCAGGCAAGTACAACAGCCCTCACCTGTTGGTCGGCGCTGATCAACGCGAAGGTAGCGAGAAGCTCTCGTCGCACGGAACGTGAGAGCGCATTGACAGGCGGATGATCGATAGTCACCACGGCAACCTCGCCCTGCGTCGTAATGCTGACGTGTCCATTGGAGATCGAATTGGATAGGTTTTCTGTGTAAGGTGTCATGATGGTCGGAGTTCATAAAGAAGAGGCAAGCCGGGTGAAAGTTATTCGCGTATTGCGTCATCGGGTCATCTCGCGAGTCACTTGCCCGGATCAAGGCTGATGCCGCGCGTCTCCGGCATGATGATGTAAGTGATCAGGCTGATAAATGCCCAAAAGATCACATAAGTGATGAACCAACCTTCCTGATGACGTGATGCGAAATACGTCATCAGATAGGGCGTCGTACCGCCGATCAACGCAACCACCAGGTTATAGACCGTGCCGATGCTAGTGACCCGGATCTCAGCGCTGAAGACCTCGGCCATGACCGTCGGAGCGATCGCTGAATATAGTCCGTAGCTCAAGAGACCGAAGCACTCCACCAGAAAAACTGACGTAAAGCTTGCGCCAGTCGACATAACGACTGGGTACAGGAACAACACATTTAACAGTGCGAAGGCGATGAGCGGTGGCCGACGACCAATGCGGTCGGACAGCATGCCGAAGAACGGCTGTGAGATGAGGAACACCGCGATGCCAGCAGTTGCAGCACCGAATGCGACGCTCGGAACCGCACCCGCATGGCGGATCGCGTAAACAGGTATGTAGCTGACGAACAGATAAAAGCTGGGCGCCCCAAGCGCCGCGATGCCGATCACGCGCAGCACCTCTCGACGATGATTTCGCCAAATCCACAATAGAGAACGACGCTTGATTCCGCGCGCGCGCAAAGCGATAAATGTGTCAGTTTCACGTATGCCGTAGCGCAGCCAACCGCCGAAGATCGAGGCACATCCACCGATGAAGAAAGGTATGCGCCAAGCCCAAGCTTCAAGCGTCGGAGTACCAACGAAATACGTCATCGCCCAAGTTAATATAGAGGCTAGCAAAAGTCCCGAGGCGACACCGACGTACATGAAGCTGGCATAAAATCCGCGTTTCGCAGGCGGTGCCGATTCCGCCATATAAGCCGCCGACGCACCATATTCACCTCCCGCAGACAGACCTTGCAGCATCCTCAAGATGGTCAGCGCAATCGGTGCTGCGATTCCGATTTGATGAAAGGTCGGTAATATCGCAATCAGCAGCGACGAGCCTCCCATCAAGCCGATGGTCCATGCAAGGGCGGTACGACGTCCGTAACGATCGGCAAATGCGCCCGTCAACCAGCCGCCTATCGGGCGCATGCTGAAGCCAACCGCAAAAACTGCGAACGTCGACAATAGGGATGTCGTCTCGTTGTTGGTCGGAAAGAACTGCTTGGTGAAGAAGATCGCGAAGCCGGTGTAGACCAGCCAGTCGAACCACTCCAGAGCATTGCCGACGCAACCGGCGAACAGTAATCTCGCTGTGGGCTGTTCAGTGTCAGATGCTACTTCGAACCTCGGTAACGCATCTGTGTGCGCATTCAACATAGTGATTGTCTCCGTCTTATTTATCAAAACATGCGGTAAGCCCCGCATGGCCCTTCAGTTAATTACGCCAGGTCCATTCCATGTCCAGTCACGCATGGGCCGGCGCACTCGATACATGCCTACGTCGCACCAGTCGCAGCGGACGGTACACCATGAGCGGAGTACCATCCCCCGAAACGACGGTGTTCTCCGTGCGCACCAAGCCCCGATCCAGCTTCTTCGACTCGCGCCGCTCGATGACCTTGCAATGTACATAGATCGTGTCGCCGATCTGGATCGCGTGCTTTACATCAAGGTCGGTGTGTAGAAATGCGAGGCCGGTACGATCAAGCGATGGCGAGACCAGCCCTTCGGCCATCGTGAATACCAGGCCCGCGGGTACCGGACGCCCGCCAATCACATTGACACTTTGATCGTGACGATTGGTGAAAAGCTCTTCGGTAAACCAGGTGAGGTTAATAAAAGATACGAGGTCGGTTTCGGTGATCGTGCGTCCGGCCGTGTGCCAGCGCGTACCCGGCACAAACTCTTCCCACATCATGCCGATGCCGATCCGACCAAGATCGGTTCCTTCGGTATTGTTATCGCTCATCGTATCTTCCCTCAAAAGTTTGACTGCAGGCAATTACACGTTACGCATAGTGTCTTAGTAGGATCTCGGCAGTCCGAGCACCTTCTCAGCAATAAACGAGAAGATCATCTGCATGCTGACCGGCGCAATGCGCAGCAGCATCGCTTCCCGAAAGTAGCGCTCGACGTGGTATTCCTTCGCATAACCGAAACCGCCATGGGTCAAAACAGCCGCTTCACAAGCGCGAAAGCAGGCTTCCCCCGCCAAGTACTTCGCCGCGTTCGCTTCCGCGCCACACGGAAGACCCTGATCGTATTTCCAGGCCGAATGAAGCACCATTAACCACGCAGCCTCGAGGTCCATCCAACACTGTGCGAGCGGATGCTGGATACCTTGGTTCTTCCCGATCGGTCGACCGAATACCACCCGCTCGTTGGCGTAGCCAGCGGCACGTGTTAATGCGGCACGGCCCAGACCGACGGCAGCGGCGCCGACCAGTGTGCGTTCTGGATTCATACCATGAAGGATGTTACGGAAGCCCTGGCCTTCGACCCCGATCAGGTCGTCCGCAGGTACCGGCAGATCATCGATAAACAATTCGTTCGAGTCGACGCATTTGCGTCCCATCTTTTCGATTTCGCGCACGTCTACATAGCGCCGGTCAAGATCAGTGTAGAACAAGCTCAGGCCGTCAACTGGCTTTTTGCACTCCTCAATTGGTGTGGTGCGAGCCAGCAATAGCATTTTTTCGGTGACTTGAGCAGTCGAAATCCATACCTTGCGGCCGGTAACAAGATAACGATCTCCATCGCGGCGGGCGAAGGTCTTGAGGCGGGTTGTATCGAGGCCCGTGTTGGGTTCTGTTACCGCGAAACAAGCCTTCTCCTTGCCCATGATCAACGGCGGTAGAATTCTCTGCTTTTGCGCTTCCGTGCCAAACACCACAACCGGGTTCAGGCCGAAGATGTTCATGTGAATGGCAGACACGCCACTCATGCCAGCACCCGAACCGGATAGTGCTTCCACCATCAGGGCCGCCTCGGTAATCCCGAGTCCGGCTCCGCCATAGGCTTCGGGCATGCAGACGCCGAGATAGCCCGCCTGCGCAATCGCTTCATGGAAGTCGAGCGGAAAGCCACCGTTGCGGTCGCGCTCTAGCCAATATTCGGCTGGAAAATCACTACATACCTGACGCACTCCATCCTGGATAGCGCGTTGCTCATCGTTTAAAGAAAAATTCATGATGTCACTCCAGAAATCGTATAACCCGTCGCCGGACTGTTGGTTTTGACGACACCCTCGCCATCGGCTGTGTTTGGATAAAACTGAATGGCGCCGCCGCTGGCTAGCATCGCCTCGCGGGCGGAAGTACCAATCCCCGCCTGAGCCAAAATCTCGTTGGTATGCTCTCCTAATCGGGGCGGCATCGCGACAGGCGGCCGCTTGCCATTGAACCGCATCGGTGGCGCGACCAGTTTTACCTTGCCTAGTGCCGCGTCATCCACTGTTGGGAACATCCCGACCGCCATCAGATGCGGGTCGCGCTCAAGATCAGCCAGCCGATTTAGCGGTGCAGCTGGAATATCGAGTCGATCGCAAGCGGCAAGCCACACCGCGCTCGAACACATCGCTACACGCTCTCCGACCAGCCGGTAAAGTTCATCGATATGTCGCGTGCGTGCGCCGATTCCCATGAAACGCGGATCGTCAGCGTATTCAGGAACACCCGCCTCACTGAAAAAAAGGCGCCAATGACGATCAGTGTAGGGAACGATACAGACATAGCCATCGGTCGTCCGATATGGACGACGCCAGCGTGTCAGCAGACGCGGATAACCAGCTTCGCCTTCGGGTGGTACGAAGTGTGCACCGTAGAAATGCTCGATGAGTGTGAAGTGCACCATCGATTCGAGCATAGGCACTTCTACATAGACGCCGCTGCCTTCGCGCGCACGCCGGACGAGCCCCATCAAGACTGCCTGAGTAGCGAACATGCCGCAGATTTTGTCGGCAATCACGCTCGGCACATAGGACGGCTCTCCACCCTGGTCCGCCGATAGCCCCGCGAGACCGCACAAGCCCTGGATGATGTCATCGTATGCGGGACGTCCCGCGTACGGGCCGTCTTCACCAAAGCCATGTGCGGCAACAACGATGAGTCGGGGATTGCGCTCAAGCAGCGCCTCGGGACTAAAGCCGAGTGCCGCCATTTTTTGCGGGCGCATGCTGTGTAGCAGAACATCGGCATTGTCGATCAGCGCGAACAGCGCATCGCGTGCGGTCGATTGCTTAAGATCGAGAATAATACTCCGCTTGCCGCGATTGACACCTAGAAAGGCAGCCGCCATGTCCACCTCGGGGGACGGCCCGATTTGGCGCGTCGCATCACCACCGGGTGCCTCGATCTTGATCACGTCGGCGCCGTAGTCGCCCAGTTGCTGGCTAGCGAACGGCCCTAGCATAATAGTCGTCAGATCAAGTATACGGACGCCAGCCAGTGGCGCTGCATCGCCCATTTGTTTTGCCTCGGCCATTCCAGTTCCCTTTGTTTTTTATCACTCAGTCAATCGTATACGTCGACCCGAAACCGGTCTAATATTAGTTTTATCGTTTCTGATATCAAAAGAGTATCGCCATGGAACTTCGTCAACTTCGTCAATTTCTCGCCGTCGCGGAAACGCTTAACTTTCACAAGGCGGCTGCGCGTTTGCATATTGCCCAACCTCCTCTATCGATGGCCATACGCCGTCTCGAGACCTCGCTTGGTGCGGCGCTGTTTGACCGCACCAAACGCGGTGTGGTGCTAACGGCCGCTGGTCAGGCTGCGCTGGAACATGCACGCAATGCGGTATTTCATGCAGATCAGGTCCGCGAAAGTATCGCGCTCGCCAACACGAATGCCATTGGCAAGGTGCGCGTGCATTTTGTCGCTTCATCAATGATGGCATTTGTCCCGCGTACGATTGCGCGCTTTCATGAGGCATTCCCCAAAGCGGAGCTAGATTTGTACGAAGCAGATACGCAAGCCATACTCAAGGCAATCGAGGTCGGTGACTCCGATATCGGCATAGTGCGCTTTCCAACACCTAGGCTGGCATCGATCACAATGGAACCCGTGCTGAGTGACCGCTATATCGCAGCGTTGCCGGAGAATCACCGGCTCGCAGGACGCAAGTCATTACGGCTGATAGAGTTACGCGACGAACCCTTCATCATTCCATCGCAGCGCATGACGCCAACCTCGCATCTGGGTGTGCTCGCGGCCTGTCATCAGGCCGGGTTCATCCCGCGCATCGTTCAGCAGGGATCACAGGCGCAGACCATTATTGCGCTGGTTGAGAGCGGGCTGGGCGTTGCACTTGTACCCAAGCTCTGGGAGATGATGGCGGGGCGTTCGGTAGCCCTGCGCCCGCTTTCCGACCAACGCGATGGCACCACCGGACTAGGCATCGCGTACCGGACCAACGCCGTAACGCCACTGGCCCGGCATTTCCTGGAGTTTGCGAAGGCAATCGCGGGTTGACCTCGCTAATGCTGCTGGCAAGCTTCGCTTAGCTGACGTCCATGGGGTAACCCGAAGCCAAAATAGAAATATAAGTGGAGAGATGCAGATTAGCCAAGAGGCAATGTGCCGCTATGTGTATGCTAAAAGGAAGGCTTAATTTGGAAAGCATTTCCTTCTACTACATAAACGCCGAGCTTTTACGGTTCACCATATCAAGCGTCTCTCAAGCCTGAAAGTCATCTTTAAAATGAAAGAACGTCATCGACCTCACCCACATCATTCGATGCTTAAGTTATCAATAAGATTGAAGTTAAGTTGAGGAAGTTTAACGGTCGGCAGCTTCTTCCCGTTAGACCGGTGTTTGGATGAAATCGACAAATGCCCGCAACGGAGCCGGTAGGTGACGCCGTCCGGAAAAGTATAAAAACGGGCCAGGAAAGCGTGGCCACCACTCCTCCAATATCGGCACCAATTGACCGGATTCCAGATAAGGCGCGAGCCATTCCTCGAACAGATAGATGATGCCATGTCCGGCTACAGCAGCGCTGACCGCGATGTCGGCGATGGTCGGCGTGATGATCAGTGGGCCAGTTGGCTCTACACACAACTTCTTGCCGTCGCGCTCGAATTCCCAAGGGTGCATCGCGCCGCTGAGAAATTTACCACGCAAGCAAGCGTGTTCCATCAAATCACGCGGGTGTATCGGCATACCGCGCAACGCCAGATAGGATGGTGCGGCAGCGACCGCAAAGCGTTGCTTACGCGGGCCGATCGGCACTGCGATCATATCCTGCTCCAACTCTTCCCCGTAGCGTATGCCAGCGTCACAACCGCTGGCAATGACATCGACAAAATTGTTGTCCACCACCACCTCCACCGTGATGTCCGGATAGGCGCTCATAAAGGCGTTAATAATCGGCAAAAGAAAAAACCGGGCCGCGACTACCGGCACATTTAAACGCAGTGTGCCGCGCGGACTATCGCGCAGATCGTTCAGCACGTCTAACGCGCTGTGAACGTTGTCCAATGCTGGCATCAAATGCCGCAATAGCAACGCTCCGGCCTCTGTCGGCGTGACGCTGCGAGTGGTCCTGAGCAGTAAACGTATGCCAAGCTGATTTTCTAACCGGCGAATAGCCTCGCTGAGCGTCGATGCTGATTGCTCGCTGGCGCGCGCAGCCTGACGAAACCCCTTGTGCTGAGCCACCAGCGCGAAGGTCGCTAGATCTGCCATCGAATAAGATTCTGAACTCATTATTTGTCTACCTGATTGTGCGGTATGCCGAACAGCCCGTTCGGTGCTGAACGGATTATCACACAACGTGGACGTGGCTACAATGACGTGACCAGTTGCGCAACGGTGCTTGACAGACAATTAGAGAATTAGATAACCAGACAGGCTGGCGGTGAAGGCCTGACTAATCACAACACAACCCAAGGATTTTTCATGACCATTTATCAACTTTCCGACGACCAATTCACCCCGGCCAATTGCGCCCTTTCGTTTAATCGCGTCGGCTATGGCGCCATGCAACTGGCCGGTCCCCACGTATGGGGTCCGCCGAAGGACCGTGCTGGTGCGGTGGCTGTTCTGCGCGACGCAATGGAACTGGGCATCAACCACATCGACACATCGGACTTTTATGGGCCACACGTTACCAATCAAATTATTCGCGAAGCGTTGCATCCTTACTTTGACGGGCTAACCATCGTCACTAAGATCGGCTTCCGGCGCGGCGAAGACGAATCATGGATACCATCCCATAGCGCACAGGAGTTACGTGCCGCCGTGCATGATAATCTGCGCAACCTGCAACTCGATGTGCTCGATGTTGTCAATTTGCGCGCGCCCGGCATTACTGGCCCCGATAATTCGTCACTAGCGGCTTCGATGGAAACGTTGGTACGGTTGAAGCAAGAAGGGCTGATCCGTTACATCGGGCTTAGCAATGTGACCGCAGAGCAAGTGGCAGAGGCGCAGCAATTTACCGATATCGTCTGCGTGCAAAATCAATACAATCTGGCGCACCGTGACGACGACGCACTGATCGATACGCTGGCTGCGCAGAAGATTGCTTTCGTGCCGTTTTTTCCGCTCGGTGGTTTCACACCGCTGCAGTCGGACACCTTAACGCGCGTGGCCGCCTCCATGCAGGTCAACCCGATGCAAGTAGCGCTGGCATGGCTGCTACAGCGGGCGCCGAACATACTCGTGATTCCCGGTACCAAGTCAATCGCCCATCTGCGTGAGAATGTGTTGGCGGGTGCGCTGCAACTTGATGCGGAGGCATTAATTGCATTGAATAATATCTAGTTTTGCCGCGACGACTTTTGTGCAGTAACGATCGGTGCTCAAATGCCGATATTTTCATCCTGCGCAAACGTTTATTGTGCCGTCTGAGGAGGTGTCAATAACGAAGGCGGTCCGAGTGGCCCCGATTTGGGCTGCACTTCTTCAGGCAGCATTACACGCTTCAAAATACCTGCTTCGGACAGCAGAACATAGTTAGGATGCACCTCTTGAATACTGGTCCCGGGTAACAGTTCCCTACCCTGCCTCACCGCTTTGGCAGGCTTGCCATCGACACTCAGAATGGCAACGCTTTCCTCAGATTTTTTCGCAGCGACTACACCCAGTAACTGGTAATTGCTGGCGACCGTCACCGTCTCGCGCCCTCCAAATAAACCTGCCGCCATCATCACATTGATCGGTGGTCTCTCCGGCTGCGGCGGTGCTACGACCACGCGTGTTGGAGGCTTGACCAGTGTTATTACCCAGTAAGCAGTGCAAGCGCAAAGCAGCATGAATAGCAGCAGGCTAAGACGTTCCGGCATACGTTTGGAATGCTTGCTTAACCTTTTACTTAATTTTTCACTCATATGACCGCCTTGCGCTGATCTATTTTATTAAACACTATGTCAGAAATAGCCGCGCAGTATAGAGAAGCAACGCGATCCTTCCCTCGGCTATTTTTCTTTTACTAATACCAATTCCAGACGCCAAACCTGATGTGAGCGAGTTATATGTGTTTTAGCGCACCAGTTGATTGATTTCGATGATCGGCATCAGTACCGCCAGCACAATCAGCAATACCACCACCCCCATCGCCAGAATCAGGGCTGGCTCCAGCAAGCCGGCCATGGTCATTGCGCGTCGTTCAAGATCTTGTTCCTGCGCATTGGCAGCCCGCTCCAACATTGCTGGTAGCTCGCCTGTGACCTCGCCGGCCCTGATCATATGAATCAACAAAGGAGGAAAATGTTTGTGTGCTGACAAAGCCTGCGCCAGACTAATACCCTCACGAACGCTGGCAGCGGCCGTATCCACCTGTTGCTGCATCGCGACATTGGAGAGCGTATCCCGACTGGTTTGCAATGCCTTCAGTATCGGTACACCGGAACCGGTGGTAATGGCTAGCGTGCTGGCAAAACGCGCCGTATTGAGGCTACGTTCGAACTTTCCGTAAAGCGGTGCGCGTAACAGCCAGGTATCCCAGCGCATTTTGGTCACAGGATTCTTCAAAGCCATGCGCCAGCCATACATCAAGAGACACACCGTCAACAACACCGCCCAGCCATAGTTGCGTACGAAGCTGGAGGTCGCCAGCATCAGCACGGTCAGCAACGGTAATTTCTGTTTGGTATTGGCAAATACAGCAACGATTTGTGGCACCACATACGTCAACAGGAAGATCACGATGATGAATGCCACCACGGTGACGATAGCCGGATACGTGAATGCCAGTTTGACCTTTTGTACGAGGGCATTGCGCCTTTCGATGTAATCTGTCAGGCGCGAAAGTACACGCGATAATTGACCAATTTGTTCACCGGCAGCGACCAGAGCGCGATAAATGTCAGCGAAATCTCGCGGATGCGCAGCCAACGCGGCAGACAAGGACGCGCCGCCCATAACGTCCGAGCGTATAGAAGCGATCAAATCACGCTGATAGGTTCGCTCAGCTTGCTCCATCAGTGCAGTTAATGCCTGCTCGAGCGGCAGGCTGGCTTCTAACAAACTGGCGAGCTGGCGCGTGAACAATGCAATCTCAACGGTGGAAAGGTGTCCGGCAAAGCCCCGCCGTTGAAGATTTCCGGCAGCATCCACCTGCTGCGTAATCGGATCGACATTAAGCGGCAATAAGCCTTGGCTGCGCAAACCGGTCCGCGCCATTTTTGCGCTGTCGGCATTGACCACGCCCTTGATACTACTACCATTATTATCCACTGCTTCGTACCGAAATGCTGGCATGGTAGTCCTCGCTTACTCTTTGGTGACGCGTAGCAATTCCGCATGCGTACTGACACCGTCGGCAAGCCAGCGCTCGCCATCCTGGCGCATGGTTTGCATGCCGTCGCGTTGCGCCACTTGCTGTATTTCGGCTTCGGACGCACGATTGTGAATGAGTGACTGAATCTGATCAGTTGCCTGCATTAATTCGTACACACCCACCCGCCCTTGATACCCGATGTGCGCGCAGCGCTCACAACCGACGGCCTGCCAGAACTGTCCATCATGGCGGCGGCAATGAGTGCATAATTTTCTAACCAGACGCTGTGCCACCACACCCAACAAAGAGGATGACAACAAAAAGGGTTCTATACCCATATCCAGTAACCGCGTTACCGCTGCAGCCGCATCATTGGTGTGTAACGTTGCCAGTACCAAGTGTCCGGTCAGCGAAGCCTGTACCGCAATTTGAGCGGTTTCCAGATCACGTATTTCACCAATCATGATGACATCCGGGTCTTGCCGCAAAATTGCTCGCAGCGCTTTAGCGAAACTCATGTCGATACGCGCATTGACTTGGGTCTGGCCAATCCCCGCCAGTTCGTATTCGATCGGATCTTCAACTGTCAAAATATTCGTACTGGAAGTATTCAGTTGCGATAGCGCAGCGTACAGCGTGGTCGTTTTTCCGGAACCAGTTGGTCCTGTTACCAGAACGATGCCATGCGGCTGGGCGATCAATCGGTCGAACTGCGTCTGCACGATAGCGCTCATACCGAGATGTTGCAGATCGAGCCGACCAGCTTCTTTTTCCAACAAGCGCAGCACTGCCCGTTCACCATGACCGGTCGGCAAAGTGGAGACCCTTACATCTACAGGCTTGCCACCAACCCGCAGAGTAATGCGACCATCTTGCGGTAATCGTTTCTCCGCAATATCCATTTGCGCCATGATCTTGATCCGAGAAATCAGCGACGCGTGGATTGCCTTCCGTGGTCGTACGACATCGCGCAAACTACCGTCAACGCGAAAGCGCACTACCGAGATCTGCTCGAATGGTTCGATATGAATATCCGATGCCCCTTCTCGTAAAGCTTGTGTCAGCAAAGCGTTGATCATGCGAATCACCGGCGCATCGTCCGATGACTCTAGCAGATCCACGACTGCAGGCATATCCTGTAACAGTTTGGCGAGGTCGAGATCGGATTCAAACTCATCCACTACTTGCGCTGCATCGCCGCCAGAACCTGCATAAGCGCGCGCAATTGCGGCATCAAGCTCTTCACGCGATATCACATGCAACCGCATCTGGCCGAAGCGACGACCGACTTCAGCAATCGCGGCCCGCTGGGTTATGTCGGAAATCCACAACTCCACCGGATGGTCCGTGTTATCGGCACCTCCGGTGCGTTGAGCCAGCAATGCGTTATGCCGGGCAAATGCATACGGCAATAGTTGCGTATCGGTCCTGCCAATATCGCTCATGGCATTTTTTCCTTCAACACTTCCGGTGATTCCCTTACTTCTATTCCGAGTTTATCTGCTGTACCTTGCTGCTGCTCTGGGATCAGCATGTCCGGAGCACGTTGCTGTCTCGACCTGAGATCGACGAACGGACCGCCATCTTCTAGTGTTGGTGTCACGGAGGAACCGAAATCGGTAAGAATACTTTTGTTCGGCTGAACACTAATCTGGGCATTACGCATGTAATCGTAACGGTCAGCAACGATCGTAGCGCTCTGCTCCTTGTTGCGGATAATGGTGGGGCGAAGGAAGATCATCAGATTGGTTTTGTTGCGGGAGCCAGACTGATATTTAAATAAATTACCAATAAATGGCAGATCCCCCAGCAAGGGTACCTTCTGGATAGTATGTTCGTTATCGTCCCCAATCAGACCACCCAATGCGATGATGCCGCCATCATCAATTAGCACATTCGTCTCTAGCGACCGCTTGGTGGTAGTTGGCCCATTCTGATTGGATGCGGTACTCGGGACCACCGCTGACACTTCTTGAGAAATTTCCAGCCGCACAGTACCACCTTCGGAAATATGCGGCTTAATTTTGAGCGCAGTTCCCACGTCCTTTCGATCGACTGTGGTAAAGGGATTGGTGGTGGTTCCACCCGTTGTGGCGTACGATCCAGTCACAAAAGGAACGTTTTGTCCGACCACGATCCGCGCCTCTTCATTATCCAGCGTCAGCAAGTTTGGCATCGATAGCACGTTGCTGCCGCTCGTGGCGTTCAAGGCACTGGCAAGCGCACCTAAGCCAATTTTTCCTGCAATCTGGCGAAACACGCCGAGCTGCAAGCCAGCGCCGAAGTTAGGCAATGCGCCAGAATTCGCTTGCAGAGCGATCGCAGTATTGAACAGGTTGCCGCTAGTGATGCCTGTATTCGTTCCGGTAAATCCCGTGCCTCCGCCGACGCGATAAGCACTATTTTTATCTCCGCTGAGGGCCAGCCACTGCACGCCGATCTCGCTTGCCGCCGTATCTGTCACCTCAACGATTAAGGCTTCAACATAGACCTGCGCGCGCCGCGTATCGAGTTGATCGATAACGCCGCGCATATTACGATAGACAGCATCACTGGCAGTAATGATCAGCGTATTAGTCGTTTCATCCGCCTGAATAAAGCCGGCGCCACCTCCGACTGATGGGACGGGACTGCCGACCGAAGCCGACGATGCGCTTGACATTAACGTACCGGATGCGCCGCTGTTCGTATTCTGGAATGCCCCACCAGCGTTAACGTTGGAAGCCGGACCGCTGGACGAAGGACCGGCCGTGGTTGCCGAGCTGTCGAACGAAACAATGGAGCGCAACGTTTTCACCAGCTTTACGGCATCGGCATTTTTCAGGTAAACCACATGTACATTGCCAACCTGCGTCGTGGGCTGATCAAGCTTGGTAATCAGCGCTTTTGCCAACATGGCGCGCGCCGCAGAAGGCGCGCGAATAACCAGCGAATTAGTTCTGGAATCGGCCAGAATCATGGTGCGCGCGCTATCGTTTCCTCCTTGTGTAACAGCACCGGTATCAAGCAATTTACTCGCCATAACAGCGATATCGCTGGCCACTGCATAGCGCACCGGTATGACATCCAGATCTCTGACCGCTGGCACGTCGAGCGCAGCAATCATTTTTCCGAGGCGCTGCAGATTTTGGGCATAGTCGGTGACCACTAGTGTGTTGTTGCCGGGGTTGGCATTGATCGTATTGTTTGGCGAAATCAATGGCCGTAATATTGGAAGGATATTGCTTGCAGATTCGTAGTTCAGCGCAAATATCTGCGTTGCAATCTGGTCGCCTCTGACACCCGCCGAAGGTATCGCGCCTAGTTGCAACTTGGCGTCCGCCTCAGGAACCACTTTAACGAAGCCGTCGCCCTGCACCACCGCGTAACCTTGTAGACGCAGAGTTGATGCCAGCAATGCGAAGGCCTGCGATTTGCTCAGCGGTTTTTCCGACACCAGATTGATCGTTCCCTTAACCCTCGGATCAATGATGAATGTCCTATTGGTGTACTGTCCGATGGCTTTGATCACCGACTCGATGTCAGCACCGACAAAATTCATTATTGCCTGACCGCCGACGCCGTCATTTATATTATCTTTAATAGTTGCTGCAAAGACAGAGGGGACGGTGGCCGCAGTTACGCAAGTCAGCAACGTCATAATGGCGACACGCCAGCTGAGCGATACCAATGGTGAGGGGGTGAAGAGATGCATTTTATCTTTCAAGATTTGAAATCTAGATCGGTAACGTTTTTCCCGTTCAGATGGCGAGGTTGGCCGATTAAACTCAGTATCATCGCCAATTGTTTCTCTTGCCCCGCCGCCGCTTCTGCTGTTCCTGAAAACTGTACATGACTGTTGTGTAAATTACCACTACCATTCAGTAATAATGATCCGGTTATTGTCTTCAACGTTAACCCTGCCTGGCTACCCATCCAATCAAAATGCATACGATAACTGCCGTGCGGCTTGACCGGCGAAAGGCGCGATCCGATCCCGATCATGTCTAGTGTCATCACTCCGTGCAAATCCAGGCCCTTAGTCGTCCTTAGGAGCGTCATGGGATTCCAGGCTAACCGAATCATCCCTGATGGCTGTAGTGTGTTTAAGGGCGCACCAAATGCCATCAACCGTTCTGCCGGGACCGCAACACTCGCCGCACTGATGGTCAAGCTAGTCCAGTTGCCGCGTACCGTGACCGGTTGCGACAGTACTTGCACATTTGCGAATGTCGCGTCCACCAATCCCACCAATACCAGCGGCGAAAGATGCCAGACCAATCGACCTGGCAACAACGGCATCACGGGACCGTTGTCGTTGGCCGCAACGCCGATAAAAGCAGAGCCCCGCCACAACGAACCTTGTGTATCGCCCAAGGTGATTCGGCCGCCTGTCTTATTTTCTAATAGCGGCCCCAACCACGCCGCTGGGAGAAAAACCAACACCGTTATTAGCACACTCAATGTTGCGGCTCCGGCCCACCTGATTCCAAGGGTTAACGCCCGCATAATGTTCTCACTGACTTAATCAGCCTGGAACCAAAATAAAATCTGCTGTTTACGCTGAAATACTGGCTGATATCCAAGACGCTACTCATGCTTTTGCCCCACGAGCGTGACACTCGCATTCACGATCCCGGGCTGCGCACTTTTTCCCGTACCGGGATCATCAAGCGCGTTAATATTGGCCTCCGTAATTTCCCAATGTGCGGACTTTTGGGCATTGTCAAGCCAGTCAAGCAAGCTGACAAAATCCACCTGAGACAATTGCACCTTCGCAATGTCACCACTCATGCTCACATTTTGCGGATGTAGACCTTTGCTCTTAAGCGTGGCTTCTACCGTTTCCTTGCTCAATGGCAAAATGCGCTCTGCTGCCTGGCGACTCGATAGCGTTGCAGCTATTGCCGTCAAGGATTGCATTTCTACCGATTGCTGACGCAGTGTCGGCAAGTCTTTTTGCAAGCGCGCCCTTCCTGACAGTGCTGGCCCAATCAACAATAAATGCATGATGACCAGCACGATGAATATCGCAGAAGCGCTCAGCAAGCGGCGTTCACGAAGATTTCGTTGTAACCAGAAATCGGTTGCCGACCTCCGCATTTTTCCCCAAGTCGACCGCAATGGATTGGACGGAGAATTCACTTGATACTCCTGATCTGCCATATGCCGGAAGTTGGCTTAATCAGCGTTAACTGATTAGCCTCCAAAGCGCTCCTCATTTGTACTTCAATGGCATTGGCTTCGGCGGCATTTTTTAAACGCACTAGCAAACTGCGGTCATGATATTCAAGCGCAATAATCGCATTCTTCCCGGCACTGCGTGGCAGTGCGGCCCAAGCCTGGCCGAAACCGGCCGTGAGCACCAAAAAGTCGTCAGCCCCAAGTTGACCACTGCGCCGTTCCATAAGGGCAATTTTCTGTTTCATTTGTGCAATGGGATCAATAATCACGCTCTCGTTTGGATAGGCGACAAGGTAGCTTTGCGCCATATCGGCCCGGATACTGCTGGCTTCTCGGCGCATGCGCCACCATTCCACATTTAAGCTGAAAATATTTACTAACAGCAATGCTGTTGCCAATCCCAGAGGCCAGCGCCATCGACGCCAATTAACATCGGTGCGTGCCCCTCTAACCGTCAGTCCGTCCATCAAATCAAGGCCGCCACTCTTCGTCAATTTTTGAGCGCCACCAACCCAGCGCTCCCATTCGTCAGGGATTACCGTGACCTGCTCGTCGCCGAGTTCCTCATAAGCCGACCGGCTAGATTCATCTACATAAAGTGTCACCAACTGATGCGGCACAATGGTAGTCAGTCCATACAACACCGCTTGTGCTGCCGACTGCCCCGGAAGCGGACTAATTAACCAGCCCATGCCGTCATTCTCAGCGAGTCGCAACGTGACATCCATATCAGCACCGTAATCGGTAACGGCAGCGACGGCTGTTCCGGCCTCGGGCAGCGGCAGGCAAAGCTGCGCTGGCAACGCCACGAGTTTGTTGGCGCCAAGCGATAGCACGGTCTTCACTATCAACGCCAGCCAATCCCGTTGCACCACGGCAATGAGGCGGAGATTACCGTTGGAACCATTACTCTTCCGGCTCGCAACAATCACGCAATCGTGCGGGTCAGTCAGCAAATGCTCTTCAACAAGATTCGGCAATGCCAATCTCAATTTGGTATCTGACAACGGCGGAATCGGCAGTCGCAACAGATTGACGTCGCCAG
The DNA here is from genome assembly GCF_034314045.1 of Glaciimonas sp. CA11.2. Taxonomy (NCBI): domain Bacteria; kingdom Pseudomonadati; phylum Pseudomonadota; class Betaproteobacteria; order Burkholderiales; family Oxalobacteraceae; genus Glaciimonas; species Glaciimonas sp. CA11.2. The sequence continues at coordinate 4,378,544 of NZ_JAVIWL010000001.1, read as the reverse complement.
CCGCTACTATCAAGACCACTCGCGTGGCGGCGCCAATATGTTCAGCCAGACCGGACAGTTGGTTCGTTCCTTGATCAACGATGCGGCCCTGTTCGGATATTAGCGCGAACCGACAATCCGGCATGGGTAACGCCGCTGCGGAATTGATCGTGGTCCTCAGAGGTAGTCGAATATATAAAGTACTCAAAACTGATAACCCTTCATTGTTCTCTGATCCACAAAATGCTGCTGCCGCTACGATTATTGGTGCGCTGTATCAGCGATACCGTTTTGAGTACAGCGCGGCCCATGCGAATCTTGCTACTGACGAAGAAAAAATTACTGGAAACGCCAACGTTGGCAGTCAAAGAGGATTGCGTGGAAAACAGTTGTGTCATTCGCTCCAACACTTGTTGCACGTCTACAAACGGTGCATTCCGTCGGCTAGCAACCAGCGTTTGGGCGTCCGCCAAGGTTAGTTTTCCTAAGCACGCCGCCAGTACTTCTGCCGGAGCGGTATTGACATTTACCGGAGTCGGAACCGGTAGCACTACGACAAACTCCTTCATTTGAAGAAGCATTTCCAGCGTAAAGTTGGGTAAAGACAATAAATCGTCAGTTTGCATGATCGGAAGAGTCGCGTCCCTGGAGTGGAGCGTTTGTTGCCCCGATGCTGCCACGGGTATGAGGATTGGTTGCCCGGCGGCGATAGCCTGCGCCACAACCGTGGCCACACTGACAGGAACATGCAGGTTCTCCAGAAGGCGTTTGAAAACTGCCAGCTCATCGGGATTAACGACGCCATTGGCGCTGAGGTTATTCAGGTTGTAGCGTGATTGAGCGTCGATAATGTTACCGGAAAGGACGGTATCTCCAGCATCGCCAGCAGAATCGACACCGGATCGTCCGTCATCGAGATACTGTTCAAGGCGCGTATCCGCCAGTGGTGTAGCCCATGGCTGGTTTAAATGATCTACAAGGGATTGCCGCCCGCCCGTACGTAAAACCAAACTGGCCCAATCCATCGCGCCACGCATTACCCACATTTTCTGAAGCTGCATGCGCTGGTTGTCAAGGGAGCGTATCTGCACTTGCTGTTGCCAGAACAGGTTGGCTACAATGGTGACTGCCAAGGTTGTCAACAACAAAGCTGTTACCACCGCTATGCCGCGCTGCGAAAAACGGGAGGAAAATGGGCGCGGGGCAGATACTCTCATGTCGCGCCTAACAAGAAAATTTTGATCATGTTGCTATCACGTCCGCGCGGCTGTAAGGCGACTTCAAGCCCAGTCCATCGGTTGGCACCTGGCCTGACGTCCAGACTAGCTCCTCCGGATGAGTCGGGTTGGCGCCATCCTAATCCGTCGCTTCCCCATAATCGAAGCTGCATAGTCGCGACATTCGATTGCAAAACCACCATCTGCGTGTTCGGTGATAAGTTATCTGTATCATTACTTGAGTCGTTAAGCGTGGTCTGCCACATCGCATCAAGCGCGTTTAAATCGCGGGTTGCGACCGATTCCTGGCGCGTGAGTACACCATTGCGTAAGTGGTAATCAACGATTTGAACATGGCTTGGTTGCTGATCAGAAAATACCAATCGCACTAGTAAGAAGCGATTTTGGGCTACCAGCAAGGTAGGCCGGGCCAATAGCAAACTACCGGGTGCGAGCAGCGCACAGTCGTTTTGTAGCTGCGCAAAGGTCAATTGCATGGCACGCGTTTGTTCCATTTCGGCGGTCAGCGCAACGCGGGCGCGCACAATACCATCCAGTCCTCGCCAGCCAAGAACAGCAACTAGCGCCAAAATGGTAATCGCGATGATGAGTTCCACTAGTGTGAAGCCACGCGCAACGGATCGCGGATTGCACGATTTGATAGCGAGATTGCCCCCATTAACCCGCCTATTGCCCATTAGGTACCACCTGCGTCAAATTGACGATGCGGCGCTCCTGATCGGCAGCATCAAATACCGATACCTCAACCCGGCGGAAATACGGGTTCGGCGTACCTGATACATGCTGTTTGCATAGCAGTTGCCATGCTCCTTGCGCACAATTAAAGGTACTATCGCCGATCGAAGGCCATTCATGACCCAGACGCAGTTGTGTCATTTTGTTTTCCGCCGACCAGGTTGCCATCATGGCAGCCCGCAAGCCATTGCTATTTTGCGTCAGGCTACCGACGGCACGCAGACTCGAGCCAAGCGCCGTGGCGACAATGACCAATGCCACCAAGACTTCCAAAAGGGTAAATCCCTCTTTAAAGCTAAGCACGCGTGGAGTGGACATTTATTCCACCCAAAAATGACCGATGCCGTCAGCGCGAATCACAACGCTGATTTCACCGCTAACAAAAGTCAACGTAAAAGGCTTGTCTACCGGCTCGCGCCCAAATGCAATACGGACCGAGGGTCCAGCGTCAGTTGCCGGTGGCTTCATTGATAGATGCATGGGTGTATGTTTGAATGCACGTTCGCGCAGCACATCATCCTGCGTGAGCAATTGCCACCCACTTTCTTCCTTTATCAGAAAGCGATAGCTATTACTATCAGCTTCGAACGCTGTGGGTTGATTACGCAAAATAGCCTCCTCCCGTGTTAACTGTAAAAGCAGCGCAATCCGTTGTGCATCGTGCTCCATCACCTGATAGTCGCTTTGGAAAACATTTGGCGATACCAGTCCCAACGTGATACCGGCAATCACCACCACAACCAGCAACTCCAGCAACGTGAATCCTTTGCGCAGATTGCGGTTCGTTCTCCCCGCATTACAGATCCCAAGAGCCAATATCGGCATCGTTACCCTCCCCACCGGGATGACCATCAGCACCATATGAGAACACGTCAATTTCGCCTTTGATACCGGGCGACAAGTATTGATACGGATTACCCCAAGGATCTTTGGGCAGCTTATCGATATAGCCGTTGGTTTTCCAACCGTTTGCAACAGGGCCACTAGTTGGTTTGGTAATCAAGGCTTGCAAGCCTTGTTCGGTGGTCGGATAACGCTGGTTGTCGAGCTTGTACAGTTTCAGCGATGACATCAATGTTGCGATATCGGAGCGCGCAGCCATCACGCGCGCATCGTCGGTCCGGCCCATTAATTTGGGTACCACCAACGCAGCAAGAATGCCCATGATCACGACGACTACCATTATTTCAATCAACGTAAAACCTCGCTGCGTGTCAGAGCGAGGGAAATCCTTACATGGCAACTGCGCTTTTGGATTATGCATTTTGTAGGCTCCCATTGCTTCCTATGCAGAAACTGTAAAGATTCTCAGGTCAAATAAGCGCTCTACTAACCAGACCGTAGCAATCAACACGATAAGACTGGAGCCGAAAGAAAAAACGGCGCTTCGATAAAACATCGTTCTGCGAATGGCATAGGCCAACGGCAAAAATACCGAGACAATGGCAAGCTGCCCGATCTCAACACCAAGGTTAAACCCGACTAATGCCAACAACAAGGATGACTGAGGAAGCCCCAGATCGGTCAGCACACTAGCGAAGCCAAAGCCGTGAATCAATCCGAACGCAAACGCCACCATCCATCGCTTCCCCTGAAACAACGGGAACAGATTGTTAAGTGCGGCCAAAACAACCGATGCCGCAATCGCTGATTCGACCCACCGTGACGGCAGTGATATCACCTGCAAGGTCGCCAATGTAAGCGTCATCGAATGTGCCAGTGTAAAAGCGGTAACGATTTTAAGTACATCGATAAACGACGCTTTGAAGCTATCGGATGGGCGACGCTCCTTGTCGCCGAGTTGAAGCACCGCGGGTAACAAAAGCGATAACAAAAACAGGATGTGATCGAATCCTTTCCAGATGTGCCAGATGCCCGTTATCAGATAGTCTTCAAATTGTGCGAGCTTGCTTGCCTCTCGCAACACCAACGTCTGATGCGGCGTCCCCGGAGAAAAAATGGCGGTTGAGTTTTGACCGCCAGATTGCAGGTTCAGCAAGCCGCGGTGCTGTGGATCGATGTCAAACAGAAGGCGATAATCAACATCAAGTTTTTCAATCTGCGCGCTACAACTCGCGGTAAAACGTAACACTGAATAAGCGCCATCGCTGTGGTTATCGACTAACTGCAGGCCGCTCGTAATGGGGCATTTGGTGCCAGCATTGGAAAGCGTCAGATGTCCCAACGCATAGGCAGCAATGTCGCGTTGATGGGCACGGATTTCACCCCATGTCAGTTCACCGTTGCCGTCCTGGTCCAGACCGATGGCAAAATCGAGATCACGAAGCGCGATGTCCCACTGGCCTTCGACGGACTTATCACTCACCTTTAAGGTGAGATAGCTGTCACTTGGCTTGTGGGCGTGGACAGGAACGGAAAGCAATCCCGTCGCGGCCAGCAGGAAGATAGTGAGGAGGCGCCTCATCTCATGACCCCGCAATGACTTGGGCTGCGAGCGCGTTGATGACTTGATCTTCAAGCCGGGTCTTTTTTAGCCAATCCAGCACTGGTTCAGCGGCAGCCTTATTATTCGCAGCAAGCGCAGCCTCCAGAAAAACGCGCACGTCGGCTGGCTCCTTTTGAATCGCCCAATTACGCTGCGCCAGTTGTAATGCTGATGGAGCGCGATGCCTCAACTGCAATTCAAAACGTGACTGTTCGCGTTGATGGACGGTGTCCATACGCAACATGGCTGCAGCAAAACGGGAATCGAGCACTGCAATCTGATCGGCTGCGGCGTGATTGCCCGTCGACTGTAAAGCCAGTGTGTAGCGCAGTAACAAAGCGTCGACGCGCGTTTTATCTTTGAGCAGAGGGATCACGTCGGCTGCACGCTTCTGATCCAATAAAAAATCTGCGTATGCGCCTAACAAATAACTATCAGCATCGTCATACGTCAACGCCGTTTTAAAATACTCCTCAGCCTCACGAGACTCTCCGAGTCGCACTGCCATTTCGGCAAGCAAAGTAACCACCCAAATTCTAATACCAGGGTCCACTTCTGTCGCGTGATCAAGCGCCGATTTCAACCTCACATAACTTTGACGAGCCTGTCCACTCAAACTGGAAACATTCGATAAGCAAGTAATCGTAATCAGCACTGGCGCTATTTCACGCAGCTCATTGCAACTCTGGGTGGCACGCGCATAGTCGCCCATCACCTGCAGCACAGTGGCCCGCGTGATCCAAGCCTGTGCATTGCGCGGATCAGCCTTCACTACCGCGTCAAGATCAAGCAGCGACGCAGGGAACTGATGTGTGCTTTGTAGTAATGTGGCACGCATGACACGCACTTCAGTCGGTGGACTGGCCTTGTCATACCAAGGTGCCAGCGCCGCTTGGGCGTAACCGAGATAGCGTGGATCTCCCTCTACGCGCGACTGACTTATGTAGCGGCGGGCAAGCGTGAGCGCCAGTGACATATCACCGGGTGATGCTGCCAGACGACTACGCAAGGCACGAAATTCAATCTGCGACGGGTCAGTACGTCGCGGCAAATATTCAATCACTTCCGCGTCGCTAACGGGAATATGCGGCGCGCAAAAAGCCGGAAACGAAAAGGCTGAAAATAACAATGCCGCCACCAGGGCGTTGAATGATGTCATGGATATTCACGTCGCACAAAAGACCTTCAGACACAGTTCGTTGGCGTCGTTGCGACGGCAAACTAGAAACCGCAGACGCCGTGGAGGGTCATTGCGGCAGGTCATCAAGACCTAACGCAATAATCATCCAAAGTGCCTGCGGGCTTTAGGTGAAAGCCATTACGTAAGCGGCAGAGGAGCGGTATTATTCGGCGTTGTAGCCGTAATCGAATCGATGGAAACCGGCTCGGTGACATCGGACGTTGTTGCAATAATCCCGTTGACGCTATCGATGAAGGCGTCCTGCGAAGCCACAGGTTCAGCGGTATTATTCGAACCGGTGCGATCAAATGGCGTTTGGTTATCCCCACCACCACCGCAACCGCCCAAGAGCACGGATAGAACCAGCGCTGACCCGAGACCCATCATGCACTTTTTGGTGATCATGTTGGCTCCTCAATTATTGCCCGGCAGGGGCGTGTTGAGATACGGGAACACCGCTTGGAAAGTTGTCGCATCATTGCGTACGCCGTCGGTAAATGCCAGGCCGCCAGCCGCTGCGTCACTCGGTTTACATCCAACACCCAAGGTATCGGTCGCCCCGGTGAGCACACACAATGCGCCCATTGCCACGCGTACGGATAGATCAACGACATCATCCCCAGGACGACGACCATTTGGGAACCCGGCGTTGTCTCCACCAGCTACACCAAGCGCATTTTGAGTGGCTTGAGGTGTTGGCGCAATAGTAGTGTTTAAGCGTAACATTTCGCTGGCTTTGACATTCGCCGGCTGGTTAACGCCTTTGATACCGGTCAAGAACGCTGCCACCAGATCGGTTCGCGGAAAGTTGGTAGGCGCTGGAGCAGACGGAAATAACGTCTGTATGAGCGCAGGAAGCGACGGATTTGTGACGTAAGCAGCAAACTGTGTATCAGCGGAAGGTCTGGATGCATTAAAACGATCCTTATCGTCCAATCCAATCACCACTTCGTTGACCAATGGCATTCCCAGCCTCGACACTTGCGCCCATGGGCCGCCTTCCTTCACAGCGTTGTTGTTTCCAGATGCTGGTTTAGGATTGATCAACCGGCCTTGGCGGACGCTTGCAGTAGTAAAGCCACCGATGACCGGCTCAGTACCATTAGTTAAGCATGAAATCGGCACTTCCAAACTGAGTGAGCTAATGTTCTTGGCAGCAAGATTGTTGGTGTTGCCGGTTTCAGGCCCTAAAGGATTGAGGTTGAATAAGTCAAATATCTTACCGACGGCGATGTAGAAAGATTCCTTACGCTGCCCCACGAAGAGCCGTCCATTGCCACATCCAGGGATCGCCACGTTATAAATATGCTGGTTCGCATAAGTTGCATAACCTGTCGTGCTGCCGAATGATTTGTCACCTATATTGTCGACCGGTTTATCAAAGACGTTGGAACCGTTAGCCGTGTTGGTGACTGAACTCACGGTACCAACACGACGGTCGCCACGCACTATGTCAACGGTGTACGTTTCACGAACATTTAAGGCAGGTGGATTAACACCGCTGATGACACCCGAATTGATGAGCGGAATAAGAGTGGGTTGCCCCCCGACAGTCAATGCGGTACGTTTTGAAGTATTCGTAAATTTAAAGCGGAAGGTAATATTTTCCTTGTTCCCACCATCATTAACAACGCTGATTTCATATAGCGCATTGGCGTCAAATTGGTAGAAATTTGGCCCACCCTGTGGATCTTGAAACGGAATGTAATTGGCTACCAGAGTGACATAGTCCTGACGGCCCGGCTCGTAACTTCGAAACATATAGAAGTCGGTGCCGTCGACCTTCGGCTGACCACTGATAAATGGCGCCTCGCGGTGACTTGAAGCGGCAGCTGAGAAACAGGTGATTGCACTAATTGAGCCGAAGACGACTGCCGCGGCTTTTCTGCTCAGGAATGCTTGCATGACATGATCCAATCGTTAGTAATGGTGATGGGGACATGAGGCTCGTATTGGGGGCTTTGAAGTGGTTCGCAGTCACAGAAAAGTGAAAGCCGAACGCAGGTTACGTTTCTAATATAGGCGGCAGACTAAGCGCGGTCAAGATAAATGTTGTCATTTTTACTTCAACTTTAATTCCCTTTATTTTGGTGCAAAGGGCATTTATTTCTATGCACTCTTTCTTGCCGGTTATTCCATTGCCCATGGGTACGTGTTTAAACCCAAACCTGTTTGGGCAATTGACCTGTCAATGTGGCTGCCGACGTCATAGTGACTGTCTGGTCTTTGTTCATGGCGACGAGAAATAAAAAGCAGGACTGTAAAGTTGTGTTAACAATGGTAAGCCAGCGGGAAGGGTTGCATGGGATCGCAGAACGGTATGAGAGCGGAGTTGAGCCGACCATTAAGAATTCGACTTTCAACATACCGGCCATTTTCAGAAAATAATTCACAATCATATCCACCATCACAAAAAATATACGATGGCGCGTCCTTCTGATTGTAGAGCATGATGGCCAGCTTCAACCCGTCGAAGTTGCGTTATTCGAAGACCAGATATTACGACAGCGAATCAAAGACGTACTCGCAAATTGGCTTCATACCTTCGCCCGACGGCTTAACCATGCGTGAAGAATACTCACCGGGAAAAGTGGAATGAGGCGAAGGAGAGAGGTTTTGCCGCGTCCATTGCGACCGGAAATGTGCGTATCGTTATCCACGCAGATGGATCGAGCGCGCTTCTTGACGTAGAAATTGACAACGATAACGCGCTCCGGCTCATACCTAATGACCGAAGATGGATGAATGGTTGATCCTCCGCAGCCTCCGTCTGGAATGGCTTTCTGAAGCATTACCTGGCCTTCAACGGAGGCTGCTGGTTCATCAATTTGAACATCGATCGGACCATCGTGGTTTTCAAACGGCATACCTACTCCTTAAAGTACAACCGTCACCAGTGCAAAATAAACAGTGCTAAGGCTAACAATATTGCCTTGTCAGCAAAAATTGTAACCGCGCCAACGTCAATCATAGGCGTTGAAGTTAATTTGTTCACCGCCCGTCCCCACATCGACCGTAGATTGCCAAATTAGGAGGCAAGGATTATAAATCGCGATCGCTGCCGTCAAGTCGTACAAACTTTTAAAGTGTTTCTGATAAGCGCCTAAAACCGATGACGAATGCAGATCGCGACAGTTGTCTGGCTTTTCACGCCAGGCACGAACAGGTCTGTTGAAGCGAGGTTAAAAGCACAAAAAAAAGTGGCTTTGATTTACCGATATTCATTTGAAGGAAGAATCACATAGGACACCCGTATCTAGCCGTTTGAAGGAAAATGTAAATAGTTTTTTGGCTTTATCAAGGGAGGTATTTAATGCTTAAGTGATCAACTAATTCTCTAAAAAGTAGTCGTGTTTTTGACGGCTGCATCTATTCCTTTCGTGCCATTTTTTTCTTTATTTGCTCTTGACAACCACTACTTTTAATTCCAATATGTAATTTCCTTAAGGAAATATTTTTGTTTGGATGCTGGTTTCCATGGCTCCTTGTTTGAAAGGGGTTCCTCCATGTCGTATTCAACTCAACTAAACTTTCCGACATAATGACTCTTCCGCAGCCCACGCGTACCGTCCTTTTAAACCACTCAAATTCTGAACAAAAACGCGCTGAAATCCTCGCCTATTTCACTCAGACATTTGATCTTTACGAATCGTTATTCAACTGTTTATCGGACGAGCGGGCTTGGTACAACAAGGCAATTAATTTACGACACCCGTTAATTTTTTATTTTGGTCATACCGCTGCATTTTTCATTAATAAGTTATTGGCAGCCCATCTGATCAATGAGCGTATTGACCCAAAAATTGAGGCGATGGTTGCTATTGGCGTGGATGAAATGAGTTGGGATGATTTGAATGAGCAGCATTATGACTGGCCGTCAATTATGCAGATGCGGGCATATCGCATCAAAGTACGCGCTAAAGTCATACAACTTATTACGCACATAAAGATTGCCTCACCGATAGACAGGGATAGTGCAGTCTGGGTTCTATTGATGGGCATAGAACATGAGAGAATTCACCTGGAAACCTCTTCTGTATTGATACGCCAATTGTCACTGGCGTATGTGTCTACCGATTTCAGTTGGCCCATCTGTCCTCACGCAAGCCATATCTTAGGCCAGGCACCTATTAACAGCCTGATCGACATACCGGCACAATCCATATCTATAGGAAAATTAAGCAGCGATGCTACTTATGGCTGGGATAATGAATACGGGCAACGCAACATAGCCGTTGCCGATTTTCAGGTTAGTCAGTTCCTGGTGAGTAACGAAGAATTTTTAGCTTTTGTGCTGAATGGCGCCTATCAAGAAAAATCTTACTGGAGTGATGAGGGCTGGAATTGGTGTCGTTATAGCGGCGTCAGCATGCCGACATTTTGGGTCGGCGACATTAAGCAAACCACACGTCTCAAATTAAGGCTTATGTTGGAGGAAGTTCCAATGCCATGGAACTGGCCTGTCGAAGTTAATCAATATGAAGCTGCAGCTTTTTGCGCATGGAAGGCAGCATTCACCGGGTTACCTATTCAACTTCCAAGCGAAATGGAATGGAAAGTTTTACGTGAGCGCATTGCCTGCGACCAGCCTGATTGGGTCTCGGCTCCGGGAAATGTAAACTTGGAACACTGGGCATCGCCATGTCCTGTTGATCAGTTTCCGCAAGATGAGTTTTACGATGTAATTGGCAATCTGTGGCAGTGGACCAGTACTGCGACTGATGGCCTGCAGGGATTTAAAATATATCCTTTATATGATGATTTTTCAGTGCCCACATTTGATGGGAAACATATTCTAATAAAAGGCGGAAGCTGGATTTCGACCGGCAATCTTGGATTGCGCTCTGCGCGATATGCCTTTCGGCGTCATTTTTTTCAACATGCAGGATTTCGTTATGTCACCTCTCACTATCAGGAAAAGTTACCGATGAATCCTTATGAAACAGATTCAGCAGTTGCGCAATACCTGGATTTTCACTATGGCCCCGAATATTTCGGGGTTGCCAATTTTTCAAAAAAACTCGCTGATATTTCTGCAATGCTTTGTGAGAAAAAACATCGCGCCTTAGATATTGGTTGCGCCGTTGGGCGTTCCGCTCTGGAGCTTGCAAGGCATTTTTCTCATGTGGACGGTGTCGATTATTCGGCCCGTTTCATCGACGTTGCCATAGCGCTCATCAAACATGATCGTGTGCGGTATGAAGTGCCGATAGAAGGAGAGTTGTTTGAGTATCGAGAAGTTTGCCTGAGCGAGCTGGAGTTAAATGCAGAACAGGCCATCAAGGTCAATTTCAGTCAGGGTGATGCCTGTAACCTGAGCAAAAAATATCGTGACTATGACCTCGTGTTAGCAGCTAATTTGATTGACCGTTTAGTAGAGCCTGCAGTATTTCTTGAGGATATAGGAACGCGCATACGTCCCGGAGGGCTACTACTGTTGACCTCGCCTTACACTTGGCTGGAGGAACACACGCCAAAATCGAACTGGTTGGGCGGATTTCGAGAAAATGGGGAAGCCGTGACCACCTATCAAGCGCTTAAACGTATCCTGGCTACTATGTTTGACGAGGTGCAAGCGCCTCAGGACATTGATTTTGTAATCAGGGAAACATCCAGAAAATATCAACATACGCAGGCTCAGCTTACTATCTGGCGCCGCAAGATGATGCCGAAGTAAAAGACATTCAGTTAATCCGGAATAAATATACGTTACCAAGCCGTACCCATGGCGGACTGACCATCGTCACAAAGATTAGCTTTTGCGGCGGCGACTAGTCATGGATACCAGCCATGCGGTTTAAACCGCATGGCACCGAGTTGGCAATCAGTGTCAACTCGGTACCAATCAGAGTTCTAAAACTGCAAGAAACTCAGAATCGATAGCTCGCATTGACGCCCGCTAACCAATTGCGTCCAGGAGCGCTTTCATAAAACTGACTATTGGCTTGATTAACAATCACAGATCCAACGTATGCGTGGTCGAACACATTGTCGACACGCGCAAATTCGGTGAATGCCCATTTTCCCAGTGTCTGTCGTACAACCGCGCGCAGGTTCATCAAACTATATCCACCTGCGTAGGCCTTATTTAGATCGTTTGCGGCCATGCTACCTGCCGCCCTTCCCTCCACCGCAAACTCAAGCGAATTGTCGGGTTTACGCCAAACCAGCTCGGCAAATAACCCTTGATTCGGTACGCCCGGAATACGATTGCCCCGTGCGACGTTATAAGAAGTCGTCACATTATTGCTGGCATTGGTAATGTTTTCTGTGTACGACTGCGCAACCTTGGCGTCCAGCAACGTGTAGGCGACATTTGCTTGCAAGTGATACGGCAGTTGAAACTCTGTACTCAGCTCTAGTCCATCACGCGTTGTTTTTGGCGCATTCATATAGGATGTTTTGCCGCCGTTGCTTGCCGCAATCACGATGTCGTCGGTGGTATCAGCGTGAAACAGAGCGATTGTTACCTGTGCGCTGTTAGAAATTTGGCTCTTGTATCCAATTTCGATCTGCTTGGTCTTGGCGGCGTTGATACCAATATTGCCGGTATTCGTGCCACCAGAATTGACATAGCCCGGACTATAGATGATCTGATTGAGTGTCGGTGTATCAAAGCCGGAGCCATAAGACACATACACGTTTGCATTTTCCTGAACGTAATATTGCGCCGAAACCATACCGGTTACTGCTTGATAGGTATGCGAACCCAATGAGGCCAAATTGTTGTTGCTGTTTGCACTTAAGGTAATTTGCGATTGCCGTAAACCAGCGGTAAATGCCAAGCGATCGGTAGGACGTAATTCACCTTGCAAATAGAAGTCAAGATTACGCGCCTCCATTGAATAATCCTGATCTGTCGCCGCAATTTTCTCCTGACCTGCGATATTGGAAAACGTTAAACGGTGATCCCTGTTTTCGTTACCATCCACGCCAACGACTATTTTAAGAGGCATGCCGCCAATATTTTCCGAATGCAACCACTTGCTGTCCATACCAAAAAAATCGCGCTTTAGATTGATGACGCCATTTACCGTTGAGGCAAGATATTGGGTGGTTTTGCGCTCGCCGCCATAAGGTGTAAAAGTGAGCGAGTCGGTTGCACTGATGCGCTGATCCACCGTCACGCCGACTTGGGTCTGATCAACACTTTTGCGGGTGTTAAATGCTGCCGCTCCGGTTCCTGCTCCGCGCGGATTTGCTTGTAATTGGGCGGCAGTTAATCCTAATGGATCAAGCGCAGTCAAATGCACCCTGTTAGCCACTACCGTCACCGTCGTATCCGGCGTCAGTGTAAAGCGCAGCTTCGCATTTTCATTATTCCTATCGGCAGCGCTATGATCGCGATAACCGTCTGTATGAAGCGCACCAGCATCCACAAGATAATTAAGACCGTTTTCATCGCCATCGATTTTGACGCCGTACTTGCGCTGTCCGAACGATCCCATCGAAAAATAGGGCATCACTTCCGCTCCCGGCTTTCCATTTTCTGAGAAGACGTTGATAACGCCGCCTGCGGAATTGCCGTACAAAACAGAAAACGGACCACGCATGACTTCAATATGATCGGCAGAAGCCAGATCAATATGTGAAATCTGGCCCTGCCCGTCAGCCGCCGTTCCAGGAATACCATCGACAAATATTTTGATGCCACGCGCACCGAAAGCTGAATTAGCACCAAAACCTCTTGAAGAAATCAATAGATCCTGCGCATAGTTTTGGCGATTCAGCGCAAAAATGCCGGGCGCGCGCGCCAGCGGTTCTGACATATTTTGTTCAGCAGTACCATCGTGAATCTGACGAGAATTCACCACATCAATTGACGCAGCTGTGTCCATGACGCGCTGTTCAGTCCGACTAGCTGACACTACGACTTCCTTAAGTGGTTGAGATGTATCGTCGGCAGCCATACTCACGGAGCTCAATGTGCTGAGCACGCCAAGCGCAGCCAACACATATGGGGAAGTTTTCGATCTTTTTTTAAAATTGGGGAATGCGGCAGAGGCAGGGAAAAGCAAAAACATTTTGCATACTCTTTAGGGAAGCATCTGCCGGAAATGCCATCGCAATCGTCAGAGGATGCTTCAGCGCTGCCAACACATGTACAACAATCAGAATCAAAAAAATGAACACCATCACTTTTTGGATAATCATGAACATATTTCGTAACTTCGGATTTTGCCACGGAACGATCAATTTCCGCATAAAGTTTTTTAATTATTCGATGTAATCGGCATATTGTGTATCCGTTTGCCGAATCACAATCAACGCTTTCAGGCTGTTGAGTCAATACGCCACCTACCTTACTTTTAACTTCGCCGGGCTCGATACCTACGCTATTTTGCACCTAAGCTGTTTCATCAAGAAAAATTTTCAAGCGTTCAATAAACCATTCTCCGCCAGGTCCTGGAGGTGACGCAGCGGGATGGTCAGCCGACATAGCCAGCTTCATCCCGCCTTCAGGTATGCCCTCAACTTGCAACATAACAAGGGCACCAGTAGCAAGGTCGCGTTCAATCATGTGCAACGGCATGCTTCCCCAACCGATACCGTTTAGAAGAAAGGCATGCTTCGCTGACAGGTCGGCCAGACGCCAAGTCTGCGGAGACATCACACCGTAGTCTTGCCCCGTCATTAAAACCGATCGGTCCGTGAGAACGAGTTGAAATGAACGCACGCGATGTCACGTCGGAAGAATTAGGCGGTGTAGAGGCCACCGACATCGTGGACCTTTCACTACCCGGCGCAAAGGTAGTTAAAGCCTTCAACCAACTACCCGCTGCAGTCCTGACAAGCAACCCGTCTCAACATGAAGGCCGTCGCGTTGTGTTCGTCGCGAGCAACGACGACGACGCTAGCATCACTGTCGCAGGTTTAGCCGAGCAGTTTGGTTTTGCACCTATTTTGCTCGGCAAGATCGCAGAAGGTGTCCTTCTTCTTCGGTTGACCGGACCACTCATGCTTAAAAATTTGATCAAACTGGGTTGATTAACAATTGGGACCTATGCGGTGGCACGGAGGCAATTTGGCTCCGTCATCGCTACAAGCAAAAGTTGCGGACATGGTGGACCTGTCGGCGCTAGAAAATAACTCTAACAACCATTATAGAATTTGTTTCAGCGCCTTCTGCGCCTGGAGTCTGGCGAGCGATTCGTTGATATCGCCTTGTGCGATTTTCAACCAGCGTTCGCAGGCGTTAAGTTCGGTGCGGTAGGTGTGCGCCAGCGCCGCACCCAATGTGCCTTGAGCGATAACATCGAGTGCTTTATCAACGATTAGTCGGGGGTTAGGCTGGCTGACCTCACATTGGTAGGCGACATGCCGCTGAAGATGCGCGCGAATTAAGTGGAAAGCCTCACGAGAAAGTTGCCGGGCGCGCTGATCAATCGCCTTATCGACCAAGGTTGGCCTAGCGATACTTGGTGTAGCCATTCCAGTTAGCAAAAGCGCATTTACATCGATAGTGTCTGGACGTTTTTGCCCCTTTTGGGATTGACCTTGCTTACGCAGGATGGGCAAGACATCGTGCGTTACCCATCGCTTGAACGCCTTGGCCAGATTGTGACGACTGCGCATGATCAAGCTGTAAAGACCTGACTCGGTGATGAGTGTGGTTTCTTGAGGGCGGCCCATGGCATCATTGGCGATGATGTTATCAACTTCGTACAAATCGAGACGGGACAAGGCTTGGGGCGCGTCAGTAACGTGCAACACCGCACAGACATCGCTGGCGAAGAACCAGAATTGATCGTTCTTTTCGATAGTCCGCACGGTATGGTAGCCGAAGGTAAAGGTGGCAGGCAGGACGGATGATTGGTAAACGGTAGACACTATATTCTCCTTAATTGCACAACGCCACGATTAACGGGGTGGCACGCCGGCTCTTAAGGTGGGTTTAACACCATTGCTAAAGAATAAGCGTTGAAACAATTTCCGTCAAGCAATAAGTCAATCTCAAAGGCGGAATACGTCCATAGGTAGTTTGTATGAAAATCACCGCAGAGCTAATGAATCTGAGCCAAACATGCTCACACGCAAATCTCAGAGAGATTCGGGGGTCCATATATTCGTACCTGCGTAATCCTGCCCCGTTCGTGCTCCATCAAGAATGCCATACCGCCTGACGCTTATCCAAAAAGGCGTCGATCCCTTCTGCCGCATCAGGCTCCATGATGTTACGCGCCATGACTTCGCTGGCGCAATCGTAGGCATCGCCGAGCGCCATTTGCCTTTGCTTGTAGAACATCATTTTGCCGTAGCGCACCGCTGTCGGGCTTTTGCTGACGATCACGGCTACCTTGCGCGCTACTGCCTCGTCCAAGGCATCCTCTGGAACGGCTTCGTTGATTAGTCCCCAATCCGCGGCGGTGGCGGCGTCGATAAAGCGTCCTGTGAACAGCATGTCGAATGCGCGTTTGGTCGATATATTGCGCGACAAGGCGACGGCCGGTGTTGCGCAGAATAAGCCGACATTGATGCCGGATACCGCAAACCGCGCTGACTCTGAGGCGATCGCCAAATCGCAGCTGGCAACTAATTGACATCCCGCCGCCGTGGCAATGCCTTGCACCCGCGCGATAACCGGTATCGGCAGCGCCTGAATGCTCATCATCAGGCGGCTACAACGTGCAAACAGCGCCTGGTAATAAGTGAGGTGATAATTACTTCTCATTTCGCGTAAGTCATGCCCTGCACAGAAGGCTTTTCCAGCAGCGCACAAGACGACACAACGCACGCTGGAATCGATGGCAATGGCATCAAATGCCGTTTGCAATGCATCAAGCGCGTTCTCGGACAACGCGTTCATTTGCAGGGGCCGGTTCATGCGAAGTGTCGCGACACCATCGCGGTCTTCTCTGATTAGTGTTGCGTCGGACGGTTGGCTGTATTGATACATTTAAGCGCTCCTGAAGTGCTAATTATATTTTTACTCAGCAGCAATAAAGTTGACGATGCTGTCGTTAAGCTGATCCTACCTACAATTTATTGAAGAGGCTTGGCTTTGTTGTCGCCAAAACCAGAATATGATCCTTAATCGTTGCTGCATTTATGCGTCTTAAAATCTTACTTTACATCTCTTTCACTACACCTGATTTTAGTGAATAATGTCTGAATCAATAGTCGGACAAAAAAGTTAATGATTCACATTGATTAACTTATTTCTTCGGAACACGATCAAATAATGAAAATTATAAAGAGCAATGCAATGATTTCCAGGAAAAGTAAAGAAGAGCACAATTTTGCGGTCCGTCTTATGCAGCATCTGGTTGTACCTACCTTTGTTCTAGATCCGCAATGCAAAGTGGTCATTTGGAATATGGCTTGTGAGCGCCTCACCGGCATCCCCGCTTCTGAAATGATTGGCACATCAGACCATTGGCGCGGATTCTATTCCACACCGCGCCCTTGTCTTGCCGATCTCATCATTCATGAGCGGACAAGAGATGTAAATGACCTTTACGTATGGAATAAAAATATTGAAAAAGTACCTAACGGGCTTTATGCAGAGAACTGGTGCGTGATGCCGCAACTCGGCACCAGACGTTATCTCGCTATCGATGCCGGACCGATCTATGATGAAACTGGACACCTGATTTCTGTCGTTGAAACGTTACGTGACATAACGCTTCAAAAGGAAGCGCAAAGTGCTTTGCAAGATTTGGCATCCAAAGACGGTCTGACTGGCATTGCCAACCGGCGTTGTTTCGACGAAACGTTAGAAGCCGAATGGCATCGTGCCATCCGAAAATCTCACCCGCTGACGTTATTGATGGTTGATGTAGATCACTTTAAAGACTACAACGACCGCTATGGACATCAGGCTGGTGATGCATGTCTTAAGCGCATCGCCGCTGCCATGGCCAACACTCCGCTACGCGCCTATGATCTGGTTGCACGCTATGGCGGCGAAGAATTCGCGGTGATCCTGCCAGAAGTAACTTTTGAGGGGGCGCAAGCCGTCGCAGAGCGTATTCGGGCAGTGATCGCACAACTCGGGATTCTTGATTCGGCCTCTACCGGCGGTGTAGTGACGATCAGCATTGGTGCTGCAACAGTCAACGCTGTCAGCGCTGAGACCGGCAGCAACAAGTCTTCACAACTTGTTGCTGCTGCTGATGCCGCCCTGTATCAAGCCAAGCATGCAGGGCGCAATCGGGTTATTGCAGTCCAGGTGGATGCGGCGACATGTCAGCAGATTCTAGTCAGCGTCGATCCCAACTCTTAACGCTAAAGTCAATATTTGCTGACGAAAGAAATCGTTGCCTTTGAGTGCGCCGCCGATGCGCTTTCCGGCCAACGCAGAAGCAACCCGATCTCCAAACAGCACAACCGCCTGATCACGATCGCGTTGACGAGACATCCAGCGCATACCGTCAACGTGCGGGAATTGCTGGTGGATCGCTTCTGCCCATCTCGCAGTTCTCAAGTAGTCGAATGGTGCGCTGTTGATCAACTCAGCCTTAGGTACTTTGAGCCGGTGCAATCCATCGGTTGTTAAATCGACTAGTTGCAGATCACGTTGCGGTGTGATCTCGCCGTATCCGCGCATGGCAAAACCATCCAGATCCACAAATTTATCTTCCGCATCGATGGAGATATTGTGGAAGACCGTCTCGAAAATAGCGCATTCCAGCGACGAGCCGCCGTACAAATAAGGCACAACATTTCCAGCAAGCCCTTTGATGGGTGCAAATCGGGTTGGATTGCGCAAGACACCTTTGGCATCTATTCCCGGATTGAAACTCTCTGGCGTAAAAGCAACGTCGTGCACTACGTGGATTATCTGTCCTGCGGGCCAGATTTCGATCAATGGATCGAGCGATACCCCGGGCGCACGGCACGTCAAGCGGCGTTCCCGGCGGTTTCCCGTTTGGCAGCATCCAATATCGCGTCTGGATTAGCCTCTAGCAAATCAACCGGCCGGGCTTGATTGGGCAGCCAACCATTATTTGACGCGAACCAGAATGCCACCTTCCAAGGAGATTTTTTGTCATCAAATACTTCTAAAACCGGTTGAATCGCTTTGATCGGCTTGTAATCTTCAAACTGAAAGAGCGGGAAAACTTCACGCGTTTTTCCTGTATCGTCGCGATGACTGACAGAAAATACCTGGTGACGTTTCTTCCAGTTATCTGCTAAGGCACTGCGATTTGCAGAACGGGAGTTATTTTTTTCAGCCAGATCTTCCGCAGTCATATAGCCAAATTCATTGAGAATACGCGCACGACGGGTCGCCAGTCGAAGCGCCATCTGGGTATCGACAGCAGACGGCGATACCAGTTGGCCGGTCATGAACTCCACCAGATCCTCCAGCTTTTTTTCGCGCACTTTCCCTGTTTTTTCGACCAGCAGTTGATCAAGAAAAGGGAGTAAGGTTTCCAATACGCGTGACGCTTGGTCACTGTTGACGCCGATTAAATACGCGTGTGTCGATTGGCTATCCGGCACGGCGTGGCGTGCCTCTTTCTGATTCGGCGGCCAGGACTGGAACGTCAGAACGTTGCCTGGTGTGACTTCCTGGTGGCGTATTTTGGTCATAAAGCACCCATTGATGATTTTGATTGTATTTTACTATACCCAATCAAAATCATCAAATATGAGGTACTGAGTCGACGCATACGGGCCACACTATCGCTATTCGGCATACCATTACATACGGGCTAAGACTGCAAACATTGCCCTATTATTGAATTGTTCGCGTATTCATTATTGACCGTACCGTCCAACCACACTCTGCCCTACAAACGTATGGCCTTTGAGTGCTGCGAGCAGTTCATCCCGATTAAGTCCTTTCGGCAAACTCATCGGTGCGAGATCGGACGCAATCACTGTCAACACATAATGGTGAGGGATATCGCCCGCTGGAGGGCAAGCGCCACGATAGGCTTGCGCGCCAGATATGTTTTTGCCAACGGTTACATCGGGGCCATCAACCTGTCCGTCACCCTGCTTTAATTGCCCTGCTTCGCTGGCAATATTGTAGGCAACCCAATGGGACACCCCAAGGCCCTTATTTCCATCAGGATCGAATAATAAAATAGCCACAGTTTTAGTGCCTGCCGGAAGATTTGACCATGAAACCTGCGGCGACACGCCTTTTCCACCACAACCAGCGGCGTCACCAGCATACATTGCGGGCATGACGCCGCCGTCAGAAAACGCAGTGGAAGTGACTTTCATCCCTTCTGCATAAGCAAATCCGACCGACAGCGACAACATTGCAGCTAATACTGCGGCTGTGAAAATCCTTAAAGATGTCATATGAGCCCTCGAATGGTTGTTGGTTGTTGGTTGGCGTTGATAACGACTGACTTAAAAAGTTACTTCGGCACGGAAAAAAGCGAATTCATAACATATATTGGAATCGATACGATTGATGCAATGTAATTATTACTTAATGCATTTTGAATGGCTTTACGACTATTTGCAAAATACCAATCAATAATCATAACGCCAAACACATCTTTAGAAGCGAAAACGGTGTTAGTCAAGTTCTACTTGATGTTGTTTTATTGCAAAAAAATGCCCCGGATTTGAAGCAGCGCATGATGACACCTACTGCGCGATGTACGATCTTCAATAGGCACTGCAGAGCACAGATCGAATCATGGCTTGCGAACTAACTGTAAAAAAGACTATTTAAATCATATATTTATATCAATAAAATACATCAATACATGCACATTTTAGAAGCTGAAACAAATGGGGAGTGAATATAATCGGTTTCAACGAGCGTTATTTATGAATCATATAAACTTTAAAATTCATATACTTACATCAAATACCTCTACTCATACCTTACTTATAATTATCAGTCATCGTGAATCTAGCCCAGATTTAATATATTGCATTGCAGTGACCAATAAATATCTTTTAAATCAATTAGTTATAAAAATATCTACATCAGTACTTTAACTTTAAGTCTTACAACCAAAAGTACGCAAATATCGGCTTGATTGCCTCCGCGGCATCAATAGGTATCAAGCAACTTAATCGTAATAAATACTATGTAAATCATATAGTTAAGAATTATACCTACATCAATACTTCACATTGCTTTAACTAGCATAACGGCGCAAACCTTAACTTAATAGTTCTAGTTGTAGCCAGGTTGTCAGGCGCATTGCCTGCAATCTTGCGATCTCGATTTGCCCGATAAAGTATTGGATGCAGTTGCGGATGTATTTACGGACATATTTGAAGCCGCAATTCAACCCACACTTCGAGCAAATCGCACCTTTCGATTCGACCATTTTTTTGTGAATAGTGTGAATAAAATAAAACAGGTCAGGCACGGGGATCACCGTTGCTGACCTGTCGACCAGATCACGTGGATAACGCGACCTGACTTATTTTTTTGAAATCTCTTTAAGTCGCAGAATCTGGTGGTCTTGTAACGACCGACCCGGTGCGACTGTCATACCAGCGGTTCTCTGACAGCATGATCTCGTGGTGTCCGCTTCCGCCCGGTATCATGGGAAAACAGTTTTCGAGCTGCTCGACTGCAACATCCAGCAGAAAAGGACCGGGTGAAGAAAGGCAGGCGTCAATCGCCTCACTCACTTCAGAAGCCAGTTCAACACGGCGTGATCCCCACCCGAATGCCTTGGCCAAAGCAACAAAGTCTGGCAACGCCTCGTTATAACTATGGCTATATCGCGCGCCATGATGCAGTTCTTGCCATTGCCTGACCATTCCCATGCAGCCATTGTTTGAAATAATGACTTTCACCGGACATCGATGTTGGGCAGCCGTCGCCATCTCCTGAATATTCATCAAAATGGATGCATCGCCGCTGACACACACCACCAACTTATCCGGATGCGCAATCTGTGCGCCAATCGCCGCGGGCAAACCGTAGCCCATCGTGCCTGCGCCGCCCGAGGTAAGCCAGCGATGCGGTGCTTCAAACTGAAGATATTGCGCCGCCCACATTTGATGTTGACCAACATCAGTTGACACAATCGCGTCAGTACCGTCAAGATGTTCAGCCAATGTTTGCATCAGGTGTTGCGGCACGATGGTTGGGAGTGAATGCGTATAACCAAGAGATTCTTCAGCGCGCCATAGTGCAATTTTGGCCCACCAGTCAGCGGTGCGAGTGGCATCTAGCGGCAACGATGCAAGCTGCTCACCTAAAGCGGCAAGTACTTTGGCGCAATCGCCGACCAGTCCAACATTTGTTTTGACAACCTTGCCGACTGATGCTGGATCGATATCGATATGAACGATGCGTGCTTCAGGGCAAAAGTCTTTTAACCGGCCCGTGACACGATCATCAAAACGTGCGCCGACACAGACGACAAGATCCGCTTCATGCATAGCCAGATTGGCTTCCAGCGTGCCGTGCATTCCCAACATACCAAGCCATTGCGGATCGGATGCGGGAAACGCGCCGAGCCCCATCAACGTGAGCGTACATGGCGCGTTGGTCATATGTACCAGATCAACAAATTGCGCGCATGCCTCACTGCCGGAGTTGATCAACCCTCCTCCGCCATAAAGTATAGGCCTGCGTGATGCTGCGATCATCTGTGCCGCTTCACGTAAAAGCGCAACCGGCGGCAAGTCCGCCAGCGTTAAATCGGTCGACGCAGGCAATGCGGCAGATGACGCGGTTTGGGGACGGGCGACAAACAACCGTCCCTGAATATCTTTCGGTATATCGATTAATACCGGCCCTGGCCGTCCGGTCGTCGCCTGCGCTACTGCATACCGAACCGTATCCGGAATATCGGCAACGTCACCAATCTGAACGTTCCACTTGGTGACCGTACGAGAAATGCCAAGCGCATCACACTCTTGAAACGCGTTCGTACCAATCGCAGTCGTCGCGACTTGTCCGCTCACGCACAATAACGGAATAGAATCACTCAAGGCATCAAGTAAGCCAGACGTTGTATTGGCGATCCCTGGCCCCGACGTCACAAAAACCACCCCAAGGCGACCGGTTGATCGGGCGTAACCTTGCGCTGCATGGACGGCAGCCTGCTCATGACGAACGAGAATATGCCGAAGGCGCGGCTCCGAATGTAGTGCATCGTAGAGTGGCAATACTGCGCCGCCCGGATAGCCAAAAATGGTATCTACGCCGCAATCAATCAACGTACGCAATAGAACCTGTGCGCCGGTCAATTGCAGGTGCGGCTCAGAATCCAACAACGCATTGTTGGAAGATAAAGTATTTTGGCTTATTTTCATACTAAAATGATATTCTATTTCAGCCTGAAAAGGATTCATAATTTCAGTTGAATTGCTTACACTTCGGAAAATAAAATGACTATTTCAAAGAAAGACGGAAAAATATTCGACATTCAGGATTTCGCGATTTTGCGGGCACTTTTGCAAGACTCGCGCAAAAGCCTGCAAGATATTGGTCAAGAAGTCGGGCTGTCCACAACATCATGCTGGAACCGCATCAAACGCATGGAATCGGCTGGCGCAATCCAAGGCTATACGGTCAAAGTCGATCTTGCCCAACTTGGGTATCAAGATACTGTCATCATTCAGGTCAATCTGGAGAGTCACAGCGATGAAACGTTGTACGAATTCGGTCGTATTCTTGAAACGATTCCAGAGGTCATGGAGGCCTATCTGGTCTCCGGCGACTACGACTATTACATTCGCATCGCCGTTAAAGACACGCGAGATTACGAGCGTTTATTAAGAGAAAAGCTGTATAAAATACCCGGCATACGGCATAGCAAATCGAGCTTTGTATTGCGTACTTTGAAGAAATCGGACACGCCTTTTGCTTGATGTGAGGGGAATAAACGATCATCCTTGCCTAGCAAGAATGTGCGATTCCCCTCATCGCCATACCGCGTTTTCCGGCCTCGCAATGCGTGCTTAGCTAGAAAAAACAATCGCTATGGGATTCAGGCGATTTGGCTTATTACGGAACTGAATTGGCGCTTAAGACGCTGCCTTTGCATCAGGCTCAGTCCAATTGATGGCGCTACGATCAAGCTGGTCAATTCGCAATTCAGCTATGCTCCCCAACATCTGCGACGACGTTAAAGTAAACCGCAATAAAGTTTCGGTGTCTGCAATATTCAATACCGGCGTCGTATCGCTGTCTCTGTCCATCGTACTAAAATGCGCCAAATCGATGGATAGTTGAATGCCGTGGCAGACATCTTTGGTCAGGGCATAAAATTCTGCGGCTTCTTGATTTTGGTGGTGGTCGGGCGACCATGAAAATCCCTGATGGAGAGATTTTGGTGCTGTTCGTTTGCTCATGATTGCGCTACCGGTTCGATCAGGATGGTGCGGCGTTTGATGATGGTAAGACGATACCGGACAGGTAAGATGGTTTTTAGCATAGGTCAAGCCTTTTTTGGTTACGCCGCGTCCCACTGCTAAGTAGGGTGGGCGGCAAATAGCAGGGTTAGCAGACTGGTCAAAAAAAGTAAAACCCAGCAAGCCCTAAGGCTTCCTCGCCACCGCCGCCCATTAACTGAGTTGACGTTATCAGGCTGTAACGTGCAAGTTGTGCAGAAGCTTTACACTTCGTCGACTAATGTTGCTTTGTCGATGTTTGTATTGAAGCAAACACGATTGCGTCCGTCGGCCTTGGCGTTATACAGCGCCTTATCCGCAGCTTGCACCAATTCCAAAGGCAGTTGCTCATTCCTGAAAGGAACGTAAGCCTCTACGCCAGCACTAATCGTCACCACGCCAAACGGGCTGCCAGAATGTTCGATGGCCAGACGGTGAACGTGGTAGCGAATATTTTCAGCAATCGTCATCGCGCCGCGTAAGTCGGTATCAGGCAGTAAAATCGCCAGCTCTTCTCCGCCGTAGCGTACCGCAAGATCTCCCGGCCGATTTTGATTAGACTTCACAATTTGACTGATTGTCCGCAGGCATTCATCGCCTTCGGTATGCCCGTACATATCATTATATTGCTTGAAATAATCGGCATCGATCATAATCAAAGCCAATGAACGACCATTGCGCATGGCACGTTTAAATTCCTTCTCTAGCGCTATGTCGAAGTGACGCCGATTCGAAAGACCGGTCAGACTATCTTGTAAAGATAGTTGTTCAAGCGTTTTGTTCAGTGTCAGTAACGCATCTCTGGCTTGCACAATTTCTGCCTCCGCATGCACACGTCGTTGGATTTGCCTCACCAGATGAAACCCAAATACTACAAGCACGAGCAGCAGCAGCGCCACGCCAGCGGAATGCAGATAAGTGTCTGAGAGCCAAACGGCAAGAATTTCCTCTTCCGACAACGCTGCAACCACAAATAATGGGTAATGCTCGACGTGCCGGAAGCTATGTATGCGTTTAACGCCGTCTTGGGAGGATACAATCGAAATGGTCCCAAATTTGCTCCTGGATACATAGTTAACAAATACAGTGCTATTCGCTATATTTTTTCCAATAGAATCATACAATAGCGGCCGACGAGTGAGCATCATGCCTGCGTCTAACGCCAGCACAATCGCGCCGCGTTTGCCGATTTCGAAGTGATCGTAGAATTTATTAAAATAATCCATATTGATGGTGGCCAATGCAACTCCGGCAAAGCTGCCGTCCGGGTGATTGATTCGGCGAGATACCGTCAATATCCAGGCACCATTGGACCGGCTTTGAATCGGCAGACCGATGAACGGCGCCGAATCCAAATGTTTGCGGTGATAAATAAAATAGTTTCTATCTGCATTGTTGACGTTTGCGGGCATCGAAGCCATAGAGTTGACGAGCCAATTTCCCTTTTCGTCATACACAAATAAGCCATTTAACTGATCCAATTCGCCCACTCGCTGCACCAACAGGCGGTGCAAACGTTCGAGCGCAGCAGGACTTGTACCGTCGGTCTGAACGCGTTCTACCAGCCCGACTAGCGCAGTGTCCGCCTCTTTGATCGTGTCGTCTGCATGCTGCGCTATGGCCGTTGCCATATTGGTGGTGGCAACTTTTGCTTCCTGCAATTGCACACGGCGGGCGCTCCAACTTTGCCAGCCATCGATTGCTACCAGAGAAAGGCAAACAAACACCACAAAAACCGCCGCTAACCACGTAATCGGCAGACGATTGATGAATACGCGTTGCAGCGTAGGTTTATCGATTGGATTGACCATTAGTTCTTTGTTACAAAATAATAAAGATGAAATACGCAGGGTCCGGCTAGATAGTTATTGGGTTATGTTCACCATGCGATACAAACCCTACGCTCGCCTAAAGTCTTGGCCTTGTGCATTGCATCATCGGCATATTTCAACAGTGTCGGCCCGTCCCTTCCCGTAACAGGATATCCGGCAATACCGATGCTAGCCGATATCGTGGCTGTGATGCGTCCTAATTGATATGGTTCGGAAAGGATATCGAACAATTGATTAGCAAAAATAGTGGCGCTTGGCACATCGGAGTGAATTAAAACGATGGCAAAGTGATCGCGATCAAGTCGGGCAGCCATATCAGGAGCCCGGAGAGAGTTTTTGATCCGCATGGATATATGACGTAAAAGAACATCCGCATCCTCACTTTCCTCGCTAACCGTATCCGGTTCTGCGTCGGCAACCTCTATGTCAATATATAAGACGGCGAGTGTCGTCTTATAACGTCGGCAGAGTGCTAATTGCTGATTCAATGCTATATCAAATAGTGCGCGATTAGGCATACCCGTACTGCCGTCATGATGCGCGTCGTATCCGACCTGGAAGAGCTTGGTTGAGGCATCAAGCAACGCTTTGCGCAGTTTATTTGCCTCCGCAAATGCAGTGTTGGAATGGTAAACGGTTTATTCGCGCTTAATGCAATAACGGGCTGTATGAGTGCATTGACAGAATTGGCAACCCGTTCCCCCAAAAACCACGCTAGCACAAGTCCTAATGACAGGACGATGACCGTCGTAATAATCAGTAAGAGTAGTGCATGGTGAAGGCCTTCAGTGAGCTCGACT
Organism: Glaciimonas sp. CA11.2; assembly: GCF_034314045.1. NCBI lineage: Bacteria > Pseudomonadati > Pseudomonadota > Betaproteobacteria > Burkholderiales > Oxalobacteraceae > Glaciimonas > Glaciimonas sp. CA11.2. The sequence continues at coordinate 4,352,052 of NZ_JAVIWL010000001.1, read as the reverse complement.
AACGGTATCGACAAGGCGACTGCCCATTGGCTTGTAGAGGAACGACTGTATACCGTCATAGCAGGAACGCCTTCGAGGGTAGTGGTAACGAAACGGCCTTTATTCGCGCTGATGAGACGTTGCCACAACTCTGGCGTCACCATATTGCCGATAAATTTTTGCAGGTTTTGGGTGCGCCCTACGACATTTCCATTGCTGTCGATGATCGCAGCGATCCAACTACCGGGCAGCTTTTGATCTGCCATTAAATTTAAGAGTTGTGAGGGCGCTACTGAGGCATTCAGTGAATAAAGAATTGATCCATTACGCTTGACCGGGACTGCGATAGAAAAAACAAGTCGCCCTGAGAGCGGCCCCACGAAAAGGCCAGAAACGCTTGGTTTACCTGTTTCAAATATATTTTTAAGTAAAGGCACATCCGTTAATTTGGGAAGAATCGGTCCAAATGGAAGATTAGTGGAGAGGAGCAGCTGGCCGTCGGATGCTAACACTGCGATACTTTCAACGGGAAGCATCGGTAACTCTTCCAACGCTCTGGCATAAAAAGTCTTAAAGTCGCCATCCGCCAGACGCGGGGAACTGTTAAGAAGTTGAAGAGCCGACTGCGTACTGGCGAATTCTCTATCTACAGCAGCAATGATCGCATCAGCGTTGCTGGCAGCGTGACGCGTCAAATTTTCTCGTTCATGCGTGTAAAAATTGACAATCAAAAAAAAGGCTACGGCTGCAATTGGTAAAATGCAACCGAGAACCAGCGCCGTTTGATTAATGTGTATACCGGAAACCTTGAAGTATTTAAAAAAATGACTTTTTCTTACTTTTTTCCCATTGCCGATCATCGCTTTTGTATAGCCTTGTAGTTTTCTTTGTAGCTATAGTCTACCCTTCAATCGCTCTTTAATATTGCCTAATAACAAGAAATTTTTATAAAGAAACATTTCTTTCTTGCATAATATGAATATTTGATATGAATTTTTCTGAACCGTACTTAGCCCTCTTTATCGAACTTTCTATAAACACCCTCTTTCAAAAGTTTTGCATGTAAAGTTTTAACATGAAATTAGGGTTAGGCTGGGCGCACCGCGGCCAAATTTCTATCCAGGTGGTAAGGAGGAATGTCCGTTGTGCGAAGCTATTCTCCGCCAGATTTACGAACGCAAACCGGAAACGACCTGATAGCTTATTTACCGATTTTATAATTGATGTTTGACCTTATCGCCTGTAGATGGAGTCATCCGATTTTTCGGGGTTTCAGCCTATTAAGTAGGGGCGTCCGCGATCACCAGCACACCGGCAGAAACGATAAATTCAGCTGCGCTTTCTATATCCCCTTGCAGTGCGGCTCTTGCCGCGATGCCGTCGCGGCGTTCCAGAGCATCGATCAGACCAAGATGATGGCTGACCGCCACTTGCTCTACCACACGGCGTGAGCCGGAATGCAAATCGTAGTTCAAAATGGGACCAACGCGTACCCACAACGTCTCAATGAGTTGCATCAACATAGGCATACATGCGCCTTGGTAAATCGCGAAGTGTAATTCCTTGTTCAGGCGGACCAGCACGGAGCTGTCTGGCTCCGTAAGTGCCATTTCGTTGGCAAAGCGCTGGTGTAACTCCGAGATTTTTCGCACGGCAGAGGACTGAAGCGCATAAGTAGCCTGTTCTGTTGCTAAACCTTCCAGATTGATTCGAATCTGTGTGATTTCACGGAACTGACTAACGGTCATAGTCGGCACACGAAGTGTCCGATTTAACGTCAGCACCAACGCTTGTTCAGCAACCAGACGCTGCATAGCTTCGCGTACCGGCATGACACTGACGCCTAGCGCTGCGGCAACAGTGCGTAACGAGAGTTGCTCTCCAGGCATCATTCGCCCACTCATTAGAAGTTCTTTGAGCTGGTTGTAGACCTCCACACTCATGGTCTGGCGTTTCAGTGGAATTACAAGTTCAGATATTGTCATGGCAAAAGTATACACCGCACAACCCAGTCAAATTGTTGAGCCTTGGCACAATAAATTGACTGGTTTGAAAAAAATGTTGACAGAGGATCGGCCAATGGCTACATTTTGCCATGTGTGATCACAGATCACAATACAAATAAAGCAATCGCCTTAGCGCCTTTGAAGAACACGCGTTACAGGCAAAAACGGTAACAGTTGAAATTGAAAACAACGTAATTAGGAGACCAATAATGGGTGTATTGCAATTATTAACACCGCGACCAGGATTGCGGGTTCTTATCACAGGTGGGGCTTCTGGCATTGGACTAGAGATTGCAAAAGCCTTTGTTGAAGCTGGTGCGCGGGTGCATGTTTGTGATGTCGATGCCAATGCCATTGCAGCATTAAAAACGTTAAAGACATTAGTTATCACAGGCAGTTGCGCCGACGTCTCCGATGCGGCCGCGGTTGAACGCGTATTCGATGATGTGCGTAGCAAGCTTGGGGGACTTGACGTGCTGATCAACAATGCCGGAATCGCAGGGCCAACGGGTGGTATCGATGAGATCCCGATTGCCGATTGGGAAAAGACCGTTGCGGTCAATTTGAACAGCCATTTCTACTTCATGCGGCACGCGGTGCCAATGCTGCGTAGCGCACCAGACGGCGGCTCCATTGTATTTATTTCATCCGTTGCGGGTCGCCTTGGCTATGCCTATCGTACTCCCTACTCATCGACCAAATGGGCTTTGGTGGGGCTGGCGAAGAGCCTTGCGATTGAACTGGGGCCGGACAACATTCGCGTTAACGCGATACAACCGGGCATCGTAAAAGGGCCGCGTATGGAGCGCGTGATCAGGGCCAGGGCCGAACAAGTCGGCGTTAGTTACGAATCGATGGAGGCGAGTTATCTGGACAAAATATCGCTTAAGAGGATGGTCACGCAGGAAGAAATTGCAGCGAGTGTGCTGTTTTTATGTTCTCCCGCAGGTAGCGCCCTATCCGGCCAAGCTATTTCGGTGTGCCGAAACGTCGAGACGCTTTAATCGGCACATCACGATCGTCATTACAAATAGCCATTACGCATCATCGCAGTCATTCGTGAAAATAATTAATCTACATTTTATTGGGAGACAACATGTCCGCAACACGTAAAGTCATCATCACTTGCGCCCCAACCGGCGCGATACATACACCAACGATGTCACCATTTTTGCCAGTCACACCGCAACAAATTGCGGATGCAGCGCTGGCTGCCGCACGGGAAGGTGCCGCAATAATACATTTACATGCACGCGATCCGGAAAACGGTAAGCCGACCCAAGATCCGGCAGTCTTTGAAAAGTTTTTGCCACAGATCAAAGCAGAAACCGATGCCGTGATCAATCTGACTACCGGCGGCAGTCCGCACATGACGGTGGAGGAACGCTTGCAACCGGCTTTGCGCTTCCAACCCGAAGTGGCGTCGCTGAATATGGGATCAATGAATTTCGGCTTGTATCCGATGCTTGATCGGTTTAAGGAATTCAAGCATCCATGGGAACGTGAACATTTAGAAAAAAGTCGTGATCTGGTATTCAAGAACACCTTCGCCGATATCGAATATGTGCTGACCTCGTGCGGTGCAAACGGAACACGATTTGAACACGAGTGCTACGACATTTCTCATCTGTATAACCTGGCGCATTTCGCCGATCGCGGTTTGGCTAAAGCGCCCTTCTTTGTACAAAGCGTATTCGGTTTACTCGGTGGCATTGGCGCGCATCCTGAAGATCTCGCCCACATGAAACGTACAGCAGATCGGTTGTTTGGAAACGACTACGTATGGTCGATTCTTGGTGCGGGTCGTAACCAGATCCCATTAGCCACCATCGGCTTGGCGCAAGGATCAAACGTCCGCGTCGGGCTTGAGGATTCGCTATGGATCGGTCCGGGACAATTAGCCGAATCAAGCGCCGCGCAGGTGCGCAAGATACGGCAGGTGATTGAAGGCCTGTCGCTAGAAGTGGCAACACCACAAGAAGCTCGCGCTATGCTGGCATTAAAAGGACAAGATAACGTGGCATTTTAAACGTTTATTTACGCCAGCCTTCATCCCGCTATTTTTTGTGATGGGATGTAATTGTATGCGGTCGATAAGAAGCAACAAAGCTCGCGACCGTTTTAAACTATTTTGAGAGTTAAGAGGAGACCCATTTCATGGCAATTAATGCAAATGCAGAATTGCAGACTATGTTGCATTCAACACAAAGTACGCTGGACCGAACGGTGTTTCGTAAGCTGATGCCGTTGTTGGTGATAGCGTACGTGATCAGTTTTCTGGATCGAACCAACATTGCTCTTGCCAAGCACGCAATCGGGATTGATCTGGGTATCTCGGCGGCGGCGTATGGCCTGGGTGCCGGGTTATTTTTTCTGACGTATGCCTTGTTTGAAATTCCTAGCAATCTGATGATGCATAAGGTTGGCGCGCGGTTCTGGATCACGCGGATTATGATTACCTGGGGAATCCTGTCCTGTAGCATGGCCTTCATACAGGGAGAAACGTCGTTCTATGTCATGCGATTGCTGCTTGGCGCTGCGGAAGCAGGACTTTTCCCCGGTGTGATGTTGTATCTGACGTATTGGTTTCGCCGTGAAGAGCGGGTACGCGCTACCGGCTATTTTTTACTCGGTGTCTGTATCGCCAATATTCTTAGCGGTCCGGTTGGCGGCGCATTACTCCAGTTGGACACGCTGTTTGGCTGGCACGGCTGGCAATGGCTGTTTATGCTGGAAGGATTGCCTGCGGTCGTCCTGGCATTTGTCGTATGGAAGAAATTGCCGGATGGCCCTTCATCCGCGAGTTGGCTAACGCCGCAAGAGGCGCAGACGATTGAGTCACGTCTGGCTGCTGAGCGCGCCGAGCAAATGCAATCCGGACAAGTCGGGCATTCGTTCAAACAATGCCTTGCCGATAAACAAATCTGGCTTGCGATTTTGGTTTATTTTTGCCATCAGATTACTATATATACCGTGATCTTTTTCCTGCCAAGTATTATCGCAACGTACGCCAAATTGACGCCTTTGCAAATTGGCTTGTTAAACTCGGTACCGTGGCTTGCCGCCGCGGCTGGCGCAGCCATCTTGCCACGCTACGCAAACACGCCCCAACGCTGCCGCAAAATACTGTTTAACGGCTTGATCATCATGTCGGTCGGTTTGCTACTGGCCGCCTTGTCTGGGCCGCTTGTTGGAATGATCGGTTTCTGCCTGACAGCGTCTATGTTTTTTGTAGTGCAGTCGATTATCTTTATTTATCCATCGTCCCGTCTTGCCGGACCGGCATTAGCTGGCGGTCTGGCTTTGGTCAATACGTGCGGGTTGATCGGCGGCTTTATCGGTCCGTCGGTGATGGGAATCATTGAGCAGACTACCGGCAAAGTGACCAACGGTTTGCTAATCATGGCCGGAATTCTAGTGCTGGCTGCGCTGTTCAGTACGCGGCTACGACAGGGGCAGGAGAAGAGTAACTAAGAGAAAAGGAAAAATCCACCCGTTCGGTTAAAACATAATGAAAACAGGCAACGGGTGGATTAGCGGTGAATTACATGTCCCTATGTTGACGTATTGCGAGGTATCAAACGTTATACCTCGGCTTCTACACCGAGATGCGCCCTGATTCGCCTGATCTCGTCGCCCATGCGGGTAAAGCGCGCATCAGTCATCTCGATCGACGGATTGTCGATACCAAGGGCCGGTTTATCGTAACCCACTACAAGTTCAACAAACGCGGGCGCGACACCGTTCAGGACCGCATTGATTCCTTCTTTTAACGCTGTCACTGAGGTAAAGCGATACGTTGAACGATAACCGGCTGACTTTGCTAGACCGGTAAAATCGGCGCTGCCGTGTCCTGGTGTTACCAAATTGCCTAATCCTGCAAATTGGACACCGTTATTCACCAAAAAATGAAAATAATTAGGCGGTGCCGCCTGAGCGACCGATACCAGACTGCCAAGCTCCATCAACAGACTGGCATCGCCGTCTAGCACGAATACCTTTTTCTCCGGACGCGCCAACGCCAATCCTAGTCCAATCGAAGCCGCGCCACCCATCAACGGTACGCAGGCCATCGTCAGCGGCGATATCGGTAATTTATCGAGCGCATTCATCGCGCCCATCGTACACACCACAATTGCGTCACCACGCACTTCGGCGAGAACTTCGCAAGCTTCTAATGTCATCATCATATGCATTCCCTCTTGGTACATCGTTAACAGTTTTTTCTTGTTGCGCGGGTTTCGGAACTAACGAGACAAAGGACCATTAGATCCTTTATTGCCTGTTACCGGTCCGCTACCAGCCTACAAAGTGACCGACCAACAAAGCGGCAGGTCCTTTACGCTCGCGCGAAGCACACCATGCTTTCTCGATGTTGTCGCTGTCTTGCGGTCCTTCCAAACGCCAGTGGGGAATGTCGAGCGTGTCGAGTAGCGGCTCCATCATGCGCACCATGCGACGTTTGGACTGCAACGGATCTTGACCCAAATTAGAAAACTCTCGTCCAAATTGCCCGATAACGAAAAAAAGTGGCACTCCAGAGTCCAGTCCCAACGCGCGCACACTATTAATCCCAGCATAGAACCCCTGGTTTTGTATCAGCACGGCAGAATTCGCCCCACCGGCATACAATCCAGCCGCAGTTTCAATGGCCTGATCTTCGGTGGTGCAATTCACCACTTTGATACCATGTACTGGATTGTCCAGGGATTGGTGCAATGCGATTTGCAACATATCAGGTACGGTCGTAATGAAATCAATACCGCATCGTTTGAACGCGCTAATGAAGGTAGATGCGGGGACTGAATATTGTGAATGCTCTGTCATTTTATTTTCCTCATTGAGGTTGTCAGACCTACTTATTAAGCGGTGGAAGTTACTGCTTGGGAAGTCTTCTGAATTTCGCCGTAGTGTTCGACGCCTGCTGCACGCGCAGCAACAGCACGACGCCGAATAGCATAAGCACAAATAGAAGACACAACGCTGGTACCCAAGACGTAGCTGCAAATGAGCCACGGTTTGCCCCCGTTCATGGTCAATAATATGGTCGCCACAATTGGAGTAACACCACCAGCAATCACGCTAGAGAATTGATACACGAATGAAATGCCGGTATAGCGCACACGTGCATCGAAAAGCTCGCACAGAAAGACGGCAACAGTGCCGTAGACCGCAGCATAGATAATGCCAAACGGTACCGCGATCGCGGCCCATATCAACGTGGTATTACCACCGGCATGCGACATAATCCAAAATGCAGGGAAGCAACTCAGGCCAGTAAGAATCGAGGCCCAGGTGTATAAGGCGGGACGACCGACTTTGTCGGATAAACGCCCAAAAATAGGGATAAAAACGGTCAGCACCGCTGCGCCAATCATCACACCTATCAACGCATCGGTACGTGTCATCCCGATGGTTTTAGTGAGGTAGCTGATGGAGAAAACGCTGAAAATATTAAAGAAAACACCGTCAATATGGCGCGCACCCAACCCTAACAAAATATTGCCTGGGAAGCGCTTGATCATATCGGTGAAGGGTATCTTGGCTTCACCACGATTTTGCTTTAATTGCGCAAACTCAGGCGTTTCCATGACCTTCAGGCGTATCCATAATCCAAACAAAACCAAGCCAAACGACAACACGAATCCAAGACGCCAACCCCATGCCATGAACTGTTCTTCAGTCAGGAGGGCCGATAGTCCCGCCACGAAACCGGCAGAAATCAGTACACCCAGCGACAATCCGATCTGAGGCAGACTGGTATAAAAACCGCGGCGATTCGACGGCGCATATTCATATGCCATCAAGACGGCACCACCCCATTCTCCACCCAGCCCGATTCCTTGAATAATACGAAAAAACAAGAGTAATGCAGGTGCCCAATAACCGATTTGGTTGTAAGTCGGAATAAGCCCGATAGCAACCGTGGAGACGCCCATAATCATGAGTGTGATCACCAGCATACTCTTGCGCCCCACTTTATCGCCGAAGTGGCCAAAGATAACGCCACCCAAGGGGCGCGCCATAAAGCCTACCGCAAAAGTGGCATACGCCAGCATCGTGGAAGTTGCCGGGTCGCCAGTCGGAAAATACAACTTGTTCAACACAATACTGGCGACGACGCCGTACAGGAAAAAATCATACCACTCTATCGTTGCCCCAATGATGCTGGCCATTGCAACCCGCCGAAGGGTTTTTTTATCTGTTACCTTATTACCTGGATTGGTAACGTTTGTTATATTGCGGTCTGCTGCCATGATGTCTCACTCCAAAAACGTTAGTTCTTATGGTGATGCGGAGAATATTTTTTCCCCGCCTGCTTTTTTCTCCGATTAATTCGGATGTTTTGTAAAACTGAAAAACTCAAAAACGTTAAACCAGTGCTGTCGCAGATATGGTTGCGGGTGCTCCTTGTTCGCTTGCAGTGTCTATCTTCAGCGTTGCCTCGTAGCTTCGCGAGGCAGCGTCCTCCAGAATCATGTCAGCGGCTTTTTCAGCGATCATCACAGTCGGTATGTTGGTATTGCCAGAAATGAGCGTCGGCATGATTGCACAATCGACAACCCGAAGTCCTGACATACCATGAACCCGAAGTCGCGCATCGACCACCGCCATCGGGTCGGAAGATGGCCCCATCCTGGCGGTTCCTGACGGGTGAAAAATGGTGGTTGCGTGTTGTCGACAAAAAGCCAGAATTTCTTCGTCGCTTTGTATATCGGGGGTTGGTCGATACGAGCGTTTCATGTATTGCTTCATCGGCGCGGTATTCGCCACGCGTTGCGCAAACTTGACCCCTGCAATCGTAGTGCGACGATCCAACTCGGTCGCCAGATAGTTGGGTTGGATCGACGGTGCAGTAAATGGATCACGCGACTGGATATTGACATGTCCGCGCGACTCCGGACGTAGCTGACAAACGGAATACGTACAGCCGGAAAAAGCGTGAACATTCCCTGCCGCATGTTCAGCCGACACGGTCGCAAAGTGAAACTGCGTATCTGGTGTTGCGTTTTCGTCCGGTAATGCACGACAAAACATGCCGGCCATATTGATACCTAGCGCCAAAGGGCCAGTCCGTGCGGTCAACCACTGCAAACCCATCCTGGCTTTTCCCCATATTGAATTGAGCGCGTCGTTGGTGGTAATTTTTTCACTCACCTCGTACATCAGTCGCACCTGAAGATGGTCTTGCAGGTTTGCACCAACCCCTGGTGAGTCACGCACGACAGGAATATCAAATTTTTGTAGCAAGGCTGCCGGTCCGACGCCCGATAATTGGAGCAGTTGAGGAGATTGCAACGCGCCGGCGCACAAAAGCACCTCGCGCGCGGCACGGACTTCCTGCGCTTGCCCACCTTTTCGGTAGGCCACGCCGATCGCCCGTGTACCTTGAAACTGAATCAGTGTGGCCTGCGCATCGGTTTCAATATGCAGATTGTTATTTTTGCGTGCGGGATTCAGGTAAGCAACCGCGGTCGAACAGCGTAAGCCATTACGGGTGGTCAACTGAAAATACCCCACACCTTCCTGTTCGCCGGTATTGAAATCGGCCACCACTGGCACGCCGTTCTGTTTTGATGCAGCAATAAAAGCATCAACCAGTTTATTATTGCCCGGAATAGTGGTTGCCCATATTGGGCCATCACCGCCGCGGGTCGCTGATTCGCCCTGATCGTTGTGTTCGAGCCGCTTAAAGTATGGCAGACAGTCGTCCCAACTCCAGCCGGTGTTGCCCAACGCGGCCCAATGGTCGTAATCGCGTTTTTGACCGCGCACATAGACCAATCCATTAATAGAGCTTGAGCCGCCTAAGGTACGACCGCGCGGCCAATAAATCTTACGATCATTGAGGTTTGGTTCTGGTTCGGTGTAGAACCCCCAGTTATAGGTTTTGTGGAACATTGTCTTGGCATAACCGATAGGAAGGTGTATCCAGCCATACCGGTCACGAGGACCCGCCTCTAATAAGCAAACGGTATATTTGCCGTTAGCACTCAAGCGATTTGCTAAAACGCACCCGGCCGAACCTGCACCAACAATCACATAATCATATGTTTGCATACTACGTGTCCTTTTCCTTGAACCGGCCAATCCCTCGAACTACAACAATGGATGAGCGGCGGTGAGTAACCGTTGAGAGCATTGCTCCATGCGCCTTTAGTCATTGCACTTGGCTGATTAATGCACCCTATTGTTCTTCTGATCAAACGCCCTATTTTCGGCTATCCTCAATACTTCTTAAGCGCTTAGCATCGTCAATTACCCGATATAGTGGACGATTGAATAAACTTAAATTCCGAGGTATAAACTTTAAAGTGTGTTGTATGCAGCAGTCATGTAATTACGTCCTGTCACCATCAATACAAGCAAGATCTGATGCTCTCAACTTATTTTTTATCAAGTCGGGCTTAATGAGACGATAAATCGCTTTTTTGACTCAAAACCGTGGACCATGGACGATATAAAAACAAAAAATGCTTTGGAGATACAGCATCTTGAAGCCCGCGTGATGCGGGTAATCACTGTGCTGGAAAGGGTAGCTGCCGCAACCCAACCGATCACTGCGTCGCAACTGGCAACCCGGCTAAATATCCCAAAGGCTACGTTGGCACGTCTGTTGGAAACCTTGATCGCCAACAATTACCTACTAATTCTTCCGGGTGAACACGGCTATGTGCTGGGACCTCGCGCCACCCAGTTGGCTTTAGCAACGTTGGGCAACAACGGTTTTAGACGTACGTGTCGCGCAATATTGCGTTCGCTGGTCCAATCAATCGGAGAAACCTGCAATCTGACCGTGCTGGAGGGGGACCGGGTTGTTTATATTGATCGGGTCGAAACCCAGGAACCGCTGAGATTGCATATCGAGCCAGGTGCACGGCTTCCGCTACATTGCACTGCGGGTGGAAAACTGCTGTTGGCCCATATGAGTCGACTAGAAAGGAAAGAGATACTTAACCAACTGCCTTTGCCGCGCATGACACCGCGGACTTTGACAGATAGGAAAGCGCTCGAAGAAGAACTCGACAGATTGGCCCAGCAAGGGATTGGTTTAGATAACGAGGAATTTGTACGCGGCATGGTCGGCATTGCTGTGCCGGTGTTATCCGAAACAGGGAAAGTCGCCGCCGCACTGGTTTGTCACTCTGCAACCGCGCGTGCCAGTTTGACTGATTTGATGGCGTTCTTGCCGCAAATGAAGGATGCCGCACGAAAGTTACGCGGACTTTTTGAAACCGTCTAAGGCGCGTTAGAAATAAGGATTAAGAATTAGCCTTATTGGGAACGCTCAGACATGTACCTCAACTGTTGCTGAACACATATAAGAAAAAAATTCGTTTTAAAGCTGCTGAAATGAGATTCGCAGCTTAGTCAGCGCGCTTCCCGTGATGTGGAAATACACGGGAGAGCGCTGAGATAAAAGCATGACAGACGCCGGCTTCAATATTATAAAAATAAGGTGCAATGAACGGATCACCTTAATTTAATATCATCGAACGCTTTTCCCTTGCGCGGTTTGCTTGACCAGCAAAGCCGCCGCTGCGATCAATCCGGCAAATGCCAGAACCGTGAATATCCCACTGAAGCCAAACTGGCGACGGGTTAATTCGGCGACCAAAAACGAGCCTGCAATTCCGCCAAAACGACCTAAGCCTAGCATCCAGGCGACGCCAGTGGCACGCCCTTGCGTAGGATAGAAAGCAGCCGCCAATGCGGGCATCGACGATTGTGCGGTGTTCATTAATGTTCCTCCTACAAATACGACGAGCATCAAAGCGCCGACATTGCCGGCAACCTGCCCGATTGCATAGATGCACACCGCAGTGAGCGTATAGCACACGGCGATGACGCGATTGGCATTAAAACGGTCCATCAACCAACCGCACAGTATTGCACCTACACCGCCCAAGGGAAACAAGGCAGATACGAGCGCCGCGGTCTTAGGTGTCAAACCGGCATCCTTCAGCAATAACGGCATCCAGTTAATCAGTGCATAGAAGATCACTAGGCCCATGAAGTAGGTCAACCACAGCATGACCGAACCTGTAATGTATGTGCGTGAAAGCACCACACTGACTCCACTTTTCGCCTTGTCTGTCGTCGTTTTTTCGGTCATTACGAATGATCGGGCATCAGCCACTGTGGCCGATATACGGCTAAGCGCGGCGCGTATACGCTGCGCTGGCTGCCCCTTCGCCACCATGTAGCGTACTGATTCTGGCAGAAACCGCAGCATCAATACCGCCAACAGTAATGGCGCTATACCACCGGTCAACAACACACTACGCCAGCCCCATTGAGGAATCATCCACGCCGCCAGGAAACCGCCACATGCAGCACCCAAAGGAAAACCGCAAAACATAGCGTTGGTAAGCGTCGAGCGTCGTTGATCAGGGCAGTATTCACTCATCAATGTGACGGCACTTGGCATCGCCGCACCAAGACCAAGGCCGGTTACGAAGCGCAAGGCCGTTAGTTGTGCCAGATTTGGGGCGAACGAAGACCATGTACACGCCACGCCGAACAATAGTACTGAGATACTCAGCACCAGTTTGCGTCCCATTCGATCTGCCATCGGACCGGCAATCAATGCACCAGCCGCTAAGCCGAATAACGCTGCACTGAGTACCGGTGCAAGCTCGGGTCTCGTCATGCCCCACTCCTTAAGAAGCGATGGTGCGATGAAACCAATCGCAGCTGTGTCAAAGCCATCCAATAAAACGACGACAAAACACAATGCAAAAATTAACCACTGAAATGGCGAAAATGGGTGATTATTAAGAAAGTCCTGGACATTGACGGTCTGCGCGGGATTGCTAGATTCTGGGCTAGATGCCGGACCAGATGCTGGGCGCACTACAGTGCTCGACTGCGTGTTTGACGCAGCACCCTTATCGTCGAGATTGTTGCTTTGGTTCATTGAAATGTCTCCTATTATTATTAAATATTGGCATTAAAATGCCTATTGTCAGTACAAATTCAGTACAAATAATGCCACAACCACTTACCTATGTTTTTTGTAAAAATAATTAAAATCTCCCATCGGGATGATGGTGATTTATGCGCATCTTTTGCTATTCTCGTGCTTATCCTTTTTAACCTTTGCTGACTAAGCCGCCGTCATCGTAGTTGGCGTTCAGACGAACGGCAATCCAACATAATTTTCAGCTAAAACCGTCGATGCAGCGCGTGAACTAATGACGTACTCCAGCTCTGCGCGCTGTAACTCTTTCTGAAATGGCGATGCGTCCTCAAATCGATGCAACAAGCTGGTCATCCACCAGGAAAAATGTTCTGCGCGCCAGATCCGCTTGAGTGCTGTTTCAGTGTAAGTGTCCAACTGGTCTTGCTGCCCCTTTTTATAAAACTCATCCAGCGCAATCGACAGCAGACGAACGTCGGCCACCGCCAGATTCATACCTTTAGCGCCAGTGGGCGGGACGATGTGCGCGGCGTCACCTGCGAGGAAAAGCCGGCCATGTTGCATCGGCGTCGATACGAAGCTACGCATGCCAATGATATTTTTCTGAAAAATTTTGCCTTCTTTTAATTTCCAGCCGTCACGATTTTCTAACCGTGTATGAAGTTCGGACCAAATGCGGTCGTCAGACCAATTGGCTACCTCATCTTTTGGATCACATTGAAAATAATGTCGCTGTACCATCGGCGAACGCGTGCTGACCAGCGCAAACCCGCGGTCATGCTGTGCATAAATTAGCTCATCCGAAGACTGAGCCGACTCCACCAGAATGCCGAACCAACCGAATGGATAGATGCGTTGATAGTCGCGACGTGAAATGTCTGGAATAGTTGCACGGGCGATACCGTGAAAACCATCACAACCGATCACGAAATCGGCTTTTAATTGCTGTGGCTCGCCACCATGCTTGAACCGAACCGAGGGTTGCTCGCTGTCAATAGCATGGAGGCTAACATCACTCACTTCGAACAGCAGTTGAGCATCTGCGGCAACACGGACTGCAACCAGATCCTTGATGACCTCGTGCTGGGCATAGACGGTAATGGCACGACCGGTGAGTTCACTCAAGTCGATGCGGTGACGCTTTCCGCCAAAAGCAAGTTCAATGCCGTGATGCAGCGCACCTTCGCTACGCATCCGTACACCGACGCCAGCCTCATTTAGTATGTCCATTGTGCCTTGCTCCAACACCCCTGCACGAATGGTTGATTCGATATCGGCACGCGTACGGGATTCCAGCACCACCGATTCAATGCCCCTCAAATGCAATAAATGTGACAGCAATAGTCCGGCAGGACCGGCACCGATAATCGCTACCTGTGTGTTCATCTGTGATCTCCAATTTTTGTACTATTCTTTTGATTACTTTGATCGTAGTCGATGGATCGCCAATAAAAAATGGATCAAACCATCAATTTCTTGTACTATTTTGACAAACACATCACACGGAAAGCGTCATGAGAACGCCCGAAATCCCCCAGTTCACCCTATATGGCGAAGTCACACCGATCAATCCCGCTGAGTTCCTACATATCGAATTAATCGAGACGCGGAGCCGCCTATACGATTGGCACATTGCCAGTCACACGCATAGTGGACTGTTTCAGGTGCTGTTTTTGTTAGGTGGTCAGGTTCGGGCTCAGATCGACAGCGCTACGTGGAATTGCGTGGGCCCGACGGCAATCACCATTCATCCCTCCGTGGTCCACGGTTTTGAATTTTCGCAAGAGGCGCACGGCTTTGTCCTAACGATTGACCAAAGCGTCCTGTTTGGCGCGCAGGCTGGGATGCAGGATGACATTTTTTCCGTGCTGTTTTTGGAACCGTTGGCAATTGACCTGGCCAGCGCGCCAGAAGTGCGACAACGCATTGAGTCGTTACTCGGATATTTAATGACGGAATTTTCAAGCCCGTTAGATGGTCATGCGTTGATGCTGGATTGGCTGGCACGGAGCGTTTTATTGCTGTTACTGCGCCAACACACCGATCATCGCAGCGCCAATCTGACCGGACGTGCCAGCTTCGAGACGTTTAGTCGCTTTCGGGCACTGGTCGAAGCGCATTATTATGAACAATGGAGCGTGGCCCAGTATGCAAATCAGCTGCATATTGCTGAAATTCGCCTGAACCGTTTATGCCTTAAGTTAGGCGGAAAATCAGCCTTCGACATGACGCAGCAGCGTCTGATGCTGGAAGCCCGACGCAAGTTAACCTACGTCCCCGCCAGTATATCCAGTATCGCTTATGAGCTTGGTTTTCAGGATCCCGCCTATTTTAGTCGTGCGTTTAAGCGAGAAACAGGAATGACGCCCAAACAATTCAGGCAAGAAAGCGCGCCGCCAGCGCAGTGATCTGATCAACTCCGACGGGTGCACTATGCTTGTCCTAAGTTTTGCTACTCATACTTAGTAGATGTGTCTTGGTGACCGCGCAACCAAACCAAAAGCTACCGGAATAGGCTCTACAATGCGTGTACGGTGTATCTAATATAAAAAATGTAAAAGTCTCTATTGCTTTTGGATAGTAAAAATCTGACAATCTGCGACCGGCCAGGCAAAGAAAAATCCGCGAATATTTTGTAGATATTTTCCGCATATACATTGCTGAATTTATTGACGCACATTTAATAAAATCGACGTAACACCATTTAGGAGGTCATTGTGATTCAAAAACCATTAATGAAGAGGTCATCATATGATGGCGTTGCCCGCACGTTGCATTGGCTAACGGTATTTTTGATCTCGGTACAATTTGTCATTGGATGGTTGATGGACGATGTAGGTCGAGATACTAAGGTTGAAGGCGGTATCTGGTGGCATCTCTTTGTTGGTGGCGCTCTGATATTAACTATTTTTATTCGGGTTGTATGGCGGGTAACACATTCACCACCACCAGATAGATCGTCGCTCTGGCTCCGCCGCGTAGCAAGCGCAACGCATTTTCTTTTGTACGCCGCGTTGATCGTCACACCGCTTTTGGGCTGGGCAAATGCATCATCCCGTGGTTGGGTTGTGCGGGTTTTCAATATTATTCCATTACCTGCACTAACCGCCAAAGGATCATCTTTCGGACATGATATGGGCGATGTCCATGGCGTGATGGCGTGGGTTCTTTTTGCGCTGATTATTCTTCACGTTTCGGCAGCATTGTTTCATCGCTTTGTATTGAAAGATGACGTGATGAGTAGAATGTTGAAGTGAAAATGAGTGACTATTAACGCCATACTTTCCAGGCCTTGACGATTGGGAGATTTTGCCAGGACGGAGCGCAAGATGTGCGGGTGTAAATAATTCTGTGTCTGCTTTGCTGCACATAAAAATTTCAGACGCTCTTCAAATTGAAGAGTAAACGTGGTCGTAATCAGTTATGGATCGACATAGTCCACTTTTTTGCTGTTACGTCACCGTACGTAAATAAAGGCAGATCCACACCCGTCAAGGTGCAGATCTGCCTTTATTTTAATTTACTTCACTTTACTTTCAGATTTGCGCGTTCTTCAAAGCGGCATTGAAAGTCGCACTAGGCCGCATGATCGCCTTGACCTTCTCCAGATCAACCAGAAAGTAACCGCCGATATCGACCGGTTTACCTTGTACCGCCTTGAACTCTGCGGAGATCTTTTCTTGGTTATCGGCCAGAGTTTTAGCCAAAGGCGCAAAGTGCGCTTGCAACTGCGCATCTTCGGTCTGCTCAGCCAATGCTTGTGCCCAGTACATGGCCAAATAGAATTGACTGCCGCGGTTGTCCAGTTCACCGGTACGTGGTGATGGTGATTTGTTGTTGTCGAGAAGTTTGCCGGTGGCGTCATCGAGCGTTTTAGCCAGAATCTTTGCCTTGTTGTTGCCCGTTTTGATGCCGACATCTTCCAATGACACAGCCAACGCCAGGAACTCGCCTAATGAGTCCCAACGCAGATGGTTTTCTTCGACCAATTGCTTGACGTGCTTTGGAGCCGAGCCGCCCGCACCGGTTTCAAACATGCCGCCGCCGGCCATCAATGGCACGATCGATAGCATTTTGGCACTGGTCCCCAGTTCCATAATAGGAAACAAATCAGTCAGATAATCACGCAAAATATTACCGGTCACCGAGATGGTATCTTTGCCGCGGATCACGCGCTCCAAGGTGTAACGCATTGCCCGAACTTGCGACATGATCTGGATATCGAGACCCGACAGATTGTATTCTTTGAGGTAAGTTTTGACCTTTTTGATCAATTCTGCTTCGTGCGGACGGTATTCATCAAGCCAGAAAACCGCTGGCATGCCGGATAAACGAGCACGATTGACGGCCAGCTTTACCCAGTCGCGGATCGGCTCATCCTTGACCTGACACATACGCCAGATATCGCCCTCTTCCACGTTTTGCTCTAACAATACGTTACCGTCAAAGTCGACAATACGCGCCACGCCATCGCCGGGCACTTCAAAAGTTTTGTCATGCGACCCGTACTCTTCGGCCTTTTGCGCCATCAGGCCGACGTTTGGCACAGTTCCCATCGTAGTTGGATCGAAGGCACCGTTGGTTTTGCAGAAGTTAATCATTTCCTGATAGATACGGGCGAACGTACTTTCCGGAATCACTGCTTTGGTATCTTTAGGGCGGCCATCCGCGCCCCACATTTTGCCGCCGAGACGGATCATGGCAGGCATTGAGGCATCTACGATCACGTCGTTCGGTGCATGCAGATTGGAGATACCCTTGGCTGAATCGACCATCGCCAGTTCTGGACGGTGTTCATGACAAGCGTGCAAATCATGAATAACTTCATCGCGCTTGGATTCTGGCAAGGTCGCGATCTTGTCATAGACGCTGCTCAGACCATTGTTGGCATTGACGCCGAGTTCTTCAAATAACTTACCGTGCTTGGCAAAAGCGTCTTTGTAGAAGATCTTTACTGCATGGCCAAAAACAATCGGATGCGACACTTTCATCATCGTTGCCTTGACGTGCAACGAGAGCATCACGCCAGTTACGCGGGCGTCTTCCATTTGTTCTTCGTAAAACTTGCAAAGCGCCTTCTTGCTCATGAACATACTGTCGATAATCTCGCCGTTGAGTAGCGACACCTTATTCTTCAATACAATGACTTTGCCATCTTTCGTGACTAGTTCCATCTTGACGTCGCAAGCTTTGTCCAGCGTCAGACATTTTTCGCTAGCGTAGAAATCGCCACCATGCATGTGGGAAACATGCGTGCGCGATGCCGGACTCCATTTAGACATGGAATGCGGGTTCTTACGTGCATAGCGCTTGACCGCTGCAGGAGCACGACGGTCAGAGTTCCCTTCGCGCAATACTGGATTGACCGCGCTGCCCAAGGCCTTGGAATAACGCTTCAAAATTGCTTTCTCTACATCGGTCTTCGGGTCTTCAGGGAAATCCGGAATGGCAAATCCACGTGTCTGCAATTCACGAATAGCAGCAATAAGCTGGGGAACCGAAGCACTGATATTTGGTAGCTTGATGATATTAGTATCGGGTTCTTGGGTCAGGCGGCCTAATTCAGCCAGATTGTCGGGTACTTGTTGGCCTTCAGCCAGGCAGTCAGAGAACTCAGCAAGAATCCGCGCTGAAACCGACACATCGCTCTTGACGATGGTGATATCGGCTGGTGCAGTAAACGTTCTGATGATTGGCAGGAAGGAACAAGTTGCCAGGCGCGGCGCTTCGTCAGTTAGCGTGTAGATGATGGTCGATTTACCTGCAGTCACGGTGATCCTCTTGTCGTTGTATGTTTGTTGATGTATTGGTGTGCTGCCTTTTCGGATTGGTGCTTCCTGTTACCGATCCTTAGGGCGCTAAACTAATGTGGAGTTTAATTTATTGGAAGCAGCGTTTCATATAGTGAAATCCCATATCATCGCAATAGACGAAGTTTACTCGCACTTCGGTTTTAGCGCTTAACAAAAAAGCCCCAAATAGCTACTTTGCAGTATTTTTTTACACTTAAGGCAAAAAAATACCTTAAGGGGGACTTAATTATTTGCCGTTAAACTGTCGGAAACATTGATTTTTAGGTCTACTTGTTACGTTGATGAGTACCGCTTAATATAGAAAAGGATATATCCCATGCGTCTGTTATTGGTCGAAGATGATCTAATGGTCGGCGAGGCCGTGCGCAAGGGGTTACGGCTGGACGGTTTTGCTGTGGACTGGGTGCAGGACGGCAAAGCAGCCGAAGTCGCGGTCGCCCAGGAAGACTATGAATTATTACTCCTTGATCTTGGCTTGCCGAAAAAAAATGGTCTGGACGTACTGAAATCGTTACGCGCGCGCGGGAGCCAGATTCCCGTGCTCATCCTCACTGCCCGCGATGCGATAGCTGATCGGGTTGCTGGCCTGGATGCTGGTGCAGACGATTATTTAATTAAGCCATTCGACCTTGAAGAACTGGCGGCACGCATACGCGCCTTGTTACGAAGACAATCGGGACGTGCCGACCCGGTGATTGAGGTTGGGCAATTAACGTTAAATCCGGCCACCCATGAAGTACGACTAGAAGGTTGCGAAATCAATTTGTCCGCGCGTGAATTTGCACTGTTACGGGCGTTTTTGGATCGACCCGGCGCAGTGCTGTCACGCGCGCAACTAGAGGAAAAGCTGTATGGCTGGGATGACAGCATCGAAAGCAACGCGGTAGAAGTGTATATCCACGCCTTGCGTAAAAAGTTAGGCAGTGATTTTATCAAGAACGTGCGTGGCGTCGGCTATATGGTGGCCAAAACGGTGGCAAAAGTGGTACCCGATGCGGTGCCCGATGGGGTGCCCAAATGAGGTCCATTCGCAGTAATCTGCTTTTATGGTTAGCGGTCGGATTGACGGCAGCTATTTTGCTGGCCGGAGTTGGGTTGTATTTCCAGGCGCGTAGCGAAGCCAATGAGTTATTCGACTATCAAATGAAGCAGATCGTGGCGTCGTTGCCGCGCCAGGCTTTTTCGCCGATTGACTCCGACCATGACACCGTGCCGGATCTGAGCGACGATATCATGATTCAGATTTGGGACAACACGGGCGTTGTCATCTATCACTCGCATACGCGCTCCAGATTGCCGTTACAAGCAGAACTTGGCTTTGCCGATATTCTGCAAAATAATGCTATCTGGCGTGTTTATAGCGCCCAAATTGGCAATACCGTCGTGCAAGTGGCGCAGCCGCAGAGGGCGCGACAGATAATCGCAGCGCAAATGGCAATCAAGACCGTGTCTCCTTTGCTGCTACTTATTCCATTGATGGGACTATTGATCTGGTTGGTGATTGGGCGTGGTCTGGCACCGATTAAGCGCGCCGCAGCTGAAGTCCAGACACGAGATTTTCATTCGCTGGCGGCGATTGAGGATGGTGGCTTGCCACAAGAGATTCAACCATTGACGCAGGCGCTCAATGATTTGCTGGCACGATTGGGCGGAGCAATCAACGCGCAACGTGCGTTTGTGGCTGACGCGGCGCATGAATTGCGTACGCCACTTACCGCATTACGATTACAGGTGCAACTTGCCGAGCGTGCGACCACCGATGATGATCGGCAAGCGTCTTTTTCTGACCTCAAACGCGGTTTGGAACGGGCTACGCATTTATTGAATCAGTTGCTGACCCTGGCACGTCAGGAACCGGGCGCTTTTCAGCAAGCGGTGATCGAAAGTGATCTGACGGCATTGATGCAGTCGGTGGTGGGTGACTTCTCTACCTCGGCAGTTGCCCGCAATATTGATCTGGGAATTACCACTGCGACACAGGCGAATATTGTCGGCAACGTCGATGCCTTGCGCGTACTTTTCAACAATCTGATCGATAACGCGTTATGTCACACGCCGGAACATGGCGTTATCGACGTATCTATCACCACTGGCGTTGGTGAGGTAATCGTAACGGTGCGTGACAGCGGGCCGGGAATACCTGAAGCGGATCTTCCTCGTGTATTCGATCGTTTCTATCGGGCGTCCAGCGCTCAGAGACAATTTCACGGCAGCGGCTTGGGCTTGGCAATCGTCAAGCAAATTGCTGATGCGCATCACGCGACAGTTAGCCTTCGCAATGACAAAAATGGCTTGTCTGCGAGCGTACGGTTTGCTGTATGAGGTAATAAATTTTGAAGGAGCCTTTGCAAAAATCTTTGAAAGACAAACGTTGAAATAACCAAAGTTGTCGTTACAAGTATTTAAATAAAATACATATTTTTCTTTTTAACACTGCTTTTTAAGTCTGGCTTAATTCTTCGAATTTATGCTGTATCCCAAGGGTGGTCGTTTCCGCTTAAGTCATCAAATATTAGACGTGGCACTGTGCAATTTAGTGCTCAGTGTAAATGGTGATGAAAGAAGCCGAAACGACATGGCCCATCCACTTCAAGGGAGTACCACATGAATCGTCAGACATTTGCTCGTAGTGCTATTGCCAGCGCTGTGTTGGTTGTCGTTGCGGGTTTTTACATCCACTCCAACGGGATTGGTACCGGCATTACCAATGCTAATGCGGCAAACGTTATCACTGCGCCGCTGCCCTCCACTGCGGCTTCGCCGCCGAGCTCTGGTGGTCCGATAGCGGTGGCAACCGATTTTTCAACGATTGTTGAGCGCTCTGGTCCTGCGGTGGTGAATATTAGTGTTACCGGCAGCGCCAAGGCCAGCGATGTTTCAGCTACTGAGGGCAGTTCAGGACAACTTGACCCCAATGATCCGCTCTCACAGTTTTTCAAGCGCTTTGGCCCTCAATTACAGGTACCACATGCGCCGCAAATCATGCGGGGACTGGGTTCTGGCTTCATCATTAGTTCCGACGGTTTAATTTTGACCAACGCGCATGTGGTTGATGGCGCGCAAGAGGTGACGGTTAAATTAACGGATCGCAGGGAGTTCAAGGCCAAAGTATTGGGCTCCGACAAGCAGAGCGATATTGCAGTGATCCGCATTGCGGCAAAAGACCTGCCGACCGTACAGATTGGTAATCCGGCACTAACCAGAGTAGGCGAACCGGTATTAGCCATCGGATCCCCTTACGGCTTTGAAAATACCGCTACCGCGGGTATTGTCAGTGCAAAATCACGATCCTTACCGGATGACAATTACGTTCCATTTATTCAAACAGACGTTGCGGTTAATCCCGGTAACTCGGGCGGCCCATTGTTTAATATAAAGGGCCAGGTTATCGGTATTAACTCACAGATTTATAGTCAGACGGGTGGCTATCAAGGGCTTTCGTTTGCCATTCCGATCAATGTCGCGATGAATGTTGAGCAGCAACTTGTACAACACGGAAAGGTAACCCGTGGTCATCTCGGCGTCAGCGTTCAAGAGGTTAATCAGGCATTAGCAAGCTCGTTTGGATTACCTAAAGCCGAAGGCGCATTAGTCGGATCGGTCGACAAAGGTAGTCCGGCTGAAAAAGGTGGTTTGGAAACTGGCGACGTAATTTTGCGTTTTAACGGACAGCAAATTGACCGCTCTGCAGATTTGCCAGAGTTTGTCGCTGATTCAAAGCCGGGAAGTACCGCAAATATTGACGTCGTTCGCCATGGTAAGGCTAAATCGCTGTCCATCAAAGTAGGCGAAATGGATGCGGGCAAGCTCGCGTCTAATGATAACGCTGGCGGCGCGCAAGGTCGACTTGGTTTGGCTGTGCGGCCACTTAATCAGGACGAACGACAACAAGCCGGTGTTACAGGTGGACTCATCGTTGGGGAAGTAACCGGCCCTTCGGCTTTAGCGGGTATTCAGGCTGGCGATGTGATCCTGTCTATTAACGGCACGCCGGTTAATAGTGTAGAGCAACTACGGCAGCTGTCGAACAAGGCGGGTAAGAATATTGCCTTGTTAGTGCAGCGTGATGGACAGAAAATCTTTGTCCCACTGGCGTTAGGTTAAGCTGAGTCTGTCTATTTATGCTTTAAATAAGGGAGTAAATGAGACATTACATTACTGACCGCTTGATTTTTTTCAAGCGGTCAGTTCGTATTTTTGCGCTTCACCGAACCTTAATACAAAATACTGTCTAGCAAAATGCATGCCTAAATCAGAACAGATAGTACCGGCTGCACGATCAATTAATTAGTGGTTATGAAGGAATTTCGGTGTCAAAAATGCGCTCAAACGACTCAAATAACCTGTCGCAACACATCTTGCCATCATCGGCCACAATGATTGGTGTGTGCATCACCGCCCTTTCCATTATCAAACTTGCCCGATTTAATGGCCTGGCTTTTTGGCTAGGCCATTTGCTTGCAGTGAACAGCCTCGTATTTTTGACCAGCGGCGTGCTTTCTTATGCTGCCATGCGTTCGGCCGGAAGTACCCGACTCGAAAACTATGCTGACGGTGCGTTCATCATTGGATTGACTTTGTTAAGTCTATCCACCGTATTCATGGCGGTCGTGATTGCATGACGACTCGCCGATACAGGCCGAGCCGAGCCAAACTTCAATTGACGCCATCTTTGCCGGAAATACTCCGTGGCAAAGCAAACATTACCAATAGCGCGGCAATAATGGTGACAGCCGCAATGGCGTATAACCCTCCCGCTGTACTGCCCGTGACGTCTTTTACCTTACCCACCATGTAAGGACTAATAATGCCGCCCAGATTGCCGATTGAGTTAATCAAAGCGATCCCGCCAGCGGCCGCGGTGCCGGTCAAAAATTTCGGTGGCAAGGTCCAAAAAACCGGTAGACAGCCAATCACCCCAACCGCCGCTAAAGTGAGTGCCGCCAATGCAATCGCCGTGTTATCTCCAAACAATCCGCTTAATACATAACCTATCCCACCGGCGAATATGCAAAGACCAAGATGCCAGCGCCGCTCACCATGGCGGTCAGAACTACGTGCAATCAGCACCATCACGACACCAGCCGCAGCGTACGGTATTGTGCTTAGCAAACCGATTGTCATCGGACTGGCGATGCCGGTGTTCTTGATTAATTGCGGTAGCCAAAAAGTGAGGCCATATAATCCCATCAGCATGAAGAGGTAAACAATAGACAAAAAAATGGTCGCTGGCTGGCGGATCGCATCAAGAAAACTGTGCACCACGATGTCTGTGTTTTCATTATCAATGTTGTCTTGTAATACCTTCTTTTCCGCATTGGATAACCACTTTGCGTTGCCGATGTTATCGTCCAACCAGAGCAACACCAGAAAACCGAGACCGATGGTTGGCAATCCTTCGAGCAGAAACAGCCATTGCCAGCCCGCCAAGCCATAGACACCCGCGAAGCGAGTCATGATAAAACCCGCGACTGGCCCACCAATGACGCCTGCGGCGGCGATAGATGTCATGAAAATGGCGTTGATACGGGCCCGTCTTTTAGCTGGAAACCAATACGTGAAATACAGAATAATTCCAGGAAGAAAACCAGCTTCAGTCGCGCCAATAATAAAGCGCAATACATAGAACCAGGTCTCGTTATGTACCAGCATCAGTAAGGACGAAGCGATACCCCAAGAAATCATAATGCGTGCAATCCAGAGCTTGGCGCCGACGCGATGCATGATGATATTGCTGGGGATTTCAAAAATAAAATAACCTACAAAAAAAATACTTGCACCAAAACCGTAAGCGGCGTCGCTTAATCCGAGATCGCTTTGCATTTGCAACTTGGCAAAGCTGATGTTGACGCGATCAAAATAGGCGAAGATAAAACACACTATCAAAAATGGAATAATGCGCCAGGTTATCTTGCGATAGGCTGCCTCTTCAAATGCTGTGGTACTGGACGTGACAAAACTACTGGCTACGGACATGCTTTGCTCCTGTTAGGATACGAGATCCATTGATGGACCAGTTCGCATTCGTCTATGCTCGCGCTGAACTGGAATCTGCCGTGCAACCCGCTTGCGCTTCTGTTGAAAGCGATGCAGTGTTGACTGGCCTTTTATTTTTATAAGTGTTGCGGCTATTTTTGATTAAATAGACGCAACGAGGCCGGAGCAGGAGTCAATTGACCGCGCTCCAACGTAAATGTACGAAGGATTAAATTGCCTGTTTGGACAAACCTGTGCGCTACAAATCAGGCCATGCTTTACGTTGCCGCACACCCCTCTTTGAAGTTGGCAATCTTCTTAGTCAAGCAAGGCTTCGTTCCATGTATGCACAGTTTGCTGTTGCTCGCCCAGTTTCTCGATTCCGAGTTTGACGACGTCACCATTTTTTAAGAAAACCTGCGGTTTCTGTCCCATGCCAACGCCTGGTGGCGTGCCCGTTGAGATAATGTCGCCAGGATAAAGTGTTGTGAACTGGCTGATGTAATGCACTAGGAATGCGACATTAAAAACCATCGTTTTGGTATTACCGTTCTGGTAGCGTGTGCCATTGACGTCCAACCACATGGAAAGGTTTTGTGGATCGCCAACTTCGTCGGCGGTAACCAGCCAAGGACCCACCGGCCCAAACGTGTCGCAGCCTTTGCCCTTATCCCAGGTGCCGCTGCGCTCAATCTGGTATTCACGCTCGGATACGTCATTTATCACCGCGTATCCAGCGACATAGCTAAGTGCATTTTCCACCGTGACATAGCGCGCTTTGCTGCCGATAATCACGCCCAACTCCACTTCCCAGTCGGTCTTGACCGAATTTTTCGGCATGACGATCGGATCGTTAGGGCCGCCAAAGCAGCTCGACCATTTATTGAACAATACTGGTTCAGATGGTACCGGCAAGCCAGATTCGGCCGCATGGTCACTGTAATTCAGTCCTACACAGATGAATTTACCCAGGCCTGTAAATGGCGCACCAAAGCGCTGCGGTGCAGGCACTTCCGGCAGCGTTGACAAATCGATTGCCTGCAATTTTTTCAGGCCAGCCGGGGATAATACTTCTGGACTGATATCGCTAATGATCGATGACAGATCGCGAATTTTCCCGTTAGTGTCCATCGCTGCTGGTTTTTCCTGACCTTTGGGGCCGTGACGTAATAATTTCAAAATATGCTCCTGTTTCTAATGCGTTTATGGATGCTCAATCGATTTGACCGGCCACTATTACGGTTACCTGAATGACGATTAGTTTGACCAGCCACCGTCAATAATTTGGCTGGTCCCGGTCGTGAAGGAAGATTCATCCGAGGCCAGATACAAGGCCAGCGCGGCGATTTCTTCGGCTTTGCCCAGACGTCCGATTGGCTGGCGTGCGACAAAGCCTTGACGCACTTGCTCATCACTTTGACCGCTGGTGTGAGACTGTTCAGCGATACGTCCGCGCAACGACGGCGATTCTACGGTGCCGGGACAGATGGCGTTACAACGAATGCCCTTTGAAACGAAATCGGCAGCAACGGATTTCGTCAATCCGATCACCGCGGCTTTGGTTGCGCCGTAAGCAAACCTGACCGGCACACCCTTGATGCTGGAAGCGGCAGATGACATATTGATAATCGAGCCACCACCGTTAGCCAGCATGCCGGGCAGGAAGGCGCGAATAGTCCGATACATGGACCCGACGTTGAGATTGTAGGAGAAATTCCACACATCTTCATCGCATTCCAAAATAGTGCCGTGGTGAACAAATCCGGCGCAATTAAACAGGACGTCGATGGTGCCAAATTCTGCTGCTATGGCTTTGACTTCTTCGTTATTGGTCACGTCAAGTTTACGCACGACACAATTTGGCAGCGTTGACAGTTCGGCTAATAGTGTTTCATTGATGTCAGTGGCGATCACGTGCGCGCCTTCGCGCAGGAATGCCTCAACGGTAGCGCGGCCTATACCTTGTGCAGCGGCGGTAATCAATGCGGTTTTACCCGCTAAACGATTGGTCATGAAGGACTCCTTAAAAATGAGATAAATACAAAGACGTATTTTTGACGTAAATGCTGAGGCAAGTCGCCCGGGCGATGGTCGTTATAAAGTTACCAACAGCCCGTGCTAACGATTTGAAGGCGGCGATAAAGGAGTGTTTAGGTGAGTGGCAGATGTGATGCCGCGGCATCGGCGCTGTGGGTGGCATTTTGGTAGCCCTCACGTACGCGCAATAAATGATTGCGCATAGACAGTGCGGCGCGCTCTGGATCGCGCGCTTGCAGCGCTGCCAGAATATCGCGGTGATCTTGAAGACTGCGCTCCAAAACGGCTGGAATACGGGATGTAATAGAGCGACTTTTTTTGCCCAATACATACAAACTTCCGGCAATACTTTGCAGGAAAGGATTATTGCAGGCTTCAATAATGACCTCATGGAATGCGACGTCGGCGGCCGCAAAAGTGGCCGCATCACTCAACAAGGCGACTTCATCCTCTACCGTAGCTGCCAGGAAAGCCAATTGCTCTTCACTAATATGCGTTGCTGCCAAAGCGGCTACGCCGCTTTCAATAATGATGCGCGAATCGAATAGTGCATCGAGACTGCCAGCGTTAAGGTCGATAATCATTTCTAACGGTTCAAGCAATTCACGCGGATGCAGAGAACCAACGAAGGTCCCTTCGCCCTGCCTAATGCGCAATAAGCCTAATAATGACAAACCGCGGATTGCCTCTCGCACAGCTGGACGACCAACTCCCAACATAGTCGCCAACTCACGCTCTGGTGGCAATTGCTGCGTTGGCTTGAGCTGACCGGTACGTATCATCTGCAAAAGTCGCTGCGCTACCTGCTCGGAAACGGAGGTCTGAATAATAGGATCGAATGACATATTTATAAATAAGGTTCCGCTTACCAATTCAATGGTAAGACCAATAAACGAAGACTATGCCTGAAATTTCAGCCTGTCAACTCCGATGCGTATTTTTGAGAGAAATTCGAAAGGAGACGAAAGTACTAAAAAATGGACGCTCAGACAAAAAAATGATGGAAAAGGCCGTGATTGGTCCTTACGTAGCGTCAATGCTCAAATGTGAACCATTGCAAAATAGCAAATTTTTTTCAACCCAAAATTAATCTTTTGTATAAAATTAGTAATAGATTTGGTAATGCCTGCGATTTGGACTATTTGCAATATCGTCGTCGATCTTACTGTGGGTTTCGTTATGGCCTGTCCGACTTCTACATAGACAAAAAATAGCCATAATCAAACGTCAAACGAGGTTCTGCCGGTTAATGGATTGAATTACTGAAAATAATTCACTGAAAGAATTCATCCTCAGTTGATATTGGAAAAGGTTGATTGATTAAATTTAGAAAAAAATGCAGCCCTGTCTAGTTGAAAGCAAAGAGAAAACAATCCAACAAAAGAACAGTATACGAGCGCCTCAGCATTTCCAGAAGAAAGAGCGCATGACACTAGTTTCGTCCCATCTAACCTTATCAATGCGTGCGTTGCTACGTGCAACTACATTGAAAGTTTCTTTGCTCGCGCAGCATGCCATGCCCGATTCTATCGAACTTCTAGGTGCGGAATGTTTGAAATTGGTCGCCGAATTTGATCGCGCCTTAGAGCATCGCGGGGTTGCGGACGACATCAGGCACGAGGCTGTTTATGCACAATGCGCGTTGATTGATGAAACGGTGACGTGTCATCTATCCGAAAATACAAAATTAAAATGGTTTGACTCGCCTTTGCATTTCGCACTATTTCAGTATCGTGATGCAGGTGAGCGCATCGTCGAATCCCTGAAGGCACGCATGAGTGAAACGCCTCCCGATCTCGATATGCTCGAATGCTATAGCATTATCCTCAACTTGGGGTTCAAAGGACGCTACATGAATATCAACGATAAAGAACGCATCGCCTTGATAACGGCGCTAAATAAGCAAATTGACACACTTCGTTCCACGCAGAACCATCCGCTGATCCTCGATCCATCAGGCCGAAGGCGCTTCGAATGCTTCTATCAGGTTTCTCCATGGGTATTGGCTGGGCTCACCATTGTGGCGACGTTGCTACTCTACCTTCTGATGGGGGCGACGCTAGACCATCTATTGACTCATTGGTTAGAACAAAAATAGTCCGATATGTCTGGGACTCAACATTCGGCATGAGACCTGACTACCGAGCAGTGTTCGCTCAGTCAGCAAACTTGCAATAGAACAGCTAACGAACAATCAGCAAACAATAATCCACACTTCTCGGCTCTACTTGCGCAGCGCATTTTGAATTGGGCTCTTTTGGAAGATCCTGATCACTCCTCTTACAAATATCTATACCCATGCTGTTGTGCTACATGTTGCAACAGCGACAGATAACACCATTTTGATTCAACTATTTTTAGTTTGAGCGCAATGTGATCACGAATGCGACTTATGCTCTTAGACTTATGGCATTAATATAAGCAGTCTCATACATAGCTTTAAATACATAGCAATAAATTGCGACAGACTCCTAAGTTGTAGGGATATCGCTGTTTATTTTGGTAAATAAGAATATTTATCAGGCTATGGGTCCAGCCATAAACTGACTTTGTCATCGTGGCACCGTGGCACTATCACACACGGATCGCAACCTGTATTTTCATCGGTATTTTTCGATGTATCGTTTCAGGTATTTTAAAAATACGTCTCGTTCAAACCAGGAGTCAGGATGAAAATGCAATCATTTCCCCATCATTTCAAAGCGTTGGTAATCGGCGCGTCAGGCGCACTTGGTTCTGCTTTTGTAGATGTATTGAAAGCCAATCCAGACTGCGCACTTGTCGAAGCGCTCCATCGCCATTCGCAACCGGCAATCGACTTTGACCGGGAGGAAAGTATCGCCGACGCTGCTCAGGCACTCCTTTCTAAAGGCCCGTTTAATGTCATCATCAATGCTGCTGGCATCCTCCACACGCCCGAATTTATG
Source organism: Glaciimonas sp. CA11.2 (assembly GCF_034314045.1). Taxonomy (NCBI): domain Bacteria; kingdom Pseudomonadati; phylum Pseudomonadota; class Betaproteobacteria; order Burkholderiales; family Oxalobacteraceae; genus Glaciimonas; species Glaciimonas sp. CA11.2. Next base: position 4,322,390 of record NZ_JAVIWL010000001.1, on the reverse strand, counting down.
CCTGAAAAAAAATTGGCCGACTTGCAATATCAGCAAATGATGGAAACATTTCGAGCAAATACTTTTGGTCCGGCAATGATTATTCGCCATTTTTCAAAGCTATTGGATAGCGAAAGAGGTGTGATGGCAATTCTTTCTGCAAAGGTAGGTAGCATTGAAGATAATCGTTTGGGCGGATGGTACAGTTATCGCGCCTCAAAAGCGGCCTTGAATATGTTCGTTAAAACGGCCGCGATTGAGATCAATCGAACGAAACCACGCGCAGTGTTGATCGCGTTGCATCCTGGCACCGTCAACTCCAAATTATCCGAACCATTTCGTGGAGCCCAGATTGGCCGCACGCCTGACGCTGCCGCCAATGATATGCTCGGCGTATTAGACACGTTAACTGCAGCCGATACAGGGCAGTTTTACTCCTACAATGGGGATAGACTGCCTTGGTAGCCAGCCTGATCCGAATTATTTAATGCGTTGCTTTTCGAGTTTGCGCGCTAGTGTACGTCGATGCATTCCCAGGCGACGTGCTGTCTCAGAGATATTAAAATCAGTTTCCACCAGAACTTCGTGAATACGCTCCCATTCGAGCGTCTTGATTGAGGTCGCCCGATTAGGAAGTGCGACTTCGGTGACGCCCGCAATATGACCAAAGGCTGCTTCGATATCGTCGGTATTTGATGGTTTGGCTAAGTATTGGCAAGCCCCAAGTTTAATCGCCTCAACCGCTGTAGCAAGGCTGGCAAATCCGGTCAGAACCACAATCAACATTGAAGGATCATGCTTGTGCAACATTTGCACGCACACTAACCCCGACGTACTACTGTTCAGTTTAAGGTCCACCACTGCGTAGCCCGGGGAATGCTGATGCAACAATGCGGTAGCCTCGGTCAGGTTTGCAGCCAACAACACCGTATACCCACGTCGCTCGAACGAGCGTCCGAGTGTTCTGGCAAATGCGGCGTCGTCTTCAATGATGAGTAACAGGCGGTCAACTGGCATGGTCTTCGTGCTCTTCAAGACTGATCGCGGCAAGCGGTAGCGTAAGCTTTACCGCCGCCCCACCCGCATCGCGATTCCACGCTTCAACGGTGCCACCCAATTTGCGTGCGACATTAACAACAAAGAATAATCCCAGACCGCCACCCGGTCGTCCTTTGCTCGACTGATACGGTTTACCAATTTGCGTCAGCATGGCGGGTACAAATCCAGTACCACGATCTGTCACCAGCAAGGTCAATGCATCGCCTTCACGCGTGGCTTCGAGGTATAACCACCGCGGGGAGGCTTCGAGCGCATTATCTAGTACGTTGCAAATCATTTGTTTTAGCGCCGAATCGAACACCACAGGCATATCGTGCTCGATGCGGTTTTCATATACAAAGGTAATGATGGCTCGGGTGGCACGGAAATCCTCAACCAGGTCACTCAAAAAAGTGTTGATCGTGGTCTTCACCGACGATTCTCCGCGAGCCTCTCCCGCAGAGAGCAAAATCCCGCTAACGATGGATTTGCAGCGCGTGAGTTGCGTCTGCATTTCACTGATCTCTTCCAGTAATTCACTATTCCGACTAAATTCGGGCATGCGCTTCCAATCGCCCAGAATAACGGACAGTGTGGCTAATGGCGTGCCGAGTTCATGCGCTGCCCCCGAAGCCAGCAAACCCATTCGCACGATATGATCCTCTTCGGCAGCACGCTGGCGCAAGTCGGCCAGTTGCGCATATCCGGTGCGAAGATTGCGACTGATCCGGGTAATGAATATCACAAGGAGAGCTGCAATCAGCGCGAAACAAATAAGCATACCTTCGACGTAGAGATCGGATAAACCGTTCCCTTGAACAAGCGGTAACGTCAGCGGATTAGAAAATAGGGATAGACCTGCTAAACAGGCAATGGTGATAGCGACGATTGTCCAGGTTGACCAGGCTTCGAGCAATACTGCACTTAAAATAACCTGTAATAAAAAGAGAAAAGCGAAAGGATTTGTTGTCCCGCCGCTGAGATGCAATTGAATTGTCAATGTGACGACATCTACCAATAGCGCCAAAAACAGTTCTCTATTCTTGACTACACGCTGTTCGTGCCAGCGCAGGTGACTAGCAATGTTGAAGGCAATGAGGCATGCCAATACCTCTAACATCTGAGGCAGGGGAAGGCTAATATCGAAACCGATAATCACAATAGCAATGGTTGTGATCTGCCCGATCACGGCAATCCATCGCAGTTGGATCAATTGCAGCATATTGTTGTGGCCAGCGGCATTTTCAAAGCCGGTCGCTTCCACTGAATGCTCTTTCAAATCAGTCGGAGCGAGGGCTTCTTTATTTCTTACCATCTTCACTTTCGCGATTAACACCATCACTACGACGGGCATCCATTGAGTTTCCTAAGCGCAACAAACGGAGATCCTCGCGCGCGACCCACAAACCTGCACCTGCCAGCATCAAGGCAAGAGCATACCAAGTCAACGCGTACACTAAATGATTGTTGTGAAAAGCGATGACCGTCAGACCAGCAACCGGTCGCTTGGACGCGGAGCCGTCGACCTTTTCATTCGTAGATATTTTTGTTGCTTCTGCATCTATAAAATAGGGAGCGATAGAAGTCAGACCACGCGCCGCTGCAATCGCTTTCACATCGCGTGAATACCAGCGATTACTTGAGGGATCATTGTGTCGAAGAAAGCCACCACCGGGTTCACTCATGCGCAATAGCCCGGTCACGATTGAAATACCGGCGTTCGATACCGCTGTGCGTTCGTGAGGATCTTGCGCATTCGAAGGGATGAAACCGCGGTTGATTAGCACGATGCTGCCGTCTGCGCCACGTAGTGGTGTCAACAGCCAGAAGCCGCCGCCTAGATCCGTCGAAGCCTGGACGCGCACTGTCAGTGGGTATAGGAACGTGCCAGTCACACGCACATGGCGATATTCGTCGGCATCAGCATTGACGCGCTGCCATTGGTCTTGAGCGGGAGCGGCGACTGCGGGAGCATGCACCCTTTGATCAACGCGCTCGATAAGGTCTAGCTTCCATTGCAGGCGTTTGAGTTGCCATGTGCCGAGAGCCATAAAGGCAAACACAAGAAGACATCCGCAAATCGCTATGAAAATGCGGAACGCCGCGGGCCGGGAACGAGAAGAGGTATCCTGCGCAACTGCTGTTGCAGTTTGTCCCGGCACTTTGCCGGGCGTTACCGTGCCACGCGGCGCGGGGTTCATGGCATAGTGTGCATGTTGTGCATTTTTGTCATGTCACGCGACGGCGGAGCTGATTGCAGAATCGACTCAGGAACGGTCTCCTGTGCAGACTCTGTCATCACGCCCGGCATCATGTTGTGATTCAAGTGATACATCACCCATACAGAACCGCTTAGCATAATAAAGACCAACATCACGGTAAAGATTAACGCCAACATCGACCAACCATGCTCGGACTTGGTGTTCATATGCAAAAAATACACCATATGTACGACAATTTGTACAGCAGCGAAGCCAAGCAGGATGAGGCCGGTGGTACTAGACTTCTCAAACACTTTTCCCATCACTAACCAAAATGGAATCGCCGTCAAAATCACCGCCAGCACAAAACCGGTGACATATGTTTTTAGGCTGCCATGATCGACATGCGCATGGTCATCATGACCGTGTTGAGGGCCGTGCGCAGGATGTTCTTGATGCGCGCTCATGGAAGCACTCCCATCAGATAGACAAAGGTGAAGACGCCAATCCAGACAACGTCAAGGAAATGCCAAAACATCGACAGACACATAAGCCGACGACTATTCTCCGGCGTCAGTCCGTGGCGACGAACTTGAAACATCAATGTCACCAGCCATATGATGCCGAAGCTCACATGCAGACCGTGCGTTGCCACTAATGCGAAGAACGATGTCAGAAACCCGCTGCGTTGTGGTCCGGCACCTTCATGAATTAAATGGATAAATTCATAGAGTTCAAAGCCTATGAAGCAAGCACCAAGCAAGCCAGTAATCGCCAGCCAGATCATGGTGGCGCGCACCCGTTTGCGCTGCATTTCCAGCATCGCAAAACCATAGGTAATCGACGACAGCAACAATAATGACGTATTGATCGCCACTAACGGCAGGTCAAACAACTCCGCACCCGTGGGACCACCGGCATAGTTACGACCCAGTACAGCATAGGTCGCAAACAAAGCGGCGAACACCAGGCAGTCGCTCATCAGGTAAAGCCAAAATCCGAGCAAGGTGCCATTCTCTGGATGATGCTCGGTCACGTAAAAGTGCGAGCTCGGTAATGCGCCTATGGCGCTAGCGGAGGAAGTAGTGAGTTCAGACATGGCTACCCAGCAGGCGTGTGCGCTCATCTTCCACCCGGACGACTTCGTCCGCAGGAATGAAATAGTCGCGATTGTAATTAAAAGTATGGGCGATGATTGCTGCCAACATCGCTACGAAGCCGACACCAGCCAACAACCACATGTGCCAGATAACAGCGAAACCCACAACTGCACTGAGAGCGGCAATGATAAATCCAGCGCTCGTATTTTTCGGCATATGGATGGCAACGAACCCTTCTTTTGGTCGCTCAAAATTATGACTCTTCATGTCAGTCCACGCGTCGTTATCGTGAATACGTGGTGTGAACGCAAAGTTATAGTCTGGCGGTGGTGAAGATGTTGACCATTCCAGCGTACGACCGCCCCAAGGATCGCCAGTAGTATCGCGTAGCGATTCCCGACGACGATAACTCACAATCAATTGCACAATGAACGAACCAATACCAAGCGCTATCAATACTGCGCCGAAGGCGGCAATCTGAAACCAGATTTGCAGTGATGGATCTTCAAAACGGCTAAGACGCCGTGTCACGCCCATCAGGCCCAATACGTAAAGCGGCATGAAAGCAAAGTAGAAACCGATTGTCCAGAACCAGAAGCAGCACTTGCCCCAGAAGTCGTCAAGTTTGTAACCAAAAGCCTTCGGAAACCAGTAATTAATACCAGCAAACATCCCGAACAGTACGCCACCGATAATCACATTATGGAAATGGGCGATCAGGAACAGACTGTTATGCAAAACAAAGTCGGCAGGCGGAACCGCCAGCAAGACGCCAGTCATACCACCAATAACGAAGGTAATCATGAAACCCATCGTCCACAGCATCGGCACTTCAAAGCGAATCCGCCCGCGATACATGGTAAATAACCAGTTAAAAATCTTCGCGCCGGTCGGGATCGAAATAATCATCGTCGTGATGCCAAAGAACGAGTTAACACTGGCTCCGGAACCCATGGTAAAGAAATGATGCAACCAAACCAGATAAGACAGGATCGTGATCACCACGGTCGCGTACACCATTGAAGTATATCCAAACAGACGCTTGCTACTGAATGTAGCAACGACTTCGGAGAAAACACCAAAGGCTGGCAAAATCAAAATGTAGACTTCAGGATGACCCCAAATCCAGATCAGGTTGACATACATCATGGCGTTGCCGCCCATGTCATTGGTGAAGAAATTAGTGCCAACTGTACGGTCAAGCGCCAGCATGCCGAGTACGGCCGTCAGTACAGGAAAAGCGGCTACGATCAATACGTTAGTGCACAAAGCCGTCCACGTAAAAATCGGCATTCTCATCATGTTCATGCCCGGCGCACGCATCTTCACAATGGTTGCGAGTAGATTGATACCGGACAGCAAGGTCCCGACCCCGGCAATCTGCAAGGACCAGATATAGTAGTCGACCCCCACATCCGGACTAGCCAGTATCCCGGACAGCGGCGGGTAGGCTAACCAACCAGTGCGTGCAAACTCACCGATGAATAGAGATGCCATGCATAAGCCACCACCAAAGGCCGTCATCCAGAAACTAAAATTGTTCAGGAATGGAAAGGCGACATCACGTGCGCCGATCTGGAGCGGCACAACATAATTCATTAATCCTGTCACCAAAGGCATGGCAACGAAGAAAATCATAATCACGCCATGTGCCGTAAATATTTGATCGTAATGATGCGGGGGTAAAAATCCATCTCCACCGCCGAAGGCAAATGCCTGCTGGGCACGCATCATCAAAGCATCTGTAAAGCCACGGAGCAGCATAATTAAACCAAGTACGATGTACATGATACCGATCCGCTTATGATCGATACTTGTAAACCAGTCGCGCCACAAAGTGCCCCAAAGGCGGAAATATGTTATTGCAGAAAAAACCGCTAGTCCGCCAATACCCACCATGATAAAGGTAGCTAGCAGAATAGGTTCGTGATACGGAATCGCATCCCATGTGAGGCGGCCGAAGATCAGCTTCGTCAGATTAATGTGGTCTAGCATCGTTACTTTCCGAGGAAAAAGAGGGGCGCAGCGCACACTGCCACGCCATTGCCTGTAAAGCGACGCGCTACACAGCCCGCCGGACAGCCTTCTTGTAGGTTTTTATTCATGGGATTGGTCCATCTTTCCGTGCATACCATTCGCCATCATCTTGTCCATGCACATCTGGTTAGGCTCAACACATCGATTAACGATGGCATGGTACAGATCGTTGTCCACTGTGCCGTACTTGCGCACAGGCTCGCGTTGGCTAGGTTTTTCAAGCTGCATATAGTCGACACGCTTTAGTGCCCCGCCGCCGGCCTTGGCTTCCTGTACCCATTTATCAAAATTTTCCGGCGTCATGCCATGAAATTTGAAGCGCATATCTGAAAATCCGGCACCACTATAATTGGCCGAAAAGCCTTCGAACTCACCGGGCTTGTTGATCACTGCATTAAGTGAAGTTTGCATGCCTGGCATCGCGTAAATTTGACCGGCGAGTGCTGGAATGAAGAAAGAGTTCATCACTGAAGACGCCGTAATTTTAAAGTGAATAGGCACATCAACCGGAGCCGCCAATTCATTCACGGTGGCGATACCTTGTTCGGGATAAATAAATAACCATTTCCAGTCAAGCGCCACAACTTCAACCGTCAATATCTTGGTCTCGGCGGGAATTGGACGCGCGGCGTCAAGACGCGTAAGTTTTCTATAAGGGTCTAGCGTATGCGTACTGATCCAGGTTAATAGACCAAGGGCGATGATAATGAGCAACGGCGCGCCCCAGATGACCAACTCCAGCTGCGTCGAGTGATCCCAATCCGGTTCGTAGGTCGCCTTAGTATTATTTTTTCGATAGCGCCATGCAAACAATATTGTCAGCGCGATCACAGGAACTATGATTAGCAACATCAATAATGTGGACACGACAATGAGGTGGCCCTGCTGAACGGCGATGTCACCAGATGGATTCATCAGCACCGTATTGCAGCCAGCCAACAAAAAGGCGGGAAAGAGCATCCATCCGCGACGAACAATTAGGGAGACCATGCAGGAATATTCCAGTCGAAGCAATAAAATATGATAATGTACATCTGGCGGTATGCCTTGGCAATTGGACGTTTTGTCCTACCCTAGCGAGCAATATGAGGGGTGGGACCGTTCAACACCTAAACCCAAATTGAGAACGAATCATGACCAGCATTCACATCCATAGTAGCGAACTTCCCGCTGATTTTAATTCAGATTCGAACCGCTCTAATGTTCGAAACAACAAATCTGATCACGCCCAAATCGCGCCAGGTGAAATTGCGATCGGCGTAGTTATCGGCCGCGCCTCCGAATATTTCGATTTTTTTGTCTACGCGATGGCGTCTGTGTTAGTGTTTCCGTCGGTATTCTTTCCATTCGAGTCTAGACTGGAGGGGACACTATACGCCTTTGTTATTTTCTCTTTTGCTTTTCTTGCGCGACCGTTCGGGACAATTGCTTTTATGGCGATCCAGCGCAAGTTTGGGCGCGAGGTCAAACTCACGGCTGCGCTTTTCATGCTGGGTATCTCAACTGCCGGTATTGCGTTTTTACCTGCGTATGAGCACTTAGGTTTTGCCTCGATCGTTTTGCTGTCATTTTTGCGAATTGGTCAAGGGATTGCTGTCGGCGGTTCGTGGGACGGCCTACCCTCGTTGCTGGCACTTAACGCTCCACAAAATCGACGTGGTTGGTATGCGATGCTTGGACAATTAGGCGCTCCGGTCGGATTTATGATTGCGGGCAGCCTGTTCGCCTACATGTTATCCAACCTGACAACTGATGACTTTCTTGATTGGGGCTGGCGCTATCCGTTCTATGTGGCATTTGCTATTAACGTGGTGGCATTGTTTGCACGCTTGCGATTGGTATCCACCAATGAATACGCGCGTTTGCTGGATGAGCGTGAACTGGAGCCAACCAACGCCATTGAGATGACCCGATCGCAAGGCCGCAATCTGATCATCGGTGCGCTCGCGGCACTTGCCAGTTATGCATTGTTTCACCTCGTTACCGTGTTTCCATTATCATGGATCAGTTTATATTCGCTGCGTTCGCCTAGTGACTTCCTAGTCATTCAGGTGATCGGTGCGGCACTGATGGCGGTAGGCGTGATTGCATCAGGTTTGATTGCTGACCGTTTAGGGCGACGTACGACTCTGGGCGGTTGCGCGATATTGATTGCGGTACTCAGTGGATTTATACCAACGCTAATGAACGGCGGAGAAATCGGCCAAAATATTTTCATTTGGGTTGGCTTTAGCTTGCTCGGATTGTCGTATGGCCAGGCTGCAGGTGCAGTAACCTCCAACTTCCTTCCAAAGTATCGCTATACGGGTGCTGCCTTGACCTCGGATCTTTCCTGGCTGGTCGGCGCGGGCTTCGCTCCATTGGTGGCGCTTGGTCTTTCTGCGCATTTCGGTCTTGCCTATGTAAGCTTCTACTTGTTATCGGGTGCTGCATGTTCACTGGCAGCCCTCAGTCTTAATCGCGCTTTAGAGATTCGCGATTAAGTAATAAGGCATGACCCAAATTGCTGCAATTTTTCGACCTGGTCGCCTTTGTAACAATAAGTGTCTTGAGGTATTTAAGTATTTTTGATTAGGAATTAAACGCAAATACCGAGATATTTCTTCTCCGCATTTGCGTTTCCCGCTCAAAAACTACACCTTGCAAATTCGATTGTTTCATCTAAACTTATCAAATAATAATCTTATTTAAGTGCAATTATTATTAATAATACTCTGCAGAAAAAAGAAACATCACATTTTCCCGTCAAATAAGTCTAGAAATCTCGTTGTCACAGTTAATTTTAAAGCTCGGCCTTGAGAAAATATTCTGGAATCCACTTATAAACATAAGGAGAGATCGTGAAAATCAAGCTGACTGCTACCTACCTTGTTATAGGCGCTTTTATTACTCCTATTGCACACCCAGCTGATGATGATTTGAACGCACATTGAAAACCAGCAATGTTCTACAAAGATTCCGTTAAAACAATTAAAGTCTAGCTTGTAGGAACGCTGATGACTTGGCGCATATAAGAATTACATCTCATTTTTATGTCGATTTTAATTAATTACTAAGCCTACATTATTCCTTAAACCATCTTTCCATGGAGCGTATATGTTGACCAAACCTTTATTAATTTCGGCGATTATTGTTGCCACAATGTTAGGTGGTTGCAAGAAAGCGGATAACTCAACAGCTGCAGACTCATCACCGACCACCCCGATGCAGGCTCCAGCGGCGACCGCTCCCGCAATGCCTCCACCTGCGCCCTCTTCCACTCCTTCTACGATGGCACCAGATACAACTTCGACACCTTCTGCTGCAAGCGATGCTACCAGCACAAACTCTTCGCCTTAGTAGTATCCCGTGACCAAGCAACGCGTATGAAAACAAAAATACCGTGCGCGCTGCTTGGGATAAGACGCAGTTAAACATCGTCTACTTTTTGGTTAGGTGCATCAATGAAGTTATCAGGCCGCATGTTCATCATTGCAAACCTGGCGTCGCTTCCGGTGGCATTGGCGCAAGTGCCCGCTTCGTCTGACATTCAGAATGGTATGCAACCTGAGATGCAGCCACCCTTAGCCAATGTAAGCGTTCAAGAACGAAACAAGAACGGCTTCACTTATGTTTGCGGGGGCGTAGGCTCAGACGAGTCTGCATACCTCAAGCAGATCGCGAAGAACTACGACTTAATGTCGACTTTTGCCCGCCGGGATGGCAGCTATCTGGCCGATATTAATATCGCGATTAAAGACAAAAGAGGCCAAGCGGCATTAAAAATTACATGTCCTGGGCCGATGATGTTGGTCAAATTTCCGCACCCCGGCACTTATCAAATTCAAGCCGAAGTAGGAGATAGCACGGTGACGGAAACGATTCAGATTCCCGCTAAAGGCCATCCGTCCTCGAAGGTCTTCGAATGGCCAGCAAGCTGATATCAGAATCTTTTCAAGAAGAGGTAATCTTCTTAATAGCATAGAAATGATTGATGCCGACAAGGTCTAAAATACGCTCCAGCGGCAGTATGTTGGGTTATTTGTTCGGTTATTTGTTCGGTTATTTTGTTCGTTTTTTTAGTGCAACTCTGAACGGCCACCGCTGCCACGTCCGCTATGACGCAACGGATTGCGGTGAACCAACAAGGGACCAATAGTAGTCCAAGCCCCTAGAGCACGCTAACGCGGCGGCACAGTAACTGCGATTCACGTACCAAAAAGAAACCGTTTTAGTCGATTTTTCTCGTGCTAAAAATGTTTTATATTCACCATAAAAAGCCAAGGACGAAGATATTGATACGTATCGCAATATTGAAGCCGGTCAGCGCAGTGCCACCGCATTAGTAGACGCGATTTGCACTACGTCAATGGCGCATCTTAACCGGATAGAACCGCACACCACTATCGGAAACTGGGGATCATTTAACGCTCTATGACGCGACATAATATGTTTCCGGTCTACGTACAACGGTTTCCAAAGGCTTGGAAATATAGCCAGAAAAGGTGCGCGTCATATGCCCTTATGTTGGTGGTAGATTTGGCGGTATAGGATCAACCTGGTTTCACGTGGTGCCAGCGGCAATGGTCGCGCGTCAACTAGGCCAACCCGTCAAATTGGCACTTAAGCGCCCTCAAATGTTTGGTCCAGTCCTTCATCGCCCCAATACTGAGCAACGTTTCATGCTCGCTGCCAATATTGGTGCGCGTTTTGATCGTGCAACGAATCTGAATCTTGCCGAATATAATGTTCCCGTCAACGCGGATGTTCGCAGTATTAATATCATTGCGGTAGATGAAAACGATCCGCATATTAATTCTTTAGGAGCATGAGGCATTGGCGAAATCGGCATCACTGGTGTGCGCAGCCATTGCTAATGCCGCTTATCACGCGACGGGGAAACGCGTTCGAAATTTACCGATTACTTTAGATAAGATTATCGAGTAGCCCTGACGTGACCTAATTAATGACAGGATTATGGAAAACAATGCTTCATGTCACCTTCTAAACTATGACTGAGTCATAAGTGACTAGCGCCGATGCTGGATTGATTATCGGGGGCGACTACTCTGTCCATCGCTTTATAGCGCCTAGAGAAGGACAGAGAAATACTTTTTAAACATTATTTTGGCACTTATATCTATACGGATAAAGCCCATAATTTGCCGCATTAATGTATAAATATATGGGTATCAATTGTTCAGCAGAAGCTGCAAGATAATACCCGTGCCGATAGCGGCCAGAACATAGTCGCCACCTGTTTGAACCCAATGGTAACCACGTGGCGGCGCACTTAAATGATGTCCACGCCAATCGCTCACTACATATTGATTATTACGGTATTCAGGCGGAAGGCGACCTCCGCGGCGGAATTGGTGGTCAGGACCAGCTCCACGTTCATCTCTGCGTGCATCAAAGTTATTATTACGATGATCATCACCACGGTGCCTTTGATCGTCACGGCGTTGCATTTGATCGTCACCGCGTTGCATTTGGTCGTTTCGTCCGCGGTCGTCGTGATTCCTATCATTGCGATTCCCATAATCCTGAGCGAACGCAACGCTTCCTGAAGATAACGATATTGCTATTATGGTCGATAAAATTATTTTACTTTTCATGCTGAACTCCATTGTGTTGTGAAGCTTATGCGCATGCAGCAATTGGATTCGTACCAAACACCGACTCCGATTAGGCCAATCTTAAGTGGGAGTGATACTTACTAAAGATAAAAACATGGCTTATCACTGTAGACAGAAAAATCTCATTACAGTTCATTACTGAAAAGTAATTTTCATCAGATCAATTCTACTCACGGTAATAGAGGCCCGCCAATTTCTTTCACGTTATTGCGTGAAAAAATAGATGTTTGAAGAGCGAAACAATCAACTAACAGTGATATTCAATATAAACGCCGCGTTTTCTCGAAACTACATCTCTATGCCTTCATCAGCGTTGGGAGGATTGATGAGCGATCACGTGATGCGTCACGCCAATTTTGCACCAATACGCCAACGCTGCAGCCATCAGCAGTAAGATCATCGAAGTCAACATGGCGCCACGTATATTATTAATGATATCAGCCGAGGATCCTACTGCAATCAGGGCACCAAAAATAGCGACACCGAGCGCGCCACCGACTTGCCGCGCTGTATTCAGTACCGCAGATGCAGTACCAGCCTGATGACGCTCAACGCTCGACAAAATCGAGGTAGTCATTGCAGGAACAGCTAACCCCATACCGGCTGGAATTAATGCCAAACCCGGCAACATTTCAAAGAAAGTGGCACTGGTCGATATACCTATTGCACCCAGCATCGCATATCCGGTGGCACCAATTAGTCCACCTAAAATCATTGGCATACGCAACCCTGTACGCGCCGACATCCAGCCGCTAGCGATATTAGAAATAATAAACGTTCCGGTAAGTGGCAGAAAGGTCAAACCCGCCTCCATGACGGAAAAGCCACGCACCTTCTGCAAATAAAAGCTCACTATAAAGATCACGCCATAATAAGAAAAATTCACCAATACGCCGAACAGCACTGCGCCGGAAAAGCTTACTTGACTAAATAATCTCAACGGTAACATTGGTGCGCTCGAACGTCGCTCGACAATCAAAAATGCAGCGCTGGCAACAAAGGCCAGAGCTAACCCACCCTGCACAAAATGATGCGATAAGCCAAGTGGTTGAACCTCTATGACCGCACCAATGAACGCCGTAAGCGCGATGATTGCCAATAATTGGCCCGGAACATCAAATGAACGTCCGGGATCCTTTCTAGGCATGTGTGGGACGATTTTGCGCGTCAATATAAATCCAGCAATACATATTGGAATATTGACCCAAAAAATACCCCGCCAACCTGTACCGGAGACGAGCAAGCCACCAATCACTGGCCCGGCAGCAATCGAAACACCTCCCGCCGCAGTCCACCAGCCAATGGCTTTAGCGAGCAGTTTTTTATCATGCGCATAGGCAAAATTAAGTATAGCTAACGAACTTGGCACCAGCAATGCAGCACCGATTCCTTGTACTGCGCGTGCAATATTTAGCGCAGTTGCAGATGGCGCAAGTGCACAAGATAACGACGAAATCATAAATAATACAAATCCAATGAGAAACACCCTCTTGGACCCAAACTTATCGCCCATTACGCCTGCTGACAATAGAAATACAGCAAAGCCCAAAGTGTAAGCATCAACTACCCATTGAAGATCCGTTACGCTCGCGCCCAATTCTCGACCAATCTGGGGCAAAGCGACGTTCACAATAGTCACATCTAACTGGACAATGATAAAAGCAAAGCTGGTGGCCAATAAGATTCCCAGCGGAGGTGCTTGTACCAGTTTCATGCTTGATTCGTTATTCATGCCATCCTCAGTCCAGCCTCGGCTCGTTCAGCCTCTGGACATTTTCTAAAAAAATAAACAGCCACGATCATAAACTGCTTTTTGTTTTTATATTTATTCATGCGCAATGAGATAAGCATGCTCAAATTGGCAACAGTATGACTCCCCTTTTGTAAAGACTTCTAAATATAACAATCAATAATAAACAGCAAAATTAATTACCGCGAACCCGGATGGTTCCCATGGTTTAACCAAGTTTTTACAGCAATTGAATGTCCAAACACAGTTGATGATGACTCTTTTTTGAATGGCAAAGAGGGCCACAAGGCGCGTATGAAGAATCTTTGGAGATTTTTAAAGCCAAGAAATCCAGTTGGAATAAAAATATCTTAAGCACATTTGCTCCACGTCAACCCGGCCGACTTAACTTCCCCGTCAACCACCCACCATGCTATTCTGTGGTTGTTTTATTAACTAAATTTTCTGAGGCAAGCCAAGTGAAGAAAATTACCTCCTCATCCTTACCGGGCTATGTATTAGTTTTGTTTGTCATTTGTCTCTTGATGTTTACAGGGATAGCCATCACCAATTATCAGAACTTACAAAACCTCAAACAAAACAACCAACAGATGGAGCGCAGTTGGGCGGTACAAGATCATCTAAAAAATATTAATCTATTGATTTTGGACGCTGAAAGTAGCTTACGTGGCTATTTCATTTCTGGGGATCAAGGCTTCCTCGGGCCATGGGAGCTCGCAAAAGAAAAATTAGATCCTGAGTTCTCTACTTTGAGCGTGTTGATTAACGGGAATCCAATACAGCAACAGTACTTAGCACGCTTGCGCGATTTGTATAATCGCAAGCTTAAGAAATTTGAAGAAGGTGCTGCGCTATTTAAAGCGGGAGGATTAACTGACGTAATAACCATCGTCCGAAAAGGTGAGGGAAAACAGATAATGGATCAAGTTCGTGCCTTAGACGTTGTAATGGAAAAGGATGAATTAGAGCTGTTAACGACAAGGCGCAATCGTTTTTACCTTGAGTTCAACCGTACACTATTGATTGGCGCAGTGATCAACTGTTTGGGTTTACTCATTTTAGTTATTTTCTATCGCATGATCCAAATGAATTTTTCACGACAGCGGATCGTAGAAAATCAACTTAAACTAATCAATGAAAATTTAGAAGCGATTGTATTTTCGCGCACGGAGCAATTATCTAAATTGTCCAGGCATCTGTTAAAAGTATCCGAGGAGGAAAAAGCGCAACTGGCGCGCGAACTGCACGATGAGATGGGGTCAACCCTGACTGTTATCGGCATGACGTTATCGAACGTAACGTCAGAACTTGAAAAAACTGCTCCTGTCATAGCAAAAAAACTATTGAGGGCAAAACACGCATTGCAAGAAACCGTTAGCGTAAAGCGTCGAATTATTGAAAACTTGCGCCCGAGCATGCTGGATAATTTAGGCTTAGCGGCTTCAATAGAAAGTCACTGCGAAAGTATTACTCACATGGCCGGTCTTTCTTATGAAACGGACATATCGGAAGAGTTCGAAAATATTGATCCGGATTGGGCTATTGCGTTATTCCGAATAGTGCAAGAGTCACTCAACAACGTCATAAAATACGCCAATGCATCCCATGTCAAGATCACGCTCAAGCGGGATCAAACCGGTTTATGGCTACAAATACTCGATAACGGCATCGGTATTTCAGAAGACGCGTTAACAAAGCCAAAATCACATGGGCTGTTGGGAATGCGTGAACGGATTCTCTTATTAGGAGGAACCTTTACTATCGCGCGACGAAAAAATGTCCAGGGTACGTTGATCGAAGCCTTTATTCCGTCTCAGCCATAAGCGATTCTACGCATCGGACGATGGCATCCATATTTTTCAAATGGTTATTGACTAATTTAAGTGGCATCTACTTTATAGAAGACGATACCTTGTGAAAACTATGAGTTTGTTGCTTCATTCATTCTATGAAACAACAACAGTAATAAAATACACTCATCCATGCGTATTCTTTGAGCGAAACTCATTGGTCAGTTAAAAGAAATTTTTCTTTAGGCTATCAACCGGCGGCACATAATTGATTACTTTATTGGCGGCTTTGAAGGCTGACATGATAAACGCATCGCTGCATTCATACGATTCCATATAGCATCATGTTTGCCTCCCTTTTTAGCTACTTGCTTAGCAGTAACTTGATGAGATGTTGGACCCTCAACTGGAGGATGAGATTGTAAGGATTTATCTTCTTCTCGAAACAATGGGCTACGAGGCATAACTCACTCCCTATCAAATTTGTTGATCGGATGTTAATTTAGGATGCTTCTTGATTTTTATTTTTTTGCATTCTGAAATGGTCAGAATGAATGTGATATCTATTAGATTTAACAACCGCCAGATTTTTTAAAATGTTTTATATCTGTGCGGAAATTCAAAGCAGGCTGATTGAAGGATTACTTTTCTGTCAAACATGAACGTTTACATAGATGATTAACTAAAAAACGATCAAGTAAAAATAAGAAATTCTCAACTGTAAGACAAGAAAGATGCACGTAAAGTTTCACGGTATAAGCGCTTTAACACGATTAATTAAGTACAAATAACGCCGCTCAACAACACTTTCTTTAGTTGCAGAAAAGGCTCACGCTCCGTCCCGAACGTGAGCCTTTTAATCATGTGGGCGTAAAGCCCCACGCACATCACGCGTTAAGGATTTTGAATATTAGAGGCTTGTTTTCCCTTGGGGCCTTGCGTAACGTCAAACGTTACTTTTTGTCCTTCTTTAAGAGTTTTGAATCCGCCCATTTGGATGGCAGAGAAATGTGCAAATAAATCTTCTCCTCCATCATCGGGGGTGATAAAGCCAAAGCCTTTTGAGTCATTAAACCACTTGACGGTACCCGTTGCCATAATACGTCCTTCCAAGATTAAACGCCGAACGAGTTGCGAGGACCTCAGATACTGACCATCCCTTTAACTCTCCTCTACTAATAAGGACGCAATGGTCACCTATTAATTTTTTTGTTTGATCGATACTTTGATGCCATATACATGCTTCACTAGCAGTGTGGAATTCCTGCCAGTTCAATTTCAACCGGAATCGGAAAGTCACATAGATGCTGCCACTTAGTATTGACGCTCAAAGCACCCAAAAAACTAATGTAACAAGGCAATCAAAATGATAATCGGAATTGGAATGCCAATAAGCCATAATAATATTGAGCCCATAATGCTCTCCTGTAGTGATCAACTAATTGCGCGGCCAGACAAGTTGATAGAAGAAAGTTAGATTAATTTACAACGCGTTACAACACTCGGTCACGCTGTTTTCCTCCAAGCGTCGCGGTTATACTTGCGAAAAATGCACCAACTAATAATGCGACAAATATCCACAATGCTGATTGCGCAGCTATTTTACGTGCCTTGTCAGCAGTATCTTTTGCCGCAACTTCGGTATCTGATTTGACTTTTGATAAGCGCGCATATACATCATCAACACGCCTATCTGCTTCTGCCCTTGATAGACCAGTAACTTGAGCAACCTGCTGCGATAGGTATTGTTTATCGTCAGATGACAAAGGGCCACTGCGCAGGTCATTGGCAAAGATTCTTAAAACTTCAGCGCGTAAAGCAGGATTGTCATTTTGGCGTACTGCATTAGTACCCGGAACAGCAACCGTTCCGCTGTTACTGGTATCGTTTAATGCGTTGGTATTCGAATTAGAACCGGCATTTACGTTACCATTGTCAGCAGGGGAAGTCGCTTGGCTTGAACGCAAAAGCATGTCCGAAAAATAGCTAATCGAATTGGAGCCTGCTCCCCCTGTGGCACCCATAGCTGTAGCGGCCGCCCCACCTAACTCAATCGCACCGCTCGACACCGCTCGTACCGCACCAGTCAGAAAGAATGCGGTGAGCAAAGTTGCCACTGCCCACGATAGTAGCCCGTGCGCAGTGTCGCGAAAATACACTTCAGTCGTGTGCACGCTTACCCACTTTACACGAAGGCGACCAGCCATATAACCGCCAATCCCAGCAGCGGCGAGTTGGGTAAAGGCGAGCCAAATAATGGTCGCCTTACCCATCGGAACATTATTGGTCGACCATGGCGAAACTGCTGAAAGCCCTAAACCACCGCCAAGAATAATTAAGATAAGGGATAAAGCTGCGGCGGTGGCGGCGCCGGCAAAAATCGCGCCCCACGATACACCAGAAGTATTTCCATCAAACGCAGCGTAATTTTTTTCAATTTCAAGCGGATTTAAACCGGGAATTCTGGGCTGAGCATCCATCTGACTCTCCTTAAATTATCACAAATTGAAGTCCATGCGGTCATAGTGTTCAAATTATTCTGGTTAAAAAGAAGAGGTGCAGATAACGCGGCCCGCAGGCAAACAGGAATAGGGAAACTTTCCGCATAATCGCACCTCAACTCCAAATATCCAATTCGGATTACATGTTCAAAGAGTAATAGTGGGACGAACCCTGAGATATCGGCGAAACACTGATTTTTCTGTAGGAAACGGTGAAAAGGATCGACTATTACCCAACCTTTTTTAGGCCATAATTGACTGCATATCGATCCATCCTATTTATTTCTTAACTAGGTGTCGGATTCTTGCAGCAATGAAAAGTAATAAAAATACGTCTTGTTTATTTTTAAAACACCAGAATCTGGTTTGTATCTGCGGAACCACGATTAGTAAAAACGGCATTTTCCGAATGGCAAGCTAGTCGTCATTACTGAGATAGCAAAAGAAACCGTACTTTACTTTTTTGATATGTCCTTCTACATTTAATTTCATCATTGGTACATTCTGTTCCTCAATTCTCCTTCCACCTCCTATTCAAAGGGATCGCCATGGATATCAACGAGACTAAACCACACTTCAAGGATGCCGTCACGATGCTAGAGCATGAGCACGAAACGGTTAAAGCAATGTTTAAGAAATTCGAAGCCTTAGGAGAGCACGCCTACGTCGGCAAGAAAAACTTGGCTAACGAGATATGTTCTGCTCTGAGTAAACATTGCATCATTGAAGAAGAAATTTTTTACCCTGCCGTCCGCCATATTTCAAAAGAAGGGCCAGTGCTTGTCAACGAAGCTGTGGTAGAGCACGCCAGCGCAAAAGAACTCATTGCGCAAATTCAGTCGATGTCTGCTGAAGATGCGCTATTTAATGCCAAAGTCAAAGTGCTGTCCGAACAGATTGAGCATCACGTTAAAGAAGAGGAGAAAGATATGTTTCCACAAGCCAGAAAGTCACATATTGATCTGCTTTCATTAAGGGATCAAATGCTTGACCGAAAAGATCAGCTCTCAGGGGAAGGTGTCTAAAATCAGAGTTCAATATCTCCTTTGTCAGTGATATATTCAGAATAGATTTATGGGGACGGAGCGGCGATTGATAAAACGTATTACGGTTGGACTGTATGCCTGTGATTGTCACTACACCGCTTTTTCTCTATAGCTCAATACCGATAATGCCGGCACTAAAAAGCCAAAAAGCAAACTTACTGGCAATAGGTCGCAACGCCGCCACTGTTTGCGCCGAGGTTTGGATGTCAGAGACACCATGTAAATTCAGTGTTACCGCTGTTGTGAGAATAATGAAATACGCGACTATATTAGAGAAGCGCATTCCTATAAGCGGGTCAATTTTAATGCGACGAAAATTCGAACGTGGCTGCTCTGGCGTGTCGTTAAGTGGTTTGGCATTTGAATCAGCCAATTGGTTTTCTACCTCTTTGGAGCTCAGCCAGAAGAACAGATAGGGACTGATTGTGGTACCGAATATGGCAACAACAGTCGTAATAAATTCTGGCCTCCAAGAGAGTTGTGGAAATAAATTTCCACAATATGCGTCCGGGGAATATGTACAATGAATGCGGTCGCTACATAAGCCAGCAATGTCAGAGTGAACCATTTTAGCAATCGAACGTACCGCTTAACGGTACAAATATTTGTAGCAGCAACGACAGAAATCCGAAGCAAAGAGCAAGAACGTGCGCCGACAAACCGACTAACAATTTCAGCGCTTCACCCATCGCGGCAATATCCGCCGCAATATTGATTGTGTTAGTAATTAGCAGAAGTCCTACAATCCCATAAGGAAGCCATGCAGCTTAATGGCTTGCGAATTAAGCCGCAAAATGTGTCTACATGGGTGACCAGTATTCTTTCGCGCATAAGTTATGATTAATTTTTAATCACCCACCAATCTGGTAAAAGGCTAGCCACTTTCCGCTGTGTAAATCGATCGTCAATCAAATAAATAGTCCCACGGTCAGATTCTGTCCGAATCACACGGCCAGCGGCCTGAACGACTTTGCGTATCCCAGGAAATAAATAAGTGTAGTCATAACCGACGTTAGACCCGAAAGTTGCGTTCATAGATTGCATAATTTGATTATTGACAGGATTGAGTGGTGGTAATCCTAATGTAGCGATAAATGCGCCAATAAGACAGTTACCTGGCAAGTCGATACCTTCCGAGAAGGCTCCTCCAAGTACCGCAAATCCGATTCCCTTACCTCCAGAAGAGAAGCGCGCCAAAAAATCCTCGCGATCGGATTCCACCATGCGCCGCGACTGTATCCATATTGGAATGTCGGGATGTCGGATTGAAAAAAGATCAGCCGCTTTTTGAAGGTAATTAAAACTACTAAAAAAAGCTAAATAATTCCCCTGCAACTTTATGTAAGCACCACCCATCAATACCACGATGGGCTCTAATGATGAGTCTCTGTCTTTGTATCGCGTGGAGATATCGCAGATATAGACAGACAATTGATCTGGGCCAAACGGCGACCTAACCTCAATCCTTGCAGTGTCAACTGGCAGTCCGAGCGTATCGCTATAGAAATACGAGGGCGTTAATGTTGCAGAGAATAAAATAACTGATCTTGCTACCGCAAAGCGTTGCTCGAGAAAAGGTGCTGGAATAATATTACGAAGACAAAGAGTGACACCACTTTGACTCGCTTTATGCTGCGATATATCAATGTCTTTTGAGATATCGAACAGCGAATGAGAATCAAACATTGTAATCAGGTGCGAAAAATGCAGCAAATCAAAATAAAAACGCAATAACCCCGAGTCAGGGCCGACAGGAGTTTCATTTAGATATTCGGAGACCATGCTGATGGTCTGTTGCATAGCCGTGACGAATTTTTGCGAAATAGTCGGATAAACCTGATATGGCGCAGTTTGATTTTTGTGTAATGCATTCCACTGACGATGAAACCTTTCCAAGGTCTTTTTGAGGCCCAGTGGAGCCTCCCGAAGCGCGCGCTTACAATCGCTCTGATTTAATTCTGCGGTGAACATTTTACGCGTACGTTCAACCATATTATGTGCTTCGTCCACCAGCACGGTTACTCGCCACTGATTGGCGACAGTTAAACCGTACAGCATGGCATTAAGATCAAAATAGTAGTTATAGTCACCCACCACGACGTCGCTCCAACGCACCATATCCTGACTAAGATAATAAGGACATATCTGGTGCGCCAATGCCAACTTGCGAATAGATGCTTTATCCATCGTATGGATATTCACTGCGTCCTTTCGCGCCATCGGTAAGCGATCGTAGAAACCTTTCGCGAGTGGACAAGAATCTCCGTGACAGGCTTTGTCTGGATGTTCACAAGCTTTATCCCGAGCAACCAGTTCAAGTACGCGTAACGGTAAAGTAGATGCCCTATTTTTTATCAACTCCAGAGCATCCAAAGCAAGAGCGCGACCAGAGGTCTTGGCCGTCAAGAAAAATATCTTATCCAACTTCTGTTTAGAGCAAGCCTTCAATGTCGGAAATATGGTGCCGATCGTTTTTCCGATACCAGTTGGCGCTTGCACCATGAGGCATCGCCCACTCGTCGTGGCGCGATAAACATCTTTGGCTAATTCCCGTTGTCCGGGCCGAAAAGCATCATGAGGAAACTGTAAAGCATCTAACGCTTGATCGCGTTCCGCACGATGCGTCAATTCCTTTTCTGACCACTCCAAAAATAGTTCACATTGATCATTAAAAAAATGCTTTAGCGTCTGCGCCGTATGGAGTTCTGATATGACGGTTTCCTGCTGGCTGCCAATATCAAAGTAAACCACCGCCAGTCGTACTTCGGAGAGACCACGCTCCTGGCAAAATAACCACCCATATACTTTTATCTGGGCCCAATGCAGAGAACGGTGATTATCGGGTATCTGGCGTATGTCGCCGCGGTAGGTCTTTATTTCTTCAAGCTGATTGTGGATTGGATCGTACCCATCTGCACGTCCAACGACACGTAAATTCTTCACTTCTCCCAGAAGCTTAATCTCAGATTGATATGACTTTTCCCGGCGAGCCTGGACAATCGCGTGCCCCGCGATACCTTCTTGCGCGGACGGGGATGGCGTAAAACGTAAATCAAGATCCCCGCGCTTAGCGGTGAATTCGCATAAGTTTCGGACGGCAACGACGTATTGCATTTTTTTACTCCGCCCACTGGACGTAACACACAGCAATGGGAATGGCGTGGCTGGCGCAATAGTTAATCCAACGTAACTGATTATCTTGCAGGCGATCGCCAGGTCCCTTTACCTCAATCATGCGGTATGTTTTCTGATCAGGCCAAAATTGGATCAGATCCGGGAACCCCGCACGATTAGATTTGATATCCGACAAAATGCGTTCGAAGCAGTGCTTCAAATGGTGGGCTGGTATGCATGAAAGAGCGAGATCCAGCAAGGTTTCCGTCATTAAAGGCCAAAATACAAACGGGGACTGTATTCCCCATTTGTCTTTAAAGTATTGACGTATGGTGACAATGTATTGGTCGCTATCAAGCTGCCGCAGACATTCGCCGAATTGCACCGCGCGGCGTTGGTAGAACTCAGGGCCGTACAAATCAGCCGGGCCGGTGTGAAAAGGATGAAAAAAAGCATTTGGAATCGGCGCAAAGACCGCACTCCAACATAACAAGCCAAACAACGAATTAATCAGACCGTTTTCTACATAATATACATGCGTGAGATGTGCGTCATCCAAAATTGGCGCTGATCCATTTTGGCCATTTTTTTCCAAATGATCCCGGACCCGTTCCTCTACGGTTGTTTGGTCGAAGAGATTAGGCAGCGATAGGTCAATACGAGGGACTGACACCTTCGCAATCGCCGGCATTTTTGGACGATCAAGGTGGCGATTTAGTCGAGGAAAAATACGTTGCAGTTGTTGTTTCTCAGCTTCGCTTTCTGGCTGACGTTGAGCGGCTTCAGCCAGAACAAGCGCCAATTCAAATTGACCTGTTAGTTCCATCATCCGAATTATCCGCATTCGCGATCCTGGATAATTCCCTCGTTCGTACACGTCTAACGCAGCGGTAAATTCTTTGTTTTTTTCGTAATGTTGCCCAATTTGGAACAATAACTTGGAACGGCGCCCCTCCGACAAAATACTTTCATAACTATCAGTAGGTATATCTTTGAGCACGACTTCCGGCGCTTCGCCTTGACGGAATCGCTCACGACATTGAAAAAGAAAATGGTAGTCATCAACGTCTTTTCTGCTCTGAAACCCTCGGGATAACGACGTTAAGGTAACTTTCTCATATCTGAAAACGCCCAGGTCAGCCAGAACGAATTCCGTCCAGTCTTGATGCAGATTTCCAAAAAATAACAATTTTATATGGTCGCAAATAACCCTTATACAAACTTGATAGACACACTCCTCCGACTCTGGATACCAACTGGAAAAATTCTGTGTGACGAGTATGTCGTTAGTGAGCGTAGTGAGTGCTAATAATTGCTCCGTTTTTTTCGCTTTAATAACAGCGTTTTTCAAAAGCGCGGAACCGAAAATATGCGCAATTTCGGTTTTTTTTAATAAACCAAACATTGCTTCCAGTTTCAGAAGTGGATTGCGATCAATCCAGCCAAGTTCTATCAAAGGAGCAATTGCTATTTCTATTGCTCCTATTTCACTGTATGCCAGTTTACTCGACCGAAATAAGTCTCCCTTGCGCATAACCAATCGGACTAGTAGCGCTCTTGATGCCTGCGGCAACAAACGGAAGTTGCGAATGAATTCACCCTCTTCGCAAGTCAGGAGATCGCTATAACGACCTGAAACCCAATCCAAAACGATATGGAAGTTATCGAGATAATAAAAGCGATTTTCTAGCACATTCACCATTTTTGGAATTCAGATAGTACAAATCTGTTGCTAGCCCATTACGCGAATTATGTTGGTGAAGTTCAGAATGGTGCCCATCGGTAAAAAGCATCAGTCCGTAAGGATCGTGGAATTATCCAGCACGCTGAAGCATCCATCTTCCCTTTACTGCGCTGCGCACAGACGAATCAACCATATGCGAAGAAACAATAACTCCACATATCCCGACGTTAATCCCGTCCTCCATTCGACAATTGGATTGGGCGTGTAATAACGCTTACGATTATCACGGCAGATCGATATTTCACGACCGCCGATACCTAGGCGTAAGCCAGTCTTAGCGCCTTCAGAGAAAGCGGGTTTTGCAATAATGGAATGAGAGGCTGTCATAATAAGTTATCCCTAAAATTCTTAACACCGAGATCAAAGCTTATCATAACAACTGTATGCATATACAGTATAAATTGAATCTGTCTCTTTTTGGCTATCCATCCTTAATGCTCTTTTTCAGCAACACTGCTATTTCATCTGATTAAAATTCATTGTCTACACGCACGATTTCTCTGTAAGCGACGCATTAAGGCCTTTCTTTAATATTTGGATGGAAAATTTTAGAATGGTCGACGCCACGTCCAATGGCCTCACCACCTTATTCCCCATAATCGTTTCCATCCAGTTTAAAGCCTAATTTTTTCATGGCAACCGCCAATCCCTGCGCAGACTTTGCGTATGCGTCCCAGGGACGGTTACCTTGATCTAACCGTGTATGAATTGTTTGGACCGTCCAATGCGCTCCACTGGTGACGTGATTTACCTCGTCCCAACGTATTGGCACCGATACGCCAAGTCCGAGTCTTGCCCTTGCGGACCAAGCGCACACGGTGGTCGCCCCAAAGCCATTGCGTAAATAATCGACGAAGATCTTGCCGACACGATTGCGTGGCCCGCTTTTTACGACAAAATGGGTTGGAAGTGCCGAGACTAAATGCGCGACGATTGCCCGCGAGAATGCCTTCACCACTTCCCATCCATAGTGCTTGGCCAAAGGGACGACGATGTGAAATCCTTTTCCACCGCTGGTCTTTACAAATGAGGTAAGCCCTAATTGATCCAGCATCGCTTTTATCAGCAAGGTTGATTCCTGTACCGTTGTCCAGTTAACGCCCTCGCCCGGATCGAGATCAAAAGTCATGCGATCCGGTTTATCAATGGCAGTCTTGACCGCGTTCCAGGTATGAAACTCAATAACGTTCATTTGCGCGGCTGACAATAATCCTTCAGGACGGACCACTTCCAGTAAACGTTCGTGTTCAGGATCAAGCTTAGCGGCCAGTTCCGACACGCCTGTCATATGCGCCATTGCAAGGTGTTTTTGGAAAAATACCTGTTTTCCAACGCCATCCGGGGCGCGCAATAAAGAGACTGGCCGACCTTTAAGGTGCGGCATCATCAAAGGTGCCACCAACGCATAAAACCGCAATAATTCAATTTTAGTAATCCCACTATCCGGATCAATCTCACGTTCCGGATTAGTAATCTTTAACGACGGCGGTAGCGTAGTCAATGAATCCGCGTGCCCATCTACACGATTATCCGGCTGCCGGGCCACTTCTCGAACAATCGCCCGCGCGGGTTTATCATTGCGCAAGCCTTGATAAACAGGATGCCGTATTCGCCCGCTTTTAGTCCACTCTGCAAAGGAAACTTCAGCGAGCAATTGCGGTTTCACCCAATGCCCATCTGGTCGGAGGTCGCTAGTTGCAGTGAAGGGATTTTGCTCACTTTTTATGGCATTTAATTTGACGAGTAGCGAGCGTAATGTTTTTTCATTGAAGCCTGTGCCCACTTTGCCTGCGTAACGCAATTTCCCATCTGCGTCATGGACCCCAAGTAACAATGATCCCATCGCTGTGCGGCTTCCCCGAGGGTCGGTATAGCCGCCAATGACAAACTCTTGTCGATGACTGCACTTCAATTTAATCCAATCATTGGAGCGTCTGCTCACATAGTGCGCGTCCCGCTTTTTCCCAATGATGCCCTCCATTCCAAGTCGACAAGCAGATGCCACAATGTCTGCGCCATTCGCTTCAAAGGTTTCGCTGAATCGGAGTATCGGGGACTCAATTTTTCCGACCAAAGTCCTCAGCAACGCTCGCCTTGCTATTAGCGCTGATTGCCTCAGGTCGAAACCGTCATAAAAAGGAAGGTCGAATAAAAAATAGACGATACGCTGGGTTTCGTGTGTATCGAACGCGCCCTGTAATGCTTGAAAATCAGGGATTCCTTTTTCTCCTTGCACTACTATCTCACCGTCATACCAGCCATTGGGAAGTCTGGCGTCCTTCAACGCATCTCTTAAAGCAGGTAATTTCTCCGTCCAATCGTGTCCATTGCGCGTCATCAATGTGATTTTGTTACCAGCGACTCGAGACAATAAACGATAGCCATCGTATTTAATCTCATAAAGCCATTCTGTCGAGTCGATCGGCGCGCTATCGACCAAGGTCGCTAATTGAGGAATCAATTTTGTCGGGAGCGCTGCCTTTATGGCACCCGCCGGAACGCCATCTTGTTTTGGATCAACTGCTTTCTTAGTTAAGAGTTTAGGTGAAGCTTTGACTGCCGTTATCGGGTCTAAAATATCTTCAACTTTATTGGTCGTTCTAATTTTAGTTTTTATTTTTGACTTTGACCTTGACTGCGACTGTGACTTAGCGGTCCTTTTTCTCGTTGCTTTTGTTTTGCCGGTTTCTGGCGGTAGCTGTAACGTGGCGACGCTATCTGGCATTTCGTCGACGACGCTATATGCAATAGCCGGTTGCGCGAATTCGTCTTTTTCCTTGATTAGCAACCATGATGGCTTTTTATTCGTTATCACGTTATCGCTTGTATTTTTTAAACGAATCAAAGCCCAATTGCCATGTAATTTATGGCCTTTCAGTGAGAATTTTAAATTACCTTCTCGTAATCCGACTTCTGGATCGTTAAGTGGCTGCCAAATGCCCTTATCCCAAATGATCACCTTCCCTGCACCGTATTGCCTGGCGGGAATTTCTCCTTCAAATTCATTGTAGGCAACCGGATGATCTTCAACCTGAACTGCCATCCGCTTATCTTTCGGATCATAACTCGGACCTTTTGGCACGGCCCAGCTCCGCATGGTGCCGTTATATTCGAGACGTACGTCATAATGCAAGCGCGACGCCCAGTGTTTCTGCACAACAAAAGCGTGTCCAATACTGTCATCTGTCCC
Organism: Glaciimonas sp. CA11.2; assembly: GCF_034314045.1. Classification (NCBI taxonomy): domain Bacteria; kingdom Pseudomonadati; phylum Pseudomonadota; class Betaproteobacteria; order Burkholderiales; family Oxalobacteraceae; genus Glaciimonas; species Glaciimonas sp. CA11.2. The sequence continues at coordinate 4,295,282 of NZ_JAVIWL010000001.1, read as the reverse complement.
ACCCTCTTCGGGCTCTGACGTTTTGGTGAAGTCGCGTTTACTTTTATAAACCTTGAGTGGATCAGCGCGCGTCATGACGATCTCCCGATAGTCTTTAACTGGCCTTACGTTTGGTCACTGATTTTTTTGTTCTGGTTGCGGCGGCTTTAGGCTTTGTTGTTGCGGCCTTTGGCTTCGCGATCGGTTTAGCCGATTTGCCCATATTGCTCAGGCTCCGCTGTAACATCTCCGTGAGATCGTAGATGCGAGCACTGGCCGAGGATTCGCCTGGCTCTTTGTCAATGTGAGAAACGGTTTCGGTCTGGCCAGCTTTGACCTTATCTTCTACCAATTGAAGGATTTGCTCTTTGAATGAGTCGGTAAAGTCCTCCGGGTTCCACTTTGCGCTCATATCCCGGACCAACTGTTCACCCATCGTCATTTCTTTTTCGCTGATACCGCTCGCTTTGATTCCTTCTTCCGGTAAATCAAGCTCATCCCAATTTCGAACCTCTGTTCCCCAGCGCAACAAATCCAAGACCAGCGCTGGGCCACAAGGCATTAATACTGCCAAATGCTGCTTGGTCTGAATCACTACTTTGGCAATGCCTACTTTTCCTGTTTTGATTAACACTTCGCGGAGCAACGCATAGACCTTGGCGCCTTTATTGATCGGCGACACGTAATAGGGTCGCTCAAGATATAAAAAAGGTATATCACCAGCGTCAACAAAGCTTTCGATTTCAATTGTTTGAGTAGATTTTGGATAGGCCGCCGCTATTTCTTCCTGCGATAAAATAACATATTGGCCATCCTCATATTCGAATCCTTTGACGATATTTTCTTTATCGACATCCTTGCCCGTTTTCTTATTGATTCGCTTATAACCGACGGGGTCCATGCTACGTTTATCAAGCCAATCGAAATTGAGACCTTGCTCCGCTGTTGCAGAATGCAATGCAATGGGGATGTGTACCAGCCCGAACGATATCGCTCCTTTCCAAAGGACACGTTTGCTCGCAGTCGCCATAGCAACTTCTCCTTAATTTTACAAGCGATCGATTATCCTGATTTGTGCATATAATCAAAAAACAGGCAGATAACTATCTGCCCGCTACTACTGTGCCGCTATTCATTTAGCGATTACAGTCTTGGCGTGGAATCGCCGTACCTGTTTGATCCATAGTAAGTGTCAATTTCACTTGCCCAACTTTGATCTGCCATGTCGGGCCAATGATCTTTATCGAAACCTGGGGCGCTCTTCAGATGATCTTTGTCGACGTCAAGAATGAAGCGTTGATTGACTGAGTCAAGCTTCAAAACACCCCATGGAACAGCAAATAACTTTTCTCCCATTCCAAGAAAGCCGCCAAAAGATAGAACCGCATAGCTAACCTTACCGGTACGTGTGTCGATCATCAATTCTTTGATATCACCCAAGTCCTCGCCAGACTGATTGCAAACGTCGTTCCCTATTAACGTATCCGCTCCAAGCACATCTGGCCCTGGGCCTCCATTTGGATTATTTCTATATATGCCGTAAGTATCACGATCCAGGTAGCTCATTTTTTTGCTCCTTTCGTAGATTATCAAGGTGGTTTACGTTCATGGAAAACACAGCGAACGTAAGCGCTAGACTTCACCCAATTATCAAAAGTTCCCACAGCCTTAATAGAAATTCCAGAAGCTTAATGGGTGGTAATTTTTCTCAAAGTAACAGGTCTCAATGTTGTTTTGCGACAATCTATAACAGCGCGTTAAAACTGCATGGTCGATATACACCACGCATACAAAGCGGCGTAAATTTAAAGGGAATATTGACAAAGGAAGTCGCTAAAACTCCTCGTTTATGATGGTCGAAAAACGCCATTAATACTTAATGCTTAACCCTTAAGGGTTAACATCACGCATCAAAATAAATGTGACGTAAAATGCGTATAAATCAGTTTGGTGATTTAGATAAAGAAAAAACCGTAATCGCCGCTCACCCTTCTAATCGTTTTGTAGAAATAAAACGATAGGTTTACGCTTGCCTTACTTTGATTTGCGCAATAAATGACCTGCAGCATTTTCCTCGAAACGCCCTGCTTCTTCGATGTAACCTTGTACCGTCCCATCGTGTTGCCAACCGCCCTGTCTTTTAATATCTTGAAATCGCGCTCCAGCACGATAGGCGCTAGTTGCTAATCCGCGTCTTAAGCTATGGCTACTTAACTGTGGAACATAGGGCAAATCAGCTAGCACCGCAGCCGCAGTCAAAATACTGTTGAGGCTAGCCTCGTGCAATGCATCAACACCAATTTGCTCCCATTTGTTGATACTTCTGAATATTGCCCCTGAAGAAATGTTCGCTGCCCGACACCAAGTACGCAAAGCATTGGGTGGACAACAAACTTGCTCGCCGAAGGGAATTGCCTTGGTAATTCCCTCGCCTTTCTGGTCGGTCTTTGAACGCGGCAATGTTATGAGCACTCCCTCGGGCTCCCAGGAGACGTGCTCGACTTGAAGACGTACGACCTCGCTCCGCCGATACGCACCAAAGTAGGCAATCTGCAGCAAAGCGCTATCACGAAGCGCTTTTAATGTTCCCTGGTGTGTTAAGGCAGTGACGATTAGCGCCAAATCTTCTACTGGCAACGCTTTTGCCTTTCGGGCTGGCTGACCATTTTTGCGCTGTATCCCCAACAGCGTTTTACGCACATTGAGGGTCGCTGCCGGATCTGGAAAATTTTGCTGAATATGCCATTGAGATAGCGCTGTTAAACGTAACGCTAAAGTCCTTGGATTAAGTAATTGCGAATAGCTCAGAAGGTAGCGAAGCATCATTGATTCGTCCGCAGGCAGCACCCCGCCCCACTCCAGATAGTGGCGAATCGCCGAGCGGTAAGTCCGGCGCGTGTTATCCGAAGTCGCCGCGGCAAGAAATTCTCGATGCTGTTGTTGCCGCTGAGCGACAGAGTCGCCAACGCTCTCAATGACTGCAACCTTACCATCCTCGATACGAATCTTCATGCACCTTCCCCCATCTCATTGTGGCGATCCATTGTGGAGATTGCTCGCAGCCATTGACTGTGCCTTCGCCTTCGCAACCAATACACATTTTTTACGGCTGATTTTTAGGTATTCGTACTAAGGCATTTTTTAACTGAAGAATGCATTTCCGTTCGAAATCGCTTAAATGAACCCTGTAATGTCCATTACAAACGATAGCATTACAAGCTGATATATAACATGCGATAACATACATTATCGCATGTTATATACCCCAATTACCACCTAGACTTTAGACTCGTATTATTGTAATATTACGTATTATGTATTACGTTATTTAAAGGTAAAAATGGGACGAATTGGAATTTTGTACGCTGATGTCATTCAAGCAGCCGATAAATTAATTGCCGAAGGAAAAAATCCGACGGTAGATGGCGTTCGTGAAGAGCTAGGAAGTACGGGTAGCAAAAGTACCATCGCCCCGCTCTTAAAACGATGGAAGGCAGAGCACCAGGAAAATAGGGCAAGCGCAGAGGTCGGTATGCCGTCAAACCTGATTGATGCGATGAAAAGTGTGTATGACAATCTTCAGTCAGACGTAGAGCAAAGAATTACCCAGGCGCAAGAAGCGCATCAAAAAGAGTTGGAAGCGATGGGCGAAACATTGCAACGTCAGCTCGAAGAAAATGCCATAGCGGCCGAAACCAATAGGCAACTAAAAGACGATGCTGCGCGTGCGCAGCAGGTATTTGAACAGTTGCGCGCCGAACAACGTGCACTCAATTTAACTTTAGCGACTGCACAGGCCGAAAATACAGGCTTACAAAATCGCCTAGCGGATCGTGCGGCCGAGATTGTGACAATGAATCAACAACTCGGTTACGCTCGCACTCAGTTCGAGCATTATCAGGAGGCAACTACAATCCAACGCGCCGAAGAACGGAGCGTATTTGAGCAAAAATTAATGCGTGGCGAGCAAGAACTAGTAAATATTCGGCAACAATCCAGCGATCAACAATTACGGCTCGCTCAGCAAGAAGCCCAACTCGCACAGATTCCTACACTACTCGATGAAGTGCAACGGTTGCAGGAAACCGCTCGCGCAGAACGTCAACAAGCAGCAATAGTCAAAGACGAGCATAGTCAACTCACCTATCAAATTCAGCAACTCACAACAGATCGCGCCGAACTCAAACAAACGTTGGAAATAGCACTTCAATCTCTAAGCGACGTACGTTTGCAATGCGCGATCGAAGAAAAAGAGAAGTGGCTACTCGACAAGCGGATCGCTGAATCAGAAGTAAAAATGGAGCAACTGAGGGAAGAAAAAAGTGGCCTGTTGCAAGAACGGGCTACTTTGCAAGCACAGGCTTTGACGACCGCAATGCACACGCATGCAGGTCCTAAATAATTAGTTCGACGTCATTACACTGGCTTTTGAATAGCGGTTTGATGGCGATGGGGGACGTCGGTCTGCTATTTTGGATCACCATTATTTAAATATCTGCATCTACCAACAAGTCGGTGAATACAGTGAAAATATTAACGTAGAAAGCCTGGGATCGCCACTTTAGCTAAATTTGAAAACTCTATGGGTGCCAACACTTTGGCTGCATACAAAAAACAAGCTAAAGCCTTCGCGAAGGATTGGCTTGAACAACCAGCACCGGATGACATGTACGAATTATTAACTTTTCATAGCGGGACATAAGATTTAAAAGCGATTGTGCAGCTAAAATCTATGCTTAAATTGAAATTCGGCGCGTCTCGTTATGAAACACGCCGATTAACTTATATGCAAACTAACAACCACGGATTTTAATGGCGGCGGTTGGCACAGCTGGTTGCAGTCTAACTGTTTACTAATTAAAACTTATGACGAATGCCGACACGCAAGACGCTTTGATTACTGTCATCTGCCGGCGCGTTACTATAAGCGGCATTAATCACACCCGGATTATAGACGCCATTTGCTCGCTGCTTGCTGTAAAACCCGTATACGTCAGTGCGTTTAGAGAGGAAATAGTCAACACCGAGATTCAGCTGAGTAGTACTGACTTTGGTCGAGCCGACCGTTTGGCGGCTTATATCAGCGCGGTCATAAATGACGCTTCCCAACAAATGGACTTTTGGAGAAAACGCATAATCCACGCCGACATCAAAGATATTCGCTTTGGTTGCAGAGGTAATATTAACCAAACCTACAGTTGCTACAGAAGTCGCCAATGGTTGCTTGACTTGGGACCAAGCGCCATACAGCTTCGCTTGACCTAGTTGATAGCTCGAACCAAGGGTAAATGTTTTTAAATTGCTGTCCCCAGCTTTAGCTGTTGATGCACCCGAAGCAAGCTTAGTCTGAAAATATGCCAAGCCAATGCCGAACGGCCCATTGGCATAATTACCACCAATACCAAAAGACTGCCCGGCAGAGGTTTGTCCAGCGACTTCACCAAAGCCATAGTACAAGCTACCAGTAAATCCACCGTGAATAATGCTGTCATAGCGGATCGAATTGTTAGTGCGTTTGCCGGCGACGCGATCCAAATTATTAAAATGACCACCCTTGATACCGTTACCGCCGAATGTTTGAGCTGACGTGTATTTACTTCCGATGTCCTCCAGGAAATCAGTTTGGCGACCAATAGTCACGATACCGAATGCACCGGTCAGACCAACGACAGCTTTGCGATCAAACAGCGTATTTGCCACCGACAATGAGCCGTCGTCAACATTGAAACCGCTTTCCAATTGAAAAACTGCCTTTAAGCCACCACCAAGATCTTCAACTCCTTTGAAACCGATCCGAGAGGTCGATAGATCGCCAGAATCTACACTTAGACGGCTGTTATTGTTTGGGCCAACTTTGCTCGTATAAGTCACACCCGCATCCACGACACCATAAATAGTGACATTGCTTTGGGCTTGCGCGCTTGCACTAATTAGACTGAGTGCAGCTAGAGCAAATAATGTTTTTTTCAATTTCTTTCCTTATTAATGAATCATAATTTCTTGTGCTCGCCTATATCGATAACGGCGAATTTGGCAAGCAACCTGACAAATAACGGCGTAACAAAAAGTTACATTGTTACCAACCAAGCGGAATTATAGTGCTCTCGAGAAATTAATCGCATTTATTGCCCCATAACCCTGCTCGAATTAGATGATTTCCTTATCAATCAAAGGTGTATACATGGAATTAATGGAAATTTGACATGTACTTAACCTGTTTAAAGCTATCTTGTGACTGGATCTGCCTCCCTGCGCTGATTAAATACCGGCGATTCCATATCTTTTTGGCGGAAGTGATCCATCACCTAGCGCTGGCAAACTAGAATTTTTACGGTATTAATCGACCATCACCTGATCAAATTATTAGATCGAAAGTAGTGGCGTTAGCATTGGAATAGCAACAAGGTGGACGATCATTTTCATCGGACAGATCAGCGGAGGTCACTGATTGCGTGAACGGTTATTTCTGACGTCAGTGTGCCGGTCATCACCGACACCTAGACTTGAGGAGGATGATTATTTTGTGCGCATTAATAAGATGTTCATGTTGACATCTGGATATGAGCCCCTTCCGGAAAAAGCAACTTTTAACAAATTTGCTTAATTAAGACGCACTAGAAAGATGATGCGACGATAGATCGGATCGTTGCTTAAATATAGTATCTTTCCGTTTGATAATATAGGTGAGTAACAATGCTATGCTGATTGAATAAAATGGATAGACTTCCCACCATAAAAATACAACATCAACTAATCCCAATGTAAAAAATCCAATAGTTAGTGCTGCGCCCATTGCGGCGGTATATCGCACTTCGGGATCATCATCGCGTATCTCTCTAATAAAATAATATGCAGGTATAAAATATAAACCGAGTATTGCTAACAAACCGAATACGCCAAATCTTGACATCGTAAATAATATTTCGTTATGAGAGTGTGCAAATGTCGCCGATAAGGGTGTAATGACTTTTCTTTTTGCCAAATTATGTAGTTCTTTTGAAAAGCCTTCTACACCTACCCCAATGAGTGGGTGCTCGGTGAATAGCATCCACGACGCACGCCAAAGCTGGAGGCGAATGCCTAAAGAAGTATCAACATCGGATCCAACTGAGTATTGGCTTATATCCGTTTCCGCTACAGCTACACGATCTTTTACTATATTACCAAAGTAAGATACACCTACTAATAAAGCGAAAAAAACAGAAATGACTCCAAATTTATAACGAGAGCTAACATTTTTTGTTACCACAATACCCAATAAAATAAAAATAGGTATAGTCAGCCATACACCACGAGATTGCGACAGGTAAGCCACATATAACCCTGAACATAACGCAGTAATTTTCAAAAAAATGATGTATCGATTAGAAGTCTTATTCCATGAAATTGACAAAATAGAGAATATACCGAGTAACAAGGCCATTTGACCAAATATTATTATGGGTATGAAATCTGTTACATAACGCTGCGCCCCGCCTTTTGTCAGAATGTATATTTTTATTGCAGATAGAATTGCTCCCACCACAAATGCCCATTGAAGATATTTTATATTTCTAATTGATAAAAATGAGACAACCCAAAAGATCAACACAAACATAGCTAATCTGAATGGAGAATCATAATTCCTAAGGGTAAAGTGTCCAGATCCAAGTTGGTTTGCAAAGACCGCAATTAATGGACCACACATGGCCAGATGTAATGGCCAGTATTTTTTTACAAAATTTAAGAAGGTCGTTTGCTCTGAATATCGAATAAAAACAATTGAACTCAAACTAAACAATAGTAAAAATACGAAGATCACTCCGGCCGACCGATCTACTGTAAGTGTCATTATAAAAAAGGCACAAAGTAGTGCTGATACCAGCCATTTAAAATAACGCAAATATTTCTCCGATCTTAACAATCTAAAATTCGAAAAAATCGATTTCTTAGAAATTATTATAAAACTTATATTTAAATAACATTTAAATGTTATTTATAAATGATCGCTTAATTTTGTTTTTTTAAATTTATAAATTTTGTCCACCAATATACAATATGCCAATATATTCCCTCGATTACTCTTCCCTGTTTAATTAAAAACCTTGAAAATAATTTTAATTCTCGTGCGGTATGAGGCTTGTCGAGTGGCATATCAGACCACGAGGAAAGTTTTTGATATTCAAGAAAATTTAATTTAGCCTCATGTAAACACCAGCTATGCCACGGTTTTACAGGTCCAGTAAAATGCATGAATAACACTTTTTCTTGCATATTAAATATTTTTTCACCACTACTAAGAAAATCTATTAAATGGTAGCGAAAATTCCATTTTTTGTCGATATACGTAGTATGTCCGTTTAATACAACGTTTAAAGCATCTTGATCAGCAAAGCGTAGACTTCGCGTTGTAAGTACGTTAAGCGACTTATTCTGTGAGTCGTGCTTTACCCAGTTATCAATATTAATATACATCACGCCGGCATTAAAATACTCTGAATGGGGTAACTTTAAAATTGAAATTTGTGTAGTTACTGTGGTTTTAATCTCATCTGTAACAACGGCGGCGATAGTATTTTTTAAGTCAATAGATATTAATTCTTCGATGTTACCCATGCATAATATGTCCGCATCAAGATAGAGTACCTTATCGACTATTCCATGTAATAAATTAGGAATTAATATTCGAATAAATGTACCAAGTGAGTGCTGAGAAAAACAAGGAAATTTAGAAAAATTTGAGAGAATTTGCTTATTCAGTATATTAACGTTTATTAGAACGTTATAATTATTTTCCAATTTCTTGAGACGGCATTCAATGTCTTTAGTTATAGAAAATGCAAATACATGAAAAACAAATATTAAATTTGGATTATTCTTTATTATTGAGACTATATTAACGCCCATGCCTCTAAAATAATTAGCATCTACACCGAAAGCGATATGTATGGTGGCGCGATCAACGTTAGGAAAAGAAACAGCGGTAGAGGTAGCGCCCAATGACAGTCCTTAATATGTTTTAATTACCTTAAATTTAAAGGTTTTATTTTTCGACTTAGTATGACTAAAGATTACCGTTAAATCTGTTAAAAAACTTAGCCACAGGTACGTTGGGAGTACATTATCAGGATAAAATCGATCAGAGATGACAATAACTATAATCTTTAAATTATATTATACGCAAAAAAAATGCTAAAAAACCTATAAAAAATTTGGTTAATCGTCGACTTTTTCAGCCACAAACACTTTCGTATGCGCCTCTTTAAACACATTAACTAACGTCTCCGGTATCGGCTGATCCGTAAACAAAGCGTCGATCTTAGACAGTTCACTGAGCTTTACTAATGCTGGACGCATAAATTTCGAATGGTCTGCAACCAAAAATACAGTGCGAGAATGCGCAATGATTGCTTCTGCCACGCGTACTTCACGGTAATCAAAATCTCGCAGCGCGCCGTCCGGATCTATACTTGAAACCCCAATGATGCCGAAGTCCACCTTAAAACGTTGGATGAAATCAATCGTTTCTTCACCCGTCACGCCCAAATCTCGAGCCCGCACTACGCCACCTGCGATAATCACTTCGCAGCCTGGGTAGCCGCTCATGATTGCTGCGACGTTCAAATTATTGGTGATGACGCGCAAATTACGACGAAGGCTGAGTGCTTTGGCGACCTCTTCCGTAGTTGTTCCGATATTAATGAATAGTGTTGCCTGATCCGGAATGTGTTCAGCGACCAAAGCCGCAATCCGACGTTTTTCTTCAGACTGCAACCCTTGCCGAGCACCATAAGCGATATTTTCTGCGCTGGAAGGAAGTCCGACGCCTCCATGATAGCGTTGCAATAAATTTTGTTCCGACAACATATTAACGTCGCGTCGAATGGTTTGCTGAGTCATTCCAAAACGATTCGCTAAATTTTCAACGGTAACGAAGCTTTCTCGTTGGACGTAATTGACGATTTCTTGCTGACGCGCATTCAATGTGACGATGGGTGTTTGTGCCATATGACGAATTCGATCTTAATGTTTTCAATCAAAACTAATTAGGTACTGCCTCTTATTTATAATTATTGCAGGACAGACTTACCTATACCAACGCCTCCGCAACAGCCATTATGCCCCACAACAAAGTCTTTGTTGTCAACCAGCCATAAGGATATGCGCTTCAAGCAGCGTATCGATTGGCCATGTTGACTATGATTATTTTGCCTGCAATGACTCTAACGCCTGACGACGAACATCCCCGCCAACATCCCCTCGTATCAAACTCAGCGCAGAATGCGAGAGATACGCATGCGCGTCTGAATCTAGTAGTAATGGCACAACGTTGCGCAGGGCGCCAATCAATTCCGGTGTGAGTTTATCTAATACCGGACGCACGTCACGCGCCAGATTAGGCGCGTCGTCAAATTTATAGCCACCTGGGAGCGTGTTGTGCCACCCCGACAACAAGTCCTGTTGAATGAGTTTTCCAGCATCAAACTGATTTTGAAAAAACGCCTGGACAAGCGCTAGATCCAATCCACCTATTGCATCGGCTTGCGCAGTTACGACCTCTAAAATCTGTCTCTCTCGCTTTGCATCGTCTACTGCGGCGCCTGAATTCCATTTGGACTTCGCCACTTTTGACGCAATACTCAGTCGCTGGTCAATTAGCCCGAGCAAATAATCAATTTTTTGTGCATCCGCGGATGACATAATAGTTTGTTGCTGCTCTACTGCATCCGGCGTGGTTGATAACAGACTTTGGCAGGCTGCCAACATCAGTACAAAAGCCAAACAAGATAAACGGCGCAAACATGACCTCGTCAAACAGGGAGTTAACATGAAACCTTTCTTTGTAGATGTAGATTGATTGCGTTGACATTTTAACGGTTGCAGAAGGACGTTAAACAAAATATAGCTTTATGCCAACGCACAAAACATAAAAATATAAAATACAAAAAAATAGTGAAAGAAATCTCTTTCGTTCCTACTTATTCATTCCGTCAATACTCTGTCATTATTCTTTTCCGCGCGCTTCGTTTTAGCGAAGTTGACAACGCATTTAGAAGCAATAAACCTTACACTATGACCTTTGTATATTACAAACATTTTTCATGCTGTCGATACTTAACCTGATTGAAGCAGACCCGCATTCCGACAACGTTGAATGTTTGATCGCGCTAGTCAAAACCTTGCGACCGCACTTGCCGGAAAACGGTAGCGATGCTGTAACTAACGTTCAGACGCTAATTGATACTCTTCAACAAAATCCACGCTATTCGCACGCTTTACGCCATTATTTACTGCGCGTCTACGCTACTCGTCGCCAAACTAGTTTATATACCGACATAGGCATCCTCCCTAACGCCGGTTTTTTTACTGAGTTATTTCAGCGTATGGCGTATCGGGTATTGCCTCCGGCACTGGATGAAACTTACTTACGCGACTGCCTGGATCGGGTACTGCCTTTTGAAACCGATTACGTATGGCTAAACGCTATTTCAACTGATACATGGTTAAGCCTGATAGCGGTGTTGCACCCATCAAACAATGAAGCCGCGGTTAATAGCAACACAATTGCGACGGCACAAGTTATCGATAGCAATAATATTGATAACACTATCGATAACAAAACAATCCTCAGTCCTGCCACAGCGATCATCAACAAAGTGCATACCAGCGACACTCTCGGTGGTATCAATACTATCGCTGAGTTGCTTGATGCAACGCAAACCCTGTCTTACCGAATCAGCGCGATGGGATTGGAGCCGTCTTTAATTCGTCTGTATCCTGAAATGGAAGATTTCGAATCGCCATTTTTGATGCAAAACGTCGAATTACACCGCTACTTGGCCGGTTACCGCAGTCTCCTGAATGGCGAAGTCGCAATCATTAATTGCCTTGATCAAGCTCACAATCCTTACCTAAGCGCCATTCAGAGCAACCCAAACGAAAACACTCTAAGCGAAACAATAACCATACCAAGGCTGATTGAGGATGCTAAGCACCTCCAGGTCATGCTAGATCAATGCGACGACGTGGTGGTCAAGATTCGCAAGAACGCCCTAAAAAAAGGCACTAGCGTAGCTCTTACTTATTTGTTGGTGCGTCTCGATCAAAGTATCGCCCGTTTGCGAAAATTATTAATCTTGGTTGAGGTCGTCGACATAGACATGGGAGATTTTTTGTCGCTCCCTCAACGAGAAATATTGAGAAAAATCGTATCCCCTGCCCATCATGATGGCGCATTAATGGCACATATCCCAACCGAATTATTAGTAACGCCAGCTCAAACGGTGAAGCGGATTGCAGCGGTAGATTTGGCAAGGGAGTTGGTCGAGGCGCATAACCGTAAATACGCGGTGCGTGAACTGTTTGCGAGCAATATTAATTTGTTGGCGCGAAATATTACCGAAAACGCGAGTAGGACTGGCGAACATTACATCGCAGAAGATCGAAGTGAGTTTAGTGCGATGTTCCGCTCAGCTGCAGGCGCCGGACTGATCATCGGATTTATGGCGATGATGAAAATTCTCTATTCATATCTCCGTGCAGCACCTCTTGTAGAAGCTTTTTTGTTCAGCATGAATTACTCGGCCGGGTTTATGCTGATTCATGTACTACACTTTACCGTCGCCACCAAGCAACCAGCCATGACCGCGTCCCGTATAGCGGCTGGCTTGCACAGCACGGATAGTCGTCATATCGATATTGATAGTCTGGTCGATCTGATTGTCAAAGTTTTTCGCACTCAGTTTATTGCCGTTACGGGCAATTTATTGATGGTTTTTCCCGTTGCTTATCTTATTAGTGTGGGCTGGGTGCACTTATTTGGTCACCATCTTGTTACGCCGGATAAGGCGCAACATTTGCTTCATGACTTAGATCCATTGCATAGTCTGGCGCTTTTTCACGCTGCCATCGCCGGAGTCTGTCTTTTCATGGCTGGTTTAATTTCTGGCTATTACGATAATCGTGCGCTTTATACGCATATGGCAAAGCGCTTAGAACGAGCGCGTTGGCTACGTAAAATATTAGGAAAGACGCGGCTCAGCAAAGTTGCGCATTACCTCGAAAGCAATCTGGGTGGCCTAATGGGTAATTTTTATTTTGGTATCTTACTCGGCACGATTGGTACTGTTGGTTTCATGATTGGCCTACCAATCGATATTCGTCATATCACCTTTTCCGCGGCAAACTTCGCCATTGCGTTGGTCGGTCTCGATAATCAGATGGGGTGGCAAATAGCAGTACGTTCAATAGTGGGGATTTTGGCCATCGGGACCATCAATCTTTGGGTCAGTTTTTCCCTCGCTTTATTTGTCGCTTTACGTTCGCGTCAGGTACATTTTCGCGAAGGTTTGCCGTTGACCAAAGCGGTCCTCTCACGCTTTTTACGGCGTCCGATAGATTTTTTTATTCCACCTAAAGATCAATCACCAGATAGTGAGAGTAAACCAGTAGCGTGAACGGTGAAATACCACAAGATGATTACCCTGGTTACGCCACCGACGCCAATAAGCAGGTGATGAACCGGTTGGCATGAAGCCGAATGAAAGTGCAGAAGGCATACAAAATTGACGTCAATACCAACACCAAATTTAATATTTTTTGATGTAACCGTAAAATAAGAGAGAAATAAGTTAAGAGCGAAACGAATAAGTTCCGGTACATTCACGTTGTTAAAAACGATACTTAAGTGTCACCGTAGCGTCGCGTGGTGCGCCATAGGTGATCGCGCCATAGGCCCCGAACACGCCAAAGTAGTTTGTGTCTAAAACGTTGTTGATATTAAGTTGAGCCGAGAGCTGCTTCGTGATGTCATAGCGCGCCATAATTGGCTGGCATTCTGCAGACTCCGCAAACTGACGAGTAACAAATAATGGGCTAGCTAAAAATGAGAATGAACACCATTAATATAAAAATATCAACAAAATTACACAAAAGTATCTTGAACCTGTAATCCGTGTTTGATGTTGCTAGCCTCTTATAGTCGCCGCCTCAAACGATTGCTCCACAACTTGCTTAACGTCCTTATTGGCGCTTCTAGGGAAATAACAATTTGGCTATATACTGACAATGAGATAGCAAGTGTGCCAGCGCCACTAGCGGGTCTGGTGATAACAATTTCCTAAACAGATTTGCCACCACATTCTTTATGAGACTCGCCATGAGATTCAACAAGGGCACCACCACGGGCATCATCAAGAGAATCAACACGCGCGTCACGAGTTCAAATCGTGCGATGCTTTCTCGCCTGCAACGGATCCTGTTGATCGCCGTGTTAGGGCTAACGCTATCTTCTTGCGCATCGTTGCCCGATATAAGGACGTTCAATGAGCAACCAGCCGATGGTTCGCTTGCCATTAAAAATCGACCAGAAAATGCCCGCCCATCATCAATTTTGGTATCGAGATTAAGTCACTCGCGGGTTGACTTGCATAAATTGGCGGCGCTGGAAGATGCAGCAGTGACGGCACCGCCAATTGCAGGCAATAAAATAACGCTTTTGTTCGATGGCCCGCAGACACTGAATGCCATGATCAAGGCGATTGCCAATGCCAAGAATAATATAAACTTTGAGACCTATATTTTTGATCAAGACGCTCTTGGCATGCAATTCGCCAATCTGCTTATCGAGAAACAGCGTGCCGGAATTCAGGTCAATATCATTTATGACAGCGTTGGTACCATTGGCACACCAACTGAATTTTTTGACCGTATGCGCAGCGCCGGTATCAAATTGGTCGAATTCAACCCCGTCAATCCGTTAAAACGGATCGGCGCATGGCGCCTCAATAACCGCGACCATCGCAAAATTCTTGTCGTCGATGGAAAAATTGCCTTCACAGGTGGCGTGAATATCAGTGCGGCCTATGCCAATAGCTCATTGTTCAGGTCAAAGAAAAAGACCAGCGGCTCAGTCGGCTGGCGCGACACACACATCCAGATTGAAGGCCCAGCGGTCGCTTTTTTGCAGCTTTCGTTCATGCGTTCGTGGGCAAAGCAAGGTACTGAAGACCTGCCCGACTTACAGTATTTCCCGACATTAGGCATTGCTGGCGATAAAGTGGTGCGGGTAGTGATTAGCAGGCCGCGGGGAGAGTTTATTCTTTATAAAGCCTATATCCAGGCATTTCAAAATGCAAAGAAAACCATTCATATCACAACGCCCTACTTTGCCCCTGATCAGCAAATGGTACAGGTGCTAATTGACGCCGCGCGGCGCGGCGTTGAAGTCTCAATGATTTTTCCCAGCGTCTCCGATAGCGGCCTTGCATCTCAAGCAGGACAGTCGTATTACCATCAACTCCTTGCAGCGGGCATAAAAATCTATCGATTACAGGTCGCCATCCTTCACGCCAAAACTGCAGTAATCGATGGCAACTGGTCTACGGTCGGATCGGCCAACCTTGACATCCGTAGTTTTCTGCATAATTACGAAGCAAACGTCATCATCATGGGCGACGAATTTGGTAGCGAAATGGAAAATGCGTTTGATGATGATCTAAGTACCTCGGATGAAATTACCGCAGAGGCTTGGGACCAAAGGTCACTGACTGACCGAATCAAAGAGTGGGCCGCAAGGTCATTGGGATATTGGCTTTGATGAAACAAAATTCTATTTGGGTATTGCAAGTGAAACCACTATAAAAACCGTAAAAAGAGTCCTCGCTTAATAATAGACATTACATAGCGTGAATATTGCACGATATGTAGTTATATCAATAACGTGTAATTTTAGAAAAACCACGCCATAAAATAAGAAGAAAGTCATGCTGGTGTTTGTGAAATTTTGCGGTACTATAAAGTCTATAAAAACATTGCTTTTATACCCATTAGCAGCAGCGCAACGTACCTCCTTGTCTCTAAAAAGATTAGGTGAAAATAAAGCGCACTAAAAGCGAAGACAAATCCGCTATCCCGCGGCAGCAAATATCAATTAAGTCTTTCAATACCAGCGGTGCCATCAGTTTCTAATACTTCAAACTTTCAGTATTTATTATTTCTACCGCGATAGCAGCGTTTCGCTGATCGTCTAGTTGTCTCATTAGTACATCAAAAAGTCTCGTGAACAAACGCGTGCTGTCCTCTGTAGTTACCCGCCCCGCGATGAATACCTACTATTTTTTTCAACACGCTTGCTCTGAAAACCATTTTTCAATTGTAATTTGAACCAAATATGCGTGGCCGTCGATGTCATATTTGCTTAAAACTCGGGAGATAACATGCTTGAAATAAACAAAGAGCTCTTCGATCAAGAAGGATTGATGTCAATAATTGCTAACGCGTCGACAACAGAGCTCGATGAGATGGATTTTGGGGTGATTGGATTTGACGACGCAGGCCTGGTGCAACGCTACAACCTATTTGAATCGAAATTGGCTGGATTGCGGGCTCAAAACGTGATCGGGTCACATTTATTTACGAATGTTGCTCCGTGCATGAATAACTTCATGGTTGCCCAGCGCTTCGAAGATGCACGCGAATCCTCCACCTCTTTAGATACCATCATTGATTACGTACTCACATTACGCATGCGCCCTATTAAGGTAAAACTAAGACTTTTATCGCGTCCTGACGTGCTGATCCGATTCATTTTAGTTTTACGCGCAACATGAGCGAAGACGGGAGTACGCAAGACATTGCCAGCGAGTACGAGGCATTACTGCAGTTTCTTTACCTCGCACCGGTTGGCCTTGTGCAAACTAACCGCTTGGGCGAGGTTGAGCTGATGAATCCACTCTCAGCCCAGCTATTAATGCCCTTATCGAAAGATGGCGGGCTGTCAAATTTATTTAACGCTTTAGAGTCGGTTGCCCCAGAATTGCGGCGCATGGCAGCAGATTTTACAGCACCACAAGGATCTATTTGTGAGGGTTTCAGAGCCCAATTGACTGCAGGCGTTCGCGGAAAACAAGATCCCAAGATGCTCGGGATAAGCATGATCAAATTGGATGAAAGCCATCTGATGACAGTCCTAACCGATATGACGCAGATCATAGCCCAAGAGCGCCAACTCAAGTACAACACGGCTTGGATTAACGCGATAACGGTGGGCGTCACAGACTATGCATTAATGAGCCTTGATCAGGAAGGGAAAATCCACGAATGGAATCCAAGTATTGGACGCGTCACTAAATTTACTGCCGAAGACGTGGTGGGAAAATCCTTCTCTATGTTCTACAAGGAAGGTAGCATCTCGCCCGAACGGATTACAGACTACTTAAAAGAAGCCGATGAAGACGGCTGGAGTCTGAACGAAGGCTGGCGTGTCAAGGCTGACGGGACAAGCTTCTGGAGCAGCAGTATGATTGTGCCGATTGAAGATACTGCAGTAGATGGTGCAGGAAATATGGTTTTAGCGGATCCTGATGAACTCAGTTATGCTTTAATTTTGCGCGATATAACTGACCGGAATAACGATGCGGCTGGACACTTAAGTGCCCTGTCGAGCGACTATTTAACTGGCATAGCAAATCGACGTACGCTTTTCGAGGCAGCAGAGCTAGAGTTCAAACGTTGGCATCGAAATCCTCGGCCCCTCACTCTTATCATCATCGATGCTGACTATTTCAAGAAAGTCAATGATACGTACGGACATGCAGCTGGTGATCTTATATTGTGTAATCTGGCAAGCACGATGAAGGAAACGATGCGAGACATCGATACGGTAGCACGGATCGGTGGCGAAGAATTCGCAGCGCTTCTCCCATCAACAGATCTTGGCGGGGCATTGCAACTGGCAGAACGCTTACGCAACAAGATCGAAGCTGCACGGGTCATCATCGATGGTGCAGAAATTAAATACACTATTAGCATCGGGATCAGCGCTATGGACCACACAGTCACCGGCTTTGACGAATTGCTTCAGCGTGCCGATACAGCACTCTATGATGCCAAACATTCGGGACGTAACAACGTAAAAATTTGGAGGCAGACATAACGCTCAATTAGAACCAACATTAGTTGCTTTACTCAATTACAAAAGCTCAATCTAGTTTAGTGAACGCTTTTTCCACCTATTGAAAAGATATTTTTATTTTAAAAATTTGGCGATGTGCAACTGATTCGCTGCGGTAGACAACGAATCAGTTGACAATTTGTGCGTGGTAAAAAAACGATGCCTGTTCCTATTTTTTACATTTAATTAGCAACCAACCGTTTATCTGGATGTGCTCCGATGTTAAAAACTATCTCGTTATCCGTGGAACGTCATCACATCACTAATGAAACGTGTATTGTGGGAGATATACTGATAAAACGAGTGCCTGATTATGACAAACGTTATCCCCGACAGCGCTATTACTAGCGGCGAAAAAGATACTCTCGAAACCATTACGAGCGTGCATCACTGGACTGATACTTTACTATCCTTTCGATGCACGCGGCCATCCGCATATCAATTCACACCCGGCCAGTTTGCGCGCTTAGGCCTCAGGACGGAGAGTGGCGAAACGGTGTCCCGCGCCTATTCATTGACCTCAGCGATGACAGAAAATACCCTCGAATTCTATTTGGTGCTAGTACCAAATGGTCCGTTTTCGGCACTTCTGTCAAAGCTACTGCCGGGAGATAAAATACTCGTCGAAAAATCCAGTTATGGGTTTATGACCGCAGATCGTTTTGTCGATGGAGAAGATCTCTGGATGCTGGCAACTGGCACGGGTCTGGGGCCGTTCATCTCGATTTTGCAAGATCCCGTCGTATGGAAAAAGTTTAGACATTTAGTGCTCGTGCACTGCGTACGAAATACGGAGGAACTGGCCTATCAAGCGTTGCTGGAAGGCCTGCCACAACGTACAGAACTTGCAGATGGCGGCGCGAGTCTGACGTTGGTGCGAGCGACAACCCGTGACGCGCAAACGGCGAGTCCGCGCCATCTTCATGGTCGCATCACGACACTACTTGAAAATGGCACGCTCGAGCATGTAACTGGTCACTCAATAACGGTAGAGGCATCGCGCGTGATGATTTGTGGAAATCCAGAAATGATTACAGCTACCCGGGAAATGTTGGTTCAGCGCGGTATGCGCCCCTGCCGCAGAGCAATACCCGGACAATTTGTCACCGAAGATTATTGGTAACAAATTACTCCTATTTCGATTATTTACGCCTCATTTTGACCATGAATATTTAACAAGCTAAAAGACGCTTTAACATCCTGTTCTTGCGCTGATGATGGCTTAACCCTGTCAATTGACTGCTAATAAAAGCCCGGAAATAGTATGCGTTTCGACGATGTAAGAACGTCAGTCGCTTATTACTCCTTTTTTAGATTGACAGTGTTTAGCAACGATATCGGCTATCTCTGTCAAACTACGGGTTGCCACCACATTCCGCTTTCCAAGGAACCCGCATGCATGACGTAGCCGCACCGAATATCGAGCCAACATTCCCGAAACTTTCATTAAGCAATGGATTTGCCGCTTTACCTCCAGAGTTTTATACGCGCCTAATGCCAACGCCAATCGTGGCACCTTATCTGGTCGATGCCAATGATGTCGCCGCAGCGTTAATTGGTATTGATCCGGCTATATTTCCCTCTAAACAATTTATTGATACCTTTTCAGGTAACCAGTTATTGGATGCATCACAGCCACTTTCCGCCGTATATTCAGGGCACCAGTTTGGACAATGGGCGGGCCAATTGGGTGATGGGCGCGCGATATTATTAGGCGACGTCCCATCATATAACGCTACTAGCCGTATTGAGTTGCAACTCAAAGGGGCTGGAGCGACGCCTTATTCGCGTATGGGAGACGGTCGTGCGGTACTGCGCTCATCCATTCGCGAATATCTTTGCTCAGAAGCGATGGCGGCGCTGGGCATTCCAACCTCGCGCGCACTAAGTGTCATCGGATCAGACCAGTTGGTGATGCGAGAAACACCGGAAACCACGGCAGTAGTAACGCGCATGGCACCAAGCTTTGTTCGCTTTGGATCGTTTGAACACTGGTTTTACAACAAACAACATACATCGCTGAAAATCTTGGCCGATTACGTTATCGTACAATTTTATCCAGAACTAGCAGCAAAAGAAAATAGATATCAAGCTTTTTTAGCGGAAGTGACCAAGCGTACCGCCCATTTAATGGCCGAGTGGCAGGCAGTCGGTTTTATGCACGGCGTTATGAATACCGACAATATGTCGATATTAGGACTAACACTTGATTACGGACCATTTGGGTTCATGGAAGCTTACGACCAACGCCATATCTGCAACCATACGGATCAACAAGGCCGCTATGCTTACAATATGCAACCACAAATCGGTCATTGGAACTGCTATGCACTCGGCCAGACATTACTCCCATTGATTGGAAGTGTTGAAGACACCGAAGATGCGTTGAAAGGCTATCAAAACCAATATACTGCTAAGTATGGTGACTTATTGCACGCCAAGCTAGGCCTGCTAACTGTTCAGCCAGAAGACGATAAGTTATTTGATGCAATGTTTGCATTAATGCAAAGTAGCCATACGGACTTCACATTATTTTTCCGCCGTTTAGGTGACTTGCAAATCGCGCATCCAGAAAACGACATGCTATTGCGTGATCTGTTTATCGATAGAGCAGGTTTTGATGCATGGGTGCTTCAATACAGGGCGAGATTGCAGTCAGAAAATAGCCTTGACGCAGTGCGACGTCTTGCAATGCATAAAACGAACCCCAAGTACGTGCTGCGGAATTATTTAGCGCAAGTTGCGATTGAAAAAGCACAGAAAAAAGACTATTCCGAGGTTCGTAAACTACTTAAAATTTTACAGCAGCCATTTGATGAACAGCCTGAATATGCTGACTACGCCGCGTTGCCACCCGACTGGGCCAACGGATTAGAAGTTAGCTGTTCTTCTTAAATGAGTAAGTTAAACATAATTGACTCATCAGTGAGTCGGCAGATGAGTACGGAAATTAAAAAAGCCATCAAAAAAAACTCAAAAACTGTCCATTAAAATAGGAGTCCATCATGAGCAACTCAAAAGTTACTAAAACCGAAGCAGAATGGCGCGCGACACTAGAACCAATGGAATATGAAGTTACAAGAAAAGCCGCCACTGAACGTGCTTTCACGGGAAAATTCTGGGATCACCACGAACATGGCATTTATACCTGTGTATGCTGCAACACACCTTTGTTTGAATCAGACGCGAAATTCGATTCGGGTTGCGGCTGGCCAAGTTATTTCAAAGCGATTAATCCAGAAAATGTCAGCGAACGGATTGACCGCGCTCACGGCATGACCCGCACCGAAATTTTATGTAATGTCTGTGATGCACATTTAGGACATGTTTTCCCTGATGGACCAGCGCCAACTGGCTTAAGATACTGCATTAACTCCGCATCATTACGTTTTGATCCGGCATAATCCGTTAATCTTATTTATATACCCGTGTTTACGCATTGGATATGAATTAGTAAAATAAAGCCTCGCACAATTGCACAATCGCACTAACGAAAGAAAGCCCAGTCCATGAAGTTTCTGTTTGACCTTTTCCCTGTAATACTTTTTTTCGGCATTTTTAAGTGGGGCGAAGGCCATACCGATGCCGCCCAGGCTTTGGTGTCGCAATATCTATCGGGCTTTGTGTCTGGCGGTATTGTCACTGCGACGCAAGCGCCAATCATATTGGCAACGGCGGTGGCTATCATTGCTACTTTGGCTCAGATTGGCTATCTACTCGCGCGCCGTAAAAAGGTCGATGCGATGCTGTGGGTTTCGCTAGTGATTATTAGCGTGTTTGGTGGCGCCACCATTTACTTTCATAACGAAGCATTTATCAAATGGAAACCTACCGTTTTATACTGGTGCTTTGCAGCAGCATTGCTAGGTAGTCAATTGATTATGGGTAAAAATTTAATAAGAACCATGATGGAAAAACAGATGGCGTTACCTGAACCAATCTGGGCCAAAGTAGGTTTCGCCTGGAGCGCGTTCTTTATATTTATGGGCTTGCTGAATTTATACGTAGCCTTTAATTTTCCGATCAATACATGGGTTAACTTCAAGTTATTTGGCGGTATGGGATTAATGTTTGCATTTGTCATTGGACAAAGCCTTTATCTCTCAAAATATATCAAGGAACCTAAATGACTACCCAATTAGATGATATTCGTACAAAATTAATTGCAACTTTCTCTCCGACAGAATGTCTATTGCAGGATGAATCAGCGATGCATGCCGGCCATGCTGGTGCAGCCTCTGGTGGTAGTCATTACCGCCTTCGGCTTATTTCCGAAGTTTTTGAAGGGAAAAATCGGTTAAATCGCCATCGTCTGGTGTATGATTGTTTGGATGACATGATGCAACATAAGATTCATGCTTTGGCGATCACAGCGTTGGCGCCATCGGAGATTAAAGACGCTTAAAAACGCGAAAATAATCATTGCACGATAAAATTTAGTTACACATTTATTGAACACTTCATTATTTCTAGCTATATTCTGTTTTACTCTTCTACAACTCCCCCATTCTATTTAGGATTCGAATATGACTTTTAAACCTGCTCGCTTGTTGGTGGTTCTTTTTGCTGCAGCTGCATTACCTGCTTTGGCCCAAAACGTTGCCGTAGTAAACGGCAAGGCAATTCCATCTTCACGTGCTGACTTAATGGTTACGCAAATGGCGGCACAAGGTGGTCAACCTGATTCTCCGCAGTTGCGCGCAATGGTTAAAGACGAGTTGATCAATCGCGAAGTATTGATTCAGCAAGCTGAAAAACAAGGCCTTGGCAACAATCCAGATGTAAAAGCGCAAGCCGATATCGCCCGTCAGTCAATCCTGATCCGCGCATTGGTATCGGATTACATCAAGAAAAACCCAGTTAGCGATGCTGACATCAAAGCCGAATACGACAAATTTAAAGCAACTGCTGGCGACAAGGAATATCATGCTCGCCACATTTTGGTCGATAATGAAGCAGATGCAAAAGCCATCATCGCTAAGTTAAAAGCTGGCGGAAAGTTTGAAGACCTGGCTAAGCAATCAAAAGATCCAGGCTCAGCAGCTAATGGCGGCGATTTAGGTTGGGCAACACCCGTTTCTTTCGTCAAACCTTTCTCGGATGCGCTAGTTGCTTTGAAACCAGGTCAAGTTACTGATACACCGGTCAAAACCCAATTCGGATATCACGTAATCCAACTGGAAGAGTCACGTCCGGCCAAGATCCCAACATTGGCAGAAGTGAAGCCGCAAATTACTGAAGCGCTGCAACAGAAAAAATTGCAAGCATATCAACAGGAACTTCGCGCAAAAGCGAAAATTCAATAAGTCTTGCTATATTGCTCTGCCTAAAAAAACGCTCCTTGGGGCGTTTTTTTATTGGCGAGCAACTTTAGGCGTTGAAACTACGGTCAAGTATAGGGACGAATCTCGTGCCTTAAAAACCTTGCGTAAATCACTGCGCCATCCGAAAATTAAGCGCAGGTTCATAAGTAATGCGTAAACGAAAGTTACTGTACCAGCTTATTTTTGCATCGTTATCTCTTGGTGGAGTTTGCGCAGAGAACTCGGATCGCGGCCCGGTAAGAACAAATCCAAAATTATTTCGACGCATACTTATCCAATCACGTACCTGATCAGACACCACTACGCTGATGGTTTCGCCTACCGGTAAAAGCATAGAATAATCACACAGCAT
Source organism: Glaciimonas sp. CA11.2 (assembly GCF_034314045.1). Classification (NCBI taxonomy): domain Bacteria; kingdom Pseudomonadati; phylum Pseudomonadota; class Betaproteobacteria; order Burkholderiales; family Oxalobacteraceae; genus Glaciimonas; species Glaciimonas sp. CA11.2. The sequence goes on along the minus strand of NZ_JAVIWL010000001.1, from coordinate 4,271,695 downwards.
TTTGGAAGAGAAAATTTCGGTTCCCATACAAAGCCTGTTCGCATAGGATATTGGGGTAGAAGTTTCCATTAATTTTCCATCACTGCGTGAGATCGATTTGGTGGTGTCGAGCCAAAATTCAGCGCTAGCAATAGCATCAAACTGACTAACGTCAAATTTTACGCCTCCTCTGAACACCGAAACACGCACGTCGTCGCAAGCAAAAGGTGGTTTTCCTGCCCTAAAAAAATCATCGTAACCGACCATGACTGTTTCTGCGGGGGCGGAAAAAGTTGTCGAGGGAGTCTTCCCTTCTCCGCTGCAAAAGCCGAACGAGCCACTATTTACCGTTGTACCAGTCGTGGCAATAAGCGGTTGTAAATCAACCGTTTTAAGCGTCACGGGAGCGCATCCCGATAAAAATAATAGTATTAAATTAAATGCAGCGATGTTCATCCACGATATGGACAGTCGGTTCATTTTTCGACACTCCCCTTTGGTTAACATGTTAACCGTGGTCTTGGTTGCACCAAGACTCCCTTTTAATTAGCTACGGCTTACCTGCAATTGCCACGGCAACGCACTTAACGATCTTTCTGCGGTATAGGCCCAAAAACATCCATCACGTAACCAGAGCAACCTTTTATTTGTACTATGGGGATCGCGCAGGTCGACTTCTACATTTTGACGAAAACGTTCAATCAGCATTTCGATCCCACTATAGATCTGACCTATTCCCTTACAATAGTAAATAATTGTGAAAAATACTAGTCAAAAATATAACTTAATGAACTAAAAAAACACCCACCCCAGTGTGTTGCCTTACTTCTTTTGAACTAAGATTGAAAAGAGAAGCTGTTCCTCCTGTGACATTGAGGGCACTGGACGGGCATAAGGCGTGGTTATCTCATCCCACGGATGGCTACTTTGGGCGCGTTCGAATCCAAATTTTTCGATACGCGTCATCCATTCCTGATTAAATAAATCAGCCGCACCAGGTTCGTTTGCAAGTTCTGACGGGATCGACGTGTACCGCATCTCAAGTCGTAAGCCGGGTAATTCGGCGTTCACAGCACGCACCATATCTTTCATTCCGGCAAGGTATTGGAGTTGATGGGTCCAAAACATCAACAGGTTGCTACGACGGACGATGGACCGACGACTGGATGGATCTATTGATACCGGGCGCGGATATGTCCACATATTTATAACTATCCAAATACGCACAGTAACCGGTTGCATTACGCCAGAAGTAACTAGACTCGCAGCTAGTTTTCGGTAACCATCAAAATCCAAAACCTGCAGTACGTTAGATACAATACCGCCATCTGCATGCAGGTGATCATCCAAGATTAACGGAGGGAAAATACCAGGAATAGCGGTCGTAGCCAGTAGTATCTGTTGCACCCGACGTTGCCCCTCTATTGGTGCCGCCAATTCTCGGCCGATGTCCCAAAGATGGCCAATTCCCAGATCAAAATCTGTCGTACCGATGATCAATTGCCTACCTTCAGAAAAGCGAGCCTGCAATCGCGCACTCATACGTCCGCTCATCTCGCGCTCAATCATCTGTCGATATAGCTCGGTCTTGACTAATCCCCCGGTTCGTCTTAGCCAAAATAGCCAGTCAAACGTCGGAGCGAAATCGGTAGTGGCGTTGCGGTACAAGGCGGCAGCCTGGGATAGTGCTTCTGCCGTACCCAACAACGCAAACGGTGCCTGTAACCCACCAGTGCTAATTCCTGTCACCAAATCGAAGTCAGGCATAGAGCCATTGCTACGACTTTGCCATCCACGTAGAAAACCGATGCCGTAGGCACCGTGCTGACCGCCACCTGAAAGCAACAATAAGTCTAATGTATTGTCTCCTCGAGCAACACTGCGATGCACTAAGCCATCAACGATTGCGTCTATTTTGGCCTCGTATTGAGCACGCGCGACATCATCTTGCTCTTTACGTTGTAAAAAAGCCAAGGCGGGTCTGACATCAGGAGCAAACGGCAGTCCTACAGCAGCCAATAAACTAAGTAAAAATCGTATCATATAGAAAACCTTGTTAATAGCATCGTAACGACAGATAAATAAAGCGATCGTGTATTTTTAGAGGGAGTCGCCGGAGAGGGGCGAAAGGAATTTAAGGTTTAATTTTAAGATTATTTCACTCGCCTTTTTGATGCCACTGCCACGCCGTTCTATCTAACAAAAAAGACAAGCCTCCATCTAAAGATTGAATTTAATTACTTGAAGCAGACATATTCGATATTTCACGACAGAAATTTTACTCGGTTATTTGATCTAGCCTCTCGCTCAACCGCGTGGTTAATGTATACTTCGCCACTGAACAGCAGAAAGAAAGCCATAGAAATGTCTACATACAGAGAACTTCAAGAACAAATCGAACAGTTGCGCCTGCAAGCAGAAGAAGTCCGTCAGGTCGAACTCGCAGATGTCATTATGGAAATCAAAACCAAAATGCAGGAATATGGCATTACCGGGTCTGATTTGGGCCTGATGGGCAAAAAACGTGTAATGAAACCGTCACCGGCATCGATGGAACCAGAAGTACCGGCATCCGAAAATGCTGAAATGTAAATAGGCTAAGGTTGAAAGGTTCCCCAAGCTGTTAATTGTGATATTCGCTTTCGTAGTAAGAATACATACGTTTGGCAGCTGAACGACCTGAAGACATTGCCCATTCCCAAAACCACGTCATCGCACGTGGTTTTTTTGACTGTATAAAAAACTGCATTTTATATCTACGCATTTGCCCTCTTCCCGTGCTTCTATCAATCTGACAATACCAACTTCCTCCCCACGCGTTATTCACGTCACGCTCCCGTCATATTGTTTAGGTAGGGTTCGGACGGAATCATAGTAGTTATAAAAGCCGTATCGCCACCTTTTCATTTTATGGGTAACGTATGTACAACAATGACAAGCGACTCATTATTCTAGACGCGGATGGCACCACGATCGATGCGTTTAGCGCAATCGATAAGACCTTTGCACACCACAATATGGCAATTGGTGATGAAGAGAGTTTTCAGAAGCGACGCCATATTTTTAAATATCTGGGCGGGTTGAAAGATTTTCCATCGAATATAAAAAAACAGATCGGCAAACAAAGTCGGAAACAAATAATTCAAACGTTGACAGAAGTATATCGGGAGGAGGCGCAACTTTATCCCCATATTGCAGAGCTGATTCGAACACTGATCGCTGCGCCCGACGTAATAGTCGGACTAGTTACCCGTAACATCACCAACGAGCCAGAAGAAACGCTGCGACAACTTTTCCGCCGCCACGACGTTGATCTCGACGCGCTTGATTTTTTTATTCATATTCCGGTTCGCGAGGAAAAGAGGGTCGAATTTCGTGCTGCCAGAGAGCGTTTTAATATTAATCCGGCGCGTAGCTATATTTGCGGTGATGAAGAGAAGGATTTCTTGGCCGCGATCGATTCCGGGATGCATCCGTTTATGGTTTCGTACGGATTCGAAAGCTATAAGCGGCTTACCAAAAAATTTAAAGTGCCTGAAGAAATCATCTCACAGACATCAGCAGAGTTAAGCGAAAGGGTCCTACACGGACTGGGCTTGAATAACGTTTTGCAATGTTGATAGTCCTGGCCATACCAAAACCGAACGTCCGCTATTTTTGAGTGCCAAGGCAAGCATCAAAGCAAACTTTTTTAGTTGATTACTGTGGCATCAGCTTATCTGCAAAGATTTGCTGACCATAACATCGTCCTGAAAGGCAGTCGCTACGACGTCAGCGCCAAAGAAATTTTTATTCAGCGCTAACATCTCGACTATCCGTTGATGTCCCGCCGCATCATCAGGCATGCGCAAGATAACAGTCATATATCTGGACTGACTTTTAGTATGTTGGGTATGAGGAGATGATGCTGCAACATTGGACGAAAGTGTCACTTTCGGATGGATGGTAATGGCAGTCTTTTTATCATCAAACGATGCTTCGACTGAAGTACTCAACTGTAATTCTTTAGTCAATTCGCCTTCTAAAACAATCACTGTAGTATGTGGTTCCGGCCACCTTTTTGCACCACCAACAACCTCGGGAAGACCGCCGGTTACTTCAAATTCTGTTGCAGAAATCTGCTCATAGTGGAACGGTTCCCAACCTGGAACGTTCATTTTACGTTTTGCTACGCTCTCCATCGCTTTAGCTGGCCCACGTCCATTGGCAAGCATGCCAACCGGGAGGATGTCTTCCGCGCTTACAGCGGTTACATTATCACTCATATCAGACTTTCTCTATCTTGAAGAATTTGCTATTTTTACCAACACTCGTGCGCGTAAAACTATCCTGCTGTATCGTTCGATTCTCACCTTAAAAAAAGGAAAAAAATGTCTCAAATCGCCGTCGTATCGATCAATACCGCCAAACCTGGGCAAGAAAAAAAAATGGAAGCGGCAATGCGTGCATTAATAGCACCAAGTCAACGCGATCCAGGTTTTATTCAATATGACCTCCATCGCGACTTAGACGACCCGCGCACTTTCGTGTTCTTTGAAAGGTGGGAAAGCCGTGAACTGCTTCACCAACATTTTAAGGCTCCACACGTTATTGCATGGATTGCGCAAGCCGGTGAGTTGGTAGAGAGCAGCACACTGCGGATTATGGAGAATCTAGGTTAATTACGAAAACGCACTCAGCATAGGAATATTTCTCACTCTCTTCGCACCATCCGCCACAGGAGGGTGTGACTTGCACCGGTGTATGCGCGTCAAAGTACACAGCCGACACCTGTTTACCGGTATTTACTTTTCTTCCCTGTCTTTATATCAATAGCAAAACGCACACCATTCTCCGTGAATTGAGTTTCATCTGGCGGCTCATCCCCCGCCAAGACACCGGATACGTTGAGCAAGCCTTCACCTTTTCGGATAAGCTCATCTGAGCGTTCATAGACATTCGGACAATCGGTTTCGGCCATCAAAGCCTTAACAATCGGCACCTTCCAGGCTTCCACGCCAGCGGCCTGAAATTCGCATATGAGGTAGCCGTTTCGACCGCCATACCAATCCACCAATAGTCCCGGTAATCCATCTTTTTCTGCCAATATCAGTCGCACCACATCGGTTGCAGCGCTATTTTTTGCACCCCTGGCGAGACTGCGCGTCGCAACAGCTGCTTTGATACGACGCTTCATAAATGCATGATCGACGGATTCGTTCTGATCGAAAGTCCAGACTCGCGCGCGAATTTCCGATTTCGGGCTATGTGCTGCGCGCGCCAAAAACTTGCCTGAAGACGAGTGTACCAGCGCTGTAGCGCCAAATTGCATATTTTCGCCAGGCTTTCCATCGATGCGCTCAATGGCAGAGGCATAAATCCAAGGCTGACGAACTAGCAGGCTTTTTTCCTTGCCTTGCTTTATGGTAATGACGAGCATAATACCCATTCCCAGATGTAATATATAAGATGAAATTGAACATTAACGGTTGCTTGCCGAAGTTTCGGTCCGGCTATCGGGTCAAGTCCATAAACCGCATGACAGCATTAAGCGAATAAAAATGACTTCAACATGCATTCTAAGGCCAAAATTAACGTTCCCATTTTCCGGGGAATGTTAATTAAATAGTCTCCATTAATGACAAAGGCGACGTTCAAAGGCCTTACACCTGACCTTCATTTCACGAACAGAAAATAAAGAAACTTGTTTTAGCGCCTTATTAAAGAAATCAAGCATAGCGGGAAAATAACTATCCTAAAATCCACTGTAGGAAACGGCCTCTCCAAAAACAAAAAAGCCCTGAATAATCAGGGTTCATGTTCGATAGTGACAAAAGCAGTCCACTTCAAACTATCAAATGGGTCACATTACTAGTTTTCAACTCTGCTTTTTTAAGTCAATAGCAATTAATTAGATTAATTTCATTTCCGCATTTGCGCCAATTCACCTGACGAAGGACAATCCTAGCGAGACGCTTGCCTTAAAGTTGAGAGCATGATTTTACACGTTTTTCAACCACCGGCGATAAGGATGCAGCGTATCTCCTTGCTTCCTGCGAGGTAATAAGTTCAATTTCGTCCGCCGCAAAGAGGAATCAATAGCCAGGCATACGCGCCAATCCCAAATCGTGCCTAGGATCAGCGAAAAGGTCACCCAGCTTTACGGTGCGATTTGCGGATAATCGTAGAGGATAATCGGCGAGGCCAGTATGGTATCAAATGTCCCTTCCTCACCAACTAGTACTGGCCAGACACCAATATTTTCACACTCTGCTACATTCACCGCGAGATCCGCAGGAGGATCAATAGAAGATACGAACCGACCATCCGATACCCGAAGAATCAGGTGACACGAGACTAACGCTCGCAGCGTTGCTGCATCGCGGCTAATACCACGCACATCCGGCAACGGTGTCCAATTGGCGATTCTGGCGGTGATTCGGAAAACGTTATCGATCACTCGCTCGGCACGTATTCCTACTTCGCCGTTTATGCATCGGCGGTTACGTGCCAATAAACCTGCCACTTTACCTTGCGCATTACCTAACGGTTCCAATTCGCGATGCCCTGCTAATTCAAAGGGGGTTTTCCACTCCTTATATTCAGATTCACCCACCTCATCCAGGCAGAGTGGTTCGGTATTAATCTGGCGCTCAACCGCTTCCTGCCAGCTATAAAAATGCTGCCCGTCGATCGTCAGAACATCAACCGCACAATATGGCGGCTCGTCCTGTGGCCACTCCACCAATGGCGGCTTCAATTCTCCCGTCTCGCGCGCGGTTAAATGCAAGAACCCTGACGTGACCGTCAGTACCGTGTCGGGACCACCCTGCACAAGGCACTGAGTCTGAATCATCCATGGATCGGCACCATCATGAGCCATACAGTAATTGTGTGGATAAACGCCCCCGAAGGCCCAGCGCTGCCGGTTTTTCACCGAGGAGGCGCGGTAGGGATAAAGCATATAACCTTCATAAAGCACGGCGCTTACAACGCTATGAATAAACGAGGCATTCATGGCACATTCTCTTCAACGATATCCAATAGACTATCCAGCGCCTGCTCCCATGTCGATAGTCCATGCTGCCTCTTATATCGATAAAGCCGATCAAACTGATCGCGATCCAGACACAACCATGTGCCGTTGGGATAATAGCGATCCATCATCTCCTGCCACACCGAATCGGGCAGCAAAAATGTTGCCTCCTTGGTCCAGGCAATCCGGCTGATCTGGAGCCGATCATTTTCATCGCGATAAAAACCCGTACCGCTAAACTGGAACAAAAGTGGCACCTCACCATCTTCAAGCGCATAAAAGAATTTCACTGCGGCCACATTGAAATCATAGCTACATGGAACCGGCAAGTCCGCAATACAACTCCCTTCGAAACCAGGTATGAGCAAAGTGTTATGCGTCCACAGGAGTGGATGTGGCCCCTGTTTGAAACGCAGGGGATCGCCAAATAATTCTCGCAACCGTTCTTGCTCCCCCGGCCGGTAGCGCCGCCGTGGCGATTCGATCTGAATGTGGCACTGTAGGATGACATTCGCGACTCTCACGCTCGAAATAGCCGTGTTGATGCACAGTCTGAAATTAAGCAGCGGAGTGGCCGCAGAACGGACCGTCTCCGCGCCTTCCACCTGGAACGATAGTTCAGGCATGGAAACTCCTTTTCGATACGCGGACACCCGCCTGAAGGTCAGAAAAGAATTCACCGATAGCAACCTAAGCCTCAGTGCCTCCGATCAAGCCCTGCCAACGCCATGGGATGATGCCTGTCAAAGCTTGGCATTGGTCAATCGGTAACCGATAATATTAGTGTGCGCCCTGCGCACGATTGAATAACAGCGCCACCACATCCGGTTCCAGCACAAAAATTGCTTTATCAATCTTGCTTCCGACCTCTGCCGAGGAAATACTCTTCCAATACCATCTTCCCGAAAATCGGAGCCTTGCTACCCCCTCGACCAAGCCCGTCAATTCAATTTTGATGCCCTATATTTCAACCTTTGAACAAAGTTGATGCCGAAATAATTATCAAGAATTCTATATTGGTTAAATATATAAAATTTTTTTCACTCATTCAAGAAATACTTAGGCTTCACAACACAAGAGTCGCCTTAGTTTGGAGGTTTTCTTCACTGTATAGTTACTCTCTGGAATCTATCTATTAATATATTTATCAACCTTTTTTCTAGAGGCTTTTAGCACGGCTTGAGATCATAATTACTAGTAATAATTTAACGCTTGTATATCTTTCAAACCCCATTCTTCACAGACCACCGTGAAAAATACCCATCAAAACTCGGACCAATAAATCAAATTGCAACGAATTTAAAAAGGATCGTCACTTCCCTATATTGATGCACAAGAAGTATCCATAACAATACGTATAAAAGTCGCATTACGTATTTACGCTGAATTTCAACTCTTCGCTGGAGCGGCTTTCGGTTAAGTATTTTTGCGCATTCGTTTTGTTTCAATTTCTCCCCTATTCCGGCTAGCTCGGCCAAACATATTCGTGGCGCTTCATACATCACTGTCCGTCAAGACACCGGGGCAGCTCAGATTTTTTTGAAATAATAGGTTGCTATGTGGCTTAAAATAGCGGCGTTGCGTACACTACCGCGCTATCATTTAATTTCGTCTTAACCATGACCATTAATATCAGCGAAGATCTCCGTGCTTATATCGATCCTTTAACCGATGACGAATTCGCCGCACTAGAACGTAGCCTGCTGTCCGAAGGCTGCCGCGACGCGCTAGTACTGTGGGGTGATCTTTTAATAGATGGGCACAACCGCTACGGTATCTGCCAAAAGCACGAAATTCCTTTTAATATTATTCAGAACCACACGTTTAAATCTATCGAAGATGTCCACATGTGGATGATTGATAACCACCTTGGGCGGCGCAGCGTATCGGACTTTCAACGCGGTGTGCTTGCCCTGCGCAAGAAAGAGATCGTATCGACGCGCGTGGCACAGACGCAAGCCCAGCGCCCGCCCGATAAGATAGCTGGGGCAGATGTATTAAGCCAGCCAGAGGGCGAGCAACCGTTAACGCGGGAAGCCATTGCGCGTTCTGCGAGGGTAAGCAGCGCAACCTTGGCACAAATCGAAAAAATCCAAAAAACGGCTGCGCCGGAACTGGTCAGAGCCGTAAAGTCCGGTGAAATATCTATTAATGCTGCGGTCGCCGTAGCGTCCTTGCCTAGCGAACAACAGATAGCTGCTGTCGCTGGCGGCAAGAAAGAATTACGCGAAGCAGCAAGACAAGTACGTGAGGCACGACTACCGCCAAAGCCAGAACGAGAGACTCCGTCGAGCGACGCTTCCCCGGATCAAGTAGAAATCTACCGTTTGACGTTACTGGTCGCTGAACTTACTGAAGAGCGCAATCAATTAAAAAAGAAGGTGCAACACTTGACCATAGCACTTACGGAGGCGCGCAGCGAGCGAGCTTAGAAATAGGGTTAAGCATCTGTTAGGAGCAAAACGCGTAGCGTACAATATGGCGAAGTTGGGCGGGCAAGTCGAAAACTGACCATCACCAAAAACTGTTACGCTTTTCCTTTTAGCCAACAAACTGGCACTAAACGGCGATATTGATAATTGCAAACCGGCTCTGTCCAAGTTGCTTACCCCTCTAAGACTTTGATGACATCTGACTTCAACTTACCTATATTTGCGCTGAGCACTGCGGTCATACTGCTGACGCCCGGACCGACCAATACCTTACTGGCCGCCGCCGGCCTGGAGCGAGGTGCGAAAGGCGCGTTGCCACTCATTGCATGCGAACTTCTCGGCTATCTCATTGCGATCTCGGTTTGGGGCGCAGTGCTCGCGCCCTTACAAAGTAGTTACCCTTGGGTAGCGATCTTGGCACGCGCCGCCAGCAGCCTCTACCTCATCTACATTGCGGTGATGGTATGGAGGGCAGCCTCCGTGCTGCAGACCTCGGGACAACGATCGGTTGGCCCTCATTCCTTATTCGTGGCAACCCTTCTCAATCCCAAAGCACTACTTTTTTCGTCTGCGATTTTCCCCGTTCTATCGCCCAGCAATATGCAAATCTATTTTTCAGCGACGGCGTTGTTTGTTTGCCTGTTGATACCTATCGGCATCGCTTGGACGATGTTCGGCGCAGCGTTAGCCAACGGGCGCTTGAAGTTTGCAGATCGCATCAAGTTGCAGCGCGCAACTTCATTGGTGCTTTGTGCATTCTCGGCATCTATCGCCTGGGCTACTTTTCATTGAAGTTATCCATTGGCATCGCTAGACGCCATACCAATAGTGTGACGGCAAAAAACTCCTTATCCTACCCGCCTATGGCGAAATATCCATGTCTAATACATTTTCTCCTATAGAGAATTTTCGTTGAATAGGAATTTTTTAATGAAACAAGACAAACAGAATACTTCTACATCGACGACATTTGAGACGCCACTTGATCTATATAGATCGATTTCGCGGGTATGGTCCGCAGACACTTCAAGCCCAACTGGTGCATGGTCACAATCAAATCCGGCGCAGAATCATTGCAGCATTACGTCTCTTGTCGTACAAGATCATTTCGGCGGTGGGATTCTTACCACTAAGACGCCTGGCGGAACGCACTTTTATAATCTAATTGATGGAAAAAAGTGGGATCTAACTGTCCACCAATTCGCCGAACCTGTGCCATATGACGATACACCGTCATCTCGCGATGCAGCGTTTGCCGATACTTCAAAGCAGAAATACGCACTTCTTACAGCTCGGCTCAAGCAATCTATGGGAGATTAGCTATTTTTATATCGATGTAAGATGGATTGGTTTTTTGACCTTAACACAGCATTTTCGATCAAAAATTAGGAGGGTTGCGAATACTTTGTATCAGTTGCGGACGTTTGCCTTAAAAGATGCCGAATACACATCCAAGGTAAGCGTCCTCCCAGCACCCTCTACCGCTAAAGACCAAATATCCGGATGATTGAATGGGAGGCGCAAATTAATTGTGCCCACAAATTAAATTATGGACACAAATATTGGGACGGTTTCGCGGGCAAAGCGTGGCACTTATCGCCAGCACTCAACGGAATTTAAACGCAGGGTCGCCGAAAAATCTCTAGTGCCAGGGGCTTCGGTATCGCGGGTAGCGCGGGCGCATGACCTCAATGCCAATCAGGTTTTTGCATGGCGTAAGCTGTTTCATGTGGGAGCCTTTGACACTCAGAGTACATTATTGCCGGTTGTACTCAGCGATCCGCTGCAGATAGATACACAACCAGCTTTTACCAGTACCGCTGTTTCCCCCGGGGTCATTATTCTGGAAGTAGGCAAAGCCCGGCTCCGACTCGAAGGCGTCGTTGATTCTGGCATGCTTGCCCTCCTTCTGGACCGGTTGCTCGCATGATTGGCCTGCCGGCAGGCACACGTATCTGGATGGCAGCGGGTGTGGCCGATATGGGCTGTGGCTTTAATGGTCTGGCAGCCAAGGTGCAGACGGCATTGGCCGAAGATCCGTTTAGCGGTCATGTGTTCGTCTTCCGCGGACGGCGTGGAGATATCCTTAAAATACTGTGGTGGACCGGCGATGGCCTGTGCCTGCTGGCCAAGCGCCTCGAACGCGGCCGCTTCATCTGGCCGCAGGCGAGTGAAGGATCGGTGTCGCTCTCGCAAGCGCAGTTGTCGATGCTACTGGAAGGGATCGATTGGTGGCGTCCTGAACGCACGAATCGGCCCGCATTGGGCTTGTAAACATCGCCACAAATGCGTAAACTGGCGCCATGCCAACGCACGCCCATCTTCCTGACGATATCGCGACCTTGAAGGCCATGATCCTGGAGCGTGATGTCGCCCTTGCTACGCAAGGGGAACCGGTGGCACAGTTGCGGGAAGAACTTTCCACGCGCGGCATTGAAATCGAACATCTCAAACTCCTCATCGCCAAACTCAAGCGCATGCAGTTCGGTCGTAAATCCGAGAAGCTCGATCATCAGATCGAACAACTCGAACTGCGACTGGAAGATTTGCAGGCCGATGAGAGTACGGTTGCCATGGAAGAACTTCCGTCCAGAAAGCCACGCCAGAGTGCACCGCGCAAACCGCTACCGGCCCATTTACCCCGTGACGAGAAGATTCATTTACCCGAACAGAATGCCTGTCCGGATTGCGGTGGTGGCCTGCGGCAACTGGGCGAAGACGTTGCTGAACAACTCGATTTCATTCCCGCCAGCTTCAGAGTCATCCGACACATTCGTCCGAAGCTGGCCTGCAAATGCTGCGATACCATCCTGCAAGCCGCCGCGCCTAGTCGTCCGATTGCACGCGGTCTGGCCGGTCCCCGCTTACTGGCCCATGTATTGGTCAGTAAATATGCCGATCACCTGCCGCTCTATCGGCAATCGGTCATATATGCCCGCGAAGGCGTTGAACTGGATCGGGGATTATTGGCTGACTGGGTTGGTGCTGCCAGCAGTTTGCTGCGACCACTGGTGGACGCGATTCGACGTCATGTTCTCGCAGCCACGAAACTGCATGCCAACGACACCCCGATACCGGTTCTGGCACCAGGTAACGGCAAGACCAAGACAGCGCGACTGTGGACCTATGCGCGGGACGACCGTTCTTCCGGTTCTTCTGAACCGGCGGCAGTCTGGTTTGCCTATACCCCGGACCGTAAAGGCATCCATCCGCAAACACATCTCGCCTCCTTTACCGGCGTCTTGCAAGCGGATGCATATGCCGGATTTAACGCGATCTATGAAGGCGGCCAGGTAGTAGAAGCCGCTTGCTGGGCGCATGCACGCCGTAAATTTTATGATTTGCATGTGGCACGACCGTCCGCCGTCACCACCGAAGCGTTACGCCGGATCGGCGAACTGTATGTGATTGAAGCTGAGATTCGTGGCCAACCACCGGACCAACGTCGAGCAGCCCGACAAGCACAATCGCTGGCGCTCATTGACGACTTCGAAACCTGGTTGCGGGCGACGCTTCTGATGCTGTCGCGCAAGTCAGACACGACCGCGGCCATCATGTATCGCCTCAATCTATGGCCAGCGCTGAAACGTTATTGTGACGATGGCTGCATTGAAATCGATAATTCCGCAGCGGAGCGCTCCTTGCGTGGCGTCGCTATCGGACGTCGTAACTATCTCTTCGCGGGTGCCGACAGCGGTGGGGAGCGCGCTGCCGCCGTGTATTCCCTGATCGGCACAGCGAAATTAAACGGTATTGATCCTGAAGCATGGCTACGCCACGTTCTCACCCATATCGCTGACCATCCGGTCAATCAGGTCCATGACTTCCTGCCGTGGAACTTCACTTCTACTATGGCGATAACCCGCTAATTCCTGCCGATTGGATTCCTTTACCGGAATTCGTCAAGACGGCCGTGGGAATACGCTTACTGGCATGGTATTAGCGGAATGCAGTTCCACAAAAAATTCGGTTCCTGACAAGATGCAAGCGCTACAACAGAGCGAAGTAAATGGTGTACAGCTGATCTACGGCGAACAAGGGACGGGCAGCCGGTTGTGTTCGTGCATGGTTCGGTATCAGATAGACGCATCTGGGACTATGAGATGAGAATAATCTCACGGCATTTTCAAGCTATCGCTTACACGCAACGTTATTTCGGTGAGCACCCATGGGCAGACTCAGGGAGCGCGTTTTCACGGGTCACACATGCAGCCGACTTCGTCGCGTTCATTCGATCATGTATTCTTGGATTCTTTAAACAGATTGTAGTTCAGGCACATGGTTGGCAATGTAAGTAACACCCTGAGGAATGATCACCCCAAAAACTCCCCCAGCAAGTCCCGAATCTGATTAACCTGGGCGATACGTGCTTTGACAAATCCTTGTCGTACCCGATGCAGCGCCAGAACAGCATGCTGTTCGACATTTTTGATCGGCACAAACCGCATGTTCGGCCGGGCCACCGCTTCGCAGATCGCCTCAGCATCGGCTGCATCGTTCTTGTTGGATTTGACATAGAGCTTGACGAACTGGCGTGCCATCTGTATGACTGTATGGCCATAACCTCCTAGCTTGCGTGCCCAGTAATGCGCGCTGCCACACGCTTCCATGCCGATCAGATGGGGCGGTAGATTGACGAAAAATACCGCTATCTGTTCGCGACGCAATTGCTTGCGAATAACGGGTTTACCAAATTCGTTAACGCCATGTATCTGGAACACGTTTTTGGCCAGATCGATACCTACTGTTTGGATCTTCATGTCAGACGCTCCTGTCAGCTCAGGTGGTTAATTAGAACCTCAACTTTGACACATCTGGATACTATTAAGGAGGGGGCGTCCATCTTATTGCGTTCGATTGACGGGTATTCGTCTGTGAAATTACATTATTAACACATGACAACTAAATAAGAATAAGATAAGTCATTAAAAAAACATTACCCCCATCCAAGAACGTATCAAAGCGCAGGAAGAAAAACTCAAAAAACTCAATGCACTAAAACAGAAGCAGGAAACCGCCAATCCTGCAAAAGATACGGCTCTGAAAAGTTAATATAGCCGATCATCAACGTCGGTGATTAAACTCAAAAGACTGGAGTCTGGAGTGCAATGGAACGCTTATCGAAGGATTCCCATAAATGTTCCATTGCGACTCGAGCCCCAATCTTTAAGAAAAGCAAGGGCCTCAATTGAATCGAACAACTAAATGGCTGAAGTTACCCTTATTGATTCTCATCATAGGAATAGTCTTTACGCTTTATGTATTTTATGAAGTGAGGAAAACCGAACAGAAATTGCTTGAGAGCGAGTTCACACAACAAGCCAGCTCTCTGGCCAGCATTCTTCAACAGGGGATCGACCGCAACGTCCAGATTCTGGAATCCTTTGCGGCGCTTTATACCAGCATCGATCCGATCAGCCGCAACGAATTTCACCACTTCGTCACTGAATTACTGTCAAACCATGGAGACATCCAAGCTTTGGAGTGGATTCCTCGTGTTTCCAGCAGCCAACGCGACGCCTATGAACATAGTGCCACACAGATATTTCCAAATTTTCGCTTCACTGAAAAGCAGGCCAGTGGGCGAATAGTGTCTGCTGCGAACCGAGCGGAGTATTTCCCAGTGTATTTTGTCGAACCTCTACAAGGGAATGAAGCGGCCTTCGGCTATGATTTAGCCTCGAATCCCAGTCGTTTGGCTGCTCTCGAGTCCTCCAGAGACTCAGGCGAGATGAAGGCCACGGTGCCCGTTGTCTTAATACAGGGAGATGGTTTCCAGCGTGGTTTTCTGATGATTTATCCGGTCTATGGCATCGGAGAAGTTCCGACGTCCCCGGCAACGAGAAGGACGGCATTGCGGGGCTATGTTTTGGGCGTGTTTCGTATCGACAACATGATAGATTATGCCCTCCGCAATATTCCGACTGCAGAAATGGCCATCACGGTACGCGATTCCTCCGTCAAGTCGACCGAAGGCATACTCTATAGCCGCCCACATAGGACAGAAGGAGGCAACGCTGAACAAGTTCTCCATGAGGGGTTTCACTACGTCCAGTCGTTGAGTGTGCCGGGCCAGAACTGGCTCGTCCACGTGGAATCGACCAGCGCCTTCGAAACTGTTCATAAGGTCAGACAGGCGTGGTGGGCACTGGCGTGTGGCCTCATATTTACCATTTTTGTCGCGAGCTACGTGCAAACATTGAAGATGCGCGCCAGGAAACATTTGGAGCATATAGCGAACTTGGCTGAATCCGCCCATAACTTGAAACAGGAAATCACTGAGCGGAAGGACGCGGAGGAGAAAATCTGGAATTTGGCCTATTTTGACGTGCTCACAAAACTGCCTAATCGCCGACTAGCGATGGACCGCCTTGATCAGGCATTAATCACCAGCAACGGCTCTATGAAATATGGTGTGCTACTGATGCTTGATCTCGACGATTTCAAGAGTGTCAACGACACGCGTGGCCACGATGTTGGAGATCAACTACTGGTTGAAGTGGGGCGTCGAATCGTCTCCTCATTACGATTGGAAGATACCGTCTCCCGTTTTGGCGGCGATGAATACATGGTGATAATTGAGGGACTGGAAACGGATAAAACTTTAGCCGTCAGCCTTGTTGAGACGATAGCCGATAAAATTAAAATTGCGCTCAACCAACCTTACACGTTAAATCACGTTGAGTACACGCGCAACCTGACCACCAGCATCGGTGCCGTACTTTTCAGGGACAATGCGGATACCATTGATGTCTTGCTCAAGCACGCCGATACCGCGTTGTATGAAGCTAAAGTTGCAGGGCGGAACACCATTACGTTTTTCAATCCAGCCATGCAAGCTGCTCTTGAGTCGCGTTTAAAGATGGAGAACGCGCTAAGTAATGGATTGCAAAATGGCGAATTTCAGCTGTTCTATCAACCCCAAGTTGATCAGCAAGGATGTTTAATCGGAGCCGAAGCTCTGTTGCGCTGGTTCACGCCAGAGAAAAAAATTGTCTCACCCGTTCATTTTATTCAACTAGCCGAAGACACGGGCCTTATCCTCCCCTTGGGACTGTGGGTCATGCAGACCGCCTGTACACAACTCAAAACTTGGTCGGAAAATCCGAGCACGAGCAATTTACATATTTCGATTAACGTCAGTGCACGCCAGTTTCACCAACCGAATTTCGTAGAACAGGTTTTTGATACGCTGAAATGTTCTGGCGCTAACCCAACACTGCTGAGACTGGAGTTAACAGAAAGCATTGTGCTGGAAAAAATTAACGACGTCATTAACCGGATGCGCCAGATCAGAGCGCTTGGCGTCACCTTTTCTCTGGATGACTTCGGCACCGGCTTTTCCTCGCTGTCATATCTGAAGCGATTACCGCTGAACGAAGTGAAGATCGATCAATCGTTCGTCCGCGATATAACCAGCGACCCTAGCGATGCCGCTATTGTGTGCGCCATAATTGCCATGAATAAATCGCTTGGCATTCAGGTGATTGCAGAAGGCGTCGAAACAGAGGAGCAACTGTATTTCCTGCTAGAAAACGGATGCACAAATTTTCAGGGTTATCTATTCGGCAAGCCAGTTGCAATTGATGAATGGTCCGACCTGTATAAGGGTACCGTGAACGGGCCAAGTAACAGTTTTTCACGGTATTTTAAGAAAATTTCTCAATCCGGAACGGAAGATAATGACTATTAACGCACCGCATTACACACAATTACTTTCCCCTTCTCTGGTCTAACGAAATTCGTGACCAAGAGCAAGGTGAGCCACCATGGAGAAGAGTTGCGCTGAGGCAGAATTGTCGGGAATCAATCTGGGGTACCGTAAAGATTCCTTCGTAAATGAGTAACAGGCGCTATCTCACTGGTCGAAACGGCGGCCATCCGGGCAAGAGTCTATTCAGGCGTGAACCTTAGCAGTCAGATCCAGGCCAAGTGCCCTCATCACGGCAAGAGTAGTTTTCAAGGTCGGATTGCCGTTTTCGCTGAAGGAACCATAAGTGGTTCTGTCGCATTAACAGCGATCAATTAGAATTTATGTTTTAGTTGACGATAAACCTGTCGAAATGAAGCTATCCGTAATGCCAAATAATGGGATCAATCCTGAGGTAGCGAAGGTGCTGAAGCGATTACATTATCCGTTGGAAATAATGTTGATGTGCGTGCGTTGGTATATTGCGTATCCATTGAGCCTGCGCCATCTGGAACAGATGATGGCAGAGCGTGGTATCGCAGTGGATCATTCGACAGTACATCGGTGGGCAATGAAACTGTGGCTGGTATTTGAAAAAAAGTTCCGCAAGTTCAAACGTCCAGTAGGTACTAGCTGGCGCATCGATGAAACCTATATCAAGGTTAAAGACACTTGGAAATATTTGTATCGTGCGGTAGACAAAGAGGGGCGAACTATTGACTTTCTATTGACGGCAAAGCGTGACAAGTCAGCCGCCATGCGCTTTTTCCGTAAAGCCATGCTTGATAACGGCGTTCCAGAAAAAGTCACAATGGACAAGAGTGGAGCGAATAAATCAGCGATTGATACGATCAACTTCGAGCATGAAAATGCCATCATCGTGCATCAAATAAAGTACCTCAACAACATCGTTGAGCAAGATCATCGCGCTATCAAGCGCATCACCAAACCGATGTTAGGATTCAAATCGTTTTGCTCTGCCAGAGTCATTCTGGCCGGTATTGAAATCATGCACATGATCAGCAAAGGGCAATTTTGCATGAGTGGTGCTGAGAATCTGTCGGTATCGCAACAGTTTTATGCACTCGTTGGACAAGTTCGTCCAAATTAAGGAGATGTCCTTTTTTACGCTGTTGTTTCAGAATTTTCTGTTAATGCAACAGAACCCTTATTGTCGTGGTCTTTTTTTATTAGACCACGACATGATTCCCTTTAAAAAAACGGCTTATAAATTGATATTGTATGACTAGAACTTTACCCATCCGTTCGTATTTTTAGGTTTACGTCATTACATTTCGTTACATTTTTATGGTTTTTGCGTAACGATCTATTTAAGCAATATTCGATGCATACTGCGTTACATAAAAATCAACAATAAAAAGAGGAATTTATGAAGGTCGCCACGACTACTGATACCAGGATGATGGACCGTATCCTTTTGAAAGGCGTGCATGTGCCTAGCATTCGCGCCTGTCTCGTTGTGCTTGTACTTGGGTGCGTGCTGCCAATCGCGGCTATAGCGACTTTTTTGATCGTTAATTTTTACACCCACGAACGAGAGCAATTAACCCTTACCGCGATCAGTCGCGCGCGCGCGACGATGGCGGCAATAGATAGGGATTTCACCAGTACCCAGGCCGCACTTCAAGCACTCGGCACCTCTCATCGGCTAGCCAACGGTGATTTAAAAGGCTTCCATACCCGAGCTCGGGAGGAGTTGCCGAACTTGCCGGTTGAAAACATACTAGTCTTAGCACCCGACGGGCAGATGCTTCTGGCTACAAATCGCCCCTTTGGCACAATACTTCCGAAACTAACTAATCCGCCACTACTTAAACACACATTTGAAACCGGAAAACCGGGAGTTTCTGGGTTATTTAAAGCAGCGCTGACAGATCATTCTATTTTCACCATTTCCGTACCGGTGAAGAGCAATGAGTCGACCATATACTCATTAAATGCAACGATTGCTCCCGCCCAACTTTTGAATTTAATGACGGAGCAAAAACTGCCCAGCGGTTGGATCGGTGCCATTATCGACAGCAACGGCTGCATCGTAGGCCGAACAACCAATATGCAGAAATTTGTTGGCAAGAAAGTGACGCCGGCCTTGTGGCAACAAATAAACAGTTCGAATGAAGGCGGCTTCGTGACACAAACTTTGGATAATATTCCTGCGTTCACGGTGTACAGTCGATCAGCGGCGACAAAGTGGACAGTCGCCCTCGCTATGCCATTAGCTCAGATCACCGAAGGGCTTCGTCACACACTGATCTTACTGATTATCGCAACCTTTTGTGCTTTAATCTTGGGACTAGCGCTAGCTTGGTTTATCGGAGGACGTGTTGCTGATTCTATAATAGCACTTATTTCACCAGCAACGGCACTAGGTTCCAATAAGCCATTCACCGTTCCGCATCTATATTTTACAGAGGCAAACAAATTACGTCAGGCATTGCTGAATGCGTCTGTAACCCTGCGTCAAGCACAATACGACGCCTATCATGACGGGCTTACGGGCTTACCGAATCGAGAGTTTTTCCATACTGTCCTCAACCAACAATTATCACTTTGCCAACGAGACAAGACTGCACTGGCTGTGTTGTATATTGACTTGGACGGCTTCAAACAAGTCAACGATAGTTATGGTCACGCACGGGGAGATGAGCTTTTACGTACCGTTTCAATGAGAATCAAAAACGCCATTCGTGCATCAGATATTGCAGCGCGACTCGGTGGCGATGAGTTTGCCATCGCGTTGATTAATTCTAATTTAGAAAATGCCACCAAATTCGCCCATAAGTTGATCGAAATCATCTCGGAACCTTATCTGTTCGGCACAAATAAGGTGATGATTTCTGCAAGCATTGGAGTCGCCGAATATCCTACCTCTGCAACGGATACTGACACTCTTTTAAAAAATGCGGATCATGCAATGTATAACGCTAAGGGGCTGGGCAAGCGACAGGTATGCGTAGCCGCAAAATGGACAAGCAAAAGCGGCTAACCCTATGCCATAGGCGGTCGCCATCCTTCTCCTATTCTCACTTCTGATCCAGATTGTATTTTGGCGTCGTTTGTCGGTAAGGGCACTAAAATAAGATCTAGTGAATACGTGATCTTTCGATCTCGTGCCAATGTGGCGCCAGATTTTTCCCGGAAGCTGAGCACTCCAGAATTTCGCCGGTGGGGGTGTGTGCCGAGATAAGGGTAAAAATGACCCATAACACTTTTAGTTGCCCAAGGAAGCGCGCAGTGCGCAGCAGCCGGCCACCCAATTCATTACCTTGATCGGCAAACTATACGCGGCAGAATCTCTTGCCAGCACATCAACACCACAGCAACGACAGCGTTTGGGCATGAAATACAGCACGGCAATATTGGCAGCGATCAAAGATTTGCTCGACCATCATCTGGCAACGACTGCGCCGAGCGGATTGCTGGGGAAGGCATTGCAGTATCTGACAGGGCAATGACCGAAATTGACGCGGTATGTGGAGAACGGCACCTGGCCGATCGATAATAATTTAGCCGAGAACGCGATTCGGCCCTTTGTGATCGGTCGCAAGAACTAGTTATTCGCCGATACCGTCGGGGGCGCAAAAGCCAGCGCCAATCTGTACTCATTGATTGAGACCTGCAAGGCGGGCAATATTGACGCTTACCAATATCTGACCCAGCTGTTCACTACACTGCCTTATGCCAATACCGCCGATGACTATGAAGCGCTACTGCCGTGGAATTTACAGCCAACCGGCCCGGCCGCTGCATAAATCAATTTATGCCGCAAGAGACGTGGATGATTGATCGCTTACGTTCTTGTTGCCGCTGACAAACGCCTTGACCGCTTTACACTGCATCACTTTGACCTGGTGACCCATCTCGATCAACCGCCTTGCCCAGTGCTGTGCGCCGCCGCACGCCTCCATTCCGATCAGAGAGGGCGCGCTGTTCGCAAAATACTCCAGGAATTTATCCCGCTTGGTCTACATGCCGGTAATTTCGCCGATCGCCGAATCAACGGAATGCACCTGAAAAATACGCCTTGCAAGATGGACTCTAAATACGGTATTCCTGGTGATTCCTCCTTCCTCAAGGGGTAAGCTTCGAAACTCCACTTTGGCACATCTGATGCCGGCGGTCGAAAGAACCCTTTAGTTTTTTCGATTCACCCCGCCGATTCCATTACTGGCGCTTGCGGGGAGAGGCGTCCATTCCATTTACTTCGGTTGACGATCGCAACTTTTTCAGGAACGCCATGGGCTTGCATGGACTTGTCGAAAAAACCGTTTTGCAGCCGCTTTGTCCCGCCTGGCCGTCAACAGAAAATCGATCGTGTTGGTTTCCTTGTCCACGGCCCCATAAAAGATACCTGCAGAAGAAAATTAAGGTATTGAATCGTGTTTTAATTTTCGCGATGAATTTTCCTTTATTTCTCTCAGGTCAAACGGGTCCCATAAGCGACTATGTAATAGTGAAATTTATTTATGTTTATTCAAAGCTCTGAATGTATAAAACGAGGACCATAAAAAATGGTTCAGGTGGATTTTAATGAAGGTCTGAACGAAAGTTAGGCAATGGTTTTTCAGCATTTCGCAGCAGCGATGGTAAACAACACATGATCCTGCGCCCCAACAGTGTGATAGGTGTGAGTGTGGCTATTGCTTGCCTGATACTTGTTATCACTGCATGGATGCTAATTGAGATGCGGCGCGATGCACTTGCGCGGGAGCGGGAATCTGCATTCAACGTGTCACTCCTGGTGTAGCGTGACACCGCGCGCAATCTTGAAGTGTATGACCTGTCTCTGCAGGCAGTTATTCAGGGGCGCAGCCATCCCGGCGTGATGGACCTATCGCCCGACCTCCGCCAGTTAGTGCTGTTTGACCACTCGGCAACAGCTCAGACCATGGGTTCGTTGCTGGTTCTCGACGAGGCCGGCAATGTAATGATCGACTCGAAGTCTGAGTCGCCGCACCGCGAGAACCTGGCGGAGAGCGATTATTTCAAGGTGCATCGCGAATCTCCGAACTTCGGGCTCTATGTTAGTCGTCCTTTTGAACCACGGATGGCCACCGGTGGCACCAGCATCGCTTTGAGTCGACGCCTTCGCACCCGGACGGCAGCTATGCCGGTGTGGTGGTGGGGACCATGCACCTGAACTATTTCCGCAACCTTTTCGCCGGCATGAATCTCGGTACCAGCGGTTCGATGGCCCTGATGCTCGCGGACGGGACAATGCTGATGCGCCTGCCCTATGACGCGAAGGCGATTGGCCAGAGCCTTATTGGTACCGCCAATTACACGCGCTTTACTCAGTCTCCTAGTGGTGACTTTTTCGGCACGGCTGCGATCGACGCCGTGCAGCGATGGTACACGTTTCGGCACATCCGCAACTTTCCGTTAGTCCTCGATGTGGTTCTGTCGCGTTAGGCAAACCTGCGTCCCGATCAGGTAGCCTGCTGTTCCCCTGACGAATGGACGAACCGATATGCTTAATACGAAAGGGATGCGATTTCCGATCGCCGTGATGTTGGTGTGCATTCGCTGGTACGCAGCTTACCCGTTGAGTTACCGCCACCTTGAGGAAATGATGGAAGAACGTGGCGTGGCTGTCGATCAATCGTTGGGCGATCCGTTTCCTGCCGTTGATTGAAAAGTTAGCGTGCAAATACAAGCGCAAGGTCGGCGCCGGCTGGCGAATGGACAAAACGTACATCAAAGCCAAGGGCATCTGGAAGTATCTCTACCGTGCAGTCGACAAAGAGGGAAAACTGTCGACTTTCTTCTGACGGCACAACGTGACCTGGCTGCGACCAGGCGGTTCTTCGAAAAACCCATCGGTGAGAACGGCGCGCCGAGCAAGGTCACGATGGACAAGAGCGGCGCTAACAAAGCTGCCATCGACGAGATCAACCGCAACCGGGACGTCCAGATCACCGTACGCCAGCTCAAGTACCTCAACAACATCGTCGAACAGGACCACCGCGCTATCAAGCGGGTGACCAAGCCGACGCTTAACTTCAAGTCCTTCCGGTCTGCCAGCAATGTACTTACCAGCATCGAGCTCATGCACATGATCCGTAAGGGTCAGTTCGCGGTCGATGGCGCCACTGCCATGTCGTTCGCCGACCAGTTTATGCGCTGGCGGGACAAATCCATCCACTGTAATCGGGGGCCATGCCCTGCACCGGAAAATCCGTCTCGCGCTCAACATTACGACAGAACCCGCGATGCATCTACCGTACTCCACTACTTTCGCGCATTGCTGACAAAAAGTCGATTGATATAACGGTCAAGGAGGGGTTTTTGCAGGCCGGTTGCGGGCCGGTAGCGATAGATGTAGACCGGTAGCAATGAGTATTGAATTTGCAGTAGCAGCCGTGGCTTCTGGCTAGGCAACATACCTTTATGGATTCCTTGCGTATTCACCGCGAAGCCGGTGCCCGCGACCCCCATCATATTTACGATATTTTTCTCACCGTAGCGATTAAGTATTTTGTTGTCGCTATAGACCTGCAAGCGCATGCTGCAACGTTCGAGATGCGTACCTTGCACATAAATATGCGGGCCGGTTTCGGCATCGACGTCCGTCAGATAAACCATTACCTTCATAAAACGCCAGTCGTCACAATCGCGATGAAATGCCTGCGAACCGGAACCTGCTCCGGCGTCAGGAAACGACCAGCGCAGTCCAAGGGCGGAGAGAGTCGGCTTGCAACCGATGTAATCGCCCGCCAGCCGCAGAATAGCAGGATGATTGGCCAATTCCAGTAAATGTGGGCAATCAAGAATATCGCGAAGCTCATATTCTGCAAGGCGTAGGCCTGGCGGTACCTGCTCAATGGTAAAAGCCTGCGCTTTCGCTCCTTGCGCCAAGAGAGATTTGCTGCTGAGATGATCGCGAATATGGGACAGCTGTTCTGCGGAGAGTAGCTCGCCCAGCGCCGCATGGCCGTGTTGGCGAAGTGAGTCTAGCTGCACCTGATCGTAGCTTTCCGTATCGGTTGACATCGCACCGTGACGACGTCGTATGTATTCGGTAAGACCTTGGGTTATCATGTGTCGCAAACAGCGGGACGTGACGATACGCTGAAGATAGTAAAGTAGGCTTTGCAACGGCTTAAAAGCCCGCCCAGGCTTCAATTGCGCGTATTCCATTTTGTTATTCCCCTCAAAGCAACCAGACATGCAACCCAGTAGTATTTCAGCGGACATTCGGTAATCTATAGTTGCGAATAGTAGACGTTAACGCAAGAATCCGGTGGAAAATGTAACAACACCATCAGTAGCAGTATTGCAGAGTCAGCGGTCAACGAAGTGGTGAGCTTGCGGGTTCTGTCGCAATGTTGAGCGCGAGACGGATTTTCCGGTGCAGGGCATGGCCCCCGATTACAGTGGATGGATTTGTCCCGCCAGCGCATAAACTGGTCGGCGAACGACATGGCAGTGGCGCCATCGACCGCGAACTGACCCTTACGGATCATGTGCATGAGCTCGATGCTGGTAAGTACATTGCTGGCAGACCGGAAGGACTTGAAGTTAAGCGTCGGCTTGGTCACCCGCTTGATAGCGCGGTGGTCCTGTTCGACGATGTTGTTGAGGTACTTGAGCTGGCGTACGGTGATCTGGACGTCCCGGTTGCGGTTGATCTCGTCGATGGCAGCTTTGTTAGCGCCGCTCTTGTCCATCGTGACCTTGCTCGGCGCGCCGTTCTCACCGATGGGTTTTTCGAAGAACCGCCTGGTCGCAGCCAGGTCACGTTGTGCCGTCAGAAGAAAGTCGACAGTTTTCCCTCTTTGTCGACTGCACGGTAGAGATACTTCCAGATGCCCTTGGCTTTGATGTACGTTTTGTCCATTCGCCAGCCGGCGCCGACCTTGCGCTTGTATTTGCACGCTAACTTTTCAATCAACGGCAGGAAACGGATCGCCCAACGATTGATCGACAGCCACGCCACGTTCTTCCATCATTTCCTCAAGGTGGCGGTAACTCAACGGATAAGCTGCGTACCAGCGAATGCACACCAACATCACGGCGATCGGAAATCGCATCCCTTTCGTATTAAGCATATCGGTTCGCTCTTATCATCAAAGTCAGTAATCTACTTGATCGACTCGATGACGTTGATTAACGCGAAAGAACCGATGTACACTCACAAAGTCCTTACCGAGCGCACCGGCATACTGATATATTTCGCTGACCCATATAGCCCATGGCGGCGGGGATCCAATGAAAATACCAATGGCTTGCTCCGCCAGTACATGCCCAAAGGTTCAGACCTGTTGATCTACTCAGAGGACGAGCTTGACGCTATAGCCTTATCGCTCACAATACACGAGCACGCCTCAACTATAAAACACCACTCGTTGTCTACATGCAGCAAATCGCTTTACTCCAACACCCAATAGATACTGTTCATTAACCCAGTGTTACGCTTCCTATTTGAAACCGCCCTTCCTCTACCACGCTGGCAATCAATACCATCGTTGCGTCCAAAATAATTATAATGCTATTATACAATATTTGCACATAGAAATTATGCACGAACTGTAAGGATAAATATGAAGGGCATTATTTTTCAAACATTTATTCACATGATGGAAAAAACATTTTCCATCGAAATGGCTGATGAAGTCATGTCTGCGGCGACGTTAGAAACGGGCGGGGCTTACACAACTGTCGGAACATATAAATATCCTGAAATAATCGAAATGGTAGGTCATTTAAGTGAAAGGACAGGAGTGCCCGTACCCACGCTGCTTTGCGCGTTCGGAAAAGACTTGTTTACCAGTTTCACGCGATCTAACATTAATCATTTGGAAAATGTGAACTCCACTTTTTCTCTTCTGAAAGTATTAGATAACAAAATACATGTTGATGTTAAAAAATTGTATCCCGATGCAGAATTACCAAGCTTCGAATACAGTAATTCTGATCCTTTAGTATTAATTTTAGTATATCGTTCCCAACGTCCTTTTGCGGACTTGGCTGAGGGGTTGATTCGTGGTGCTATCAGCCATTTCAATGAGTCGATTTCGTTATGCCGAATAGATTACCCTTCTCAACAAGGCGTGCATAGTCGATTCACACTCACAAAAACATTCGATGACAACGCCTAACGAGTTGAACGAACGGCGGTTAGCCCGGGCGGATAGTGCACGGCAACAAGCTGAATTGCTATTGGAAGAAAAAAGCCTTCAACTTTACAATGAGGCCCTCAAACGAGAGGTAATAGTCGCGGCCTTAATAGAAAGTGAAGAACGTTATAGATTGCTAGTTGAGCTATCGCCATTTTCAATTTTAATTGAAGTTAAAAAGCGAATCGTTTTTGTAAATCCGGCGGCACAGACGCTTTTTTGCGCATCAAGTCCGGGCGATCTTTTGGGCCGTTCTTTGGTTTCTTTGTTTGCATCTGGTTACGATACGTACAATAAATCGGCTGCTGGCCATGAAGACCAGGCCTGCCTACTGGACGGTCGTTTGCTTGACGTGAGTGTCAGTTGCATTAGGTACACTTATTTTGGCCAGCCCGCAGTACAGATAAATTTACAAGATATTTCAGTTCAAAAAGAGCTCCGAAAGCAGTTACACCATCAAGCTACGCGAGATGAATTGACTGGCCTTGTCAATCGGAAAACTATGCGCCATGGTTTAAATGACGCCATCACATATGCCGCTAGCAACAAGCAATCAATTGGGGTGATATTTTTAGATCTTGATCGATTTAAATCTGTTAACGACAGTTATGGTCATCATGTCGGTGACCTGTTGTTAAACGAAGTGGCAAAACGAATTTTAAAAGAGGTCTTGTCTACCGATATCGTATGTCGTCCTAGCGGGGACGAATTCATACTGGTAATACACGAGAGGGCAGATGGTACACCGTTAGCGCGTGTGATCCAAGGCATCATAGACTCGATCGCGCGACACATGATAATCGAAGATAAGACTTTAACTATTACGTGCAGTGCTGGCGTAGCAATATATCCATTTGATGGGGGATCTGCTGAACTACTTTTAAAAAGTGCCGATATCGCCATGTATAACGCGAAAAGATTGGATCAGGCAAATTTTCAATTTTTTACAAAAGCAATGGAGGTAAAAGCGCTTGAACGGGTAGTTATCGAGAAAGCTTTACGCACAGCCTTGGTAAAAGATGAATTCGTTTTGCATTACCAGCTTCAAGTAAATGCTGAAACAAAGCAAATCGTCGGCATGGAAGCATTAATTCGATGGCATCATTCAAAGCTTGGCAATATAGTACCCGACCGGTTTATAGGAATTGCAGAGGAAAGTGGCTTAATTATTACGGTTGGAGATTGGGTATTACGCACTGCTTGTACACAAACGAGAGCATTGTCCAAGCTAGGTTTCCATCAGATACGGATAGCTGTAAACGTCTCTGCACGACAATTTTCTCAAATAGACTTTGTCGACTCAATTGCCCGCACACTCAAGCAGACTGGATTGGCTCCTCAATATTTAGAATTGGAGCTGACAGAACGCTTGATTATGAGCGATGTCGAGCTTGGAATTAAAAAAATGCATGCACTTAAAGACCTCGGGATTACGTTGTCGATTGATGATTTCGGTACTGGATATTCGAGCCTCTCATATTTAAAACAATTTCCTATAGATGTCCTCAAAATTGATCGAATCTTTGTGCAGGACATCTCCATTAATGCGGACGATGCGGCCATTGTTCGATCCATCATCTCGCTAGCGCATAATCTAAAATTACAAGTCGTGGCAGAGGGCGTCGAAACACAAGAACAAGCCAATTTTCTACGCGCACATGGTTGTGATATATTGCAGGGATATTTTATATGTGAGCCTTTGCCTTGGGACCAGTTAGAAATATTGATTACCAAACAGCGAGGTTGTATTTAGGGTTCTGTACTTGCCGGCATCGAGCTCATGCACATGATCCGCAAGGGTCAGTTCGCGCTCGATGGCGCCACTGCCATGTCGTTCGCCGACCAGTTTTATGCGCTGGCGGGACAAATCCGTCGACTGTGATCGGGAGGCATACCCGGCACGGAAAAATCCGCCTCGCGCTCAACAATGCGACAGAACCGTCAATTTAACCTCATGCCCAAACTCAAGCAAACGCCGCGCCATATTTGCAAAGGACTCAAGAAATTTGGCTTACTTGAGTTGCTTGATGAACTTCACCAGTCTTTATATTAGCTCCATGCAAATGGATCATTCACGCATCGTGCGGCAAGCCCAGATTCTGATTAGCCGGAACGGTAATATCCAGTAGCTTCGGCTTTGGCAAATGCAAGCTTTCCATCAAGGCTGTCAATGCCGGAGTAAAGATGTACCAAATGGCGCGTTAAAAGTGTACCAATCCGGGTTAATAAATAGAGCCGTTGAGGCCCTAATGCCGTTCACTTAAGCAGGCTTTCTTAGAACGCGAGTGGCATAGCGCTTTGGTTTTGCCTTAACGGCCCGATCGAATTTTCGATCGGGCCGTTCGTCCTTGAGAAGGCTAACCAGCCTTTCACGCAGATGTTTCATTGAAGCAGGCAACTTGCCATAGGATCTGGTGACGGCAGTCCAGTGAAGCTCGAACTGGATCAAATGGAAGGCGCGGATGAAGCTTACTTCCGTGGGTTCGCATTTGACAACTAAAGCTGCCTTGGCAATCTCCAGGCGGATCAGGTTGTAGGCGATCAGGGTGCCCCAGATTTCCTGATATACCCCGTCCACGGTTTTTGAGCGCAGGGTGAGCGTGGTTCCCAACATTGTCTGATTGAGTTCACGGTAACTTGTTTCGATACCCCAGCGACGCGCGTAGCAGTTCGCAATATCGAGAGGTTTGTAGCGGCGTTGGTCGCGTAGCGAAGTCAATAGAATACGTTTGCGCCCTTGGTGATCGACAATGGCAATGGCACGCGCCTCCCAGAACTGCGGCAACTCAGCGCACTTGGCACGCGCTTGCGGAGATACGCGCATACGCACTGTGAAGTCATCCTCCTCGTCATCGCCCTCAATGATTTCCCAGCGGGTATTCGATTTAGCGGGAATGATGAAGTGACGTTCGCTGCCGCCACGGGTCAGCGCGCACAGAATTTCGGCTGACAGAAACCCCCGATCAAAGACAGTGAGCGAATCGTTGGGCACACCGTCGATGAGCTGTTTGGCATACAGCATTTCATTGGTACCGTAAGGGCCAAATGCAGCACTGTGAACAATATGCGTGGACAACGCGGTCAGCGTCACCCCACGTACCTGAGGATAGCTCGCGATGGCACCACTGGCATAATTTTGTGCCCCGAAGTGCTCCCGATCCTCAACAATGTCATGGGTGCGCAATGTGGTGCCATCCATGGCAAACAACACTAGCCCTTTGAATAAATAGGTGCCACGATCCTGCTTGCTCCAATGTTGTACCGAATGATCAAACAGCCATTTCAAAGGATCTGATCCAAGACGCTGGCGTGCCTGCGCCACTGCGCTCTTGCTGACAAAAGGGGTCTGTGAGTCTGGCACCGCCAAGCCGAGATCATCAAGTACTTCACTGATGGATTTGTGACGATAGAGTGCCAAGGCCACCATCAGCCACACTACTTGCTCGGCAGGCAAGCGCCGATGGCGGATGCTCGTGGCCTCGGTGCGCAGCACGGCCTGTTCAATCCATTCCACAGGCAAATGCTCTCCCAAACGACGCCAGTCAGGCGCTTCAAGGTGGTTTGCCAGGAAATGGAGAGTGTCATCGAGCATCGCCGCACAGGATAACAGCTGCAGCGAGCGTATACAAGCCATAAATAAAAATGCCGTCCAGTCTTAACTGAACGGCATTACCGTCATAGGGGCTTTTTGGTAAAACTGGCGGAAGCGGTGAGATTCGAACTCACGAACGGGATAAACCGTCGCTAGTTTTCAAGACTAGTGCCTTCAACCACTCGGCCACACTTCCAGAGAGACGAATTATACATAAGTCGCGCTGAAATGACGATAGCTGGATGCTAAATTTTAGACAATGTTTGAATTTTTTTGTTTTAAATGTCATTAGCGGGCTTAATTCTAATTAATCTACCAAAAACATCTGCTGTAAATCATTCAAAAAGCGTTCCCCAAGCGCTGTAGGTTTAATCAATTTATGATCTCGATAAAGTAAACCTTTTGCTTCCGCGTCATTTAGAGATTTTTCGATCGTACTCAGAGACATGCCGGTTCGTTCGGCAAATAGATTGACCTCGAAACCGCCATTTAGCCGCAATGCGTTTAGCATGAATTCAAATCCTAACTCGCCTCTTTCAATCTCAACCTCTTCTTGCACTACGTTGCCAAGTCTGGTTTGTTCCAAATAGGCTTTGGGTTGCTTGTAGCGGACTTGTCGAATCACGCGATGGGGAAAGGATATTTTTGAGTGCGCACCGGCACCAATACCCAGATAGTCCCCAAACTGCCAATAATTCAAATTGTGTCGCGCTTGTCGACCGGGCTGAGCGTAAGCCGATACTTCATAATGTCCATAACCCGCTTCGGCCGTTAACGCGGTGATCATATCTTGCATTTCGGCGCTGGCATCATCATCAGGCACTAGCGGGGGATATTTGGCGAAATAAGTATTCGGCTCCAGCGTCAAGTGGTACATCGATAGATGCGGGGGGGCGAAACCGATAGCTGTCGTGACGTCATGGTGTGCTTCTTCCTGCGTCTGGCCGGGCAACGCATACATCAGATCCAGATTAAAGTTATCAAATGTCTGTTGCGCGATCTCGACAGCGCGACGCGCTTCGCCATCATCGTGAATCCGCCCTAATGCTTGGAGGTGGCGGCCATTGAAACTTTGAATTCCAATCGACAGCCGATTTATTCCACTAGCGCGATAGGACTTGAACTTCTCGACTTCGAAAGTACCCGGATTAGCCTCCATCGTTATTTCGGCAGCGCCATCCAGCGGTAGTAGTGCACGAATATCCGACATTAAGCGATCGAGTCCCGCTGCAGACATCAAACTGGGCGTTCCTCCACCGATGAAAATTGAGTATATCTTGCGACCCCAAATAAGCGGTAACGCATTTTCGAGATCAGCCCGCAACGCGGTGAGATATTCTTCTTCTGGAAAACCGCCCTTTGCCTCGTGCGAATTGAAGTCGCAATACGGGCACTTTTTGACACACCACGGAAAATGTACATATAGTGATAGCGGCGGTAATGCGCTCAGATGTAAATGTCCTGGCTTTAAATAAGCGAGCGCTGCTTGCGCTGCGCCGTCCAAAGTTTCAACCGAACTTTCTGCCGAGGCCACTTTTGTTTTGGTTGGCGTGCTGCCAATAAGCTTAATAGGAATCATCGCAATTTTTCAACTAGTGCGCGTAACGCCTGACCGCGATGTGACAGAGCATTTTTTTCACTCGAAGTCAGCTCAGCGGCAGTTTTTCCTAAATCAGGCAACAGAAAATGCGCATCGTAACCAAATCCACCATCGCCGCGTGGTTCCGCGATGATTTCTCCGTGCCAGCTGCCATCTGCAATGACTGGCTGTGGATCGTTAGCGTGACGCACAAATACCAGCACACAATAATAATAAGCCGATTTGTCTTGATGCTGGACAAGATCTGTTACTAGTTTGCGATTGTTTTCCGCATCGGATTTGGGTTCGCCAGCATAGCGCGCTGACAATACGCCGGGTGCACCTTGCAGCGCATTAACGCATACGCCGGAATCGTCAGCCAAAGCGGGCTGCCCCGTCAGTCGGGCGGCATGACGTGCTTTAGTCAATGCATTTTCAACAAATGTCAGGTATGGTTCATCCGCTTCAGGAACGTTAAATTCGCCCTGTGGATGCACGTCGAATCCAACGCGGGAGAGCAATTGACCAAATTCTTTTAATTTGCCAGCGTTATTTGATGCTAAAACCAGAGTGCGTAACATAGATAGGTAACTCAAAACAAAACGTATAAAGACAATACTCTAGCATCGCTGGTAGAAGGAGGGTAAACAGGCAGAATCATGGCTATAGACAGGGCGCAGCATTTGTAACAAGCAGCGACCAAAACCGCGTTAAACGGCAGGCAAAAAGGGGGCCGATTTTATTTACCTGGCCTTGTGTCACGCGCTTCGATACTGCTTTGATGCCTGCCGATCAACGGACTATGCTGATAAGCCCAGTACTTCACGCTGCATCGCTATCAATTGACCGATACCGGTTTGTGCCAGATCCAGCAAACTATTTAGCGTCGAACGATCAAATGCCACACCTTCTGCAGTGCCCTGCACTTCAATAAAATGGCCGGCATCGGTCATCACCACATTCATGTCCGTATCGCAGCCGGAATCTTCAAGATAATCCAAATCCAGTACAGGCGAACCCTGAACGACACCAACTGAAATCGCAGCCACAAAATGCTTCAGCGGTATAGCGGCGATCGCCTTGCTATCGACTAGCGTAGAAAATGCGTCGTAAGCAGCAACCATCGCGCCGGTAATAGCCGCCGTGCGGGTACCGCCATCGGCCTGGATGACATCGCAATCAAGATGCAACGTTCGCTCGCCAAAGGCTTCCAGATCAAAGGCCGCGCGCAAGGAGCGCCCTATTAATCGTTGTATTTCTTGCGTGCGGCCAGATTGCTTACCACGCGCGGCTTCACGATCCATACGCGTGTTGGTGGAGCGTGGCAGCATGCCGTACTCTGCTGTCAGCCAGCCTTGCCCTTTGCCTTTTAGGAAACCGGGGACTTTGTCCGAAAGGCTTGCGGTACAAATGACTTTGGTGTCGCCAAACTCAATCAATACTGAGCCTTCGGCATGCTTGGTGTAATTGCGGGTCAGGCGCACAGGACGCAAAGCGTCGGCGGAACGGCCACTTGGACGGGTGAATTTATGTGAAGCAGACAGCATTGTTATTCCTTAATAATCGGTGATGCCATGAAAGGAGTCGTCGCGGTCGTTGATTTTTCTATAACGTACCGAATTTCTTCTATCGCTTTTTCGCTTTCCTCATCTTTAAACGTTTCACCTATTTAACAGGCGGTATGTCGAGAGGCTTGAATTGTCGCCGTGAAGGCCTTCATTGGCAAGGTGTGAATAACGCTTGAGGTCGATTGGTTTTCAATGTTACACGTGCTTTCCCACACCATCGCTGCTTTTGCCTACAATACGGATCGCGTTGCGATGGGCTTGAGATAAATTATCACTTAAGAGCACTAACATCGGGTATTTTCCTGAATGGTTTCCGCAGGAATTGGCAATCGGCGACGAAACTGTAAGTGTGAAAAAAACAAGCTCCGTACCTTGCGCGACACTTTATCCATAATTCGCAATTCTTCTTTATGTACAGGTGTCATTAACGCTCGCTGCAATGCAAATACACTTTGGGGGCGCTCTAAAGGATCAATCATCAGGCTCCAACGGACTACCTGAATTAATTCAGGGGTATAGAACCCTTCCAACTTACGAAAATGCTCCTGCATTTTGTCATTAAGCTTGCGCTGATCGACCGGTTGCGGTGGCGCACCTGTCATACACGCAAATATAGAGGCGCCAATACTATAAATATCGGTCCACGGCCCTAACTCACCATTTTTTTCATACAACTCTGCAGGTGCAAAACCAGGCGTGTACATAGGATATAGTTTGGGAGAATCAGTGCGCAACGTTTGTCGGGCGGCACCAAAATCCAGCAAAATCGGCGTCCCGTCAGCGCGTAAATAAATATTCGCCGGTTTGATATCCAGATGTAACAGCTTGTGCGTATGAACTTCGCGCAACCCATTCATGACTTGATGAAACATCTTACGTATAAATTTTTCAGAAACCAGCGGTTTTTCACCCTTGTCCCGACGTCGCAAAATATGCTCTTGTAGCGAGCGTCCTGACTCATATGCCATGACCATATAGACTGTGTCATTAGCGCGAAAGAAATTCAGTACACTAACAACGTTCGGATGGGAAATATGGGCGAGCGAGCGCCCTTCTTCAAAAAAACATTTAAGGCCGATGCGAAAAATAGGCAAATTTTCGGGAGGAATCGCCGGTGACAACTCCCCCCATTGACGTAATGCCAGCGAACTCGGCAAATATTCCTTTATAGCGACGGCATTGCCTTCATCGTCATAGGCCAGGTAGACAATACTGAACCCGCCCGAAGCAATCTTCTTTACAATGCGATATCCAGCGAGCTTAAGCCCATCAGGCAGTGGAGCATTGTTTTGTGCTGCCATACGATCGTAGTCCTATCAGTTGTCGGTGATTTTGATCCCATAATCTGCTGCGTGACTGAGATTGTCTTGATAATTCATAAATTTGTAAACAAGAATCAAAGAGGACTTTATTTTGACTATTTCCAGCATGACCGGCTATGCCGTCAATACCTATCAAAGCGCTGCCGGCACCATTACTATAGAGCTGAAAAGCGTGAATTCACGTTTTTTAGATTTGCAATTCCGAATTAATGACGATCTGAGGGCGTTGGAACCTGCGTTGCGTGAGGCAATTATGGCGCGCATCAGTCGTGGCAAAGTCGAGTGCCGACTAAGTTTTGGACGCAAAGCAGGTAATGACAGCAGCCAAACGTTAAATACGATGCTCTTGGCAGCGTTAGCCGAATTACAAAATACCGTGCAGAAACAGTTTGGTGAGGCGAGCCCGCTAACAGTTGGTGAATTATTGCGCTGGCCTGGCGTGATCGAAGAGACTGTCATTAGTCAGGATATGCTTCAAGCAGACGTTCAGACTACGATGGCGACGACGCTCGACGCCTTTGCTGAGTCACGCGTGCGCGAAGGTTCTGCACTGACTGCGACCATCATTGCACGTATTGATGCGATGGAAATCATTGTCCAAAGAATCACTCCATTGGTGCCACAAGTGATCGCCCAATTTCAGCAAAAGGCCATTGCCCGTATGCAAGAAGCCTTAGGTTTGGCTCAGCCGGATTCTACCGCAGCCGGCCCAGCGTCTGGGCTGTCGCGTGATGAAGCAATGGATAGGATTAGACAGGAAGTAACACTATATGGGATTCGGATTGATATTGCAGAAGAACTGTCTCGACTAGGTGCGCATTTAACTGAAACCCGCCACATTTTGAAAAAAGGCGGTCCTGTCGGGAAACGGCTTGATTTTATGATGCAAGAACTGAATCGCGAGGCTAACACGGTTGGTTCAAAAGCGGCGATCAAAGAACTCGCCGACGCGTCAATGGAACTTAAACTATTAATCGACCAAATGCGGGAACAAGTACAGA
Organism: Glaciimonas sp. CA11.2; assembly: GCF_034314045.1. Taxonomy (NCBI): domain Bacteria; kingdom Pseudomonadati; phylum Pseudomonadota; class Betaproteobacteria; order Burkholderiales; family Oxalobacteraceae; genus Glaciimonas; species Glaciimonas sp. CA11.2. The sequence goes on along the minus strand of NZ_JAVIWL010000001.1, from coordinate 4,236,377 downwards.
ATTTGGAATAAAACATGCTTAACGTCGTGTGACTCAAAAAATGCAAACAGCGGCCCGCTCACGCCGGTCGCTTTTTATATGCGTTATTTTTTAGGGCTACCAACTACATCGCCGACACATAAGCACCGGACCAGATCACTGGTCGCTTGAGCTAAATTCCTTTAAATCTTTAGTTCGCTGAGCCGCATGTTGGGTCATGCAACCCAAGTAAGCAATGGTTCGGATTGTTCCGCCTTCGTTGTAGGTATAAATTGCCTTGCAATCATTTTCCCTGAATGTTACCCAGGCACGTTGCGCATTAACCAGATACTGCTTAATGACTGAATTCTGACTATCAGGCGTATCTTTGTCTGAGAATTTTTTTAACAACGATTGATAAACTTGGTTGAGGGAGCGATCGCTTTGCTCAAACTGCTTCTGTCCACATGCATTTATCTCAATGGTATTGCGCTGAGTGAGACAAGGGTCTTGCGCTTCAGCAAAGGCAGTCAGCGGCAAAAGACATACTAAAACGGTCAATAATTTATGCATACGGTACGATCCCAATCATGCTGCGCCACAACGTTAGGCGCTATAAAAGTTCTACTTGCCTCGTTATTCAACATCCGACATTACGACCAAGTGAGCAAAATACTGATTGCGTGTTCGTTAATTCAAATAACGAAAAAGGCCAGCACCCTATGCAATGCTTTTCAATTAAGCAAAAAAATATCCGTCTGAGTGGCGTTTATTATTTGCATTCACTAAACAGCAATACAACCTTTGCTGACCTTGGTAATGTCGTATTTTCTGCGCAAAAAATTAATCAAGCGCTATATTGAAGGGCATCTTTAAATAACACTCTGCTTAAGTCAACTCTTCCAGGCGAATCTTGGTGACCGTACCAACGACTGTCTCCAGTGCTTCGATTTTGGCAATAGCCGCTTCTACGTTTTTCTCTTGCGTTTGATGTGTCAGCATAATGATATCGGTACAGGTTTCCCCTTCGGCTGGCTCTTTTTGTAACATCGCGCTGATAGAAATCAACGAATCGGCAAGGATGCGCGTCACATCGGCAATGACGCCCGGTTGGTCCGTAACACGCATGCGCAAATAGTAACTAGTGGTGATTTCGGCCATCGGCAAAATCTCAATATCAGTCATCGCGTCTGGCTGGAAGGCCAGATGTGGTACCCGATGCTCAGGGTCAGCTGTCGCTAATCGGGTGATATCGACCAAATCGGCAATGACTGCTGAAGCGGTAGGCTCGGAACCGGCACCCTTGCCGTAATAGAGCGTTTCACCAACCGCATCGCCACGGACCAGCACCGCATTCATCGCACCCTCGACGTTTGCAATCAAACGACTTGCCGGTACCAAAGTTGGATGCACGCGCAACTCAATACCTGCCGCCGTCCGTTTGGTAATACCGAGTAACTTAATACGGTAACCAAGTTGTTCAGCGTAGCGAATATCCGTCGCCTGCAACTTTGTTATGCCTTCAACATGGGCCTTATTAAATTGCACAGGAATACCAAACGCAATTGCCGCCATGATCGTTAGCTTATGCGCCGCGTCTACGCCTTCAATATCAAAAGTCGGATCCGCTTCGGCGTAGCCCAAGCGTTGCGCTTCCTTCAGGACAACTTCGAAATCAAGCCCTTTATCCCGCATTTCGGACAAAATGAAGTTCGTAGTACCGTTGATGATCCCAGCGATCCATTCGATGCGATTAGCCGTCAGACCTTCGCGTAACGCTTTTATGATAGGAATGCCGCCAGCAACAGCGGCCTCAAATGCCACGATGACGCCTTTTTCCTGTGCTGCTTTGAAAATTTCGTTTCCATGAATCGCAATTAACGCTTTGTTTGCTGTTACTACATGTTTGCCATTCGCAATCGCTTTCAGGACCAGATCTTTCGCGATGCCGTAGCCGCCGATCAGCTCAATGACGATGTCAATATCTGGGTTATTGATGACCAGGTTGGCGTCGTTCACCACTTCCACTTCGCCATTGGTCAATTGTTTTGCGCGCTCAGTATTGAGATCGGCCACCATCGTAATTTCAATACCGCGACCAGCGCGTGCTGCGATTTCCTGCTGATTGCGTTTCAATACATTGAACGTACCGGACCCGACCGTGCCGATGCCAAGCAAACCTACTTTGATGGATTTCATAGTCTCTACTATCTGTAAAAAATGCTACTAGCGAAATGGCACTTAGGCCAATTCGACGGGATGAACAACAACATGAAGTTCATCGATTAATAAATTTAAGGTGTTAGCTGTATTCGATGTTTGATGTACTTCTTATTGAGAGCACTTTACGCAGTACCGTGCCGCTTGCGATACCCTTCGAGAAAGTGCGCAATTCGCCCAACCGACACTGCCAAATCGTCCGTATTTGGCAAAAATACCACGCGAAAATGATCTTGCGTCGGGCAATTAAAGCCAGTTCCCTGCACGACTAAGACCCGTTCCTCGGCCAGCAACTGATAAGCAAAATCCTGATCATCAGCAATCGGGTACATATGTGGATCGAGGCGCGGAAACATATACAGCGCCGCTTTTGGCTTAACGCATGTCACCCCAGGAATATCAGTCAGCAACTTATACGCCATATCACGCTGACGGGTCAGACGACCGGTGGGACTCACCAGGTCATTGATACTCTGGTAACCACCTAACGCGGTTTGAATCGCATATTGACCTGGTGCGTTGGCGCACAAACGCATTGACGCCAGCATGTTCAAGCCTTCGATATAACTTTTTGCATGTCTTTTTTCGCCCGACACAACCATCCAGCCAGCCCGATATCCGCATGAACGGTAATTTTTTGATAAGCCGTTAAAGGTAATAAACAGCACATCATCGGCAAGCGACGCAAGCGAGGTGTGGGTGTGCCCGTCGTATAACACTTTGTCGTATATTTCATCTGCAAAGATGATCAGCTGATGCTCACGCGCCAGATCAACTATTTCTTGCAGCAACGTATCCGGATACAAAGCACCGGTAGGATTATTCGGATTGATGACAACAATCGCACGCGTGTTGGCGTTGATTTTACTTCTTATATCAGCAATATCAGGGAACCAATCCGCTTTTTCATCGCAAATATAATGGCGTGGAATCCCCCCCGACAGACTCACTGCAGCAGTCCATAACGGATAGTCGGGCGATGGTACCAACACTTCGTCGCCGGTATTGAGTAGCGCATTCATACTCATCACAATCAGTTCCGAAGCACCGTTGCCAAGATAGATATCCTCAATCGTGACGCCCTGGATTTTCTTTTGTTGGGTGTAATGCATCACCGATTTACGTGGCGCAAACATACCCTTAGAATCCGTATAACCGGCGGCATTACCCATGTTGCGGATCATATCCTGAACGATTTCATCAGGCGGTTCAAAGCCAAACACGGCCAGATTGCCAATGTTTAACTTAATAATTTTGTGGCCTTCTTCTTCCATTTGCCGTGCTTTTTCCAGCACAGGCCCACGGATATCGTAGCAAACGTCGTCCAGTTTTTTTGATTTTTTAATCGTCCGCACAGCGCATTCCTTGTTAGTTGATGACAATCACATCCGCTAATGCGTGTCACTGGGTTGCTGCATTAATGGTTGCACTAAATGGCTACATTTAGGAATTACATTAACTATCCAGGGTACTAGCGCATCTCACTGACGTAAAAAAATAGGACAGAACTACCCATTTTGCCGAAAGCGAAGCGCTTTATCAATCAAATTATCATGTAATACCACGTCGTTCCCCATGGAAAACGCTACAATGCAGCACTTTATTTTCCTTTTTACGGGAATTGGCGGACTGTAGACGGTCTAATAGCAGTCAATCACGCGGAGAATCAGACTATGAAGCTTCATCACACTACTACACAACAATATCAAACCGTAACCGCTTACGATGACGACGGTGTCGACATCAACATGGTGCGTTTTAATTACAGCCTTCTCGTTTTGCCTGAATTACCGCCAGTCGCCTGGCCTGTTCGGAGCTTTGATCGACTAGACCCCGAACACTTCGCACATATCGGCAGTACCAATCCCGACGTGGTAATACTAGGTACAGGCAAACGGCAGCGCTTCATCCATCCCAAATTGACCACCGTACTGACTGCACGTCGTATCGGCGTGGAGTGTATGGATAATCAGGCGGCATGCCGAACATACAACATTTTGATGGCTGAGGGCCGCAAGGTCGCCTTAGCATTAATTTTCGAACTAGTCGTTCCGACACCACCAACCAAGGAACTCGCCAAAGATGCGTGAACTGCATAAATCCAAAACCTTCGTATGGGTGTTGTTTCTCCTGTTTTGCATCATTTGGTGCTACATGTTAGGTGCAAGGACGTTAGTCCCGAGCGATGAAGGTCGCTACGCTGAAATGGCGCGCGAGATGGTGGCCACGGGCGACTGGATCACATTGCGATTAAATGGTATCAAGTATTTTGAAAAGCCACCTCTACAAACCTGGATGAACGCATTGACCTTTCAAGTGTTTGGCCTGGGTGAATGGCAGGCACGTTTGTGGACTGGTTTATGTGGTTTGCTAGGAGTTGTGCTGGTGGCATACACCGGCCGTAAAGTATTTTCGGAACGGATTGGATTTTTTGCCGCCTTGGTGCTTGGCTCCAGCTTTCTGTGGGCTGGGTTGGGTCATATCAATACGCTTGATATGGGCCTCGCTGCGATGATGACACTTTCGCTGTCTGGCTTACTGTTGGCACAGCGTACTGACGCCACTGCTGCACAACAACGCAACTGGATGCTGGTGTGTTGGGCGGGCATGGCCTTGTCTGTGCTGTCGAAGGGACTTATTGGCATACTTATACCTGGTGCTGTTCTTGTGCTCTACACCGTGTTTTCACGCGATTGGGCGATCTGGAAACGCTTGCATCTGTTAAAAGGACTGATCCTGTTTTTTGTGATCGCCACCCCTTGGTTTGTTCTAATTACGCTCAAAAATCCCGAGTTTCCGCAATTTTTCTTCATCCATGAGCAGTTCCAGCGGTTCACCAGCAAGATTCATCATCGTTATGGACCACCCTATTACTTTGTACCAATTTTGCTGTTGGGCATTATTCCATGGTTAGGCGTCCTTTTCCAGAGTTTATGGAACGGTGCACACGAACGCAACGCAGCATCCGGCTTCCAGCCGAAAAAGATGTTATTAATTTGGACACTGTTCATTTTCGTCTTTTTCAGTATTTCTGACTCGAAGCTGCCGTCTTACATCTTGCCGATTTTTCCGTCGTTAGCTTTACTCATTGCTTGCCATCTGGATAGAGCCTCAAACAAGGCAATCAATGCCTCGGCATTAGTCTTACTTATTCCTGGCTTGGTCGGTGTAGCGCTCGCCTGGAAAATACCTTCTCTGGCAAAAGATGCATTCTCCGCACCACTCATGGCGGCTCATGTTCCATGGGTATTTGCGGCATCGGTCATTGCTTGCATTGGCGCTGTCGCCGCCTTGCTCCTTTCACGTCGTCAAAAAGAATGGGCAATTGTGGCTTTGGCTGCCAGCGGTTTTGTGGGTGGACAGCTCCTAATGTATGGACATGATCCGCAAGGTCGTTACTCAGCTGGTATCGACATGGTTCCTGCGATTGAGGCCGAGTTGACGCCAGAAACCCCCATTTATGTTGTAGGGAAATATGAGCAGTCATTGCCATTTTATCTACGTCGCACCATGATTATGGTGCAGCATATGGATGAACTCGAGTTCGGTCTCACGCAAGAGCCGCAATTATGGATTCCGACAGTCGATGCGTTTGCGGTGAAGTGGACTGCAGACCACGCGGCTGGCAAGAAAGATGTTGCGATCATGCGCCCCGAAAATTATGTCGAGTTGCAAAAAAGTGGCATCCCAATGCGTGTCATTGCGCAAGATCCAAGGCGTGTAGTAGTAACTAATGCAATGCTTAAACCTAGTGAAAAATCGAATCCAGCTAATGTTCCTAAAATGGGAGGAAATCCGGCTTCGCCTGAACCATCGTCGTCCATGTCAGATGCCGATGCCACATCACCCACATCAATTTCGTCCCAAAAGGAATAGGGCCCATGAATATTACGACCTTCGGCTTTATTTTGACTGGTGTATTGCTCAATGCATTGGCACAATTACTCCTTAAAGCAGGAACCAATGCAGTCGGCGCCATTCACTTGACGAGCGAAAACTGGTTTCCAACCGGCATTAAACTGATCACGCAATTGCCGATCCTCGGTGGTTTGACCTGCTATGTTATTTCAGTTGGTGTCTGGATCATCGGACTTTCCCGCGTCGACGTAACCATCGCTTACCCAATGCTTTCGTTGGGTTACATCGTCAGCGCGATTGGCGCGTGGTACTTTTTGGGTGAAGTCATTTCGGCGCAACGAATAATGGGGATTGGCGTCATTATTGTCGGTGTTGTGTTACTCACGCGCAGTTAAATATAGGCGGTAGCAGGCTTTGGAGTGCAGAACTCGCCGAAGCTTTCTCCAGCCAAGTCCGAGCTATAGTCGCGTTATACTTAACCCGCTATTTTTAACATTTGAATTTATTTCCATCAATTGGAATTTATTTACTTAAAATATTGTGATCCACATCGCTATGAGCCAACAACCATTTCTCCCATTCTCCAAGCCAACCATCGACGAAGACACCATCGCCGCAGTGAGCGATGTGTTGCGTTCTGGCTGGATCACAAGCGGGCCTAAAGTACAGGCTTTTGAAAGTCAGTTATCTACCTATTTTGGTGGTCGTCCGGTGCGGACCTTCAACTCCGGTACCTGCACGATGGAAATTGCATTACGGATCGCTGGCATTGGCCCCGGAGACGAGGTCATTACAACACCGATTTCTTGGGTTGCCACCGCCAATGTCATTATTGAAACTGGTGCAACACCGGTATTTGCTGATATCGATCCACTTACCCATAATATCGATCTGGACAAGCTGGAAGCCGTCATTACACCTCGCACCAAGGCAATTATTCCTGTTTATTTGGCTGGCTTGCCAATCGACATGGATCGCCTGTATGCGATTGCTAAAAAATATAATCTGCGCGTAGTAGAAGATGCCGCGCAAGCACTCGGCTCATCCTGGAAGGGGCAGCGCATAGGCTCATTTGGCGATTTTGTTTCTTTTAGCTTCCAAGCCAATAAAAATATCACGTCTTCCGAAGGCGGTTGTTTAGTATTAAATAACGCCGAAGAAGCCTCGCTAGCCGAAAAATATCGATTGCAAGGTGTAACCCGCCAGGGTTTTGATGGCATTGATGTTGACGTCTTGGGCGGGAAATTTAACATGACTGATATCGCCGCCGCGATCGGCCTTGGACAGTTTGCGCATATTGACGCCATTACAGCGCATCGGTGCCAGTTAGCAAAACACTATTTTGATTGTTTCGGAAACGACTTTACCGAAAAATACGGCGCTGAGTTGCCGATTGCCGATTTCGAAAACAGTAACTGGCATCTGTTCCAGCTGATATTGCCAGAACGGTCAGACGGTAAGCCAGCGCGCGCGACTTTCATGGAGCAAATGCAAGCACTTGGTGTGGGCGTTGGCTATCACTACGCCCCGATACATTTGTTTACCATGTACCGTGAGCGTGGCTTCAAAGAAGGCATGTTTCCAGTCTCAGAACGGGTCGGTCGGCTCATCGTGACGCTGCCAATGTTCAATGCGATGAAAAGCAGTGATGTCGAACGCGCTGTGGACGCGGTAAAATCTGTGCTTAAATAAATTTGCAAAAGATTCATGAAACCAGAAATCAGCGTTGTCATCCCGGTTTATAACGAGGAATCCGGCCTCGCCCAGTTATTCGCGCGCCTTTATCCGGCGCTCGACGCACTCGGCACATCTTATGAAATTGTTTTCGTCAATGACGGCAGCCGCGATACGTCAGCCGCGGTTTTGGCCGAGCAGTTCCGGTTACGTCCGGATGTTACTCGGGTAGTGTTGTTTAATGGCAATTTTGGCCAACATATGGCGATTCTCGCGGGCTTTGAAAGTAGTCGGGGTGAGATTATCATCACATTGGATGCTGATCTTCAAAATCCACCAGAAGAGATTCGCCATCTGGTTGCCAAGATGCGTGAAGGATATGATTATGTCGGATCGATACGCCGACAGCGCCAGGACTCGATATGGCGCACCATTGCCTCCAAGGTAATGAACCGAATACGCGAAAAAATCACACATATCAAAATGACAGATCAGGGCAACATGCTGCGCGCATACGGACGCAACGTTGTTGATTTGATAAATCAATGCAAAGAAGTCAATACTTTCGTCCCTGCACTGGCATACACATTTGCCCGCAAACAGACCGAAATCACTGTTGAACATGAAGAGCGCTCGGCTGGTGAATCTAAGTATTCACTGTATAGTCTCATTCGGTTGAATTTCGATTTGATAACGGGCTTCTCCCTGATTCCGTTACAGTTATTTTCACTCGTTGGTATAGTGCTGGCTTTTGGATCTGCCGCGTTGTTCATTTTGTTGCTAATACGGCGCTTCGTGTTGGGCGCAGAGGTTCAGGGACTTTTCACGTTGTTCGCAATCAACTTTTTCCTGATGGGGATGATTTTGTTTGGCATCGGTTTAGTAGGTGAATACGTCGGTAGGATTTATCAGCAAGTGCGTGCACGTCCGCGATATGTCATTCAAGCGGTGCTGGAGCGAACCAGTCCTGAGGATATGGGCGCATCATGAAAGCGGTTGTCTTTGCTTACCATAACGTCGGCGTACGTTGTCTGAAGGTGCTTTTGGCGCGTGGCGTTGATGTAGCGTTAGTCGTCAGCCACGAGGACAATCCGCAAGAAACTATCTGGTTCGACTCGGTTTCAGCCTTATGTCAAGAACAGGGTATTCCGGTCGTTACACCCGCAGATCCGAGCGACCCAGAGCTATTTGCACAAATTTCCGTTTTAAAACCTGATTTTATTTTCAGTTTTTATTACCGTCACATGTTGTCCGTTAAATTGTTAGCGCTCGCCACACATGGCGCTTTCAACATGCACGGTTCATTGTTGCCAAAATATCGGGGACGCGTACCGATCAATTGGGCAGTGTTACACGGTGAAACCGAAACCGGCGCGACGTTGCATAAAATGGCGCTCAAACCTGATGCCGGTGTTATCGTTGCACAAACATCAGTCCCTATTTTGCCTGACGATACCGCTCACGAGGTATTCGGCAAAGTAGTCGTAGCGGCTGAGCAGACGCTATGGAATGCCCTACCAGCGATGTTAGCGGGCGCAATACCGGCAATCCCGAACAATCTATCGCAGGGAAGCTATTTCGGCGGTAGAAAGCCAGCTGACGGCAAGATAGACTGGCAACAAACAGCACAATCAGTGTACAACCTGTATCGTGCAGTAGCGCCGCCCTATCCCGGCGCATGGACTGTCTTGGACGATGTTACTTTTGTGATAGAAAATGCCCGTCTTTCTAAAATCCCGATGACAAATTTGCCTATCGGCCTGGCGGTGGTGGATAATTGCATTTTTGGGGTGTGCGGCGATGGTCGCGCGCTGTTAATCAAAAGTTTGTCAGCGAATGGGAAGGCCGTGACAGCGCAAGCGCTACAAACGATGCTTTAGTAGATTTACAACAAAACAATCTGGCAATGTCGCCCGCCCTTCGACTATTTATCGAAGCGAAGTCTCAAACTATCGTGCTTATAAAAAATAGCAGCGTTTAAGATTTTGGCGGTGACGCACTGTACCAATTAGAACAACAACCTATTAAACGATATCAATATGAAAAAAGTTCTTATTCTCGGCGTTAACGGCTTCATCGGCCACCATCTATCCAAGCGTATTTTGGACACCACCGACTGGCACGTATACGGTATGGACATGATGACCGACCGTATTACTGATCTGCTGGAAAACGAAGAATACAAATCGCGCATGCACTTCTTTGAAGGCGACATCACCATCAACAAGGAGTGGGTCGAATATCACGTCAAAAAATGTGACGTCATTCTACCTTTGGTCGCCATCGCGACACCGTCAACGTACGTCAAAAAACCATTGCGTGTCTTCGAACTAGATTTTGAAGCAAATCTACCGATCGTGCGATCAGCAGCAAAATACGGTAAACATTTGGTATTTCCTTCGACTTCTGAAGTTTATGGCATGTGCCATGACGAAGAGTTCGATCCAGAAGCATCTGAATTAATTTGCGGCCCGATCAACAAACCACGGTGGATTTATTCTTGCGCCAAGCAATTAATGGATCGCGTGATCTGGGGTTATGGCATGGAAGATGGCCTGAACTTCACCTTGTTCCGTCCATTCAACTGGATTGGCGCTGGCCTGGATTCTATCCATACGCCAAAAGAAGGTAGCTCCCGTGTAGTAACGCAATTCTTTGGTCACATCGTTCGTGGCGAAAATATTTCTCTGGTCGACGGTGGCGAGCAAAAACGCGCGTTCACGTATATCGACGATGGTATCGATGCATTGATTAAAATCATCGCTAATAAAGATGGTATTGCTAGCGGCAAAATCTACAATATTGGCAACCCGATTAACAACTATTCCATCCGTGATCTTGCGGACATGATGTTGAAATTGGCTGCCGAGTACCCTGAATACGCAGACTCTGCCAAGGACGTTAAACTGATCGAAACGACTTCCGCTGAATACTACGGAAAAGGCTATCAGGACGTGCAAAACCGTGTGCCAAAAATCACAAACACTTGCGATGAGTTGAACTGGAAGCCGACGACCAATATGGCGGATACTTTGCGCAATATTTTTGATGCTTATCGCGGTCAGGTCGCAGAGGCGCGTGCCTTGATGGATTAAACTAACGTGTTAATAGGCGTAATCTGTTTCCTTGCGCCTATTAACAAGTCACCAAAGATTAAATTCGTTTCATTATTGCTGCTGCTGACTAACTCATAGTCACAAAAAAACAGCTCTCCTTCAACCGCGCTACGCGGGTCAACACCACCTTCAGGTATTACACCAACCTTGGCTCTCCTTACCCTAAAAATCGACGCTGACACCTATCGCGGCACGCGCGAGGGAATACCTAACCTGGTGCGTCTGCTCACCAAATATCAAGCCAATGCAACGTTCTTGTTTTCGCTTGGTCCAGACCATACCGGTTGGGCATTAAAACAGGTATTCAGACCGGGTTTTTTCAAAAAAGTGTCGCGTACCTCAGTCGTTGAGCATTACGGCCTCAAAACACTGATGTACGGCGTTTTATTGCCAGCACCAGATATCGGGAAAACCTGCGCGAGTTACATGCAGGCCGTACACGCGGCAGGTTTTGAGTGTGGCATCCATACCTGGGATCATCGTGTCTGGCAAGATCACGTGCGCCACAGGGGCGCGGCATGGACTCAAAGTACGATGCAACGGTCATTTGATCGCTTCAAAAATATTTTTGGCTTTGCTCCCAAAACACATGGCGCTGCCGGTTGGCAAATGAATCCCTATGCTTTCGAACAGCTTGAAGTTTTTAACATAGCTTACTCATCCGATGGCCGGGCTATGCTAACCGAATCTGGCGCATTAACTGACCAATTGGCTGGGCCACATCGCTTAAGTGTAAGCGGCGTAACGTTACCTTGCGTGCAGCTTCCAACCACCCTGCCGACGTTAGACGAACTACTGGGACGCACGATCAATGGTGTTGAGTTGAACGTTGTAAATATTGCGGCACACTTGCTGAAATTAACGGCCGAGCCACGAGATCATGTATTTACATTGCACGCGGAACTTGAAGGACAAAAACTCGCCCCAATATTTGAACAGTTGCTGCAAGGATGGCGGGCGCAAGGTTATGAGTTGGTTTCCATGGAAGACTATTATCTGAAGATAAAAGATCAGTCCATGCCTACTTTGCCGATGCACTGGGCAGAATTGCCAGGCCGTTCTGGCGACATGATCATGCAAGCCAGCGTTTGATGCAATTAACTGCAATCTCTCTGAGCTGGTAATTATTTTATATATTTCATTCAGAGAAGAGGACAAAAAGTGACAGATCAAGCATCCATCATTAACATGACTGTTCCCGAATTTTCCGCGCCGATGACTGGCAACCAAACATTCATATTGTCCAATTTTCTTGGAAAAAACCTGGTTCTGTATTTTTATCCAAAAGATAATACCCCGGGCTGCACAACGGAAAGTATTCAGTTCCGTGATCTTTATTCTAAATTTCAAGAAAGCAACACATTTATATTTGGAATCAGCCGCGACAGTATCCGTTCGCATGAGGGTTTTAAAGCTAAACTAGACATGCCGTTCGACTTAATTTCAGATCCGGACGAGATTTTATGCACGATGTTTAATGTGATGAAAATCAAAAATATGTACGGCAAAAAAGTGCGCGGTATCGACAGAAGTACGTTTGTGATTGACGGCGCTGGCATATTGGTGAAAGAATGGCGGGGAGTGAAAGTGCCTGGGCACGTCACGGATATACTTGATTTTGTGAAAACTATAACTTGAGTTTCTAAATCATTGAATTCTAAAAAATTATTCCATGGAAAGCCGTTTGAGGAAAAGGTCTTAGGCCTTCTCAAACGGCTTTTTTACTTTGCGATTTAACGATTTTCTACAATCTAGACATAGCCGTTCCTCTTTTTACATGTATTTTGTTGTTTTTTAAGGTTGTTTCACTGGTTGGTCTGGTTCGTTTTTATCATAACGAACTATTTTTTCATCACTAAAGCGAGGTTTTTTATGCCCCTACCAAAACTACCGACCAAACCCGCTGCCCTACTCTCCGTTCAGGATTACCCCAAAGCGGAAGTTGGCAAAACCGTCAAGCCGCGCATTGCAATCGTGGAACCAGTTAACCGCCCGGTTCGTACTGCGCCAGTAGCAAAACTGATAACCGCTCCAGCACCACAAGCGCGTAATAAGCCAGTTCAGACTCGCCCCGTTGAGAGCCGTAAGACCGATAAAGCACCAAGCGATAACCCGCGCTCAGTAGTAGATAAAACCGTTAAATCGACAGAAGGTCGTCCCAAATCAAGTACCAGCCGTGCGGCTGATAAGTCAGGCGTAACAAAACTGTTTGTGCTCGATACCAACGTATTAATGCATGATCCGAGCTCATTATTCCGTTTCGAAGAGCACGATATTTACTTGCCGATGGTGACGTTGGAAGAACTCGACAACCATAAAAAAGGCATGTCGGAAGTTGCGCGCAATGCGCGTCAGGTATCCCGCTCGCTTGACGCACTCGTAGGTGACGTAGTCGATGACCAGATTGATCATGGAATTCCGTTATCAAAACTAGGTAATAAGGACGCGAAGGGTCGCCTGTTTTTCCAGACCAAACTTCAAAACGGAACACTCCCTGAAGGCTTGCCTGTCGGCAAAGCCGACAATCAGATCCTGGGCGTGGTGCGCGCACTTGAAGCCGAGACACCAAGTCGGCCGGTGGTGCTGGTGTCCAAAGACATCAACATGCGCATTAAGGCCCGCGCTATGGGTCTTCCAGCAGAAGATTATTTCAATGATCATGTATTGGAAGACACCGATCTGCTGTACTCCGGTATTCAGCAACTACCGGATGATTTCTGGATCAAGCACGGCAAAGGGATTGAGTCGTGGCAGGAAAACAAGCTCGGAACCGGCTATACCTTTTATCGTCTGACAGGTCCTTTGGTCCCCTCTCTACTGGTTAATCAGTTCGTATTTATCGAGCCGAAAAACGGTGAAGCTGCGTTCTACGGGCAAGTGACGCAGATCAATGGCAAAACCGCTGTGCTGCAATCGCTACGCGACTACGCGCATGCAAAAAATAGCGTGTGGGGCGTCACGGCACGTAACCGCGAACAGAATTTCGCCCTGAATTTGCTGATGAATCCGGAGTGTGATTTTGTCACATTGTTAGGACAAGCAGGTACTGGAAAAACGCTATTAGCATTAGCCGCAGGTCTGGCCCAGGTGCTGGAAACCAAAACCTATAACGAGATTATCGTTACGCGTGTCACGGTGCCGGTCGGTGAGGATATCGGTTTTCTGCCAGGTACAGAAGAAGAGAAAATGGGTCCGTGGATGGGTGCATTCGACGACAATCTCGAAGTGCTCAACAAATCGGACTCCGACGCGGGTGAATGGGGCCGTGCAGCAACGCAAGACCTGATTCGCTCAAAGATCAAAATCAAGTCGCTTAACTTTATGCGTGGTCGGACCTTTGTTAATAAGTTTTTGATCATCGACGAAGCACAAAACTTGACACCAAAACAAATCAAAACATTGGTAACTCGCGCAGGTCCGGGAACCAAAATTATTTGTTTGGGCAATATTGCGCAAATCGATACGCCTTATCTGACCGAAGGTTCCAGCGGCTTGACTTACGTCGTTGATCGTTTCAAAGGTTGGTCGCACAGTGGTCACGTTACATTGGCACGCGGTGAAAGGTCACGTTTGGCAGATCACGCGAGTGAAGTATTGTAATGCCTGTAAGTTAAGCTATCCGGGCCAAGAAGGTGGGTTCAGTAGTATATAAAAAGGGAGCAATTCAATTGAATTGCTCCCTTTTTTATTAACTAATTTTTTATTTATATCAGACAGCCATGGCAACAATGCAATCGCGCAATGTTTCACCGTTACAGATATTTGACCGAGTTTACTAGTACTTAACCGATTAAACCAAATCGTTTCAAATGGGTTCTAAGCATGTTGCGAGTAACCCCTAAGACCTTTGCGGTTTGTACCTGATTTTGATTACAACCTGCAAAAGCGGTATGAACCACCGCTTTCTCGACGGTTTCGAAGAGATTAGGTTGCGCAAATTGGATGCACTCTGCAATTAAGGCTTCTAGTCGATGTTGCATCTGTGTCGCGGAGCCATTAATCGATTGATCTCTCTGTGGTGAGGAAGTAGGCGTAAATTCGGCCGTATCATGTGACTCGAAGTTGGGAGAGCGCTGCATGTTACCGGCAAGCTTTAAATCATCCTTGATGATCACATTTCCATCACAGACGATAAGTGCGTAATGGATTACGTTTTCTAACTCACGAATATTGCCCGGCCAGTCATAAGCTTCAAGCATCTTTTGTGCAACAACACTTAAGGTTACCCCCTCCAAGTGCAGTCTTGTACTGTAGGTCTCAATGAAGTGGCGTGCCAGCGGTAAGATGTCACCGGATCTGGCACGAAGCGACAACATATTTACCGTCGCGACGCTAAGACGATAATATAAGTCAGCACGAAATCTGTTGTGGAATATTGCCTGTTGCAAGTCGACGTTGGTGGCCGCAACCAATCGCACGTCTAGCGGAATCGGGCGTCGCGAACCTAGTCTGACGACCTGACGTTCCTGCAGCACGCGTAATAACTTCACCTGCAAAGAAGCCGGTAACTCTCCAATTTCATCAAGAAATAAAGTCCCTCCGTTGGCGGCTTCAAACCATCCTGAACGGGCATGAGTAGCGCCCGTAAATGCGCCAACTTCATGACCGAACAATTCCGCGTCCACCAACGTTTCACAGAACGCGCCGCAATTTACTGCAATAAAAGGGCCAGTACGGCCACTTTGGACATGGATGTGTCTGGCAATTAATTCTTTACCGGTGCCTGTGTCGCCGGTAACTAATACAGTCGCATCGCTTAACGCGATCCGCTCAACCTGTTTTAACAATGCCGTGGAGCGTGGATCGTGGAACAGCATGGCTTTAGCGCGTGCTGAAGGAGGTGCAGCTAATTGCTCAGGAAAAGTCAGAAGTTTATTCAAAACATGTTCCACCGAACCGTCAATTTTTAAGATTAACAGTAATGTTACCTAGAAGGAACGTTTGATTTATAAATAATTTATATGATTTTTAGCTTGATCATTTCATCAACAACTATCGGTTTTTTGTTCTGATAGTTTTCTATTTGAAACTCTTTTGTTGATGTATCGAGATGGACCACATTTGCCCAAGATGGTGCGTACTCATGCCCTGGATTTGTTGGGCTTATTTGTATCACATGCATCCTATGCATACGTGAGCCCCCTATTTTGGTGCGCGTGGAGATGGCATTTGGAATAAAAAACCAAGCTTCTCCGCCCCAAAAAAATTTATGAAAAACAACACTTCGTTGTTATCTACCGTCGATTTATATGGAGGATGCCCTCTATTTTGTGAGGATAAAAAACAACGTTTAAGACCTAGGCTATCTTAATATGCCATCTTAATCAGGACTATTAACACCAAACACACTTATACAACTGGTTTTTGACGATAGCAACTGGCTGCGTGTTTCCTTAAACTCCTGTATATTCTTGCCTAGGCAATGATTATTAAAGAAACTAAGTGACCAATCCGGCTGAAATTTCACCCCTTTTCGCAATCGATACGTATCAAATCGAAGATAGCATCGGCTACTTATTAGCGCGCTCGCGCACTATGCTGATGAAAAGCTCAGACGATTTATTAAGCAAATTTGGCATAACACACGCGCAGGGAGCCATTTTATTAATGCTTTCCACCGGGAAGTATTTAACAGCCGCAGACTTAACCAGAGAAACGTACACCGATGCGGCTTCGATGAAGCGGATGATTGATAGGTTGGCGTCGCGTGGGCTGATCCTGCGTGAGCCATGCCCGCAAGATCGGCGTTTAGTAAAGTTGGGGCTTACCGATGACGGTGCAGAACTGGCAAAAAAGATACCGTCGGTTTTTTGTGATGTACTAAATCAACATTTTGTTGGATTTACCCCAGAAGAGATCGGTTTTTTAAAGTCCCTATTGCGACGTGTGCTGGCAAATAACCCACAAAATCCAGCCGTGAAAATTCATTGACCAGACAACAAAAAATTAATCCGGCAATTATTGCCTACGTGACATCTTCTCTAAAAATGCCATCATCAACGAATGCAGCTAAACAAATCATTCCAATGAACACTCTTCCTAATTCTTTTCGACCCGCATTATCCTCCATGCGCCTGCAGCGCCTCGCTATCTCTGTGACCGCTATCCTTTTGTCGGCTTGTGCCAATATGAGCGGTATTCAAACAAGTGCTCACTCCAATACCGCGGCCGACTATGCCACTGCGACATCGCTTCCAGACCAAGGTGGCCAATGGCCTGACGCTTCGTGGGTAACGAGTATTGGCGGCGCTCCGCTACAACAACTCACTGATGAAGCTTTGGCCGGTAACCCAGATCTGCAAGTCGCAGCAGCCCGTGTCGCAGCGGCACACGCAATGGTTGAAGCAGCGGGTGCAAGTTCCAAGCCACAGGTTGGAGCCAGCTTTTCATCCACGCGCCAACGATTCACTGAAAACAGCATCTATCCACCACCATTTGGTGGCGCGTACGTAACGGATAATGAATTGGCGCTGAACTTTTCGTATGATCTTGACTTTTGGGATAAACATGGCGCGGAATTGCGGTCTGCGCTGTCTCAAAGTAAAGCAGCAGAGGCTGAACATTATGCTTCGCGTCTCATGCTGACCACCGCAGTCGCCAAGGCATGGATTCAATTGGCAAGACAATATGCGCAGCTGGATTTAACCAATCAACAATTAGCTTTACGCGATCAGTTAGACCGTTTGACGCAACAACGTTTTGCTGCCGGCCTTGATACGCAAAGCGACAATCAACAAAGTCGCTTACAAGTAGCCAATTTACTCTCCGAACACGCTCAATGGAATGAAGCCATTGCCTTGACCCGCAACCAATTGGCGGCGCTGCTCGGGCAAGGACCAGACCGTGGTTTGCTGATTCCCCAACCATCACTGCCAGCAGAAACAGCTATCACTCTGCCCGACCAGTTGCCAATGGGATTACTCGGGCGACGCGCTGATATTGTGGCTGCACGCTGGCAAGTCGAAGCCGCTCAAAGCGATATTAAAGTGGCAAAAACTGAGTTCTATCCAAACGTCAATTTATCGGCGATGATCGGACTTTCAAGTTTGGGCTGGACCAACTTTTTAAGCAAAAGTAGTATGGTCAATGGAATCGGTCCCGCTATTCACTTGCCAATATTTGAAGGCGGCGCGTTGCGTGCTCAGTTGAAAGGCCGTGTTGCCGCTTACGACGGTGCCGTTGCAACCTATAACAAAGCCCTCACCGATGCACTGCACGAAGTCTCGGATCAGGTACAGTCGTTGCGGGCAGCTGAGATTGAAAAAAATAATCAGGCCGCAGCAACTCAGGCTGCTGAGCGTGGCATGAAGCTCGCGCAGCAACGCCAGCAAGTTGGTACTGCCAACATGCTCCAAGTTGTAGCCACGCAAATCACCTATCTCTCACAGCGCAAATTCGAGCTCGATACGCTTGCCCGTCGCGCTGATTTGAGGATAGGTCTGATCAAGTCATTAGGTGGTGGTTTTGATGCCAACACTGAAGGGCTGTCCCCAGCGGCGATCAGCACTACCGATGCAAAAAAAACCAGCAGCAATAATCCATTGTCAAACCGTCCACCTCTTGTGAATGCAGCGTCATGAATACACCTAATCAAACTCCGCAAGACTCTAACAATGCTGCACCTCCCGCCAGTGCTGGCGTGCCTGA
Source organism: Glaciimonas sp. CA11.2 (assembly GCF_034314045.1). NCBI lineage: Bacteria > Pseudomonadati > Pseudomonadota > Betaproteobacteria > Burkholderiales > Oxalobacteraceae > Glaciimonas > Glaciimonas sp. CA11.2. The sequence goes on along the minus strand of NZ_JAVIWL010000001.1, from coordinate 4,217,904 downwards.
CGTCGAACAGCCAATTGAGACCAAAGGCAAGCGCCGTGGACTTCTCATCGCTTTTACCGTCCTTCTTTTGATTTTATTGATTGCGTATGGCATTTGGTGGGTGATCTTTGCTCGTCACTTCGAAAGTACCGACGACGCGTATGTCTCAGGAAACGTAGTGCAGGTCACGCCTCAGGTTAGCGGTACTGTCATTGCGATCAATGCCGACGACACCGAATTGGTCACTGCGGGCGTACCTCTCATCAAATTGGATCAAGCGGATGCCAAAGTTGCACTCGACCAATCGGAAGCCCAACTGGCACAAACTGTGCGCGAAGTACGTACATTGTTTGTCAATAACAGCGCCTTGAACGCAAACGTCACAGCACGTCGTGCGGACGTTGAAAAAGCACGCGCTGATTTGGCCCGCCGTCAGCAATTAATCGCCACAGGTGCTGTATCCAAGGAAGAGTTGGAGCATGCAAAAGTTGCCGTTCAAGCTGCCGATGCGGCACTATTAGCGACCAGCGAACAGCTCGCATCCAATCGCGTACTGACTGACAAGACAACAGTGGCGCAACATCCAAATGTGCTGCACGCTGCAGCTCAGGTGCGCACCATGTACCTGAACTTCGCACGGACAACATTGCCGGCGCCAATCACCGGCTACATTGCGAAACGTTCAGTACAAGTCGGCCAGCGTGTAGCCGCCGGAACGACGTTGTTATCAATTGTGCCGCTGAATGCATTATGGGTAGATGCCAATTTTAAGGAAGTGCAAATCGCGAATATGCGCATCGGTCAACCGGTGACATTAGTGTCCGATTTGTACGGCTCGAAGATCGAATATCACGGAACAGTTTTAGGCCTTGCAGCCGGAACAGGTTCTGCCTTCGCACTGTTACCAGCACAAAATGCCAGTGGCAACTGGATCAAAATCGTACAGCGTATTCCGGTGCGCATCACCCTCGATCCAAAAGATCTGGAATCCCATCCACTACGGATCGGCGTCTCAATGGATGTGAAGGTCGATATCGCTAAAACCGAAGGAACTTCATTGACTGCAGGCTCCGCAGCCAGGACTGTGCCTGCTTACAAAACCGAAGTATTCGACAAATCTGGCCAGGAAGCCGATGCGATTATTAGCGATATTATCGCCGCCAATAACGCACCGAATCCTGCCGTTGCTGCACATTGAAACCTGTGACATCTGGCGCCATGCAAATTTCTAATATCTCTAAGCGCATCACTTTTCAGAAAATTCATGGCGTATTTTGTACAATAACCGAACCGGAATGCATGCATGAGTTCCCCTAACCGACCACATCAGCCGTTGCAACCCTTGCAACCGTTAACGGGTGGAAAACTGGTTCTTGGCACGGTAGCCTTGTCGCTAGCCGTGTTCATGAACGTACTCGACTCGTCGATTGCAAACGTCTCTATCCCTGCTATCTCGGGAGATTTGGGCGTCTCCCCGCAACAAGGAACATGGGTTATCACTTCGTTCGCGGTTGCGAATGCAATTTCGGTTCCGCTGACCGGCTGGTTGACCCAGCGCTTTGGTCAGGTCCGATTATTTATCACCTCAATTATCCTGTTTATCCTGTCATCAACGCTGTGCGGGCTCGCGCCAAGCATGGAAGTGTTGATTGCAGCACGGGTTTTGCAGGGCGCTGTTGCTGGACCAATGATTCCGTTATCCCAATCGCTATTACTAGGGAGTTATAAGCCCTCAAAAAGCGGAATGGCCCTGGCGTTCTGGGGGATGACGACGCTTGTAGCGCCCATCATGGGGCCGCTGTTAGGCGGCTGGATTTCCGACAATTACACTTGGCCATGGATTTTTTATATCAACATTCCAATCGGTGTATTTGCCGCTTGGGCAACATGGTCTATCTATAAAACACGTGAATCTGCGACCCGCAAGCTACCTATTGATGCGGTCGGTCTAGGGCTTCTTGTAGTCTGGGTGGGATCGCTACAAATCATGCTGGATAAAGGCAAGGAGCTGGATTGGTTCAACTCCGGACAAATTGTGATTCTGACTGCGGTAGCGGTAGTCTCCTTCATCTATTTTGTGATTTGGGAACTAGGCAGTAAGCATCCAGTCGTTGACTTATCGCTATTCAAAAGTCGCAACTTCAGCGGCGGCGTGATCGCAATCTCAGTCGGTTATGGCCTGTTCTTTGGTAGCTTGGTGATTCTGCCGCTATGGTTGCAAACGCAGCTTGGATATACCGCCACACTGGCGGGTGAAGTCATGGCACCCGTAGGTATTTTTGCGATCATATTGTCCCCGTTGATTGGTAAATTATTACCTAAAATTGATGCACGTTGGGTGGCGTCTGCAGCGTTCCTGATCTTCGCGTTAGTGTTCTTTATGCGCGCAGGATTTACACAGAATGTTGATACCATGCGGCTAATGATTCCCACGGTGATTCAGGGTGCTGCGATGGCAATGTTCTTTATCCCTTTGACGTCGATTATCTTGTCAGGTCAACCGCCTGACAAAATTCCAGCGGCTGCGGGTCTGTCAAACTTTGTTCGAATCATGTTTGGTGGGATTGGAACGTCGGTCACTAGTACTTTTTGGGATCGCCGTACAGCGCTGCACTATTCACAATTATCGGAACATAGTGGACCAACAAATGCGGCCTTTGTAGATGCTGTCCACGGCCTGACCGCGCAAGGAATGTCTCCGCAAGGTGCATATGCTGTTATCGACAGATTGATGACAGTTGAAGCCAGCACAAAAGGTGCTACAGACATTTTTTGGATATCAGCGATCTTGTTTTTATTTTTAGTAGCGCTAGTGTGGTTAACCAAGCCTATACGGTCAACTGGACCTATTGATGCAGGCGGCGCTCATTAGACCTCGATAGAAGAGCTGCGTTTCTGAGTAGTGAAATCTTTACTACGACAAATATAAAAAATGGATGAAGCGTATAAAAATACACATCATCCATTTTTTATAATGACGTTACCTCAAGTGTATCTAGCAAATTGCATCAGAAATAGTTTCGAACTAAAACCCCAGGACATCACGCTACTTCAATAACGTTTTGCATGAGTAAATCCTGATCGCCCAACACGACGATCAAATAAGATTTTTGCTCAACCGCGTTCGTTCAGCATAGGGAACTCACGTTGGTGCCATACTGGATATACTGGTGCCACATCACTGGCAAGATCCAGCAAGGCGACTTGTTCGACACTTAACTGCCAGCCAGTAGCGCCGATATTCTCAATCAGCTGTTTCTCGTCACGCGCGCCGATGATGACACTGGACACGGTCTCTCTTTGTAGTAGCCAGTTCAGCGCTATCTGTGGAATTGTCTTGCCGGACTCTTCGGCGATGGTATCGAGCGCATCAACGATACGAAAAAGCCGCTCCTCTTCGAAATGTGGCCCCGTCCCGGCAATGTCGTGCGCACGAGTGCCAGGCTTGGCAGGTTGATTGCGGCGTATCTTGCCGGTCAGCTTCCCCCAACCCAATGGGCTCCAAATCAGCGCACCGACCCCTTGATCCACGCCCAGCGGCATTAGCTCCCACTCATAGTCACGATTGAGCAGTGAGTAATAAACCTGATGCGCAACGTGCCGCGGATAGCCATAGCGCTCAGACACGGCGAGAGATTTCATCAGGTGCCAGCCAGAAAAATTCGATCCACCGATATAGCGTACCTTGCCCGATCGGACTAGCTGATCCAAGGTTGCCATGGTCTCTTCTACTGGCGTATTGTTATCTTGACCGTGTAACTGAAGAAGATCGATGTGATCCGTACCGAGGCGTTTCAATGAATTCTCGACCGCTTCGACCAGATGCTGACGCGACGAACCGAAATCGTTTGCTCCATCACCCACCGGAAAGGTGGCCTTGGTTGAAATGAGCAAACGACTACGCTTACCCTTAATCGCTTCGCCCAATATCTGTTCGGACATACCATCTGAATATACGTCGGCGGTATCAAACATCGATACCCCGTGCTCCAGGCAAACGTCGATCAGGCGCGCCGCGCCGCTCGTATCCGTACTTCCCCATGCTTTAAAAAAATCATTGCTGCCACCAAAGGTTGCGGTGCCAAAGCTAAGTGCAGGCACACGCAGGCCTGATTTACCGAGTCGTCGATGTTCCATGTTGTTTTCCAATGTTCAAAATATACGGATTTATTTTATGATCAAAACAGACCATTTACCGCTAAGATTGCGGGTATGCGGCGATGTATTCGCCTTAGGAAAATATATCTTGTGTAACATCTTTGAATTGTAGCATCCTAGGAAAAATGATGAATTCGACGGCAACTGAATCGTTCTGCCACGGGGCAATCAGCACAGGCGGCGTTCGCCCTACGAAGTAATAGTTGTTCAGCTCTCGCAACAGCGAACTTATCTTGGAAAATTGCTCACCAAAACGAGCCTTGTGTGGAACCGGCGACACAATGTTACCCGAACCTTCTAATTGCTTTGACGATCTTATTGTGCCTCACATTTGACTGCCATTCCCTATAGCAACCAACTTATAAGGCCTGACCTATACTACGTTGTTGCCACACTGTCAGAGTCATCAATCATGGCTATTAGCGCTAAATACGATCTCATTATCCCGCAACATATATTTCTCAAAGGAGACGCATCATGCCAACCTATCAGGTCTATACATCCCATCATTGCCTCACCGTTCCCGTAAAAGCCAGCGTCGCCCGAGCAATCACCCGTGCCCACAGCGAAGTGACGGGAGCAGACAATTTCTTTGCACAAGTGATGTTCACTGAAAAAGCTGCGGAGGACTACTATCTTGGTGGCCATCCGTTACAAGCCAATCATCTGTTCGTTCATGGCGTCATACGAGCTCGCAGCCTCGAGCTCAAAAAAGTACTTATAGAAAAATTGGTGAGCGAAATAGCCAATGCGGCGTCATTACATCAGCGATACATCTGGGTCTATTTATCAGATTTGCCACCAGATATGATGGTGGAGTTTGGTCATGTGCTTCCGCAGCCGGGGGAAGAAGCCGCATGGGCCAATATGCTCACGGTCGAGGACCGAGAATATATGCATAGTACAGACTATCTTGGACAGGATAACCCTTGATCAAAGATCACCAAGTTGCGTTGTTCTCGTCGATTTGACCGTAAAAATAATTTTTGAAATAACCACCTCGGCCGCACTGCAACCAGAAAAGCATCAACGCAATTTAACCTCGGTTTGATTATGCCCACATTTTATCCGTCATGCGTTCAACGGCATTCGAGTCTAAATTTACCTTTTGTCTGGATCAATACAGCTAAAATAACGTGTCTCTGTGAACGGAAGCGGGCCATGCGAATCTATCTGCATGGCCCGTTATATAGCTCTGTAACTTCACTCACTGATCATGGTTTTATAAAAATTGCTTACCGATCCACCAGGCAATTGCGGCAATAAATGCCGAGGCCGGAATCGTAAAAATCCAGGCCCAAACAATATTACTCGCAACACCCCATCGGACTGCCGACATTTTGCGCGACGCGCCAACGCCGACAATCGCACCGGTAATTGTGTGAGTAGTAGATACCGGCACACCCAAAATGGTCGCCATAAACAGAGTAATAGCACCGCCTGTTTCGGCACAAAACCCACCAACCGGCTTCAGCTTGGTGATTTTTTGTCCCATCGTTTTAACAATACGCCAGCCACCGAAAAGTGTTCCGAGACTAATAGCGCTATAACAAGATAAAATCACCCACCAAGGCGGCAATGAATCAGAGCCGTTTGAAACACCAGCCGCGATCAATAGCATCCAAATGACACCGATAGTTTTTTGTGCGTCATTACCGCCGTGACCGAGGCTATACATAGAAGCGGACACCAATTGCAAACGACGGAACCACTTATCGACCTTGCGTGGCGTTGAGCGTACAAAAATCCAGGACACCAGCACCATCATAATCGAGCCGAAAACAAATCCAAGCAACGGTGACAGAACAATAAAAGCGATAGTTTTAATGAGGCCAGAAGAAATCAACGCGCCCGTACCCGCTTTAGCTACTGCCGCACCAACCAAACCACCAATCAGCGCGTGCGACGACGACGAGGGAATTCCATAGTACCAAGTTAAAATATTCCAACAAATAGCGCCGATCAGTGCGCCGAACACAACGTAATGGTCGACCACTTCAGCGTGAATGGTGCCCTTTCCGACCGTGGCAGCGACATGTAGCTGGAAAACCGCGATCGCTACAAAGTTAAACACTGCGGCCATTGCGACAGCCTGTTGCGGCTTCAAAACACCTGTGGAGACCACCGTGGCGATAGCATTCGCGGCGTCATGAAAGCCGTTCATAAAGTCGAACACTAACGCCAGCGCAACAAGGAAAGCAAGAACGTAAATACTGATATGAAGAGTTTGCATGGAAAATTGAGTCGTTTTAAATACATCGAGGTGGCACGATAAGTATTGACACTTATTATCGTAGACGGCAGCTGAGTTAGCTGCCCCACCATGGCTCAGCACGTTATTTCAACCGTGCTGTGGCGAAAAACCTTAGGCGTTTTCTACGATGATGCCTTCAATGATGTTGGCGACGTCTTCACAACGATCCGTCACTGTTTCCAAAATTTCATAAATTGCTTTTAATTTAATCAACGTACGTACATCCGGTTCGTCGCGGAAAAGCTTTGACATCGCGGCACGCATGACATGATCCGCATCTGACTCGAGACGATCAATCTCTGCACAAATTTCCAGAATTTTTGTCGAGTTGTCCATGTTGTGTAGTAAAGCTACCGCTGACTTTACTTTTTCTGCACAAGCTAAACATAATTCTGCCAGGCGCTTTGCCTCGGGCGTAATTGCCTTAATATCGTAAAGCGAGATCGTCTGTGCTGCATCCTCTAATAAATCAAGGATGTCATCCATACGCGTGATCAGTTTATGGATATCGTCACGATCAATTGGCGTAATGAACGTCTTGTGCAGCATATCAATCGCTGCATAAGTAATCTTGTCGGCTTGTTTTTCGATGCTTTCAATGGCGTGGACCCGAATTTCCAGATCGTCGAAATTGGTCATCAATGCCACCATTTCTTTCGCACCCTTTACGCACAACTCGGCATGTTGGTTAAAGAGCTCAAAGAATTTGCCCTCGGTGGGCATCAATCGTGCAAACATATTTTCTCTCTCTTCTTCATTAAATCTGGATTAAATCTGTGCTGTAATACAAGGAACTCGTCAATCTAATGCCTGTTACCTGGCAGCAAAAATGATGCATCAATAAACATTACAACGTTATGCCAAGGCATTAGTCTCCACCCTGCGGAGCGGCAAGGCCACCGGCATAGTTCTCAAATTTTGTGTATTGTCCAAGAAACGTCAGTCTCAAGCTACCAATTGGTCCATTACGTTGTTTACCAACAATGATTTCCGCTGTACCTTTTTCCTGAGAGTCAGGGTTGTACACTTCATCACGATAAATAAACAAAATAACATCAGCATCCTGTTCAATCGCACCTGATTCACGCAAGTCTGACATGATCGGACGTTTATTTGGACGTTGCTCCAAGGAGCGATTCAACTGAGATAACGCGATCACCGGGCACTGTAATTCTTTCGCCAAGCCTTTTAAATTTCGTGATATTTCAGAAATTTCAGTAGCACGATTTTCACCTGCCGTATTCCCTGACATCAACTGCAAGTAATCGATGATGATCAATCCTAACTTACCGCACTGTCGAGATAACCGGCGCGCACGCGCCCGAAGTTCCATTGAGCTTAAGGCTGGCGTTTCATCAATATATAGCTGTGCATCATTCATTTTTTGGATTGCATGCGTCAAGCGTGGCCAATCCTCATCATTCAGTCGTCCCGTACGCAGACGATGCTGATCAAGTCGACCAACAGAGCCCAGCATACGCATCGCTAATTGCGTGCCGCCCATTTCCATAGAGAACACGGCAACTGGCAGTCCACTCTCTATAGCGACAGTCTCACCAATATTGATAGAAAACGCCGTTTTTCCCATCGATGGGCGGCCAGCAACAATAATAAGGTCGCCAGGCTGCAAGCCAGATGTCATTTTATCAAGATCAGCAAAGCCGGTTGGTACCCCGGTAATTTCGCTTTGATTGTCGCGGCTATATAGTTCGTCAATGCGCTCGACAACCTGAGTCAATAAAGGTTGGATTTCTTGAAAACCTTGTGCGCCACGCGAACCCTCTTCGGCAATAGCAAAAATCTTCGACTCAGCCTCATCCAGCATCTGCTTCACTTCTTTGCCCTGCGGACTGAAAGCCTGGCCCGATATTTCATCTGCCACTGTAATCAACTTACGCAAGATGCCACGGTCGCGCACAATTTCGGCATAGCGGCGAATATTAGCGGCCGAGGGCGTATTTTGAGCCAGCGCATTGAGATAAGTCAAACCGCCGACCTCCTCTGCCTTGCCGGTACTACCAAGCGACTCAAATACGGTAATGACATCCGCTGGTCTGGAGTTATTGATCAACTTGACGATATGTTGAAAAATAATGCGATGGTCGTACCGATAGAAGTCGTCTGCACGAACGAAATCGGCGATTCTATCCCAAGCGGCATTATCGAGAAGCAACCCGCCCAAAACGGATTGCTCCGCTTCGATTGAATGGGGTGGTACGCGTAGTGAATCTAACTGTGGATCTGAAGGTGGCATGGCGCGAATTATACCTGCTTACAAGTTTAGCTCTGTTGCAGTAAACCAAAAAAAGGACAATAAAAAAGCCGGGAGAACCCGGCTTTTTAACATTTCAACAAATACTCGTAGCGCACTCAATCAAATTAAGCGTGCTCGCCGATCACAGCAACAGTCACGTCAACCAGGACGTCAGTGTGCAAAGATACAGCAACGGCGTGGTCGCCAACGATCTTCAAAGGACCGACTGGCAAACGCACTTGCGATTTTTCAACAGCAAAACCTTGCTTGGTCAACGCCTCAGCGATATCAGCATTGGTAACAGAACCGAACAAACGGCCATCAACACCTGATTTTTGCGAAATCTTCACCGTCAAACCGTTCAATTTTTCGCCTTGCGCTTGGGCGGCTGCCAATTTAGCAGCTGCAGTTTTTTCCAGCTCTGCGCGTTTAACTTCAAATTCAGCAATTGCTGAAGTTGTAGCACGGCGAGCAAGACGTTGTGGAATTAGAAAGTTACGTGCATAACCATCTTTTACACGAACGACTTCACCAAGATTGCCGACATTAACGACTTTTTCTAACAGAATAATTTGCATGTTTTTCTCCTATTTCAAGTCGTCAATTAAACGTTGTGCAGATCGGTGTAAGGCAACAACGCAAGGAAACGCGCGCGTTTGATCGCGGTGTCAACTTGACGTTGGTAAATTGCCTTAGTACCTGTCAGGCGTGCTGGCATAATTTTGCCATTTTCCTGAACAAAATCTTTCAACGTATCGACGTCTTTGTAATCAACGCTAGCAACGTGTGCTGCTGTGAAACGACAAAACTTTTTACGCTTGAACAGCGGGTTTTGTTGTTGACGCTTGTTTTTCAGTTTGCTTTTATCGAACTTTTTACCGAATGCCATTTGAGGCTCCTGTATAAATAATTAGGCCGCAGTTTCAGCTGCAGCAAATTCAGTGATGTGAAATACCAGACTTTTACCGTTGCGACTCTTGCGTGCCAAAAATCCTGTGAACCAGTACTGACCACCCAATACCGTCTGATTGAATCGCCCCGATATCTCGCCTATGGCAAGAGCGGCAATTTCGAACTCAACCTGACGTTGGATACCCGCTTCATGTGGTGACGAACGACTCAGCAATATTGCTGAAACGATCGGGATACCCGCTGGCGTATAACGCAATACTTCGCGCTCTGCGATTTCGGCAACCAATTGAAGCGCGTTGTTGAGTTGATTCACTCCGGTCTATTTGGAAAATGGTGACGCAATGAATGCAAGTTAATCGGCAAAATTAGGCGGCTGCCGGGGCTGATGCTGGCGCAGCTGGTGCTTCAGTACGATGGCTTTTAGCAGCATCTTCCTTTTGCACAGCCTTCATCATTGGCGATGGGCCAGTTTCAGCTTTTTTCAGCTTGACCGTCAGGTGACGCAAAACAGCATCATTGAACTTAAAGCCAGTTTCGATTTCGGTCAGTGTTTCGCTGTCGCATTCGATGTTCAAGCAAACATAGTGTGCTTTTGCCAATTTTTGGATCAGGTAAGCCAATTGACGGCGACCCCAATCTTCAACGCGATGAACGATACCGCCACGTGTAGTGACAATACCCTTATAGCGTTCGATCATTGCAGGCACTTGCTCGCTTTGATCCGGATGGACGATAAACACGATTTCATAATGACGCATGTAAGCTCCTTTTTGGACTGTTGAAAATAGCCCACCCCGGCGTCAAGACGAGTGTGGGAAGAGGAAAGTCGATAACTATACAGTGAAATCCTTCAAAACTCAATGCTCAATACACATGATCGTCATACAGACAAATAGATTGTCAAATTTACTTGCATTCAACTGAATACTGTACAAAAATACAGACTGTTTATATACACAGTTCGCCGGTGGCATAAATCGCAGCATGAACGCCATATTCTCGCACCAGCCCTTATTCGACAACCGCTATCAATATGATCAAATTAACTGCACGCCAACAACAAATACTTGATCTCATCAGGGATGCTATTGAGAACACGGGTTTCCCTCCGACTCGCGCTGAAATCGCATCCGAGTTAGGATTTCGCTCAGCCAATGCAGCTGAAGAGCATTTGCAGGCGCTTGCACGCAAAGGCGCCATCGAAATTTCGCCGGGGACGTCTCGCGGAATACGGCTTCTTGCAAAAGGCCCTAGCCCGACTAGTAAGCGCAATAATGATGACATCGGGCAGCAATTTACCTTACCCCATCCTGCATTAATGCAACTCAATCTTCCATTGGTGGGACGCGTGGCTGCCGGATCACCAATCCTGGCACAGGAACACGTTCAGGCACGATACAACATTGATCCTACCTTTTTTAGCGATAAACCGGATTACTTGCTGAAGGTACGCGGCATGTCTATGCGTGATGCCGGTATTCTTGATGGGGATCTACTAGCTGTCAAAAAAACGGAATCAGCGAGAAACGGTCAAATAGTCGTAGCACGACTGGGCGATGACGTCACCGTCAAGCGATACAAAAAAACTGGCTCTTCGATACAACTACTACCAGAAAATCCAGAATTTGAACCGATCATTGTCAGCGAAGATCAAGATGACTTTGCGTTAGAAGGCTTAGTGGTGGGATTAATGCGGAACTGGGGCTAATCCTTAAAAATGCAATTATCGGCTCGATCAGAGCTGATAATTGCAAGCGTATCAAGGCGCACTTTTTAATGAAGACGTAAGCTAATTAACCTAAATAGCGCATTTGAAAGCCCCTCTCAGGATGAAAAGCGGCATCTCTTAGCGTTAATCAAAACTACTCAAAAATTCCTTAATTACTTTTGAAGCAATAATTTTTAACACCCGGAAAAAATTTCTCCATCAATCAAGACGCCGCCGCTTAGTCAAAATCTGATTAGCGATACCGCGCAAAATATTCACCTCTTCAGTTTCCAACCCTGCGCGTGCAAACAAACGCTTCAGGCGTGGCATCAATTTTTTCGGATGTGCCGGATCGAGAAAATCGATTTCAATCAGTGCTTTTTCCAAATGGGCAAACATACCTTCAATCTCAATCAGATTAGCGGTATCGCCGTGAAATCCGATCTCGTCACTTGACTCACTCTCGCCAGGCGGTTGTTCAGCGCTAGCCGCGACCCGAAACTCATAAGCTAATACTTGCACCGCTTGCGATAAATTTAAGGAGGAATAATCGGGATTCGCCGGAATGTTAATTAATACATTACATTTCTCGACGATTTCATTCGGCAAACCATAGCGCTCGCTTCCAAATAATATTGCCCCAGTCAGGGTTTTATCTGTCGCTAGTTGCTCCGCCACCGCTCTTGGTGCCATCACAGGTGGAGAAAACTCGCGGAGGCGCGCACTTAGCGCAGCTGCATAATTGCACCCGATCAAGGCCTGTTCGACAGTCTCGACGATTCTGGCTGACGATAGAATATCTTGCGCACCGCTTGCTAATGCAATTGCCTCATCACGCTGTAAAACGTCCGGATAGCGGGGATTCACCAGGACCAGCTCGGAAAATCCCATTGTTTTAATAGCACGTGCAGCTGCGCCAACATTGCCGGGACTACTGGTATCAACCAGTACAAAGCGTAGGCGATTGAAAAGAGACGTGTTGGTTTTTGTCAGGTTCATTTAAAATAGCGTCATTCGCAGGTTAATTTTCAGGAAACGCTGATGTTTAGTGTCTTGGAGTATTAGCCGGGAGCCTGTCGGTCTGACCGGATCAAAGTGAAAAATGCACTGAACGAGGACAGATTTTGCCAGATTCGCAGCACCGATAGCCAGCTATTGGTCGAGAAACTGATGAAACATGACCTGACCAGATCATTTTTCAGCCGATTCCGCATAGCCCGTCAGGCCCTTGTTACCGTCAAGACGGCCTGCATCGCTCATTATTAATAATATAGGTTGGTTCTGTTCCCATTAGGCACAGTGCCGCCATTTTAACGGAACCGAATCCAGATATGCATCCTATGCTCAATACGGCCATCAAGGCCGCCCGTCGTGGTGCCGCAGTCATTTCGCGCGCCTCCTTCGATCTCGACCTGCTTCAGGTAGAAAAAAAAGCACATAACGATTTTGTCACTGAAGTTGATAAAAATGCCGAAGCGGCAATTATTGACATTTTGAAGAACGCCTATCCAGACCACGCCATATTGGCCGAAGAGTCCGGTGCGTCCGACAATCTACATGACGAAAACGAAAACGTCTGGATTATCGATCCAATCGATGGCACTACCAACTTCATCCATGGCTTTCCACAATACTGCGTGTCGATTGCGTTACAGCATCGTGGACAAATTACCCAAGCCGTCATCTATGACCCAACTCGTAATGATTTATTTACCGCTAGCAAGGGCGCTGGCGCTTACTTAAATGAAAAACGTATCCGTGTCAGCAAACGCACTCGCATTGCAGATGGCTTGATTGGAACCGGCTTTCCTTTCCGCGAGACCGAAGGGCCGGTCATGGACGAGTACATGAAAATGTTCCGCGTAATGACACAAAACTGCGCTGGTCTGCGCCGCCCCGGCTCGGCTGCGCTCGATCTGGCATACGTTGCAGCGGGTCGCCTGGATGGTTTTTTTGAAAAAGGTTTAAAACCGTGGGACATCGCGGCTGGTACTTTGCTGATTACGGAATCTGGCGGTATCGTCGGTAACTTTGTTGGGGATTCTGATTACCTCTACAAAGGCGACGTATTGGCTGGCAACCCTAAAATATTCGCACAATTGGTTAGTTTATTATCGCCATACGCAAAAAAGTAGAAAAAAACTGAATGGCATCCTATCCTAAAGATGAGGCCAGAATGTCACAAGGGAATAGGTTCAGGGATATCACTAAAGTGGCGTGATTTGAACCAACTGATCGACTCAAATGATCGACGCCTCTGACGGCATCATATGTTTTTATATGATGCCGTTTTCACATCAAAAGCGCCAAATGTTTTGTGATATTTAGCTGCCAATCACCGTGCGATGCGATGAAGGTCGATGGCAATTCAATCACTATTGAAAAACACTAACGATAAAAATTTCGCTACACTTTTAATGACTGAGAGAGAAATCCAAAAATTTCGAACGATGCCGCGCAAACGCGCGGTTTGTTGTTGTTCGCTGTTATACTTCTGCCTTATGCGGCCATTCACCAGTCAAGTGTCGCCGTAAGGGAGCGAGAAAAGTTTAGTTCAGAGGGCTTTTTAGCTGTCTCAACAATTGCTTGCTAGTTCCTGAATTCATTAATCCCGTTTGCCTGCGACTGGCGCCCGAGCGGCGACAGGCCGATATTCTTCTATTGAGCTTCCATGTTATTTTCTGAACTCGGCTTGTCCGATGCCATCGTTCGCGCTGTTACCGAGCACGGCTACACAACGCCTACTCCAATTCAAGCGCAAGCAATTCCTGCCGTGCTAGCTGGCGGAGATTTGCTTGCGGGCGCCCAAACCGGCACCGGAAAAACCGCTGGCTTCACCTTGCCCGTCCTGCACCGCCTGGCTACTTCGCCAACAAACCCGACTGGTTCCCATCGTCCAATTCGCGCACTGATTTTGACGCCGACTCGCGAACTCGCGGCACAAGTCGAAGAAAGCGTTCGTTTATACGGTAAATATTTGCCGTTAACTTCAGCGGTTATTTTTGGCGGTGTTGGCATTAATCCGCAAATCAAAATTTTGAAACATGGCGTTGATATCCTGGTGTGCACACCAGGCCGACTACTCGACCACATGCAACAAGGTACGGTTAATCTGACGCATGTTGAAATTTTGATCTTGGACGAAGCCGATCGTATGCTCGATATGGGTTTCATCCGCGACATTAAAAAAATTCTTGCCGTGCTACCGAAGAAACGTCAAAACTTATTGTTCTCCGCGACCTTCTCGGACGACATCAAGATATTGGCTGATAACTTGTTGAACTCACCAGCGATGATTGAAGTTGCCCGCCGCAACTCCACTGTCGAGGTCATCCAGCAAAAAATACATCCAGTTGATCGCGATAAAAAACATCCGTTACTAGCACATCTGATTAAGGCTCATTCTTGGCGCCAAGTGCTAGTGTTTACCCGCACTAAACATGGCGCAAACAAACTGGTCGAGCAACTTGGTAAAGACGGCATCAGCGGTATGGCAATTCATGGCAACAAAAGCCAATCTGCACGCACCAAAGCACTCGCCGAATTTAAAGACGGTAGTTTGCAGGTGTTGGTCGCTACCGACATTGCAGCACGTGGAATTGATATCGATCAACTGCCGCACGTGGTTAATTATGATCTACCAAATGTTCCCGAAGATTACGTCCATCGCATCGGTCGCACCGGTCGTGCTGGCGCCACTGGCGAAGCCGTATCATTGGTATGCGTGGATGAACATCAAATGTTGAAAGACATTGAAAAGCTGATCAAACGCGAATTGCCAAAAGAAATTATTGCCGGTTTTGAACCAGATCCACATGCACGCGCACAGCCGATTCAATTGCGTAGTGGTGGCGGTGGCGCAGGCAACGGCAATCGTGGCGGTGGCGGACGCACACAAGGTCAACGCACAGCTGGCAAAGCACCCGCCTCTGGCGCAAAACCAAACACGGGTCCGGCCAGAAGCAGCAATGCCAATTCGCAAGCTCGCCCTGCAGCACCGCATCGCTCAGGTGGCCGTGGTCGCTAAGTAGTCTTTATATTCTGTGGCTGTCACAATGGCCGCGTCATTTTTCCTACGAAAATGACGCGGCCATTTGTATATTAAATTACCAAAAAGCGCTGTGCCATTTCTCTGTCTTATATTTGTTAATGTGACTTTCTTCAATTTAAAAGACATTGCGATACTCAATCGCCTGCGCTAAATGCCGCGGATGCAATCTCAAATTTATAGTGTAATTGACGACGCCCAACGATTCAGCATACTCAAGCATTTTTTTACATAGGCGTAATTTGAGGACAGCTAATCTAATCGTATGATGGCTGGCAATTTGAATGAAACGAGTGGGTGACTTTGAAGGAAACGCGGACGAGATTAAGGCGCTTCAAACGCTCAGCAACGGTCAATCTCTGATTTTTACGTACTGTCCAAAAAATAAAAAAGGCCTGTCAAAGACAGGCCTTTTTTATTCAATATGGTCGGAGTACAAGGATTCGAACCTTGGACCCCCTGGTCCCAAACCAGGTGCGCTACCGGGCTGCGCTACACTCCGAAGACACGCATAGTACACGCAAACTATGTCGCAGCGCAAAACAATTTTACAATTATGTGATATTTATTTTTGGCATCAAATTTGGATACCAAATCTCAATGCGCAGTTCGACAAAATCATGAAAAGAAGCCCGGCTTTAATCGATACTTTATTCTGCAAATAATGTCTCCACAAACCGGTGTTACGAGAGATTATTTAAAACAATTTTTAACATTAATTGTAAGTGACAACAAAACGGTCGCTCTTTTTCACGGATCTTTAAAATGACGACGCTACGTGATTTAATCAATGCATCGTTTGCATCTACTTGGTTGAGGGCTAGTGCTCGTCACCAGAAACGAAAACCCGACCAAACGATACGATTGATAACAATCGACAGTCAATAATAAAAATTACTTCCTCCGTCCTCAGAGCTTCATAGACACAGCGACTTCGGCTGTTATTCAAAAGCGCATCCGATTCAGCCAAAGCTGTTAAAAACATCACAACTAATGCTGCTAATTATGTTCTTCCGATATTAATACTCGCAAAAAAGTATCGGGCTTTGACCTTATAGTATCAAGGCGTATCAGAACTGAGTGCTAATATCATCCCAGTACCCAAAAATAAATCAAAACGGAGACAAGTATGAAATTCATCGCTAGAAGCGCGTTGTGCGTCAGCCTATTCGCAGCAACTGCAACAGCCACTATTAATGCGTCTGCCGTCGATCTGGTGGTTGCTACGGTCAATAATGGTCATATGATCGAGATGGCCAAACTAGGGAAATTCTTCGAGCAAGCCAATCCTGATATCAAATTAAAGTGGGTCACGTTAGAAGAGGCCGTTTTGCGCCAACGTGTCACGACCGATATCGCCACAGGCAGCGGCCAGTTCGATGTGATGACGATCGGGATGTATGAGGCACCGATTTGGGGTAAAAAAGACTGGCTCGTTGAGTTGAAACCAGACGCTGGCTACGACGTCGACGATCTTTTACCCTCAATCCGCACAGGTTTATCAGTCGGCGGCAAGCTATATGCCGCGCCATTCTATGGTGAAAGTTCCATGATTATGTATCGTTCCGATCTGGTCAAAAAGGCAGGAATGACCATTGAAGACCGTCCGACGTGGGATCACATTCGTGAGGTAGCCGCTAAAATCAATGATCCTGCCAATGGCGTGTACGGTATTTGTTTACGTGGCAAACCTGGCTGGGGCGATAACATGGCCTTTATGACGACCATGGCGAACTCGTTTGGCGGACAATTGTTTGACATGAAGTGGAAGCCGCAATTCACCAGCGAACCGTGGAAAAAAGCCGTTACCCTATACGTTGATCTGCTAAAAAACTATGGACCTCCAGGCTCATCTTCCAACAGCTTTAACGAAATTTTAGCCCTATTCAATCAAGGTAAATGCGGAATCTGGATCGACGCCACGATTGCGGCCTCATTCATTACCGATCCAAAACAAAGCAAGGTCGCTGACAAAGTGGCCTTTGCTCAATCCCCGGTCGCAGTGACTGACAAAGGTGCAAACTGGCTGTGGGCATGGTCTTTGGCTATACCAAAGAGCTCCAAACACGTCGATGCTGCGCAGAAATTTATCCGATGGGCAACGTCGAAGGAATATATTGCTTTGGTGGCCAAAGAAACCGGTTGGAGTAACGTTCCGACTGGCACCCGCAAATCCACTTACGCCAATCCTGAATTCCAAAAAGTCGCTAAATTTGCAGCAGCGGAACAGAAAGCGATCTACTCAGCCGATCCAAACCACAGCACCTTGCCACAGTCGCCTTATGTCGGCGTGCAGTTTGCGGCTATCCCTGAGTTCCAGTCGATTGGTGCCATGGCCGGGCAACAACTGAGCGCAGCCTTGCTGGGCAAAGAATCGGTCGACAAAGCGCTGGAAATTTCGCAACAAGCAGCCGATCGCGAAATGCGTAAGAGCGGCTATTACAAATAATCCTCCAACACTGAAGGATTATTCCGATTGACCGCAGGCGGCTGGCCATGGATTGCGGGCCGCCTCCGACTTTACGTGCGAGTACACCATGAAACGACTCACAGCGCGGCTTCTGCTCACGCCTGCGATGACGACTCTGTTCGTCTGGATGATCGTCCCTCTCGCGATGACGATCTATTTCTCACTATTGCGTTATAACTTGCTCGAGCCGGGTGTACACCCGTTTGCCGGACTCGACAATTACCATTACTTTTTTACCGACGATGCATTTATTCCGGCGGTAAAAAACACCCTGACTCTTCTATTCTCGGTGATGGGCATCACGGTCGTGATTGGCATCGCGTTAGCGTTGCTGATCAATGAGCCCTTTCCGGGCAGAGCATTTGTTCGCGTGTTACTTATTTCGCCGTTCTTCGTCATGCCGGCAGTCAATGCGCTGATGTGGAAGAACATGATGATGAATCCGATTTATGGATTGTTTGCACAGATCAGCCATTTTTTCGGCTTTGTTCCAATTGACTGGCTATCGGAATATCCCCTTTTTTCCATCATTCTCATGATTGCCTGGCAATGGCTGCCTTTTGCTTGCCTGATCTTCATCACAGCTTTGCAATCGATGGATCGAGAACAGTTAGAGGCGGCGCGGATGGACGGCGCTAATTATTTACAACAATTACGTTACCTTTACATTCCTCATTTGGGACGTTCAATTGCGGTCGTGATCATGATTGAGATGATTTTCTTGCTGTCCATTTTTGCAGAAATATTTACGACCACCGGCGGCGGTCCAGGCTTCGAGACGACCAACGTCGCTTTCTTGATATTCAGACAGGCACTCGCTAGTTTTGATGTCGGTGTGGCTTCTGCTGGTGGCTTGTTTGCCGTATTGCTAGCAAATATCGCAGCCATTTTCTTCATTCGCCTGATCGGCAAGAACTTAGATAAATAGGAGCTGGCCATGCAAACAATGACCAAAGCGAAACCCCTTATTGCAGCACCAGCAGTAACGTATACCAGCGCATATAAAGTGGCCCTTGTCGGCCGTACTGCCATGGCATGGTTACTCGCCCTGCTGCTTTTTTTTCCGATTTTTTGGTTAGGATTAACGGCGTTCAAAACGGAACTGCAAGCGATTGCGGTTCCAGCCGAGCTCTTCTTCTCACCAACGTTAGCAAATTTTATTGAAGTTCAGGCGCGTAGTAACTACTTGCTATACGCAATGAATTCGATCATCACCAGCGTGGGATCAACGCTTCTTGGTCTGCTAATTGCCGCACCAGCTGCCTATTCGATGGCGTTCTCACCGACCAAGCGCTCCAAAGATATTTTGGTCTGGATGCTTTCCACCAAGATGTTGCCAGCGGTCGGTGTATTGGTGCCGATCTATGTTCTGTACCAAAAATTTGGATTACTAGATACCCGTTGGGGATTAACCATTATTTTTACACTATCAAATCTGCCGATCATGGTCTGGATGTTGTATTCCTATTTCAAAGAAATCCCACGTGAAATTTTAGAAGCGGCACGCATGGATGGCGCCAGCATATTCAAGGAGTTTCGCTATGTCGTCTTGCCGCTGGCTCTCGGCGGCCTGGCCTCGACAGCTTTATTGTGCCTTGTATTGTCATGGAACGAATCGTTCTGGTCGCTTAATCTTGGCGCTGCCAATGCCGGAACGCTCGCTTCGCTGATTGCCTCCTATTCCAGTCCGGAGGGATTATTCTGGTCAAAGCTTTCCGCTGCGTCGTTGATGGCCATCGGGCCAATCATCGTATTTGGCTGGTTCTGCCAGAAGCAATTGGTGCAAGGCCTGACCTTTGGCGCTGTTAAATAAGCTGGCGTAATCAACACATTGTGTTGGTTGCAGATGGATTTAAAGCAAATCTATTAAAAAATTCTAAGGACACACCATCATGGCTTTCCTGACATTAAACAATCTCGATAAATATTTTGATGCACATCACGCCATCAAAGGAATCAATCTAGAGATTCAAAAAGGTGAATTTGTCGTTTTTGTTGGCCCATCCGGCTGCGGAAAATCGACCTTACTCCGATTGATTGCGGGTCTGGAGCCGGTGAATGGCGGCAACCTGACACTTGATGGAAAGGACATCACCCATTTACCCTCTTCCAAACGCGATTTGGCGATGGTGTTCCAATCCTATGCTTTGTATCCGCATATGACCGTTTTCGAGAACATGTCGTTTGCATTGAAACTGGCTGGCGTCGACAAAGCGATCATCCGTGAGAAGGTCAACAAGGCCGCCAGCATCCTCAACCTGACCGAGTATCTGGAACGCACACCGAAGGCACTATCCGGCGGACAACGGCAAAGGGTCGCTATCGGCCGTGCAATCGTACGTGCGCCAAAGGTATTTTTATTCGACGAACCGTTATCAAATCTCGACGCTGCTTTACGTGGACAAACCCGTATCGAAATTGCCCGCCTTCATAGAGAGTTGGGCGCCACCACGATTTACGTTACCCATGATCAGGTCGAAGCCATGACGCTAGCTGACCGCGTAGTCGTTTTACGCGACGGGTTGATTGAACAGGTTGGCTCACCATTGGAGTTGTACGACCGTCCCGCCAATCAATTCGTTGCACAGTTCATTGGTACGCCGAGCATGAACGTGTTGCCGCTTTCGGGTCTTCCACACCCGCCGAAAGTTGGTCAATCGTTGCCAGAAGGCGGATTCGTCGGCATCCGCCCCGAGTATGTTGAACTGAGTACCGTATCGGGCGAAGGCTATTCGGCCACGGTGGACGTCGTCGAAGCACTCGGTGCTGAAACGCTGATCTATTCGACGATGGAAAACGGCTTGCAGATTGTCGCAAGGCGCAATGAGCGCTCATCCCTTAGCGCAGGCGATCATGTCAGCCTGCTCTTGGATCAACAACATATGCACATCTTTGATCGCGCAGGAAAAGTACATGCAACCGCTCGCTAACCACTCTCTTATGTCACATACAAATCCTGCATCTATCAAGCGCATTTTGCATCTTGGTGTCGGCGCATTCCATCGCGCGCATCAAGCGTGGTATCTGAACCGCCTGATCGATAGCGGCGAAACAAAATGGACGCTTGCGGCAGGCAATATTCGGCCCGATATGGTCCAGTTGCTGAGCGATCTACATTCACAAGGTGGCGAATACACGCTGGAAACAGTCACTCCTGCGGGCATATTTTCCTACGAGCGCATACGTTCTATCAGTGATATTTTGCCATGGACGCCTGATTTGCATGCCGTGGTCACAATGGGCCGCCATCCAGACACCAGAATTATTTCCTTCACCGTGACTGAAGCTGGTTATTACCTGAATCAACACCAACAGTTAGATCTATCCTATGCAGATTTACGTTCGGATCTTGAGCAAGGCACGCAACTGACAATTTATGGTGCGATATGCAGCATATTGCGCGCCCGGCGAGAGGAAGATGCGGGGCCGATTACTTTACTTTGTTGCGATAATATTCGCAGCAATGGTGACCATTTCAGAACCGGCCTGTTTGATTTTCTGGAACGTCGCGGCGAATCTGAATTACGCAATTGGGCTCAAGACAATACGACATGCCCGAATGGCATGGTTGATCGCATTACGCCAAAGCCACCGGTTGAAACAAAGGGTCGCGTAAAAGCGGCAACAGGCTTCCCTGACCAATGTGCTGTGATGGCTGAAGATTTCTGTCAATGGGTCGTTGAAGATCATTTCTGTAATGGTCGGCCGCCATGGGAAAAAGTCGGCGTAGAAATGGTGTCTTCAGTCTTGCCGTATGAAGAAGCAAAAATTCGTATTCTGAACGCTAGCCATAGTTGTATCGCGTGGGCAGGTGCGCTGAAAGGATTCGATACTATTCATGCCGCATTAGCTGACAAAACCATCGCGCAGATGGCCTTTGATTATGTCACCAACGACGTCATTCCTTGTTTGTCACCCAGTATCATTGATCTGGCCCTGTATCGAGATACAGTGTTAGACCGCTTTAGCAATCCTCATATCAACGATACGATCGAACGGGTTGCCGCAGATGGTTTTGCCAAAATACCGGGTTTTATTGCGCCAACCATCGCTGAACGCCTGGCGCAAAACCAACCGTTTGACAGTACTGCCACGCTGCCGGCACTTTTTTTGATTTTTCTCCAACAGAGGGCTGAAGGGAGAGTTGCGTTTCCTTATAAAGATCAGGCCATGGGTGAAGCGATTGTTACCAACATTCTTAATGCAACGGATTGTGTGCAGGCATTTTGTAGCAACGCCCTTCTCTGGGGGCCGATCGCAGGAGACCCGACGCTTGAAGCAACCGTTCGCCGTGCGTATCTTTCAATAAAAGGAAATCTATAATGACAAGCCTTGATCGTCTTCACAAAAAACACGCCATACTCACTGGCGCAAATGGTGGCATTGGACTTGCAGTAGCGGCTGCTTATTTGCAGGAAGGAGCGCTTTGCACTGTGGCAGATTTACCTGCCGAACCATCCGCTGAGTTAGCGTTATTGATGGCATCGCATTCAGATCGGTTGATCTATGTATCCACCGACGTCACACAGTCCACTTCTGTCGCATTAATGATTGACCGTGCCAGTCAGACGTTCGGACCAGTGGATACATTTTTCAATAATGCCGGTGTGTTTGATATGGCGCCGTTGCTTGACTCGGATGAGGCGATGTATCAGCGTTTGTTTGATGTTAATGTCAAAGGCATGTTCTTCTCCATGCAAAAGATTCTAGCGCAAATGGTCAGCTTTGGCACGCAGGGAACGGTTATCAATATGGCGTCGCAGGCGGGACGCCGCGGCGAGGCGTTGGTATCACATTATTGCGCGACGAAAGCGGCGGTCATCAGCTATACCCAATCTGCCGCACTGGCGATGGCCCCTTTCGGCATCCGCGTGAATGCTATATCACCGGGTGTTGTAGACACGCCAATGTGGGGTCATGTTGATGCTTTATTCGCCCGATATGAAGGCCTCAAGTTGGGAGAAAAGAAAATAGCCGTAGGACAGGCAGTTCCTCTTGGTCGTATGGGACATCCGGGAGAAGTTGCGGGTGCCGCCATTTTCCTTGCTAGCGCAGAATCGGCCTATATTACCGCCCAGACGCTGAACGTAGATGGTGGTAATGTCATGAGTTAAACATCGTAAAAGCATGCATACAAGAGTATGCATGCAAAGCAAAACAGAACTAAAATAGCTCTAAAGGAGACAGCATTGAACACCAAACTCCCCTCCCGTAACCCGGAACTCGAATATCACGAATTCAGTGAGTTTTTACGTTTTTTGGAGCATGGCGTTCCTGACCCGCTTATTCGCTGGCACTACCACGATGTATACGAACTTCATTTCATTATTAAAAGTAGTGGGAAGCTATTTGTCGGTGACTATATTGGAGACTTCGCGCCGGGTAATCTGGTACTAACCGGCCCAAGGTTACCCCACAACTGGATTTCTTCCAACATTCCCGCAGAGGGCATTCCCTCTCGTGACATGGCGATCCAATTCGGTCATACACCGCTGGAACTGGCAGCTAAGTACATCCCTGAATTACGGGAAATAATGCCCTTGCTGGAACGTGCCAAGTACGGCATTGAATTCCTTAACATGAGCGAGCAGGTAGAACCGGTATTTTACCGAATACGAGAAGCGAAGAATGTCAATCGGTTTGCAGAATTTCTAAATTTGCTTGGCATTTTAGCCAGAAGCAACTCCTACCGTCTATTGTCCAGTGCTCAGATGCAGTCATTCGATGACGATGCTTCGATGGCACAAATCAATACCGTATTTAATTACATTACGGAAAACTATCGGACGCCGATTTCAGCCGATTTTTTGGCGACCAGATTAAATATGTCCCCCGCCAAGTTTTCGCGATTTTTTCGGAAGGCTACAGGAAACAGTTTCACTGACTTTGTTAATCAAATTCGCATTAATAAAGCCTGTCAGTTACTGATGAATTCGGAACAATATGTGACCAATATTTGCTACGAAGTCGGGTTCAACAATGTTGCAAACTTTAATCGTCGATTCCTGGAGATGAAAGGCATCACGCCCAAGGAATTTAGGGCGCAATCTGAAGGCCGATTCGGTACCTAACGGCGCCGCGGAAGGCTGCGTTCGGCGGTGCGCAGACCACCATCCACTGAAGCCGCCAAGTAAGTACAGAGAGATAAAACATTCGCAACAACCTGGCAGTGTCACTCAAGGCTTTTTAAACCTGCTCAAACAGCCGCTGTTCAATATATTCACCTTGCTCAGCACTAGGAGGACAAGCAAATAAACCACCTCCGATATGTGTCGTAAATTGATTCAGCATATCGAGTTTAGCCTTTTTTTCAAATATCTTTGTGAAGCCCGTCCTTGGATCTCTTTGATAGCACTGGAATAATAGGCCCGCATCAAAAGTCATCGCTTGACGCCAAGGCGGCCAGGGCTCGGCGATACTGGCTACACCATTGTCGTGAGCGTAAGCCCTTCGAAGAATCTCTGCACCGCCGTTATTTGCGGGAGCGGCCAGACGTGCATGTGCACTTTCTGCACTGACCGGATTACCATCATTGTCGTTGACATCGAAATCCATTGGATCGAATTCGTGTTGTTTACCAATCGGTGCACCCGAGTATTTATGACGTCCGCCCGTTTCCTCCTGACATCCTAACTCCATCCGATCCCAATGCTCCAGCGCGATACGGGTCGAACGAATGACCATATACGTTTCGTCCCGCATCCAACTTGGACCTTCGTCACCGACCCACACGAATTGCTTCATAGCCGCGCCATTATTAGGCCGGATTTTCATGGTTCCGTCTTTAAAGTCCATTTGATCGCGTGGCGTTTCACCAGATTGAACCCCTGACGAAAACCGTTTGGGCTCAACGAATTTTTACCATACCACAAGCCAATCCAACCAAGCGACGAATAGCATGTTCTGCCACCTGTGGATCGTCTGAACACGCCTGTATCGAAATATCACCGCCAGTGCGCTCAGCAATCAATTGATCCCTCATAAAACGTGGCAAAACGCCCAGAGCGGCCGGTCGTTGTTTGGCTAGGCCATAAAGTCAAAGAAATAAGACTTGAATACTCGGTTAAGAGACTGAAGCGAGCATAGAAAAGTCAAATAAGAGCGAATTGCTCGCCCAACGGGTCGGTGATGAATGCGCTAGTCAGAATATCGATATTGATTGTCTGATAATCGATATTTAACTCCTATAAGACAAGTGCTAAGATCTAAGCACTGAGTTAACACGGCGCCCGCGCCGCCTCTCCCAACTACTTTTAAAGGCCCAATTATGAGCAGAAGAATCATCGATTTATCCGTCGTCCTGCAAGAGGGCATTCCATCGGATCCGGAAGAATTTTTGCCGCGCATCAAATACACGGACAATAAGGAAGGTGCCCGGCAGTTGGCTGATTATTTCCCTGGGCTTGATCCAGCTGATCTACCTGGCCGCGAAGGATGGGCGGTCGAGTTCGTTCAGATGAGCACTCATGCAGGAACTCACATGGACGCGCCGATCCATTACCGATCACTCCAAGACGACGGTACCCCGGCAATGAGTATTGATGAGGTACCTCTCGAATGGTGTTTTGGGCCTGGCGTAAAGCTTGACTTTAGGCATCTACCAGATGGTCATGTGGTCACGCCTGCGGAAATCGACGCAGAATTAACGCGCATAGGCCACAAGTTAGAAGCTGGCGATATCGTCCTTGTTAATACAGCGGCGGGTATTCGATACGGACAACAGGATTTCATTCACCGAGGCTGCGGAATGGGCCGGGACGCCACCTTACACCTTACGCGCCAAGGTGTCCGGGTTGTTGGAACCGATGCTTGGAGCTGGGATGCGCCGTTTAGCTTTACGCAGAAACGCTTCGAGGAAACGCAAGACGCCTCGATCATTTGGGAAGGACATTTTGCCGGTAGCACCGTGCCGTATTGCCAGATCGAAAAGCTCGCGAATCTTGAACAACTGCCTCCGCATGGCTTTGAAGTTATTTCTTTGCCGATCAAGGTAGCAAAAGCCTCAGCTGGTTGGGCGCGACCTGTCGCGATTATCAGTGAATGACGATATGCTCACTGGGGCGCCGATCATCAATCTGTTTGGCGAGCCGCCCGCTCCCGTATGGCTGCGCCGCGCCCGATTCAAGGCCGGCACAGTTTTTCCCCAGCAGCGTCGCTCATGGGGGCGGCTGCTCTATGCAGTGAAGGGAGTTGCGGAATTTGACGTTGCGGGCGAGCGCTACTTGTCACCTCCTGCTTACGCGATCTGGATTCCTCCTGAAGTCACTCATGCATCACGTGCCAATCTCGACATCGAGTATGTAGTTGTCCACATTGAAAGCGACCGTTGCGTGGACATGCCCACCGAGCCTTGCACATTAGCGCTGAGCGACGTGACCAAAGCCCTGGTGACTGACCTCACGTCGCGAGGTATTGGGCATCCGCGAGCCGAGACTGACCTGCGTATGGTCCAAGTGATAATAGACCAGTTGATCGCCGCCCAGCGATACGCAAGCTATTTACCTGCGACCGATGATCCATTATTAAGTCCGATCATAGCAACGCTCGAATTAAATCCTGGCGATCGGCGTTCCCTTGCGCAATGGGCGGACGAGAGCAGCTCGACGGAGCGCACTTTGTCGCGAAGGTGGCATGCACACTTGTTCATGTCATATAACGAGTGGCGTCAGCGGCTGCGCCTCGTGAAAGCGATCAACATGCTAGAAGCAGGTAATCAGGTCAAAGAGATCGCATATACGCTTGGCTATCAGAACACTTCAGCTTTTATCGAGATGTATCGCCGCCGCACCGGGACCACCCCAGGGGGAAAGGGAAAACTGCGCTGATAAGTAGAGCGCGTTGCGCTACCCAATTTATGCTGCCACGGCTTCTCGCCGTGGCGGAGTCCACCAAGCAACCGTGTAAAGGCGTTTCGCACAATGCGTGTCACCGCCTAGCATTGAGGCGCTGGTGTAGTAACAAGCTTTATTTACCAATATAGGAAATAGAATGCCTAGTGGGTATTCTGGCCGATCGTGACCACCGATTCTGGTCTATCGTGACCGACCATTCTGGCGCATCGTGACCGCTCATTCCGGTCTATCGTGACCGATTTCAAGCCCGACCAGAATCGGCGGTCACGATAGCAGAATCATCGGTCACGATACCGGAATGGTGTCGTACAGCACCGTGATGATGTTACGCATAGAGCAACCGAACGGGTACGCTTCCAGTTTGTCTGGAGACAACGTGCCCGTACAAAGGATCACTATGCGTAAGATAAAAGACGTATTACGTTTAAAACTGGATGCCAAACTATCGCACCAGCAGATTGCCGCAGCACTGGGGATTTCAAAAGGAGTCGTCACCAAGTATGTCGGCCTGGCCGCCGTTGCCGGTTTGGACTGGTCGGCGGTGCAAGATGTAGACGACACCGAGTTGGCGCACCGGCTTTTGGTCACGCCAGAACGGACCCGAGACCATGTCCAGCCAGATTACGCCAGGCTGCATCACGAACTGCGGCGCAAGGGGATGACGCTGATGTTGCTATGGGAAGAGTATCGTGCCGATTATGCCCAGCACCAGACCTATGCCTACTCACAGTTCTGCGTGAATTACCGGCAGTTTGCCAAACAGCTCAAACGCTCTATGCGCCAGATTCACCGGGCTGGCGAGAAACTGTTCATTGATTATGCTGGTCCGACTATCGGTCTCACTGATGGTAGCCGTGCCCACATCTTCGTCGCTGCTCTGGGCGCATCGAGCTACACCTATGCCTGTGCTACGCCGCGTGAGACGATGGCCGACTGGCTCACTTCGACAGCGCGTGCGCTGCGCTTCTTCGGCGGGGTACCGCAGTTGATTGTTCCCGATAATCCGAAGGCTATGATCGCCGACGCCAATCGCTACGAACCACGCAGTAACGACACCGTACGCGATTTTGCGCGCCACTACGGCACCTCCATCTTGCCAGCCCGTCCGCGTCATCCTCAGGATAAAGCGAAGGCCGAATCAGCAGTGCAGATCGTCGAGCGCTGGATCATGGCGCGTCTGCGACATCAGCAATTTAGCAGCGTCCACGAGGTCGATGTCGCCATCGCACCGCTGCTGAGCGTACTTAACGATAAGCCGTTTCAGAAGCTACCCGGTAGTCGCGCCAGTGCGTTTGCCCAACTCGATGTCCCGGCGCTACGGCCTTTGCCATTGCAATGTTATGAGATGGCGCATTTCAAGACTGTCAGGGTGCATAACGATTACCACGTTGAGATCGGCCGCCATCACTACAGTGTGCCGCAAGCCCTGGTCGGTCAGGTGCTGGAAGCCCGGATGACAGCGACGACAGTGGAAATCCTGCATCGCGGTCAACGTGTCGCCAGTCATCCGCGCAACAGTGGCGAAGGCGGGTTCACCACCGACACCCTGCATATGCCGGTGGCGCATCGTGCGCAATTGGAATGGACGCCACAGCGACTGATTCACTGGGGACAGACCATCGGTACGGCGACAGCGGAGGCGGTGACGCGTCTGATGGCCGAGAACAGACATCCCGAGCACGGCTACCGTGCCTGTCTTGGTCTGCTGTCATTGGCCAAGCGCTACGGCAAGCCACGTCTTGAAGCAGGATGCATGCTGGCCTTACAGCTCGGTGCCTGCCAATACCGCCACGTCCGTGACATTCTCAAAAATAACCGTGATCGCACACCGTGTGCCCCAGTTGGCGATTGGGTCAGTCCTGACCATGCCCATGTGCGTGGCCCTGATTACTATCAATGAGGATGTCAACGATGATGATGCATACCACTCTGGCCCAATTGCGGACCTTAAAACTCGATGGCTTAGCGACCGGACTGGAGGAACAATTGACGCAGGCCAGTATGGCGGCGATGAGTTTCGAGGAACGTCTGGCACTCTTGGTTGATCGCGAAGTCCATTGCCGCAATGACCGCAAGCTCCTGCGCCTGCTTAAGAACGCCCACCTGAAATACGCACAAGCGGCGATTGAAGACATTGATGCCCGCTCGGGGCGTGGCATCGACCGCCGTGAAGTGATGAGTCTGGCGCTGGGAGATTGGGTCAGTGCTGGCCACAGCATTCTCATTACCGGACCGACCGGTGCTGGCAAATCGTGGCTGGCCTGCGCACTGGCACAGTACGCCTGTCGGCGCGGATACTCTGCTGTTTATCAACGCGTACCCCGTCTACAGGAAGAACTACGCATCCGGCACGGCAGCGGCAGCTTTGGGAAATGGCTGCTCCAACTCGCCAAGATCGATGTCTTGGTACTTGATGACTGGGGCATGGGCGCGATCGACAGCACGACCCGTTCCGACTTGCTGGAGATGATTGACGACCGGGCGGCAAACAGAGCGACGATTATTACCAGTCAACTTCCTGTTGACCATTGGCATGCCTGGATTGGCGACGCCACTATTGCCGACGCCATCCTGGACCGCATTCTGCAGCGCAATCATCGGCTGACACTGACCGGCGATTCACTGCGTGGCGCAGAACGACCTAAAACCAGCAAAAAGGAGAAAACTATCGACCCATCGTGACCGCAGACATTACAATTTAACCGCGTAACAACATCGCAGGCGCAGCGGTCACGATCGGCCAGAATGAGCGGTCACGTTGACCAGAATACGCACCTAGGATCACACTTACATCAATTGACAAATTGTCGGATGAGCAAAAGCTACAATTCGACCGTTTCCCTGCGAATCTAACACTTGCTTTGCTACGCACGACCGGGGCCACCGCTGGATACCTGTCTCTCGGCGCATCTTTTCCGCGCGGCTTAATCAACGACAAGGACCGGGAGATGATCATCCTGCGGGTAGGCGCACTAAGCCGTAGCCAATACGAACGCATGCAGCATCTCCCGCTTGCCCAACAGGCCGGTTGGGACGATAACGCCATCGCTGCGATCGAAGAGGGTCACGGTCCCGATGCGCGGTCGCGGTCTATTCTTCGCTTCGTTGATGAATGTGTAAAAAATGTAAAAGTTTCATCGCCGACGTTCGCTGAAGCGAGGGCATTCTTCAACGACACGCAGATTGCCGAGCTGACGCTTCTGATTGGTCATTACATGATGACAGCACGATTCCTTGAAACTCTTGAAGTACCACTTGACGAGGCAGCAACCTCGTGGAAGAGCATGTAAGGTAACGTCGCTTTACTAGCGAACTGACCTGAGATACAAGCTCATTAATAGCATAGCGAAGGAGGCTTTTACGGTGAAGCGGTGCTGTCGCTTGCTGATTATAGCCTTGCTGGTTATTATCAGCACCAGAAGCGGGCCACGGTCGTCATTGATACTACGGAAATGGTGCGGGTGAATCCTCCAAATTCAGAGGGATTACCCTTTTCTCAATACCATTTCATCAATTTTTGTTGATGCGACAGAGCCCTTTTATAACTGTTTCTTAACTAAAGCTATCAATTCGCAAAAGCTGTGAAAGTTTGCGTCAAAATTTTCTTATTTTGAACTATCAGTGTATCGGTGGCCATTGGAACGAATGGCTTCGCCTCCCAAACCAAATACGCAACGTTACCGTCAACAATTTGTGTACGGATCTTAAATGCATCCCAAAATGCTGACTCTGCTCCCTTGAGGAACGCATCGAAAAACGCATGAATTTCTTTTAATCCACGATAAGTTTTGTCTGGGGTGATCACCAAAGATTGTTCGGTATAGTCAACCATGATTGCATCAACTCCTTTTGCAAATGCGCCCAGATGACTCCCGAGAATAGTCCCCGTCTCCGACGTTGCTATAGCGGAATTCGATTTCGAAGACTCTTTAATTGCCGCCACTTTTTCTTGGTCCGACGTTATATTTGAATTCATCATCTTCTTTCTGTAAGGAGTCTTTTTTGACTACAGGTTGCCGCATAAAAAGAGGACTGGAAGTCTCATGTCTGATCAGAAAAATCCACCGATCATTTTTTACCTTGGATTCCCTGCTAAGGTTGACTTTATGAAAGCCAGGCGCCTTGGGCTTCTTCCCAACCGATCACTGCGATTGGCGCACCTTCAGGTGTAATGAAAGTTAAGGGACCTAGAAAGGTCATGTAAAATTCACTGTCGACTGGGAAGTTAGTTTTATCATGACGCGCATTCGCTGATTCGTAACCATAGCCAGGAGCAACTGCGGTGTCACCGCCAGCTGCGACGCCGCCACGGACATCCATCCGCCCCTTAGTCAGGAAGTACTCGCCCGGCCCAACGTGAAAGTGTGGAGCGAAGGATGAGTCTTCGGGGCAATCGAAAATTGCGGTCCAGGCACCCATTTCTGGAGAAACGTGCAGTAGCTTCCAGCGGATTCCACCAGTTGAAAAAGCCGCAGGAAAGGGCTTCCACTCAACCTCATCCATCTGAACGTATTCTTCCCTTACCTTTTCTTTTTTACTTGCGTTTGTCAGTGCATTCATTACAGTCTCCTTCTGCAGTATTATATGTAGACAAAGTCGTATGACCTCGTTTCCACTGATCTCAATTTGTATCACTTCGTTTTAACGCCAACTTGATAAACAATTGATTCGTGATGAAGTGATCATAGCAAGACGCGGTAAAAAGCCGTTGTACCAGAATGCATAGCGACTTGATTCTGGGAGAAGTAAGTTGTTCGCGTTTGCGCTTATCGTCATATTAGTATTTCGCATTCTTGAATGCTGCGATTCAACACGCTGCAATAAAGCATACGTTTGTGTTAACTTTCTAGCTCTAACGACGACTTTTCGTTTAACGACTTCAGTCGCTGCTCTTCTTCGAGGACGAGGATTGAAAAAAATGTAATTAAAGTTGATATTTTTACTATTAAGGAAGCTCGTATTTCTCTTTAAGTCAATTCAATTTGCACTTCCACACAACATAAAATATATATTGAGATCACAATGTATAAAGAAATCTGAACAATTCCGTTTTAGATTTTTGAACCGTAGACATCCCCATCTTATAAAAATTGTTCGGGCAAAGACTCGACAGGGATGTAAACGCTGGAGAGAGACAAAATGAAATCCCCTTCCTATAATTTTCTAAGTGGGCATTGGTGCTCGACTGACGACATCGCTATCGGTGACCGCACTGATGCTTGGCAAATAGCCCTTTCGTCAAGCTATCGGGACTGGAAAGTTAATAAACGTGTTCCCGCAGACTTTACCGCTCAAATGCGTCAACGCGATATCGGTGGGATCCAACTCGTCGAATGCATCTGCAGCCCATGCGGCGGAAGTCGAACCTCCCAAGAAATCAAACGGGACGATGAGCCATATCTTGGCATTCAAATCACTACCAGAGGAATGGAGCACTTCAAAGTAGATGATCAAGCACTTTCTTTTGGAGCCGGCGATCTTGTCCTATGGGTCAGCAACCAGACAACTGAATTCATCGTAACGGAGAACTTACATAAAGCTACCTTGATGATTCCGTTTGCTCACTTGAAAGAGCGGCTGCCCCGGGATATGAGCATAAGGGGCAGTGTGGTAGATAGCAAAACGGGAATCGGGGCCATTCTTTTCTCCCACATATTGTCAATGACAAATCAATTTGAGAGTCTCGATGCTATGGATTCGGTCTGTTTGAAGCGAGTCACTTTGGAATTAGTATCTGCGACCCTTTCGCAAAAAATAGAGACGACACCACATGGTCTTTCTCAGCGTTACTTGAAAGGCATCCAAAACTACATTCTCGATCACCTTCAAGAAGAAGATTTAAGCTTGGGGCGAATTGCTCAAGCAAATCGTATTTCGGTGCGTTACCTTCATATGGTATTCGAGCAAACGGGGAAAAGTGCTTCTTCCTGGATTCAGGAGCAACGTCTGGAGCGTTGCGGAGAGGCTCTCCTTAACCCAGTGCTTAAAGGTCGCCAAGTGTCGGAAATCATGTATCAATGGGGATTCAATGACGCTTCGCATTTTAGTCGAGCATTTAAACTCCACTTTGGAAGTAGCCCGAAGCATTATAGAAATCATCAAGATACTCATTCCCTACCAAAGCATCAAGATCACAACACCGTTGCTTCATTTACCTAATAATTTTTCCTCCACAACCGCTTGAACATACGGTTGCGCTGATTTTTTTTATCCTCGTCTTTTGTGCTGAAAACTCTACTCACCAGAGTTTCTTCTCTATTTAAAGGCTCGGGCATCCCATTAGTATAAATGCCGCGTGAATAATGTACCGGATAGCGCACTTGAAACGGCCGTGAATGGCGCGTTAAAAGTGTACCAATCCCAGCCTGTAGTCTTATGCCCTTGATGGTGCATAAGAAAGGCGGAAAGGATGTTTCCCGTGGACATATACGTCAAAGTACGTCGCGCCGTGATGGTCGAGAACAAGAGTGAGCGTGCGGTTGCGCGCTACTTCGGTATCCATCGCAATACCGTCAGGAAGATGTGCCAGTTCGCGGCACCGCCGGGATATCGGCGAGCGCCGGCCCCGGTCTCTCCGACGCTGGCACCGTTCGCAGCCATCATCGACGCCATTCTCGAGGCCGATAAGCAAGTCCATGTGAAACAGCGCCATACGGCGGTACGTATCCGCGAACGATTACGTGACGAGCATGGTTACGACGGTAGCTACACCCTGGTGCGCGAGTACGTCAACGGTGTGGCCAGCCGGCAGAAGGAAGTGTTCATGCCACTGGCGCATCGCCCCGGCCATGCCCAGGTCGATTTCGGCGAAGCCGACGGGTACATCGGCGGCAAGAAGGTCCGCTTCCACTATTTCTGCCTGGACATGCCGCATTCGGATGCGTGTTTCGTCAAGGCGTATCCGACCGAAGACACGGAAGCCTTTCTGGACGGTCATCTTGCTGCCTTCGCGTTTCTCGGTGGCGTGCCGCAATCAATTCTGTACGACAACACCAGGATTGCAGTGGCCAAGATATTAGGCGATGGCCAGCGCCGACGGACCCATGCCTTTGCCGAATTGCAGAGTTATTACTTGTTTGATGATAAATTCGGACGTCCCGCCAAAGGTAACGACAAGGGTAAAGTGGAAGGACTGGTCGGCTACAGCCGACGCCACTTCATGGTGCCATTGCCGGTGGCAGATGACTTCGCTGCATTGAATAGCCAATTGCTGGACGGCTGCCTGAAACGTCAGCGTGCCGTGCTGCGTGGTCAATCTGACACCATCGGCCAGCGCCTCATCCATGACCGGGCGGCATTGATGCCGTTGCCGGTAACGCTCTATGACGCCAGTCACAAGCAAACCAGCCGGGTATCATCGCAATCGTTGGTCCGTTACCGCACCAACGACTATTCGGTACCGACGCAATACGGTCATCAGGCGGTGCTGGTCAAAGGCACCGTCGACTGGGTCGACATCTATCTGGTTGGCAATCCGGAGTGCATTGCGCACCATCGTCGCAGTTATGCCAAAGCGGACTTCGTGGTGAACCCGCTGCACTATCTGGCGTTGCTGGAGAGGAAGCCGCGTGCGCTTGACCAGGCTGCACCGCTGCAAGAGTGGGCATTACCAGCGGCCTTCGAGCGATTGCGACGCCTGCTGGAAGCGCGCATGGACAAGCGTGGGCGCAAGGAATATATCCAGGTCCTGCGGTTGCTGGAAACCTTCAGCATCGGGCAAGTCGAGCGTGCCATTGGCCAGGCCCATCATCTGGGCGTGCTCAGCTTTGATGCCATCAAACACCTAGTATTGTGCGCCATCGAACGACGACCACCCAAGCTGGATTTAACCCTGTATCCGTATTTGCCGAACGCCACGGTCGGCACGACCGATGCCGGCAGCTACCTCAGCTTGCTCAGCGGGAATGCGCTACTGACGCAACCTGTTACCGGAGACCTCGCATGAACGCCAACAGCGCGGCGCTGTCCGAGACCACCACGGTGGCACCGCAGGTACTGTTGGTCAACCACTTCAAAGCCCTGAAGCTGCCGACCTTTGCCCGGGAGTATGAGAAGGTCGGCGCCGACTGCGCGCGTGAAGGCGTAGATTACCCACGCTATTTATTACGGTTGTGCGAACTCGAACGTATCGACCGTGAACGCCGCACGATGGAGCGGCGCATCCGTCTGGCCAGGTTTCCGGTGACCAAGAGTCTGGATACCTTCGACTTCATGGCGATGCCAACCTTAAACAAATCCCTGGTGCTCGAACTGACACGCTGTGAGTGGATTGATAAGCGCGAGAACGTCATCGCGTTAGGACCTTCGGGTGTTGGCAAGACGCATACTGCGCTGGCACTAGGATTAGCTGCCTGTCAGAAAGGACACAGCGTTGCCTTTACGACGGCCGCCGCCCTGGTCCATGAACTGATGGAAGCGCGTGACGAGAAACGACTGCGTGCCTTGCAAAAGCAACTGACTAACGTGAAGTTACTGATTATCGATGAACTGGGCTATGTGCCGTTCACAGCGGTCGGTGCGGAATTGTTGTTTGAGGTCTTTAGCCGACGCTATGAGCACGGTGCCACGCTGGTGACCTCGAATTTACCGTTTGACGAGTGGACCAGCGTCCTCGGTTCGGAGCGGCTGACTGGCGCCTTGCTTGACCGGCTTACCCATCACGTCCACATCCTGGAAATGAACGGCGAATCGTATCGATTGGCCACCAGCAAGAAACGGCAACAGCGCAATGTCAAACCAAACAGCACTGCTGAAAAAGGAGGGGCCAACCCGTAAAAGCAACGTCTTGAGAGAACGGGCTACGCTGCGCTGCGCCCGCCACCCCAACTCTGCAGAGTATAGAAATGTGCATTGAAAAGAGAATAATTCAGGCCCTCAACGGCTCTATTTATTAACCCGGATTGGTACACTTTTAACGCGCCATTTGGTACATCTTTACTCCGGCATTGACACATTAGCGGTTAGCGGAGTTTTTTACTGTAGACCGAATTAATTTAAGTACTTGCCAAAGCTTTCGGCATGTATTAAATGCAGGGCGGATTCAATTAGGCGATGCAACACTCATATATAAATATCTGCAATATACAGACAAGAAGAGTGATGGAGAGCAGTCAACACCGGAGGCAGCGCTAGACACCAAGCTTGCAACGAACGCTACTTTTCTCCTATGGTGTAAATCGTCGTGGTTCAGACATTTCGCGCATTTTGAGCTCGCCATTTAGCACCGCGACTCGAACCTGAACAATTTAGTGTGCATCCTTATTCGTCCAGCGCATCTGCCGCTTCTTTGCGCACCGCAAGCTCACCACTTCGCTCGCCGCTATTGCGGCAATGACGCTTCTGATCGGCATGCCCCGCCGATAGCGCCGCTCATAATCGACAAGGTATTGGCCATTGGATTCCAGGTACCAATACGTTCCACGAAGATTCCACCACAGCGTCGAGTACGCTGGATGTTCGACCGTCACCTCGACCATGGCGTGGATGCTCTCGATTCTCTCGTCGGCTTCGGAACCGTTGCCATGCCACGTCAGCCATTTGGCCGACGCAATTTCGTCTTGTACGGAGCGTCCGTTCAGCGCCAACGAGTCTGGAAATTTCAGTGCGAATATTCGATCACACGACATTTCATGGCGATGTGAAACCAATCCAGAACCCGATGGAACGGCCTCCTGGATCCATCGATGGCTTTCTCAAATTCGTCTGTGTTGACGGAGAAAACTGTAATCTTTTGATTTTTCGCAATATATTGCTCCGAGAGAAAGTGATCCAGCCGCGCCGTCGAAGAGACTTTCTTATTGATGTATCCGTAAACTCGGCAGTTACATCGACCGGTTGAATCTGCCTTACAGATCCGCGATTCGGGCCTGTTCTTTTTCTTGGCGCGTAAAGCGATGGTGTAGCCAAGCGGAATCCACAGCAAGCGCGAAGACCTCGTTTGATTGTCGGCCGCCGGATAGTATCGCTCACTACGAAGCGCGCTTTCGGCCTTGTCATCCAGTTCTTGACCGGCCGCTCATACGCGACTCCTCAATCCGGATGTTTGGAGAGAAATCAACGAAGTATTCGCTCAGGAAGAATCACAAGAATCACAAAAAAGTTGCGACCCAATCAGAAATATCTAACTATTTGATTTATAAGAATTAAGAAAAGTGCGTCGGGAGGGGCTCGAACCCCCGACCCATGCCTTAGAAGGGCATTGCTCTATCCAGCTGAGCTACCGACGCATAGATGATCTTTAACAGTTCCAATGTGCAAGGACAAACACCCGCACATTCACTCAATGATACATGTTGAAGCAATAAAACGTTTCAATAAGATTGAGACGATTTAACAAGCTATTAACGCCCACTATTTCACTATTATAGTGAAGCAAATTCCAAGCCATTTTAAAAAATCAGATAAATATTAATCAACCATTTTATCTAATAAATCTATTCTGAAATGAAAAAGCGGGCTGTCCTAAGACAGCCCGCTTTCAAATTGGTCGGAGTACAAGGATTCGAACCTTGGACCCCCTGGTCCCAAACCAGGTGCGCTACCGGGCTGCGCTACACTCCGAAGAACAGAATCATACCCGCCAACATCATTTTGGTCAATATGTTTAAACAAACTTTCATTAAAATTTGTTATCGCTCTTCTGACAAGATCAATTGCGGCCTCTTAAAAATGGCGCTGAAACAGCTGCCCTTTCCAGGTTCAGATGCAACCACCAAATGACCACGATGCCGCAACAAAACGTGCTTCACGATTGCCAGGCCAAGACCAGTACCCTGCGTCACCCGAGAACGTGTTTTATCAACGCGATAGAAGCGCTCAGTTAAGCGACTTAAATGCTCTTCAGCAATTCCGATGCCGTCATCACGAACCGTCAATGCGGCCCC
Source organism: Glaciimonas sp. CA11.2 (assembly GCF_034314045.1). Taxonomy (NCBI): domain Bacteria; kingdom Pseudomonadati; phylum Pseudomonadota; class Betaproteobacteria; order Burkholderiales; family Oxalobacteraceae; genus Glaciimonas; species Glaciimonas sp. CA11.2. The sequence continues at coordinate 4,180,386 of NZ_JAVIWL010000001.1, read as the reverse complement.
CTCGCCGAACAACTTCCACGTTACTTGAATTGATCCACCATTCGGTGTGTAGCGCACAGCATTCGTTAATAAGTTAGTGAATGCGCTCTCAAGTTCGTCATGATTGCCTTTGAGATTAATGTCATCTGCTTCCAGCGTGATCAGATGCTTTCCTTCCGACAGAGCACGCGCCTGATCTAGAATATGATTGAGCATCGGGACGATTCGTACCGTATCACCAGAAGGCTGCTGAACCAACGATTCGAGCCTGGTTAAAGTCAGCATATCAGCGACAAGACGCTGCATGCGTTGACCTTGTTCCGCCATCAAATGTAGTTGACGCTGACGCGTCATCTGATCCATTTCAGTGGATAACGCATGCTCCAGGAAGCCGTTGATAACGGTTAAAGGAGTTCGTAATTCATGCGACGCATTGGCTATAAAATCACGACGCAAGGTCTCGAGTTTTTCCGCCTGTGTCACATCATGCGTAACTAGAATTCGCCGTCGATTATCAAAGGATATTAATTGCAGTTGTATTTTTCGATGGTGATGAACAAACGGAAGTGGTTGATCAAAGCTGCCCGACAACATGTAATTGACAAACTCTGGCGCACGAATCAAATTGGTCAGAAGGCGCCCTTCGTCGCGCACTCTATCTAGTCCTAAATGTTTTTCTGCAGCCGGATTACACCACTCCAAATGCATCACTCCATCCACAATCACCACACCGTCAGGAAGCAAACTCATGGCTTGGCGAAAACGCGCAAGCCATTCCACCATATCGACACGCGAGCGCTCGTCTTCTCTGCGAATATTTTCTAAACGTCGTGTTGAGTGCGCCCATAATCCCCAGGTTTTTGGACGCGGCGTCCCATAAGGACGATCCAACCATTCCTCGATACGAAATAGCGACCAAATTTGCAGAAATAGCAGGATGACTAAAGATAATCCAAACCAAATCAACCCCACTACCAAACCGTAGGAAGCCCCGATTGCCAACATGATCAGACACAGTAAAGCAAAACGCAATAATGTCGGCACCCAAAACGTACGGGCTTTACGCGTCGCTCGCTCCTGCACATTCACGAGGATTTCATCGGTGCGTATTGGCATTTCATGCAGTCGTGTCGTTGGACATTTTGTAGCCAACTCCACGGATCGTTTTAATGTAGTCCGCAGCTGAGCCCAACGATTTACGTAGCCGCATAATATGTACATCAACAGTACGCTCTTCGATGAAGGTATGATCGCCCCACACTTTATCGAGCAATTGTGCGCGTGAAAATATCCGTTCCGGATGCGCGATCAAAAAGCGAAGTAACTTGAATTCAGCTTGATCCAGTTCGATTGTCCGAGAGTCAACAGAAACTTGATAGCGGTCAGTATCAATATTGATCGCGCCATATTTTAATGTGTTATGGCCCAATTCCGGCACTTTACGCCGCAACAGAGCTTGAATACGAGCGACCAATTCTTTTGGTGAAAATGGTTTTGTAACGTAATCATCTGCCCCATCATTTAAGCCTCGAACTTTATCTTCATCCATACCCTTGGCAGTCAACATAATGACTGGCAAAGTGGCAGTCCGAACCTGACTACGCCACTCTTGCAGTAACGATAAACCGGAAGTGTCCGGCAGCATCCAGTCGAGTAATACTACTTGAGGTAACATCGCAGTGATTGCCGCGCGCGCCTCGTTGGCATTTTCAGCAATTTCGCAGGAAAATCCCGCATCATCGAGCGTAAACCTCAAGAGCTCAGCGATGCCAGGCTCATCTTCGACAATCAAAATATTAGTATGATGTTTTGACATCTGCGATATGAAAATAAGTTTGAAAATGCATACTGATAGTAATCCGGATTAAAAAAATTTAAACGGCAATTTTATCGACAATGCGACGCGCCATTGTCTGCGCCAAGTCCGCCGTTTTTGCCTCAACCATCACGCGCACCAACGGCTCGGTGCCAGACGCGCGAATCAATACGCGCCCATTGTTACCGAGTTCACTCTCGACTGCGGCTTTTTCGGCTACAACTTCGGGTTGCTGTTGCCAGTCGAAACCAGCCGCCACTCTGATGTTAATCAAGGTTTGGGGATACATGCTTATGTCCGCGGTAATTTCGGACAAGGATTGTCCGCTACGACTTAAAGCGGACAATACTTGCAGTGCTGACACAATACCGTCACCAGTCGTATGCTTATCCAGGCATAACAAGTGGCCAGATCCTTCTCCACCTAGCAACCAACCGCGCTCTTTCAATTGCTCTAATACGTAGCGATCGCCGACTTTAGCGCGTGCAAACTCCAAGCCCATTTGCCCAAAAGCCACCTCCAATGCCATGTTCGTCATCAGGGTGCCAACTACGCCGCTGACCATGCCGGTTTTCAACCTGTCTTTCACCACGATATAGAGCAATTCATCGCCGTTGTATATCCGCCCGGTAGAATCGACCATAATCAATCTATCGGCATCACCGTCCAACGCAATGCCTACATCGGCGTTGTTCGCACACACAGCAAGCGCCAGCGCCTCGGGCGCGGTCGCACCGTAACCGTCATTAATATTGAAGCCATTGGGTTGATTGCCAATAGAGATAACTTCAGCGCCTAACTCGTGAAATACATGCGATGCAATATGATATGCAGCCCCATGCGCGGCATCGACAACGATGGTCATTCCGCGCAAATCAAGGTCATTCGGAAACGTGCTCTTGCAAAATTCGATATAGCGGCCTGGTGCGTCATCCAGACGCTTAGCCTTACCTAATTTATCCGATGTTACACAACTCATCGGATGTTCCAGTGCGGCTTCAATAGCGGCCTCTACGCTATCATCCAGCTTATTTCCATGGGCTGAAAAAAACTTGATCCCATTATCGTCAAACGGATTATGCGACGCTGAAATGACAACTCCTGCAGACAGGCGCAATGCCCTTGTCAGGTACGCAACCGCCGGTGTCGGCATCGGTCCGGCCAGCATCACATCAACGCCAGCCGCCGCAAATCCAGCCTCCAAAGCAGCTTCCAGCATGTAGCCGGATACGCGTGTATCTTTGCCGATTAACACCGTTGGCTTGATTGCGGCAGACTCCGATTGCGCCAGCACTTTGCCAGCAGCGTAGCCAAGTCGCATTACAAAATCCGGTGTAATTGGAGCAATCCCCACGCGACCACGGATACCATCTGTACCAAAATATTTTCTAGTCATTTAAGGCCTGTTTTTAAATATTTATTATTTTTTTAGAAACGCTACCTTGTACACTATTCTCAACCAACTCCGACTATTTACGATAACCTAAGATTTTAGTCCGATACAAAAACGTTATACGCTGATAACTTCTCTCATCTGTCGCGCTCAATTCACAACAATCGCATCATCAAAATTTAAGCTAAACCAGCTTGCCAAACCGCCAGCGCATCAATCGTTTCTGCTACATCATGAACGCGCACGATTTTCGCCCCTTGAGCCACTGCTACGAGGGCCGCAGCAACGCTACCGGCCAAGCGCCTTTCAATCGGTTTGCCCGTCAAATTTCCTATCATGGTTTTGCGTGAAGCTCCAACCAACATTGGCAGATCCATCAATTGTTGCATTTTACCAATATTTCTTAGCAAAACGAGATTATGTGCGAGCGTCTTACCAAAGCCGAAACCAGGATCAATGCTAATGCGTGAACGTTCCACTCCTACTCGCTCCAAAGCTGCAACCCGTTCACCCCAAAAGCGCGTGACCTCGGCAAATACGTCGTCATATGCCGGCCTCTCCTGCATAGTTTGAGGCTGCCCTTGCATATGCATGACACATAATCCGCAATCACTTTCCTTGACCGCCTCAAGTGCACCGTCAGCTCGAAAAGCATTAATATCATTGATTAAATCTGCGCCGGCAGCAATTGCCTCGCGCATAACCATCGGCTTATAGGTATCAATTGAAAGAGGCTTACCACAATCGCGTAGCGCGTAGATAATCGGCATCAAGCGATCCAATTCTTCTGAGAGCGACACTGTGGGACTCCCGGGGCGACTAGACTCAGCACCAATGTCAATAATATCCACGCCGTCTGCGATCATTTGCTCCGCATGAGAAAGAGCAAATTCTAGCGAATAAAATTGCCCGCCATCGGAGAATGAATCTGGCGTGATGTTCAGAATTCCCATTACCAGTGGCCGTGCGTTGGGTGTATTTACCGCAAGGCGGTAGCGTCCACATTGAAAATATTGTTGCATTTTTTTATTCGTATACAGAAAAAGGGCGAGGATAAATCCTCACCCTTAGTTATTTACATCGAAAATTCTCGACTCACGATCACGCCACCTTCAGCTCGAAATCAGGCTGGTGCTGTCGCTGTCGGAGATATTCCACCACCTGACGAACTATCAGTCGGCGTCTTCTTTACCGGGATACCATATTTTGGCAAACGTGGCTCGAGGCCTTCCATGATGTCGTTAATTTGATCAGCATCAATTGTTTCCCAATCCAGCAAAGCCTTAGTCATGGCTTCGACTTTATCGCGATTTTCTTCTAGCAATCTACGCGATAAAGCGTATTGCTGATCCAAAATGCTGCGAATTTCTGCATCAACTTTTTGCTGAGTTGCTTCGGAAACAGTTTTTGAAGCCATCCGACCAAAATAAGCATCTTGCTCTGTATCTTCGTACACCATCGTGCCGAGGGTTTCCGACATGCCGTAACGCGTCACCATTGCACGCGCCAACTTCGTTGCGCGCTCAAAGTCATTCGATGCGCCAGTAGACATCTGGTGCATGAAGATCTCTTCAGAAATACGGCCGCCAAACAGAATAGCGATTTCTTCGAGCATCTTGTCTTTATACATATTGACACGATCATGCTCAGGCAACTGCCAGGTTAAACCTAACGCAAATCCGCGCGGCATAATGGTGACTTTATGTACAGGATCAGCTTTTGGAAGCAACTTAGCAACAACTGCGTGACCCGACTCATGATAAGCAGTGTTACGACGCTCTTCTTCGCGCATAACAGCCGATTTACGCTCAGGACCCATTACGATCTTGTCCTTAGCATCCTCGAAGTCCTGCATTTCTACTAAACGCTTGGTGCGCCGCGCTGCAAACAATGCGGCCTCGTTTACAAGATTAGCCAAGTCCGCGCCTGAAAAGCCTGGTGTACCACGCGCCAAAATATCAGCCTTAACGTCAGTCGAAATAGGCACTTTGCGCATATGCACATTGAGAATCTGCTCACGGCCACGTATATCCGGCAATCCAACTACAACCTGACGGTCGAAACGACCTGGACGCAACAGTGCTTTATCAAGCACATCAGCACGGTTGGTCGCAGCAATCACGATCACGCCCGAATTAACTTCAAAGCCATCCATCTCGACCAGCATTTGATTTAGTGTTTGTTCCCGTTCATCATTACCGCCGCCCATACCAGCGCCACGATGACGACCAACCGCATCAATTTCATCAATAAAAATGATACAAGGAGAATGTTTTTTGGCGTTTTCGAACATATCACGGACACGTGAAGCACCGACACCAACGAACATTTCAACAAAATCCGAACCGGAAATAGTAAAAAACGGTACCTTGGCTTCACCGGCAATCGCGCGCGCCAACAATGTTTTACCCGTTCCTGGAGGACCAACCATTAACACGCCATGCGGAATTCGACCACCCAACTTTTGAAATTTAGTGGGATCGCGTAGAAAATCTACAATTTCAGAGACTTCGTCTTTCGCCTCATCGCAACCTGCGACGTCGGCAAAAGTGACTGTATTAGTAGTTTCATCCAGCATCCGCGCTTTAGACTTCCCGAACGAGAACGCACCACCTTTCCCGCCGCCTTGCATTTGACGCATAAAAAATATCCAGACGCCGAGCAACAAAATCATCGGGAACCAAGATATGAAAATTTGCGACAGGAATGACGGTTCTTCAGGTTGTTTAACGTCGAACTTAACGCCGTTATTGAGTAAGTCGCCTACGAGCCCACGATCAAGGAACGTTGTAGTGGTCTTGATTTTTTTGCCGTCAGAGGTATTGGCAATAATATTACGATCTTCAATCACCGCATCAGTGATGTGTCCCGCCTTCACCTCGTTAATGAAGTCGGAATAAGCAATTGGCGCCGCACCGTTAGACAATCCTTTAGTATCGAATTGTTTAAATACGGTAAAGAGCACCAAGGCAATGACCACCCAGATGGCGGCTTTTGAAAACATGTTATTCACTAGAACTCCTTGAGCGCGCGACGCGCCGATAGTCGTGGTGCTTCGGGTTGGGCTCGCACTGTGTTTATTGCTTTCGGGCTGAAACCTGATTTTACTCGGAATCACCAGTCGTTACTAGGTTGGATATGTGGACACACCCATGAAAAATCAAGGATAAATCCACAATAAAGTGTTTAAAATCGAAATTTAAGCCGAATTCTTTAAATTCCGGCCCAATAAAAATATTTCTGACGATTTATCACGGCTCGCTTTCGGTTTTCTAGAGCCAACACTCTCGAATGTTGCGCGAAATTTGCTTAGTATCTCGTTATATCCTCGGCCATTGAAGCATTTCGCCAACAACACGCCAGACGGCTTCATGTGATTTACAGTAAATTCAATTGCCAAATCAATAATTTCCTCCATCCGTGCGGCATCCGCTATGGCAATACCTGATAGATTAGGGGCCATATCAGACAACACAAGGTCAACTTTACGACCAGCTAGCAACCGTTCAAGTTGAGAGAGACTTTCTTGCTCGCGAAAATCCCCCAGGATAAAATGCACATCGGCAATAGGATCCATCGGTAATATATCCAATCCAATAACCATTCCATGGATTCCGCCGCCTTCTTGACCGGATAATTTATTACGAACGTATTGAGACCAGCTTCCAGGTGTTGAGCCAAGGTCAACTATAATTTGCCCTGGCTTAATCAACTTATCAACTTCGTCGATTTCTTTTAGCTTATAAGCAGCCCGGGCGCGATAGCCTTCTTTCTGTGCCAGCTTCACATATGGATCATTAATGTGATCGTGTAGCCAGTTTTTGTTTAATTTCTTCTTTGCCATTCGCGTAGAATACCGTTTTTAAGGAATTTTTATATTTATGTTGAAACTCACACCCGCCGAGCGCAGCGAACTCCGCGCCGAAGCCCATGCACTAAGTCCAGTTGTCCTGATCAGTGAAGAAGGTTTAAAACCTTCACTGATGAAGGAAATTGACAACAGCCTGAATTCTCACGGCCTTATCAAAGTGCGTGTATTTGGCGACGACCGCGAAGCGCGGATTGCAATCTACGAAACTATTTGCGACAAACTCGGTGCCGCGCCGGTACAACACATTGGTAAACTCCTGATAATGTATCGCCCACAAAAAGATGCTGCTAATAAGGCACGCACCGAAACACGTGGTAAGGGTATGCGGGAAGTCACTATCGTTAAACCAAGTCCAAGTGGCACAAAGCGCCCGTCAGTTACCAAGGTAATGGTAAAAGGCAATGAACGCGTTACTGCTGGTGGCAATATTAAACGTGAAAAACCACGTCAAAAGAGCCGCAAGAAATCTGCGCTTGGTCAGTAATTGTGAACTAAGCACGCGATACATTAAGCTCATGAAAGTGCGCGTATTTTACCCGAAGTTGCAAGGGCAAAACCCATAAAGGTGAATTCCCTTGCAACGATATTGACCGGGTCGCGCGTTAACGCAATGTGCGTAGCTTTAAAATCAGGCCCATTCCAAACAGGCTTTGGATGAGATATATGCCGCTTGCGACGCCGTGTAAAATTCCGAATTGTGTTTTAGCAGCCGGACTCATAATGCCACCGGATGCGATCGCCTCGCGTAGCGATGCCATGAACGGCTGAATACCAAAATAGCCAACCACAGTACAAAGCAGCATCACCAAAGTTAAACGCAATAAAGTTTTGCGCAACGGCGCGTTATCATCTGCGGTCCGAAAACCAAATAACAGCGTTAGCAACAGCCCACAGGCAACACCGAGCCAAGCCTCAACTCTAAATAAACTACCGGCAATCGTGCCTGCTAAAGCGCGATCTGCCAATGTTGCAAATAATGTCGGCGCAACCACGTATCCAACGGTCCATAAGCTGCCAACCCATAAGGTGGCAATCAATAATCTTGCGCGCACTACTATCATTGTGTCCTCTGCCGCGGCCGCAATCGACCGGGTCTCAATGGAAATACTAACGGCTTATTTTCTCCGCACTTCCAGTAATACTGACAAGCTATCAACACAGGAAACTATCTGGATGATTTCACGTAAGCTACCCGAAATGCAATCAGCCTCTTGTGTGTACCCTCGTTAGGGTTACACACACGAACTACCCAATCATCAAAAAATTTAGATGTAGCGCACTTCCAAAATTTCGTACTCGCGAATCCCGGACGGCGCTTGAACGCCGACCACGTCGCCAGCACTTTTACCGATTAAGGCACGAGCAATCGGCGAGGTAACAGAGACTTTTGAAACTTTTATGTCTGCTTCATCCATGCCAACGATTTGGTAAGTCACCTTATCGCCAGTCTCCAAATCTTCGAGATCAACAGTTGCAGCAAAAACTACACGACCATCCGCATCCAGCGTAGTCGGATCAATGATTTGCGCTGCACCTAATTTACCTTCTAGATCGGCAATCCGACCTTCGATAAAACCTTGACGCTCTTTGGCTGCGTCGTAATCGGCATTTTCCGAAAGATCGCCGTGCGCACGCGCCTCAGCAATTGCATTGATCACGGATGGGCGCTCTTTGGTTTTCAGGCGTACCAGTTCAGACTTCAGTAATTCGGCGCCAAACTTGGTAAGAGGTACTGAGCTCATAGGAATCTTATTCAAATCTAATTAAAGTTGTCAATTTGACGAATTGATGTTGTTGTGCCCCGTCGCGGTGACACTCTTAACAACATTCGCCAGCGTTATTTTCTAGTCTTGCATAGTGGAACGGGATACAAAATAGAGCAGCGATACAAAAAATCTAACTACCTGCCAAAAAATCGACACTGCTCTTTTAATCCGAAAGAATCGTGCCAATAAAATGCCACGGAGGTCACAAACGGCACCGAATTTCGGCACTGTGTGCGACCTCCGCGTGGGACGTCTAAAATCTGCATCTCATCTTACTACTCAGGCATTGATTGGTGCTAAGTAGAACTCAAAAATCCTCATAGTCATTGAGACTACTTCGACTTTTCTGCCTCATTTAACGCAAACTGATTGCCCCGATCAGCATAGTTGTCGCTACAACTCGTAGCGACTTACCAAGAGGATAGTGATACGTATGGACTTAGTGTAAGGTTTTATGCAGACCTTGTAAATCGTAGACGTTCAACTCATCAAGATGCCGCATACCCTGAACCGCCGCCTCCGCTCCCGCGATGGTGGTGTAAGTCGTCGCCCGCGCTTGCAAGGCTGATGTGCGGATAGCGCGTGAATCGACAATCGCACTACGCTTCTCTTCGACCGTATTAATGACCAATGTAATTTCATTGTTCTTAATCATGTCGACGACATGTGGACGACCCTCAACCACTTTGTTGACAGTCTTCACCGGAATACCCGCTGCATGAATAGCGGCAGCTGTGCCCTTCGTGGCGACCACTGAGAATCCCATCGCTACTAAATCCTTGGCAACTTTCACTGCACGTGGCTTATCGCTAGCTTTAACGCTGAGAAATACCTGACCCGATGTTGGCAATTTGATACCGGCACCGAGTTGCGATTTAACGAAAGCCTCGCCGAACGTTTTGCCCACGCCCATCACTTCACCGGTTGACTTCATTTCCGGCCCCAGAATGGTATCCACGCCGGGGAACTTAACAAACGGGAATACCGCTTCTTTGACACTGAAGTATTTCGGTACGACCTCGTCCTTGATCCCCTGACTATCCAGAGATTGGCCGACCATGCAGCGCGCCGCAATCTTAGCCAATTGCAAACCGGTAGCCTTAGAAACAAACGGCACCGTACGCGATGCACGCGGATTAACCTCTAGAACGAACACAACATCCTTGCCATCAATCTGCTGAATGGCAAACTGCACGTTCATCAAGCCGACCACATTCAGGCCTTTAGCCATCAATGCAGTCTGACGCTTCAACTCATCAATAGTTTCCTGCGCCAAAGAATAAGGTGGCAGCGAACATGCTGAGTCCCCCGAATGGACACCCGCTTGCTCAATGTGCTCCATGACGCCACCGATGAATGTACGCTCGCCATCTGATAAGCAATCGACGTCGACTTCAATCGCGTCGTTCAGGAAACGATCCAGCAATACCGGAGAATCGTGCGAAACCTTCACGGCTTCACGCATGTAGCGCTCAAGATCACGTTGCTCATGGACGATTTCCATAGCACGACCACCCAATACATAGGACGGGCGCACTACCAGCGGATAGCCTATTTCCTGAGCCAGACGCAATGCGTCTTCTTCAGTACGTGCTGTACGGTTTGGTGGCTGACGGAGATTCAAATCATGCAATAGTTTTTGAAAACGTTCCCGATCTTCGGCAGCATCAATCATGTCTGGTGAGGTGCCGACAATCGGTACGCCATTCGCTTCCAGATCCAGCGCGAGTTTCAACGGCGTTTGACCACCGTATTGAACGATGACGCCGTATGGTTTTTCTTTATCGACGATTTCTAGTACGTCTTCCAGCGTCAGCGATTCAAAATACAAACGATCAGACGTGTCGTAATCGGTCGAAACGGTTTCCGGATTGCAGTTGACCATGATGGTCTCGTATCCATCTGCTCTTAGTGCCAGTGCCGCATGTACGCAACAATAATCAAACTCGATACCTTGGCCGATACGGTTAGGTCCGCCGCCCAGTACCATGATTTTCTTTTTGTCGGTCGGATTCGACTCGCACTCTTCCTCATAGGTCGAGTACATATAAGCGGTATTCGTCGAAAACTCACCAGCACAGGTATCAACACGCTTATAGACCGGACGCAAATTCAGCGCATGGCGCTTGGCACGAACTTCGGTATCGGTAACTTTCAGCAGCTTCGCCAGACGACGATCGGCAAAGCCTTGCTGCTTTAGTTTATACAGCGTATCGCGATCGAGCCCCTCTAGCGTTTGGGTGCTTTCCAGCCACAATTCAGTATCAACGATTTCTTTAATTTGCGATAGAAACCATGGATCGATATGGGTCAGTTGATGCACTTCTTCCAATGTAAAACCTTGTGCAAACGCGTCACCGACGTACCAGATACGATCTGGACCAGGTTCGCCAAGCTCTTCTTCAATAACTTCGCGATCCTGAGTTTTTTCGTTCATGCCATCAACGCCAACTTCAAGTCCGCGTAATGCCTTTTGGAATGACTCCTGGAAAGTGCGGCCAATCGCCATTACTTCGCCAACCGACTTCATTTGGGTGGTTAAATGGTCGTCAGCTGCAGGAAATTTTTCGAATGCAAAACGCGGGATCTTCGTCACGACGTAATCGATCGAAGGCTCAAATGACGCAGGCGTTGCTCCGCCAGTGATTTCGTTACGAAGTTCATCCAGCGTAAAACCAACTGCCAGTTTTGCCGCGATCTTCGCGATCGGAAAACCGGTCGCTTTCGATGCCAATGCTGATGAACGTGATACCCGAGGATTCATCTCAATGACAATCATCCGACCATCAGCCGGATTGATTGAAAACTGTACGTTAGAACCACCTGTATCAACGCCAATCTCACGCAAAACAGCGAGTGAGGCGTTACGCATGATTTGATATTCTTTGTCTGTCAATGTCTGTGCTGGCGCAACCGTAATGGAGTCACCGGTATGCACGCCCATCGGATCCAGATTTTCGATTGAGCAGACAATAATGCAGTTATCCGCCTTATCGCGCACAACTTCCATCTCGAATTCTTTCCAACCGATCAATGATTCTTCAATCAACAATTCTTTAGTTGGCGAGGCTTCGAGGCCACGCTTGCAAATCGCTTCAAACTCTTCCGCGTTATACGCAATACCGCCGCCGGTTCCACCCATAGTGAACGATGGACGAATAATGGTCGGGAAGCCGAGTTCTTTTTGCACAACCCATGCTTCGTCCATGGTGTGCGCGACACCAGAGCGGGCCGAACCAAGACCAATTTTGGTCATGGCCGCTTTAAATTTGGAGCGATCTTCTGCCTTGTCGATCGCTTCTGGCGAAGCACCAATCAACTCAACGTTATATTTAGTCAGAATGCCATGATGATGCAAATCCAGCGCACAATTCAGCGCGGTCTGGCCGCCCATCGTAGGCAGGATTGCATCCGGCTTTTCTTTCGCAATAATGCGCTCAACTACTTGCCAGGTAATCGGCTCAATGTACGTGACATCAGCCATTTCCGGATCAGTCATGATGGTCGCAGGATTGCTATTAACCAGAATGACTTTGTAGCCTTCTTCACGCAACGCTTTGCAGGCTTGCGCGCCGGAATAATCAAACTCGCAGGCCTGGCCGATAATGATCGGACCAGCACCAATAATCAGGATGCTTTTTATATCGAGACGCTTAGGCATTTTTATTTTTCTCCATCATCGCCACAAAGCGATCGAACAAGGGGGCGACGTCATTCGGGCCAGGTGATGCTTCTGGATGTCCCTGAAAGCAAAATGCCGGCTTATCAGTACGAGCAAAGCCTTGTAACGAGCCGTCGAATAGCGAGACATGTGTCACGCGGCAATTAGCGGGCAACGTTGTCGGGTCAACCGCAAAACCATGGTTCTGCGAAGTGATCATGACCTGCTTGGTATCGAGATCTTGTACCGGATGATTGGCGCCGTGATGGCCGAATTTCATCTTCAACGTCTTCGCGCCGGATGCCAGCGCCATGATTTGATGTCCGAGGCAGATACCAAAAGTAGGAATGCCTCGCTCGATTAATTCTTTGGTCGCTGAAATTGCGTAATCGCATGGCTCGGGATCGCCAGGACCATTTGACAGAAATATGCCATCTGGATTGAGCGCTAACGCTTCAGCGGCGGTCGCCTGGGCAGGCAACACGGTTACTTTGCAGCCACGGGCGGCCAGCATGCGCAAGATATTGAATTTAACGCCGTAGTCAAACGCTACGACGTGATATTTAGCGGTAATTTGCTGATCGTAGCCGCGACCGAGACGCCATTCTGTCTCGCTCCAGCTATAAGCTTTGGTGGTAGACACCACTTTAGCCAGATCCATTCCAGCCAAACCAGGAAAGACGCGCGCTAACTCTAAGGCCTTCGCCTTCGCGCTGGCAACGTCTGTGTCGACCGTTACGATGGCACCGCTTTGCGCACCTTTTTCACGCAAAATACGTGTCAGCTTGCGCGTGTCTATGCCGGCGATAGCGACAATATTCGCATCTTGCAAGTAAGACTCAAGCGTTTGGGTAGAGCGAAAATTCGAAATCAAACGCGGCAAATCGCGAATGATCAAGCCCGCAGCATGCACGCGGGACGACTCGATATCCTCTGGATTAACACCGGTATTGCCGATGTGAGGGTAAGTCAGTGTGACGATTTGTTGACTATAGCTAGGATCGGTAAGAATTTCCTGGTATCCGGTCATTGCGGTATTAAATACCACTTCGCCGGTCGTGTGGCCAACAGCGCCAATCGAAAAACCTTGAAAAATTGATCCATCTGCTAGCGCGAGGATGGCCGGAACAGCATGGCCAGAAAAAAATGGCGGCAAAGGTAACTCCTGATGTTGTTACCGCCGCTACGCTGTGCCAAACGACCGCTAAGAAACCCTCCAACAATCTGGAGATATTGATAGTCTTTTTGAGACGGAATGGAGTTGTATGCGCTACGGCGGAGTAAATTGGGCTTAACCCTCCGATTATAGAGCAAAACCACCCTTCAGACAATCAGGTGAACCGCGCTATTCTCGAAAAAGACGCTGGTTATTACAAAATTAATTTATGGCGTTGAGCCTTACCGCGCCCACTCACAATAACCAGCGCTAATTCCCACCTACCAACTTGACTAATAATTAACTTAAGAGTCCATCGCAGAACACAATAAATTCAACGACAACGCTCATTTGCGTTTAATTAATTATTTGACAACTATTGCGATTAGCTATTTTGCCACTAAGTTATGCAGTTAAAGCGGCGATCCCTGCCTTAGCAATTTGTACATCTTCCGATGATTTAACGCCAGACACGCCGACCGCGCCCAAATATTCGCCATTGATAACGATAGGAACGCCACCTTCAAGTAATCCATCCAGGTTAGGCGCAGTGATGAAAGAGAAACGACCATTGTTGATCATATCTTCATACACTTTAGATTCGCGCTGACCAAGAGCGGCCGTTTTGGCTTTGGATGGCGCAATGTGGGCCGAAATTGGCGCCGCACCGTCCAACCGCTGCAGCCACAATAAATGTCCGCCGTCATCAACAATAGAAATCGTCACAGCCCAGTTATTTGCTTTGGCTTCAGCTTCTGCCGCATTCGCAATTTTCTTTAGATCGTCGAGTGTTAATACTTGTTTCGATTTCATTATTTCTCCTTGGATGATGGCGAGGATTGTACTTTAGTGAGGCCACATGATGCTATCCCATTATGGGTTTCAGAAAAAAATTCATGCAAAAACCACTTTTTTGCATTAACATCGTTAATTAATATTCGTTTCGGGAACTTGTAGCCGAATCTGCCGTCTGGTTATGCATCTTGAGTTAAGCCCTTGTTTTGACACGGGGACTCTTATTCACTTACATTCATGCGGTCATTTGACCCAAGCCTCAATTACGATGACGATTAAAATTGACATTCCACTTTTTCGTGCTTTAGCAATGGCGTGTACCGTACTCGCTAGTTGCTGGATCGCCAGCCCGGCCTGGTCGTCAGATATAACTGTTTTCGATAGCGCCCCTCCCGCCCAACCGCCTCGCAGTAAATTTCAACAATTCACTGAGCAACTTACCGAACGTGCATCAGATCTTGCACAAAGTGCCATCGGTTTAATCGGTATTAATTATAAATACGGCGGCAACACGCCGCAAACTGGACTTGATTGCAGCGGCTTGGTGCGATACGTGTTTAAGGAAGCGCTCGGTATTAACTTACCCCGCACCTCAGCAGAACTCAGCAAAGAAGGCGAAAAAGTTGACCAGGATGACTTAAAACCTGGCGATCTGGTCTTTTATAACACCCTCAAACGCAGCTTCTCTCATGTCGGCATCTATCTAGGGGATAACAAGTTTATCCACGCTCCAAGGACCGGTTCTTCAGTGCGAGTAGAAAGCATGGATATAGCTTATTGGAAAAATCGCTTCAACGGCGCGCGTCGCATTAGTGATCTGGATCCGGCAACAGTTGCAAATATTACAGCAGCGCAAAAATAGAAACACTGTCTATTCATTTACTTATTTAACAGCAAAAAGCCACATCCATAGATGTGGCTTTTTGCTGTTTCGAATAGCACAAGAAATGTAGGAATTGGAATCCTGCGCAAGCCTTATTAACGGTTCCGCTTCACCCACCGCGCTTCTCTAGCAACTTCCTTTTGATCTCGACCATTTGAGCCATCACGGCTTGCTCCCCCGCAAGAATTGCCATATTCCGTCCATTGAAGTCATTACCCTTCATAGCGTCGAGCCTAGGTTGGATGACGATGTCCGCCTCTTTCAGGTCCTTTTCATTAATCGTCTGACCCATAATAGCAAAGGTTTGCAGTAACACATCGACAGAACTAGATGCGGCCTGCGCTTTCGGCACGGCAGAGATATCGACAGCAATCACAAAGTCGGCACCCATTTCCTTGGCAAATCGAACTGGTACCGGGGCCACCAACCCACCATCTACATATAGATGGCTACCAATCTTGACCGATTGAAATACGCCCGGGACGGCTGAGGAAGCACGCACTGCTAACCCAGTATTTCCTCGCCGAAATAAAATCGGCTGGCCTGAGTTCAGATCTGTAGCGACTGCTCCGAATGGGATTTTCAGTTTTTCGATCGGAACATTACCGATGGTATTATTAACATAGTTTTCAAGGCCGATGCCTTTTAAAACTCCGCTTACCTTGGCAAATAAGGGAATCGACCAATCAGAAAATGCCGCCTCATCCATTTTCAATGCCAATTTTTGCAATGCGTATCCGTTGTTTCCTGCGGCGTAAAGCGCCCCAACAACGCTACCTGCGCTGGTACCAACGACGATATCCGGAACTATGCCTTGGGCTTCAAGAGCCTTAATGACTCCAATGTGCGCGAAGCCACGTGCCGCGCCACCACCCAAGGCAAGGCCAATTTTAATGTGCCGCGGCGCTTCTTTTTGAACAACCGGCACCGTGACTACGGGTGTCACTGGCGCGACTGGTGCAATAGTCGTACAGGCTGTGACTAAAGACAAAGTGAGCAAAATAGACAGCGATGATCTGACTACTGGCAGGCAACGAGGCGATAAGATAGCGTTCATTAATTAAGAAATACGATGAAAGTCAGCGATTTTACATCAGAGGCGGACCTCGGCAGCCATGCCCGACGAAAGATTACGACCGGAATGATAGGTAAATTGATTGCAAAATAAACCATTAATCAGACTAACGCTACAACTTCGGCGTTAGACAATGGCGCAAATGCAGAACACCTGGAATTCATTAGCACGGCATGAGTATTGCCTCTATCATCGACCTAACTTTCCTCAATGTATATCAGCCTTACTATTTATTACGATCGTCGTCGGTAGGCGTGCTGTGAACACGCTCCCCTTGTCTTGACTCGACTCGACGCCCAACACTCCCCCATGTCGAAGTAATACATGTTTAACAATGGCTAGGCCAAGCCCGGTTCCTCGCGTCTCGCGAGACCGGCTTTTGTCCACCCTGTAGAAACGTTCGGTCAAACGCGACATATGCTCAGCACTGAATCCTATACCCGTATCACGCACCACGAACTGTGGTCCCTTGAGCGTATTTTGCCAAATCAAATCTATTTTCCCGCCAGCCGGGGTGTACCGCACAGCGTTAGATACCAAATTATTGAAAGCACTTCGTAATTCTTCTGTGTTTCCGTTGATATCCGGGCCATCTATGTGAAGAGAAAAAATATGTTGACCAGCCGACAACAACTCAACTTCTTGCAAAATATTTTTTAACATAGCTTCGATATACACGCGTTCTGGACGCATCGGATAATCGATTGACTCAAGCCGCGTTAGTGTCAGCATGTCGCCAATCAAATTTTGCATCCGCTGGCCCTGCTCGGTCATCATTTTTAGATGTCCAGCCCTTACTTGTGGGTCGAGATTTGGATGGGCTTGGGCAATTTCTAAAAAACCGTTAATAACCGTCAGCGGTGTGCGTAATTCATGTGAGGCATTAGCGATAAAATCGCGGCGCATCATATCGATGCGTTCTGATTCAGTCGCGTCATGGGTTACCAGAATCTGACGGCGATTTTCAAATGGAATAATTTGTACAACCAGTTTCCGCTCGCGTAGCGTTAATAGCAGCGGCTGATCATAGCGACCAAGAATTATGTAATCGATGAAATCTGGGTTTCGGATCAAATTGGTAACACGCATTCCTTTGTCGCGGCCATGTTGGAGGCCGAGATGACGCTCGGCCGCTGGATTACACCACTCCAAAAATAAAACGTCATCCATGATCACCACACCGTCAGGCAATAGATGCATGGCCTGTCGAAAACGCGCCAGCCATTCGGACAGTTCAGCTTGATTTTTTTCATCATCACGTCGCAGACGATACAAACGTGAAAAAATGTCTGTCCACGCTCCCCAACCATCTGGAAGCTTTTGTCCACGAGGATTATCCAGCCAGCCACCTAAACGATACAAATAATATAGTTGCAAAACAATCAGCATTACGAGACTTGCGGCGCACAAAAGCAACCCTGGAATTGCCCCAAAAAAAAGCCACGCGAAAGCCGAAACGACAAAAATCATCAGCAGCCGAAGGGCCGCTGGTATCCAGAACAACATCGTTGGATTCATAAGGTATTAAAAGGAAATGAGATAGCGCAATGCAGTGCGTTAACGTAAAAAGACTTATTTTGTCGACAACATGTAGCCGACGCTACGCACGGTACGAATCAAATTATCCGCCTCATGCAGAGCCTTCCGTAAGCGTAGTATGTGCACGTCTACCGTTCGCTCTTCGATAACCACATGATCGCCCCACACCTTGTCAAGTAATTGACTGCGTGAAAAAACCCGATCGGGATTGGCCATAAAGAACTTCAGCAGACGATACTCGGCGTGTCCGATATCAATTTTCTGTTCATTCATCAGCACCGAACAACTCGCTGGATCAAGCGTTACCGCGCCAGCAGACATCATGCCAACAGTCTGATCAGGATTTTTACGACGCAATAATGCTTTCACCCGCGACGTTAGCTCACGTGGTGAAAACGGCTTGGTCATATAATCATCCGCACCATTATCCAAACCGGATATCTTATCCTCTTCCATGGATTTAGCCGTTAGCATCATCACCAGTATCGACTGAAATTGCCGTTCTGCACGTAGACGTGACAAAAATCTGAGTCCACTCTGATCGGGAAGCATCCAGTCCAACAGCACCAACTCTGGCGTTCGATGCTGAATCGATGACCAACCTTCGGCTGCCGTAGACGCCACCGTCGGACTCCAACCTGCCTCCGACATGGTGTATGCAACTAACTCTGCAATCGACGGTTCATCCTCAATGATCAGAATTGATGCTTTTTCAGAAGTCATCGGCACAGGTCAACGTAAAAATTAACAAGCCATGAATTATAAACATACGCGTTCGCCCTTTTCTTCCTCACTTGATCCGCTGCTCGCCTGCTTTACGCAACAATCAAGTACCTGAGCCAAGGTGTGTCGCTGCATAGTCGGTATGTCGTATATCCTTACCTTCGACGATATAAATAACATATTCTGCGATGTTTTTAGCGTGATCCCCAATACGCTCGATTGCTTTTGCGACCCACAAAGTGTCCATCAATGCAGAAATCGTGCGTGGATCTTCCATCATGTAAGTGATGACGTTGCGCATAATTGACCGAAAATCCCGATCGATAATTGCATCGTCTGAAATCAATTTGATCGCCTGCTTTTCGTCCAAACGTGCCAACGCATCAAGAGCATCGTGCAGCAAATCGGCAGCCGCTGTAGCAATCACCCGTACAGTTTCATTGTGATCGACACCTCCGACGCCACGCTTATGAAGATGGATCGCCGTACGTGCAATTTTGGCGGCCTCATCACCGACTCGCTCAAGATCGGTAATGACCTTAATCGTCGCCATCACTACGCGTAAATCATTAGCCGTAGGCTGACGACGCACGATCAAGTGACTACAAGCATTATCCAATTCCACTTCTAATAAATTGACTTGATCGTCATCCTTGATGACGCGTTCGCCAGCGGCAATATTTCCGTTATGGAAGACATTCATTGCTTCCTGAAATTGTCGCTCGACCAAACCGCCCATAAGTAATACTTTTGAACGGATTGTTTCAAGGTCTGAATCATATTGCTTTGAAGAGTGTTCGCCAGTCATCTGGTTATTCCTTACAGTTCTATGCGGATTCAATAAGAGTTAAAAGGTGCATACGAAATAGAAGTTAATCATCCAACGCCACTCCGTATAACTGATTAACCAAAGCGACCAGTAATGTAATCCTGCGTTTCTTTACGGGCCGGATTCATGAATATCTGATCGGTCTTGCCAAATTCGACTAGCTCACCCAAATACATATAAGCCGTGAAATCCGAGCAGCGTGCGGCCTGTTGCATATTGTGCGTCACGATAGCAATCGTGTAATCTTGCTTCAGCTCAGTAATCAACTCTTCTACTTTAGCCGTCGAAATTGGGTCCAGCGCCGATGTCGGCTCATCAAGTAAAAGGACATCAGGACGTACTGCGACGCTCCGTGCTATACACAAACGTTGCTGCTGACCGCCTGACAAACTTAAGCCGCTTTTATTCAGTTTATCTTTTACCTCGCCCCACAAGGCCGCTTTCGTCAGTGCCCATTCAACGCGCTCGTCCATTTCACCTTTTGGCAAATTTTCATAAAGACGAATACCAAAAGCGATGTTGTCGTAGATCGACATTGGAAACGGCGTCGGCTTCTGAAACACCATACCGACCTTGGCACGTAACATATTCAGATCCTGACCGGCATCCAAAATATTCTTCCCAGCGTAGATAATTTGTCCTTCAGCACGCTGACCGGGATAAAGATCGTACATTCGGTTGAGAGTACGTAGTAATGTGGATTTTCCGCAGCCGGATGGACCAATAAATGCGGTTACCTTTTTTTCATTGATATGAAGATTAATATCTTTCAATCCTTGAAAACTACCATAGAAAAAATTCAACTTTGAAATTTCTATAGTCGGCTTTTTAAGAGCGTTGAAATCGGTGCTTTGCAGTGCTTGATTAGTCATGGCAATCGCAGTCATTAAATGCAGTTTTCAGTAAATGGTTTAGCTGTTAGCCAAGCAAACATCAATGAAAAAAATGCCTTATAGCACTTTTTCAGACGTTGCCTCAACTTGGAATTTTTTGGCTAAATAAGGTACGCGCTACGATATTCAAAATCAATACACCCA
This sequence comes from Glaciimonas sp. CA11.2, assembly GCF_034314045.1. Lineage (NCBI taxonomy): Bacteria > Pseudomonadati > Pseudomonadota > Betaproteobacteria > Burkholderiales > Oxalobacteraceae > Glaciimonas > Glaciimonas sp. CA11.2. The sequence continues at coordinate 4,159,863 of NZ_JAVIWL010000001.1, read as the reverse complement.
ATGTAATCAACAAAGCACCCGCCCAGGCCAAAGATACCCAATTGTCGTAAGGGCTATTGGCAAACTGATTAATCACGCCAGGCAAATTGGCAATTGGCTTATTCATATTGGTACTGAAAAATTGATTGTTCAAAGCTGTAAAAAGCAATGGTGCGGTTTCGCCGGCTATGCGTGCCACAGCCAATAGAACGCCCGTCACTACACCGGCTTTTACCGCGCGAAGCCGCACAGTCAATGCTACCTTCCAGCGCGGTGCGCCGAGCGCAAATGCTGCTTCTCTCAAATTGCCGGGTACCAGTTTGAGCATATTGTCGGTTGTCCGGACTACCACAGGAACAGCAATTAATGACAAAGCAAATGTCCCCGCCCAACCAGAAAAATGACCGATTTTCGCGACATAAATTGCGTAAACAAACAGGCCAATGACAATTGACGGCGCTGACAACATGATATCGGTCACAAAGCGCGTCACTTGGGCCAGTTTGCTTTCTTCCCCATATTCAGCCAAATAAATGCCGGCTAATATTCCGATTGGCGTGCTAATCAGTGTGGCCAGTCCAACCAGCATCAAGCTGCCCACTATCGGATTAAATAAGCCACCGCCCTCCCCACCTGGCGATGGGGTGTTTTGGGTAAGCAATCCAAGATTCATTGCACCCACCCCTTTTACCACGAGGGTTGTCAAAATCCACATCAACACAATTAAACCGAAAGCCATCGCCAAAAAAGACAACACCATGCCAATTTTGTGTATCAAAATTCGCTTGCGATATACTTTGTTCGCAGCTGGATTGACAGGAAAAGTTTGCGTTGAAAGCCCTGAATTCTGTGCACTCATTTGACCCCCTCTTTCCGGGACATTCCCATCAACATCAATTTAGCTGCGGATAGTACAAGAAAAGTAATCACAAATAATATAAGACCAAGTGCGAATAACGCAGAGACGTGCAAGGTTGACGAAGCCTCAGCGATTTCGTTAGCTAGCGTCGATGCAATACTGTTACCGGCACCGAATAAGGACCACGATAAGCGGTGCGAATTACCAATAACGAAGGTCACCGCCATCGTTTCGCCTAGAGCACGACCAAGTCCAAGCATGACACCACCCACAACGCCGGTTTTAGCATAGGGCAACACCACCTTGCGGACGACTTCCCAACGGGTGCAACCAAGGCCGTACGCTGATTCTTTCAATACCGCCGGTACGACCTCAAATACATCGCGCATCACGGAGGCAATAAAAGGAATGATCATCACTGCCAAAATCAGGCCAGCTGTTAAGATGCCGATGCCCATTTGCGGACCTGAAAATAAGATACCAATACCAGGAATATGACCCAAAGTATCACCTAACAAGGGCTGTACATATTCCGCAAACAACGGGGCAAACACAAATAATCCCCAAATGCCGTAAATAATACTCGGAACCCCAGCGAGAAGTTCGACTGCCGTACCTAAAGGCTGACGTAATTTTGAAGGACAAATTTCCGTCAAAAATAATGCAATACCGAAACTGATTGGGAACGCAATTGCTAATGCAATAAATGACGTCACCAGCGTACCCGCAATCGCAGTTAATGCGCCGTACTGATCGTTGACCGGATCCCATTCAATACTGGTAATAAAAGACGGACCAAATGTATGAAATACAGGCCACGCGCCGATGGCAAGCGAGACAATAATTCCCATCAGAACAAACAGTACGATGAGCGAAAATCCCATCGTGATTTTATGAAAGAAGAAGTCCTGGACGCGTTGTCTGCGCATAGTGACAAGCAATGCTTGTTGCGACAAACCGGCCTGATCAAGGCTTTTGGGGTGGAGTGATATTGGTTGTGCCATAACAGGAATATTTGCACTCATGAGTAGCGATATCCGATGAAGTGTGTGCCATGTCCGTCTAACATCTCGGAACTTATTACAAATTATTAGCCCGGCGGTCACCTAGCGAGTTTTTCTGCGTAGGAATTGAGGCGATGGGCCTTGCAACTTAATGTTGGTATCGGGAGGCGCTATTACAGTATGACTACAGACAAACGGTCTACCATCACCGTCCATCTGTATTTTTATTAACTATCTAGACACACGCTAAAACCAGCCCTGATTACCAGATTGCCTTACCAGCGCTGTCCTTAATATCACTTTTCCAAGCTTCGGTTACTAGCTTAACGACAGAAGCAGGAATCGCCACATAGTCAAGTTCAGTCGCTGCTGCGCCACCGTTCTTGTAGGCCCAGTCAAAGAACTTCAGAACTTCTTTGCCCTTGGCACCATCAGCTTGTGATTTATGCAGCAAGATGAACGAAGCACTAGTAATAGGCCAGCTATTCTTACCGGAAGCATCTGTGAAATCGACCGCAAAACCCGGTGTTTTAGCCCAATCGGCACCCGCTGCTGCTGCTTTAAAAGTTTCGTCATCCGGTTGTACAAATCCACCGTCACGATTTTTCAACTGTGTATGCTGTAGCTTGTTCTTTTTAGCGTATGCATATTCAACGTAGCCAATCGAACCTTTGATTTTTTGGACGTTGGCTGCGACGCCTTCATTACCTTTGCCACCCACACCGACCAGCCACTTAACCGAAGTACCTGCACCAATGCCACTCTTAAAGCTAGGATTAGTTTTTGACAAGTAACTAGTGAACACAAAAGATGTACCTGAACCGTCAGCCCGATACACAACCGTGATGTCGCTAGATGGCAGCTTCACGCCAGGGTTCAAAGCAGCAATTTCTGGCGAATTCCATTTAGTAATTTTGCCTAAATAGATGTCTCCCAATAATGCACCAGTCAGCTTCAATTGGCCTGGAGTAATACCTTCCAGATTTACCACCGGCACTACGCCACCCATGATTGCAGGGAACTGCATCAAACTGTCAGCGGCCAATTCTTCCGCCTTTAGCGGCATATCGGACGCCCCAAAATCGACGGTCTTTGCTTTGATCTGTTTGATACCACCGCCCGACCCAATCGATTGATAATTCAAGCTATTGCCAGTTGCCGCTTTGTAAGATTCGGCCCACTTTGCGTAAATCGGATAAGGAAATGAAGCGCCAGCGCCAGTGATTTCCGCTGCCATTACCGATGAAACTGCGAACGTTGCACCCAACGCCAAAACGACGGATGTAAAGACTTTATTGAGTCGCATTCAATTACTCCCTTGTTCACTAAAATTAAACACCAAACTTAAAATAAAACTATAGAAACTTACGGTTTCTTACGGATCAGGCTAGCTAAAATGGTTTATTTGATACATTTAAAGCCGCAAATTCATAACGTCCATTGGGACAGGCGGAACTTTAACCAACATTTATGACATGTTTGTGACACGCAATGAAGAGCAACATAACAGTGTAATTAGTGTTCTGTTTGAATAATAAAGGGCTCAAATAGCTATCGTATTTGTCATCAAGATGTCATATTGTCTGCATACACTCCGATCAAATTGTCCAGACTAGTACACTCACTTTATGAAAAAAAATACTAGCCCGGGCGAGGGAAGTGACCCAATTAAACCAAATATTGATAGCAACCCTGCCTATTTGAATCGCGAGCTCTCGCTTCTCGCCTTTAATCGGAGGGTATTGGCGCAAGCCGAGCAACGACACATTCCATTGCTTGAGCGGTTACGCTATTTATGTATCGTCAGTAACAATCTGGATGAGTTTTTTGAAGTACGCATTGCAAGTCTTTTGGCCAATAGTCACACAGAGGACGGCAGCCAAGTCATTGATCCCCCGCTGCTGACTGAGGCGTTCAAACTAACCAGTACCGAATGTCACGATATCGTTGCACGTCAATATGCCATCCTGAACAAGGAAGTCTTGCCGCAACTATCAGCGAATGGTGTTCATCTTCTAAGGCATAAAGATCGTAACGAAGCCCAGCGTGCTTGGGTGAAATCGTATTTTGAGCACGAAATTCGTCCCTTACTCACCCCCATCGGGCTTGATCCGGCTCATCCGTTTCCGCAAGTTCTCAACAAGAGCTTAAATTTTATCGTCGAAATGGCGGGAAAAGATGCGTTCGGACGAGAAGCGACAATCGCCATTGTGAAAGCGCCGCGTGTATTACCGCGTGTGATTAGATTACCCGATGCGCTATCGCCGAATGGCATTTCATTCTGTTTACTGTCATCAATCATTCATGCGCATATTAATGATCTGTTTAGCGGGCGCCACATACTCTCCTACTACCAATTTCGGGTGACGCGCAATAGTGATTTATGGGTCGATGAAGAGGAGGTGAAAAATCTACGTCAGGCGCTACAAAGTGAATTACAAAGTCGCCAGTTTGGCGTTGCGGTTCGTCTCGAAATAGCCCAAAACTGCCCTCCGCATTTATCTACCTTTTTACTCAATCAATTTTCTATCGCGCCAAATCGAATGTATGCCGTTGATGGACCAGTCAATCTGGTGCGACTATCAGAAATGATTGATCAGACCACGCTCCCGAATCTGCGCTTCCCAACCTTTACACCGGGCCTGCCTTCGCACTTGTTATCTGAAGATATTTTCACCTTATTAAAAAGAAAAGATGTCCTGTTGCACCATCCGTTTCAGTCGTTTCAACCAGTGATCGACTTTATCCGCAGCGCGGCACATGACCCGTTAGTCGTTGCTATAAGGCAGACTATTTATCGCGCAGGGATGAATTCGGATTTAATCGAATCATTAATTCTTGCAGCGCAGTTGGGTAAGGAAGTCACTGTAGTAGTCGAATTAATGGCACGTTTCGATGAAGAAGCGAACATTAATTGGGCCGACCGATTAGAGCGCGCCGGAGCCCATGTTGTATATGGTGTAGTCGGCTTGAAAACGCACGCAAAACTGGCACTCGTTATCCGCCGCGAAATAATCAATGGAGGAAAAGACGATACGAATGGATTGTGCTTTTATGCGCACCTAGGAACCGGAAACTATCATCCGAACACCACCAAGCTGTACACCGACTTTGGTCTGCTAACTGCTAACCAAAAGTTAGCAATCGAGGTGAATGAAGTATTCATTCACCTAACCAGTCTGACGAAACCAAAAAAAATGGACCATCTTTGGCTGGCCCCATTCGCCTTGCAAAAAGAATTAATTCGCGCGATTCGAAACGAGGCAGAAATAGCGCGGCAAGGCAGACCAGCGCGGATAGTCGCAAAAATGAACGCGTTGTTGGATGAGTCGGTAATCAAAGCGCTCTATGCTGCTTCAGCAGATGGCGTGAAAATAGAACTCATTATTAGAGGCGCCTGTGCATTGCGCCCTGGCGTGACCGGACTATCGGACAATATTTCGGTGCGCTCTATCATCGGGCGTTTTCTTGAACACACGCGAATCTATTACTTTCGGAATAATTTACAGCACGATGTCTATCTTGCCAGTGCCGACTGGATGAATCGTAATCTTTTCAGGCGCGTTGAGGTGGCATTCCCCATATTAGACAAAGCACTAAAAAAGCGTGTCATCAATGAGGGACTAACGCCTTACCTGAAAGACAATGTCAATGCATGGGAATTGTCGTCGGATGGAAATTGGACCAAACGTAAAAAAGGACCACGTAGTGCAGCGTTTAGCGCCCAGCAGCACCTGATGTCTCTTTTAGGTGCGTCTTCAGAAACCAGCTAATCTAATAATTGTTAAGGAAATTTTCATGGAACTGATACTCTGGCGTCACGCTGAGGCTGAGGTCGGCGAACCCGACGAAGGCCGTGCTCTGACCGGAAAAGGTCATAAACAAGCATGGAAAATGGCAGACTGGCTTGACCGCAATTTACCCAACTCTTGTAAGATACTCTGCAGCCCGGCGACTCGCACTATCCAGACAGCGGAAGCATTGGGACGCAAATTTAAGATTCATCCAGAACTCGCCCCAAACTGCACTGCTGATCAACTATTAGCAGCGGCCCATTGGCCAGACTCTCGCGAACCAGTACTCATTATCGGGCATCAACCCACGCTGGGTCAGGTAGCTGCGATACTTATCGCTGGCGAAAAAAAAGAATGGTCGATACGTAAAGGCAGCGCCTGGTGGATCGCACAACGGCAGCGTGGTGATACCACGACAACCTATCTTAAAGCAGTCATGTCGGCGGAACTGATTGCAAAGTAAATGGTTCAACATGTAAATATGAATCTGTAAAACGCGTCACTTTGTAAATTTTTAATATTTATATATTTATATATTTATTTGCAGATTTAAATATGATGTCTTAGCTTCGTTTCCAATTTTTCAATAATTTACATGTAAACTGGAATATCATCATGTCGCGACTCTCTCTTAGAATTAAGACGAGGATTAGCGCGGGTGGATTGTATTCAAAGATGCATTACAACTTAAATCTCGAGTCCGTATCTTTCTTCGACGCCACTCGCGTAGGCTCATCCGACCTAAATAGGATATTTTAGCAAAGGGGCGTTCGGAAGCTGATGTTATCGTGATAGCTCTGGTTTTCGGTCCTTGACGAAGGTGCCAGGCCTACCTCAATCGCGTATTTAAAAAGATCCATATCGCATTCGACTCCGATCTTTCGCATCGCGCTATTTTTTTGGGAGCTCACAGTTTGCTTGCTCCGATGCAGATGACTTGCGATCTCACTGATTGCCATACCAGAGACATACAGTCGCAGTACTTCTGCCTCTCGCTGAGATAATGCCAAGCGTCCTTTCACATTACCGTATTCCTTCATGATAGATTTTATCGTTGGGGAAAAGAACTCACCCTTATCACTTCCATAGGCGATATGGACTGCCGATATTAAATAATTGACGTCATCCATCTTGCTAAGAATACAGCGCACTCCTATCGCTCTTAATTTCCCTAAAATTGCCGGATTATCGATCATGGTCATGGCGACAATACGCACGCCTGGGTAACGTCGAAGAATGAATTCAAACAAAGGAATGCCATCGCCAAATTCGCCACCTGGCATTACATAGTCAGCCACCAGCACGTCGCATAAACCCTTATTTAACAGATCAATTATTTCTGTTGAATTACAAGCTGTTGCTACTACTTTCAGGCTACTTGCAGCGATTACATATCTGATTCCCGCCAATACAAATGGATGGTCATCAGCAATAATTACTTTGATTATTTGTGTATTCACTGATTACCTTAAGAAATCTCTGATTTAGTTGCTTAAGGCGTCGCAAATGAGTGGGACAAGAATATATGGAACTCTGTTTATTTAAGCTAAAAAACAAAACAGATCTCACCGAAGAAAAACGATTTTAAATTACTACACCCCACTCAGTCGCACGAATTAATTTAAGACGAACGTGTAAATAATTCTGATGCATCGCGAATGCCAGAAAATATAAAAAAATAATTAGCGTCTTTTTAAATATATCTTTAGTCTTTTTTTAAATAGACTGTAGGAATGCGCCAAATAGTTTTCATAAAATTTTCGACCTGATCGCTGATTAGCCCACTCTTAGCATTTTAATGCTTCTTGCTTTATCAATGGACGCATTACGAACTGTAGATGGACTCATTTTATGATGCACCGTGTCACCTTCTTGTCTCCATATCTTTTGCTAACTTCACTATTTTAATTAATTTCAGCATCCGCAAAATATCACGCTCCACATTCAATTAAAAGCATGACGCAATCATCGAATCGCCGCACGTATTGTGTAGCAACCGATACCGACCATATTACACATATGAACGCCTCCATACGACTAAGAAAGTTCTAGTTCTACACTTCGACGGAGATTTGTTCATAAACAATGCCATCTGAACACGCTCGATATAATTTTTTTCTTCTATGGCGTTATGTTTTTTAAGCCTAAATAACGGGCTATATATCTTTTACTTCACATTTAAACGCCAAAAAAAGTGACTACTCTAGAGAATTCTTAGTCAAAATAAGATAAAATTCTTGAGTAAATTAAACTCCCATACAATCGATCTACCTATAGTCGGCCCAAAACGCTTCTCTTTCAGAAGCGCTATATTTTCCAGCAATTATGCTCACGAATAAAGGCGAAAATTCACTGCGATTCGCGGGTCTTTTCGGTGCAGCAACGCTTGTCGTAATTTTAGTTGTCAATGCCGGAGTAAAGATGTACCAAATGGCGCGTTAAAAGTGTACCAATCCGGGTTAATAAATAGAGCCGTTGAGGGCCTGAATTATTCTCTTTTCAATGCACATTTCTATACTCTGCAGAGTTGGGGTGGCGGGCGCAGCGCAGCGTAGCCCGTTCCCTCAAGACGTTGCTTTTACGGGTTGGCCCCTCCTTTTTCAGCAGTGCTGTTTGGTTTGACATTGCGCTGTTGCCGTTTCTTGCTGGTGGCCAATCGATACGATTCGCCGTTCATTTCCAGGATGTGGACGTGATGGGTAAGCCGGTCAAGCAAGGCGCCAGTCAGCCGCTCCGAACCGAGGACGCTGGTCCACTCGTCAAACGGTAAATTCGAGGTCACCAGCGTGGCACCGTGCTCATAGCGTCGGCTAAAGACCTCAAACAACAATTCCGCACCGACCGCTGTGAACGGCACATAGCCCAGTTCATCGATAATCAGTAACTTCACGTTAGTCAGTTGCTTTTGCAAGGCACGCAGTCGTTTCTCGTCACGCGCTTCCATCAGTTCATGGACCAGGGCGGCGGCCGTCGTAAAGGCAACGCTGTGTCCTTTCTGACAGGCAGCTAATCCTAGTGCCAGCGCAGTATGCGTCTTGCCAACACCCGAAGGTCCTAACGCGATGACGTTCTCGCGCTTATCAATCCACTCACAGCGTGTCAGTTCGAGCACCAGGGATTTGTTTAAGGTTGGCATCGCCATGAAGTCGAAGGTATCCAGACTCTTGGTCACCGGAAACCTGGCCAGACGGATGCGCCGCTCCATCGTGCGGCGTTCACGGTCGATACGTTCGAGTTCGCACAACCGTAATAAATAGCGTGGGTAATCTACGCCTTCACGCGCGCAGTCGGCGCCGACCTTCTCATACTCCCGGGCAAAGGTCGGCAGCTTCAGGGCTTTGAAGTGGTTGACCAACAGTACCTGCGGTGCCACCGTGGTGGTCTCGGACAGCGCCGCGCTGTTGGCGTTCATGCGAGGTCTCCGGTAACAGGTTGCGTCAGTAGCGCATTCCCGCTGAGCAAGCTGAGGTAGCTGCCGGCATCGGTCGTGCCGACCGTGGCGTTCGGCAAATACGGATACAGGGTTAAATCCAGCTTGGGTGGTCGTCGTTCGATGGCGCACAATACTAGGTGTTTGATGGCATCAAAGCTGAGCACGCCCAGATGATGGGCCTGGCCAATGGCACGCTCGACTTGCCCGATGCTGAAGGTTTCCAGCAACCGCAGGACCTGGATATATTCCTTGCGCCCACGCTTGTCCATGCGCGCTTCCAGCAGGCGTCGCAATCGCTCGAAGGCCGCTGGTAATGCCCACTCTTGCAGCGGTGCAGCCTGGTCAAGCGCACGCGGCTTCCTCTCCAGCAACGCCAGATAGTGCAGCGGGTTCACCACGAAGTCCGCTTTGGCATAACTGCGACGATGGTGCGCAATGCACTCCGGATTGCCAACCAGATAGATGTCGACCCAGTCGACGGTGCCTTTGACCAGCACCGCCTGATGACCGTATTGCGTCGGTACCGAATAGTCGTTGGTGCGGTAACGGACCAACGATTGCGATGATACCCGGCTGGTTTGCTTGTGACTGGCGTCATAGAGCGTTACCGGCAACGGCATCAATGCCGCCCGGTCATGGATGAGGCGCTGGCCGATGGTGTCAGATTGACCACGCAGCACGGCACGCTGACGTTTCAGGCAGCCGTCCAGCAATTGGCTATTCAATGCAGCGAAGTCATCTGCCACCGGCAATGGCACCATGAAGTGGCGTCGGCTGTAGCCGACCAGTCCTTCCACTTTACCCTTGTCGTTACCTTTGGCGGGACGTCCGAATTTATCATCAAACAAGTAATAACTCTGCAATTCGGCAAAGGCATGGGTCCGTCGGCGCTGGCCATCGCCTAATATCTTGGCCACTGCAATCCTGGTGTTGTCGTACAGAATTGATTGCGGCACGCCACCGAGAAACGCGAAGGCAGCAAGATGACCGTCCAGAAAGGCTTCCGTGTCTTCGGTCGGATACGCCTTGACGAAACACGCATCCGAATGCGGCATGTCCAGGCAGAAATAGTGGAAGCGGACCTTCTTGCCGCCGATGTACCCGTCGGCTTCGCCGAAATCGACCTGGGCATGGCCGGGGCGATGCGCCAGTGGCATGAACACTTCCTTCTGCCGGCTGGCCACACCGTTGACGTACTCGCGCACCAGGGTGTAGCTACCGTCGTAACCATGCTCGTCACGTAATCGTTCGCGGATACGTACCGCCGTATGGCGCTGTTTCACATGGACTTGCTTATCGGCCTCGAGAATGGCGTCGATGATGGCTGCGAACGGTGCCAGCGTCGGAGAGACCGGGGCCGGCGCTCGCCGATATCCCGGCGGTGCCGCGAACTGGCACATCTTCCTGACGGTATTGCGATGGATACCGAAGTAGCGCGCAACCGCACGCTCACTCTTGTTCTCGACCATCACGGCGCGACGTACTTTGACGTATATGTCCACGGGAAACATCCTTTCCGCCTTTCTTATGCACCATCAAGGGCATAAGACTACAGGCTGGGATTGGTACACTTTTAACGCGCCATTCACGGCCGTTTCAAGTGCGCTATCCGGTACATTATTCACGCGGCATTTATAATATCAGGCATCATAAATGCACGTACTTTTTCATCAGCAGGCCCTTCGAATACTTTTTTTACAAAGTCCTTAAAACGCGCTGAACTGATTTCACCGCCTTCAATTCCTTCGGGTAGATGCTGCTTTAAGCTGTTCGGCAACACAGTCCTGAAGTGCTGTAGAAAACTAGGCTTCACTGCTGAGATATCCTTCGCATATTGTATGAATGCGGCCTGCGAACTGAGTATCGCGTCGGCATTACGTCGCATTCCATCTTCCGAGTAGTAACCATATTTTGATCTGTCAGCATTAAGGTAAATTTCCTCGACGCTATTCGGAATGGCTAAATGTGATAACTCATGTTGCAAGGTCTCCTGCAGCTGACCGGCTCTATTGATTGGCGATAAAAATGCTGATGTGGTCAGGTGAAGCTTACCTCGCTTCGGGCCATCTTCATATGTGTATGCCGTGATCACGCTAGCAAATAACGAAGCTTCCTGGGGAACGCCATCCGCATGTTCTTGCGGATTATATCGGTACTGTATGCCCTCCGGACTGACCGAAGCCGATATAACACAAATTTTATCGGTCCTGATGGGGTTAGTCACTTTCTTAAATCTCACCAGTATTCGTTCTACTTTCTGTTTATAAGCATCTGTTAGCCCTTCAGGTTTTACGTGAAAAAATGCAGAGGCGTGCATCCAGAATTCCAGAGGAGAGTCTTTCGACCAGTTAGCCAACTGTTCCGCAAGACGATGACTATTGACGTAGGCGGTATTAATGTCGTCTGCAAAGTATGGCCCATACATACTACTTATTTCAGATATACCTCTTGCATGTGTCTTGAATGTCCAGCCGCCAACCTTGGCAAAACTCGACGTTAAAGCAGGACCAAATACTGTTCTCCATAGGCGGGTTGTGACGCTTTGCTGTGGCATGACGTAATCGGTTTGATAGTTATTATCCAAGTGGTCTAATATTATTTTTTTTTCGCCATAAACTTTTAGGAGTTGACGATAAGTGTGCTGATTTTCGCAGAGTTGCAGACTCGTATCACAGACCTCGTTAAGCGCCTCGGTCTCTCCTCCAAAATCGTCAAAGGATTCTGCAGCTAACTGCGACTTCATTTTGTCCCAAAAAATCTTAACGCCGTCCAACTGATACTCAGTTAAAGTATTACCTCCCCAATCTAAAGACTTCATTTTATTTATTGTCTCGGACAAATCTAAATCCGGGTTATCGGTCATACGGGTGATTAAGGCGTTGAAATGTCGTGCCAGTTGGGGATTCGCAGGGAATGCACTTTGAATTTTTTCAGCATCGCGAACAATTTCTAGCCGCAATAGCGAACGCTCATAATAAGGACGTGTTTCAACATCCAATGCAACCAGTCGCCTTATTGCAGTTGTGCGCTCGGACTCCGACGGTAATGCTACAATGTTCAGGCCCTCCGTGCTACAACTTGCTTGGAGACTATCGGGCAGTGCACGCCGCAACCGGCATCGCTTTTCGTCAAATTCGTCGTTGGAGAGCACTTCAAATGCATTTTTTCGGTCTGGGCCGTGGCGATATCTGGTGCGCCCACTTTTATCTTGAAAACTAAAAATAAATTGCTCGCTATTAGTATTATCAGCGTACATGATTGGCTCTGACCATCCTTCAGGCAAATTGAAGCCTCGTTGTAACGCCTCCTGATAAGAAGTTACACCGCTCGGAAGCGTGGGCTTAGGCGTAATCAAATGATTATTCGATATCTGCCAAGTGGCGCCGTCATATTGCATATCAAGGCGCAGGTCTTCCGGCATCGACTCGCCAATAATACAGCGCTCATTAGTTGGTAGTAATTGCCTCTCAACCAAATAAAATTCATCTTCAATTTTGATGTATTCACGATCTCCAACGCTGTGCACACCCAGATCCAACTGCTCCGGCAAATGATCAAAGAAACTTTGGTATTTAATCTGCCTGACTTCTTTGATGAGCTTGTTGTTGTACAACATATCCGAGACGCGCGCTGAGGATGAGTGCAGAGGAAAATTCTGCGTAAAGGAATTCAGTATTTGCGGATCGTCGTCAATCAGATGTCTATATCCCCGAAGCCATTGATCGGTTTGCTTTTCCAATTGTCTTTCCGCTTCGTTCCATAGGTAACCCACTTTTTTGCCAGAATGGCTAACGTCCATGACCAAATATATCGGCCCACCGTCGAATTTTTGTATAAGTCCACTAGGAGATAAATTGTGTGGAAAGGTTAGCGTATCTCCGAGCAGTGAAATGAGATTGGGGGGTACGGTCAACTCTACAGGAGCGGGATCAAAAAATTCGGACATGTCTGACATAAAATGTAAATCTTCATGCCTGGTTGAGAGAGGGTTACTTAATACTGATTCCGCACCCTTTTTTGTAATACCTCTTGCCTGTTCAATTTTAGGAGACTGTTCCGATATATGCTGTGCTGTCTTATGTGTAGCAAATTCTTCTGAGGACCGATAATTAAAAGGAGTGCGAACATAATGCATCAGGTACTGCGCTTGATTTTTTTTAATTAATCCGGTAAAGCAAAATAGCGCATCTGTTGCCACTGCTAGTCCTTGTGTGGCGATACCTGCATCGGTTTTTGCGGGAGCTACGATCATTTCAGCCATATCCAGGACCGCAATCACGCAATTACCATCGGGAACTAGCCCAACAATAAATTTTCCAATTGCATAAATATCAGAATGAAATATTTTTTCGGTCCACGTTGAAGATATTGGTTGCGAAGGCGACGCATCGGTAAAGCGCTTATGTATTGCTGAAGGAAAACTCTGCAAGTCACTCACGACGGTGGCAATCTCAACTATATTTGTTGAAAAAATATAGACGGAGGGAGCCTCGAATGTGATTTGGTTCGATGGCTGGAATTGAATACCATTAGTAAAGCTGGCATGATTTTGATTCACGAACTGCGCGACCCCGCCCGCGCGATTTATTTGTTCCGTCACTTTAGAAACAACCGGAGAACCCCAGCAGCGCCCTTCAGAAAATAAATAATATTCACTTTCCGTATGGCCAGTTGGTGCGATTAGACCAGAAGTGGCTTTAAGTGCAGCCTTATAAGTGATATCAGCATGTTGCGTATCGTATAAAACTACTTTCGGCATAAATACTTCTAGTTGCCCAATCCTACTTGCGCTAACCAAATTATCTTGATCGATTTGCGGCAATTGCTTAAGACCGAAACTATATAACTTAAATTTACTAAATATTAGTAAATCTAATGCAGCTTCGGATTGTCGCTTGTGAACCCCATCTTCATTGAACTGATCATTAATATTGCGTAAGAACCTTTCCTCGCTTATGTTGACTTCCTGCAAGAGACGAATCCGTGGTATTTCAGGTGCAATTAACGCGGCAAGTCCCGACTTCATACGATCAGTCGCAGTACCTGAAGGCTCACCATAAATCCTTTTCTCTATTGACTGACCGAAACGTGTCAAGGTAGAACCAGTAGAGGGTAGCCACGCAGAAGGAGCAATATCAATCAAACTATGCAACCCTGCCTCACGCAAAATAGAGGGCGTAAGAAGCGTACCTGCTTTGACTGAAAATTGATTAATGAAGCTTGCTCCAATACTCATTAACGCGCCATCACGGCCCTGATAGTGCGCATCACGAAAATCACGTTGTCTCATGTTAAATTGTGCGTTGAACAAAGGATCAATGGCATGTAAAGACGCCTCAACAAACCATTTTGCTAGCGTATTTAATCTAGCACGATCAGCGGCCTTCAATGAAGGAAGGTGCAAATCTAGCCGGTTAATAACACTCGCTTTGATGCGATCAGAAAATCCTGCTAATGTATCGAGCGTTGGGTCGAGGCTTAACGCAGCGCTTGTATTTTTTCGTACGAAGACCTCAAGGACTTGCGCACCAGATGGCTCTGATATTTGGCCTAAAGCATTGAAAAATAGTTGCGCAACGTCGTTTTTCAGTGCCGATTGTGGCGTCGTTGGCTGTGGATGTGCTGGGCTATCATAAGCAACGCCTTTGTCAACTGGCGGCAACTTGGAATGCACTGCGTATTTCAACATCGCATACTCGTACTGATCAACCGATGGCTGACCTCCAATCATCCGGGAAACCACAGGCGTGAACGCACTCAGTAATTGATCCACACGAAATATAGGATCGTTTGAACGCTCAAGTGCAATGCCCTTTAAACGGTCGTCCTGGGCAACATTTGTTGGCCAACGCTGGTATGCGTTGATGCCATTTAGGATTACTCCTTTGTCTATGGAAGACCAAGTGTGAATCCCGTTAAGAGAAGTATCAAACGAGTCGATGCTGAGGTAGTTGGAGGAAGCGGCAACGTCTAACTTAGGTGCTACACTTGGTACACTTGTTGTCGTGGGAACAGGCTCTATTTTTTTCTTTTCTTCTCCCTGATTCCAATAGGGATTATTAAGATCGTCATAAATACTACCTTCGACCCCCTGGAAAAGCATCGGGTCTTTCGGCCAAGCCGGTAGGGTGTTATAGACGGACTGCCCAAATGATAAAATGCTGTTGCCGATGTCGCTTAATGTGGGAATGTTTGATGGCGTTGCCTGAGTCGTACTATTGCTCGGACATGTTTCAGGGCCAGGTAGAGGCATGCCCTCCTTGGTATCTGGCAACGCCGTAAAACGTGTTCCTGTCTCATGACAATACGCTGAAAATAATTGTTCTGGCTTACAGGCATTAGTTATTAGCATAGCTGCTAGCGCTAATCCCGTTTTTATGGGCGCTCCTTCAGAGCCTGAATCACAACAGGAAACTGCGCTAGGGTTCGTGCCAAATTGCACGTACTCGAAGCCCTCTCGAAGTTTCTTCATGTCTGTCTGTTCTTTTTTGTCGTTTATTATTTTATTCTCTAGCTCCCTGTGAACCCGTTGTCGGCGCGTTGCCCGCGGGAACTTGGCGTTAAGAGAGGACTTCCCGTTGCGAAGTGGCACTTCAATGCCGCTACAGTTTGTGACGACGTTGATAAATGTCGATTGGGATTTTGAAGATGGCTCCGATCCGCGGACCGCGAAACTCGCAGAGGTGGCGGAGGTTGATGGGGTAAAGCTGGTATGCACCATGAGCATCCTTAATGAATTTAATGAAAAAAATGAATAACTTCGATGCTGCCGATGACAAATGGCATACTTGTTCGCTCAGGCACAAGAAGAATTAATCACCGATTCAAAGAATAAACGTCACTTACAACCACCCGGTATTATTGGTCTCGTCTTGCGCGAGCCAACAAAGCATATTAACGTTCCTCCGAACCCAGACGACAGCACTATATGCGCAGGATTACTTCATTGCTGATTCAAGCTAGACTCTCAAAAATATCATTACCACTTTGATCCGTCGCTAGGACAAGAACTAAAGTCTCATTTGTAGAGAAATAGGAAAATAGCGCAAGACGCACCTATTATTTTTCGTGGATTTCGAGCGCCAGCCCTCGAAGTGGCGTTGTAGCCATTGAAAATTTCAGATCAGCGCAACATTTTATTTCTTGTAAATGTGGTTTTTGTGCGCCCATTTAGAACGTGCAATTTGCCAACACCCCGAATACTATTAAAGCGTTAAATTGTGATTTGGCACGCCATCATAAAGCGGCGGTACTCTCTACCGATAAAACGGTGAGTGGGTTATTTATTTAGCGATCAACGCAATAGAGAAAAAAATAGACTGCGCCAATCAGCGACTGGCTATTAGAAGTCTTATTATTCGGCTTGGGAATACCCGAAGCTTTATTTGAAGCCATGCAGTTACACAGAATTATTCGGACCCTTTTTGTCTTCTTCGAAAAAAGGTACGGAATCAATATTATTCTTTTTTTGATTGCCACTATCAAACAATTCACGTACTAAAAGTCTGTGCACTTGTGTATCCATATCGTTAGGGGCCACATGGCGCCGATTTTTCATTTTTGCTTGTTCGGCACCTGCCTCTGGTATTGCACTCAACATATGTTGACACCATGCTACAAATATATCGGGCAGCATGAAGGCTTTTACTTTGTCATCAGCAGGCCCCTGAAAAAGTTTTTTTATGAATTTTTCAAAGCGTTTATCACTAACGTCAGCAAGCCCTTCGGGCAGATACTTTTCCAGACTATCGGGCGACACCAGCTTAAAATGCTCTAGGAAGCTTTGTTTTACCGAAGTAATCAACTCAGCGTACTTTAGAAAAGCTGCGGGCGAACTAAGTATCGCATCAGCGTTACGACGCATTCCATTTATTGGGTAGTGTCCGTATTTTGTACTGCCAGCATCAAGGTAAATCTCCATATGGCTATCGGGTATTGCCAGGTGCGATAATTCATGTTGCAAGGACTCCCCCAATTGATGACGACCGCTGACTGGGGACAAAAATGCTGAGGTCGTTAAATATAGCTGGCCGCGGCGTGGCCCCCCCGTATAAGTGTAAGCTGTAACAACGTTGCCAAAAAGTGTTGCCTCCTGCGGAACACCCCTCACGTGTTCCTGTACGTTATATTTGTACTGCACCCCTTCTGGACTGACGGACGGAGAGATGACGCGTAATTTATCGACTCTGTCTGGAGCAGAATATCCCTGAAATTCTGTTAGTGTTTGTAGAATTCTTTGCTTGTAATCTGATGTCAGGCTCTCTTCCTCAACATGAAAAAAGGTAGAAGTCTGGCTCCAAAATTGTTGAGGAGCATTTTGCGACCAATCTACTAACTGCCCAGCGAGATCATGAGTGTAGGCGTAGGCATGACGAATTTCACTAGCAAATTCTGCGCCATATTTTTCTCTTATTTGAGAGAATCCTTTTGCGCGTACCTCAAACGTCCAGCCGCCAGACTTGGTGAAACCTGATGTTAAAGCGGGTCCAAATATTGTTTTCCATAACCGAGATGTCACACTTTGCTGCGCCTCAACGAAGTCGCTTTCGTACTCTCGATTCAATTTATTCAACCATCTTACTTTGTTGATGTAAACATTCCCTAATTCATCATATTGTCGTTGGCTTTCGACGAGTCGCAAATTTAACTCGCAGGTCTCACCCAAAGCCTCACGCTGCCTTCCAAAATCGTTAGAAGATTCGCTCGCTAATTGCGATTTTATTTCTTCCCAAAAGTCCGTCAAGTCCATCAACCTATCTGCGGGCAACTCTCGATCCGCCCACTTTAATTGACCAACCTCTTCCATTGCAGCAACTAAAGTCAATTTTGGCTTGTTGACAATATTATCGGTTAAAAGCAAGAAATGCTGTGAAAGTTCGGGATTATTTTGGAATGCATTTTGAATTTTTTCGACGTCTCGAACTATTTCAAGTTGAAGCAACGGACGTTCGTAATAGGGACGCGTTTCAACATCCAGCTCAACGAGCTGATTTATTGCCTCTTTACGCGCGGCTTCCGCTGGAAGTGAGGCAAAGTAAGCCCCCTGAGAACCACAAGCTGCTTGAGAACCAAACGGTGGCGCTCGTTTAATCCTGCATCTATTTTTTTCAAACGCTGTAATTTCTAGTTCATCCAAAGCACCTTTTCGATTCGGGCCGAGACGATATTTGGTGTTGCCTTCGCTGTCCCTGAGGCTTAAAACAAATTGATCGGGGTTGGAGTTGTCAAAGAACATCGCAGACGTCGACCAACCTTCTGGCAAATTAAATCCATGTTTTATCGCCTCCTCAAACGTTGCGACAGTGTTAGTCAGTTTGGTCGCAGGAGTAATCAAATAATTTTTTATTACCCTCCATTTTTTTCCGTCATACTGGACGTCAAGACTTAAATCTTCCGGCATTTGCTCGCCAATAATACGACGCTCCAAACTAGGCTTAGATTGCTCCTCCAGTAAATAAAATTCTTCATCAAGCTTAAGGTACTGTCGATCTCCAACGGTATAGACACCGTGATTGATATTTTCCGGCGGATGTGCGAAATAACTCTGATAGTAAAATTTACGCACTGCATTGAGACATTTATTGTTGTACAACATATCCGATATTCGGGTTGAAGTTATGTGAGTCGGAGCATTTTTCGTGAATAGGTCTACGATTTGAATATCTTCATCGGTCAATTCACTATATGCATCGAACCATTGATCGGTCTGCAATTCCAATTGTTTTTCCGATTCATTCCAGAGATAACCGACTCTTTTTTCAGTATTATCTAAGGCCAACACCAAACATATCGGTCCTCCCTCAGACTTTTGGAAAAGTCCTTTAGGAACTAAATTGTTCGGTACGTTTAGGTTGTCTTTCTTAAACGATATTTTGTTTGGGGTGGGGCTGATCGCGCTTGGTGCGAATTCGATAAAGTGGGAGATACCAGTTCTAAAGTGTAAATCTGCCGGGTTATTGGCAAGATGTTTCACAGTGTCAAATCTAAGGCCGCCATTCGTCAATCCCACCTTCTCATCCTTGTTGAGCGATGGCCCTGCCAAATGCTCTTTAATCTTCGTTTCAGCAAATTCATTGGGAGATCTGGAACGAAAAACAGCTCGAGCAGAGTTCATCACGACTTTTGCTTCCTTTACTTCGTTGACCAATCCAGTGAAACAAAATAGGGCATCTGTTGCTATCACCGTAGCTTGCTCAACTTTACCTTTATCGGTTTCGGCTGGCAACGCAACCATTTCTGCAGTATCAAGGACGGCGATCACGCAATTACCATACGGAACCATACCTATAATAAATTTTCCAAGTGTATAAATACTGGAGCTGAATATTTTTTGGGCCAACGTTATATGCATTCGTTGCGTCGACGACGCATCGGTAAATCGTTGATGTATAGCTGAGGGAAAACTCTGTACCTGACTTACGACAAGGGCAATTTCTTTTAGATTTGTTGCATAGGTAGAAAAGGATGCTGTTTCGAAAGAGGTTTGATTGGATGGCTTAAATCGAACGCCGCTAGTGAAGCTCGCATGATGTTTGTTGACATACGCCGCAACCCCGCCCGACTCCTTTACGTAGGAAGTGATGACAGAAACAACGGGTGAACCCCAGTAGCCCTCCTCAGAAAACAAATAGTACTCGGGAGGCGCACCGCTGCCCGAATTTCCCACACTTGCAATGAGCCCCGACGTCGCTTTGAACGTAGCTTTATGGGCAATATCGCCATGTTTTCCCTCGTATAAAATCACTCTTGGCACAAATATTTCCAATGCACCAAAATGGGCCGCCCTGATTAAATTTTTCTGATGGCTTAGTGGCAAATGCTCAAGGCCGTAATTGTATAAATCAAATTTACTTTGCTCTAGTCGACCTAACGCATCCTTGGATTGCTGATTGTGAACCGCGTCATCGTTAAACCGATCATTGACACAGATCAAAAACTCCTCCTCGCTAAGCTTAACTTTTTGCATCAACCTGATCTTTGGAATTTCAGGCGCAATCAGAAAGGCTAGTCCAGATTTCATACGGTCCGCTGCGCTCCCCAAACGTTCACCTGCAATGTCATTTGCACGCGAATCGTCGAAGCGTATGAGGGCGGTCCCTGTAGAGGAAGACCATGCTAAAGGATCAAGATCAATTAAACTATGCAGACCTGCCTCACGTAAAACTTCGGGAGTCATTCGGCCTCCCGCCTTCGCTGGAAATTGATTCATAAACCCTGCCCCAATACTCATTAATGTGCCATCAGGGCTAAGGTAAGAAGCGTAACGAAAATCGGGGTGATCAAGATCGAGCTGTGGGTGGAACAAAGGATCAACACCGATTAATGTAGCATCAACAAACCACTTTGCGAGCAAGTTCAACTTACTACGATCATTCGGCAAAAAGTTTGGCACTTGTATCTCTAGCTGATGAATAATCTCGGCTTTTATACGATCCGAAAATTTGGACAATTTATCCAATGTCGGATTAGTTGCCAATTCCAACTTAGCCTTGGAATTTATGTAACTTGATAAAGCCTGAGTACCGGATAGCCTGTTTATCTCCGTTAAAGCCATAAAGAAAAGCTGCGCGATCTCGTGGCGTAATTCTGCTTGCGGCCAGGCCAGTTGGGGTTCTGCGGGGTTAATCGAAACACCCGTGCTGTTAGTTCCGTAAGACTGGGACTGCACAGCATATTTTAAGACCGAATACTCATATTGACTGATAGTTGGGTCACTTCCCCAGTTGCGTAATATTAATGGCTTGAACACATCAAGGAGCTGATAAATATTTGCGATATTGTCACTCAGGCGCGTAAGTGCGATGCCCTTCAATCTCTCATCCTGATTAATATTTGCGGGCCAACGTTGAAAGGCATTTAACCCACCCATAATCGCATCCGCATCTAATGACGAGGGAAACGCAGAAAATACGTTGGGGCGGAGCTTCTCGGCAGTATTATTGGTTACGACTTTCTGGTTACCACCCGCGCCCCAATGAGGGTACTCTCGCCCCCAAAATGCCCTCACTTGCCTACCGCCAGTATGCGCCTCTACCAACATCCGCGACCTTGGTAAAGCCGGTAAGCTGTTATAGATGGATTGTCCAAACGATAAAATGCTATTGCCGATATCGCTTAATGTAGGAATGTTTGACGGCGTTGCCTGAGTCGTACTATTGATCGGACATGTGTCAGGGGCCGTCAGAGGCAGGCCCTCCTTCGTATCTGGCAAGGCCGTAAAACGTGTTCCTGTCTGATTGCAGAAAGCTGACAATAATTGTTCTGGTTTACATGCATTAGTGATTAGCATAGCTGCTAGGGCTAATCCTGTTTTTATGGGCGCTCCTTCTGAGCCTGAATCACAACAGGAAGCTTCGCTAGGGTTCGTGCCAAATTGTACGTATTCGAACCCCTCTCGAAGTTTCTTCATGTCTGTCTGTTCTTTTTTGTCATTTATTATTTTATTCTCTAGCTCACTTTGAATGCGTTGTCGGCGCGTTGCCCGCGGGAACTTGGCGTTAAGAGATGACTTCCCGTTGCGAAGTGGCACTTCAATGCCGCTACAGTTTATGACGGCGTTGATAAATGTCGATTGGGATTTTGAAGATGGCTCCGATCCGCGGGCCGCGAAACTCGCAGAGGCGGCTGAGGTTGATGGGGTAAAGCTGGTACGCACCATGCGCATCCCTTAATGAATTTAATGAAAAAAATGAATAACTTCGAGGCTGCGAATGACATACTTGTTCGCTAATGCACAAGGAGAATTAATCACTGATTCAGAGGATAAACGTCACGTGCAACCATCTGGCATTAGTGGTTTCGTTTCATGCGAACAAAGAAAGCATTTATCCTCCCTGCGCGCCCACCCAACAACGCTGATAACGATTACTTCATTGCTGATTTAAGTTAGCCTCTCAAAAATATCATTGCTACTTTGATCTGTCGTTAGGACAAGAACTAAAGTCTCATTTGTAGAGAAATAGATAAATGGCGTAAGACGAACTCTTTGTTTATCGTGGGTTTCTAGCATCAGTCCCCCGAATTCACTTTATAGCTATCAAAAAATTTCAGATCAGCTCAATATTTTATTTCTTGTAAAAATGACCTTCGATGCACTTATATAAGGGACAATTTGAAAGAGTGTTTGAAAGAGTGTCATTCGCAAACGGCATGAACAAGGGTAAGTATTAAGCCAAATTCACATATCAAATTTGCACAATTCTTCATAACGATCAAGATATTCGTCAAATAAGGAGCAGTACCTAACGGATGAATGCTGCGATACGCTATATAATGCTGAGAGTAAAGAAATACATTGCCTTTAGGTAATTTTACCTTTGCCAACCTGTACCATTAAGCGACACAATAATTAAAACAATCTACTTGCGGCGTTGCGGCACAGTAATCCCCACTTATCCGCCAAAGAGTTACCTAAGAGGTTTGTATGCTCTATCACATGCACGAATTTAGTCGTTCTCTATTAACGCCTCTGGTGCAATTCGCCGAAACGAGTGCAAAGCTTTTTACCAATCCGGTGTCACCGCTTGCCCATTCACCATTTGCGCAGCGCATCGCTGCTGGCTACGAACTGATGTATCGACTGGGGAAAGATTATGAAAAGCCAAATTTTGATATTGTCTCCACTTTAATTAATGGCAAGGAAGTTGCCATTATTGAAGAGGTTGAGCTGACAAAACCTTTTTGTCGGTTATTGCATTTTAAGAAAGATTTAAACAAAAAAGAGTTGGCAGCACTTAAGCAGCCGACTGTACTGCTAGCCGCCCCGTTGTCAGGACATCACTCCACTCTACTGCGCGATACGGTGAATGTTTTATTGGCTGATCATGATGTCTACATCACTGACTGGACAGATGCACGCATGGTGCCCGAATCCGAAGGTGCTTTCCATTTACATGATTACGTGTTTTATATTCAGGACTTTATACGGTTATTAGGTCCTGATCTGCACGTGATTTCAGTATGTCAGCCGACCGTTCCGGTACTCGCTGCGATCTCCTTGATGGCGAGCGAAAAAGATCCAAAACTTCCGAAAACCATGACGATGATGGGTGGCCCGATCGATGCACGGATTTCCCCAACCGAAGTCAATGATCTGGCAACTGAAAAGCCGTTTAGCTGGTTCGAAAATACCGTAATCTATACTGTACCCTCGAATTATCCAGGCGCAGGCCGCAAGGTCTATCCTGGTTTTCTGCAACACGCTGGTTTTGTGGCAATGAATCCGAATCGCCACGCACAAAGTCATTGGGACTTCTATATGCACCTGCGCCAAGGTGATAACGAGTCCGCAGAAAATCATCGCAAGTTTTATGACGAGTACAATGCGGTACTGGATATGCCTGTCGACTATTATTTAGATACCATTAAAACGGTGTTTCAGGACTTCAGTCTTCCGCTCGGGACTTGGAAAATTGACGGAAAACTCGTCAAGCCGCAAGATATCAAGACCGTTGCCTTGTTCACCATTGAAGGTGAACTTGATGATATTTCAGGACCAGGGCAAACCAAAGTTGCGCATGATTTATGCGCATCTCTTCCGACTGCAATGAAACAGCATTTCACCGCAGAGAAATGCGGACATTACGGGATATTTTCGGGCCGTCGCTGGCGTGAAATGATTGCCCCTAAGATCACAGAATTCATCAAGGCCAACGCTTAATGATAATGATAATGATGTCGATCTGAGCCGTTCTACCGTTTAAAAAGCCACTCATTAAAATAGAGTGGCTTTTTCTATTTAGCCCGCCGCTGATTTACGCGGATAATAAACCTTTTATGTTGTTATCATCTGCTGTGTTTAATCAAACTATTAACCAAACTACCCCCTCTACCGCCGACCTTGCCGACCATATTGAGTCGCTACTGCCTCAGACGCAATGCACTAAGTGTGGATTTTCAGGTTGTCGCCCGTACGCCGAAGCGATAGCGGAAGGCAGCGCCCTCTATAATCAATGCCCACCGGGCGGACAAGAGGGCGTGAACCGCCTCGCGCAACTATTGCGTGCGCCGATAATTCCGCTTAACCCAGTCAATGGTGCTGAGCGCCCGCGCCCACGTGCCATCATTGATGAGGCGATTTGCATCGGCTGCACTCTGTGCATTCAAGCTTGTCCGGTTGACGCAATTTTAGGAGCAGCAAAACAGATGCATACCGTCATAGAAGACCTGTGCACTGGCTGTGATTTATGTGTCGCACCCTGCCCCGTTGACTGTATTAGCATGGTCGATGTAACGCAAGACAAGACCGGCTGGGAAGCCTGGACCCAACAACAAGCAACCGACGCACGCCAACGTCACGATTTTAGAGATGCACGCTTAAAACGTGAAAAGCAAGAAAACGACGACCGTCTCGCCGCCAAAGCGGCCGACAAATTGAGGGTTATAGCGGCGGAGGCAACTAACAATCCAGAGCAAAAAATCGAACAAGAACGCAAAAAAGCGATCATTCAGGCAGCGATTGAACGCGCTCGACTAAAAAAAGAACAACAAGCTGAGATACAGCCTAAGCCACAGGCTGAGGATCTGTCATGAATACAAAGAAGCGTCGCGAAATATTTAACCGCTTGCGTGCTGTCATGCCAAACCCGACCACCGAACTTCTATACACCTCGCCATTTGAATTACTCATATCTGTGTTGCTGTCAGCGCAAGCTACAGACGTAAGCGTCAACAAAGCCACGCGCATGTTGTATCCCATTGCAAATACGCCAGAGAAAATTCTAGCTCTCGGTATCGACGGGCTGATTCCATATATTCAAACCATTGGATTATTTCGGACAAAAGCCAAAAATACGATCGAAACATGCCGACTGCTCATTGAACGCCATGCTGGAGAAGTTCCGCATACACGTGAAGGGTTGGAGGCGTTACCTGGCGTTGGTCGTAAGACAGCCAATGTGGTGCTAAACACCGCTTTCGGGGAACCGACCATTGCCGTTGATACGCATATTTTTCGCGTCTCGAACCGAACCGGACTTGCGCCCGGTAAAGACGTCAATATCGTTGAGCATAAATTGATGAAAGTGGTACCTGTAGAGTTTCAGCAAGATGCGCACCACTGGCTTATACTACTTGGCCGCTATACGTGTATCGCACGCAAGCCTCTGTGCTGGAACTGCACAATCGCAGATCTTTGTGACTACAAAACCAAAACACCATTACCTGAAAAAGGTATATAAAGCGCCATGCCGACCCCTCATACTGAACATCACTTCGAAGCCAGCGACACAGTCCGCGACATCGTGATTGGAATGGCAGACGGCCTGACGGTTCCGTTTGCACTTGCAGCGGGTATCAGCGGCGCGTCGGTGGCGATGAATATTATCGTTACCGCCGGTGTCGCCGAAATAGCCGCTGGATCAATTGCCATGGGATTAGGCGGTTATCTTGCAGCACGTACTGAACGCCAGCATTATTACGCTGAGCGTGACCGTGAAGAGCAAGAGATTTTGACCGTCCCTCATAGAGAACGCAGGGAAGTGATCGACATCATGGCGCAGTATGGCGTCACCAAACAAGAATGTGAGCCGATGCTGGCCGGGCTCGAACGCACGCCACTGGCCTGGCGGGATTTTATGATGCGCTTTGAACTCGGACTGGAGGAGCCGCATCCTGGCGCCGCAAGAAAAAGTGCAATAACAATTGCGCTCTCATATCTGGTCGGTGGTTTGATTCCTCTCGCGCCTTATATATTTATGAACTCTACCCACAGCGCACTTACAGTATCGACTATCGTCACACTGCTGGCGTTGTTTGTGTTTGGTTACCTGAAAGGTAGTGTAACCGGGACCGGCGCGCTTAAATCCGGCTTGCAAACATTGCTCGTCGGCGGCCTGGCAGCGGCAGCGGCTTTCAGTATCGCAAGACTCATTAGCTAAAATTATCTATGTTCAATCCCTCTCAACAAGACGTCCGTCGGTTTTTCTGTGAAGCCTATCGTAAGTATCGGGCGAACGAAATACTCACCCCAATTGAGGCTATTGCCCGTGATTGGATTATGCAGCATCCAGAATATTCAAATGATTTGAACGATGTCGATGCTGCTCTTGCCGCCGATTATTCAGTCGAAAATGGCCAGACAAATCCATTTCTGCACTTGGCGATGCACCTATCAATCGCCGAACAGATTTCGATCGATCAGCCACCTGGGATTCGTGCAGCATCGACTGCGCTGACACAGAGACTACAATCGGAACATGATGCCTATCATCACATCATGGAATGTCTAGGCCAGATGATCTGGAACGCGCAGCGGAGCGGCTTGGCGCCAGATGGTGCTGAATATATTGAGTGTGTCAAAAAGAAGATGTAGCAGATACAGAGGGTTAATAGCATGAATGCACTGCGTTCGACCTCTGAGACATCGCGGTCTAGCGCTTGATTAGTTAGAGAGGTAACGGGGGGATATTTATGTACACATCCTTAAACGATTAGACGGCTTGGCGATCTTCCGTATTTGGTCACACATCTCGTTAGTCCATGCCTTACATACGTTATTTCACAAAGCTTTTTAGAACAAGAAAACAACGACAAAAAGCCACCATACAAAATATGGTGGCTTTTTGTCGTTCAGAAGTTACTAGCAACTTCTGAACCGTTCTTTAAATTATATCAATATCTTACTTACGCAAGACCAACGATGTTGGCAAGCTATGGATATAAGCAGCAATATCCTGAATGTCCTGATGCGTCAACGCCTTAGCAACCCCACCCATAATCGCATTTGTGCGGCCATTTGGGCCAGCAGCACCGCGCTGATAAGAAATCAGAGCGTGCTGAAGATAGTCTTGATGCTGACCGGCCAACTTTGGATAAGCTGGATCGATTGGCGTTTGTAAGTTCGCCCCATGACAAGATGCACACGAATATTTTTTGACTGCGGCTTCACCAGCGGCGATGTTACCGCTTGCCAGTGCACCGACAGAAGCACTCGCGGAAAGGATAAACACCACGCCAACAAGAATTTTTTTCATAGTGTGGGTTCCTTATTTTTGCTGAGAGTAATAAGCGGCAAGATCAGCCATATCCTGATCCGACAACGAAGCTGCAATTCCACGCATCGTCGGATGTTGGCGATCACCCTTCTTATAGGCAGCCAGCGCATTTTCAATGTACTTGGCAGATTGACCGCCAAGCATCGGTACTTGATATACCTCGGGAAAACTAGCTTTATAGCCAGGAATACCGTGGCATCCAATACACATGGATACCTTGTTTTCAGCTGCCTTAGCGTTACCGACGACGTCCGTAGCTGCGGCGAAGTTGGCAATACCCGCAAGCGCGAGAAATGCAATTAATTTTTTCATAATAGCTGTGGGTAAATAGCCGAGTAGTTGTAGCGAAACCGGTTCGATCTTCGTTGCGCTTGCAACTTAGTGTTTATAAGATGCCATTCATGTCATTACCGCCTGAAGTAAACAAGCGGGACAAAATGTTGCGCTATCGGAAACCAAAAAACGGTTAAGTCTAACTCAAAGTTAACACCTAGTCCACGTCCAGCAACAGCATTTATCAGCCTAACGCTTGGTTTCGCCTAATGTAGTCGATGTTGGGGTGGTCGGTTCCGACACAACCTCGATGATATTCTGTGTTTTACTCTGTGTTCCATGCTCCCTGTCAGTTTCAGAATAAGGTTCAGTACCGACTTCCGGCTCTTCGCTCCGAATCTCCTCGCTATCCTGGGCCGGATGCGCCTGAGCCACTACCTCGGAAAACAAAAAAGAGCGTGGTGAAGCACTGAAGCGCCTTAATACAGCTCTAAATACGACTCGACGAATCCGTACCGGCACTTCTCGGGCACGCAATGCGAGCACCAAAGCACATCCAAACGAGACTCCGACATTGAGCACTCCGACGCTCGCTATGCCCACCACTGCCAACCAAAAATGTGGCGACATCACTACAGTCCAACCCAGACTGCTTGCCGCTGCCGTCAAGCTGCCGGTCGCAAGCGTCACGTGACGGACGTCCAGAGGAAGACCAAAAAATTGGACAATCACAGGCGACATGCCGAGTAGAAGTCCAAGTGAAATATTACCGACGATCTGAGCGATATGATGTTCAAGCCACGCTGCCCATCGCTGCGCCCGTGGCGCACCTAAAACGCGGATGAGGCGACGTTGATGGGTCAAGGCCTCGCGCAGTCTACGCAGAGCAAACCAATTGTCCGCAAAGCCGGAGGCAAGGCTGGATAACCACAGCAAGATGCCCGTTAAAGCCGCAAATAATGGCGTAGGGCCGATGATCGACAAACTATCTATCGTCGCTTGCGCATGCCCGACGTCCAGCATAGGCGCGTGGGTAGTAAGCGTGATGACCAGCGAAATGACTAGCATCGTCGGCACTACTGCTATCAAATTACCAAAAACGGCAGCGGCCTGCGAACGTAACAACAGCGCAACTTCCGCAAGTAATGTCCGCAAACCTTCGACTGTATCGAGCTGGCTCATCTTTGCTGCCAGCGCCGGTGCGGTTACGGCAGGTTGTTTGGTCGCCAAAACACCGCCGATGGCGGATATTGCCAGAAAACTGACCGCGTAATTTAATGAGGCAAATAGACCTTCGAAAAACCGTGCCAGGCCAGCCGAAGACAATAGCGATTTGCCTAGCACAGTGAACGCTGTCAAGACGCCGCCACGGCATGCAGCCATTAACATTGCCCGGTATTCCTTTCGGTCACGCGCAATGTAGTGTTCGCCATGATCAGCATTACGTTCCACCATTTTGCGGGCAAGTAATGAAAAGCTGCGACGTACTAAGCCACGAATTGATGATCTGTGATGATGCGCTAATATAAAATCTACCAAAAGTGCCTGAATTTGACCGGTACCGGTCTTTGAAACCGCCTTGACCGTTCGCACACTCGTTATTGAGGCAGATCCAGCAATGATTCGATGCCTTACACCGCCAATTGCAGTCGCGCCATCTTCACCCCAGCTATCAGTAAATTCTTCGCTTGATTCATCGCTGAATTCGCTATTCGGTGCATTCTGAAGCGTTTTCGATACATCCAGTGCCAGATTAGATGCGACCGCCGCACGTAAATCGATCAGGCGAGTCATTCGGCTCAAATGCGCACGCATTCTCTCCACGCGATACACCAGACTGACAGATACGCCATATTCATCTAAATGACCATAAATCCGATCCGTTTGCGCCTGGCAGACGGCGATCAGCATACGTACGCTGCGCAAGGCACCTTCGTCGGTAGGACTTAGGTATAAGTAACGCTCCAGCTCGCGGCGCAGCACCATGAACGGGGTCGCTTGCAACGGCATCTTTGGATCAAGGCGATAACGGAAGGCTTTACTAATGCCATCTGCCAAAACTGCTGTTACCAGATAAATGAGCGCCTCATCTATCTGCTGGTGATACATGTGCGAGATACCGTCATCCGCGGTGAGCTTCCAAATCCTTTCCACCGTTTCTGCATCCAGCTCCAGCAACCATTCGGCGTCTTCAGGATGCGGAAACATCGCTGTAAATAGCACAGAAAGATCGGCCTCCGCAGGTGGCTTCGGCAATATATATTTAATGACATGTTCAGAAAGCTCATTGAAAAACGCTGGCTCGTTGGGCAAACCAGTCGCACAAAAGAGCTCCGGTCCCGCAGCTTCGCGCAACGTTTTTTGTAGCGTTGTCTGCACAATCCTGCGAACGTCGCGATGCGCATCCAACCAATCCAGCATAAAAACGACACGTTGCTGCTTGACCCGACGCCACGCCCCCTCCTCTAGTAAGGAAACGGTGGGTTCGTGACGTATCCACTCGGCGATATCAATCGTCCAATTAGCACGCTCTTGCCAGGATGCAAACGGATTTGCGCGCCGCATTAACGCTTCAAGCTCGATGGCGTAGTGATCTTGACTATTATTTTGATAACGGTCACCTTGGCGAAATCGCCGCCACATGACACGCAAACGCAGAAAAAATATTTTCATATTGTAATTATTATTTAACAAATAGATGGTCGAATATGTACGGCCATTGAAACAACAGCAAACAGTGTACGCAGTTCAATTTTTCCCAAGAAAAATTTTTCATTATTTCAAGTTTCTCATTGTTGCTCTCCTTACTATGTCTTTTGCCGTTCTACTTTATACTGGATTTTATTTTCTTCCAGATGACAACGCCATGCGACAACAACACCGTTTTGAAGGCTCCAGTAACTACGTCGCTACAGACGACCTGAAGTTAGCAGTTAACGCAGCACTCGTCCTGCAGCGGCCGCTGCTAATCAAAGGAGAGCCAGGAACGGGTAAAACCATGCTGGCAGAGGAAGTCGCTGTCGCGCTGGACATGCCGTTGTTGCAATGGCATATTAAATCGACAACGAAAGCACAGCAAGGTTTATACGAATATGATGCCGTATCACGATTGCGTGACTCCCAACTTGGTGACGAGCGGGTCAAAGATATTCACAATTACATTATTCAAGGTGTGTTGTGGCAGGCGTTTAACGCAGACCAACAAGTTGTTTTATTGATCGATGAGATAGACAAAGCCGATATTGAGTTCCCCAATGATTTGTTACGAGAACTTGATCGGATGGAGTTTTACGTCTACGAAACCCGTGAAATGGTAAAGGCCAAATTTAGACCCTTGGTCATTATTACATCGAATAATGAGAAAGAATTACCGGACGCTTTTCTGCGTCGATGTTTCTTTCATTACATTAAATTTCCCGACAAAGAAACCATGCGCGATATCGTCGACGTGCATTTTCCGCAATTGAAGAAAGATTTATTGGCGCAGGCGCTCGAAACATTCTATCAAGTGCGTGAAGTTGCCGGTCTGAAGAAAAAACCATCTACCTCAGAATTACTGGATTGGCTAAAATTATTACTGGCTGAAGATATTCCGGCCTCTGCTCTGCAAAGTAGCGACATCAAGACCATTGTCCCGCCTTTGCATGGCGCGTTACTTAAAAACGAACAGGACGTGCATTTGTTTGAGCGCTTAGTGTATATGGCGCGCAAAAACCGTTAATGTGAAACATTCTGCGAAACTCTAATGCTGATCGATTTTTTCTACACACTTAAAAACGCCAAAATTCCTGTATCAATCAAGGAGTTTTTGATTTTGCTGGAAGCATTGCAAAAGCATGTGATCACGCCATCGCTGGATAATTTTTATTATTTGGCGAGAACGACATTGGTCAAAGACGAAGCGCACTACGATAAATTCGATAAGGCATTTGGATTGTATTTCAAAGGCATTCAGGCGATTTTTGATAAAAACCCTGAGATACCTGCCGAGTGGTTGGCGCAGCGCATGAAGCGGGATCTGACGCCTGAACAGTTGGCGCAGCTTGAAAAATTTGGCTACGACAAGCTCATGGATCGCATCAAAGAGCTACTTGAAGAACAAAAAGGTCGTCATGAAGGCGGAAACAAATGGATCGGCACGGGTGGCACATCGCCATTCGGCCATGGCGGCACCAATCCTGAAGGCATCCGTATGGGCGGCAGCGGCGGCAATCGCACTGCTGTAAAGGTGTGGGAAGCCCGCGCCTACAAAGACTATGATGACGAGCGTGAGCTCAATACCCGCAACATCAAAGTCGCCCTGCGTCGACTGCGTCGATTTGCCCGCGAAGGCGTGGCGGAAGAATTAGCGCTGGACGACACTATTCGGGCCACCGCAAACAATGCGGGCTATCTGGATATCAGAATGCAGGCAGAGCGAAAAAACAACATTAAAGTACTGATGTTGCTCGATGTCGGCGGCAGTATGGACGATCATATTGCTCGTACCGAGGAATTATTTTCGGCCGCTAAGACCGAATTCAAAAACATGGATTTCTTCTATTTCCATAACTGCGTCTACGACTATGTCTGGAAAAACAATCATCGTCGTCATGCGGAACGGTTCCCCACCTGGGATATTCTGCGCAAATACAAACCTGACACCAAGCTGATTTTTGTCGGTGACGCTACCATGAGTCCTTATGAAATTTTGCAACCAGGTGGCTCGGTTGAATATAATAATGACGAAGCTGGCGCCGATTGGTTGCAGCGTTTCACTAATGCCTTTCCAAAATTCATCTGGCTAAATCCTGAGCCAGAAGGTCTTTGGCAATACCGGCAATCGGTAGAAATAGTGAAGCAGTTGATGAGCAATCGCATGTTCGGACTGACTATCGATGGGTTGGAACGTGGGATGCGATTGTTAAGCAAGTGATACAAGGGTAAATAACGCTGTGTTGAACTGAAAAACTCTGCCAGCTTGCTCGCTAGCTTGTTAGCGCCAATGCACAGATGGTGCGGCGACTTTTGGTGCAACGTATTCGATTAGTCTACGTACCGATAATCACACTCTTACGTCGTCGTAAAAGCGTGCAAAAAATGGATGTTAGACTGAGAAGATGCGCTAAAATCAATGGCTAGAGAGTATGTGTCTGCCATTCTTTTACCTCCACAGTCTTACGGCTTGTGATCAGTTTTCTAAGATGCCTGAATTATCCATCTTCGCCATCGAAGAGCAAACTTTCAATTTTCTGTCACGTCCATATAATGGGGGGAAGTGCTGAAAGCTAGCGACCAAAACTGTAGATTTTGATAATTTCATCAACACCACGGTATGGTCTAACCTATTTTCTTGAATGTTTACGTATTTTGAAGACGGTGGTTGTCATGACCCCCTTTCAGAAATTTATTAAAAAACAACAAGCAGCCGCATTTTAGCTGGTTCAAACTGTTTTTGCATCGAGAAACGACCTATTCTGGAGCTGCGTCGATTTTTTCATTAGAATGCGTTCTTGTAGAGATTTCCCTCATTTTGATATTACTTGTTTTTTGTCTTAATTTACTAAAAGACAAGTATTAAAACTGCACCCCAACTGAATTGCATGGCAACTAAAAAATCTCCGATTTCCGACTACAGTGAATCATCCATCCGCGTCCTAAAGGGACTGGAGCCTGTCAAACAACGTCCCGGCATGTACACGCGGACCGAAAATCCACTCCATATCATTCAAGAAGTGATTGATAACGCCTCCGATGAGGCGCTGGGCGGCTATTGCAAAAATATTCTGGTGACGTTAAATGTCGACGGTAGCGTCAGCGTCGAAGATGATGGCCGAGGCATACCCGTTGGTATGCACCCGGAGGAAAAAGTCCCTACCGTCGAAATTGTATTCACGCGCCTGCACGCCGGCGGCAAATTCGATAAAGGTAGCGGTGGCGCTTACGCATTCTCCGGTGGCCTCCACGGTGTCGGTGTTTCCGTCACCAATGCACTTTCCACGCGACTTGAAATCACCGTCTGGCGTGAAGGCGGCGTTCATCAACTGGCGTTTGCCGGTGGCGATCTCATTGAGCAGTTAAAAACCCGGCCCCAAACACGCGACGACAAAAAAAGCGGCACACGCGTTACTGCATGGCCAGACCCAAAATATTTTGACTCGCCCGCAATCTCACAACCGGAATTGCAGCGTCTGCTGCGCTCAAAAGCGGTTTTGCTTCCGGGCGTCAAAGTCACCCTTCTCAACGCCAAAACCAATGATAGCCAAACCTGGCAGTACGACCAAGGGTTACGCGGCTATCTGATGGAGTCGTTAGCGCAATCGTCTAGCTCTGAGCCGCTAATACCGCTGTTTGAAGGCGAACAATACGCCACTGCAGAAACCGACGGATTTGCTGAAGGCGAAGGTGCGGCATGGGTCGTGGCGTGGACTGAAGATGGCGGTATCGTCCGTGAATCGTATGTCAACCTGATTCCAACCTCGGCTG
The DNA here is from genome assembly GCF_034314045.1 of Glaciimonas sp. CA11.2. Taxonomy (NCBI): domain Bacteria; kingdom Pseudomonadati; phylum Pseudomonadota; class Betaproteobacteria; order Burkholderiales; family Oxalobacteraceae; genus Glaciimonas; species Glaciimonas sp. CA11.2. The sequence goes on along the minus strand of NZ_JAVIWL010000001.1, from coordinate 4,126,063 downwards.
GAGGAACGCATGAATCCGGTCTGCGCGAAGGGCTGTTTGGTGCAGTGAAGAATTTCGTTGACATGCACTCACTTTTACCGAAAGGTGTCAAACTGCTACCGGAGGATGTATTCGCCCGCGTATCGTTTGTTTTATCGGCCAAAGTGTTAGATCCACAATTTCAGGGGCAGATCAAAGAGCGTCTGAATTCGCGTGATGCGGTAAAGTTGATCTCGACTTATACTAAACCAGCGCTAGAATTATGGCTCAATCATCACGTCGAATACGGTAAAAAACTTGCCGAGCTCGTTATCAAGCAGGCGCAAAATCGTTTACGTTCAACCCAAAAAGTTGAAAAGAAAAAAACCTCGGGTATTGCCGTGTTACCTGGCAAACTGACAGATTGCGAATCCAGCGATATTAGTCGTAACGAGTTATTTCTGGTCGAGGGTGATTCAGCTGGCGGCTCCGCAAAAATGGGACGTGATAAAGAGTTTCAAGCGATTCTTCCTCTGCGTGGAAAAGTGCTGAACTCGTGGGAAACTGAGCGCGACCGCCTATTTGCGAATAATGAAATCCACGATATGGCGGTTGCTATCGGGATCGATCCCCATAGCAAAAATGACACAGTCGATTTCAGCACGCTCCGTTACGGAAAGATCTGCATATTGTCAGATGCGGACGTCGATGGATCACATATTCAAGTGTTGCTGCTAACGCTGTTTTTCCGCCACTTTCCACAGCTTATTGATCGTGGGCATATTTGCGTTGCACGGCCACCATTATTTCGGGTTGACGCACCCGCCCGCGGGAAAAAACCTGCACAAAAAATTTACGCATTAGACAACGGTGAACTCACTGCGATCGAAGATAAGCTGCGTAAAGATGGCGTCAAGGACGGGTCTTGGACCATTTCTCGCTTTAAAGGTTTGGGTGAGATGAACGCCGGGCAGTTGTGGGAAACCACCATGAATCCGGATACGCGTCGCTTGCTACCCATTATGCTCGGGGCGTTTGATCTGGAGGCGTCCGAAAATCGCTTTAATATGTTGATGGGCAAAGGCGAAGCCTCAGCACGTCGGGCATGGATTGAAGAGCACGGCAACGAAGCCGAGGCCGACATCTAATGAAACCTTCGGCACACATACGTCGACTGATACTTTCACTGACTTTCATGTCAGTACTGGTCACAGTCAACGCACGTGCCGATATTTATGGTTTTATCGACGAGCAAGGCGTCGGGCATTTTGCTACAGAAAAGATCACTGACCGTTACCAGTTATACATGCGAGGAAATGCGACCTTTGACTCCTCGAATTTCTTCTCCCATAAAGACCAACGAGTAGTCGGCCTGGATTCAAACTTCACAAAGACGCCGCTATATCGCTATCTATCGCAACATGCCGGTACTAAAAAATTTGAAGCGATTGTTAATCAGGCCGCAAAAGAATTTTCCCTTGAACCGGCATTGTTGAAAGCTGTCATGGCAGCGGAATCGGGGTTTAATCCAGCTGCCGTATCGCCAAAAGGCGCGGTCGGACTGATGCAAATTATGCCCGACACCGCCGAACGTTACGGCGTCATTAGTGACAAGAAAAAAACGGTACAGGAAAAGTTAAGCGATCCACGCACTAACATACGTCTCGGTGCGCGCTATTTACGTGATTTGATATTACTGTTTCCGTATAAACAGGAGCTGGTAATCGCCTCATACAATGCTGGAGAAGGTGCAGTAAGGAAATACAAAAATCAGATTCCGCCCTTCCCTGAAACGCGTAATTATGTACAAATCGTGGCGCAGTTCTACCAACTATATAGACCGGCTCAAAGTCAGCATGCCATTGTGCAAGACGACAGTAATCATTTTGCAGACTCCAGCTTGAGCGATGCTGAACACAGCAACCGGCCTCGCACCCACCTGGTCATTCCCGGACGTAGAAATATGCCTGACGGTCTGCAACCCATCATCGAATAAACCAAACGAATAAATCTCTAAAACTTCATGACTGAACAAAACGATCTGTTTGACCTGCCGCCGCCTGACGGCGAACCTAATGAATCACTAACCCTCGCAACTTTTGCAGAACGCGCCTATTTGGATTACGCCATTTCGGTCGTAAAAGGTCGTGCGTTGCCGGATGTTTCTGATGGTCAGAAACCAGTTCAGCGGCGCATCTTGTACGCCATGAATGAGCTTGGCCTGAACTCAAACGCAAAACCGCGCAAATCAGCCGCCGTAGTCGGCGACGTTCTGGGTAAATTGCATCCACATGGCGATCAATCGGTCTACGATGCGCTGGTGCGCATGGCCCAGGATTTTTCCCTGCGCTATCCGCTGATCGATGGTCAAGGCAACTTCGGCTCACGCGATGGCGATGGCGCAGCGGCGATGCGTTATACCGAAGCGCGCTTAACGCCAATTGCCAAATTGCTACTTGATGAAATTGACATGGGAACGGTTGATTTTCAACCCAACTATGACGGCTCGACCGAAGAGCCAAAACTGCTACCGGGACGATTGCCATTCGTGTTGCTCAATGGTGCGTCAGGTATCGCCGTCGGCCTGGCGACCGAAATCCCATCACATAATCTGACCGAAGTTGCCAAAGCGGCTGTCGCCCTGATTCGAAATCCGAACATGACGCATGCGGAATTAATGGAAATGATTCCGGGACCGGACTTTCCGGGCGGTGGACAAATTATCAGTTCCGCAGCCGCTATTTCGGATATGTATGAAGTCGGCCGCGGTAGCCTTAAGGTGCGTGCGTGCTGGAAAATTGAAGAGTTGGCACGCGGCCAATGGCAAGCTGTGGTCACCGAACTGCCACCGAATACTTCCTCACAAAAAGTATTGGAAGAGATTGAGGAGATTACCAATCCCAAGATTAAGCTTGGTAAAAAATCGTTAAGCCCGGACCAGATGGCGCTCAAACAAACCATTTTGTCGGTACTCGACGCGGTGCGTGACGAGTCCGGACGCGATGCGCCGGTGCGCCTGGTATTCGAGCCAAAATCGAAAAATATCGATCAAACTGAATTCACCAACATGCTACTGGCGCATACGTCGCTGGAAAGCAGTGCGTCGATCAATCTGGTGATGATCGGCGGCGATGGACGGCCGCGACAAAAGGGTCTGGGTATGATCCTGCGCGAATGGATTCAATTCCGTTTCGCCACCATCACCCGCCGTTCACAATTTAAGCTTCAAAAAGTAGAAGACCGCATCCATATTTTGGAAGGTCGCGAAGCGATCTTGCTCAATATTGACAAAGTTATCAAGATCATCCGTGAGTCAGACGAGCCAAAACCGGCGTTGATGGATGCGTTTAAGTTATCGGATCGTCAGGCTGAAGACATTCTTGAAATACGTCTGCGTCAGTTAGCCCGACTGGAAACCATTAAAATCCAGCAAGAACTGGCGACACTGCGCGATGAAAAGAAAGGTCTTCAGGATCTGCTTGAAAATTCTTCGTCATTAAAACGTTTGGTCATCAAAGAAATCGAGGCAGATCAAAAGCAATTTGGCGATGCCCGCCGCACCTTGATTCAGGCAGCAGAAAAGGCCGTAGTAGAAACAAAAGTGATCGATGAGCCCGTCACCGTCATCGTCTCGCAAAAAGGCTGGATACGCGCCCGCAGCGGTCATAGTCAAGATGCTGCCCAGTTCACATTTAAAGCTGGCGACGCTATGTACGGCGCATTTGAATGCCGCACGGTCGACAATCTGCTGGTATTCGGCTCGAATGGCCGAATTTACTCGGTATCGGTGGCTTCACTCCCCAATGCGCGGGGAGACGGCATTCCTATCACCACGTTAATCGACCTGGCCAACGGCAGTAGCATATTGCATTACTTCGCTGCTTCGGCAGAAGTGACGCTATTGCTGGCGTCGTCAGGCGGCTACGGTTTCACCGCCAAAGTCGGAGACATGCTTAGCCGGGTTAAAGCAGGTAAGGCCTACATCACGCTGGATGAAGGCGATCAATCGTTACCGCCTCGCCCTATCGGTTCCAGTGCCAGCGCAATTGCGTGTTTGTCAGAAAAAGGGCGGTTACTCGTCTTTGGCCTGGAAGAATGCAAAATGCTCACAAATGGTGGCCGTGGCGTGATCCTGATGGAATTGGAGAGTGCAGAAAAGCTATTGGCCGCTCAGCCTATCAGTCAACGGGGTGTGATGGTGTCCGGTATGGGTCGCGGAGGCAAGGCGCAAGATGTCTCTCTTTCAGCGAACGGCTTGATCCCGCATATTGGCAAACGGGCGCGTAAGGGTAAGTTGCTAGAGTCGAAACTTAAGCCGATGACATTAACGCCATTGGTGTAATTCACTCGTCGCTATATGCGTCACAGCAACGATATATCGAACATTTTTTAAAGGAAAACGGTTTGCCGCATAACATTTATTTAGCCATAACCGTCTCATGCATGTTGACGCTTTCAGGTTGTGCAACCTGGAAGCATCCATATAAAGGTGAAAGCGATTTCTACCGCGATAAATTATCGTGTGAGAAACAAGCTGCGCAAATTTATCCGACGATAATCGTGAATCAACTTAATCCTGGCTATCAGAGTCCTACGACTACCAACTGTCGGAGAATTAATAGCGATGATAAAAATAGTCAGGTTATTTGCAATACAACTCCGGGGCTGTACATGCCGCCATCGTATTCGCAGAATGATGTGAATGCATCGCGCAGAGATGCTGCTGTGGAGTCATGCTTGAGAGCTGGTGATTGGCGATTGGAATATTAATGAGTAACGTAGCGATAATGTAGACGTTAAAACGGAGGGCAATGCCCTCCGTTTTAACGTCCTTCAATTTACTCCATATCCCTACTAACTTTACATTCAGGTGGGACTGAAGAGCTTACAGCTTAGCAGCAATCAATTTACCTAATTTTTCAATACCTTCACGTATCTTGGCCGGTGGTACCGTCACAAAGCTTAACCGCAGTGTATTAGACTCTGGCGTGTTGGCAAAAAATGGTGCACCCGGGACAAATGCGACGTGCTCTTTAATCGCCTCATCCAATAATTTCATTGTGTCGATATGTTTTGGCAATGTTACCCAAATAAACATGCCGCCTTCTGGTTTGGTCCAGGTCGCACTGCTTGGAAAATAGGTTTCCAAAGCTGCTAGCATAGCATCGCACTGATCTGAATATAACTGCCGAATGGTCGGAATATGTGTATCCAAAAAGCCATCTTTAATCGCTTCGTACACCACCATTTGGGTCAATTGCGCAGTATGTAAATCGGTGGCCTGTTTAGCTTGCTCCATTTTATCAACCAATTCACGCGGCGCTACTACGTAGCCGAGACGAATACCTGGCGTCAATACTTTGGAGAACGAACCCATATAGATGACGCCATCGGGATTCATATTCAGCATCTTCGGCAATGGCTCGCGGCGATAGCTGAGCGCACCATACGGATCATCTTCAATCAGCGGCAAATTAAGGCGGGAACAAATCTCCACCAATGCCTGGCGCCGTTCAAGCGACATCGTGCGACCTGTCGGATTTTGAAAGTTAGGCAGTGAATAAAGTAGTCGCGCATCCTTACCAAGTGTCGTAACCAGCTCTGGTATCAAGCCACCCTCATCGGTTGGAACCGAAACAAAGTCAGGGCCATACAAAGAGAAAGCTTGTAACGCGCCCAAGTAGCTCGGGGTCTCAACCAACACTTTGCTGCCTTCGTCGATCAAGACTTTGCCGAGCAAATCCAATCCTTGTTGCGAGCCAGAAACCATTAAGACCTGATCCATCGAAATCGTTGAACCATTAATCGACAATGAATTGGCCACCCATTCGCGTAGAGGACCATAACCGTCGGTCGGACCGTATTGCAATGCCACTTTGCCCTGCTGCGTCAGCACCTTATCGAACGCGACCTTCATTTGCTCGACCGGGAAGGTCAAAGGCGAAGGCAAACCACCGGCGAAAGAGATCACTTCCGGACGCATGGTTATTTTCAGAATTTCGCGAATAGCGGAACCCTGCAGTTTTTGTGCGCGTTCCGAAAAATGCCATTTCAGTGCGTTTGGATTCTCAATTTTCATTACTATTCTCTTTTATCGGTGTTGACGATTGCGGCATGGACTACAAGTGGTCACCGCAATATGCATAAAACGGTCAGAAACTTAATCAATTTCTGCAATGAGTTCGATTTCAACGCAAGCGCCCAATGGTATCTGAGCCACTCCAAATGCGGAACGTGCGTGCTTGCCTTGCTCGCCAAATACTTCGACCAACAATTCTGAGGCACCGTTTGTAACCAAATGCTGTTCGGTAAAATCACTGGTGGAATTAACCAGGCTCATCAATTTGACGATACGTTTTACTCGCGTCAGGTCACCGCCGCAGGCTGTTTCAAGTGTCGAGATTAATTCGATCGCAATACCGCGTGCCGCTTCTTTGCCTTCTTCAGTGCTAGTATTCTTACCTAGCTGACCGACCCATACTTTTCCCTCTTTTTTCGCCAGATGGCCCGATAAGAAAACATTCTTTCCACTTTGAGCGTACATAACATAGGCCGCGGCTGGTGCGGCGATCGCAGGCAGTGTGATATTAAGGGCTTTCAGCTTTTCATATACAGACATCTAACACTCCAATTCTGGATGGGTAAAAAAATCGACTGCGCCCGTTCTTTGGACGACGAATACATGATTATCTCAAATCTACCTGCGCTTTGCGTAAAAAGTAGATCTTTAGCATCACTTATACTGAAACTGCTCAATAAACATTATCAAAACTTAACAGGTTGCCGCCGAACGGCCATCTGCCGTCCAGCCGCCAGGGTCCTATCATAACTAAATACCAAACAATTTATGCGTTGATGGCTGCCAAAAGCGATCCAGCGATCATTGTACGGATTAGCGTTAAAGCCAAATTGAAATTGCCGAGTAGATTGTCAACAGCACCATGACTGTACAAAAAACACGTTGCCACAATACTTCCGCCAGATAGCGTCGCAAGACCGAGCCAGCGCCAGCCCATACACTAACGCAGGGCAGATTAATGGCGGCAAATACAAGACAATACAGGCATAGCGCCAGCCAGAACGGTTCAACCAAAGGCAAAAAGGCCGAAGCACTGGTGATCCCCATAATCCAGGCTTTTGGATTGGCAAACTGAAACAAGGCAGCACTGACGAAAGACATTGGCCGGGCGTTACTGTCCTTGTCGGCTTTAAAAGACATTTTGCGCAGTTTCCACGCCAGATACAGTAAATAGCCAGAACCTAATGTTTTCAGTATCAAATGCATTGATGGAAGTGCTAGTAGCAGGCTTCCAATTCCCATTCCACATATCAGTAGCAATACACAAAAACCGACAGTTACTCCCAGCAAGTGGGGAATCGAACGTGAAAAGCCAAACATGATGCCCGATGATGTCAGCATAATGTTATTCGGACCCGGCGTAATCGATGACACAAACGCGAATACAGCCAGCGGAAACAATGATTCCATGATCATGTGGCACCGCCAACCGCTGGACGGAAAGGCTGGCGTAAGGCGTGCCCAAACCGGCGCAGTAAGGCAGTCAGTACACCACGATGATTGACGCAAGCGATCTCCACCTGACAGAGTCCGGAGTCTGCTTCTAGAACAATCAATTGATCAGGATGAACCGCCAGACGTTGCCCTGCGCTTAGCCAATAGTCATCAATATCACCCTCGCGGGTAATCCACACACGCCCGGCGACCACCCGAATAGAACATGGGCGAAGCGCGATACCGGCCAATACATCACCGACATCCATCGTATGGGAATCTTTCATGAACAATTTTTTCATCACATTCAACCTGAAAATAGTATGGGCTTTGACGAGGGAAGGCAGTTACCTTCTGTTTTGCCTCTTTTCTGCATTCGAGATTGTCAATGCCAATCCGATAGGTGTATCCTAACCGACAGGAGCGATACAGTACCAGTACACTTTATAAAATAATTCCTAACATTGCACCGGCAATATGACCAATACACTTAGCAACCGCAAACTTACCCCTCCGCGCTTGGTTAGCACCCAGCAACTTCTTTCGCGCGATGCGGACACGTCGCTTGTCGAGCAAATCGTCCGTGTGATCGAAACACGGATAAGTGACAAACTGCTTCGTACCGGTGCGCGCATGCCTTCTATCCGGCAGTATGCGGATCTAAATAGTGTGTCTCGCTTCACAGTTGTGGAGGCTTACGACAGACTGGTAGCAAAGGGATTTCTCGAGTCGCGGCGCGGTTCCGGCTTTTATGTCCGGGAACGTTCACCGTTGATTAACGCCCATCAGATACCCCAATCAAACCAAGAACAAACGCCCTCAATTGACATAGTCTGGCTCGTAAGAAACATGTTTCGGCAGATGCCGACACAAAAAAAGCCAGGAATGGGTATGTGTCCAGCCGAATGGCTTGATGGTGAACTCATTGCCAATGCCTTGCGTGCGATTAGTCGCCAAAGCGTTAGCCAATTGTTAGGTTATGGTGATCCACAAGGTTTTTTCCCATTGCGGCAACAGCTGCAACTTAAACTGGCAGAGCTTGAAATTGCGGTCACGCCCGAGCAAATCGTCACGACTACCGGTGTCACGCTGGCGCTCGATCTGGTGGCGCGCCACTTTACCAAGCCTGGAGACGTGATTTTTGTTGACGATCCGTCGTGGTTTCTAATGTTTGGTTCGTTTGCCGCCTTGGGCACCAAAGTCATTGGTATTCCTCGTTTGGCAGATGGTCCGGACATCGTCAAACTGGCTGAGTTGGCTGCAATACATAAACCCAAATTATATGTACTGGTTTCAGTGCTGCACAACCCAACATCGACCTCGATGTCAGCGGCCAAGGCATTTCAGACATTAAAAATTGCCGAAGAACATAACTTTACGATAGTCGAAGACGATATTTATTGCGACATCCATCCTGGTTCTGCAGTTCAGCCGGCGACCAGACTGGCGACTCTCGATCAGCTTAATCGGGTGATTTATCTGGGTGGATTCTCCAAAACATTGTCAGCTAATCTACGCGTAGGTTTCATTGCCACTTCGCATGAGATAGCGCAGCATTTAACTGATCGCAAGATGCTAACAACGCTCACCACGGCTGAGATAGGGGAACGCGTTGTTTATAAAATATTATCCGAAGGACATTATCGCAAACACGCCGACCGTCTGCGAACCAAGCTCGATATTGCTCGCGACAGCACCACGCGGCAGTTGGAAAGGTTAGGAATGACCGTTGATACCATGACTCCCGCCGGGATGTTCATGTGGGTTGACACCGGTTACGATACGAACGTTCTGGCGGAAAAAGCGGCAGCACAGGGCTTTATGTTGGCTCCGGGCGCCTTATTTTCACCCAATCAATTGCCATCGACCCGCATGCGGATCAACGTTGCAGCAATGTCGGACCCGGGGATTTGGCGGTTTCTTGAAAAAGAATGTTGTCGATAACGAGTGTTTTGATAACAACCCCGTTAAACCCTTGAAATAGCCGATTTACACCCCATTTTTGAGAAAATCAGCTTTTTGTACGCGGTTAATGCCGGTTAATACCCGTTCATACCGCTATGCAGCGAGCTAAGACATTTCTTTCGTTTATATTAATCTTTAGAGGTAACAGATAATGGCCGTATCCGAAAAGCAAACCCTGGGCTTTCAGGCAGAAGTCAAACAGTTGCTGCAACTGATGATTCATTCTTTGTACTCGAACAAAGAAATCTTCTTGCGCGAATTGGTCTCAAATGCCTCCGATGCTGCCGATAAGTTACGTTTTGAAGCGATTAACGATGGCGCATTGTTTGAAAATGATCCCGAGCTGAAAATCAAGGTTACTTTCGATAAAGTCGCCCGCACCATCACCGTGTCAGACAATGGCATTGGCATGACGCGCGAAGACGCTATTTCCCATTTGGGTACGATTGCCAAATCAGGTACCAAAGAATTTTTCTCCAAACTATCTGGCGACCAGCAAAAAGACGCTGCCTTAATCGGACAGTTCGGCGTTGGCTTCTACTCTGCCTTTATCATTGCCGATAAAATTACCGTTGAAACCCGCCGCGCTGGCACCAACACCACGGAAGGCGTGCGCTGGGAGTCGGAAGGTGCTGGCGAGTTCAGCATCGAAGCTATCGACAAAGCGGGTCGTGGCACAGACATTATTTTGCATTTGCGCGCCGAGGAAGACGAGTTCTTGTCGGCCTGGAAATTGAAATCGATCATTCAAAAATACTCCGACCATATCTCGCTGCCGATTTTGATGCAGAAAGAAGAGTGGGACGAAGAAAAGAAAGAAACGGTCGTTCAAGACACTTTTGAAACCGTCAATCAGGCCAGCGCATTGTGGGCACGCAGCAAATCGGACATCACCGAAGAGCAATATGTCGAGTTCTATAAACACGTCTCGCACGCTTTCGAAGCACCTCTGATTTACACCCACAATCGCGTTGAAGGTCGCAGCGAATATACGCAGTTGCTGTATGTCCCGGCACGTGCGCCATTCGATTTGTGGGATCGCAATAAGCGTGGCGGTCTCAAGCTGTATGTCAAACGCGTCTTCATCATGGACGATGCCGAGCAACTGATGCCGATTTACCTGCGTTTCGTCAAAGGCGTGATCGATTCAGCAGATTTGCCTCTTAACGTTTCGCGTGAAATATTGCAAGAATCGCGTGATGTTCGCGTGATCCGAGAAGGTTCGACCAAGCGTGTACTAAGCATGCTGGAAGAATTGGCAAACAATGATGAGCAATCGCAAAAAGACAAATACGCAACATTCTGGACCGAGTTCGGTCAAGTCCTGAAAGAAGGACTGGGCGAGGACGCTACCAACAAGGAACGTATCGCTAAACTGTTGCGATTTGCCTCGACCGATAACGATAGCGATGCGCAAACCGTATCGTTTGCTGATTACATCGGCCGTATGAAAGAAGGCCAGAGCAAAATTTACTACGCGACCGGCGAAACCTATACAGCGGCTAAAAATAGCCCACATTTAGAGATTTTCCGCAAAAAAGGCGTCGAAGTCTTGCTGCTGACTGACCGCGTCGACGAATGGATGCTTTCGTTCTTACAAGATTTTGAAGGCAAGGAACTGGCTTCTGTGGCAAAAGGCGGACTTGATCTTGGCACGCTGGAAGACGAAGCCGAGAAAAAGCAACACGAAGAAACCGAAACGCAGTTTAAGGATCTGGTCGAGAAGATGAAGACGTCATTGGCCAACAAAGCCAAGGATGTACGCGTCACTTTCCGCCTGACCGATTCACCAGCGTGTCTGGTAGCCGATACCAATGAATTGTCCGGCAATCTGATGCGTATGCTGAAGGCCGCTGGTCAGGAAGCGCCTGACTCGAAGCCTATTCTGGAAATTAATCCAGATCATCCGCTGGTGCAACGTTTGAAATACGAAGAAGCGAAATTTGACGATTGGGCAAATATTCTCTTCGATCAGGCAATGCTGGCCGAAGGCGGCGCGCTGACCGATCCTGCGTCTTTCGTCAAACGTCTTAATGATATGTTGCTCGGCTTGGCCTCAAAATAAGCGTCAACATAGCGAATACGGCGAAATAAGTATGGAAACAAATGGGGGAGCCTGGCTCTCCCATTTTTTTACTTAAAAAATGACAAAACGCTAAATAGAAAAACAATAACCAGAGCGATCTCTCAGTGAATCAATAAATTTGCCTATCAGCGCCCTGTTTAGAACAAATTAAGACTAATGTGAGATTAACGAAGACAAATTATTTACTACAATCGGAATCAACCAAGGGGCCAAAAATGCCGTCAGTACGCCATTCATCCCCATTCCCAAACCGGCAAACGCCCCCATTTCGGGACTGACCTGAAATGCACGCGCCGTGCCGATCCCGTGCGAGGTGACACCCAACGCAAATCCGCGCACTTCATGTGAATCAACACGCATCCAGTTAAACAAAAATCGCGCTATAACTGCACCAAAAATGCCAGTACAAATAACCAATACCGCCGTTAATGCAGGAAGTCCGCCTAGTTTCTCTGACACGCCCATGGCGATCGGTGTCGTGGCCGATTTAGGGCCGATGGAGATAGCGAGTTGATAGGAGCCACCCATCACAACAGTAATGGCGACGGCAGAAATGATCGCTGTTATCGATCCAGAAAATAACCCGCAAACGAGCGGTATAAATGATCTACGTAATCGCGGTAACTGGCGCGCAAGGGGAATCGCCAATGCCACCGTCGCGGGTCCGAGTAGGAAGTGAACGAACTGAGCGCCTGAAAAATAGTCACGGTAAGACATACCCGTAGTCTGTAAAACCAAAACGATCAGCGCAATCGCAATGGCGACCGGATTAGCAAGTGGTGAAAATTTGAAGCGACCGTACACCCAAAATGCGATGACATACGCACACAACGTCAGCGTCAAGCCAAGCAGAGGTGAACCCGCAAGATAGACCCATATTGATCCAAACTCAGGAATGCTATGCATGATCGCTCTCTTTGGGTACTTTATGCTTGTCTAAAGCGCCTGATTCACCCTGCAATTCGGCATCTGGCTCCCTCCGCGCTTTACGCTGAGCGGGCATTGTCAATCGTATCGCGGTAGCTGTCACAGCGAGAGTAAGTATGGTGCTGACGATGACCGATACAATCACGGCGAGCCAATGGCCTCGGACGGTGGCTGCTGAGACGACAATTCCTACACCCGCAGGGACGAACAATAGCGATAAATGGCCGAGCAGTTCAGTGCCGGTTTTCTCAATGCGCTCAAGTAAGCCCGGAGAAATCACTAGAGCCACGAATAGCAGCAACATGCCAACAACAGGTCCGGGAATAGGCAAACTTAAAGCAAACGTAATGCCCTCGCCCAAACATTGAAAAATTAGTAGGGTAGCAAACGTCGCAAGCATCGAATGATTCCTCCCTTGTTTTATTTAAACATCTAAAAGAAGCCGTTACCTCACTCACCATTTCACCATCGAACCGTCTTACCGCCTTACCGCCTTACCGTCTTACAATACCGGATTTCACCTCTCAAATTTACATGCTTCACACGCTGAAGCCCTTACTTTGAGTCAATGGATCAATAACGTAAATGCCACCGGTTGTACAAAAAACTCAGCACGAATAAAGGGCCTATTAATAAAAAACGCAAGTCATCAAAGAATGAAGGCTTTTTACCTTCGATGTGATGACCGATAAATTGACCGATCCACGCCGCAACAAAAACGGCAACCGACAACGGTAACACCCAATTACCAGGAATACTATCCAAAATTAACAGCATCAATGCCACCATCAAAACCATTCCGGCAGCAAATGATAGTGACAATGATCCGTAGTAAATCAGCGCGGCTATTGCGGCTATTGTCGCCACAAATGGATGTAGTGCCCAGAGTAAACCCAGCAACGCAAATACAATCGCCGGGACGCAAATACAATGGATGATTTCGTTAGTATGGTTGCGGTGACTTTCCGCATAGGCCCTTAACAGGGCATCAATTTTTCTCGGGGTTGCTTGCATCGTCTGCACCTTGTTTAGTTTTAAAATCTTGGGGATACAGAGCCCCGATTAAGGGCAACTACCAAATACGCATAAAGCACTTACCGGCCACCGGCTACATCTAAAAACGATCCCGTAGAGTACGACGCCTGATCCGACAACAACCACATAATTGCTTGCGCCACCTCATCGGCACGACCACCACGACGCATCGGAATGGCATCTTTCACCCTGTCTACGCGCCCCGCTTCGCCACCGCTGGCGTGAATATCTGTATAAATCACTCCAGGCCGGACCGCATTCACCCGAATACCCTGATCAGCAAGTTCTTTTGCTAATCCTATCGTCATGGTATCTATTGCGCCTTTGGATGAGGCGTAATCAATATATTCTCCTGCGCCGCCAAGGCGCGATGCTACCGATGACAGATTCACAATCGCGCCACCGTTGCCACCCAAAGAGGTAGACATGCGTTTCACCGCCTCGCGTGCACAAATAAAGCTACCGACCACATTCGTCGCGAATATCCGCTGCAAACGTGCCGCATCCATTTGCTCCAGACGCATTTGTGTTTCGAGAATGCCTGCGTTGTTGACCAATGCAGTTAATGTTCCGAGTTTTGTATCGACGGTCTCAAAAAGCTTTACAACGTCACTCTCCACGGCCACATCAGCAGCCACGGCGATAGCCTTTCCGCCACCAACGACGATAGCATTGACCACGGCCTCGGCAGCATCCCGATTACGCACATAATTGACGCAGACCGCACAACCCCGCTCAGCCGCCAGCAGTGCAGTAGCCGCGCCAATGCCACGACTGGCACCGGTAATTAGAATAACGGGTTGATGCATGCAAACACTCCTTCAGATATTAACGGTGAGCCTAAAAAAAACCAATAAGTTGACGTATAAAAAAAGTTTCTCAAGAAAAATATATTAGTCTCGTAAAAATCATGATGAAAGACCTACAGAAACGATAATATACTGATCCTTCGAGAAAATAATTACCGGCGCCACCTTATGCCAGCACCACCAACATCAATTGCGAACTTGAGCGGCTTTACCCCCGTTATAGATGAAGGCACACAAATCTTGATACTGGGCAGCTTTCCAGGTGTCGCATCATTGGCACTCCAACAATATTACGGTCATCCACGCAACCAGTTCTGGCCCTTGCTTTCGGCAGTGCTCGACGATAATTTGGTTGACTTGCCTTATCTCGAGCGATTAATCCGTCTACGCGCACACGGCATCGGTTTATGGGACGTGCTTGCTGGTTGTGAGCGTAATGGCAGTCTGGATAGCGCTATTCGTAATCCACTCGCTAACCAATTTGATTTACTGCATCGGCGCTGCCCGCAATTAGCGCGAATTTGCTTTAATGGCAAAACATCTGGCAAATTCGCGACCCAATTCTCGTCAGCTGGATTCGAAACTCTGGTGCTACCATCCTCATCACCCGCTAACGCACAATCTACATTTGAGCAAAAACTGGCGCTGTGGCGCGGTATCATTGCGTAATCATCAGATCATTTTGTGCTAGCCGCTTATTCCCTTTAGTAGATCCACTTACGCCACCTCATATCCAGACAATGCTGATCAAACGCAAATCCATCGAAGCCGAAGCCAATCTTAAAGCCGGCCCAAGTAAACGCCTCCAAAAAACTGATACAAAGGATGCGAAGGCAGAGCCTAAAGCCCCGCGCAAACCTAAATTCGCTCCCGTCACATTGTCAGAACAAGACGGCGTCCGTTTTTTACATTTCGGTACCGAATGGGTGCAAGGCGCAATGCGGCTAAGGAAACCAGACTGGCTGGAGTTGGAATACGCACAACAAATGATGGCGTGGATGCTATTTAATGATCAGCCGCAGCATATTGTGCAACTTGGCCTGGGTACAGCCGCCCTGACCAAATTCAGCTATCGTCAATTTCCAGCCGCACGCGTCACCGCGATTGAACTGAATCCTTCCGTGCTCACAATATGCACAACCATGTTCAAGTTGCCGCCGGATGATGACCGCTTGACCGTCATCGAAATGGATGCAATGGATTTTGTCATGAACGAGGCGAATCGGGACACCATCGATGCGCTACAAGTCGATTTATACGACGCCACTGCAAAAGGCCCGGTGCTCGACACCCCCGAGTTCTATAGCGCCTGCGCCGCCTGCCTCACGGACAATGGCGTAATGACGGTTAATCTATTTGGCGACCACCCAAGTTACGCCAAGAATCTGAAAGCGATGATGTTCGCCTTCGATGATGTCTGGTGTTTACCTGAAGTCCATGACGGCAATGTGATAGCCATCGCGTTTAAAACCGCATGGAAGCCGGATTTCACAACACTTTATGAACGCGCTGCAGAGATAACAGCTGAGACCAAGTTGCCAGCAAAAACGTGGGTGAACGGCATAAAGGTATGGCATACCGACCATTGAGAACTAAACCCTAGGGATTATTGACTAAGCGTTGTGCAAGATTCAAATCATCGCGCGCTTGGTCCACTAATCGACTCACAACATTAACTTTGCGAAACTAGCCATAATAAAGTGATGAATAAAGCTCCGCCAAAAATACTCGATCTACAGCAAATTTTCACTTGGTTGCTGGCGGATGGCACGGTTATAAAAGAAGAAGTTAAAGACTTTTTTACCCAGGCGCAGGGTATTTTCCGCAACGCCAGTATTGCTATTCATCCATTGTCCGCAGTGGCCCAATGCAAGCGCCTGACCGCGCAAATCCCTCAGCGGGCAATGACATTGGAGTGGTTGACGGAATGGTTGGCGCAAAAAGTCGCCCTGCCCTTTTACCGTATTGATCCACTCAAAATTGACTTTGCCAAAGTGGCGGATGTGATGTCGGCGACTTACGCTACCCGGTTCAATATTTTGCCGGTCGAGTTAACGGCGACAGAACTCGTGATCGCAACTGCAGAACCATTTCGTATCGATTGGGAACCGGAAATTGCTAAAATTTCGCGGCGGAATATTAAGCTGGTCATTGCTAATCCAATCGATATAACGCAATACATCACACAATTTTTTACCCTCGCAAAATCGATTAAAAGTGCGCATAAATCGGGTGGACAGGAATTAGCATTAAGAAATAACTTTGAACAATTGGTGGAGCTAGGCAAAGCCAATAAGCAGGTAGACGCCAATGACCGTCATATCATCAATATCGTCGACTGGTTATGGCAATACGCATTTGAACAGCGCGCGTCAGATATTCACATGGAGCCCAAGCGCGACTTCAGTGCTATACGGTTTCGCATCGACGGCGTGCTACATCAGGTATATCAAGTTCCAGCTGTCGTAATGATCGCGATGACAGCGCGAATCAAATTACTTGGTCGGATGGATGTCATTGAGAAACGGCGCCCACAAGATGGACGGATAAAAACTCGCACCGCCGGTGGTCAGGAAGTCGAATTACGTCTTTCAACGCTGCCAACCGCTTTCGGTGAAAAGCTGGTGATGCGGATTTTTGATCCAGAGGTAGTCGTAAAAACGCTACCCGAATTGGGCTTCCCAAAAGATGACGCCTTACGTTGGGATGCACTGACCAAGCGTCCACACGGCATTATTCTCGTCACCGGGCCAACTGGGTCAGGTAAAACGACGACCTTATACACCACCCTAAAAGCGCTAGCGACGTCAGAAGTAAATGTCTGCACGGTCGAAGACCCGATCGAAATGGTCGAACCTGCATTCAATCAGATGCAGATCAACCAAGGCATCGATCTGACATTTGCGGATGGTGTCCGAGCGCTGATGCGACAAGATCCAGACATCATCATGGTCGGTGAAATACGCGACTTAGCCACCGCAGAAATGGCCATTCAGGCTGCACTAACAGGCCATCTGGTGCTTTCTACGCTCCATACTAACGACGCGCCATCTGCGGTTATGCGATTACTGGAACTTGGCGTACCTTTTTATCTACTGGAAAGTACGATCATTGGCATCATGGCCCAGAGACTTGTGCGCACTTTATGCCCACATTGCAAAAGCGACGGCGGTGAAGTCACGGATGAAGTGTGGCAAAATTTGGTGAAAAATAATGCGATTCCAAAACCCGCAAACGTCTATCAACCAGTTGGATGCCCCGAGTGCCGTCAAACCGGCTATCGTGGACGAACAGGTTTGTATGAACTTCTAACAGTTACACCATCGTTTTCAAAAATGATTCAGGCTGAAACTGACATTCAGGCACTAAAGCAACAAAGTATTTCCGATGGCATGAAGCCTTTACGCGTTGCCGGTGCCCTTAAGATTATAGAGGGCGTCACCACGGTCGAGGAAGTTTTAAAAGTGACTTCAGCACTTACTTAACACCTGCAAAACTCTAAAGGAATATCATCATGTTGCGAGCCATGCGAATAAAAAAAGAGTTCTTCACCGTCACGCTATCAATAGCACTGCCACTTTTGGGGACTTTCGCACAAGCACAAACCAACACCACTCACGCCGCAATAGAAGTATCAAAAGCGCCAGCCAGCGCTGAATGTCATCAGTTAGACGAGCGAACGCGGGAACTTGATCAGATAGAACAACAACGTCTCATGGAACGTGGTACCAAATATGAAAGTAAACGTCCCATCCAAAGTCAGGAATGGATACGCCAGCAACGTAAAGATATCCAAACTAAAATGTTTTTTGCCAAATGTTAGAGGTCTAGGAGTCGTGGGGCCGGTAGTCGCTGATTCAATACACTAATCAAGCAAAAATCTACCGGGCTGCCTAACAAATTAGACAAATTCCCCCGACAAACGCGGGTGAAGGTAAAATTAACACCTCTCGTCTTTATTTGACGCGATACGCTTGAAAATACGTTGCCTGGCAATCATTTCAAGGGTTTCAAGAAGTGAACTGTAAGCAAACACCAAATACACAAGAGGAATCGATTGAAAACAGCACTGGTCGGAGACTACAGCATCCCCGAGTTCGACAAAACGATCATGACTAACTTATTGGTGTCCGTAGTGGACCTCAATATCGTCAGACAAGAATATAAACTCATCGGCGTCCGTAACGCCGATCAGGAAATCTATCGCGTAATCGGTGCAACTACCGATAACCAATACAACAACGCGTACGAAGAACTTGATGACATGGGTTTGATAGATGACCTGCAAGAAAGCGATCGGGAAAAAAATGGTTATGACGCTATCTTTAGCCTTAACCTTGACGCCGATGCATAACATGCCCAAATAGGGTAGTTCTATTTGCTCAAATTGAGCGCTATCCGCGGATAGCGCTTTTTTTAAAAGTTACTCTTATAGCCTACTTTATATCAACTATCAACAGGCCTAATTCATATCTGATTTAGCGCTATCTGCAACATCTCTTTCTACCAACTCACCTGCCGCCGTCAGAAATGCGTTGACCGTCAAGACCTCATCTTGGGATGCGCCATGTTCACTTAATTGGGCAATGATCGTATTCATCACAGGATTGACATAAATAAATTAACCATGAAATAGCCGCACGACAGACCACAAATGCAAGTGGGATAACGAGAAGCGTGGCGATATGCACGCACGATAAAAATCGTTTCTTAAATCTTTTTATACTTTTCCATATAGCAGAGCATTAACCAAATAAGCGGCAGAATACGCAACTTAGAAGCTGGCTGAGATTACCTGGATCAGGATTTAAATCAGCAATTAGGACCCCACCAATAATGTCTGACGGTGAGCACGTAACAATGTCAATCAGTAGAGTTCGCGGCGTATTGGATATACAAAAGATCAATACCCTGACATGCAGAAGTGCAGGAAGGAGACTCCACAAAAGTGTTTTTCATCAAATCTGGATCACCAGTCAAAATGCGCATAGGCATGAATGGATTGCACACATACAGTCTACCTTTAGTCCAGTTTGTAACCGGTTGTAATCGTGGTCAACCATCGACCGATCAAGGTCGTTTATACCGCAAGCCCTCAGGATGACCTGAGTTAATCAAGACCACGTAAAAGGTACTCAAATGAATAAATTATTAGCTGCTCTGATCGCTGGCTTGTTTGCTACTTCCGTCTTTGCACAAGCCGCCGCGCCATCAGCACCAGTCGCCCCAGCTACGCCGATCACTAACACTGCCAAGACTACGAAGGCGGAAACAAAAGTCGCTGCTGATTCGGGAACAAAAACGGTGAAGGCAAAAGCCCATCATAAAGTAGCGAAGGTCAAGGCAACCAAAGCCAAATCCGAAGCAAAAGTAACGCCACCAGTGGCCAAGGTAGATGCAACTAAAACCGCTCCTAAATAAAATAGATAGTCGGTCGTAAAAAGACAGGTTTATCCTGTCTTTTTTTTATTTCTAATACGGATAAACGCCTCGCAATAATTGGTGAGATTTCGGAAATAATTTTTTGAAATAATTTTTTGAAATAATTAAGGAGCGCTCTAACCTTAGTCTGATCCATGAGCGCATAATTACCGTCTGAGAATAGGCCTCAAAGACCTTGCAATAACAGAGTATTTTAACGAGAGAAATAATGAACAAATCAATCATCACCGCATGTCTGCTCTCTGGTTTGCTAATCGCGGGAACGGCTTCCTATGCTGTCGAGCAAGGCACGCAACCAGCCGTCAATGGTACAAAAGGGAGTGCCCGTAGCCAACAAGATGCAGTGCCTGCAACACAAAAGCGCCTTACTGAACTGAAACAAAAACTCAATCTTAAATCATCTCAGCAAACCGCATGGGATACATTTTCAAGTGGTTTAGCCGCGCAAGCAACATTGCGCGCACAATCCAAAGAAAAAATGAAAAGCGCGCTTGGCCCTGATTATGAAAATTTGTCCACGCCAGAAAAAATGGAAAAGATGGTCATCATGATGCGTTCGAATGCCGATTTTTTGAGCAAGACCGCTTCAATCACCAGGACTTTTTATGATGGGTTAAGTACTGAGCAAAAGACTATTTTCGATCTTTTTGCAAAGACGACCTGGACCAATCGAATGAAAGAACAAATGCGATAGCATCCTTGCCTATGTCTACCATACGCATGCAGTTTATTCACGATGCAATACAAAAGTCTGAAGAATCAACAATCTACTTTGAATGCATGCTGAGTTATGTGGCTAGCCGAAGAATGCAGCTTCTCATCCGAAGTAAAACGAACTAACACACAAGTTGTAAAGCCGCGAATGACGTCGACTCTCATGCACCTTACCTTAACGTTTAAGGTTCTTTAATCATCGAGGTGTCTGACGAAACGGGTTGTCCGCGGTGGGTAAAATTGACATTGTGGCAAACTCGATCGCGCCCGCTGGTTTTCGCCGCGTAGAGTGCTGTATCGGCAGCTTGTATTAATTCGAGTGGCATATTTTCATCCCTGACTGGAACAAAAGCATCGACACCGGCGCTAATTGTTACTATGCCGGCAGGATTTCCCGTATGTTTAATTGCGAGGTTGCGTATCGCCATGCGGATATTTTCGGCGATGACCATCGCACCGTTTATATCGGTACATGGGAGCAATACGCTAAGTTCTTCGCCGCCGTATCTTGCGGCTACATCACTTGGTCGGCGTTGACTGGACTCAACAACCTGACTAATGCGCCGCAAGCATTCGTCTCCCGCTATATGACCGTAGATATCGTTATATTGCTTGAAGCAATCTACGTCAATCATGATTAATGCAAGTGAACTTGCGTTGCGCATTGCCCGATTAAACTCCTTATCCAGTGCGATATCGAAATGGCGACGATTTGAAAGACCGGTCAGACCGTCTTGCAGAGACAGTTTTTCAAGTGTCTGATTAAGTGCCTCCAAAGCATCGCGTGCGCGCACAATTTCGGTTTCAGCATCGACCCTTCGTTTAATTTGACCGACTAAATGAAACCCAACTAAACCTAGCACGATCAAGAGAAAAGCTACGCCTGCCGAATGGAGGTAGGTGTCTGCCAACCAGTCCGCCAGAACTTCAGGTTCTGACAATGCTGCAGAAACAAAAAGAGGATATTTGCGTATTCTGGTCAACGTGACCGCTCATTCTGGCCGATCGTGACCGCTGCGCCTGCGATGTTGTTACGCGGTTAAATTGTAATGTCTGCGGTCACGATGGGTCGATAGTTTTCTCCTTTTTGCTGGTTTTAGGTCGTTCTGCGCCACGCAGTGAATCGCCGGTCAGTGTCAGCCGATGATTGCGCTGCAGAATGCGGTCCAGGATGGCGTCGGCAATAGTGGCGTCGCCAATCCAGGCATGCCAATGGTCAACAGGAAGTTGACTGGTAATAATCGTCGCTCTGTTTGCCGCCCGGTCGTCAATCATCTCCAGCAAGTCGGAACGGGTCGTGCTGTCGATCGCGCCCATGCCCCAGTCATCAAGTACCAAGACATCGATCTTGGCGAGTTGGAGCAGCCATTTCCCAAAGCTGCCGCTGCCGTGCCGGATGCGTAGTTCTTCCTGTAGACGGGGTACGCGTTGATAAACAGCAGAGTATCCGCGCCGACAGGCGTACTGTGCCAGTGCGCAGGCCAGCCACGATTTGCCAGCACCGGTCGGTCCGGTAATGAGAATGCTGTGGCCAGCACTGACCCAATCTCCCAGCGCCAGACTCATCACTTCACGGCGGTCGATGCCACGCCCCGAGCGGGCATCAATGTCTTCAATCGCCGCTTGTGCGTATTTCAGGTGGGCGTTCTTAAGCAGGCGCAGGAGCTTGCGGTCATTGCGGCAATGGACTTCGCGATCAACCAAGAGTGCCAGACGTTCCTCGAAACTCATCGCCGCCATACTGGCCTGCGTCAATTGTTCCTCCAGTCCGGTCGCTAAGCCATCGAGTTTTAAGGTCCGCAATTGGGCCAGAGTGGTATGCATCATCATCGTTGACATCCTCATTGATAGTAATCAGGGCCACGCACATGGGCATGGTCAGGACTGACCCAATCGCCAACTGGGGCACACGGTGTGCGATCACGGTTATTTTTGAGAATGTCACGGACGTGGCGGTATTGGCAGGCACCGAGCTGTAAGGCCAGCATGCATCCTGCTTCAAGACGTGGCTTGCCGTAGCGCTTGGCCAATGACAGCAGACCAAGACAGGCACGGTAGCCGTGCTCGGGATGTCTGTTCTCGGCCATCAGACGCGTCACCGCCTCCGCTGTCGCCGTACCGATGGTCTGTCCCCAGTGAATCAGTCGCTGTGGCGTCCATTCCAATTGCGCACGATGCGCCACCGGCATATGCAGGGTGTCGGTGGTGAACCCGCCTTCGCCACTGTTGCGCGGATGACTGGCGACACGTTGACCGCGATGCAGGATTTCCACTGTCGTCGCTGTCATCCGGGCTTCCAGCACCTGACCGACCAGGGCTTGCGGCACACTGTAGTGATGGCGGCCGATCTCAACGTGGTAATCGTTATGCACCCTGACAGTCTTGAAATGCGCCATCTCATAACATTGCAATGGCAAAGGCCGTAGCGCCGGGACATCGAGTTGGGCAAACGCACTGGCGCGACTACCGGGTAGCTTCTGAAACGGCTTATCGTTAAGTACGCTCAGCAGCGGTGCGATGGCGACATCGACCTCGTGGACGCTGCTAAATTGCTGATGTCGCAGACGCGCCATGATCCAGCGCTCGACGATCTGCACTGCTGATTCGGCCTTCGCTTTATCCTGAGGATGACGCGGACGGGCTGGCAAGATGGAGGTGCCGTAGTGGCGCGCAAAATCGCGTACGGTGTCGTTACTGCGTGGTTCGTAGCGATTGGCGTCGGCGATCATAGCCTTCGGATTATCGGGAACAATCAACTGCGGTACCCCGCCGAAGAAGCGCAGCGCACGCGCTGTCGAAGTGAGCCAGTCGGCCATCGTCTCACGCGGCGTAGCACAGGCATAGGTGTAGCTCGATGCGCCCAGAGCAGCGACGAAGATGTGGGCACGGCTACCATCAGTGAGACCGATAGTCGGACCAGCATAATCAATGAACAGTTTCTCGCCAGCCCGGTGAATCTGGCGCATAGAGCGTTTGAGCTGTTTGGCAAACTGCCGGTAATTCACGCAGAACTGTGAGTAGGCATAGGTCTGGTGCTGGGCATAATCGGCACGATACTCTTCCCATAGCAACATCAGCGTCATCCCCTTGCGCCGCAGTTCGTGATGCAGCCTGGCGTAATCTGGCTGGACATGGTCTCGGGTCCGTTCTGGCGTGACCAAAAGCCGGTGCGCCAACTCGGTGTCGTCTACATCTTGCACCGCCGACCAGTCCAAACCGGCAACGGCGGCCAGGCCGACATACTTGGTGACGACTCCTTTTGAAATCCCCAGTGCTGCGGCAATCTGCTGGTGCGATAGTTTGGCATCCAGTTTTAAACGTAATACGTCTTTTATCTTACGCATAGTGATCCTTTGTACGGGCACGTTGTCTCCAGACAAACTGGAAGCGTACCCGTTCGGTTGCTCTATGCGTAACATCATCACGGTGCTGTACGACACCATTCCGGTATCGTGACCGATGATTCTGCTATCGTGACCGCCGATTCTGGTCGGGCTTGAAATCGGTCACGATAGACCGGAATGAGCGGTCACGATGCGCCAGAATGGTCGGTCACGATAGACCAGAATCGGTGGTCACGATCGGCCAGAATACCCAGATATTGATCGAGCCGCCGAAAGCTGTTGATGCGCCTTATCCCGTCTTGCCCCGATTTTATAACGGTTGTTCCAGCCTTGCCTTTGGTGACGTCCTGAACCAATATCGAGCCGGAAATATTCTTACCGATAGAGTCCTTCAGAAGAGGGCTGCGGGTTAACATCACGCCGCTATCTAAGGCGAGCGTAATCGCACCGTGCCGGCCAATATCAAAACTCTCGTAAAATTTATTAAAATAATCGATGCTAATTGTGGCTAGTGCCACGCCAGCAAAGCTACCATCGGCATGATTAATTCTGCGCGATAAAGTCAGTATCCAGGCTCCGGTAGACCGGCTTCGGAGCGGAATTCCAACATAAGGCCCAGAATTAGAGTGCGTCCGATGATAAATAAAATAGTCGCGATCCGCATTATTGACGTTTGACACTACTGCTGGTAATGAATAGGTCAACCAACGGCCGTTTTCATCGTAGACGTAGATACCATTCAGTTGCGGCAATTCAGTCACCCGCAACGCCAGCAGAGTATGAAGTCGGTTCAGCGCTATAGGGCTGATTCCATCTGTTTGCACCCGCTCAACGAGCCCAACCAGCGCGGTATCCACTTCTTTAATTGTGTCATCTGCATGCTGGGCTATTGCGCGCGCCATGTTGGACGTAGCGATGTCCATCTCGTGCAGCTGAACTTTACGCGCGGTCCAGCTTCGCCATCCATCAACAAATACAAGCGAAAGGCACACTAAAATAACGAAAATACCTGCCAACGACGTTATAGAAATAAGTTTGGGTTTTAAACCATCCTGAGATTTCGATTTATCGGCAAGACTAATCATGATTTTTCTTGCATTTTAGCTATGAATTCAGATTCACCGTACACTTTTCGGAAAAATAAAAGCAATCCTATATTCTGAATTCGTCTCACTTAATGTCTTTATTGTTATAGGGGTAACTATTATTGATTATAGAAATAGATAGAGCAATGCAATTTTATTTACTGATAACCACTCGCATTCACGTCGTCTATTTCACTCTATGAATGCTGCTCTGAGTTCGGGTTTACGTTGCGCTAAGGTTAGCGGCGTTAATTATTCGGAAGGCCAACCATCACCAGGCTAAACGGTCGTTATTTCCTGTTCCCAAGGTGCAGGATGGCGGTCACAGTTGCGACCGGCCTTGGCTACCTGTCCAGGCACTTCATGACCGAGCAACGCTGGCAACTGGCGCGACATAGCGATCAGTTTTGGCAAGTCGATACCTGTTTCAATGCCGATTTCTTCGCAGAGATTCACCAGATCTTCGGTGCATATATTGCCCGACGCGCCGGGTGCGAATGGGCAACCTCCCAGACCACCAAGGGCTGAGTCAAAACGTCGCGCACCGACCTCATACGCCGCAAGGACGTTCGCGAGGCCGAGTCCACGCGTGTTATGGAAATGTAATGTCAACGCCGATGACGGTAGTGTCCTGAGTACGCGTTCAACCAAACGTGCGACCTGGCGCGGATTAGCCATCCCAGTCGTATCTGCCAGCGTGATAGCCCCGATTCCCATCTCCAGATACTGCTCCACGAACCCCATCACGCGGTCTTCGTCAATTTTTCCTTCAAATGGACAACCAAAGGTTGTGGCAATCGTTCCGTTAAGCGAGAGTCCAGTCCCCGCAGCCAACGCCACGACGTCACCAAACGCCGCCAACGATTCCTCGCAACGCATCCGCATATTGGCGCGATTGTGCGTCTGACTTGCGGACATCACGAGATTAAGCTCATCGACGCCCGCATGGATCGCGCGTTCAGCACCCTTCCGGTTCGGTATCAAGGCAACGTACACAACGCCCGGCTGGCGTCGGATTCGTGCGAAAACCTCTTCACCGTCACGTAACGCGGGAATCGCCTTGGGCGACACAAAAGAACCGGCTTCAATACGGCTAAAGCCAGCGCCAGAGAGCTGATCAATCAACGCTACTTTATTGTCTGTAGAAACCCACCTCGGCTCAATTTGCAGGCCATCCCGCGGTGCTACTTCCTGCACGATCAGTCGTTCAGAAAAGTCGGTGATCATTGGATGACTCCGGTATCTCTTAATCGTTGAATTTCGCTATCGCCCAAGCCTAACTCAGTAAGTACTTCGGCTGTGTGTGCGCCCAGCGCTGGACCTTGCCAATTCACCTGGCCCGGTGTTTCCGACAGTTTAGGCACAATCCCGGGCATTTTGACATGCACGCCGCCGGGCAACTCTGCCGACAAAAGCATATCCCGCGCCTGATAATGAGGATCGGCCACAATATCGGCAACAGAGTATATTCGCCCTGCCGGTACGCCAGCCTTTTCCAGCGTCGCCAATACGTCTTCGATCGCATTCGCTGAGGTCCAACCGGCAATCGCTGCATCGAGCAACACGACCTGTGCGACGCGTCCATCGTTGTGTTCGAAATGTGGATCATCAGCCAGATCAGCGCGTCCAATAGCCTGCATCAGGCGCTTAAAAATGGGATTGCTATTGCCAGCTATAACGACATAAGCGCCGTCACGAGTCGGATAGGTATTCGAAGGAGCAATTCCAGGCAAAGCGCCACCGCTACGTTCGCGCACATGACCGAGCAAATCATATTCGGGAATCAGACTTTCCATCACGTTGAAGACACTCTCCACCAGTGACACGTCCACCACCTGACCGTCGCCCTGACCCGTCTTGACGCGCAATACCGACATCAAGGCGCCCATTACGGCGTGCAAGGATGCGAGTGAGTCACCTAAACTGACACCAACACGGGCCGGAGCGCCATTTGGTTCACCCGTTGTGTAACGGATACCGCCCATGGCCTCACCAATGGCACCAAATCCAGGGCGATCCTTATACGGGCCAGTCTGACCATAGCCAGAGATGCGTACCATCGTCAGTTTCGGATTCAAGGCATGGAGCACGTCCCACCCCAAACCCAGTTTCTCCATCGCACCGGGCTTCAAGTTTTCGATCAGAACGTCGGCATTACTGACAAGACGCTTAATGATCTCGATGCCTTCAGGAGACTTCAAATTGATTGAAATGGATTTTTTGTTGCGCGATTGGAGATACCACCAAAGCGATGTGCCTTCGTAGAGCTTTCTCCATTTTCGAATAGGGTCACCGACACCGGGAGCTTCGATTTTTATTACTTCTGCACCGAACTCACCCATCATGCGGGCGGCGAAAGGTGCGGCGATCAACGTGCCAATTTCGATGACACGGATACCTTTAAGCGGTCCACTCATTACAATCTCCATTTATCATTTTATTCAGAATAGGAGGAGGATAGAGGGAGAGCGGGACTTTCGTCCAATCCTAATTTATCAGGGAGCATTTGCGCGATTGCAATGTTGTGTTTTTATTACTATAATGCCTGCCGATTGGCTGGATAGAATGCTATTAAAATAGTTTTTACTCAATGTCCTTAGGCCATGCAACGCTCGCTTGTGCCTTACGGCCCAGTACATGTATGTGCACTTTTCAGGCTTTCCCGACGTTTCGTAACGCGTCCCACTTGGCAGTCTTTTGCACGCTAAAATACCGTAAGTCACATTTAGGCAATTTTTTAGATGATTTTTTTTAGATGATTTTTTTAGATGATATCTCACCGATAGATTTTTCGATAAACATCAAAAATGCAAAGAGTTAAACGAAAAGGATTACCTAATGAGTAGCATCAGCCACATCATTCACGCACATGTCCGCGATATCGGCTTCCCGGTCAGGCGTTTGTTGCCAGCCGCGGAGGTGAGGACTGTCGGGCCCTTTGTTTTTTTCGATCACATGGGACCCTATACGTTTTCGACCGAAGGTAGTTCAGGCGACGTTCGGCCTCATCCACATATCGGATTAGCGACCGTTACCTATCTGTTCTCTGGTGCGATGATGCATCGCGATAGTCTGGGCAGCGTGCAACGCATCGTACCGGGCGATATTAACTGGATGACATCGGGGCGAGGAATCACGCACTCAGAACGCGTGCCTGAAGATATTCGCCAACAAGGCGTGGCCGTTCAGGGCCTGCAAATGTGGGTGGCTCTGCCACAAAAAGACGAAGAAACGACACCCGGCTTTTGGCACTATCCGGAAGCAGATCTTCCCTTTGTGCAATTAGAAGGTGCAACGTACCACGTCCTGGTAGGAACAGCATTTGGTCAGACATCTCCCGTCAAAACACACAGCGATACGCTGTACGTTTCTGCCAGACTCGCTGCGGGTACAAGCATGCAAGTAACACCCGATTATGCTGAACGCGCTATTTACATCATTAGTGGGGCGTTGACGGTCGATGGTCAAGCGGTGGATCAAGGCGCATTGATTGTGCTTAAATCCGGGAGCACGGTCACCGTGGTTGCACCGCGCGATACCGCCTTCATGATTTTAGGTGGTGAACCGCTTGATGGTCCCCGCTTTCTCTGGTGGAATTTCGTGGCGAGCACAAAGGAGCGGATCGAACGCGCTAAACTGGCTTGGTTAAATCAAGAGCAGAATATTTTTCCGTCCGTACCGGGCGAAACGGAGTTTATTCCGCTGCCCCAAAGTTAGTCATGACCAGCATGCCAGCGGGCCATGAAAATATTAAATACTACAAAACGTGTCTAGCCATAAAGCACTGATGCTCGAAAATGGTATCGCGCCATGAATCAATAAAAAAACCATCCTGGCAAAAGCCAGCATGGTTTTTTTTACATTCGCCGAATATTAAATCGACCAAAATCAGGCGGCCGCTTTTTCCTTCGCCAGTGACGCCATATCAATCACAAAGCGATATTTAACATCGCTTTTGAGCATGCGTTCGTAAGCTGTATTGAGGTCCTGAATCGGAATCAACTCAATATCCGAAGTAATCCCGTGCTCAGCACAGAAATCCAGCATTTCTTGCGTTTCCTTGATACCGCCGATGAGTGATCCCGCCAAGGTGCGTCGTTTCATGATCAAATTAAACACGTTCGGTGAAGGATGCGATTCGGCTGGCGCGCCGACTAATGTCATCGCTCCATCACGCTTTAGCAAGTTTAAGAAATGATCCAGATTATGCGGTGCAGCCACGGTATTCAGAATGAAGTCGAAACTATTGACGTGTTTTGCCATTTGGTCAGGATCTTTAGAGATGACAACCTCATCGGCACCCAGGCGCAACGCATCATCTATCTTGTTTGGCGACGTCGTGAACAACACCACGTGTGCGCCCATTGCATGGGCAATTTTTACGCCCATGTGGCCAAGACCGCCTAATCCAACGATACCAACCTTGTGGCCTTTGCTGACCTTCCAATGGCGTAACGGTGAATAAGTCGTGATACCGGCACATAAAAGTGGAGCCGCCGACGCCGGATCGAGTTTGTCTGAAATATGTAAAACAAATTTTTCACTGACGACGATATTGTTAGCATAACCGCCAAAAGTCACGCCGCCGCTATGCTTATCTTCACCGTTATAAGTGCCGATGAAGCCGGTCTCACAATATTGTTCAAGGCCTTCTGCGCAGCTCGGACAAGTCTGACATGAATCGACCATGCAACCGACGCCAGCCATTTCGCCTACTTTAAAGGCTTTTACATGAGTACCAACCTTGGTAATACGCCCCACAATTTCGTGGCCCGGTACACTTGGATAGATGGTGTTATGCCATTCATCGCGCGCAGTATGCAGGTCAGAATGGCAGACCCCACAATACAAAATGTCGATTTGGACATCGTGCGGACCTGGTTCCCGACGATCAAAGGTGAATGGTGCTAAGGGTGTTTGCGCCGACTGTGCGGCGTATCCAATTGCTTTAGGCATTTTCAATTTCCTTTGTTAGGTAAAACAAAAAACAGCGATCAGCATCGCTTAAGGCAACAATGGTAACCCTATCGGATAAAATTTTCCCGCGAGGGTCGATTTTGCTGCTGCGCACAATCTCTTTTTATTCAAAAGAACAAGTGTCAAAAACCAGACTATCGCCTAAGTAAGTAAAAATTATGTAATCTTGCTACATAATTTCTCGACCCAAACCGCGCTGCCCAACACCATTTCTTGACCTCCAACAACAATAAACATCAAACAAAATATTGCATCACAATTTATAGTGGATAATGCGCCCCCAGCCACTCGCAACATCTTGGCTCCCATATACTGTTGGAGAATCTCGTGATCATTGAAGCACAACTACCCGCCGTAACGGCACTCATCCAAAAAGCAGCAAGCGATAGTGACAGCGTTGCTTTTAATGCTTTGTATACACTATTCCCGAAGAACACCCCAGCGCAAAAAGTCCATGCCACACTGGAAGCTGCTTGCACTAGCATTGCTAATTTACATACCGCAATTTACGCGGTTGTCATGGTTAAAAAAGATACCGGCCTGCCCGGCGACGCTTTTTTTGTGACATTTAAAGCAGTCCATGAAGATGAATATGCCACTATAGCCGGCGACACCCCGCATCTGCATTTGACCTCGGCGCAAAAGCAATTAATGGTCAATGCTGAAAAAGCCAGAGTCTACGCACACGCAAAAGCTTGATTGAATTTTAGGCATATTTCGCTTTAAAGCAAATCCGCATTCGTAAAGTTTGTCTGAAATTCAAATAAAAAAACCGCGTTCTTAGTAAGGATCGCGGTTTTTTTATACACTATGACTTTGCATGCTTTATTTAGGTTCTCGTAAAAATCCCCGCACCATTCGCCACACATCATCTGCAATGGGAACCATGGCTAACACCACCAAAGTTGCAGCCAGCGGCACTGTCGAAATAAATCCTACTTTTTTAAATCCCAACGCACCGACAAAGCCGCCGCAAAAAAATAGAAACACTAACGTTCCAAGCAAACGCAGTTTATTCAGATCAGCATGGACTGATAATTTTTGATCATGCCGCGCGCTGTTCCAATAGAGCAATTTTCCCAATTCGATACCAATGTCGGTGACCATCCCAGTCATGTGGGTTGTACGAATCTCTGACTTGGAGATTTTAGTGATAATGGCATTTTGCAGACCCATAATGAAGCACAGCAACAAGACCGTGAACGGTACCAACAACCATTGATGGTTTTCCAAATTGCTCCCCAACAAGCCAAACAATAATAGCAATGCAGCCTCTAACATAAGGGGTATCGCATACTCTCCATGGAGATCGCGTTTTCGACTCCAATTAATAAAAATCGCGCAACAGGCTGCCCCAAACGTAAAAAACAGAAGTGATGCCAGGCCGGACAACAGGAAGCCAATTGAACCAAGCGCCAGGTTATCGCTCATCGAAGAAATAATTCCTGACATGTGAGACGTATATTGTCCCACCGCCAAAAAACCTCCGGCATTGATCGCCCCTGCAATGAATGACAAGAAGCAGGCCAGATGAATATTGCCCCGCTGGCTGCGCTCCCGGCCGGTGAGTTGTCTTAAGTAAGGTATCGGCATAGTTGCCTGATCATACTCCGCCATTGCCGTGCCATCACGATTTGTCACAGTAAGTAACTACACAACCCCTCAATTCCAACATCGCCAGCGCATCTCACCCATGGATCATGTGGCTGGACGGTGTGGGCCTGCCTTCACGTTGATATCTCCAGATAAGCCATCCACTAGCCGCCAAGGTTAAGAGTTCCGTAATTAATAATGCATACCAGATTGTCTTGCCACCCAAATAGGTATTTAGTAGCCATAAAGAACCCAGCAACAAAACCCAACTTCGCAAAATGGCAATAATCGCAGAAGCACCGGGACGCTCAACCGCAGTCAGATAACCGGCTGCAATCAAGTTACAACCTGCTGGCAAGAAAGCCAGCGCATACCAGATGATCACTGGCGCCAATATTTCCCATGCTGATCCACCATCGGGCAGAAAAAGAAACGTTAGCTGTCTGGAAAATACGCACATGACAACCGCAATGATCACGGCAACGGCCATCACTGAGGTCGCTCCAAAAGCAAAGACCACGTGCATCGCGCGGGGCTGATTTGCTCCGCGATAAAAGCTGATCATCGGCTGCATACTTTGAACCAAACCAACCATGGTGACGGTGGCGGCCAGCGTCATGTATTCCAAAATAGCGTAAGCGGCCAATCCGCTCTCACCATATGTGTTCAACACTAGTCGATTGAAAACAAAGATGGTGACGACGGCGGCAATCGCTCCCAAAAATTCCGACGAACCGTTGTACAAAATCGTTCCGACATTACTGCCATCTTTAAACGCATTCCAGCAAGGTTTGATATTTTTTGCTTTGAAAACGTGATAACTCAACATGGTGAAACTCGAGACCAGCATACTGATTCCCGTCGCCAATCCAGCCCCTTGCATGCCAAGCGGAAGGACAACGATAAAGTAATAATCTAAAACAACATTCACAAAGGCACCCAACAACATCGCGTACAAACCAAATGTCGCCGCTTTTGTCCCCTCGGTACGTAAGAAAAATTCTAGCGCGTACAACGCTTGCGCAAACAAAATAAACCATGCGTATGCGCGCAGATAGTCTTCCACCAGAATTGCCAAATGGCCGGTCGCGCCCATCATTTCTGCTATTTTTGACGTGTTGGTTAACACCACGACGCTTAGCCCAATGCCTATAGCAAGCATCGTCCATAACGCTTGAGTAAATACGCGACGCGCTTCATCGAAGCGTCCCTCGCCAGATAAACGTGCAATTAACGTCGCACCGCCGACGCCAATCATCAGACTGACGGCATAAGGCACATACAACAAAGGGACCAGCAGATTGAGCGCCGCTAGTGATTCTGCCCCGAGATAGCGTCCTATAAAAATGCCGTCAACGAACGTGTAGAGGGTGTACACCCAACCTGAAAGCAAAGTCGGAATCGCTAAGGCAATAAATTGTTTTAACAGGGATTTTGTGGAAGTGTTGTGCATAAAACGTGATTTTCTATTGTGTAAGAAATGCACGATTTCAGTAGAGCGTTAATTTTAGTAGCGTATTAGCAGAAAAGTCGATCTGATGCGTTGCAATCGGGGCGTTACGCCACCTGTTCAACGTTGGAGAAAAATGAAATCGGGCTAACAGTAAAAAATAAACCATCACAGAGATAACCTGCGTGATCGGGCCTATTGATCCATTGTTGCGCAGTGGGCAATCAAACTGGATTTATAAAGCTGGCATGAGCCGCGCACCTACTGACAAACCAGTGCAATGAGAGTCCGCCCCAAACAACGTTCAGAACGGTTTTGTTGCGGTTAAGAAGTTGCCAGGCGTCTTTTAATCAGGGCTTCGCGTACTTTGTCGTAGCCTATGTTGAACAGCAACGTATAGGGCAAAAAGAAAAGGAGCAAGCCGATATCGAGCACGAACGCATCCAGCAAACTCAAATTCAACCACCACGCGGCCAATGGAACCACCGTCACAATCAGTCCTAATTCGAATGAAATTGCATGAATGACACGAACGCCAAATGTCCGTACCAGATTCATACGTCGCTCAATCCGGTCAAACAGCGCATTAAAGACAACATTCCAAACCATCGCAATGAGCGAAATCATTAATGTAAGCAAGCCAGCGTGGGCCATCGATACACCCATTAGCCAGGACAGTGCCGGCGCGCTGATGGCAACGGCCAACAACTCGAAGGTCAAGGCGTGAAATCCGCGCTCGGCAAACGATTTTTTGGTATGGATATTATTGGTTTTATTGGTCTGGCTGGTGTCACTGGTCTGACTGACGTGACTGACGTGACTGACGTGACTGGTGTGTTCGGTGATACGCATACAAGCTCCTAAGCTTTATTTATAACTGATCCTTGCTATTCTCCTTGCTTTTACTGATACTAAAAAATGAGTAACCATCGGAATTTCCGATATATTAAAATATAAACAACTGAAATAACCTCGGTCATGTCACATTCTCTTGAATCTTTATTCATGTTTGTCGAAGCGGCAACGTTAGGATCGTTCTCCGCTGCTGCGCGCAAATTGAACAAACAACAGTCAACCGTCAGCGAGGCCATCGCCAATCTCGAAATTGATTTTGGCCTACTATTGTTTGACCGCACTACGCGGCGGCCTACTTTGACTGAACATGGCAAAGCGATGTTAATCCACGCACAACAAGTGCTGGACGCCAATGATCGTCTGTCCCGTTCAGCCCATCGACTGGCTGATGGCTTGGAACCGACGCTTACATTAGTGTTATCAGATATGTATCAATCGAATCGCTTCGAATCGATCCTGACCGAATTTGAACAGCGTTACCCTGAGTTGGAACTTGAATGCATGATTGCCGAACATACCGACGTTGTCGCCCTGGTACAAGAAGGCCGCGCGCAGCTTGGTTTGGTCGGCGCGCAGCCAGACTATCCACCCGACGTGGGATTCGAATCCATGTCTGAACGTTCAGAGATTGGGTTGTATGTCAGCAAGCGTCACCCTCTCGCAACTGCTACGCCTGTCACCACGGAAATGCTGCACAACGCCCGTGAACTCCGGCTCAACACTTACCTTAATGACATCATCGAGCGCCGCCGTGGCCTTTGCTGGTCGGCTTCCAGCTACTTATTACTGCTTGAGATGACGGAACTGGGCTTCGGTTGGGCCGAGCTTCCACGATGGTTGGCACAACGCTTCGCCGCCGATGGCTTACTGGAACTACAAGTACGCGGATGGCCAAAATCGGTTCAGGTTGACGCAGTCTGGTCTAGAAGACATGGATTGGGCCAAGCTGGCGGTTGGTTATTGGCGTCTTTGCTGGCCCCTTAGAAACGGACCATTGAAAACAAAATAAACACAATAACTGTCACCAATTGAAACATTCTCCGATCAACGAAAAGATGGTTTAGATTTATAATGCAACACTGTTGCACAATAAACATACCTGCAAATTTAGTCGACATTGAATCAAAAAATATGAAGGACAACATGAAGCACATATTTTCTAGCGTCGCCATTAGCGCCCTGCTCTGCTTGGCACTCTCACCTGCAATCGCGCACGAAGCACACGTCCATGGCGTCGGCAAACTGGATGTGGCAATTGATGGCGCACAAATTACGCTCCATCTGGACACACCATTAATCAATCTGCTCGGATTCGAGCACGCCGCAAAAAATACCAAAGATCGCGCGGCGGCCCAAAAAATGGCGCTTCAACTTCGCAACGCCAGCAAAATATTCGTGACAACGCCTGCCGCAGAATGTCGCCCTATATCGGTCAAACTGGCATCCAATGCGATCGATCCGATACTCCTTGGCGAGTCGCCAACGCCTGCGACCAAGATCAACGCCACCGCAAAAGCAGCGGTACATGCTGACCTTGATGCCGATATCGTTTTACAGTGTGAAAATCCTCATCTTTTAAAAACTATTGACGTTAACTTATTTGCAAAATTCAAAGGCTTTCAGAAAATTGATGTGCAAATGGTGACGCAAAAAAACCAGCTAGCCGCCACGCTACGACCATCGGCCACACTTCTGTCCTGGGAATAAAATGCGTGTAATGTCATGAGTGAAGTAGTCATTAAATTAGATGACGTATCGTTCAGTTGGCCCGGACAGTCTGTGCCGACCTTGCAAATGGATGCATTAAAGGTAGATCGTCAGGATCAGGTATTTATCGCGGGGCCAAGTGGTAGTGGCAAAAGCACATTGCTGGCATTGATCGGCGGTATTGTGGTGCCGCAACG
Organism: Glaciimonas sp. CA11.2; assembly: GCF_034314045.1. Lineage (NCBI taxonomy): Bacteria > Pseudomonadati > Pseudomonadota > Betaproteobacteria > Burkholderiales > Oxalobacteraceae > Glaciimonas > Glaciimonas sp. CA11.2. The sequence goes on along the minus strand of NZ_JAVIWL010000001.1, from coordinate 4,090,406 downwards.
CGGAACCATCACGATACTTGATACTGAGCTCCATAGTATTTCTGCCTCGGCGCGAGACCAGTTTAGGGTTGATCACATAGGTTTTATTTTCCAGCAATTCAATTTGATTCCGTACTTATCAATCCTCGATAATGTATTGCTTCCATGCCATTTTTCCCGCTATCGACGCCAACGTGCAGTGGCGCAGGGCACCACGTTACGGAATGCTGCTGAATCTTTACTACACAGTCTTGATCTGGCACCATCGTTATGGCGCAAACCGGTGACGCAACTATCCATAGGGCAGCAACAACGGGTTGCTGCCGCCCGCGCATTGATCGGCCAACCCGAGATCATCGTTGCCGACGAACCAACATCAGCACTCGACGCCGATCGCCAACAACGGTTCCTGGATCTGATGCAGCGAGAGTGTGAACAAGCACGTTCTACGTTGCTCTTCGTTAGCCATGATCAGCGGCTGGCATCGCGCTTTAGCCACCGGTTAGCGTTAAACGAACTCAATCATGCTGCCCACCTGGAGGATCAGGCATGAGCATGCTGATTCGTCTGGCCGCGCGCAGTGCATGGAATCGCCGCTTTACACTTGGGCTAATCCTATTAGCAATTGCCTTATCAACGACATTGTTATTGGGCATAGAGCGTATTCGGCACGACGTGCGCGAGAGTTTTTCCCAATCCGTATCCGGTACTGATCTGGTGGTCGGTGCCCGTACCAGCTCAGTGCAACTGATGCTTTATGCGATCTTTCATATCGGTGGCGCCACCAACAATATCGGTTGGGATAGCGCCCAAAAACTCGCGCATAATCCCGCCGTTGCCTGGACTATTCCGCTATCGCTGGGCGACTCGCATCGTGGCTTTCCCGTGTTGGCAACCAATGGCGACTATTTCACGCATTTTCACTATGGCGACAAACAACCGCTGCTTTTCGCATCTGGCCAGCCGTTCCATGACGTGTTTCAGACCGTACTCGGGGCCGACGTCGCACAACAATTGCACTACAAACTCGGTGACAAAATTATCCTCAGCCATGGAAGCGGCGATGCGCATTTGACCGAACATGCTGATAAACCCTTCGTCGTCAGTGGAATTTTAGCGATAACCGGAACGCCGGTCGATCGCACCGTACACATCGGCCTCGACGGGATGGAAGCGATCCATCTCGACTGGGAAGGCGGCGCGCCGATCAAGGGATTGATGATCCCATCGGAAATGGTTAAAAAATTCGATCTGACGCCCAAAACTGTCACGGCCGTTCTCGTAGGACTAAAAAATCGTGCCAGCGTTTTTGCCTTGCAGCGCGCCATTGCCGACGATAAGGACGATCCGCAGATGGCGGTCTTGCCGGGCGTCGCATTGGATGAGTTGTGGCAAGTGGTCGGTATCGGCGAAAAAGCGCTGTTAGCCGTCTCCGCCATGGTCGTCGTCGTCGGACTGGCCGGATTGGTATCCTCTATCCTTGCCAGTCTGGGCGAACGACGTCGCGAGTTAGCCATCCTGCGCTCCGTGGGCGCGCACCCGATAGACATCTTTTTTCTGCTCGCAATAGAGGGTTTTGTCGTGATGTTGATCGGCGTACTGCTCGGGATTGTGATATTAAATCTCGCCATTGTGATGCTAGGACCGCTATTGGTGACGGAATTCGGTATCGCCTTACATCCAGCACTCCCCACGACAGGAGAATTATTCCTATTGCTATGGACCATCATTGGCGGTCTGGTCGCTAGTCTGCTGCCGGGATTGCGAGCGTATCGGCTCAGTCTATCCGACGGATTAACGCCCCGAGTGTAAATATAAGAGGTTGGCTATGAAAATATTTTTATGGATCCTGGCAATCGTCATCGCAGGTCTGGGTACTGGAATGGTAGGACGTTATGTGGTGGCTGACCGCAATGCAACAGCAGCGCTTAAAGCATCGGCGGCGGCACAATTAGCGACGCAAGATGGCGGCTACAAAATTGGCGACCGCCTGCAACAGAATCCGCTGGTAGCATCAAACCCAACCAAGACTGCGCCAGCAATCAAGTCGCCGTTTCAAGAAATAAAATGGGAAGACCTTGCCCCCGCCAGTTGGGACCCGATGAAGCCGTTCAAGGGAATCGATCTTAACAAGCTCGACGACGCTGATCCACGTGCAGAAGCAGCGCTCCAAAAAGCCAAGGATTACTGGAAAAGTGCACCGATCAATCCTGCGATGAACGGCAAAATGGTCAAAATTCCGGGATTCGTGGTGTCGCTGGATCGCGAAGGCGATGCGCTCAAAGAATTCTTACTCGTTCCGTATTTTGGCGGCTGCATCCATGTACCACCGCCGCCTGCAAACCAGATTATTCACGTCAACAGCACCAACGCCATCAAGGGCGTGCGTACGATGGATGCTGTATGGATCAGTGGCGTATTAAACGTTAAACCAACATCCACCGACATGGGCGATGCCGGTTATTCTCTGGTGGCGCAAAACGTTGAGATGTACAAAGACGGCGATACAAAACAATAAATGAAGCAATAAATGAAACAATGAGCGAAACAATCAGTGCGTCAAAATCAAGACTGATCTTTAGGTGCGCGGCAACACAATTGTCGCCACCAATCCACCTTCAGGATGATTCACCAGCAATAACTCCCCACCATGCGCTTGCACAATGTTTCGCGCAATTCCCAGGCCAAGTCCCATTCCGTTGGCATTTAATTCACGACCATGTGCAAGTCGTAAATAAGGCTGGAACAAACTGCTAAACGCCTGTTCAGGCACGCCAGGCCCATGATCCCGAATCTGAATTTCAATATTATCTGACCCCTCATTTGCTGACTGCGCGCTAATCTGCCGCACAGAAATCTCCACCCTTTCAGCGTAAAAAAGTGCATTATCAAACAGGTTGCCGATTGCACGTTTGAGTGCCAGCGGTTTCGCCATCACTGTCAATCCAGATTCCTCAAATGCCACCGCATGACCGGCCATCAGCGCATCACGGATCATTCTTTGTATCAATGCATCAAGCCGGACCTCGGTACGATTTTCATGTATATCGCTATCCTTTACCGATTGCAATGCGCCCTTCACCATCATGTCCAGTTCATCCAGGTCCTCGTGAAAATCGGCGCGCATCGCGTCATCATCGAGCAGTTCGGTACGTAGTTTCAGACGCGTAATGGGAGTGCGCAAGTCATGCGAGATAGAAGCGAACAAACGCTCGCGATCCTCCAGATAACGCTTTATCCTTTCACGCATTGCGCTAAAGGCACGCGCCGTTTTGACAAACTCGCGACTGCCGGTTTCCGGCAACTCTGGTACGGTCTCACCTTTTCCAAAAGCTTCTGCCGCATCCGACAGTGCGGCCAGCGGGCGCGTCGTCCAGCGCACCACCAATATCGATAGCAGCAATACCGCCGCCAGCGACAAAGCCTGCAATACCAAACGATCTGGCGACAAAGGACCGTTACTTTCCAAAAAATAGGGATTGGGCATCAGCGCCGCAAGATATAACCATTTGCCCGGTTCGAGCTGGGTCTGGATCACCAACACTGGCGCGGGATTTGGTTTAATCAATAAAATATGTTGTACCCAATTGTCCGGTAAATCCGCAATTTTCAATCCGTCGTCTGATACATTCACATCATCCGGCCACGCAAAAGCGAGTCGAAACTCGGGCAAAAATGGCAGCTCTTCCTTGAGAGTTTTGAGGACAGTCTGGCTTGCCAGATCAGCTAACGCGTTCTTGCCAATTGGTTGAATCAGAATCGGGGCGTTATTGGCGTTCACGAAGAAGCGCGTGCCGCCCATTTCGCGCAATTGCTGAATCATGATTGGTCGATAATTGGCGGGCAAACTCTTGAAATAACGGATGGCACTAACGGCACTATGACCGAGATGCTGCGCCGCGATCCGGGTTTCTATTTCTGATTTAGATCGTAGTTGAGTAGCCCAAATCAACCCACCGACTAATTGTGTCACTAATATGCCCAACACCATCACCACCGACAATTGCCCAAGCAGCGAATGCGGCAATACCCGCGCCAAAACACGGGTAATAAATCGATGGGTAGTTGTGTTTGCCAACCTGAGCCTAAATGGCGGAAGAAACAACGTCAGCAGAAAATACGTAACCTGCGCCACGTACAGTTTTGATCAACTGCGGTGATTTGCCATCATCGTTCAGACGATCTCGCAACTTGCTAATCTGGACATCCAGCGAACGATCCATCGGCCCCGAATCCCGACCTCGGGTTTCTTCACACAATACGGTGCGATCCAAAATATCGCCCGGATGCGCGACAAAATACTTCAACAATTGATAGTCCAGTCCAGTCAACGCCACCAGTTTTTGTTCGGCGTCAACAACGGTTCTTTCGACCGTATCCAGCGTAAAACCCAGAAACCGGTAATACCGCGGTGCAGCGGCGTTATCGAATCCCATGCGCCGGTGGATTGCCTTGATCCGCGCCAGCAACTCGCGCGGGCTATAAGGCTTGCCCATATAATCATCCGCGCCTAACTCCAGACCAACAACCCGATCAGTTTCATCTGAGCTGGCTGTCAGCATGATAATCGGCACATTTGAGCGGCGACGGACGATTTTACACAATGCAAAACCATCCGTGTCAGGCAACATGACATCCAGGATAACCAGCGACAACTCGTCAGCAAAACGCTGAAATTCTGCCAGAAAAGTTTCGCCGTTATGCGCCAGCATGACTTCATACTGATTTTTTTCAAGATAGGCCTTTAACAAGATCCGGGTTTTCTGGTCATCGTCAACGATCAAAATCTTACGCATAGTGAGGCTTCAAGAGTAGGTACAAGAGTGGATACATAAGTTGAAAAACGACTGGATACATCGATAAATGTGTGGGTGTGATCTCACTCATTCCTCAGGACGCTCTATTTTAGGTGAGCTGCGCGCTATTGCCGCTAGACGACGCTGCGTATCCAATTCAGTTATTTGATCGTCCATAAAATAGCGCCGTACTTCCGCAACGATGGCATCCTTTGTTGTCTCATCAGTCGCCATTCTATGCACCAGACTTGGTGCCTGAAACGCGCCGCCTTTGCTGAACGTACGCCACGATGCCAGCGCACAACTATCCATTTTCGCTTTATTGGGATCACGCCAGACTGAAATCGACCCTTTTACTTGATTGTAATCGGTTTGAACCGTTGCCGACATCAAGACCTGCGCGAGTTTCTCCTGCGCCTGTTGATGCGAATAATCTCCGGCAAACATCGCCAACGTATCAACGCTATAAAGATGATACTCATCCGTTCCCGGCACCGTACTGCATCCAAAATCAACGTCGGTTATCTTGCCCCACGCACGTAGCTCACCTTTTACCCAATCCCCCATCACAAACATCGCAGCATCACCATCGGCAAGTTGCCGCGTCATCTCGTTCCAGGGCTGCTCCCGAAGTGGCATCGGCATCCATTGTTTAAGTCCGCGCAATCGTTTCAGTGCATGCGCCAGACGAGGATCGGCGTAAGCTTTAGCGTTCATGTCGACAAACAATCGGCGATAAAATGCGGGACCACTTTCTGCCAAAACCAACGTTTCGAACAAGGTTGCGACTTGCCATGCCTCGCTACTCTGTGCCAAAGGAACGACGCCCGCCTGTTTTAATTTGAATGCGACACGATCAAAATCGGCCCATGTTTTGGGCGCAATCAACTCCAATCGATCAAATATCTTCTTGTTGTAAAACAGCATATTGATACGTTGGATACCGATCGGAGCAGCAACAACATGATCCCGATTTTGCACCAATGACCACACCGTTGGAAACAATAGTTTTTTCCAATTGCCAGGCCTCGATACATCATCCAGTTCCAGCAATAGGCCAAGATCAGCCCATTCGCCAAAGACCACACCATTCAATTGGGTCACCTCGGGCGCATGCCCCGCCAACACTCTGCTCTTCAAGACTTTGCTAGCCCCGACACCGGCCCCGCCCGGTATTGCTGCATTGCGCCATTCAATGTTTTCATCCACCAACCGATCCGAGAGGACCTTAACGGCTTTGCGCTCACTGTCTGAGGTCCACCAATGTAAAACTTGCAATGCGTTGGCCTGCGAATACACTACAAAGCTGGTATTTGTGCCGTATGAAAACGGCGACAACCCGCATCCCAGCATCATCGCCATGCACCATCCCCATCGCCATTGCTTAATCCTCAATGCGCAGTACGACCTTTTTAATTGTTCAGTCATTTGTATTTTTATTTATCTAAACATGTGTAACTTATCGCGCTTTTTTGCTTCTTATTTTTTTGGCCAGGCTTGGTATCCATCAGGCTTCTTGCGTCATTCGTGAATAATTTATACCGTTTTTCTGTCCCGTATCGCGAGAGACTATAACGTAAGTTCACGACTTGATTTGGTTTTAAGCCTCCATTTAGCTAAATTTCACGCTAGTTTTGTAAAGATTTGTAAAGAACAATTAACTTTCGTTTCTGATGCAAAGTCTTCTGCGGCTTGCGCAAAAATCATCACACTATGGCAGCGTAAACACGGCCCCAACGTGGTGTAAATATATGTAACTTGCCGATCTTGGAAATTCCATAAAAAACGCATTAAATCAATAACTTACGTAGCAATTAACTATCATAACAAAGACCGATAGCATCACAATCCCTATGATGCTACTGTCAATCCACAGCAGGATGAGGGCAAGTGGATAACCCGCAAGCCAGACCATAAACTGCGAAAAAATGCGGCAAAACGCCCTTCACCACAAAATACAGAGGAGACAATCCATGCAATCCGTCAGCAAAATCCAGGGAAGTAAGACCCTCCGCAATGCCGTTCTCACCGCGCTAGCAACGCTTGCAACGTTTGCCGCCGTCACCACTGCCCAAGCCGGCACATTGACCATAGAAAGCTGGCGCGTCGACGATAAAGCACTCTGGGAAAGCGTCCTGATTCCTGCATTCCAAAAGAAAAATCCGGGCATTCAGGTCAAGTTTTCCCCCACTGCGCCGACCGAATACGACTCCACCGTCACAGCACGTCTCGCCGGTGGCACCGCTGGCGACCTGATTGCCTGCCGTCCTTTTGATGTATCGCTGTCACTTTATAACAAAGGCAATCTGGAAAAACTGGATGGCAAACCCGGCATGGAAAACTTCCCTCCGTCGGCAAAAGTCGCATGGCAAACCGATGATGGAAAAGATACATTCTGCATGCCTATCGCTTCGGTCATACATGGCTTCTTATATAACCAAAAAATCTTCAAAGAATTAAACATTCAGCCGCCAAAGACCGAGGCCGAGTTCTTTAAAATTCTCGATACCATCAAAGCTAACGGCAAATATACGCCTATCTCAATCGGTACTGCAGATCAGTGGGAGTCTAGTCAAGTCATGTTTACCGGTCTTGGCCCCAACTACTGGAAAGGTGAGGAAGGCCGTAAAGCCCTCATCGCAGGCAAAGCCAAGTTCACCGATCCGCAATTTGTGTCCGTATTTGACTACGAGGCCAAGCTAGGCAAATACCTGTCCAAAGGCGCAAGCGCCCAAACTTATGGCGATAGTCAGAACCTGTTCGGTCTCGGCAAAGCAGCAATCTATCCCGCAGGCTCCTGGGATATCGCGTATTTCAATGCGAATGCCAAATTGGAAATGGGCGCTTTTCCACCACCTGTGCCAAAAGCTGGCGATAAATGCTACATCTCCGACCATAACGATATCGGTATGGGCGTCAACAAAAAGTCGAAAAACAAAGAAGACGCGTACAAATTCCTGGCCTGGTTGGGATCACAAGAATTCGCCGATATTTATACCAATAAGGTGACCGGCTTCTTCTCTTTGTCCAATCATCTGATATCGGTCAAAGACCCCGTCGCCAAACAAATGATCGACTGGCGCAAAACCTGCTCATCAACCATTCGCCTGAATTCGCAAATCCTCAATCGCGGAACACCAAGCATGGAAAATGAACTGTGGAACGTCAATGCACAAGTCATTAACGGCAAATTGGCACCAAAAGATGCAGCGGCACAAATTCAGACCGGCTTTGCCAAATGGTACAAGCCACAACAAAAATAATTATCGAAAGCATGAGTCGAGTGGCCGAACGAGCAAGCAATACAAGCGATTTTTTTCACTTGCTTGTCCGTTCTAACAGCCAAACAAGATCGACTCTTTTGCACAAAAATTACCGGGCCTTGTGACGAGATATCTCAACGGTAACGAAGTGATCGCGATCAACCCCGCCACAGCGGTTTTGAATAAGTCCAACTCAATAGGACAATGAGTTTGTTTGGAGAATCAAGTTGAAAAAAGCATTTCCCTGGCATATTGTAATTTTTCTAGCGCCAGCGGTGATCATCTACTCGATGTTCAGCGCGCTGCCGCTGCTGGACACACTCCGGCTTGGCTTCTATACCACCAACGATGCTGGTGTTCATAGCTTCGTCGGTCTATCCAACTATCACATCATCCTTTTCGATTCTGACTGGTCCAACGCGTTCTGGAACGCGATGTGGAATAACGTCAAGTTTTTTGCAATCCACATGCTGCTGCAAAATCCAATCGGATTATTGCTGGCGACGCTGTTTAGTCTCAAAGGTCTGCGCTGGGCGCGCTCATATCGCACCCTGATATTTTTGCCGACATTACTGTCGGTGGTGATAATCGGATTTATCTGGCAACTTATTCTGTCGCCGTTATGGGGTGTTGGTGAAAAATTGATGGGCTTCGTCGGAATGGCAAATTTCTTCGCGCCCTGGCTTGGTCAGCAATCTACTGCATTAATCACACTGGCCCTAATCTCGGTATGGCAATACATCGGCATCCCCATGATGCTGATCTACGCGGCATTATTGGCCGTGCCAGAAGAAGTGCTGGAAGCGGCTTACGTCGAAGGCGCTGGTTCGTGGCGCATCTTTTGGCAAATCAAATTACCGCTAATTTTGCCAACTTTGGGATTAGTCACGATTCTGACTTTCGTTGCCAACTTCAATGCATTTGATCTGATCTATTCGGTTAAGGGTGCACTGGCTGGACCCAACTATTCAGCCGATCTTCTGGGTACCTTCTTTTATCGGACGTTCTTTGGCTATCAGGCGCAAATTGGCAGTCCCACGATGGGCGCTGCAGTGGCAACCCTCATGTTTTTGGTGATCTTGCTCGGCGTTGCCGTGTATTTCTATCTCGTCCAGCGCAGGCTGACACGCTATGAATTGTAAGGTGTATTCCATGACTTCCTCCACACTTCGCCCCTCGCTACGACCGTCAATGCGACATAGTAATATCGGCCGCATTTGGGTACACCTTGTGCTGTGCGCCTATGCGCTGGTGGCACTGTTCCCCATTGCGCTGATACTGATCAACTCCATCAAATCGCGCGAAGCCATCTTTGACAATCCGCTGGCATTTCCCACCGTCGACACGTTCTCGCTGATCGGCTTTGAGAAGGTGTTAACCAACACCAACTTCATGCTGTATTTTGGCAATAGCCTGATCGTGACACTCGGCTCGTTGGCACTCATCGTTTTGTTCGGTGCCATGGCAGGCTGGGCGCTATCCGAATATAAATTTCGTGGCAATCGCATGATGACGTTGTATCTGGCACTTGGCATCATGATTCCCATCCGCCTTGGCACAGTCTCCATTTTGCAATTGGTCGTGACGCTTGATCTGATCAATACGCGCACGGCGTTGATACTGGTTTATACCGCTCAGGGATTACCATTAGCTGTGATGATTTTGTCCGAATTCATTCGGCAAATTCCAAAGGAATTAAAGGAAGCCGCACGTTGCGACGGGGTGGGTGAATTCAAGATTTTTTTCCGCGTGATACTTCCCTTGATTCGTCCTGCGATTGCGACCGTTGCTGTATTTACGATGATTCCAGTCTGGAACGATCTGTGGTTTCCATTGATTCTGGCACCCGGCGACGACACTAAAACTGTCACCCTCGGCGTCCAGCAATTCATCGGCCAGTACGCCACTGACTGGAATTCTGTGTTGGCTGCTTTATCGATGGCGGTGATTCCCATTTTGATTTTGTACATGCTGTTTTCACGCCAACTGATACGCGGCCTGACATCCGGTGCGGTCAAATAAACCAACAAACTTATACAAATTCGTCCGCGTATTTCTGATCGCACGGCAGAGTAAAACAGGTAAAAAATCATGGCTAACGTCAATATTAAGAATCTTAGAAAATCATACGATGGCAAGCAAGATGTGCTGGCAAGCATCAACCTTGACGTAAACGACGGCGAATTTTGCGTACTGGTCGGCCCTTCCGGCTGCGGCAAATCGACATTACTACGACTTTTATGCGGACTCGAAGATATCACCGATGGCCAAATAGCCATTGGCGATCAAGTCGTCAACCATCTTCCGCCTGCCGAGCGTGGTATCGCGATGGTATTTCAAAGCTATGCGTTATATCCGCATATGACGGTGTATAAAAATATGGCGTTCGGGCTAAAAGTTGCTGGTTCCGATAAAAATACGATCGACCAACAGATTCATCATGCCGCTGGCATTTTGAAGATTGATCATTTACTGGATCGATTGCCGCGTGAATTATCCGGCGGCCAGCGCCAGCGTGTGGCGATTGGTCGCGCTATCGTACGGAAACCGAGGCTGTTCTTATTTGACGAACCACTATCCAATCTGGATGCGGCCTTACGCGTACAGACTCGCCTTGAAATCGCCAAATTACATCGTCAACTGGCAGCAACCATCGTCTACGTCACGCATGATCAAGTTGAGGCCATGACGTTAGGCGACAAAATTGTCGTGATGAATGATGGCCAAATACAACAATCAGGTACGCCTCTAGAGCTATATCAGCAGCCAGAAAATTTGTTTGTGGCAACCTTTATCGGTTCGCCCAAAATGAATCTGATGCAGGGCTTGGTTACCTCTATTGAGGCAGATTATCTAAAAATACAATTAGAGGGAGGTCAGGAGGTGGGTGCTGATGTCTGCACAACCGAAGTGAACGGCGTTATGCGCATCGGCGATCCGGTCACTTTAGGCGTGCGCGCCGAACACATTCTGGAGAACAACAGCGGCAGCGAGACCTTTAGCGGGAGAGTTAACGTCGTTGAACATCTTGGAGAAGCAAATTTCATTTATGCCACGCTGCAAAACGGTCAGGATATCGTCGTACGCGGCGATGGAAACAATACCGTCCTTATCGGTGAAAATATCACGCTATCGGCAGCCAGCAATGCATTTCACGTATTCGATGCAAATGGCAATGCGCTACGTCGCATCAAGCCAGGCAACATGATTTCATCAAAATTGGGACTAACGCAAAATCGCCCTAACGGCGATGTGCCATCCTAGCCGCCTGCGCTGCCCGCTCTCAGCGCGAACTATCTTTGTCGTCAAGTCATGATCAGACAGTTTTGCGTAAGTCCTAAAAAGCGCATGATGACCAAAAAACATTTCTATTTAGTAGTTTGCGCACCATTTAACGGCAAAAATAGATAAACTTTTGCTTTAGGCCACAACAAACAGGATTTGAAGTGAATACAACGCTTGACTCAGCTTACGAGTATTTGATCGGGATCGACGGTGGTGGCACCAAAACCCAGATCCGTATTGCGCGTGCAGATGGCAGCGTGATTGCAGAAGCAACCGGTGGGCCGTCCGCTCTCATGCATGGCCGTGATAAGGCGTGGGCGGCTATTGGATCGGCAATACATACAGGTTTTCATAAAGCAGGTATTTCAGCCCCTTCTTACAACAGAATCGCCGCTGGCTTCGGATTGTCCGGTGTCAACGTCCCGTCCTGGGCCGCAGAATTCACGGCCCTGAATCCTGGATTTGGCAGCATCGCCGTGGCCTCAGATGCCATTACCACCCTTCTCGGCGCGCATCAGGGTCGCCCGGGCGCGATCATCGCGTTAGGCACGGGAAGTATTGGCGCGGTGCTAAAACCCGATGGAGTCCAACACATTATTGGAGGATGGGGGTTTCCTTCTGGCGATGAGGCAAGTGGCGCCTGGTTAGGAATATTGGCAATCAATCATGTGGAACAAGTGTTTGATGGTCGGACGCCCCAAAGTATTTTGGCGACGAACATCATCCGGCATTGCGGCGGCGATGGCACTGACAAAAGCAATCGGGACAGCGTCCTAGCCTGGCTGGCAAATGCCAATCAGAGCATGTACGCGCAATTAGCACCCTTTATTTTCCAGCACGCGGTGGATGATGAGGTGGCGAGAAATATGCTCTGGAGAGCGGGTAATGAAATCGCCAAAATGGCGCTTGCTCTGGATGTATCAGAGCAATTACCGTTAGCGTTGTGCGGCGGCCTCGCGCATGTATTGAAAGACTATCTGCCGCAGACTTTACAATTGCGCACCGTTCCGCCAGAAGCTGACTCTTCAAGCGGCGGATTGCTACTCATTCGTCAACATCTGGAGCAATGATGTTGAAAATTAACAATTTTTACGATGACCTCACTATGCATGTTCAAATCAACTTTGTCTCGCTTAGATGCGGAATGAAGAACCGTCATAAACACTATAGAGACGTATTTTCCGCTGTCATTTACACCCTCATAACGGAGAAAATTTGATGCCCTTCACCACCCAACTTCATGGCAACGTGCTTACTGCGCAAGGCTGGGTCGCCGGTGCAATCAGCTTCAACGATTTGATTACTGATATCAGCGGCGAAACCCTGGACTTTGATCCGAGCCTGCCATTGCCCATCGGCATTAAGCCCTTGGGACATTCGCCCTCTGATCAGTTTATTTTGCCCGGCTTTATCGATTGTCACGTCCATGGCGGTGGCGGTAAAGACGTGATGGACGCAGGCGATGCCGTGCACTTAATCGCCAGAATGCACGCACAACATGGCACCACAAGTATGCTGGCGACCACTATGACCGCACCGGCAGCAGATCTTGAGGCCGCATTGAGCGCTATCGGCCGCGCATGTCTGCAACGCTGTGACGGTGGTGCGCGGATACTTGGCGCGCATCTGGAAGGCCCCTATATTAATCCCGGAAAACTGGGTGCGCAGCCCGACTTCGCCGTCGCAGCAACGCTGGAGCAAGTTGACTGGCTACGTAGCTTTGCACCGCTTAAACTCATTACGATAGCGCCAGAAGTGGATGGTCATCTGGAACTGGTGAAGACACTCAGTGCAAGCGGCATGCGCGTACAAATCGGGCATACGCTGGGCAATTACGAGGATGGCGTGGCTGCGCTAAATAATGGCGCGACTGGATTTACCCATCTGTTCAACGCCATGAGCGCGTTCCATCACCGCGCTCCCGGCATGGCCGGTGCAGCACTGGCACATGCCGAGTATGCCGAACTGATACCTGATTTGTTGCACGTACATCCCGGCGCGATCAAAGCGGCATTGCGCGCTATTCCACGTTTGTATTGTGTAACTGATTCAACCGCTGCATCCGGCATGCCAGATGGTGAATATATGCTAGGACGGCAAGTCGTCCATAAATGTATGGGTGGCGTGCGCCTGGCTGACGGCACACTGGCGGGTAGCACGCTCACGATGGATCAGGCGTTGCGGAATCTGGTATCGCTCGGGCTCGATTTGGCCGAAGCCTCGTTACGCACCTCAACCTATCCTGCTGATTATCTTGGGATCACAGAACGTGGTCGCCTTAAAACCGGCTGCTTCGCCGATATTCTGGTATTTGATCGCCAGCTTAACCTCACAGCAGTGTATGTAGAAGGAGAACAGATTGACCTCAACGCCGCCAACACCAATTAATTCATCATCGGCCCCATCATCGCGCATGCTTGAAGAAGCGTGTTCCGCCAGCGCCCATGTTGCCGCGCAGCTAAAGCAAGATCGTGATCGCTACGCAGAACTTGGACGTAGATTGCGCTCCGAACCACCGACCAGTATTCTGACCGTGGCACGTGGTAGTTCCGATCACGCGGCCAGTTATTGCGCTTATCTGATCATGGCCCGCCTTGGTCGCATCGTCGCATCCTTACCAATGTCTTTGGTCACTCTGAACAACGCGCCATTAGTAGCGCGTGATGCACTCGCCATTGCCATTTCTCAATCGGGCCAAAGTCCCGACGTGATTGCCCCGATTCGCTACTTCCGCGACGGTGGCGCGACCACAGTTGCGCTCGTGAATGACGCCTCATCTCCGTTGGCAACCAGTGCCGAATGGGCGATGCCATTACATGCCGGTGCAGAACTTAGCGTCGCCGCGACTAAAAGCTTTATTGCCAGTCTGGTCGCCGGAGCGCTACTTGCAGGGCATTGGCAAGACGATCCAACATTTCTGGCCGCTCTCGACACATTGCCGGAATCTTTGGATGCAGCAACCCAGTGTGACTGGTCAGCCGCACTAGAAGTATTAATTCCCGCCACTAACATCATGGTGGTCGGGCGCGGGATCAGTTTTCCGCTGGCGTTAGAGGCAGCGTTGAAATTCAAGGAAACGTCGGCGATTCAGGCAGAAGCATTCAGCGGTGCCGAAATCAAACACGGCCCAATGGCGCTCATCAACGAAGGATACCCGCTTCTCATATTCGCCACCCGCGGCCCAACACAGGCAGGTTTACTCAAACTGGCAGAAGAAATGCGTGGACGCGGAGCAAAGGTCCTGTTAGCCGCACCTGATGACATCGCAGAGCGTAACCTGACACTTCCCGTGGCAGCGACCCCCGATCTGGATCCCATCGTCGCCATTCAAGCATTTTATGTCATGGCCGCACACCTATCGTTAGCGCGCGGTATGGACCCCGACCGACCGCGCCATCTGAGCAAGATCACGAAAACCAGTTAGAGATACAAGGAGCATTTTTGCTTTGAGCTTTAGAGAGCTTCGCGTCATTTACAAACCACGGCTTGACGGCAGCCACTGTAGATACTTCATCCAACCGGTTCGCCAATCCATGTCAAGAAGCATCGACTGTCGCGCCGGTTGAGATGTACATCTACTGATGTCGAGACATCGTTAAACAACTACCGCTCACAAGACCGCAACAAAGCAATGGGCAACTTTATCCCCGACCAACAAACGGCATATTAGTCGCCATCACCGTCATAAATTGCACGTTAGCGTCTAACGGCAGTCCCGCCATATATAACACCGCCTGCGCAACATGCTCCACCGACATTCTTGGTTCAGCTGCCATTTCCCCGTTGGCCTGCAAGATTCCACTTCCCATCCGCTCGGTCATATCGGTAGCGGCGTTGCCGATATCAATCTGTCCACAAGCGATATTGTATTTGCGTCCATCTAGCGAGGTAGCCTTGGTAAGGCCGGTCATGGCGTGTTTAGTTGCGGTGTAGGCCACTGAATTTGGCCGCGGCGCATGTGCTGCAATCGAGCCGTTGTTAATGATCCGGCCGCCACCCGGTTGCTGCACCTTCATTAGATGAAAAGCCTCTTGCGTACACAAAAATGCGCCAGTCAAATTGATATCCACTGACGCTTTCCAGTCGGCATACTCAACATCTTCAAGCGAGACCGATGGCGTAAAAACACCGGCATTATTAATTAATAGATCAAGTCGTCCAAAACGCGCCCGGGCTTGGGAGAATAATAATTTAACCGATGCAGGATCACTCACATCTGCTGATATCGGCAGCGCATTGACGCCGAACTCACCTGCTGCAATAACGGTTTCGTTAAGCACCTCAAGCCGCCGTCCTGCCAATACGACAGAATAGCCATTGTTGAGCAGTGCGAGAGAAATGTACTTACCGATCCCCGAACCTGCACCAGTGACGAGAGCAACTTTTTGATTCGGGTGCGTAGTTGATGTCAGAGTTGACGTCATGTCGATTGTCCTTGGTCGTTAATGTGTTTGATATTATGCACATATTTTAACAACCATCTCGCTAACATTCTCAATTACAGATAAGCAATTGCCTGCCATCCAAATCCTCTGTCGCAACTGCAACATGCGATGAATCGACGGTGAGTAGAGATAACATGAACAGGTCTTTTACCGATTAAAGCTTTAGTCAACCAGATGAAGCATAAAACCTATCAAAACTTTGGGTGCCTATTTCGATCTACCCTATGAATATGCCATATCAACAATTTCAAACAGTTTGATCGTCAGGCTGCGATCTTTGTATCGAATAATGCCATATCTTCACTACACATCAATTTTTCAATATCCAGCAAAATAAGCATGCGATCTTCCAGCGCACCAAGGCCGGTCAAATACTCGGCTGATAATGTCGCGCAGAACTCGGGTGCGGGTCTTATTTGATCTGTGGTTAATGTTAAAACATCCGAAACGCCATCGACGAGTATTCCTACGACACGGTTCCTGATATTCAAAATAATCACAACAGTATCGTCCTTTTGATCGATATTATCGCGTTTTAATTTAATGCGAAAATCGACAATCGGCACAATAATTCCACGCAAATTGCTGACGCCTTTTATAAACGTCGGCGCGTGGGGAATCCGTGTCACTTCCTCATAGTTTCGAATTTCCTGAACGCGCAGGATGTCAATTCCGTACTCTTCCGCGCCCAACGTAAAGACCAGAAATTTTTCACCGTCTCCGTCTGTTACTGCATTAAGCACATCTGCTACATTTATTGCCATCATTTCTTTCTCCAATCTTCGACGCGCAGTTGTTGCATAACCATTTGTTACGTCATCATTGATTACGTAACCTAGCCGCAAGGACTTATATACTTATCTAACAAAGCAAGAT
Source organism: Glaciimonas sp. CA11.2 (assembly GCF_034314045.1). NCBI lineage: Bacteria > Pseudomonadati > Pseudomonadota > Betaproteobacteria > Burkholderiales > Oxalobacteraceae > Glaciimonas > Glaciimonas sp. CA11.2. The sequence goes on along the minus strand of NZ_JAVIWL010000001.1, from coordinate 4,073,762 downwards.
ATCGGCACTGCCTGGAGCTAGCTGGATCGGCTGTAGAATCTTTTTCAATACCTTTTTCAATACTTTAGGCAACATTTTTTTACCATCGATATAAGGCCCATATTTATCGATTAATACTCTTTAGGCCCGAGACATCAACAATCAACGCCACACTGCCATCCCCTAAAATAGTCGCAGCCGAAATGCCTGGAACCTTACGATAATTTGTTTCCAAATTTTTAACGACAACCTGATGTTGACCGACCAGTTGATCCACCAACAAGGCAAAGCGTCGGCCATCTGCCTGCACAATCACTACAATGCCTTTTGTGGGATCGGTGCGAGCATGCGGAACATCAAACACGCGATACAACTCAGTCAGCGGCAAATATTCACCGCGTACGTGCATGATTTGCTCGTCATTAGCGACAGAATGTATGTCTTCCGAACGTGGTTGTAACGACTCAATCACGTAATTCAGGGGCAAAATATATACTTCGTTTCCAATCTTGACCGACATCCCATCCAGTATCGCCAAAGTTAATGGCAATATGATTTTGACCGTACTGCCCTTGCCCTCATGGGAAAAAATTTCGACATATCCGCCCATCTCCTGAATGTTCCTCTTAACAACATCCATCCCAACACCGCGCCCCGAAACGTCGGTTATTTTTTCTGCAGTCGAAAATCCGGGAACAAATATCAACTGCCAAACTTCCTCATCCGTCATATTAGCCACGTCCAGCAGCGGCATGCCTTGCTGGATGGCCTTAGCGAGGATTTTTTCACGGCTCAAACCCGCACCATCGTCACTGACTTCGATCACTATATTGCCGCCCTGATGCTGCGCCGACAGAACCAATTCACCAACCGGATCTTTGCCAGCAGCAATTCGCTGCTCTGCTCGCTCGATACCGTGATCGAGACTATTTCGTACCAGATGCGTCAATGGGTCGACGATGCGCTCAATCAGACTTTTATCAAGTTCCGTCGTTTTACCAACCGTCACCAGTTGCACTTCTTTACCTAGTTTGACGGTCAGGTCACGCACCAGACGTGGGAACCGGCTGAATACATAATCCATCGGCATCATGCGAATCGACATCACGGATTCTTGAAGATCACGGGCGTTACGTTGTAACTGCGCCATGCCGCTTAATAGCTGCTCGTGGATGACTGAATCCAGGGTCGAAGCGGTTTGAACCAGCATCGATTGCGTGATCACTAGTTCTCCGACCAAATTAATAATTTGATCAACCTTGTCTACATCGACACGAATTGAACTCGATTCTTTAGTACTTCCAGCGCTCGCGGACGTACCCGGATTGAAAATAATAGATTCAGGAGCATCAACGTTAGCCTCAGCAGCTATATTTGGCATTAAGGTAGCCGCAGACGCAACATCGCTGAAACCCGCGGTGGTAATCAAAACCTTTATTTGCGCTTCGGTAATAGATGGAGGCGAAACCAGCGGCAATGGCAACACTTCGGATTGTAGTGGAGCGACTAAAGTCTCGACTCTCTCCGCCAGTTCACGTGTAATTTCGATTTGATCCAGGTCTATAACAAAACAACATACTGCAATAATGTCATCGGGTTCACAGGAAGTTCTAAGCCAGACTACCAAGCTATCGTCACTTTGCGTCTTTGCCAGCACATCGCCTAAGTTTGCCATTTCAGCGATCAACCACGAATGGTCGCTGTCGACCAGACCAGAAAATCGCACCTTCAAACAGATGGATTTTGATGAATCATTCTGCTGGGCCAAATCCTCTGCATCAACGATGATTAGAGGATTAGGGAGAATGGGCGTGATTGGCATCACAACGGATACAGGTCTAACAGGAATGTCTGACAATCCTTGTTTCCTCAGCTCTTCCTGCGCCAAATGTTGTAATACCAAACAAATACGAGCGACCATTTCCGGCGCTGGTTCGACGCCAACCCGATAGGCATTTAATTGCTCTTGTAGCACGTCTTTTGTTTCCAAAAATACATCGATCATTGTGCTGTGCAATATCAACTCCTGATGTCGTACCCGATCCAGCAAACTTTCTAAAAGATGGGTCGTATCAGTCAATGCGACGAATCCGAACGTTGCAGCACCACCCTTAATTGAATGTGCGGCACGAAAAATAGCATTTAAATGCTCATTGTCAGGCGCGTCAAGATCAAGGCCCAGTAGCAATTGCTCCATTTCGGCGAGTAATTCTTCTGCCTCCTCAAAGAAGGTCTGGTAAAACTCGGTTATGTCCATTGGCACTCACATCCTTGCTCAATACTGCCTATTTTTTAACGCCTTAAATACGGCATGCTCGCTACTTCGCAAATACTGCTGCATACGGTATTACGGACGCAAATGGGTTTTCTGAATACCTAAAGGATAATTTTTTTTGTGAGGATATGCCGGCGCTTATTGGTGATGAAGTAAATGCTTTACCACGCAGCCCGATTGCCAGGGATTGGCGAAATCGTCGCCTAACTTCTAACGTCAGGGTGACGGTTTGGACGGTACCATTTTGCGTAACTGTGTTACCACATCAGGACGCCCGGGGCCGATCGTGGCCATATCTGTACCAACGCTGGTGTCGCTGCCAGCATTGCTGCCATTTACTATGCGCGACTTCGAACCGACTGTTTGCACTTCATTTCCAGTCGCATTCTCATATTCAATCTGCTCCTGCGAATGGCGATTCAGCACGACAATACTGATGCGACGATTGATCGGATCGAATGGATCTGCCTTGTTTAAATGCATGCTCGAAGCAACCCCCATAACCCGCAGCACTCTGTCCTCTGCCATCCCACCGGCAATCAACTCGCGACGCGATGCATTGGCGCGATCGGCCGACAATTCCCAATTGCTATAGGCTCTCTCACTCGCCACATAAGGCGTGGCATCGGTATGGCCAGACAGAGTAATTTTATTTGGCAACTCGCTTAAAACCGGCCCGATTTCTCGCAAAATTAAGCGCATGTAAGGCTCGACCGTAGCGCTTGACAGATTGAACATTGGCCGTTTTTTACTATCCACAATCTGAATCCTCAGACCTTCGGTCGTAATATCAATCAGTAATTGCGGTTTAAATTTTTTAAGCAAAGGGTTGGCTTCAATTACCAAATCGAGCCGCTTCTTAAGTTCGCGCAGGCGTTTGTTATCACTGGCATCACTAGCATTGCCTGCACCGACAAGATCAGCGGCAACCTTTGCTGCCCGATTAACTTCGCCGTCCGATCGCGTTGGATCGCGGCCGCCGCCAGGTATCACGCTATTACTCATGCTGCTACGGTCACCGCCGTTAATGGCTACCTTTAGCGGCGTCCGAAAGTATTCTGCGATGCCAACAAGTTGCCGCGGGGTTGATATCGACAATAACCACATCACCAGAAAAAAGGCCATCATCGCGGTCATGAAATCAGCGTATGCAATCTTCCAGCTACCACCATGTTGTGGCGGTTTGACAGGTGCGGAACGTCTTATGACAATGCGATGTTGCCCCTTACTCATACCATCTCCGCATGTCCATCGTCCTAATAAATTATTTTATGTATTTGATCGCCGTCTATGCGCGCGGCGCTCATGCAACCGGTCAATAATCCACTTACCGATTCTTCACTTCGCGCACATGTTGATCGAGTTCGGAAAAGGATGGCCGCTCTGTCGAATACAATACTTTTCGACCGAATTCAACTGCCAGTTGCGGCGCGTATCCGTTCAGGCTAGCAAGCAGAGTTACCTTCATGCATTGATATAGTTTGGCAGACTCAGCAACCTGATGTTCGATCAATGTCGCCAGCGGCGATACGAAACCGTAGGACAATAAAATACCAAGGAAAGTACCCACCATCGCGTTGGCAATTAACATCCCCATTTGCGCTGGCGGTAAATCGGCGGAGGCCAGCGCATGGACTACGCCCATGACTGCAGCGACAATACCGAATGCAGGCAAAGCGTCACCTACCTTAGCTAAACTTTGGGCAGGAACCTCGGATTCATGTTTATAGGTTTCTATTTCATGATCCATGAGGGATTCAATTTCGAACGAATCCATATTACCGCTGATAATCAAACGCAGATAATCGGTCAAAAATTCAATCACGTTAGCGTCGCTCAAAATCATCGGATATTGTGCAAACAGCGGACTATTCAATGGATCATCAATATCTGACTCCAGTGCCAGCATCCCATCTTTACGGCCCTTTGCCAGCAGCACGTACATTAGCGCCATCAACTCCATGTAAAGCGCTTTATCGTGCTTAGAGCTGCGTAACAACTTAGGAAGTTCTCTCAACGTGGCACGGATTGCCTTTCCATTATTACCGACCACAAATGCGCCAATACCCGCACCGGCGATCATCAATAATTCTACCGGCTGATAGAGTGCGCCGAGGTTGCCACCCAACAGTGCATAGCCCCCGAATACGGATACTGCCACCACGATATAACCAATTAAAACCAGCACTATCCATCCCCTTATAAAAAACCACACCGGGCAGCAAAAATACCGCCAATATGCGGGTTCAATCTATGAAACTGAACCTGTCGGTGCCACGTATTGATGAATCCGGCAGCGCTGGCAGAGCGGCAATTGCACACTATCTTTCAAAGCAACGACGCCGTCAGGCCACGGATGCATGGCGTATTCCGTGGTGGTGGTGATTAAGTTTGTGCTGTAGAGCTTCTGCTTCTGCTTTGTTGCTAGCAGCTAATTTGCGGGTCTTGCCCGCGCGCGAAGGGGGGCGACACAAGACACAAACGAATCCCTGTTGAGGATCGTGCGCATGCGCCACAAAATGGCCTTTACAACGGCTACAAGGAGTCAATTGCAACATGCCACTGTCGAAAAAGCGGGCAAGCGTCCAGGCGCGAGTGAAATCGAGTACCGGTTCACCGCCTTGTTGCTGTACCTGCTCCAGATAAAGCCGATAACTTTTTATAACGGCAACAATCTGCTTACACTCTCCATGCGTAATCATAAAACGATAGATGTTGTAGAACATAGACGAATGAATATTAGACATCCATGTCATAAACCAATCGGTAGAGAACGGCAACAATCCCTTAGGGGGCGACATCCCTTTGATTTCTTTGTATAGTTTTATGAGCCGATCACGACTCAAGCTGGTCTCAGCCTCTAAAAACTGTAAGCGCGCACCAAGTTTGATCAAATCCATTGCCAGCTGAATTTCCTGTGCTTCAAGAATCACGCTTTTGCTAGCCATGAAGCACTTTCAGAGGCCAATAGTCATCAAAGCTTGCGTAAATTCCATCAAGTTGAAGTTTCATCAATGAATGCCTTCAACCTCTTGACTAGCCAACAGAATAGCGGCGTGTGCCTGCTGCAGACTGTTATCTTTGCCCTCGTGGGTTAATGACGACAAGATGGCGTGGTCATCGAAACGGAAGCGACATAACAATAAACTCGAAGCGGCAAGTTTAATCACTTGCGATAAAGACAAATCACTGATTAGCTCGGCTAACTCCTTTGACAACCCCAGACGGAACATTGCTGTTGCGCGGTCCTCCCTTAACAAGCGCTGTGCCAACAATAAATAAGATAAGTTTACTTCCCCGATTTCACTGCCAAGGCCACCCATTTAATTCCCCTAGACGACAACAACACTTCCATAAAACTGAAAAAAATATAACGTTTTATTTTAGTTCAACTTTCCACACGGCAATTATGAAATATATTTGACGCAAAAAGAGTCGGCACTCTTCTTAATCTAAATGAAATATTTGGGCTATCGCTTGTAAGAATTATTCCTACAAAAAGAATGATCACGATTTCACGATCAAGCCATGCAAACGAAATTGATCGCAGCAATGGCCTGATCGGATACACGGAGTGTGAAAAATGGGTCAGTTAGGTCAGGAAGTCAGCGACTAACCTGGGTATTGTGGACTTGCTCCGAAAAGGCGATGTGTCGGCGAAGATGTTCTAGCCCGATCTGAAGATGATTGCATCCTCTATCTAAATGTGTTGCGATTCCAAGCCGCGCCTGCGTTTCAATTTCTGTCGCCGATTGTGCGATTTGAACGCACCGCAATATCCCCGCCGCTCCCCTTATTCCATGAGCGACACTCGCGGCCTGATCCAATGCCCCGATGCGAAGGCTATTGCGGATGCATATTAATCCTTCCTCACCAAACTGCAGCAATTCAATTAGCAAATCCATCGGCATATCCGCTATTACCACACTGAGAGAGTTATACGACTCAGCTAAGGGCGACGGATCATTCGGCAATCTGGATCGCGCAAAAGAGTAACGCGTGGATGTACGGCGGTTGATCAATGGTGACAATGCATCCCGTAATTGTCGGCGACCAATTGGCTTAGTGATAATGGCCAGGCAATCTAGCCCACGTGATTTGGTCTTTAAAAAATCAAGAGACATTCCACTATATAGAATCATTGGTAGCGGTAATCGGACGGGAATAGGCGCAAGTGCCGTACTATCCATAGCATCAGCTCCCGCCAGTTCCACTTCCCATTCCCGCACTCTATGAAGCAGTTGTACGCCCGTCATATCTTCCAGCACATAGTCCGTCACCATCGCTGAAGGCCAGGCTTGTTTATCAGCATGACGTTTGCGTAACCAGGACAGCGCCGCTGCGCCTGTCTCTACGACCTCGCTTTGCCAGCCCTCAGACGCCAGTTGCACTTGCAACAGGCGACGATTAATGGGATTGTCTTCGACGACAAGAATAAGGTAGGAACACATCGCGTGTCAGTGATTCACTGATGAAAAGACAAATGGCGGTCGTCGCAGCAACCGCTGCGGTTGCTGGTATGGCTGAAATAATAGTAACAGCGGTGATGCCCTCAGTAACAACATTTGTATAGTCTCATAATTACTTTCTTGAGTGAACCAGCAGCAGAATGCACTATTCCCTACATCATGCGATGTGTTACTGCGCCGATTTAAAAGTACTCCGGCATTACGCAAAATGAAGGCTGGTGACTAGCGTGAATCGATAGGAATGGTGAGTTCCACAACGGTACCAACACCTAACTGTGATTCGATACTGATAGCGCCACCAATAAGTTCTGCGAACTCCTTGGCGAGCGACAGTCCAAGCCCCAAGCCTTCGCCACGTTGCACTCTCACCGTATCTGTTTGGTAAAAATATTCAAACAAATGCGCCAAATCCTTTTTTTCTATACCAGAACCGGTATCTAGCACTTTGATCCGAATTTTTCCTTTCACCACAACGACTTCTAGCGAGACGCCCCCTTTTGCCGTAAATTTAATTGCGTTGTCTAACAAATTGTTTAGTATTTGTGAGAGTCGCATCCGATCACTAAAGAATTGTATTGGCAAATCTGTAGCCAGCAGCATGCCAAAACTCAAACTTTTCTTTTTTGCTGCCGGTTGGTGTACGGCGCAAATATAGTTAAAGAAAGTCACCGAATCAATAGACTCCCGAAATATCACCACCTTTCCAGCCTCAATTCTTGCCAGATCAAACAAAGTGTTCAACAAGCTATGAAGATGGACTGCACTTTGATGAATCAGATCGTTAAATTCTCGACTCAAATCATCCGTACTACCATCACGTACCAGCTCTGAATAACCTTGTATGCTAGTTAGTGGCGTCCGTAACTCGTGCACTACAGTGGCAAGAAAGCGTGATTTTCTCTTGGTTGCATCAACCGCGCGGCGCCGCATGATATCGTATTTTTTGACAACAAAATACTGTCGTTTAATCGTTCTATAAATAAAGAATACGAGGATTAATATCAATAAAGTCGGCACCAAAGCAAACGTGATGTAGTTAGTAATTTGATGCGTAAATTGCGAGGGAATTACCGCCGATTGCGCAAAAACGACCGATACCAAAATGGGATAAGGACCTAGTTTATAAACGATTGCGCGCGACGCCAACGGGTCTGCGGCAGGAAAACCATCACCCGCGTTTCTCGGATTATGAGATTGATCAATCGGCTTCACCATTGAAGCCCCATCTGTCAACACCGGCAGTCCTATGATGGAAGATAGTACAACTCGCTCAATCGCACTTTCGGCGTCCAGATTTACATGTCCAGGTTCAAATATTTCGCTATTACTGAGAGGCTCAGTATTGCGATAAAAATAGGACATCTGCTCAATAGGAAATCGTATCAGTGCAATACCGGCAAACTCGCCAGCTGGCGACAATAGGCGACGCGACATGGTCATCACCCATTGACTGGTTCCGGGTGTCTGATACGGTTTTCCTATTCTCAGGATATCTTCGCTGCTATCACGGTTCGCTATAAACAGTTCCTGCAGGCTCAGATCGACACCTTCCGCCATCTTTACTTTAGTCACTGTCGGAATCGCTGTTGATGCGACCACGTGTCCATTTTCACCAACAATCGCTAACTCGTTATAAAGACCGGCATATGCAGGAGCATAGCGCTGAGTTAAGGACCTTTGCGTTAAAGATGGTTGAGGAGGAATTTGCGAGGACGAGCGCGCCGACAATGCGCGCGCTGGTAAGTGATTTTCCTGGACCTGCGCCGATTGTGTGAATTTTTCACTACTAATGCCATAGTCCGCACGCACCTGTCTTAACATACGATCTCGTTCGTCAATCTCGTGGACGAGGTGCTTCACATAGTGCCCAACCAATACCACCCTGTCGCGCTGGGCTTCATTAAGATCCCTATCAAATTCAAATCCGATTTGATAACCGGCATGCAGCCAGATATAACCGATCGTCACGACAACCATTATCACGATGACGTTGAGAAGTCGAAAATACCGGATTCCAGAAAAAATACTTCCAGTCTTGGTCTGATTGTACCGGTGTGATCGGCGAGGGTTGAATCGTTGCATTACGGTTGCCAGACTATCGGTTCAGATAAAATCATCGCTATAGCGAAATGAAAAAAGGATGTCGTGAAGTGGCGTCAATAAGGCGTTAATAAATGAGACTACGCACCATTCATATAATATAACCAGACTGACATCGATACTTCGGAATGGTCATGACCACACGCCGTTAAAACCTGATCATGTTGTCAGTTTCTGAAACATGCCAATTTCATCGGATGACATCAGCTTATCAATTTCCATCAAAATCAGGATACGCGCATCAACCGTACCCAATCCGATCAAATAGTCGGTATTGACCAGCATCCCCATTTGAGGCGCTGGCTTGATCTGTTCTGACGACAGGGTAATCACGTCAGAAACACTATCAACAACGATGCCCACAGCACGGTCGTAGAGACGTAAGATAATGACGACAGTAAACTGATCGTAGGCGTCCGCGTGAAGCCCGAACTTGATGCGCATATCAATAATCGGAGTAATAATTCCACGAAGATTGATGACCCCTTTTAAAAAATCAGGAGCATTGGCAATATGGGTAACGTTGTCGTAACCACGTAATTCTTGCACCTTTAAAATATCGATCCCGTACTCTTCCTTACCCAAAGTAAAAATCAAAAATTCACGTCCGACAGCTTCCTGCCGTGCAGCAGATTTTCGTGTATGAAACTGTGTCTGAGGTTGGTTTAGCATTTTGGCTGCGGTTATTGCGGTATGCGGCATAGACTTCATCCTTGTCAAATGTAAAGCATCATTTAGTTCACAGGGGTCTCGGCACCGACACGCGCATAACAATCACACTGGAACATCAAATATAAACACATCCACCGCATGCTGATACGGGGAAAAAGGCATGGAATAGAACTTAATTTGGACTATCAATCAGACTTAGTTCCCGCTCTAGACGACGTTAGCTGATAATCCAATCATTGTTGGCGGCGCCAGATTTATCTAAAGGCCGCACTGACGATGACTTAAAAGACCTCCGAAAGTGAATTATTAAAACTTGATATCTGCGATACCTTTCGGTTTAATCAAGCAAGCCATGCTTAATGACATATTGCGTTAGCTGCGCATTGGTACGAATACCCATTTTTTCAAATACCCGTGAGCGATACACGCTGACAGTTTTAGGGCTGATCGATAAAGTTTGGGCAATTTCAGTGCGTGTTTGTCCTGATGCGATCATCCGGACGGTTTGAAACTCACGATCAGAAAGCGTTTGATGCGGCATCAGGTCATCTTCATCGACAACGTGATTCGCCAGAGACTCTGCCATTCCCTCGGTAATATATTTTTTACCGCGAGCGACCACCCGAACAGCTTCAATAAGTTCGTCTGGTGCCTCATCTTTGGTCAGATAACAGGCAGCGCCAGCTTTCAGCGCACGCACTGCAAATTTTTCCGGACCATGGCTACTGAGAACCATGATCCGTAACATTGGCTCACGTTTTTTGAGCAAATGCAAAATTTCGATACCATCTTTCCCCGGCATCGAAATATCGAGCAATAATACATCGCAAGGTTGTTCTCGCAATATCTGCGTTATACCGGCATAGTCACTGGCCTCCCCAACCACTGTTATGCCCGGACTCGCACTTAAAATGTGCGCTAACCCTCTTCTGACAATCCGGTGATCATCTGCAATCACGACCCGGATTGATGAAACAACGTTCGTATTCATTACTTTTTGCCAGACAATGGCAACTCGCTATCGTGGATGGTGCAACGTTTATTTGAACAATTTACGTCACCAGTCCATCGATACCAAAGCACCTGTTGTGTTCAACTATAAATAAATTTCCAAAAAAAGGAAATTTCATTAGATTGCCGCAATCGTAGAGCACACTCCTTCAGCGAACATCCCGCATGTAAAGAGACTCGCTTTTTTTTGCGTCAGAATCTCTATTTGTGTTTAGATAACGTTATATCAATCCAGGCAAACGATTGCGCATGTCCCCACCACCCTTTATCGTTTGTCATTCGGCATCCCCTCCCTTACCGGGCCTCCCTTACCGGGCCTCCCTCAAGCCTATAGAGCCATGCCAGCAACTCCGCAATTGCATGATAAAGCTGGGGAGGAATCTTCTCATCCAGCGCAACATGCATTAATAAATTCAATAACTCCGGTGACGAATGAACGTATAGACCATGTTCTCGTGCGCGTTCCACTATCGCTTCAGCAGTAACGCCGTAACCTTTAGCCACAACAATTGGTGCCGACTCTTTGCCTGAGTAGGAGAGCGCTACCGCACTATGACGCTTCGCCACATCAAAAGCCTCCATACTCAACCTTTTTATTTGCCAGGCTTCTATCGCAACCTGCGTGCATTGCGCCGATTATGCTTAGACAAAATTCAATGATATTGTTTTAAACTGCACAAATGTTTCTCTATTATAATATTACAGTATCGGCGAGATTTATTCTGCTGGTTAGATTGTTTAAATAGTTTTAACGTTTTTTTACAACATTATCATCCTCAACATCCGCGCCCGTTGACTCTGAGGTTGATATCTGTAACGACGTCACATCCAGGCCACTAGCAATAAAACGACTACGCAAATCAGCAGTGTGATCGCGCAGCAGGTTAGCGTTTGTGTTATCGCCGACCACGATGTTGGTTTCAATGCTTTGTCCGGCCAAATGCAATCGTAACTCCAACGTTCCCAAAGAAGGCAGATTCAGCTTCAAATAGGTACTCCATCCAACTACCGCTGGATCAATCTGGGCATTTTGTGAATTGGGTTGATCTTTACGCTGCGTATGCTGTTGGTTCAACTCCCACTCCATAGACGCACCGGGCCATGCCTCGCCTTGCCAACGAAACACCGGAGACGCCAGAAAATTAAGTTGTTGACGGACCAACTCTGCCGCGTCAGGACGCATTTCTGCGGTCATAGAATTAATAACAGACGTTTTATCATTTTGAGATATCGAGGGGGCCGAATTTTTCTCCGACAATAGTATGTCGTTCGCCCCATTGTCATCGCTGGAATCACTTTTTGAGGGATCTGTATCCTTTTGCGTATATTGCCCGCTGTAAGCTCTCAGCATGCTGGTACCCAACGTATTAGGTAGAGAAGGATTAGTCAATTGCTGTGGTACATGCGGCGCGATTGCCGAGGAGCGGTCAGTGGTGACGCCATGGTCAGATTCCATTATCCCTGTCGGATCCTGTGAACCGGAAGTCATCGAAAAACCGGATAAACGGCTGCTCGTAGTCGTGGCGAGTACAGAAGACATTCCCCTGGCCTGCTCGGCCCATAACGGCAAATCTGCACGCGTCCCATTCGCGCCAAATAACTCTGGACGGCTTTGCACCAGTGTGCCGAGTCGCGCCTGTGGCTCCTGCGCCATTTGTGCCAGTGAACGACGGCCGCTGGAATATTGCAACAGATGGGATTCGTAAAACAAGCCACTGTGGGATACCACTCTCGCCAAAACAGATGCCAGCAAGTGCAATGGCAAAGAGGCGCGACCATCTATCGGCATGGTCGGCAATAACGGCGCTTCTCCCTTAATGAAGACCGCTGAACCGGGACCATTTTGAGGGCCGCCCAAAATAGCACTAATAGCCCGCGCGGTGGCACTCAATGTGGGTGGCGTCTCAGCGGAATACAAAACCACATCTGCAGCGCCACGCATTGGCTGCAAACCTCGACCCAATTGCGTGTCCGTTGCAGCGCGAGAAGGAAGACGAAGGTCGTTGTTGACTGCGCCAGCATTGGTCACCGCGGTGGGCTCGGAAAGCTGCAACGCAGACTTGAGGGGAACCAGATCGAGGCGCTGCGTCAATGTCGTTGCCAGCAGCGTATCGACAATAGGTGTAATGCCACTCATACGACCAGACCAACGCTATCGACCATAGGCCTGATTGAGATTCTGCTGACGCCGTAGATTTCCCATCAGAATACCTAATCGTGCAACCTGCGGCGTCAGCAGATCGCGGATCTCGGCATCATCAGCCAATATTTGTCGGAGTAATAAGTATTTCTTTTCCAACTCAGACGGATCAAGTGGATAGCTCGACTCTATCGTTTTGAGATGATTAACATATCTTCTAAATTCCTCTTCCAGCGGTGGCATTGCGTCCCAATCACCAGCCCGAGCCAATGCCAGCATGCGGCCGGTGATGGGTTTAATTTGCTCGTAACAATGTATTACATCGCTTTGACATCTCATCGCATTCTCTTGTTGTGCTGCTCTATCGGTTCACTTTAGCGCAATGTTGAAACTAAACGGCGTGCTTGACTGAGTTGCCAGACGAGTACCCATTACTGAAATTTCCAGCGGTATCGTCGGGGCTTCTTTCAACTCTTCTTATTTGGATCAATTTCACGCCACGCTGAGCCAATATTTTCCAGTAAGCGAGCCGCCTCATCCAACAGCGCAGGATCGTTACGCAAGTTGGCGAACATCAAACGCTGCTTGATATAGTCATATAAAGCCGACAAATTCGCTACCAGTTCAGCGCCATCCTTACCGCCTATCTCAGCGTCAAGACTTGCCTTCAGGCCGTTATCTATAATATTAATCGCTTTAGAAATGGCATTGCCCTTGGCAACGATCTCTTTATTAACCATATGATGGCGTGCCATGTTAATAGCGGTCCTGGCACCATCAAACAGCAAGGTAATGAGGTGGTGTGGCGAGGCGCTCATAACGGCGCTTTCGACACCCATCTTTGCATAGGCCTGTGCGCCTGAATTGATCACCTTGGAACCTTGTGACGAGTACATGGCTATCTACCTTATTTCGTATTGTTGATTGCGTCGAACTGTTGGGTCAAATAGGTGCTTGTCGCATTTAGTTGGGTGACAATCAAATCCAACGCAGTGAACTGACTTTTATAGCGCGCCATCGTGTCGTCGATTTGCGCAGACATGACCTTGTATTGCTTGCTGAGATCATCCAGCGTCTTATTGACACCGGAAGTAGCCGCCGTCAACATCCCATCTGTAGCGTTAAAACCTTTCAACAATGACGTTAACTGCGTCCCCAAACCAGTGCCGCTATTGCCTGTGGTCCCGCTAAATAATTCTCCAACGCTATCCAGATTAGTGTTCAGTGCCTTACTCAATTTAACTGAATCGATGGACAACGTGCCATCGGTCTGAAGAGAAACACCAATTTGCGAGAGGGAGGCGAATCCACCTGTACTACCTCCAGTGACATTTTGCGGCGTAGTCAGTAATGAACGAATGCCGCTCTGTATTGAGCGTAAGACGGAGTCACCTGATAGTACAGCCCCGGTTTTGCTGGTCCCGTCATACGCAGTCAATGTCGTAGCGGCTTTTTGTAAATTATTATAAGCAGTTACGAACGCCGTTACGGCTGTCGAGACAGCAGTGGTATCGCGCGCCACGGTAAGTGTCGTATTAGCTGCTGAAACAAGGGTCATGCTCACATCTGGAATCGCATCCGTCACCGTATTACTGGCGCTCGTAATAGCGATGCCATTGACGGTCAGTTTCGCATTCATGGCAGACACCGTCTCCTGCATATTTTGATTGCCACCACCCACATTTTGCGACAAAAGATTTTCCAATGCCGCATCACCAGTTACCGAAATCTGCATACTGGAAGTTTCACCAGTCGTATTTGATGTCAGTACCAAACGGTTTGGGTTAGTACCACCATCACTCACAATGGTCGCTGTTACTCCCAGCGTCGTACTCTTATTAATGGCGTCACGAATCCCTTCTAACGTATTACTGGAACTATCAATCGTCACCGAACCGGCAGCACGACTAGCATCTGCCGCGAACGTCGCATTACTATATTTGCCAGTCGATGGATCGAGCGTGCCGCCGGACACTTTCCCGAACTGAATCGTCACCGTGCCGTTACCAATCGACGTTTTAGCACTGGCCTGGCCGACAGCTGCCAGCGTTTGGGCTTGCGCCAATTGCGATACGTTAATAGCGTATGAACCGGCAGCGCCGTTCGCGCCCGCAACTGCCGTCAGCACACTGGCCGAACCTGAAGTCGCTTTCACTGTCTGATACAAAGCGGATGCAGCAAGCGCGCTGGACGCCGTCTGGAAATTATTCAGCAGACTACTCAACGTCCCGTAGGCTGACAATTTAGAGGTATAACTGACCGACTGCGCCTGCAACGCCTGAAGTGGAATCTGCTCAGCGGCCTTTAACTGATCCAGCAAAGGGCCAAGCTGAAGTCCAGACCCAATACCATCGGTAACAATCCCTGTCATGATAAATCTCCAAATTCTGTCATTTGCGTCGCTCTATTAACTTATGCAAAAGCTAATTAAGCGGTATAGATATTAGATTCGCGACTTACCGTTTTTTAGCGGCAATACTGCTAACCAAATTAAATCGATATGTCACGTGCAGCACTTCAACCATTCGCTAACCACTCACGCCTTTGACAATTAGCAAAAGCCAGACTGGTTAACGTAAGTAACGGAAGCAGACAACACAAGCAGATAGGCAATCCAGGACTGTCTAAATGCTTGTTTATCGGATTCACGATCCAGCAACATAATCGATCACCCCACTGCCGTCAGCGAACTAATCGCTGACGGCAACTTCTGATAAATTTATTGCAACAACGACAGAACACTTTGCGTTGTCTTGTTCGCTTGCGACAACACCGAAGTACCGGCTTGTTGCAAGATTTGAGCGCGCGTCATGTTCGACACTTCAGTCGCGTAATTTGCATCTTCAATACGTGAACGTGAAGAAGACAAATTGACGATAGTTGTACCAAGGTTAGAGATCGTGGATGCAAAACGGTTTTGTACCGCACCCAATGAACTACGCAAACCGTCAACGTTCGACAGCGCAGCATCAATGACCGATAACGCGTTGGCGGTAGCAGTGCTGCCACTACCTTTATTTAACGTGAACTTATCAGCATGTGCAGAGTCGTTGTAGACCTGGTTAGAAGCGCTATCGGTGACAGTGCCATTATCATGCACATACAATGTTGCAGCAGTATCAGTCGTTAGCGCACCATTCATATCAACATTCACTGCTTTGGTTGAAGCATCATCAGTGACTGCTACAGTACCAGCAGTATTTTTGACATCGTACTTAGTTCCAGCAAGCGTGATAGCCATCGTACTACCAACAGTAGCGCTGCTAGCACTAAGTTGCGAACTCAACGCTGAGTTGGATATATTGAGACCAGTAGATCCTACAGTAGCAGTGGCTACAGTCAGTGTGTATTTGGCTGCACCTGAAGTGATTACACCACTTGTACCACCTGTCTTACTCATACTTTCAAGAATATCACCGGTACCCGTACCGCCATTGATATTCGCTTGCGGATCACTACCAGCATTAGTTTTTGACAGGTTTCCAGTTGCATCAAGATAAAGAACGGAACCATCATCGGCTGCCGTTAACTTACCACTTGAATCAATTTTGGCATCTTGTGAGGTACCACCAATTTTTACATTGATTGTTGTGAATGCGCCTGCAGCTGGCTTTAAATCCGTGCGTACTTTGGCAAGACTACGTGCCGTATCGGCAAAGTCAAAACTTGTACCGTTAGATTTATACGAAGCGGTTGGATTAACAGAATCCGTGACCGTGTCGCCACTTGCAATCTTGCCAAATACTGTCGACAGCGTCGCAGCGTCCGATGCGCCATATGCTTTGGTATACGCTGTCGTGCCGTTGGTAACAGTCCCAGCTGCGTAACCCGCTGCTTTTAAGTCTTTAACCGCTGCCGTTGAGTTCGCCGTTCCTGAGCCATCGACGTTAAAGCCGTTCATACCTAGCGCAGTGGTGTCCATCTTTTGCAAATTGATGTCAATGGTTTGACCATCGTTTGCACCAACCTGAATGGAGAGCGCTTTGTTTGAGGCTAATACTTTGACGCCATTGAAATCAGTTTGTGCCGATGTACGGTCAATTTCCGCCAAACGTTGGGTAATTTCATCCTGAATCGACTTCAGATCGCTGCCGGAGTTACTACCGTTAGCTGCCTGCACCGCCAGCTCACGAATCCGTTGCAAGTTATTGTTAACTTCGGTCAACGCGCCTTCAGTGGTTTGCGCTAGCGAGATACCATCGTTCGCGTTACGTGAGGCTTGGGTCAAACCGGTGATGTTTGCTGTGAAGCGGTTAGCAATTGCTTGACCTGCCGCATCATCTTTAGCGCTGTTAATCCGCAAACCGGACGATAGGCGCTCAATCGCGGTACTCAACGAAGACTGTGACTTGGTAAGGTTGTTTTGGGTCAGCAGCGAAAGGGAATTGGTGTTAATGACTGATGCCATGGTACGACTCCTATTTGCAAAATTGATGGATGCCGGCTACGTTGCCGTAACGTTGGACCTGTACATTGTGCAAGCCACCATTATGTGCAAGCCACCGTTAATCAGGTTATCGGCAATAGACATCTAAAACTGTAGGGTCGCTTCAAAAAAACCTCACACACTTAGGAAAACGCCACACGCTCAGGTTAGCCACCTAATCTATCAAGCAGGCAAATTCATAATCTCTTGATAAGCACTTACCACTTTATTGCGAACTTGTAGTCCCATTTGAAAGCCTACATTGGCTTTTTGCAAATCCACCATGACGTCATTGAGCGCAACTCCCGGTTTGCCTAGTTCAAACGACTCCGCCTGACCCATCGCGTGCGTTTGCGCATTGCTAATACGCTCCAATGATTTTTTCATTTCACCTGCAAAGCCACCACCAATCGACTCCCCAACAGGATTAGCGGCACTAGACGAAGACGCTCCCGCAACTTGCGCGGTAGCCCGTAATTGCTGCAAAACCGACTCAATTGCCGCTATCGCCATGTTGCTCTCCTCTATTGTTGGGCACATTCATCCACCTAGTATCCCGAAGTGATGAAGCGTACCAGCTATGCCAATCAGGCAAAGCGCCAAGTGATGGCAAAAATCAATCCTATTCCACTGATCAAAAGCCTCTCAAGGCGTCGACAATTGTTAAAGTCGTACAGGCTGTCCGCACAGATTAGTAGTGGCAGCGCATTTTGCATCGATGCTGAATCGATACAAAAACCGGAACACGTTCTCAAAAATGAGGAAATCTGCTTTTTATCACCTAAGCAGAAGCGACAAAAAAACGGCAAAAAAACGGTAAAGAAACGACAAGTGAACGAAAAAAACATATTGCATTTTTTTACATCGAAACTAGCGCAGCTTCGATCTTTATTGACGCCCACCGCGTTTAATTCCGGAGGCTACGAATGAGCGTAGCTTCGACTGGCGCTAAAGAAAATGCAGCAGATACAAATAAATTTTCATTATTAGAACAGCTGCGTGCTAATCCCAAGTTACCAATAATTATTGGCGGCGCGGCGGTGATTGCCGCGATTTTCGCCCTTTGGCTGTGGACGCGTGCGCCCGATTATCGCGTACTGTTTAGCAATCTGTCAGACCGTGACGGCGGCGCCATCATCGCTTCATTGCAGCAAATGAATATCCCTTACAAATTTGCAGACGGCGGTGGCGCTGTCTTGGTCGCATCCGATCAAGTCTACGACGCGCGTCTCAAACTGGCCTCGCAAGGGCTGCCAAAAGGCGGTTCGGTTGGGTTCGAATTGATGGATAATCAAAAATTCGGCGTCAGTCAGTTTGCTGAGCAGGTTAACTATCAACGCGCATTAGAAGGTGAAATTGCCCATTCGATAGAGTCCATCTCTTCCGTCGCTACCGCGCGAATTCATCTCGCCATTCCTAAACCATCGTTATTTGTCCGTGATCAGCAAAAGCCAAGCGCCGCAGTGATCCTGACACTACATCGCGGGCGCGCAATTGATGAGGGCCAGGTGAGCGCCATTGCTCACTTGATTTCCAGCAGTGTGCCGGACTTGAACGCGAATAACGTCACGGTAGTCGATCAAGCAGGAAATCTACTTTCGGTGCCAAGCGCAGGCAATCGCGGGCTGGACGCGAGCCAGCTCAAGTTTTCTCAGGAAATAGAGCAAAGCTATATTCGTCGCATAGAAGCAATTTTGCAACCAATTGTCGGCTCTGGAAATGTGAAGGCCCAAGTTGTGGCCGACATTGACTTTGCAACAGTCGAAAATACCGACGAAAAATATCGCCCAAATCAAGATCCGGAAAAAGCAGCAATCCGCAGTCAGCAATCGAGTGACTCTAATCAACAGGGCGCCACTCCGGCAGGCGGCGTTCCCGGCGCTTTATCGAATCAACCGCCACTCAACCCAACAGCACCGATTGTCACCGCAGCCGCCAACCGACCATTGCCGGGCGCAACGGCCGCTGCCGGTGGTCAATCAACCACGCAGGCAAGCGCAAATCCAATCGGCGCAGCCAATCGGCCTGCAAGTACTGGCGGTTCCAGCAACGTACGCCGCGATGTCACTACCAACTATGAGGTTGACCGCTCAATTCGTCATGTTCAGCAGAGCGCTGGCGGGATCAAACGATTGTCGGTTGCTGTTGTCGTCAATTACCGTGGCATTCGCAATGCTCAGGGAAAAATAGCTGCACAAGCGATTCCGCCAGCTGAACTAGAACAAGTGCGCAATCTCGTCAGGGAAGCAATGGGTTTCAACACTGAACGTGGCGATTCGCTCAATGTTGTCAATAGCCAGTTTGTTTCCTCCGAGATTGTAGAACCGGTATTGCCATGGTGGCAGCAACCTGAAAATATCGCTCTGGGGAAGACATTGGGCCAATACCTGCTCATTGCTGTACTTGGCCTCTGGTTGTGGTTTGGCGTGCTACGGCCATTATTGCGCAAATATCTGGCACCACCATTAGAAGTACCGCAGGCATTGCCAATCAATGCTGAGCCGGCCGAAGACATCCCGGCAGAAACTGTCTCCTTGAGTGCGGAAGCCCAAGTGCGTGCCAACATGCGTCATCAGGAAAATCTGACGCATGCCAAAGCTCTTTCAGAAAAAGATCCAAAGTTGGTGGCGATGGTGATTAAAAATTGGATGGACTCAGGGAAGAACGCCAATGGATAACGAGGGAATCAAAAAAAGCGCAATCCTCCTGTTATCACTCGGCGAGGATGGCGCCGCCAATGTATTTAAACATATGACACCGCAGGCTGTGCAGGCGCTGTGTGTAGTTATGTCCCAATTGCGTAACGTAAAGCGCGATCACATTTCAACGGTACTCGACGAATTTCGGGTAGAGACCGAGCAATTCTCGGCCATCAGTCTGGATTCAAGTAGCTATATCCGTGCCGTTCTGAATAAAGCGGTCGGCGGCGATCGTGCCTCCGACCTGATGGAAGACATTCTCAATTCGGCCGACCATACGCGTGGTATCGAAAGCCTGAACTGGCTCGAAGCGACTGAAGTCGCCGAACTGATTCGCGACGAACACCCGCAAATTATCGCCACCATGATGGTGCATCTGGAGCGCAGCAAGGCATCCAAAGTATTGGAATTACTCGACGAACGTCTGCGTCATGATGTGGTTCTCCGGATTGCTACTTTTGGTGGTGTACAACCTGCTGCATTGAATGAACTAACCGAAGTATTGTCTGGTCTGCTTTCCGGACATGGCACAAAACGCAGTCGACTTGGCGGTGTCCGCGCAGCCGCAGAAATGCTTAATTTAATGAGTAGTGCGCAGGAAGAGTCGGTCATTCAACACGTACGGAATTACGATGACGATTTGGCACAACGCATTGTTGACGAGATGTTCCTGTTCGAAAACCTGCTGGAAATCGACGACCGCGGCATTCAAATGCTGTTGAAGGAAATCGAATCGGAAACACTCATCATCGCTCTCAAAGGTGCACCGCAGGAATTACGCGACAAATTCCTCAACAATATGTCACAACGCGCTGCAGAAATGTTACGTGACGATTTAGAACTACGTGGGCCGGTACGTGTGTCTCAAGTAGAAACCCATCAGAAAGTGATTCTACAAATTGTCCGGCGCTTAGCTGATTCTGGTGAAATTATCATGGGCGGGCAAGGCGATGACGCGTTTGTCTGATCTCGATCATAAGTCAGCACCACCGAAGTCGCTTGCCAAGCGACCCACCGCCTTAAAGTCCAAAGAGTCTTTAAGCGCGTGGGAACGTTGGGAAATGGGATCATTCCAGACAACCGGACCTGCCGCACCTCCACCCGGCAGCGCCAGTCAAGACCTTTCGGCTAATGAAGAACCTACTCTAAAACAACTCCAACCCGTGCTCCTGATTGATGAGGCCGAACTGACACGACTGCGGACCGAAGCAGTTCAGGCGGGCCAGGAAGAAGGCCTTAAGTTAGGTTACCTCGAAGGTCAAAAGCAAGGCTATGCCGACGCTATTGCCCTGGGCGAAAGTGAAGCAAGCCAATTGCGTGTGCTCACGGCTTCGCTATCAAGCGCCTTACGCAATGTAGATAAAGAAATCGCCGATGATCTGATAACGCTGGCGCTGGACATTGCGCGACAATTGGTTTTAAGGGAACTCGCGACTGATCCAGAATTGATTCTGATAGCAGTCCGGTCGCTATTGCAAACTGAGCCTGCCCTGAGTGGCAACCCCCGACTTTTACTGCATCCGGAAGATTTGACGCTGGTCAAACAATATCTGTCTGATGACCTGCAAACCGCGGGCTGGTTGCTGCGCGCTGATCCCAGTCTGAACCGCGGCGGATGTAGAGTGCATGCGACCAGCGGTGAAATCGACGCCACACTAGAAACACGCTGGCACCGGATAACGACTGCACTTGGTCGCAGCGAAAAAAATCTTAATCATTCGCCATGATTAAAATGAACCTCCACGAAACCGATAACTACGCCGATACCGATCTTGCCGCCTCGGCGGCGACCAACGCCCATCTTCAAACCTGGCGGCGGAGTCTTGGTAGTGCCAGTATCGATATTGCTCGCAGCACACCAATCCGCACTTACGGTCGGCTGACGCGCGCCGTCGGTTTGGTGTTGGAAGCGGTCGGATTACGTTTGCCGGTCGGCAGTGATTGCCTGATCGAATTGCCTCAAGGTTATTCCCAACGTACCACCGAAGCCGAAGTCGTCGGCTTTGCCGGTGACCGTACCTTTTTGATGCCACGGAGTGAAGTCGCTGGCTTGATACCCGGTGCACGCGTCTATCCAATGACGGCAGCACCCTCCTCGCTGATAGCAAACGATGCTGAATCAGGCCATATTGATGAGCCAACAATACAGAACGGTGCCAAGCGTTTGCCAGTCGGTTCGGGCATGCTGGGACGTGTGGTCGATGCTATGGGACGTCCACTGGATGACTTAGGGCCGCTCAATTTTTCCCGTGAAGTGCCACTTTCTGCTGCGCCAATCAATCCATTGACCCGCGCGCCGATTGACTCAGTGCTGGATGTCGGTGTACGCGCCATCAATGCTTTACTGACAGTCGGGCGCGGTCAGCGCATGGGCTTATTTGCCGGCTCCGGCGTCGGTAAAAGCGTATTGCTCGGCATGATGGCGCGCTATACGAGCGCTGACGTAATAGTGGTTGGCTTGATCGGCGAACGCGGCCGCGAAGTAAAAGATTTTATAGAAAACACGCTCGGCGCAGAAGGAATGGCGCGTGCAGTAGTCGTTGCCGCACCAGCAGACACATCGCCATTACTCCGTCTGCAAGGGGCCGCTTATGCAACTTGTCTGGCTGAATTTTTCCGCGATCAAGGCAAAGATGTATTACTGATCATGGACTCACTGACGCGCTATGCTATGGCACAGCGTGAAATTGCGTTAGCGGTCGGCGAACCACCCGCGACTAAGGGGTATCCACCATCGGTATTTGCCAAGTTGCCAGCATTGGTTGAAAGAGCCGGTAACGGTGCACGCGACGCCAGTGGACAAGGTGGATCGATTACCGCTTTTTATACAGTGCTGACAGAAGGCGATGACCAGCAAGATCCCATCGCTGACGCCGCCCGTGCCATTCTGGATGGTCACATCGTCCTATCGCGCAGCCTGGCTGAAGCGGGCCACTATCCGGCAATTGATATCGAGGCATCCATTAGCCGCGCCATGACCGCATTGATCACGCCACTACAATTTGCATCGGTTCGGCACTTCAAGCAAATGCTATCGCGCTACCAACGTAATCGTGATTTGATCAGTGTCGGTGCATATGCCGCCGGTAATGACCTGCAATTGGATAAGGCCATCGCACACTATCCTGAAATCGAAGCATTTTTACAGCAGGAGATGGATGAACGTACCGGTGTCGAAGAGTCACTGGCCCGATTAAATGCCATCTTTTCCCGGTCCTGACCCGATCTGAAAGAAGCCCATGTCCAATACTTTACCGCTCGCCATGTTAATTGAACTGGCTCAAAATAAAACCGACGAATCTACTCGTCGACTCGGCCAACTACAAAATGCCCACACCAGCGCAGCGCAAAAATTGGCGTTGCTACTGGAATATCGACAAGAGTATTACGATAAGCTGCAAGCCCAAATGCGCGATGGCGTGCCGTCGGCGCGGTGGCGTAACTTTCAGCATTTCATCGGAACATTAGACGGTGCTATCGACCAGCAAAGTGCGATTGCCGCGCAAGCGGATACGCGCTTGTCGAATGGCCGTATCGACTGGCAACAGAACAAACGTCGTCTGTCATCATTCGGCACCTTAGCCGAACGCAATCGACAACGACAACTTGGCATAATCAACAAGCGTGAACAACGCGATAGCGACGAACATGCCGCCCGACAATTCCAGTTGCGTACCGCGACGGACTAATTTTTAAGGAACTCTCATGTCTCTCGCTCTTGCGGCCATCGCCGTTACTCAAAGTAATTTCGTTAGTGACAGTTCTTCGATTAAAAATATCGACCAAAATGCAGCGCATAGTTTTGGGAAAGAATTCGATCAGTCTCTTGAAAAGAGTCGGTCCGCCAGCAAGGACACAGACCCGAGCGCAGAAAAGACATCGGATCAACCGCTGAAAAAACACCTTGAACTTACGAGCCTCGATCAAACAACATCACCAGATCAAACGCCATCATTAGGGCTCGCCCTGATGGAGATCAGTGAAAAGCCCGCTGTAACGGCAAAAGGTGTTACAACCGATGTCCCGTCCAACCCTCTTAACACTCTTCCATCGGCGGCAGATACACAATTGCGAGATGCGATGGCGACGACCAACAATAGCAACCGCCATCATTCTCACGCTACTACCAAAGAGTTCAGTACAGATAACGATCAGGTTAGTGATCAAACTCACTACGGCACTGCTGCTGAGTCAGCCCTCAGCAAGAGCAATGTGAGTATTGATCAAAGGTTGTTTGGCCAATCGACGGAACACAGGCAAACCGCGTTAAATGATAGCAAGACAGCAAACACGGAAGACAAGATAGCCTCGCCCGCTGAAAAAACGCATGCACAGAATATCCTTGCAAATGGGACTGGTTTCCAACAGCAATTTGATAAAGGTAACGACCAAAGCCGTAAAGAAGAGCAATCCAGTGCAAAGCATGCGCTGGCAACGGCAACATCCAAGACAATCGCAGGAGATCTTGCAGCCAACACAAGCCCTATTTTGGATCAGTTTAATATTGCAGGATCAGCTGCAATGATACCGGTTGTGCATTCTTCGCCGTTATCGCCAAATATGAATAACCTCGACACGAACCTGACCAATCCTGTGCAACTGCACCTCGGTCCTTCGGTCGCCAGCGGTGATTGGGGTACGGCGTTAGGAAAACAAGTGGTATGGATGGGCAACAATAACCAACCCGTCGCCGAACTACATTTGAACCCGCCAGACTTAGGTCCATTAAAAGTGACGCTGACTTTCAATGACAATCAGGCACAAGCGCAGTTCATATCAGCCCATCAATCAGTACGGGCAGCCATCGAAGCAGCGTTGCCGCAGTTGCGTAGTTCACTTGCGGAAAATGGTATTAATCTAAGCAATACGTCAGTCAGCGCCGATGCACAACAACAGCAACAACAGCAACAAAGCGCCTTTACACAACATGACGGAAAGCAATCCGGCCAGCACAACCACGGAAGCACAGAATCAGGATTGTTGGCGCAGTCGAAGACAAATCAGAACGTGACCGTTCAACCATTGCGCCCTCAAAGCAGCCGTGGCGTTGATACATTTGTATGAGGCGGTAGCACCAAGCAGTGATATCAAGTGTTTTTTTAACAATGAAGACTCCAGAAACTGTACGTCGATATTTTCCTGCTTGCGGTAACAATTTCTTCAGCATGTTTATCACAATCAATTGGGCCGAAGTGGGACAAGGTTTATTTCGAGCAAACAGCTAGTAGTCGAAGCGCTGAGTTGAAGTAATTTATCCCTTTTGATTAGCAGATAGTTTCTGGCGCTTATCGCCAACAATGAACGTCAGAATTTTATGCAGGCATATGATGGCGACCATTATTACCAAACCAGCGGCAATATCGAAAAAAGCCAAGGTTGTTTTCTCCGTAACGCTATTACTCGTCGCGGCCATTACTGGCGCTATTGCCTATTATATAGGCAGCATTAATAACGTCGCTCGCACCAATCTGAGTACGCCGCAAGAAGTCAAAATTGAAGCACCCATTTTTGTTGCGTTAGAGCCATTCACAGTCAATTTGCGCTCGGATGAGCGTGAGCGCTTTCTTCATATCGGCATCACGCTAAAAGTCGCAGATGCGGGATCACAGAGCACAATTGCACAGTATTTACCTGAGGCCCGCAGTCGGGTTTTGTTGATGCTAGCGGATCGAACACCAGATTCTCTGATCACGGCAGACGACAAAAAACAACTATCCGTCGAAATTCTTAAGACGCTCAGCAAGCCTCTTTCAGCTGACAAGCTGACACAGCGGATAACCGACGTTCTGTTTACTTCGTTCGTGGTGCAATGACATTCTGATATAGAGATATTAAATCAAGGCGATTAAAAAATATGAAGCCAAAGCGCCCCAATGGACGATCAAATAGATGTGGCCATTGAAGATGAATAATTAGCGAAAACAGCAGACTTTTAATAAAGTGCAATAGTAATGATGAGATTATTCAATGGCTTATGAACAGCTACTGTCTCAAGATGAGGTAGACGCTTTACTACAAGGCGTCGCTGGTGATTCTGAGAACACACCGCTGCCACCCATTGCACCGGGCAGCGTCCAGTCTTACAACCTGGGGACCCAGGAGCGTATCGTACGCGGCCGCCTCCATACACTTGAAATTATCAATGAACGCTTCGCACGCCAATTGCGCAGAGGATTGTTCAACTTCATGCGTCGCACTGCTGATATTTCTGTGGGAGCGGTAAATATTCAGAAGTACAGTGAGTTTGTCCGGCATTTACCCGTTCCAGCGAATATCAATCTGGTGCACATGAAGCCGTTACGCGGCACGGCACTTTTCGTCTTCGACCCTAATCTGGTATTTTTGGTAGTCGATAATCTGTTCGGTGGCGAAGGTCGCTTTCATATGCGGGTTGAAGGACGCGATTTCACACAAACCGAGCACCGGATCATCCGACGTTTGCTGGATCTGGCGCTGGAAAGCTACCGCGCTGCTTTTAAACCCGTCTATCCCATCGAATTTGAATATATTCGTGCAGAGATGCATACCAAGTTTGCCAATATTGCGACTCCGAATGAAGTCGTAGTCAATACAACGTTCCACATCGAATTCGGCCCGATTGGCGGTGCGCTTCACGTCTGTATTCCGTATTCGATGATTGAGCCAATTCGTGATCTGCTCTCCAATCCGTTACAGGACGAAGTGGAAATAGACAAGCGATGGGTGAAGCAACTATCGCAACAAGTGCAAAGTGCAGACGTCAAGCTAAAAGCCGATTTCATCACCCTGCCATCAACTATCGGCCAGCTATTGCAACTAAAAGTAGGCGACGTTTTGCCGATCGATATGCCAGAAACGATTCTGGCAAAGGTTGACAATGTTCCTGTGATGGAATGTGGCTACGGTACATCAAATGGCCGCTACGCATTGCGTGTAAAGAAAATGATTAATCACCGCGAAAGCGATGCAAGTAAGGGGAACGACAATGAGTGATGACAAGCAATCGGACAAAACCAACAATGCGGCCGATGACTGGGCCAGTGCGCTGGCGGAACAAACCATGGGATCATCACCAACGGCACCCGTTCCGATGACCACAGCAGAAAAGACTGAAAGCACAGCCAACGTATTCCAGCCTTTACGCGGCGAAGGCGTGGGCGTCGATGTTCCCAAAGCAGATATCGATATGATTCTCGATATTCCGGTACAACTGACTGCCGAGCTGGGTCGCACCCGCATTACCATCAAGAATTTGCTACAACTAGCGCAAGGCTCAATAGTCGAGTTGGATGGGCTCGCCGGTGAACCTATGGATGTGTTAATTAACGGTTATTTAATTGCGCAAGGTGAAGTCGTTGTCGTGAACGAAAAATTTGGTATTCGTCTGACCGATATCATTACACCGTCTGAACGCATTCATAAACTGAATCGATAATGTTGTCGTCTACCTCTGCGAAGCGATTGATCGCGATTTTATGCATGCTGCTGACCGTACCGGCGCTAGCCAACGCATCGTCAGCATCTAATACAATCGGAACGCCTTTAGCATCAACAGTTAGTGCAGCATCTGCGCCGGCATTCGCTGCGGCCTCGGGAGCTGGCGTGGCCGGCTCTCCGTCTTGGGGCGCTGCGGGATTACTGCAAGCTGCTTTCGGTTTGATTGTAGTCCTCGCCCTGATTTTTTTATGCGCATGGGTGGCGCGTCGTCTGGGTATGCAACGTCAAGGCAACGGCAGCCTGCTCAAAGTAGTCAGTAGCACAATGGTCGGCCAGCGCGAACGGGTTGTGATTGTCGAAGTCGCTGGCACGTGGGTCATACTTGGCGTCACGCCGGGACGAATCAATGCGCTACATACCATGTCCGCTGAAGCGACGACTGAATCAGTTGTATCGGCTGGGTCGGCTTTATCAAATAAGCCATTTGGTAGCGGGCTTGCCGCCAGCTTTGCGCAAAAGCTACAAAAATCGATGCTAGGCCAACAAACAATGAACCAGTTCAACACCAAGCCAGCAGAAAATTCAAAGTCCGACTAATGTCAGCACCAAACCTATTTCGTCAAGACACCGGTGTCCGCCTTACGGTTGCCGCCCTGATTCTATTTTTTGCCTTAATGCCTGCGCTTGCCAGTGCACAAGGAATTCCGGGCATCACCACCACACCAGGTCCTGGAGGCGGCCAAACCTGGTCGCTGAGTGTCCAGACGATGCTGCTGCTGACATCGCTGTCGTTCCTGCCCGCAATTTTACTGACCATGACGGGCTTCACTCGCATCATCATCGTGCTCGGATTATTACGGACGGCCATCGGTGCACAGTCCTCGCCACCAAATCAAATATTGGTTGGATTAGCACTCTTTCTGACCTTCTTTGTCATGTCTCCGGTATTCGATAAAGCTTATACCGACGGTTACAAACCTTTCTCTGAAAATAAAATCACCGCAGAGCAAGCACTCGAAAGAGGTGTTCAACCCTTTAAACAATTCATGCTAAAACAAACCCGCGAAGCCGATCTGGCCTTGTTTGCCAGATTAGCCAATACCGGTCCAATGCAAGGTCCAGAGGAAGTGTCGCTCAGGATTTTGGTACCGGCATTTGTCATCAGTGAGTTAAAAACGGCATTCCAGATCGGCTTCACCATCTTCATCCCTTTTTTGATCGTCGATCTGGTCGTCGCCAGTGTCCTGATGTCAATGGGGATGATGATGGTGCCGCCCGCCACCATCGCGTTACCATTCAAACTCATGCTATTCGTATTGGTTGATGGCTGGCATTTGTTGGTCGGCGCTCTGGCCCAAAGTTTTTATACCTAGAGCACATCTTTTTTATTCCCGTTTATTGCCTATCCAAAATGACTCCTGAAACAGTAATGGCCCTTGGCTATCAAGCCATGAAAATCACCTTGTTACTAGGTGCTCCGCTACTATTGGTCGCGCTCATCACCGGCCTTATTATCAGCCTGTTCCAGGCGGCGACCCAGATCAACGAGATGACGCTCTCGTTCATTCCAAAGCTACTTGCGGTATTCGCCACTCTGGTTATTGCTGGTCCATGGATGCTCAATATCATTCTCGACTACATGCGTCAGTTGTTCTCCGGCATTCCACAACTGGTTGGCTAATGCAGCCAGCTCTATCCGTCACATCTGCACAGCTAACCTTTTGGATAGCGGCATTTTTATGGCCGTTTGTAAGGATGTTAGCGCTAATTAGCACGGCCCCAATATTTGGTGAAGCGATCGTCCAACGCCCACTGAAGGTCGGACTGGCAGCGCTGCTGGCAATGGCGATAGGCCCTACTCTCGGTCCGATGCCGAACGTTCCATTAGTATCTGCTGGCGGTGTCTGGATTTTGATGCAGCAGGTAATAATCGGTGGCGCGATGGGATTTTGCATGAAAATGGTATTTGCAGCGGTGCAGTCAGCGGGCGATTACGCAGGCCTGCAAATGGGCTTATCGTTCGCTTCCTTTTTCGATCCGACCAGCGGCGGCAATACCATGGTCTTGTCGCGGCTTCTGAACATGTTAGCTATGTTGATTTTTTTGGCACTGGACGGTCATCTGATGGTGATCGCTACATTGGCGGAAAGTTTTCATATCTTGCCAATTTCTGATGCGCCACTCAGTGCAAATGGTTGGTATGTTTTAGTTCTCGCAGGGGCGAATGTGTTCTCTGCCGGACTGATGTTGGCGTTACCGTTAATTGCTGCATTGCTGACGTTAAATCTGGCAATGGGGATTCTCAATCGGGCATCGCCTCAGTTGAGTATTTTTGCGGTAGGGTTTCCTTTGACGTTGCTTGGTGGGATAGTGGTTTTGCAGATGTTGATTCCGCACTTGGGGGTGTTTCTTGAGCGGGAATTTGCTTGGGGGATGGGGACTATGTTGGGGGTTGTGCGTGGGTTGAGGGGATAGGTTGGTCGGTTGTGATTGTTTGTTTTGCTGACTTGGTTTTTATTTCGTGATGAATTGGATCTTGGTTAAAAGCGACTTCAAAGGCAGCACAAGGTGCCAAATTTCGGTATTATTTAATTAAAATGGTTAGTGCTCCGTGGAAGCTTGTCGGGCTACCCCGGACCAGCTTCCACGGAGCACCAAACCACGTTAATTAACGAAAACCAAAAACGTAAAAAACGCACCAAGAAAGCATTCAATGGAAAACTTCATCTCAAGATCCTATCTATTTGTCCCTGCAAACCGCCCAGAACGCTTCGACAAAGCCTGCGCAACAAACGCCGACGTAGTAATCATAGATTTAGAAGACGCAGTCCCAGCAAGCGAAAAAGAATCCGCCCGCAAAGCACTAAAAGCCTGGCTATCTCCAGAAAAATCAGTATTAGTAAGAATCAACAGCGCCGACAGCGAATGGTTCAGCGAAGACCTGAGTTTATGCAAAATGCCAGGCATAGCAGGCATAGTGCTCCCCAAAGCCGACCGCATAGACGACCTAGCCGTAATCGCCCACGCCGGCGCAGAAATCATCCTACCACTCATAGAAAGCGCCCAAGGCATGTCCAATGTCAACGCACTAGCCCGATCACCCCGCGTGCAGCGCCTACTATTCGGCTCAATCGACTTCAGCCTCGACCTCGGCATCACCGAAGGTCATCAGGAATTACTCTACTTCCGCTCCACACTAGTACTCGCCTCCCGCGTGGCAGGCATCCAGGCCCCGGTAGACGGCGTCACAACCAGCATCGACGACATCGACGCAATCCGCAACGACACCCAACAAGCGCGGCGATTAGGATTCGGCGGCAAACTCTGCATTCATCCAAAACAGGTAAATTATGTCAACGAAGGATTCGACCCTAGCGCAACCGAACTAAGCTGGGCCAAACGCGTGCTTGAAGCAGCGTCCACAGCCAATGGCGCAGCCGTAGCCATCGACGGGAAAATGGTAGACCGACCGGTCATGTTACTCGCGCAACGGATACTGAGCGACGCCGAACGTCGAAGCCGTCAACAAAAAAATACCTGATAAAAAAGGGTTCCATCGTCAAAACATTGGAACCCTTCAATCCCTTGAACCAACAACCCAAATAATTGGCTTATTCGACAGCATTCGGCCACTGAAACAACGGCAATTGCTTCTGAATAAAACGACTAACCGCATCACGATGGTATCCGGTCGAACGCGCCAACCCCTGACCATTCGCCTCCATCTCCAACATCGTCGCAAGATTGCTATCCAGCGAAGTATTAAGAGCGCGCTTGGTCAAGCTAAGCGCCGTCTGCGATGCCTGGGTAAAACTCAACGCCAGTTGCCGCGCCCGTGCATCAATACGCTCGGCTGAATGTATTTCAAACACGATGCCCAAGTGCCGGGCTTCTTCAGCATCAACTTCCCGCGTCGAAAACGCCAGTTCCTTAGCGCGTTGCAGACCGACCACGCGTGGCAACGTATACAACATCCCGCAATCAGGTATCAACCCCAACCGTAAAAAGGGCATGCAAAAACGCGCACGCGGTGTGGCAATAATAAAATCAGCTGCCAGTGCCAAACCGAAGCCAGCGCCATAAGCCGGACCATCCACCGCCGCGATCACTGGCCGGTCAAGGTTAAGCAAATCAGCCAGCCACCTATGCAAATCAGCCATACGGTTGCGTGCCTCTTCTGCATTGGCTCCGGCATCCATCGTACGCACATCACCGCCCGCACAAAAAGCACCACCCGAACCAGCGAGGATGAGTGCACGAATTCCGCGGTCGCTCTTAATCGAGGACACCACTTCACTCACTTCCCGCCGCATCACCATATCAAGCGCGTTCTTTTGCTTTGGCCGGTTCAGAGTCAGCGTTGCAACCCCTTCCGATACGGTATAAATAATTGTTTCCATTTCTGTCTGATCCATTTGAGTCTCCGTCAGGACTTAATTTAATTGCAGCGCAAGCGTCAGGATCAGATCGGGTCCCAACTAAATACATCGGCAGACCGATCAAGCGCAAAAAATGAGGCCTTCAACGCTGGCATCGCGTGTTCTGCGATGCTCTCGGGCGTCCACCCCTCCGAGCGGTGCACTGACCGTACCGGACGCGGCTGGCTCATCAGAATAATTTCATTGTTACGCACGGCGAACACTTGTGCGTTGACATCTTTTGCGGCATCGCTAGCCAGATAAACCGCGAGCGGAGCAATCTTGTCTGGTGTCATCAGTTTGAGTTTATCGACTCTCGCTTGCTCTGCTGGCGTGTCGGTTGGGATCGAACTGGTCATGCGACTCCATGCAAACGGACAGATACAATTGGACCGCACGTTGAAGCGTTGCATGTCCAACGCAATCGATTTCGACAACGCGGTCACACCCAATTTGGCGGCCGAATAATTAGCCTGCCCCAAATTGCCCACCAAGCCAGAAGCCGAGGTCATGTGAACCAGACTGCCCGAACCCTGCTCTTTGAAATGCAATGCGGCGGCTTTGCTGGTGTAAAAAGCGCCATAGAGATGGACCTTTAATACAGTATCCCAGTCTTCCGCGCTAAGCTTGTGAAAAATCCGGTCACGTAATATGCCAGCATTGTTAACCACGCAATCGATACGACCGAAATGATCAAGCGCAGATTCGATGATGCGCGCTGCGCTACTTGCCTCGGATACGCTATCGCTGTTGGCAATTGCCTGCCCGCCAAATGCTTTGATCTCGTCAACGACCTTCTGGCCCGGGTTGACCGCCAGCGGATCGCCGCTGAGTGAAGCGCCAATATCATTGACGATCACTTTAGCGCCAGAACGTGCCATCGCCAGCGCAATATCGCGGCCAATGCCACCACCCGCGCCGGTCACAACGACTACTTTGCCTTCAATCATGTGGGAATTTGTCATATCGTAGATCCTTGAATATTATTTAAAGTGCCGCTTCTGTGCCAAGAATGGCCGTCGCCTGCGCTGACAGCGTGCCACCGTTGGCATGCACGATGGCGGTTTGCGCACCTTCAATCTGCCGATCGCCGCCCTCACCGCGCAACTGGCGCACCGCCTCGACCGTGATGAACATGCCGTACATGCCGGGATGCACGCAAGACAGGCCGCCACCGTTGGTATTGACCGCTAACCGGCCGCCGGGCGCAATGCCGCCGTTGGCGACAAACGCACCACCCTCGCCTTTTTTGCAAAAGCCCAGATCTTCCAAAAACAGAATGGTATTAATGGTGAAGGCGTCATACAGTTCCACCACGTCGATATCGGACGGCGTCATGCCTGCCATCGCAAACGCTCGCTCGCCAGATTCTTTGGCAGCCGTGACTGTCACGTCCGGCATGCTGGATATCTGGCGATGCCAGGTCGCGCTGGCATTGCCTAACATGTAGACAGGTTTTTTCGCTAAATGTTTGGCGCGATCGGCACGCACCATGACATACGCAGCAGCACCATCGGTGACCAGACAGCAATCGCGTACAGACAGCGGATCAGCGACCATCCGGGATTTCAATACATCCTCAATCGACAATGGATCGCGCATAAATGCTTCTGGATTAAGTTGCGCCCATTTACGTGCAGATACCGCCACTTCGGCTAACTGTTCTCGCGTGGTGCCGTATTGATGCATATGACGTGCCGCGGCAAGCGCATAGGCCGATATCGGCATCGCTGGCTGGTACACGCTTTCGTAAGGCATTGGATCAAGGATACGGCGCGCCTGACCACTTTCCGCACGACCAATAGTACCGGTGCGCTGGGTGCTGCCGTAACACACCAACACTGCGTCACAGATGCCCGCATTGAGCGCCATCGCGGCTGGCATCATGTGCGATACAAAGCTGGAGCCGCCTACCATCGTGCTATCGATTAGCTTAGGCTGAATGCCCAGATATTCAGCAACCGGCAAACCCCACATGACAGCATTGACGCTGGCGGTGCAAATACCATCAATATCGCGCATATGCAGGCCAGCATCGCGTACGGCGTTATGCGCCGCTTCGGCCAGAATTTCCAATTCCGTGCGCCCGTGCGCCTCACCCAGGCCAGCTTGACCGATGCCAACAATGGCGACTGAACCTCTCAATTCTCGCACATCACGCGGGCTCATTGTGCGTCTCCAGCTGGCGTAAAAATAATCATGGTTTGCGCGTTTTCTGTAACGATGCTGGCTTTCACTGCCATTCCAATGCTGATCTGATCGAACCGAATACCATCCACCCGACTCATCATGCGCACGCCCTCCTCCAAATCAATCAGCGCAATGTTCAGGTCGCCACCGGCATCCGCTTTGCGCCGCACTATCGTCGTTGAATATACCGTTCCGTTGCCGCTGGGCGTGACCCAGGCTAGATTTGGAGAACCGCAATGGCTACAGATGACGCGTGGATAAAACACGTGTTTTGTGCAAGCGCCGCAGCGTTGAATCTGGAAAGTGCCAGCCTTCAGGGCGTCGTAATACACCTTTTCTGGTCCCGCGCCTGTGAACATGGTGGACTCTGACATATTCTTATTCCTTTTTAGAGGTATTGCTGATGTTATAAAAGTTGCAAAGCCAGCCTCCAAAGCCTAAGAACTCAGGCAGGCATAGTTGCGTAATTTTTTTATAGCGCGTCCAGAATCTGCTGTCTGGCCATCCGGTATTCAGCGCTTAGTCGGGCGATGAGTTGTGCTGTCGGCGGTCTGTCATTGATGTTGCCGATACCCTGTCCCGCACTCCAGACGTCCTTCCAGGCCTTCGGTTTGTTGAAATCCATCTTGGACGGATCAGAGACCGGCAAGTTGTCCGGATCCAGACCGTTACGCGTGATGCTCGCCTTCAGATAGTTCGCCGGTACGCCAGAAAAATACGGCGTATAAACGATATCGGCTGCGCTTGCATCCATGATCATCTGCTTGTGTTCGTCGTCTGCGCTCGCTTCCTGCGTGGCGATAAAGCGCGTCCCGATATAAGCCAGATCGCAACCCATCGCTTGTGCCGCAAGAATCGCGCTACCGTTTGTAATCGCGCCGGATAAAACGACCAAACCATCGTAAAAACTGCGGACCTCATTCACCAGCGCAAACGGGCTGAGTGTTCCTGCATGACCGCCAGCTCCAGCGCATACCAGAATCAATCCGTCGACACCGGCAGCCAGTGCTTTTTTTGCATGACGCACATTGACGACATCACTCAGCACAATGCCGCCATAGCCGTGGACCTGTTCGACCAGCCCTTCAGGCGATCGCAATGAAGTAATAATAATCGGCACCTGTTGGCGTATGCACACTTCCAAATCTTCTTGCAAACGTTTGTTCGATGGATGGACGATTTGATTCACAGCAAACGGTGCAACCTTCGCATCCGGGTGTACGGCTTGATATTCAGCCAACGCTAGTTTGATGCGCACGATCCATTTTTCCAGCTCTTCCTGTGGCCGTGCATTCAGCGCCGGAAACGAACCGACGATACCGGCGCAGCACTGCGCTATGACCAGTTCCGGGCCAGAAACAATGAACATTGGCGATGCAATAACTGGCAGCGCCAACTTGCCTTTTAATTGTGCGGGTAAAGGCATTACTGCTTCTCCTGAGAGTTTTGATGAGATTCAAACGCACGGCGCACGATGACTGAAGAATAATAGTTGTCGAATAACATCTCGTCTCGTCAACTTTCCGCATTTGACTTTTAGTAAGACTGCAATTCCGGTTTCATCGTAGAATGTCAGACTCGTTAATTCCGTACAATTCACATTTTTCAAAGAGGGAATTAGGCTTAGCTTAACTACACCGCCGCGACTTCAACGTGACGGCTGGCTTGCCTTGTTAAAACACATGGCTATTCATTTCGACTTGGTTGATCTCAGGTTATTTGTCTATATCGCAGAAGAAAACAGCCTGACGCGCGCCGCGGTTCGAGCTCACCTGTCACTGCCAGCTGCAAGTATCAGGATCAAGAATCTCGAACAATCGATTGGCACCAAGCTGCTCAATCGCGAAAATCACGGCGTCACACTACGACCGCCGGGGCAGGCTTTGTTGCATCATGCAAGACAAGTTCTCAATCAGCTGGAAAACTTGCGCGGCGATCTGCAGGAATACGCTCACGGCATTAAAGGCCACGTTCGGATACTGGCTAACACAACGGCAATGACAGAGTTTCTCCCCAATGTATTGAGTCATTTCCTCTCAACCCGTCCAGATATCAATATCGACCTGCGCGAACGTCTCAGCAGCGATATCGTGCGTGCCGTCAGCGAAGGCACCACCGATATCGGCATCGTCGCAGGCACCGTGCGCACCGAAGGTCTGCACGTCACACCGTACCGCAGTGACCGTCTGGTGCTGGTTACCGGCCCTGACCATATATTGGCGCAAAACGGGCCAGTCAGTTTTGCCGATACACTGGAATACGACTTCATCGGGTTGCACGAAGGAAGCGCCATCCATTCATTCCTCGCCAACGTCGCCAGCGAACTACGCGTCACACTGAGACTTCGGATTCAGGTCAGCGGCTTCGAAACAGTGTGTCGTATGGCTGAAGCAAATATTGGCATCGCGATCTTGCCCGAATCGGCTGCGCGACGTTACTCCAGACACATGGCAATCAAGATCACACGATTAAGTGATTTATGGGCCATCCGCAATCTGGTCACCTGTGTTCAGGACCCGGAAATGCTGCCTACTTTCGCACGCGAGTTGATGACATGCCTGGAACTGGACCGCGATGAACATCTCGCGTTTGACCGAGCCTGAAAATTACAGGTAGCGTGCCGACACGCTACCTTATTCAATTAAATCGGGCCTTCATCGTACGGTTCGGCACGGCTGTGTAGACCCCAACCTATTGCATCAAAATCCCTGAACATCAGGCCTTCTCGCGCCCGAAATACAGATCATGCAACGCGCTCAGATCGACCTCCGCCGCCGGTTTGGATAAAAGCACCTTTCCGCCCTGCATCAAATACACATAGTCAGCCACACCCACCGCCCGATGCGTATTTTGCTCAACCAGAACAATCGTGCGACCCAGACTTTTCAGACGTTTCAGGATTTCAAACAGTTCTTGCACCACCACCGGCGCTAATCCCAGCGAAGGTTCGTCGATCAGGATCACGCCGGGTTCCGACATCAGACCGCGTCCCATCGCCAGCATCTGCGCCTCGCCACCGGAAAGCGAACCGGCCAGTTGCGAGCGACGTTCCTTCAGACGCGGAAACATATCGTAGGCCATTTCCAGATTAATCTTGACCTTGGCACGACTGCCTTTGTGAAAAGCGCCCATGATCAGGTTCTCTTCAACCGACATCTCACGAAAAACCATCCGTCCTTCCGGGATCATGGTCATCCCGTGATTGGCCATATCCCAGGTATTGGTGCCCTTAAGCGACTGTCCGTCTAGCCGAATATCGCCCTGACTCACCGGTAAAAGGCCCATAATCGTGCGCAGCAGCGTTGTTTTTCCTGCACCGTTGGGACCGATGATGGTTGTCAACTTTCCCCGTTCTATCTCAAGCGAAACGTCCCACAAAATATTGATGGCGGCATAACCGGCGCGTACCTTTACGATTTCAAGCATTGCTGTCCCCCGTATAACTCTTGATAACCGCTGGATCACGAAACACCTGTTCAGGCGGTCCATTGGCGATCAACTGACCAAAGTTAAGCACACAGACGCGGCTGCACATCGCGCTGATGGTTTCAATATCGTGCTCAACGATCAGAATACCCAGCTTATATTTTTGGTGCAGATCCTTGAGCATGCTCATGAAGCGACGCTTGCCGGTCACTTCCAGTCCGGCCAGCACCTCGTCTAATAGCAACAATCTGGGTTCTGTCGCCAGCGCCTTGGCAACTTCTAGCGCTTTCAGCTCAGTCAATGCAAGTTCCGTGGCGGCGTTGCGGTCTGCCTTGTCCGAAAGATTCAGAAATTCCATGATTTCATCGATCTTGTACGGGTCCACTTTCCCCGTCCCAAAGCGCTGCGCTACCAGTAAATTTTCACGTACTGTCAACTGGTGCATCGGCTGTGGGATTTGAAACGAACGGCCGATACCGCGCCGTGCTCGCTGGTGCAACGGCAGTTTCAATATGTCTTCATTCCCGAATATAATCCGTCCACTGGAAGGACGTACCAAACCGGAAATGGCATTGAATAGCGTGGTCTTTCCCGCGCCATTCGGGCCAACCAATCCGACCACTTCATGCGAGCCGATTTCCATATTCACGGCGTTGACCGCTGTCAGACCGCCGAACCGAATGGTGATATCTTCAAGCTTCAGCATGACTAACCTCCTGAGTTTTGCCCGAGGTAGCAGGCTGTTTGCGCCTTTTGAACTTATCTGCCACAAGAGGAACCAATCCGGTTGGGCTCCATAAGATCATCGCCACCAGCAGGATGCCGAGCACTATTTGATGACCACTGGGCAGCAAACTTTTGAAGATCAACTGATCAATCAGGTATACCGCCGCTGCGCCGACCAAGGGTCCAAAAATAGTACGGTAGCCGCCGAAAATAGCAGCAATGATCGGCACGACGGTCCAACCGGCATCGAAAGCATAATCAGGTGCCAGAAAGTTAATGTAATGGGCATTAAAAGCACCAATCATCCCAGTCATAAAGGCTGACAGCAACAATATCATCGCTTTCAGCAGCGTACTGTTGACGCCCACTACGCGGGTCGCATCTTCCGACTCCTGCATGGCACGCAAGGCCAGACCGTAATAGCTGGCACGCGTGCGGTCATAAATCCAGACGAATACAACCACCAATGTCAGGATCACCAGATAACCGCCGACCTTGCTACCAAAATCAAAACCCAACACATGTGGCAATGGCGGGATGCTGGACAACCCGCCGCTGCCCCCGGTAAGGCTGTCAAACTCAGTGACCAAAATACGAAATATCTGAGCGTAAGCCAGGATGACCAGCGCAAAGTAAGGCCCCTTCAATCGCAACGCTGGCAACATCATCAACGAGGAGAGCGAAGCGCCAACGCCGCCTAGCAGCATGGCCGGGAACACAGGCAGACCGAGCTTGAGGGTCAGCAACGCCGACACATAAGCGCCCACACCAAAAAAAGCCGCCTGACCAAAGCTGACCATGCCACCCAAATTGCCCAGCAAGGCCCACGCCAGCGCGATACCGCCGATGGTGACCGAGGCCACAATCAGGCTCATCAAATAACGATTGGAACCGAACAATAAAGGCACCGCGATATACATGGCCGCTGCCACGACGATTAACATGACTGTGCGCAATTTCATCCGCGTCTTCCTTTCGCGCCGAACAGGCCGTTCGGCATCACAAACAACACCAGCAGAAACAACAACATACTCGTCATTTCCTGCAAAGCTGAGCTGTATAACGTCACCGTCAAAGCCTCGGCAATGCCAATCAGCATACCGCCCAATAGCACGCCTGGAATTGAGCCAGCACCGGCCAATACAGTGATGATGAAGGCCTTCATCGTCAGGTGACTGCCCATCGACGGCTGAATAACCGAAGAACTATAGATCGCGATACCGGCGAAAGACGCCAGCAGCCCCGATACGAGGAAAGAGATCAGTTCTGTCCAGCGCGGATTGACGCCCATCAGTTTGGCGGCATCGCGATTACTCGACACGGCACGCACCGCGCGACCATACCAACTACGCGCCAGCCACCACCAGACCCCGATGATGAGTACCAGACTGATCACGAAGAAGGTGATTTCACTCGTCATGCTGTAAAACGGCCCGAGCGTGACTGGCTGTTGAAACCATGCATCGTTGGTCGAGTGGATATCGGCCTTCCAGATCAGCAATACGGCGTTGGTCAGGATGATCCCGATGCCGTAGGTGAGGATCAGCGAATTTAGCTCACGATCTTTTTCAATCTTGCTGACCAGAAAATACACCATCACCGAG